>NZ_OZ248478.1:0-84001 GCF_965234455.1 Zwartia lucis | reverse complement strand
TTTTGTGGGCTTGTAACTGGATGTTTCTGGCGATGATTAGAACTGCTTGCACGAAAAACTCATTCTACGTATACTTGTACAACTTACTGGACAACTCAGAGTCAATCATGCGAGTTATTAATTTTTCTGACGCAAGAAACCAATTCAAACAGGTCATTGATCAAGTCGTGGCGGATTGCGACGTAGCAATTATTTCTCGTAGAGATGCCGAGGACGCAGTTGTCATGTCTCTAGATACCTACAACAGCATGATGGAAACATTCCACTTAATGAAATCTCCCGCTAACGTAAAACATCTGGAGAAATCATTAGCCCAATACCGTAAGGGGCAAGTTAAGCCAAAGGCTTTGGTAGATGCTAAGTAAGCTCGTATGGACCAATGCCGCTTGGTCTGATTATCTTTATTGGCAAGGGCAGGATAAGAAAACGCTCAAACGCATCAATCTGTTGATTAAAGAGACCATGCGCTCGCCTGAAGAGGGCATTGGTAAACCTGAAGCACTGAAAGAAAATCTGTCTGGTTTATGTTCAAGGCGTATAGACGATGTTAATCGCTTGGTCTACGCGATTGAAAAAGAACAGCTAGTCATTATTGCTTGCCGCTATCACTATGAGTAAATCTTGAGCGACTAGGATCTAACATCCGCAGGCCTTGGTCGATTTCGCCCTAGGCCACCAAGAATCTCAATAGCCCATTTGTTGGGCTATTTTTATTTCTAGTACTTAATCGCTTCCCTACCATGCTGTTAGCCTAACTTGTCTCTTCGCATAGATTCTATCCGTCAATCAGGGTTGCGCCACTCTGGCTATAGACTGGGTCCTCAGATGCGTGAACTGTCCTTTAAATGGACAAATTTATTAAGGCGTTTGACGATAGTTAATATATGGACTATATTAGTATGCATATGAACTTTATACCTATCGTTAAAGAACTCGCGCGAGCCTATCAAGAATTCGAGGGCTACTCTTCCACCCACATTCGGGGGCTAGGTCTACTACCCGTCCAGTTTGATGTGATTGCCACACTAGCCAATCAGCCGCCAATGACCTATAAGCTGTTGGGAGAAAAAACCTTGATTTCTAAGAGCTCTCTTACTGGCATTGTTGAGCGTATGGTTCAGAAAGGTTTTATCGCGACCCTAGAAAACCCTGTTGATGCTCGTAGTCATTTGCTCAAGTTGACAGCCAAGGGACAAAAGATTTTTGAAAAGGCTTTTCCGGTGCATCTTCGGCATCTTGAGCTCGCATTCCAGAAGCTGTCAAAAAATCAAATGAAAGAAATTGAGAAATCACTCAAAACCCTTAAATCTATTTTTATTAGCTAAAGGAAACACAATGAATCCACATATTGCCCAAAAAGCACCTTACGTAATAGAAATAACTGCTGGCCAGTCTTATTACTGGTGCTCTTGCGGCCTAAGCAAGAATCAGCCGTTTTGCGATGGCAGTCATAAATCCACCAAATTTACGCCTGTTGCGTTTACTGCTGAAAAGACTGAAACCGTCTATCTGTGCGGCTGTAAACATAGTGCTAATGGAGCGTTTTGCGACGGTAGTCATAACAAGCTCTAAGAGCTCAAGATTAATTTTTAACAAATTAAGATATAAAAAACTTTGAAAATTTATTAAACCTTCTAGGCCGCATTGCTATTGCGGCAACTGGAAGGTTGTTGGTATTGGCCTCATCGGGCGCTGGTTCAATTAGCATTGATGGCCGCAAGGTAAAGGCTGAGTAATTACTTCTATTGAGCTAGAGTCAGGTATTCTCGACTCTAGTTCGATTCCGCCCTAGGCCACCATAAAAATTATAAAAATCAATGGATGATGCCAACCTCCCCAGGTTAGCGTTTTTGTTTTCTGGGTTCATGTAAGCACTGTGTAAACAAATTTCAGCAATACGCTGCTAACACTACCTTGGCCTTGAAATCGGCCGTATGATTCCTTCTGGTTCGTCATTACTCTCCTGAGCGCTCCGCGCCAAAAAGACCAATGACTTTTTATCACTTATCGGGCTGTCTAGTTTGGCCAGACCGGCTCTAGGCAAGCCTACTTTTTTTACGATAAACTAACTCTTTATATATATTTGACAAATATATTGAGGACTTTCGTCTGTATTTTAGTAATTCTCTCGCTTTAAACCAAATATTATTAAAGCTTTCCAATGTCACTCTCTTAAGGAGATTAATCTCATTAAGATAAATAGAAATACAATGTCCGCCGTATGGAATGCAAGTAGAAAAAAGTCGATCAGGTGGGATCAAATCTTTTAGATACTCGAAATGTACTGCATCTTTATTCTTAGGATCATAAAAAATATAATAGTTACATTCGTTTCTGATTGAGTGCTCATCTATGCGATACATCCATGTAACTTTTTTAGCGTTCTCAAGCCATCTATCATCAAAATGACAGTCTATTCTATATTGTGGAGAGTAAGCTAAAACCTTATCTGTAAAGAGACGACTTGAAAAAGCAATTGCTGCATAACCGCCCATTGACGCGCCGAGAGCCACACGTTCGCAATAATTTTTAGTGGCAACTAACTTCTCTATTTCTTTAAAAATATATTCAGGAATATTTTGAAACCAGTCATCATTATTTACTTTAAAAGAAACAACATCAAAACCATTTTCTATCAGGAAATTTCCACCAAAATGATTTCCACTTAGATTCCGATTTCCTCCAGAGGAAAAAACATATGCTAGCCGATTATTAATTAGCCTAGATATGGAAAAATATTCTATACAACACACTGTATTTTGATAAATGATTTGTATATCAGTCTTCAATTCTTTTTGTAAAATTTTAGACATTTATTTAGCATGGTCCATAGATCATTTAATCCTTAAATTAATCAATTATATTGTAGATTTGATGATGCCTGCTGTTGAATATCGGCCTAGTACACTAAGCTTTACTGCAGATCGATTAATATATGCAAGGGTTATCCACACACTGCGCCTCGAGGATCTAATTTGGATCAATCCGAAGTCATATTTGGACAGTCACTGGTAACCGCTATTTTATGTTTTACGAAGCAACTTAAAATTGCAGCTTAAATAAAACGGCTCACATCATTGAGCCGCTTCAATGCTGGTGTCCCTCCAGTGAGTCGAACACGGCACCAACAGATTATGGAGGCAGGAGCCCTAAATTTATTTTCCGCTAGTTAGTTTAGGGCATAGTTCTCTATTGGTGGAGTCTGTTTGCCATTCTTTAAGACACGCTCCTTGGGGATCTAGCGTTAAAGGTGCTGCAAGGTCGTAGCGTCTACCAACAGCTAACTTTTGCTGGTCAATCCATAGATTGTTTTGTACATGTGTTGTAAGTGAGACCTGATAGGCTGCCTCTTTATTGGGAGCGATATTTGGTGGATAGTAACCATCCTCTGGCACTAATGAGTACAAGGCACTCGCATTGAAACCATTGGTTTCTTTTGGTAAATAGTTCGCTACCAATGTGTAAGCCTGAGAATATTTAGCGATGTCGTACCACATGTACATGCCGCGGTTACTGGCGTTAGGCACCAAGCCTTTAGGGATATTAACTTCCCCACCATAGCTTTTCCCGTCATACATTGCTGGAATCAAAATGAGATCCGCTCGATTTAAGGGATAGACTTCAGTGAGCTCAGGAATACGCACTTCATCATTTAGCATGACGACTAACCTACCCAAATCATTGGTGCTAAATACTGGCAAATCATCACCCGCTGTTGCCCACTGCCGTTCGCTATCGTTCAGATGAGACTTACGATAAATGCCTGCTTGCTTTCCATTGAAATCAAAAAGGATTGCGGTTTCATAGTACTTACCATCCTTGACTTCAGGCATTGAAAATAAAAGATAGGTATTGTAATTTTTAGCAAGTGTAGATGCTAGGGTGGCACTCTTACCATCAAGAGTCTCAGCATACTTAGCAATATTATTTTTATCTAAAGTGACCTTGCCCAGAAATGAATTGAACGGCAACACTGCGAGATTGAATCCATTGGGATTGCTCTTGATTAAGCTATCTACTTTTTTGGCGTTGGCATCTACATCGCCATTCATTGGTTCATATTGCAATAAAAGAGCTGCGATTTGATTTTGCTTACTATTGGCATCGGGATCAACAGGTGCTTTGTATAAGTTATAGATGCCGTAAAGTTCTGGGCGACGTTGTTTCAACCAAAATTCTTTTTGCGCACTTTTTTCACTAGTATTTATCGTGGCATAAATGATTGTTGGTTCTTCAGGCTTAGTCCATGTACCCGCCTTGGAGCTAGCAAGTTGTTTGCCGTTGGCGCTCCATATGGATGATCCGCCGGTAAACTGATCAACAAAATTAAGCTTTGGGATCTTCACTAAACCCGCTTGATTCGTTGCAACCGTATTGATTCCAATCCATGGTGATAAGGTGGCTATGTTTGCAATCGTTGAATGGTTGCCATTGCTCATTTTTTCAAACTTAGGCGTAGTGTCCGAACCAATCGGCATCGCCAAAATATCTATACCTCGCAGGCTTGGTATCAATAAAGACTGTAAACGACTGTCATCAAAACAAATGAGGATGCCTATTCTACCAATATCAGTATCAAACACTGGGAAACCTAAATTACCTGGTGCGGCAGTATTAAAATCGCCCTCAGGAATTTGATTTTTTCGATACTTACCAATATAGCCTTTTGGCCCAATCAATGCGGCTGCATTGTGCGTCAAACCAGTTATAGGATCATTTTCATATAGGCCAACACAACATAGTTATTATATTTTTTCGTTATCTCTTCCATGGCAGCAGTCGCTTTTCCTGGAATAGTGTCCGAGTCTTTTGTGCTAGCGATTATCCAACCCGTTACAGCAACCTCTGGCAAAACGATCAACTGAGCGCCACTCTGAGAGGCAATAATTACTTTAGCCACTATTCCGTCAATATTCCCCTGAAGATTCTGCTCGGCCGGATTAAATTCAACGGCTGCGACTTTAATTTCTGCAGCATGAATTGCTGAAAAAGATGTCGTTATTAATAAAGAGAGCAGTAGGAGTAATTTTTTCATTTAAGCGGAAGCAAATATAAAAAAGCTCGGTTGAAATATGAAGTCAATATAGCATTCTCGATATAACATTTTGCGGAGCAAATAAAAACGCCCCACATCGCTGTGAGCCGCTTTAATACTGGTGCCCCCCCCGTGAGTCGAACACGGCACCAACGGATTATGAGTCCGCTGCTCTAACCAAGCATGAGCTAGGGGGGCATGACTGGCATAACTTTTAGCGGATGAATTATATCCCGTAGCTAAAAGCAGATCTTTTGCCTCTATCTACTGAAATGTTGTTGCGCAAAGACAAAGAGCTCCAGCCTGTTGGCCAGGTCAAGCTTGCTATAGATTGAACGCAAATGATTGCGAACCGTGTTTTCGCTGATCTCTAGATCCTTAGCGGTGTCGCGCAATGTTTTTCCGCCTCCGTCCAAGACGGCTTTCACCACGAGCTTTTCCTTGGCCGTCAGTGCAGCAATCCGCTTTTGCTCATCCGATAGCGCCTTGGTCTGATCCAGACTGCTAAAAATACGAGAGGTAATCTGTCGGTTAAACCAAAACTCCCCCGCATACACAGTGGAAATAGCCTTAAGCAGCTCTGCACTGTCCGCCTGCGCATTGACCAACCCACGCGCACCCTCTTTGAGCCAGTCCTCTACATTTGAAGGCTCACGCTCGAGCGCGAGCAACAAAACCTTGGCATCACTCATCGCAGCAATGCGCAACAACAAAGAAGGCTTCTCATGCTCAACATTCAACAACACCACATCGAAACGATCCGTTGTGGTGGTTAAAAAAAGGGCTAACTCATCCCCCCTACCAAACGTCTTGACGACGTGATAGGAGGTGTCTTGTCGCACTAGACCGTCTAGGGCAGACTGCACAATCGGGCTTGGATGGACAACCAAGACTTGGATTTGCATTACTGTCCTTCGAGAAAGCTCTTGAGCTTGTCCGAGCGGCTTGGATGGCGCAACTTGCGCAGCGCCTTAGCTTCTATTTGACGAATCCGCTCTCGCGTCACGTCAAACTGTTTGCCCACCTCCTCAAGCGTCTGGTCTGTGCTCATCTCGATACCGAAACGCATACGCAGCACTTTAGCCTCTCGAGGCGTCAACGAGTCCAGGACTTCTTTGACCACATCGCGCATTGAGCCATGCAGCGCAGCGTCTGCAGGGGCCAGTGTTGCCATGTCTTCGATAAAGTCACCCAAATGCGAATCGTCATCGTCCCCAATCGGCGTTTCCATCGAAATGGGTTCTTTTGCGATTTTGAGGATTTTGCGAATCTTGTCCTCTGGCATATCCATCTTTGAGGCCAGCGTCGCGGGATCAGGCTCGGCACCCGTTTCCTGCAAGATCTGACGACTGATGCGATTCATCTTGTTAATCGTTTCAATCATGTGCACAGGAATACGGATCGTGCGGGCTTGGTCAGCAATCGAACGCGTAATGGCTTGGCGGATCCACCAAGTCGCATAGGTTGAAAACTTATAGCCTCGACGGTACTCGAACTTGTCGACCGCCTTCATCAAACCGATATTACCTTCTTGGATCAGATCCAGAAACTGAAGGCCACGATTGGTGTATTTCTTGGCGATCGAGATCACCAAGCGCAAGTTCGCCTCGGTCATCTCGCGCTTGGCCTTGCGAGCCTTCGCTTCGCCAGTCGCCATCTTTTTGTTGACGTCTTTGAGATCTTTAAGCGGCAACACGACGCGCACTTGCAAATCAATCAACTTTTGCTGAAGCTCCTGCACAGCTGGAACATGACGCTTGAGGGTATGGGCGTAATCAGAGACCACCTCCACCTCACCCAGCACCCACTCCAGATTGGTTTCATTACCTGGAAACACTTTGATAAAGTGTGTGCGCGGCATACCGGCACGCTCCACGCATGTATGCAAGACCTGACGCTCAATTTTACGAACTTCTTCGACCTGCGCACGCAGCGTGTCGGCCAAGCGCTCAACCATCTTGGCGGTAAAGCGAATGCCCATCAACTCATTTTGAATCGTCTCTTGCGCAAGCATATAGGAGGCAGAGCGATAACCGTCTACCTCGTAGGCGGCGCGCATTTTAGCGAACTCAACACCGACGATTTCAAACTTAGCCAAACCTTTGACACGAAGATCTTCGAGCTGTTTGCTGCTCATGCCGCCTGCGGGACCGTCTTCATCCGCTTCATCAGACACGCCCGCACCCGCATACTCGGCGCCATCATCGGGATCGACCAGACCATCGACAACCTCATCGATTTGAGCCTGACCATCGCGCACGCGCTGAACATGATTCAGGATTTCGTTGATCGTTGTTGGGCAAGCCGAAATGGCCATGACCATGTGTTTCAGACCTTCTTCAATCCGCTTGGCGATTTCGATTTCGCCTTCGCGTGTCAGCAACTCAACGGTCCCCATCTCACGCATATACATGCGCACTGGATCCGTTGTGCGACCAAAGTCTGAGTCAACAGTTGTTAGAGCGGCCTCAGCCTCGTCCTCGACATCATCATCAGAGGTCGCAACCGGTGCGTTTTCGCCCAGCAGTAAAGTTTCAGCATCCGGGGCCTGGTCATAGACCGCAATGCCCATGTCGCTAAACGTACTGATGATGCCATCAATGGCCTCAGCATCTACGAGATCATCGGGCAAATGGTCGTTAATCTCACCATACGTCAAGTAACCGCGATCTTTGCCGAGTTTAATAAGAGACTTCAAGCGATTACGTCGCGCCTCGTATTCCTCGGGCGTCACGGGACCACGCGCGATCAAATCTTTTGCTTCACCCTTGCCGCGCTTACCGCGCTTGACGGGTTTGAAATCAGGCACAACTTCAACTTCGTGTTCGCCATCACCCGAATCACCAAAATCCGCATCATTGTTATTCGGATTTTTAGAGGGGCGTCCGGGACGACGACCCGTACCTCCGGGCGGACGACCACTGGCTTTCTTTGGCGGGCCATCACCATCGTCTTTAGGAGGGGCTGGCTTGGACACATCGACCTTCCCAGGCGCTTTGGATGAGACAGGCGCAGGAGGCGCGGCTTTGACTGGAACAGGCTTGGCCGCAGGGGCCGCCACCTTGGCAGCTGCGGGCTTTGTTGCCACTTTAATCGGCGCCTTTTTGTCAGACTTGTCTGATTTTTCAGCTACTTTCGCACTCGTCTTGGCTGCAGGTTTTGCCACAACTTTTGCGGCAGATTTACTTGCAGGCTTAGCTGACGGTTTTGCGCTGCTCTTGGCTGCGGTTGCTTTTTCGGATGCTACGGGTTTACTTTTTGAAGCCGACTTCATTGAATCCTTGACTGATTGAACTGCAGTTTTTGCTGCGGATTTGGATGGAACGGGTCGAGCCGCGATGGACTTGACTGGGGGCTTGGCGCTTGGCTTTAAGACAGGCTTGACGCTTGGTTTAGCCACTGGCTTAGAAGAAGCTTTTGAAGCGGGCTTAGCCGCCTGCTTGGGCACCGGCTTAGCGACCGATTTAGTTGCTGGTTTAGTTGCCGGCTTAGTTGCCGGCTTAGTTGCCGGCTTAGTGACCGACTTAGGCACAGGCTTTGAAGGTGTTTTACTCGAAGGTTTAGCTGACTTGGCGATGGGCTTGGTTGCAGCTTTAGGTTTAGGCTTTGCAGCAGCCATTGTTTTTTTCTTGCCAAGGAGTTGAGTCATGATCGCTCTTATATTTAGAAGTGCTTTAAGCACGAGCCTGCCCAATCCGTGCTTGATTCAAACACACGCTTGAGCTGCGTAAACCATTGATTTTAACTGAATCAGGTAGACTTACTTGATTCAATCACCCTCATTAGACGGGTGATACTCTGAGAAAGTTCCTGATATTTTTGCTGAGCAGCTAAATTATTTAATCCCTGCCCAATCAACACCTGTTGCTCGGCTTTTAAACTGTCCAACTCGATGCGCCGAACAGCATCCTCCCATTCGGACTGAGGGTTAGGCAAGGATTCCTGAGACATGAGGTCCTCGGCGACCGAAACAAGCAAAATGCCAAGATCTGCCCCGGGGTCAGCCGCTTGGATCAAAGCACCAACATGACGGGCGCCCGAGGCTTGAATCAGAACAATAAGATCTCTGACCATATCCAAATGAGGCCCCCGAGCCAAGATTTCAACCTGCTGCTCCCCCATTTGATCGACTAACTCAGGATGGGTCAGCAACAAGCGTAATAAACGGCGCGCAAGGGGGGCGACAGCGCGCCTAGAGGCACCAGCCACAACGCTACTGCGCGCTGTGCGCTTATGTCGGCCACCTCCCTCAGATAAATCGTCTCTAGGGGATGCCCCCTCTTCATAATATGACTCTGCAGGAGATCTGAGTTCCTCGCCTGTAGAGCGCCCAAGAGGTGCTGCACGACCAGGCTCGGGCAAGCCCGCCATCCTGTGCGGAGCGTCCTGGGCCATTAACTGACTCAACTCCTCAGGCGTAAATTGAACCAAGCGCGCCAACTCGTTCTGCAGTTGGACCTTGAGTGCAATCGCAGGAATTTGGGCCAACAATGGCTTGGCTTCATGCACAAGGGCCGAACGCCCCTCAAGCTCCTGAGTTGAGTGACGCGCAGACAACTCATTTAGAAAAAAAGTAGAAAGCGCATCAGATTCGTTCAAGCACGCTCGAAAGGCTTCCTCGCCAAATTTCCGGATATAACTATCTGGATCATGCTCGGTTGGCAAAAACAAAAACCGGATAGAAATATCATCACGAAGGAGCGGCAAAGAGGCCTGTAACGCTCTCCAAGCGGCGCGGCGGCCCGCTCCATCACCATCAAAACTAAAAATAATCTTGTCACTTGCACGGAGCAATTTTTGAATATGGATCGGTGTCGTCGCTGTACCGAGGGTCGCCACCGCATTTTTGACCCCGAGCTGAGCTAAGCCCACCACATCCATGTAGCCTTCAACCACAATCACACAGCCCTCCGTGCGAATCGCGCCTCGCGCCTCAAACAAACCGTAAAGCTCGTTGCCTTTGGAAAAAACAGGTGTTTCGGGCGAGTTTAGGTACTTGGGCTCACCCTTACCAATAATACGACCGCCAAAGCCAACGATTTCGCCCTTGGCATTTCGAATCGGGAACATAATGCGCTCCCGAAAACGATCATAGCGGCGACCATCTTCAGACGCGATCACCAACCCTGACTCAACGAGGATTGCATCGTCATAACGGGGAAAAACCTTGGATAGCGCCTGGCGATCCGCACTTGCCCAGCCTAGGCCAAACTCCTTGGCGATCAGTCCGGTGAGGCCTCGCTCCTTGAGATAGCGAATCGCCGCAGGACTTTCACGCAATTGGGACAAGTAGTGTTTTTGAGCGAGGTCCAACACTTGGGTATGTTGGGAAATTTCTTCACGGCGGCGCGAACTCGCAGCCTTTTGACCAGGAGAACGATTTTCCTCGGGGACACTCATGCCAACGGCACTGGCGAGTGTTTTAACCGCCTCCGGAAAACTCGCCCCAGTATGCTCGATCAGAAAGGTAATGGCGCTACCATGCGCTCCACAGCCAAAGCAATGATAAAACTGCTTTGTGGGGCTCACTGTAAAAGAAGGAGATTTTTCGTTATGAAAGGGACATAACCCAAGCAGGTTGATGCCCCCTTTCTTTAACTGCACATATCGGCCGACGACATCGGAGACATCGACTCGGGCAAGAAGATCCTGGATAAAGGAATCTGGGATCAACGCTCAGACCATACGTGAACGGCGCAACATGTGCGCCGTGGATTAGTACATGCGCGGTGGCAATTGCTGGCTGCGAATGCGCTTGTAATGGCGCTTAACGGCGGCAGCCTGCTTACGCTTGCGCTCGGCAGTGGGTTTTTCATAGAACTCGCGGGCGCGCAACTCTGTCAACAGACCAGTTTTTTCGATTGTGCGCTTGAAGCGACGCAGTGCGGCTTCGAAGGGCTCGTTTTCTTTCAGACGAACGATAGGCATAGGATGCGTGACGTAAAAATAAAACAGTTAAACAACGAAATAGCCCTAGATCATAGCATAAATACGCTATTTTAGATGATCCTTAGCGGTTTTTTCTAGCAAATCTTGGGGTGACAGGCCGTCATAGATCTCAAAAGGCTGATGAATCCAAGGATTCGCAGTCAATTTTTCAACATAAAAATCAGGCTTGATGCTTGAGCACGTTTTGTACCAAATCACCGCGGTATTGACAGCCTCGATGCTGGGATAAGTCCTCAAAAGATGCTGACAAACGCCTTGGAGCGTGTTGCCGCTATCGACTAAATCATCGACCACCAACACGCGTCCTTTAAGGGTGCCTTGGGTCATACTGATGAACGGGGCAATTTCTAACTCACCCTGCGTATGACCCTGATTTTCGCGATAACTACTCGTCATCAAAATCGCAAGCGGTAAATCGAATACGCGCGAAAGAACATCACCCACCCTCAAACCACCCCTGGCTAAGCACAGGATCTGATCAAACTGCAAACCAGACTGATACACCAAGACAATCAAACGCTCTATCAGCTGATGGTAAGTTTCCCAGTCCACCCTGACATCTTGGGCCATCCCTTGCGCAGACATTAGGATTTAAATGGGTCGCGAAGCATGATTGTTTCGTTACGATCAGGCCCCGTTGACACCATGTCAATCGGAATGCCGCAAACCTCTGAAAGGCGCTGGAGATAGCGCTGAGCATTGGCAGGTAGCTTGTCAAAATCAGTGACACCCACGGTGGATTTTGTCCAGCCAGGCATTTCCTCGAGGATGGGTTTGGCACGCGCAACAGCCGCCGCGCCATAGGGGAGCACATCACAAGTTTTACCATCGAGCTCGTAGCCAACACCCATTTTGAGCACAGGCAGTCCGTCCAACACATCTAGCTTGGTGATGCAGAGACCAGAGATACCATTGAGGCGAACTGAGCGCTTGAGTGCCGCGCCATCAAACCAGCCACAACGACGAGGACGCCCCGTCACCGAACCAAACTCTTTGCCAACCGTGGCGAGTTGCAGGCCTGTTTCATCTAAAAGCTCAGTTGGAAAGGGTCCTGAACCCACGCGCGTCGCATATGCTTTAGTGATACCCAAGACGTAATTCAAGCTCTGGGGTCCAACACCCGCGCCCGCTGCGGCCGCACCGGCAACACAGTTGCTGCTCGTGACATAGGGATATGTCCCATGATCCACATCCAACAAGGCGCCTTGAGCACCTTCGAATAATAAGTTTTCCCCTGCCTGCTGCGCCATGTACAACAGGCTGCTCACATCGGCCACCATTGGCTCAACAGCTGGTGCAAGGGCCATCGCCTGATCCACGACCTCTTGAGCGGATATAGCCTGGGCACCCAGATACTTGGTCAACACAAAGTTATGCAGATCCAAGACCTCATCGACTTTGGCGCGGAAACCTTCTGGATCGAACAAATCTTGCACGCGTAACGCTCGACGGGCAACCTTGTCTTCGTAAGCAGGTCCAATGCCGCGACCCGTTGTGCCGATTTTGGCATCACCTCGGCGTGCCTCGCGCGCCTGGTCGAGCGCCACGTGATAAGGCAAAATCAAAGGACACGCCTCTGAGATTTTGAGCCGCGACCGAACGTCCAATCCTGCTGCCTCGAGTTCGGAAATTTCTTTGAGCAAAGCCTCGGGTGATAGCACCACACCGTTACCGATGTAGCATGTCACGCTTGGATGCATGATGCCAGAAGGAATCAGTCGCAAAATCGTTTTTTTGCCATTCACCCAAAGGGTATGGCCCGCATTATGCCCACCCTGAAACCGCACAACCCCGCGCGCGGATTCAGCGAGCCAATCAACGATCTTGCCCTTACCTTCGTCACCCCATTGGGTGCCAATCACTACGATGTTCTTGCTCATATTGGGTAATCAAACCAATCAGTTTCGGAATAAATATCTCCAAGCACGCAGAGGGCCAAAAAAGCCAACGACGCACCGAAGCCTAAAGAACCTGCTGAACCAACCAACGACCATCGCGCCACACAAGCTCACGATCAAAAACAAACTCATCGTGCGTGGCAGCCTCGCCTGGAAAAACCTGAACAACGATATTGCCGCTCTGACGCAAGTCCTGCATCGCCTCGCGCAGTCCAGACCCCTGCCCTGAAGGCGCACGAATAGCCGGTGCTGGCAACGCAGGCAATAAACCCGCTGCCAACTTACGTAGATCCAGACTAAATCCCGTCGCAGGTCGCGCACGCCCGAACGCCCTGCTGACATCGTCATAGCGTCCACCCTGCACAATCGCATCATGCCAGCCCTCGGCGTAGACAGAGAACGTGACACCAGTGTGATATCCATACGTGCCCACATCCGCCAAATCCACGCCCACTGAAACATCATCCAACGCTGCAAGCAAATGCTCAAGAGTATCCAGAGACTGCGTCACACCGGGAATAGGGGGCAAAGCCGCACGCGCACGGGCGATAACAGAGGCGTCTCCATAAAGCTGGGGCAAAGCGCACAGGGCTTGCACTGTAGATGCTAGAAGTGCCTCGGGCCCTTCTCCTAGCAAACGCAAGCCTGGCATGTCTTTTTCCCGCAGCAACGCCATAATTTCATCGGCACGGCGTTGAGCGCGCGGATCGCTTTCAAGCAAGCTCCGTACTAAGCCGGCATGGCACAAATCCAGACGTACTGCTTGAACACCCGCTAATCTCGTGCTTTCAAGTGCTAAGCGAATAATTTCGAGGTCGGCCTCAACGCCAGCATGGCCATAAATCTCAGCGCCGATTTGCAACAACTCACGGCTCGACAATAAGCCAGCAGGACGCGCATGCAACACGGGGCCGCAATAACAGAGACGCGTCACACCCGCACGATTGAGCAAGTGCGCGTCAATACGTGTCACCTGTGGGGTCATGTCAGCACGAATGCCTAGGGTGCGTCCAGACAATTGATCCACAAGCTTGCTGGTGCGCAAATTCAAGTCGCTTCCGGTTCCGGACAGCAACGAATCGATGTACTCGACCAATGGCGGGGCAACCAACTCGAATCCATACGTTCGGAATAAGTCGAGTAAGTGCCTGCGCAGGTCTTCTATACGGCGCGCCTCGGCTGGCAACATATCTGCCAAACTTTCTGGCAACAACCAATTGCCTTTCATGATCGCAGGAAAATAAAAAAGGGTTAAGTTCGATAAGAACTAAGCACGACAGCTCGGAATGTAAAAGGGCACAAAACGAACAGCCAAACAAAAAGCGGCTTGGGGCGTAAGCCCGGCAAGCCGCCAGAACAATCGATAAAGCTTACAGCACATTATACAGATTATCTGAGTAATGTAAGACTCTGAACGAGGGTGATTTCTCGCTCAGAATCCGTATATAAACTATCTTTTGCCCTGTGAGTTCTTGAGATATTTAAAGAACTCAGAACTTGGGTCGACCACAAGTACATCACCAGGCTTGCCAAAGGCAGCACGATATCCCTCTAAGCTCTTGTAAAAGCTATAGAAAGGCAAGTCAGCGCCATAAGCCTTAGCATACAAACCAGCTGCTTCGGCTTCACCCTCACCCATGATTGCCTCTGCGCGCCCATAGGCTTTAGCGAGAATTTGCTCTCGCTCACGATCTGCCTCGGCTCGAATGCGTTCGCCCTCCGCAGCGCCAATCGAGCGAAGCTCATTCGCAACACGAACGCGTTCGGACTCCATTCGACGATAGACCGACTCAGAAATTTCAGGGGCGAACTCGATGCGCTTGAGGCGTACATCAACGATTTCGACACCCAAGGGTTCGGCACGTTTTGCGACATTATTGAGTACTTCGGTCATGATGACATCGCGCTCAAGAGAGACGACGTCCTTAACCGTACGGATGTTGACCGAGGCATTGAGCGCATCTCTGATCTGGGCCTGCAAACGCTCTCGTGCCGCACGTTCGTTCCCACCAAAGGTCACGTAATACAACCGTGGGTCAACAATTCGCCACTTGACGAACGAATCGATCAACAGGTTCTTCTTTTCAGAAGTCTGGATGCGTTCGGCTTCTTGCAAATCAATCGTGAGCAAACGCTTATCCAAGGTCACCACATTTTGAAATGGAGGTGGTAGTTTGAAATACAAACCCGGCTCGGAGACGATTTTCTTGACTTCACCCAGCGCAAAAACCAGCGCATAGTCACGCTCGCGCACAATAAACACGGAGGAGGAAAGTACCACCGCGCCAATGAACAAGGCGATCAACAGGGGAAATAATCTTTTCATGATTTTGTCCTCTGTGTTATCGACTGCCGCGATCGCGCGTCAGTGTGTTGATGGGCCCTGGTGCAGCAGGCCGTGTCACCGGCGAAGGCTGCGTTAAGGGATTGGGAGCATTAGTCTGAAGAGGTGTGTTTGCCATGGGATTGATACGCTGAACGCCTTGAGCGGCTTGCTGCGTAATTTTGTCCAGTGGCAAATACAACATATTGTTCGAGCCAGAGGTATCGACCAGAATCTTGCTCGCGTTGGAATACATTTGTTGCATGGTCTCGAGATACATACGCTCGCGCAGCACTTCTGGAGCCTTTCGATACTCGCCAAGCACACTCGTGAAGCGAGCGACATCACCCACGGCATTGCCGACTACGCGGGCACGATAGCCTTCGGCTTGCTCAAGCATCCGGGAGGATTGACCCGCAGCGAGAGGTACGATTTGGTTGCGATAGGCTTGACCTTCGTTAATCTGGCGCTCACGATCCTGACCGGCTTTAACCGCATCATCAAAGGCGGCCTGAACAGGCTCTGGTGGCTGAACGTTTTGAATCGCCACGCTACTGACCTGAACACCGGTCTGGTAGCGGTCGAGGATCTGCTGCATTTGCTTTTGAACCTCGGCGGCCACCGCAGTACGGCCCTCATACAGGACAAAGTCCATTGAGCGCGTACCCACCACCTCTCTCATTGCAGACTGAGAAGCCTGGCGAACCGACTCGTCTGGATCCTTGGTCTTGAATAGATAGTTCGGTGCACCGTTCGCACGCAATCGGTACTGCACGACGAACTGAACATCCACGATATTTTCATCGTCTGTCAACATCAAGGACTCGGGCAAAACGCGATTGCGCGCATTTCCACGAAAACCAACCTCAAACGTACGCAACTGAGACAAATTGACCATCTCATGCGTTTGGATCGGGGCAGGTATTCTCCATTGGAAGCCAGCCTGTGCCGTGCTTTTGTATTTACCAAACTGAGTAATCACAGCCACCTGGCCTTCTTGGACAATAAAGAAACCACTTGCCAACCAAAGAACCACTGCTGCAGCAACGATCACGCCGAGTCCGATTTTCGACTGACGTGGTGTAGGACCGCCCGCACTGAGGGGGCCGCCATTTTTACCACCACCTCGTTTGCCACCAAACAAGCCACCGAGACGATTATTGAAATCACGCCAGACCTGATCTAAATCAGGTGGACCGTTTCCTTGGGGTGGACGACGAGGCGGCTCGTTGCCACCACCGCCCTGACCACGACCCCAGCCGGGATCATTCAGGTTGAATATTTTCGTAAGAGATCGCATTGTTTTCCGAGGTAGTAGCAAACTGACTAATAGCATCACGCAAACCGCTCAAGCCAGAGCGCTTTTGAGCACTTAAAAAAACTCGACAAATCGTACCATGTTCATCCAGTTCAACACGAGATTCCAGTCCAGCAAGGTCGGTTTTGTTGTAGACCAGAATGCAGGGAATATCTACCGCACCAATATCTAATAAAACTTTGTTGACCTCTGCGATTTGCTCGTCACGCTGAGGACTCGCTGCATCCACAACATGTAGCAGCAAATCCGCTTGTGTGGCTTCTTCGAGCGTGGCGCGAAAAGCAGCAATCAGCGTCGGCGGCAAGTCTCGGATAAAACCCACAGTATCTGAAAGGGTAATCTGCCCTGCCCCTTCGATCCACAAGCGACGTGTCGTCGTGTCGAGTGTCGCAAAAAGCTGATCCGCGGCATACGCACCGGCGCGGGTCATCGCATTAAACAGGGTTGATTTTCCGGCGTTTGTATAGCCCACAAGCGACACTGACAGCGTGGCGCCGCGCGCGCGCGCTCGGCGTTGAGTCGAACGCTGGCGTTGGGCGCGCTCCAAGCGCTCCCGCAACAGCTTGACCTTGGCGCCAATCATTCGGCGATCCATCTCAAGCTGTGACTCGCCAGGCCCACGCATACCGATCCCGCCTCTTTGTCGCTCTAGGTGAGACCAAAGACGGGTCAGGCGTGTGGAAAGATGCTGTAACTGAGCAAGTTCAACCTGTAACTTACCCTCGTGACTTTTGGCACGTAGCGCGAAGATGTCCAGAATCAACGCCACGCGATCGACCACTCTCAAGTTGAATTGCCGCTCGAGATTTCGCTGCTGCGCAGGCGATAAGGGCTGATCAAAAAGCACCACCTCTGCCTCGGATGCCTCAGCAAGAAGCACCCCCTCCTCGACCTTGCCTGAACCAATAAAATAGGCTGCGTCAGGGCGTTGACGACGCGCGGTCAGCGTCGCCACCAAAATAGCCCCAGCACCCTTGGCTAATAGCGCAAACTCTTCGGCATGCGCGACATGGTCAGGGGACCCGAGATCAACACTGATGATCAACGCACGCATGCGTCAATCTCAGTCCGATTATTCAGCCTCTGCTTCAGCGGAGGCATCAACTGGCAAGCTGACGGCGCGCGCGGGCACAACCGTGGAAATCGCATGTTTATAGACCATCTGTGTCACAGTGTTGCGTAGCAACACGACATATTGGTCAAAGGACTCGACCTGGCCTTGAAGTTTGATCCCATTGACCAGATAAATAGACACTGGAATATGCTCCTTACGCAGTGCGTTCAGGAAGGGATCTTGCAAAGTTTGCCCTTTATTGCTCATTGGCAGGCTCCATATGTTGTTGTTGACGAACCCACACCGTGAAAAATTTGCTGCGATGCGACGCCAATGACCATACTGTACAGGGTTTCCCCTCGGTGCGCTAGCAAATGAAACTTATAGTTACAAATTGCTCAGCTCCGAAGGCTTAACGCAAAATTGCTCGACAGGCATCGAGCAGTTTTTCACACTCTTGCTCCGTACCAATCGTAATGCGCAAATACTGATTAATTCTTGGTGCTTTAAAGTGTCGAATAATGATGTTTTTGTCACGCAACGCTGCGGCTAAGGCGGCCCCATCTTTAGCAGGGTGTTTAGCAAAAATGAAATTCGCAGCAGAAGGCAAAACCTCGAATCCGAGCTTTTCCAAGCCAGAGGTCAACGCGGAACGAGACCTCACAACAGCATCGCGTGTTTGCTCAAAGTGCGCTTGGTCCTCGATCGCTGCGGTCGCCCCGGCAATCGCCAGCCGATCCAGTGGATAAGAGTTGAAGCAATTCTTAACACGGTCTAAACCCTGAATCAGATCAGGGTGGCCAATGGCATAGCCCACGCGGAGCCCTGCGAGAGAGTGAGACTTGGAAAGCGTATGAACAACCAGTAAATTTGGGTATTTTTTGATCAAACTGACCGCTGTTTCAGCGCCAAAGTCGACATAAGCCTCATCAACAACCACGACGACCTCTTGATTGGCAGACACGATTCGCTCGACCTCACCCAAGGCGTGTACCGCACCGGTTGGCGCATTTGGATTTGGAAAAATAATCCCTCCCACCCGACCCACAGGAGCGCCAGGCAGGTAGTCCTCAACACGAATTTTTAACTGCTCATCTAAAGCAACAGTTTTATATTGAATCTCGTAAAGACCGCAGTAAACAGGGTAAAAGCTATAGGTAATGTCTGGAAATACGACCGGATGCTCATGCTTTAGAAGTGCATGAAACACATGTGCAAGAACCTCATCAGATCCATTGCCTACAAATATTTGATCCTCCATCAACCCATAACGGCGCGCAATCGCCCGTCTTAGATCCAGTGATGTCGGATCAGGGTACAAACGCAAACTATCGTTGGCGTTTGCCCGAATCGCCTCAATCACCTTGGGTGAAGGTCCATAAGGATGCTCATTGGTGTTGAGCTTAATCAAATTTTGAACGAGAGGCTGCTCACCCGGGACATAGGGATCGAGCTTAGCAACCAGACTATTCCAATAACGGCTCATAACAAATCAATGATCAACGAAAGGGTTATAAGAAGATTTGAATTCAATACGCAAAGGCGTCCCCGCCAACTCGAACGCATCTCGGAATCTGTTTTCAAGATAACGCCGATAAGAATCGGAAATCGCATCCAAAGCGTTACCATGAACAATAATCAAGGGAGGATTTTGTCCTCCTTGATGAGCGTAGCGCATTTTGGGCCTGAAAATACCCTTGCGCGGTGGGGGTTGTTGCTCGACGGCAGCCTGTAACTCACGCGTTAGACGCGGTGTCGACAACTTCATAAATGCTGCGGCATGTGCCGCATTGACAGACTTCAATACGGTATTAATCCCCTGGCCCCGCAAGGCAGAAATCGTATGAACGCGCGCAAAAGATAAGAAACGGAGCTTTCTGTCAAACTCACGCTGAATCTTTTCGCGCTGCTCCTCGTCAAGGCCATCCCATTTATTGATCGCCACCACGAGCGCACGACCCGTTTCAAGAATAAAACCGGCGATATGTGCGTCTTGCTCAGAAACCTCGTGTTGCGCATCGATCATCAACAACACCACGTTGCAAGCTTCGATCGCTTGCAATGTCTTGATGACAGAGAATTTTTCAATGGCTTCAAACACCTTGCCACGTTTGCGCAAGCCCGCCGTATCAATCAGTGTGTATTGTTTACCACCGCGATCAAACTCGATCTCAATTGCATCACGGGTTGTGCCAGGCATGTCAAAAGCAATCACACGCTCTTCGCCTAACAGGGTGTTGATCAACGTAGACTTTCCAACGTTTGGTCGTCCAACGATAGCCAGCTTGATGCGGTGTTTGATCTCAGGCTCAACCGCTTCGCTCTGAGTCTTTAAGGCAGCTTCTGTCGGCTCGGCATCGTCCGCATCGAATTCAGGCGCCTCAAGCACAGGCTCACCAAGGCCCTCTAAGGCGTGCTCGATCAAGTCGGCAATGCCGTCGCCATGTGCCGCCGAAATCGCAACTGGCAAACCAAGTCCCAGCTCATGAAACTCAGCGACAGCGCTGCCGTGTTGCATGCCCTCAGCCTTATTGACGCATAAAACGACGCGCTGCCCGAGCTTTCTCAGCAGTCGAGAAATATCATGATCATGCGCGTTGAGGCCCGAACGTGCGTCAACCATAAAAATCACAACATCGGCTTCAGCAATCGCCTGCTTGGTTTGGCGCGCCATTTGATGAAGGATGCCCGTTTTGGCTACAGGTTCAAAGCCTCCGGTATCCACAACAATAAAGGGCGTATCACCAACGCGGCCCTCACCATAGTGCCGATCCCGGGTCAGGCCAGAAAAATCAGCGACCAAGGCAGAGCGCGACCGCGTCAGACGATTAAAGAGTGTGGATTTGCCTACATTCGGGCGCCCCACTAGAACAACGACAGGTTTAACAGACACGAGTTATTTCAACGCCAACATTACGAGCGCACCGTCACCCGTTTGAACAAGCACGCCCTGAGGCGTGGCCAATAATGGAGAGTGAATGGCGCCCCCTCCGACTACGGTTCGGGCAAGCATACGTCCATCATCTTGTGCCAGAAAATGCACGTTACCCTCGAAATCCCCAAGCGCCAGCGCGACACCCACCGCGGCCGGGCTCGTCAGTTTGCGATGGCTGAGAGCGTCTTGCGTCCAGACCGCGTCACCGTTTTTCAAGCTCAACGCAGTCACTACATCCGTTTGACTCGGGGCATATACATGACGGTTATCGAGGGCCAAACCTGCAAGAGAGGAAAAGTCCTTAAACCAAGCCGGACGACCTCCCGCCGCAATATCAAAACAAACGACGCGCCCCTGATAGGACACTGCGCACATCACTTTCCCCAATACGACGGGTGCGCCTACGACATCAATCACGCGCTCGAGATCGGTCGATCCCTTCGGGACCGCGACCGTGCCTTCCCATTGCACATCTCCCGACACCGCATTAATACCGAGCAACTTTCCTCCAGGTATTGCCGTCACAACCAACCCTTCAAGCATCACCATGCGTGCAGGCGCACGCAAAGCAAGCGCGGGGCCGGGTCGCTGAACACTCCAAATTCGATCGCCTGTTTCAGCGTTAAAAGCCTGCACGCGATAGTCGCCACTGCGCACGACGACGACGCCATAACCAACAATAGGCGGCACAGAAACATCACTCGTGGCCTGAGCACGCCACTTCACCTGCCCCGACTCATCGAGAGCAACCACAGCGCCTTCTCGTGTCGCGACGGCAGTGATTTTGCCATCACTACCAACCCCTGCAGAAAGCTTTTTGTCGACAGTTGCTCTCCAGACAACGCTACCCGTTTGAAGATCAACCTTGATGACAGCTCCATCAGGCGTCGCCGCATAAGCTGAACTCTCAACGATTGTCGGTGCAAAGCCCAGACCGGAGCCACTGCCGATCTGCGTTTTCCATGCCATCTGTGCAGACAATCCAGGCAAGAACGACGTCAGCGGAGTCGGCTTGTTGCGGTCATCCGCACCAAACAGGCCACAACTCGCCAGCGACAAAGACAGAGCTAAAACTGCTGCTGCTCGAATCAGACGTTCTGCAAAGAAAGTGTGCATCCTCAACCTCCTAACGCATCAAGTTTGAGCTTCACGATTGGCGTCAACGGATCAGTCGCGCCAAGAGACTCGATCGCCTGATTCCAGGCTTTTCGGGCATCCGCTGACTTGCCTTGCGCCGCAAGCACATCACCGCGACGATCAGCGAACAAGCCTTCAAAAGAAGGTGGCGCATCCTTGAGTTGTGACAAGGCTTGATCGTATTCTTTTTGATCAAGAAATAATGCTGACAATCGCAGTCGTGCCACAGGGACCAACGCCGCGTGCTTTGTTTGAGCAAGCCATTCAAGCTGAGCCCGTGCGCCAGGAACATCTTTGCGCAAAACGAGCGCAGAGGCCGCGACAAGCGCACCACGAGCGGCATAATCGGTCGCGGCATAATCACTACGAAGCGTCTTCATGGCCGCATTGATTCGAGCAACCGACTCCTCACCTTGAGAGCGCCCTGCTTCTTCGAGCGCCTCAAAATAGCCTCTTGCCTGCGACGCTTGATGACCCTCGTACCACTGCCATCCACGCCAACCACCGACAATCGCCGTTGCAATAATCAATAGTGTCAATATCCAGGTGCCGTACTTGTTCCACCAGGCTTTAAGCTGGTCTAGTTGTTCTTGCTCGTCGGGATCGTAAGCCATGCCTAATTAACCTTATCTTTCAGAAACGCCACTAAATTTTCTAGCGGCACGTGTTGCTGCGCGAACGCATCAGACTGACCTTCGAGCCGCAACATTTTGACGGAGGCCGCGCCAGATGCAAGTTCATCGCCCCCAAGAATAACCGCAATCTGGGCACCACTCGCATCTGCCCGCTTGAACTGCGACTTAAAACTACCAGAACCTGCATGAACAAGGGTAGAAATACCTGCGTCACGCAAGCTCTCGGCCAACAGTGCTGCCCGACGTTGGGCTGCTTCGCCTTGATGTACAAAATAGATCGTGCACTCAGGATTTGGGGACTCGGGCTGGTACTGACCCCACAAATCCATCAGCCGCTCCATGCCAATCGCAAACCCCACCGCAGGTGCAGACTTTCCACCCAACAGTTCAATCAGACCATCGTAGCGACCCCCACCACAAACCGTCGCTTGAGCTCCCAGCTTATCGGTGACAAATTCGAATACTGTCAAATTGTAGTAGTCCAAGCCCCTGACCATCCTCGGATTTAGACGGTAACTCACTCCTGCATCGTCCAGGCGTTCGCAAACCCCTGCAAAGTGGGCACGGGAAACCTCACCTAAAAAGTCAAACAATTTAGGTGCGGCGTCAGCCATCGCCTGCATCGCAGGATTTTTAGTATCCAACACACGCAACGGATTGGAATGCATGCGGCGCAAGCCATCCTCATCAAGTACGTCCTTATGCGCCTCGAGATGGGTAATCAAGGCTTGACGATGTGCGGCACGCTCTTGCCCCTGCCCAAGCGAATTAAGCTCAAGCTGTACATCCTTGATACCCAATACTTTCCAAAGTCGCGCCACCATGATGATGAGCTCAGCATCGATATCAGGCCCCGCCAGACCGAGTGCTTCGACATCGATTTGATGAAACTGTCGGTAGCGCCCACGCTGCGGGCGTTCATGACGAAAAACCGGTCCCATCGCATAAACGCGCTGAGGACGGTCGTACAACAAATTGTGTTCGATCGCTGCACGCACCATGCCAGCCGTAAACTCGGGTCGCATCGTTAATGACTCACCATTTAATGAGTCCGTGAAGCTATACATTTCCTTTTCAACAATGTCAGTGACCTCGCCAATTCCACGCGTGAACAGTCGCGTATGCTCAAGAATTGGTGTGCGCATATTGCGATAGCCATAGTTAGACAACCAACGACGCACCAGCTCTTCGAGCTGCTCCCAGCGTGCGCCTGAACCTGGCAATGCATCGTTCATACCGCGTATCGCGGTGACTTTGGAAAATGCTTGTGTCATAAATGAAGTGATCTCGCGTGATCGCCATAACGGCGAGCGACGTAATCCTGAACAATCTTTTGAAACTCTTCGGCGATATGATCACCTTTGAGGGTAACAGTACGCTCACCATCGACAAAAACGGGGGCTGAAGGCACCTCTCCCGTGCCGGGCAAACTGATACCGATGTCAGCATGGCGACTTTCGCCGGGGCCGTTCACCACACACCCCATCACGGCGACATTCATCGACTCAACACCGGGGTATTGCGTTTTCCATGCTGGCATTTGTTCGCGTAAAAATGTCTGAATCTGATCTGCTAGCTCTTGAAAAACAGTGCTGCTCGTGCGCCCGCAACCCGGACAAGCCACGACCATCGGCGTAAAAGCCCTCAAACCCATTGTCTGAAGTATTTCCTGTCCAACAATCACCTCGCGCGTACGATCGCCACCAGGCTCCGGTGTCAAAGAAATTCGGATCGTGTCACCAATCCCCTCTTGAAGCAGAACGCTTAGGGCCGCGGTCGAGGCAACGATGCCTTTGCTACCCATACCAGCCTCGGTCAAACCAAGGTGTAAGGGATAATCACAGCGCGCCGCGAGGTCGCGGTAAACCGCGATCAAGTCTTGCACGTGACTGACCTTGCAAGAGAGAATAATGGCATCTCCAGACAATCCTAGCTCTTGAGCGCGTTCAGCGTTACTTATGGCAGACACCACCAAGGCATCGCGCATCACGGCGCGTCCATCACGCGGCTGGGCAAGTTTGACGTTATCGTCCATCATGCGCGCCAAGAGCTCATGATCCAAACTACCCCAGTTCACACCAATACGCACTGGTTTTTGGTATCGACAAGCCACCTCAATCATCTGGGCAAAATTATCATCACGTTTTTTGCCCCCACCCATATTTCCGGGGTTGATACGGTATTTTGACAAAGCTTGCGCGCAGTCAGGATATTGAGTCAGGAGTTTATGACCGTTGTAATGAAAATCTCCGGCCAAGGGCACCGAAATACCCATACGATCGAGCTGTTCTCGAATCGCAATCACCTCTCGTGCAGCCTCAGGCGTGTTAACGGTGATCCGCACAATTTCCGAGCCTGAGAGTGCGAGCTCTTTGACTTGAATCGCAGTGGCAATAGCGTCCGCCGTGTCGGTATTGGTCATGGACTGCACCACCACAGGCGCACCACCACCGATCAATACCTTTTGACTTCCCCAGGCCACCACGGCTTGCCTTGTAGGATGGCGTGGCAAAGGACCGATCTTTTCATCGATCAAGGACGAACCTAAAGGGGTGGATGCCTGACTCATTTAAACAAGGCCTCGATCCAATCTGGTACCAAAGCAGCAGGTAACAAGCCTTGCCATATCGCGACACCGAAGACCGCCAACACAATAAGAATAATCAATACAACCCAAGCCCATGCGCCAGAGTGCGGCACATTTTCAACATGGTGCGCGCCCAAGGTATGGATCGAGGTGTGGTTAGCAAGACCGCCTTGGACGCTCCCGATCCGTGAATGAAGAGAGGCCTCCAGAGGTTTGGAGTCAATGCCAAGCAGCTTTGCGTAACTCCTGACCATGCTTCGAAGCGCCAAACCCTGGGGCAATGAATCAAAACTTTCGGATTCCAAGGCCTCAATATGTCGGGCAGAAAACTTGAGTCGAACGGCAACATCCTCGGTAGAAAATCCCTTGGAAATCCTCAACGCACGCAAAGAGCCCGCAGAGGTAATCAGCTCTTTCGGAGCCGGGGCAGACTCTGTCCGCAAAGGAGTGCTCAAATCAAGCTGCTCACTCATACATGCGTCTCCTTGATGGGGATCATTTTTCTTGCGGCCATCTTTTCGCTTAAGTTTGTGCGGTCCTTGACCTCGCCCGCAAGCTGACCGCAAGCCGCATCAATATCGTCGCCGCGTGTTTTTCGGACCGTTGTCACGATCCCCGCATCCATGAGGTGTTGCGCAAAAATCCTAATGCGCGAAGCCGAGGAGCGCTGAAGACCCGACGCAGGGAAAGGATTGAAAGGAATCAAATTGAGTTTGCAATTGATCCGACGTGCGATATCGATCAACTGTTTGGCATGCTGATCGCTGTCATTGACGCCATCAAGCATCACATATTCAAAAGTAATAAAGTCCCTGGGTGCAAACTCCAGATAACGCTCGCACGCGGCAAGGAGCTCATTGATTGGATATTTTTT
This sequence comes from Zwartia lucis, assembly GCF_965234455.1. GTDB lineage: Bacteria > Pseudomonadota > Gammaproteobacteria > Burkholderiales > Burkholderiaceae_B > Zwartia > Zwartia lucis. The sequence continues at coordinate 58,256 of NZ_OZ248478.1, read as the reverse complement.
ATTGAGGGGAACCAACTCATCACGCAGCGCATCATTCGGAGCATGCAAAGAAACTGCGAGCGCGACCGGACAATCCCGGGACAGGCGGTCCATCATGGGTACAACCCCTGAGGTCGACACCGTCACGCGCCTGCGCGATAAACCGTAGGCATTGTCATCTAGCATCATGCGCAAGGCGGCGAGGACGGGCTCGTAGTTGAGCAAAGGCTCGCCCATGCCCATCATGACAACGTTGCTAATCAGACGCGTGTCGCTTGTCACGCCCGAGCTCAGCGTCGAACCATGCTCAACGTTAGAGGATTTTAGGGACGTCGGTATGCGGGCAGAGTCCAGATCTTGCATCAACTCGTGCCTCGCCCACCAAAGCTGCCCAATAATCTCAGCCGCAGTGAGGTTGCGATTAAAGCCCTGATGTCCGGTCGAACAAAATCTGCAGGCGACATTGCAGCCTGCTTGACTCGATATGCACAGTGTTCCGCGATCATCTTCGGGAATGAAGACCGATTCGATCGCATTGCCCTGCCCCACATCGAACAACCACTTTCGCGTGCCATCAGCAGAGCGGTGCTGGGTTAAAACCTTGGGCGCTTGAACGACGCATGATTGAGCGAGTTGCGCACGAAAATCGCGCGCAAGATCGGTCATATCGTCGAATTGGCTCGTCCCTCTCTTATGCACCCACTTTTGCAATTGCCGGGCACGAAACGGCTTGCCCCCCCACTGACCCACTAACTGGGTCAGTGCCGGAGCGTCGAGCCCAAGCAAGTTGATCGGTTCAGGATGCATACGCGATGTGCCACGAGCCAAACAACCGAATTAACGGCTGTGGATGTTAATTTCAGGGAAAAAGAAGGCAATCTCTGCCTTCGCTGTTTCAGGCGCATCTGAGCCGTGAACAGCGTTCGCGTCAATGCTGTCAGCGAAGTCAGCACGGATTGTGCCTTTTTCTGCTTTCTTGGGATCTGTGGCACCCATCAGATCGCGGTTTGTCTGAATCGCGTTGTTACCCTCGAGGGCTTGAACGAAAACAGGACCGGAAATCATGAAGTCCACCAGGTCCTTGAAAAAAGGACGGGCACTGTGAACAGCGTAAAAACGCTCAGCGTCGGCACGTGACAAATGCATCATGCGTGCAGCGATCACTTTTAAGCCAGCGCCTTCAAAGCGGGCAATAATCTGACCGATGACATTTTTTGCCACGGCATCAGGCTTGATAATCGAGAGGGTACGTTCGACTGACATGTAAAACTCCAATAAATCTCAATAAAAACAGGGACTTTGCTTGTGCTAACCCTAGCCTGTGATTCTAGCACGCCACATCTGCCCGCAACACCCTAAAATAGCGAGTTATTCGCCCTACGGCGACGCCTTGCGACCTCACTTTTACCGGATATTTTGATGAATCAGCCCAACACCACCCCAGACAGCGAACTTTCTAAAAGTTTTGAACCTGCCACAATCGAGGCACGCTGGTATCAGGAGTGGGAGAAACGGGGCTACTTCGCTGCAGGCCAGCACACCCAAGGCGGCCCCGGCGCTGGCATCCCCTATGCCATCCAGTTTCCCCCGCCAAATGTGACAGGAACCCTGCACATGGGCCACGCTTTTAACCAGACCATCATGGATGGTTTAATTCGCTATCACCGCATGCTCGGTCATGACACGGTCTTTGTTCCAGGCACCGATCACGCGGGCATTGCGACCCAGATCGTGGTCGAGCGCCAACTCGATGCCCAAAAGTCCTCGCGCCATGACCTCGGTCGCGAAAAATTCATTGAAAAGGTCTGGGAGTGGAAAGAGTTATCCGGAAATACCATCACGAGTCAGGTGCGTCGCTTAGGCGCTTCCGCCGACTGGCCTCGTGAGTATTTCACGATGGACAAGCAAATGTCAGCCGGGGTGGTTGAAACATTTGTCCGGCTCTTTAAACAGGGTCTCATTTATCGCGGAAAACGCCTCGTCAACTGGGATCCCAAGCTACTGACTGCCGTTTCAGACCTTGAGGTGCTGTCCGTTGAGACCGATGGTCACCTCTGGCATATCACCTACCCCTTCGTCGATGGCCCTCAAACCATAACGCATGAGGATGGCACCCAAGAAAGTATTCGAGGGATGACAATTGCCACTACCCGTCCCGAAACGATGCTGGCCGACGGTGCGTTGTGCGTTCATCCCGAGGATGCCCGCTACCAACACCTGGTTGGCAAATTAGTCGATCTCCCCCTTTGCGATCGCCAGATTCCTATTATTGCGGACGATTTTGTAGATCCAGCCTTCGGCACAGGTTGCGTCAAAATCACGGGTGCGCATGACTTTAACGACTATGCCTGTGCAATGCGTCACAACCTCCCCTTAATTGTGATTTTCACCCTTGACGCAAAAATCAATGACCAAGGGCCAGCACAGTTTTATGGCCTCGACCGTTATGAGGCTCGCAAGGCCGTCGTCGCCGAACTCGACACACGAGGGTTCTTAGTCAAAGTCGACGCCCACAAAATGATGCAGCCCAGGGGTGACCGCACTGGCGAGGTGCTCGAACCCATGCTCACCGATCAATGGTTCGTGGCCATGAGTAAACCTGCACCCGCAAACACACTGCACCCGGGCAAGAGTATTACCGAAGTCGCTCTGGAGGTTGTGGCAAAAGGAGAGGTTGAGTTCTTTCCCAACAACTGGACAACCACCTACAACCAATGGCTGGAAAATATCCAGGATTGGTGCATTTCCCGTCAGTTGTGGTGGGGCCATCAAATTCCAGCTTGGTATGCACCCGACGGTCAAGTGTTCGTGGCGCATGACGAACAGGATGCACTGAAACAAGCTCAAGCCGCCGGAGTCCAAGGACCCTTAGTACGCGATCCGGACGTGCTTGATACATGGTTCTCCTCTGCGCTGGTCCCATTCACCACAATGGGCTGGCCTGAAAAAACTCCTGATTACGAACGGTACTTGCCTTCCAGCGTTCTAGTCACAGGTTTTGACATCATCTTTTTTTGGGTTGCCCGCATGGTGATGATGACCACGCACCTGACCGGTCAAGTCCCGTTTAAGCACGTGTATGTTCATGGCCTGATCCGCGACGCGGAAGGTCAGAAAATGAGCAAATCAAAAGGGAACACTCTCGACCCAGTGGATCTCATTGACGGTGTTGATCTGGAAACCTTGGTTAAAAAACGTACCTTTGGCCTGATGAATCCCAAGCAAGCCGGCACCATCGAGAAAGCGACGCGACGTCAGTTTCCGGAGGGCATCCCCGCGTTTGGGAGCGACGCCCTGCGCTTTACGATGTCGGCATACGCGACACTTGGTCGCAATATCAATTTTGATCTTAAACGCTGCGAGGGCTATAGAAACTTTTGCAATAAGCTATGGAACGCGACACGCTTTGTGTTGATGAATACCGAGGGCCAAGACATGGCAGCGGTCGACGCGAGCGCGCAAAGCTTCGTCGACAAATGGATCATTACCCAGCTTCAACAACTCGAGCTCGATGTCGCAAAAGGATTCGCCGACTATCGTTTTGATAATATCGCCAATGCGCTTTATCACTTTGTGTGGGACGAATATTGCGATTGGTATTTAGAGCTCGCCAAAGTCCAGATTCAACATGGTAAGGCTGAGCAACAACGCGCGACGCGTCGTACGCTGATCCGGGTTTTAGAAGCGATCCTTCGACTGATGCACCCCATCATGCCATTCATCACTGAAGAGCTTTGGCAGAAAGTGTCCATTGTGGCTGGCAAGCGCTCGGCGCTGGAGACTTCGAGCATTTCCATACAAGCTTTTCCTCAGGCTGATGTTCACGCCATGGATGCGCAAGCATGCGCACAAGTTGATTTACTCAAGGGTCAAATCGAGGCTGTGCGCGCCCTTCGAGGCGAAATGAATCTTTCACCCGCCGCGCGCGTGCCTTTAATCGCCGAAGGTCCCCAAGAAATGTTGCTTCAGCACGCACCCTATCTTGCGTCGCTGGCCAAGCTTTCTGGCGTGGATGTCATGTCAACCTTACCCGACGATGGCGCGCCCGTTCAGGTGGTTGGACAAACACGCTTAATGCTCAAGGTTGAGATCGACGTCGCGTCAGAAAAAGTACGCTTAGATAAAGAAATCGCTAGACTCGAAGGCGAGATCAACAAAGCCCAAGTCAAACTTTCTAACGAGTCGTTTGTTGCACGCGCACCCGCCGCAGTCGTCGAACAAGAGCAACAACGTGTCGCACAGTTTGGCGAGACGCTTGCTCAGGTCAAAGGGCAGCGCGCTAGATTAGACTGAGCAAAAACTTTTCGTCCGCCTTGGTAAGCAAGCCTAGTTTTCGCGCTTGCTCAAGTAAATCAGGGCGATTTTTAGCAGTGAGGCAGAGAGATTGCTCTCGACGCCATCGCGCGATGTTGGCGTGGTTTCCAGACAGCAAAACGGGCGGGACGGGCTGATCCCACAAAACCTCGGGACGGGTGAAATGTGGGCTGTCTAGCAAACCTGAAATGGATGGCTGAAAAGAATCCTGCAGCGAAGAGTCTCCGTGATGAAGTGCGCCAGGCATGAGTCTGACGGCAGCATCGATCATGGCAAGCGCTGCGATCTCTCCGCCAGATAAGACAAAATCGCCCAATGACCATTGCTCGTCGACACACTCGTCGATGAATCTTTGATCCACGCCCTCGTAGCGACCGCAAACAAAGATGGCGCCAGCAGATTTTGCAAGTTGAGCTGCTTGAGCCTGACCAAAGCGCTTACCAACGGGTGACAACAAGATCACTGGGGAAACACTTTCGCGTCGATCAGAATGAATGGCAAGCAGCGTTTGCTTGAGCGGTTCGGCCATCATCACCATGCCAGGACCACCGCCATAAGGACGATCGTCAACGGTACGATGCACATCATTCGTAAAGTCGCGAGGACTCCAAGCATGCAGTGCCCAAATGCTTTGGTTGTGCGCGCGTCCCGTCACGCCCAAGTCACGCACCACACCAAACATTTCCGGAAACAAGGTGATGACGTCGATGCGCATCATGAAGCCTTAGAGATCGAGAGGCCAGTCAGTTTCGATGCGACGGGCAACAATATCAACATGCTGTATGTGAGCGGCAACAAAAGGCACCAAAATTTCTTCGGGACGACCTTTGGCATCAAGCATGACCTGAGGCACACGCTCAACAGACGGCGTTTGATCTCCCTCAAGAGTCATTCGCTGAACACGAAGAATCGCGTGGGCGCCATTGTCAACAACTTCAAGGACCACTCCAACAAGTTGTGCTTCGCTATACACATAGCAGTCAACAAGGTCTACCCAATAAAACTCATCGGCCTGGGCTTTGGGAAAATATTGTCGAGAAACATGCACGGTATACCCACGCATAGACTCTGCAAGATCGCGATCTCCGACATGCTCGAGATCAGCCACGACTGTTGCGCCTTGAGGGCGCACTTGCTTAACTGCGTGAGGGCGGAATATGCTCGACGTGGAGATCCCAGAGCCGGGAGAAATAGGGGACTGTGGTGGAGCTAACCACCAAACAGGTGCAGCACGCAAGACTAAACCTTGCGCTGAATGCGGCTGGACTTTGACCCAACCTTTTACGCCATATGCTGACACGATACGACCTAATTCGATTAGGTCATTTGGCGCTTGTTGAGCGCCTGTGTCAGCCATGGCGAGGTACGAAGTCAGTCAAACGATGCGATCAAGCCGCTGTAGCGACTTTTGAAGAGTAGTCTTTGACCAGACGGGCAACCGCTGGAGACAACTGTGCACCCACTCCTGTCCAATATTGGACACGATCAAGCGCAATACGAAGAGGCTCTTCGTTTGCATTTGCAACAGGGTTATAAAAACCAACGCGCTCAATAAAACGACCATCACGACGATCGCGAGAATCAGTCGCAACGAGGTTGTAAAAAGGACGTTTCTTGGAGCCGCCACGGGCCAGGCGAATCACCACCATACGTAATCCCTTGAAAATGTTCAGTAAAGCCAAAGATTATAGCATCAAACAATGAATGAGCATTGTTTATTTCAAACGTTTATTTCAAACGTCGCTCTAAATAATGCGTCACGCGATCTACTTCGTCCACCTGAGCGAGTAATGTATTGCCCGTTTGCTTACAAAAAGCCTGAAAATCACGAACTGCCCCTCGGTCTGTTGTGATAACGCGCAGGATTTCGCCCGAGGTTAGGGTTGCCAAGGCTTTTTTAGCACGCAAAATGGGTAATGGACAGGCAAGTCCTGTCGCATCCACGGTTTCTTTGAACGCCCGGGGCACGTTGTTAGGATCACTCATTTAGCCTCGACCCAGGATTTCACGCTCGCCAAACTGGTTGTCAGAGCCAACAAGTCCGTCCCTCCGCCCATCGCCATGTCTGGACGACCGCCGCCCTTGCCACCAATCTGTCCTGCAACAAAACTCACCAACTCTCCGGCCTTGATCTTGGCATTCAGGTCCGCCGTCACGCCCGCCACCACACTAATTTTGCCGTCAGTCGACGCTGTCGCAAGCAAAACAACTGCTGATTTCAGACGGTCTTTGAGCTGATCAACCATCGAGCGAAGATCTTTGGGATCGACACCCTTGACTTCGGTGACCAGTAACTTAAAGCCCGCTGGCATCTCAATCGCAGCCTCGGTGAGCGCATTGCCAGCACTGGATGCAAGCTTTGCACGTGCTTGCTCGAGCTCTTTTTCCGCGGCCTTTAGCTGATCTTGTAAGAGTCCAATGCGCTCAGGGAGCTCGGCTGGCTGGGTTTTCAACGCAGCTGCTGCGCGTTGTATCGTCGCATTTAAATGCTGCACCCAAGCCAAGGCATTCGCGCCGGTTACCGCCTCGATACGTCTGACGCCAGCGGCAACACCGCCTTCAGCGATCACCTTGAACAAACCAATATCACCCGTACGAGCAACGTGGGTACCGCCACACAATTCACGGGAAAAGCCAATATCCAGGACGCGTACGCTATCCCCATACTTTTCACCAAACAACGCGACTGCACCACCTTTGACTGCATCGTCATAAGACATCGTCTGAGTCATTGCAGCCTGATTACTCAATACCTCTGCGTTGACAATTGCCTCAACGCGCGCGATTTCCTGTTCGGATAACGGGGCATCGTGTGCAAAATCAAAACGCGTCTTATCGCCATCGACTAAAGAGCCACGCTGCTGGACATGGCCTCCCAGCACCTCGCGCAAGGCTTTATGCATCAAATGGGTCGCCGAATGGTTACGCACCGTGCGCGTACGTTGCTCGGCATTGACGATAGCGGTTACCGCATCGCCCACAGACAGGGTGCCGGAGGTCAGGCGACCATGATGCCCAAACACGCCAGGTTGAATTTTTTGCGTATCTAACACATCAAACTGTGTCGAACTGGTCATCAAACAACCCGTATCTCCGACTTGACCGCCAGACTCCGCATAAAACGGGGTTTGATCAAGCACCACAATGGCATCCTGTCCAGCAGACACACGCTCAACAGCGGACCCTCCAACATAAAGCGCTAAAACCTTGCCTGGCCGCTGAAGGTGATCGTAGCCCTCAAAAACGGTCTGAGCACCCGTATACACAAGTCCCTCAGCCATTTTGAATTTACCGGCCGCACGCGCTTGATCTCTCTGACGATCCATGGCGACATCAAAACCAGCCTGATCAACATCGACCCCTCGTTCGCGACAAATATCAGCAGTCAGGTCAACGGGGAAACCGTAGGTGTCGTAGAGCGTAAACAGCGTGTTGCCGTCTAAGATCTGCGCCTGATCTTTTTGGGCGGCAGGTAATGCAGCCAAGGCCGCATCTAAGATTTTCATGCCGTGCTCAAGGGTCTCGCCGAAGCGTTCTTCTTCTTGGCGCAGGACTTGCTCGACTCGGGCGGCATTGTTCGCGAGTTCGGGATACGCATCCCCCATCTGCTTGACCAGATCAGGCACCATTTTGTAGAAAAACGGTTTGCTTTGACCCAGCTGATAACCATGGCGCAGTGCACGACGAATAATACGGCGCAATACGTAACCCCTACCCTCATTGCTTGGGATCACACCGTCGACCACGAGGAAGCAACAAGCACGAATATGGTCGGCAATCACTTTAAGCGAGTTATTCGCGAGATCTTGGGTGCCTGTTTCACGGGCGGCGGCAGCGATCAGCGCCACAAACAAATCAATCTCGTAATTGGAGTGCACATGCTGCAACACAGCAGCAATACGCTCAAGGCCCATTCCCGTATCAACACAAGGCTTTGGAAGCGGCGTCATCTTGCCAGCGGCATCCCGCTCGAACTGCATAAACACCAAATTCCAAATCTCGATATAACGATCACCGTCCTCCTGCGGAGATCCAGGAGGACCACCCCAGATCTCCGCTCCATGATCATAGAAAATCTCAGTGCATGGACCGCAAGGTCCAGTATCAGCCATCTGCCAGAAGTTATCCGATGCGTAGCGGGCGCCTTTGTTATCACCGATACGGATGATGCGCTCAGCCGGCACACCAATTTCTTTTTCCCAGATACCGTAGGCTTCGTCGTCCTCTTGGTACACCGTTACCCAAAGTTTTTCCTTGGATAGGCCATAAACGACCGTCAGCATTTCCCAAGCAAAAGCGATGGCGTCTCGTTTGAAATAATCACCAAAACTAAAGTTGCCTAGCATTTCAAAAAACGTGTGATGACGGGCGGTGTAACCGACGTTTTCAAGATCGTTATGCTTTCCGCCGGCTCGCACACTTCGCTGAGACGAGGTCGCACGTTTATAAGGGCGGGAATCCTTGCCTGTAAAGACGTCTTTGAACTGAACCATCCCCGAATTGGTAAACAATAGGGTGGGGTCGTTTCCCGGCACCAATGACGATGAGGGCACAATTGTGTGTCCCTTGGACTGGAAGAACTGCAAAAATTTCTGGCGAATTTCGGTCGTTTTCATCGTGCGGCATCAAATAAGGGGAAAGTCAAGAGAACGCTATGGCAGCAGCCTCTCAAGCATAGTCATCGATTATACGGGCTTGAACCCATCGTTTCAGGTGTGCGTGACTGCGCTGGGGGATCTCTCTGGTCTCAGTAAAAAAACGGCCAACAACACACTCTGCCTCAGTTTAAACAAAGATAAGTATAAAACTCTTCATAGGAATGAAAGGGGTAACGCCAAACTGAAATCAACTTGGGTTGATAGCCCTCAGGACAAGAGCAATCGCCCGTCAAGGGGTTTCGCCGGTCGATGTTGAGTTCCAGTCTCGTATGACAAGCTGCATTAAGACTAAGAATGTAGTGACCTCCACTAGACTTGGTGCTTGATTGCCAGATACCTGCCTGACAGACCAATAGTCCTTTCGTGCTGGACTGCGCGATCAAGCCCTCGCCTTCACACGCAGTACCCTGCTGCGCAACGGCAGCTAGCTGAAGATGTTCCGAACTAGAAATTCGTCCCGCAGCAGAGATAGCACCACCGACCGAGAGTCTACCCTTCACATTCAAATTGGCGTCGAACTGCACATCACGCAGGTCTCCTTGTCTCAAAAAGGACGCCTGCGCACTAGAATCGAAAAAACTCTGCAAAACAATCGATCCAATCGGCAACGGTGACATGTCGGACTCAGGCGGATTGGGCAAATCCAAGGTGGGGCCTCGCACGCGCTCCGGAGACAGCTGCGTCACGCTCGCACCTTGACCTTTAAAAGACGCTAAGATCTTGCCAATACGCGTCATCGTGCTGGCTTGATGGCCCTGAGATTGTTGCGGCGTCGCAATCGTGAGAGCCTCGAGCTTACAACCTTGTGTCAAACACAATCCATGTGGTTTAAGCACCTTGATACTCACGTCATAACCGAGCGGGGCACGCAAGGAAAACCCCTTAGGCAAATGTCCTGCTCCCACCAACTCGCTTAGTGACGGTCGCCAGATATGTTGATAATCCGCTGAACCCGAACCCGTCACAGACAGGCCTGTTAAAAAATCTGCCTGACGCACGAGCATCTGATCTACAGACTCCTTGACGGTCATCAGCCATCGTCCCATCGCCTCAGAAGCAGCATCTTCAGTCTGCTGAACCCAGGTTGTCGCTGACCAAACGCCAATGAGAGAAGTCAGTGCCGTCACAACGATCATTTCAAATAAAGAAAAACCACACTGCTCAACAAGCCTCAGCGAATCACTCGTACGCATCAGCGAATCACAAATTCAAAAACATTACGATCTCCGTTCAAACACTGAGCATCCGCTAACAAAGGGTTGTAAGGAGAAATGGGTTCATGCAAATGATCTTTGACTCTAACAGGTCCTCCGCTACCAGATATCGTGACAACCTCTGCAATACGCTGCAAAATGGAAGCAAGACCTGGACATGCCGCATGATTGACGTCATTGAGCGTGAGCAAAAAAGCTGAACCAACAGGTGCACCGGATAACGCGTATGGTGCGACGCGGATGACGCCTCGGCCCGAGACGCCTTGCCCACCGAGTCCGTGAGCAACATTCGCGCCAGCCCCCTCCCCCGACACAGCCACGACACTAGAACCGCGCAAAGAGTTTGCTAGCACTCTAGTATCTACACCCGCATAGGGGCTCGCACCAAAACCGTTTGTCGTGACCTTGAGTCGCGCGACGAAACGCTGCAGCTCTTCGGCCACTCGGGGAACTTTGCTTTCCACGACGTAGCCCTGAATCGCAGGAATTCCGACAATTGCGAGCAACATCATAATGGTCGTCACAATTGAAATTTCGATGAGTGAAAATCCATACTGCCGCTGTCGCTTCGACTTGAACGGAAAGCCTCTGTTACGAAACATGCAAATGAAGGAAGGTGTTTGGCGGGCGTATTTTAAAACAGCATCAAATGACATGAAACAGTCCTATAAAAATTAACGGGAATAATGCAAACTCAAGGCCTGTCTGAGTTCGTCAAAAACTTGGGCATGCCAAAAAGCAACCCCAAGGACAATGGCTAAGGCAAACAGCAGAGCACCCCAGCGTAAATAAAGTGCTTGAATACCGATACATTTGAGCGCGAAGACTTCAGTTCTTAATCGCGTTCGTTGCAAGGCCTCATCCAAACCAAGCGTTCGGGTTAAATCCGTGAAATACCACCAGATTGCAGGGTCAATTAACCCAGTGTCCAACGCATCTGTCGCAGGCGCACCGAGATCCAAGCGCCTCACCATTGTGGACAAATGCCTTTCAAACCAAGAAGATGCACCTTGCGTTTGAAGTGCAATAGCGTCCCTTAAACGTGCACTATGACACCCACCAGGACTTAAGGTCACTGCGAGCAAGGAGATGAAGCGCAAGGTATGAACTCTTCTATAAAACGCCCAAGGCCCTATCCGATCGGCGAGTTCCCTGAACCTACCTGTCCAATTTGCAAACGACCAGAGCAAAGCAATCACAGCAACAAGTAGCCCCAAGCCTACATAAGGCCATGAAAAGCTCAGCGCTTCTTCTGTAGCAAACAAAGCCTTCGTCCAAGAAGAAAAATATTGTGGAGGAACCGCTGCAAAAACTTGTCTAAATTGCTTTGCTGTAAAAAATGGAATCGACAAAATTGAACCAAATGCCAGCAATAATCCTGCGATGCCTGAAAAGGCTGTCGTCAGCAACATGAGGCGAGCGCGATCGACCAATCTCACAACATTGGCGAGTTGCCGCAGAGTTCTAGTCAGCGCATCTGCGCCCGCATACTGGGCAGATTGGATCGCGAGTAGATCTTCGAGCGGCAAGGTGGCACTCCATGTTAAGAATAAATCACCACCGGCCTGAGGAAAGCGCTCAAGCCATACGCGCGACAAAACACCGCGTGCGCCTGTCGGATAACGCAAAGCATCGTCTTGAAAAATATTGAGCAATGTCTTAGAACCACCTGTCGCATCAATCAGGTCAGCCAAATACTCGTAATAGTCGGCTCGCTGAGATCTAAATGACCACCCAGCTATATGCACCCAAAGGTCTTTCCAAAAGTCAGTCCATCGATCTAAACGAAACGAGCGTATCCACTCACAACGGGGCACGTGAAGACTCCCTCATAGAAGAAATCGTACCGAAAGTTTGTTCAACAGTTCGCGGATCGAGTAAACCTGTCCACACTTTAAAAAGTGCGCACTGTCTAGCGCTCTTACCCTGCATATTGGACTCCTTGATCGGACTTCTCTTTCTTTGCTCAAACCATCGATGCAAGGCAAGACCGTCGTTCGCCCTGAGACCCAACAAAAACTCAGGTTCTTGGGAAGGCTCAATAATTTCTGCCGCGACGGTACGGCCGGATATACCCACGAGATCCGACAAACCTTTGGTGCACTGTGCGCACCCATGGGATGATCGAAATCTCAAGTGATCTCGGGAAAGCTGCGCCTCCTCTTCAAGCATTTGAATCCAAGACTCCCTCCACTGTGGCGATCGGAGCTGATTGTTTGCGCAACGCCATGTATCTGATTCGAGAACTTGCTCATAGCTTTGTGCACACCCTTGACATAAGAGAGGCAAAAGACACTGGAACACGAGCAATTTCAAAATTCCCGGGGTGGCTAGAAAATCCCTGGGTACACCAATAAAACTTGACGTCAAACGCTCCGGTACCCAGAGCGCAGAACCAGCATGTACCGTCGTATATAGGCTGATCCCAGATCCTGCAAGATCAGAGAATGCTCTCCCGCCAGCAGCGTCCCTGATTTCTCCAATCAATAAATCATTCATGGCAGAACGCTTAAACGCTTTGAGCTTGTTGTCAAAAACGATCAAAGGGTCTTCGTCGACTGATCTTGATACGGTGTTTTGGAGAGCATGAGGAATCAAGTATTCCGCAGGGTCTTCTAACGTAATCACTTTTCGATGCGTAGGAATCTCTCGCAAGAGTGTCGCCAACGTTGTTGACTTTCCCGACCCTACCGTCCCCGCCAAAATCGTCGCTCCGCCCTGAGTCAAACTCGCTCTTCGTAACGCTGCAATTTGTGATTCCTGATAGCCGAGCTCGGAAAGCTCTGGCGTCAATTCAGTTGAGTCAAGAATTAATAGTCGCAAACAAACAGAAGGCCCTTGATCCGCGGCCAACGATGCCCAACGCAAACACACTTTCTGCCCTCCTAGCTCGCGCGTCACTCGACCTTGCTGCTCAATCGTTGGGTCGAAGACGGCGCCATTCCCACCCTCAACATCCATCCAAGTCACTGCAAGCATCGCAAGCATGGTCGCGGTTGGAAGGCGGGCGTAACGATCAGGACACACATAACGTCCATCGATCGTAAACAACACTGCGGACTCGGTCTGATTTCGTTTTACATTAAAGTGAATATCACTGGCGCGATGCTCAAGCGCCCAAAGTAGAATTGCACTCATTGCTTGTGACAAGGCACTCCCGTTATTGGACGACTCCTGAATCTGAATCGACATAGCACCGGACGTGCGAAGAGACTTAGTCACCGCAATCAGCAGAGCGGGAGACAACACAAACAAAGGACTCGCATTCAGTCGGAATCCACGTTGACTGAGTAAGTGCAACAGCGCACTTGTCTGATCATCGTGATAATGCTGACTCAACACAAAGATACCCGCTGATGAATCGCTAAAAAGAACGGGGCACATGCGTGAAACTAAACCGAACACATCCAACTCTTTAATCAGTGTTCTCATAAAAGTAGGGACTAAGCGATCGAGCTCGCCTTGTGTTCGAATTTCCCTCAATAGGCCCTCTGGCTGCATTGATCTAAGCCCTGTCATTGATGACGCTGACCAAGACAAAGCGTTTCACGATCCTCTAATTTTTTTAAATATACGCAAGGTGGCGCAATACGCTCCAATATGTACTGAACGGATCGTCCCGACATCGGGTGCTGTCTGCGACTCTTGAAAACATGGGGTTCTGAGTCAAGCAAAATTTCTGCAGTCAAAGATTGACCCACTCCATAGATCGCGAGCAAGACATTGCCTGTGCTGTGTGTCGTCACAGGACCAGATAGAGTAAGTGGCCCAACAACTTGCTGACGCGCAGAAATAAGCGCGGCCTGGGTGTCTAGCTTTAATAACTCTTCGACGACAGCAGGTGTATCGGCGCTGACGCGCCCAACAAGTCCGGCAAGCACGAGTATTCCACTGAGGCAAGACAAACTGATGCTGCGCACCGCATGAAGGTACACGCATATGCCTCGCTTGTATAAAAAATTACTCGACATGTTCAAAAACATCTCCCATCAAACTGATTGTCAATGCACTGCGGTTGATACCTTTGCCCGATGCGGGTCCAATCTCAAGTTGTAGACTTCGCCAGTGCACAGGTACGGACAATCCTCGCAGCGCAGATATCGAACGCAAAGGACCTTTGATCGACAGCATTCGCCGTTTTAAAGGCTTGATGTGTGTAGGCCTTTGCAAAGCCATACCCTGTCGATTAATCGGCGCCGGGATTGTGATTTGCGTACCAGTCCCTAATTGAATAGATTCGAATACGGGGGTCACACTTTGCAAGTAACTCAGCCAATCCTTGAGAGATGTTGATGGAGATGTCAGTTCAAATAAACTGGCTGCATCCAGGACTTTCCAACGCATCATTCCATGATCGAGATCTGGAAACTCGATAGTCCAGTCCTCTGGCTTTGCCACATCGAGATGTTGACTCAACGCCAACCTATGAGAACGTTGATAGCGTGCAACACAATGCCAATCCATGCCCGATGGCTCACATGCAATCTGCTTTAATATCCAACCGCTAGGACTCACTGGGGCTTGATGCCAAGCCTGGACGACCTTAAAAATTTGTTCGGGATGATGGATGGGATGCTCGTGCGCAAAACGTTCTTGAACGCGTTGCCATAAATCACTGGCATTTTCTTGAAGCAGCACCCCTGGATCGGAGGCGTGATCGTGAGACCACAATCTAATAAAAAAGACTGCCGTGATCATCCCGAAACTTGCGAGTAGCAACGAGAGGCGTCCTCGTGCCGGCATCCTCTGAAGACGTGTCTGGAGGCTGATGTTCGCTCGCATCCAATCCGGCTGATTCGATGTATCTAACAAGGCATACCGCAATACCTGAAGATTAGGAAAGCGTCCTCTGAGAACAAGCAGCGCCGCATCAGCTTCGTCCATACTCTCAAACCAACGATCTGTTTGCGCGAGAACCAGGCCACTATTTACCGCGACGAACCAATATCCCATTGCAGGGACAAAACTGACGGCCGCAATCACGCCCTCTTGATGCGCCGAGGCAAAGATCGCCGCGGCCGCGTGCAAGGGTCGATTTCGCAGGGCATGCGTATACGAGACACCCGACTTGTCTTTAGGAACGATACCGCAACCAACAACTGCGGCAAGTCCTCCCGTGATGAGATAGTGTGTCGCCCTCAGGGATCGGGCTCTTTGTCGTCCAAGCTTTGTCGGTTCGCCACCCACGAGCGGCATCCAATCGAGTCCAAAAACAAGCCCTACACCATCCGAAAGAGGCATCACGTGTGTACCACGCTGTCCTGTTAGGGTGATTGTTTGAGGTAACATCAAATGCCCTCCTCGACTTGTGCGGTCACAATGATCAAGGTCGCAGTCCGTCCTTGCTTTGCCCGATCCATACCACCGAACATAAGTGGTACCTCAGGCGCTAATCGACTGCGTTCCGAATCGTCATGCTTAGAGTCGAAACCAGAAATCAACATCGGCTGCCCCGCCTTGAGTGCGACCTGTTGCACCGTTCCGTGACCATCTATCGTGATTTGCTGAATTTGTAAACGACTATTCGGCTCCCCTACTACTAACGACTTCAGCGGTTGAGCGACTGTGTTGTCATAGGCAACAGAAAGCAATATCTGTCCATTTTCTTGTGCGTCCGGCACGAGCGTCAAAAATGCACCCACTGTTTCCTCTTTTTGACTGACGGACACTGAACCTAACCCGGCACGCGTGACGGATGGCCCGTTATCCGCAGGCTGTGTTGACTTGACTTGATCAATATAAGAAAAGGTTGTTCTGACGGCATGGGTAACAGGACGTCGATTTAATGTCAGGACGGGAATCGTGACATGACGAAGAACTGTTCCATATTTAGACAAGGCTTTTAGAACGGCTTGACTGCGAACGACTGATGAAGGACGCGCACTCACCAGAGCGGCTGCTCCTGCCACGGATGCACCAGCAAACGAACTGGATAAGGATGCAGCGACTTTTCCTTGTTCCCAAAGAGAATCCCAATCCAAACCAAACTCTGCGTCTTGATTCGTCACGAGCGTAATCTCCTCGAATATCAGTCGTACCCGACGGGTCAGGATTCTGTTTTCTCTTTCTATATATCTAGCGATTTCGCCTAATACTTCCGGAGTATCAGTGATCACGATGGATGTTGACGCGCCTGGTTGTGCCGCGATGATGGCCGAGCGCGTCAAAAATGGTTCGAGACGTTGCTGGATAGCGAGTAGCACATGCTGTTCGGATGCAACAAGCGACGTGCGAGAGGAGTTATCAAAACCGCCACTTTTGCTATTTGCAGCGCGCCCGAGTCGTGCGTCTGCATGCGCGGAGAGAGTGAGCGACCGCACATCAAAAACACGCGTCTCGGTGCGATAAAACTCCAGCGCCCGATCGTGATAACGCCATAAAACACCTAAACGTCTCGAAAGAATATCCAGCACTTCAGGAAGTGGCCTGGCTCCCATCGGGAGCTGAACTTGAGTCATCCCCGAACTAGCCGTTTGACCCGCAGAGGCATTCAACCGTGGCAAGAAGTGATCAACAGGCAGCAAGGCCTCTGGCTTGATGCGAACCGGAATACTCGTCGCTTGAGTGATGCGCTCAGCCAACGTTGGTAAATCCACTCGACCGTCCCGATACATCAGCGTCGTGTCGATCTTCGTTCTCAGAGCGCTCGGCAAACTCACTTCTCTGGCCAGCGGCACTGCGCGCCCCATCAGCCATGGCTTGTCAATGCTTTGCGCACGGGCCTTATCCTTTGGCGTTCGCGTCGCAATTTCAAATGTTCGATGTTTGTGATCAATCAGATCTGTTGTCTGTTTGACGCGCTCCTCTTGTTGCGCGAGACGATGCGTTAATGTGCAACCCGACAAAATACTGAGCGATACAAGCACCAGACTGAACTCGACCCTTTGTCGATTTTTTTCAAATAGATCACTCATACGCGGGTACCTTCTGCAAGCGTACGGTCGCAAGCCTCGGCTAAAGGTACAACGCGCAAAACCTGATTGGCGTAAAAACACGGCTGCAATGGCCTGTCTGATAGTTCTGTGGCCTCAATCAGCGCGCGCACCGAACCGACAAAATCATCGGAAAAATTTGCAGTGGCGGTCAGAGGAATATCGACATCCACAGCCCAGTGCTCTGCTTGAAATCTCCACCCGCTTAATCCAGACCAACGCGCCAATGTCTGCCTGAGATTGACGTCTGTACCTGTCACGGCATAGAAGGGTTGAGAAGTTGCTTTGATGGTCTCAGCAGAAACGGGGATGGATTGTGGCGTGGGCGGAGGCTGACTTAGGCTTGGGCTAGACGTCACTGTGCCGAGCTGACTTGCTGCTGAAGATGAAACGCGTCGCGCTTGCGCCTGTTGATGCGCACCTCGAAATACAAGCCTTGTCCAAGCACCCTCAAGCTTGGCGTAAGGTCCATGGCGCTCGTAAGTCACGAGCTGCTCCTCAGCTTCTGTAAGCCCAAAGATCGCGGGCAATACCTGTCCTGTTTGCCATTGGAGCCACGTATGTGTCGAATCTGAAAATACCTGCAGTGGAGCGACGGCTCTATCGCCTGACAAACGCCATGAAAAGTCCAGCACGCCTTTTGGCGTCGCGCCTGAATGATCACGCGGACTTATTTTCCAGCCTGCGGCAGATCCAGCACAAGCTTGTAGTGACAACACAAGCATTAAAAAGGCACTTCCAGTCCATATCCTTAACATTTTTACATCGCATTTGTTCGAGGACGGCTATGTTGGACCCGAACCTGCCGTTCGACAATTGCATGTAGTACGCATGGAGTAAATCAACACCAAAGAAAAACGGAGCCCGCAGGCTCCGATTTTTTTGAATAAAAGATTTTATTTGCGTTTAGGCGCTGGAGCTGGGGCATCCTGTGACAAAACTTTTGCCTGATCAACCGCCTTGGTCAACGCCTCGACAGGCGGCGTATTGCCAGAGAGCGCCGCATCAAACTCACGGCTCAAAATCGGCTCGATTTGGGGGTAGTTGCGCAAACGGAATCCGCGGCTATTCGGGTCCTTGACGTTACGCATGCTGTCCACGAGTTGACGTGCACCCGGAATGCGATCGTAAAACGCTGCATCGCCTGTACGAAAGGCGGCATCCGTCAGCGGCAAAAATCCAGTGCGCTGGTGCCATGCCGAAGCAATGACCGGTTGGGCAAGGAAAGACAGAAATGACATTGTCGCTTTATCTTGGTCCTTGGGGTGACCGGAAGTCGCCCAGAGAGCGCCCCCACTCACGTAAGGCGCACCTGATGTTTTTACAACCTGATCGTAGAAAGGCAGCGGTGCGATGCCATAACTCAGGCCTTTGCTTTCTTGCATCCTGGCTAAAGCACCAGAGGTCGTTGTGATCACCGCACAACGGTTATCAGCAAACATCGCATCGGCTTCTGAGCCATTGCTGTTGAAGGGAAACAAGTCTGAACGCTTCCAGCTCACCATGATGGACAAATGGCGCATGAACACGGGGTCCAACAAATTGAGTTGTGCACCGCGCACCTTAGCATCTAAACCATTACCTGGAGTGACGTACAAAGCGCCATTAATCGGTGCCATGTTTTCAAGGTGGGTGGTGACCTGATGGCTCGTGGCGAAAGGACACTGATAGTGCGCCTTATCTCTCAAGAGCAGCAAATGATTTTGCAGTTCGGGCCATGTTCTGGCGGGCTTGTTGGAATCCAAACCTGCCTTTTTGTAACCGGCAACGTTATAAAACATCACTGGAATTTCAGCCATGTAAGGAAAAGCCATCAGCCGACCTTGTCCGTCACGCATGAAACCCGTTGTTTGTGTCAGAAACCAGTTGGCATCATTCATTGGGTATTGCTTAAGCAACTGGTGCAAAGGAATGATGTCTTTGTGCTGAGCAATGATTTCTGGAGAACGATTGTCAGCGAGGTGAACGAGATTGGGCTTGCGCTTTTCTGCGACCGCCTTTTCACCTGCTTTTCGCATTTCGTCCTGATTAGGAAAAGCCCTCAAGACCACATTGACATCTTTTTGTTCATTGTTGAAACGTCGAGCGATTTTCTCAAACTCTGACTTATGGACCGAGGTCATTGTGTGCCAGACTTCGATATTGACGGGGTTGGCCTGTGCTGGGAGTACAAGAGCACAAGATAAGCCGAGCACTGCAGCAATACGTTTAAGGAAGGTCACGCTGAAAATCCTATGGATAGAATTCAATTACACAAAACCTTTGTGCAAGGTACTCATTATTTTACTGCGGCAATATCAGCTTCGGAAGTAAAAGCATCAGCAAAGAACGCTTCGTCAGGTAAAGAGCACTGCGTGACAAACTCGCGTCGGGCGGACTCCACCACGATCGGAGCTCCGCATGCGTAAACCTCATGGCCCATCAGACTTGGAAAGTCTTCCATGACGGCCCGGTGAACAAACCCCGTCCGTCCGCTCCATCCGTCTTCGGGCAGCGCATCGGAAACGACCGGAATGAACTTGAAGTTTGGCAAGGTTTGGGCCCAGTGCTGGGCAAGCTCGCTCATATAGAGATCGGCCGGACGTCTTCCACCCCAATATAGTGTGACCGGACGCTGGATATTTTGGTGTGCCATATGCTCGACGATCGCTTTGATGGGCGCAAAGCCTGTTCCGCTGGCCAACATCACGATGGGCAACTCGCTGTCTTCACGTAAGAAAAAAGAACCAAAGGGTCCCTCTACACGCAAAATTTCACGGTCTTTCATTTGCGTTGCGCCGGCACCAAACACATGATCCGTGAATAAACCGCCCGGCAGATGACGAATATGCAACTCAAGGGCAGCCGCATCATGAGGAGGATTTGCCATAGAGTAACTACGTCGCTTGCCATCTTTTAAGATGATTTCAACGTATTGACCCGCGTAAAAACGAAAACTCTCGGTCGCCGGCAATTGCAATTTCAACAATGCGACGTCAGCCGTCGGACGCTGGATCGAGGTCACGCGCGAGGGTAGTTTGCGAATCTGAATATCCGAGGCCAGACGAATTTCTCGGGATTCGATCACGAGATCAGAGGTGGCGCGCGCCTGACACAGTAAGGTAAAGCCCTGATGAATTTCTTCGGGCGTCAAAATCTGGGCGGCGCTATGACCGCCCTCGACGGTCCCTGACACCACGCGCGCCTTGCAAGTCGAGCAGGCTCCGCTACGGCAGCTATAGGGCAACAAAATGCCCGCAGCGAGCGCGGCATCCAAGACGCTTTTATCGGGATCCGCGGGGAACTGATGCAGACTGGGTTGAATGGTGACTTGGAACGACATGGAAATACCTAAAAAAGGGCGTGAATCGTGATGTGCAGCATTTTATCTTTAAAGCACTGGGGATAGGATTGGTTCTTTGGAACGAATATCGAGCAGCCTGCCTTTGCGCGCGCGCTTGGAAACATAGATCTCAAGCAAGGCACCACTTAGGATATCTTGAACCTGCTTTGTCCGGTAGGTGCCGGTGACCCGCAAGCCCGCTTTGGATACAGGCACGGTCTGCGTCAACACATCAGGTGCGTCGATTCCCATCAAAATAGTGCCGCGCCCCCCGGAAGCAAGGCTCTTGACCTCTTCTAAGGCAATCACTAGCAGCTTGCCACGCGATGTCAGGAACGCCACGTGTGTCGCCAAGGCAAAAAGCGGGACAGGCCGCAATAAACGGTCTTTTTCCTCAAGTGTGACAAACTGCTTGCCCGCACGTTGACGACTGGTCATATCGGAGAGTTTGGTCGAAAAACCAAAGCCCTGGCTCGTACTAAGCAGCCATTTGCTATCGGCGGCTGCAGCGATCATATGTTCGATATGTGAGCCTGGTTCGAGATCAATCATTGAGGTCACAGGTGCACCGTCACCACGCGCCGAAGGCAGCCCAGAGACCGCTACGCTGTAAACACGACCGTTATCACCGAAAGCAATCAACGCGTCGGTGCTACGACACTCAAACACGCCATAAGGACCGTCACCCGCTTTGAAGTTGAATTGCGCAACGTCGTGACCGTGGCCCTGACGAGAGCGCAGCCAACCTTTCTGGGACACAATCACAGTGACAGGCTCATCGAGAACACGCACTTCTTTGACTGCGCGCTCAGCGACCTCGATGAGCGTGCGCCGTTCATCGCCGTAGAGTTTCGAGTCAGCTTCGATCTCTTTGACAATGAGCTTTTTGAGCGCGGTGGGGTGTTCGATCAGCTCTTGCAGTTTTTGCTGCTCGGCTTGCTTTTCTGCCAGCTCTTGTTCAATTTTGAAACCTTCGAGTCGCGCAAGCTGACGAAGACGCATATCAAGAATGTCGTCGGCCTGACGCTCGCTTAATTTAAAGCGCACCATCAATGCTGGACGAGGTTCGTCGGATTCGCGAATGGTTTGGATGACTTCATCCACATTCAGATACACCAACATCCGCCCTTCGAGCACATGGATTCGATCAGTGATCTTGTCAAAGCGGTAGCGCGTCCGACGAAGAACCGTATTGGTGCGAAAGCCAATCCACTCCAGCAACACATCGCGCAGCCCCTTCTGTCGGGGTCTGTGATCCGTCCCAATACAAACCAGATTCATGGCAACACTTGTTTCCATGCTGGTCAACGCCAACAGAGTCGTGACAAACTCTTCGCGATCTATTTTTGAGGTTTTAGGCTCAAACACCAAACGAACAGCGGCATCCTTGCCTGACTCGTCACGCACGGCATCGAGCAAAGCGAGCATCTGTGCTTTGGTCTGCTGCTGCTCGGGTGTTAAGGTTTTCTTGCCTGCTTTAACTTTAGGGTTGGTCAGATCCTCGATTTCTTCGAGCACTTTTTGGCAAGAAGCACCAGGCGGCAACTCGTGCACAACCAGTTGCCACTGGCCGCGTGCCATTTCCTCGAACTGCCAGCGGGCGCGCGCTTTGAGCGAGCCACGTCCGGTTTGATAGATTTGCGCGATTTCCGCGGGCGCTGTGATGATCTGGCCACCACCGGCAAAATCGGGCCCCGGAACCATTTGATAGAGATCCGCATCGGCAAGCGAAGGGTTTTTGATCAGCGCGACGCATGCCCCAGCAATTTCGCGCAAATTGTGTGCTGGGATTTCAGTTGCCATGCCGACCGCAATACCCGAAGCGCCATTGAGCAGCATGACGGGTAAGCGTGCCGGGAGCATGGAAGGCTCTTGGTGGCTACCATCGTAATTGGGGATGAAATCAACAGTGCCTTCGTCGAGCTCGTCGAGCAACAAGCGTGCAAAGGGCGTCAGACGAGCCTCCGTATAGCGCATGGCCGCCGCATTATCGCCATCTCTGGAACCAAAGTTACCTTGACCATCAATGAGGGGGTAACGCAAGGAAAACTGCTGCGCCATTCTGACCAAGGCGTCATACGCTGCCTGGTCACCGTGCGGGTGGTATTTGCCCAACACATCACCCACTACGCGGGCGGACTTCACGGGCTTGGCACCCGACTGCAAACCCATGGCCTGCATCGCGTAAAGAATCCTGCGCTGAACAGGCTTTTGCCCATCCCCGACGTCAGGCAGCGCGCGACCGCGAACGACAGACACCGCGTAATCGAGGTAGGCCTGTTCAGCGTACAAGCCAAGGGTCAAGGATGCATCAGCATCGCTTGAGTCAAACAAACCAGGTTGAGAACTGTCAGTCATTTAGATATCAACCTCTGCGAGATTGCCTTTTTCTTCAAGCCAAGTGCGACGGGCGCCAGACTCGCCTTTGCCCATCAACATGTCAAACATTTGCGTCGTTGCGGTCTGATCGAGCGCACCGTAACCGACCGGCAACATGCGCCGAGTGTCTGGATTCATGGTGGTTTCCCACAATTGCGTTGGACTCATTTCACCGAGGCCTTTAAAGCGACTGATATCCCAGGAGCCTTCGCGCACCCCTTCTTTACGAAGCTTGTCCTGCACGGCGTCGAGCTCCCCCGAATCCAGACAATAGACCTTGCGAGCGGGTCGCTTGCCCAAGGCCGGCACATCTACGCGAAAGAGCGGAGGTCGCGCGACAAATACATGACCGAGCTCGACTAAGCGTGGGAAATGCTTATAAAAAAGTGTCAGCAACAGCACCTGAATATGGGAACCATCAACGTCCGCATCAGAGAGGATGCAGACGCGCCCGTAGCGCAAGCCTGAAAGATCTGGCGTGTCATTGGGACCGTGAGGATCCACACCAATCGCCACAGCGATATCGTGAATTTCGTTATTGGCGAACAAACGATCCCGATCGACCTCCCAGGAGTTCAGGACCTTGCCGCGTAAAGGCAGAATGGCTTGAAACTCTTTGTCACGTCCCATTTTGGCGGAGCCACCTGCGGAGTCACCCTCAACGAGAAAAACTTCGGTACGGGCTATATCAGAGGACTCGCAATCGGTCAGCTTGCCTGGCAGTACCGCCACGCCTGAACTCTTGCGCTTTTCGACCTTTTGGGCCGAACGCGCGCGGGCCTGCGCTTGGCGGATCGCTAACTCAGCAAGTTTTTTTCCATACTCAACGTGACTATTGAGCCATAAGTCCAGAGATGTACGCACAAAGCCGCCGACTAAACGCACCGCATCGCGACTGTTGAGCCGTTCTTTGATCTGTCCCTGAAACTGAGGATCAAGAACCTTGGCAGACAACACAAAACTGGTGCGGGCAAACACATCCTCGGGTAGCAGTTTGACACCTTTGGGTAACAAGCTATGCAACTCGGCGAACCCTTTGACGGCCGCGAACAGGCCTTCGCGTAAGCCCGACTCGTGGGTACCCCCCGCAGGCGTGGGAATGAGGTTGACATAAGACTCGCGCACCACATTGCCCTCGTCGGCCCAGGCAACC
This sequence comes from Zwartia lucis, assembly GCF_965234455.1. Lineage (GTDB taxonomy): Bacteria > Pseudomonadota > Gammaproteobacteria > Burkholderiales > Burkholderiaceae_B > Zwartia > Zwartia lucis. Next base: position 34,305 of record NZ_OZ248478.1, on the reverse strand, counting down.
ACCCATTGAGCACCCTCACCCTCGGCGAAATTTTCATGGTCGGCTGAGGCAAACTGCTCGCCCCCAAACAGCGGAACACGCAACTCTAAGCCCTGGAGCGCCTCGGTGAGGTAACCCTCGAGGCCGTCTTGGTATTGCCAGGTCCGCGTCTCTCCCGTTTTTTCGTTCAGATAAGTGACTTTGACGCCCGCCATCAACACCGCTTTGCTGCGAAGCAAATGCATGAGCTCATGCGTCGGGATGGACGCAGAGTCAAAAAACGAAGCATCCGGCCAGACTCTGACTCGGGTACCTGACTTTTTACGGGCAAGCTCTGGAACGACTTTGAGTGGCTCTGCAACATCGCCATTGGCAAACGCCATACGGTGGGCGGTGCCTTCACGCCACACCACAAGCTCTAGGCGCTTGGACAACGCGTTAGTGACCGAGACCCCCACGCCATGCAACCCGCCCGAGAAAGCATACGCTCCGCCCCCCTTCTTATCGAACTTTCCTCCCGCATGCAGTCGTGTAAAGACAAGCTCGACGACAGGTGCTTTTTCTTCAGGATGCAGTCCAACAGGAATACCGCGTCCATCGTCCTCGACCGTGATGCTGCCATCGGTTTGCATCGTGACATGAATGTGCTTACCAAATCCCGCAAGTGCTTCGTCAGCTGCGTTATCAATCACCTCCTGAATAATATGCAGGGGATTTTCCGTTCGGGTATACATGCCAGGACGTTGTCGTACCGGCTCAAGCCCTTTTAGGACGCGGATGGATGATTCGTTGTAGGACTTTGTACTCAAGTTATCCCCAAGATCTGTGAAAAAGATCGCCCATTTTACGGAAATTGGTAATCGGGGTGCGGCAAGCCCTTATCTGCTCAAAAATTGAGCAGATAAGCGACTGCTAGCACTCAGGTTAAAAGTGCCCACTTAATTGAAAAGTAACCATCGAGTTCATCGGATTGGTCCAAATTGTGCTTTAATAAAGAAACGCAGTAGAAAGATGCCTTGTTGCAGGTTGCTTAAATCAACGAACGGGCTCGTCTGAGATTCTTACAGACCTATCACTGAAATACCCTAGAGAAAATCATGAGTGAAAACATCAAAAACGTAAGCGATGTCAGCTTCGATGCGGACGTATTGAAATCCTCTCAGCCCGTGCTGGTAGACTATTGGGCGGCTTGGTGTGGTCCATGCAAAATGATCGCACCGATGCTCGAGGAAGTCGCCACGGAGTTTGCTGGCAAGGTGACCGTTGCTAAACTGAACGTTGACGAAAACCAGGAAACGGCCGCTAAATTCAACATCCGAGGTATTCCAACGCTAATGTTGTTTAAGGATGGCAAAGTTGCTGCGACCAAGGTTGGCGCACTTTCAAAATCCCAGCTGACTGAGTTTCTAAACGGCGCGATCTAACTCGTTTCCACGCGCGGGCCCCTTCGAGGCCCGCCATTGACTCTGCTTAGCGCGAGCTGTTCTCTCCAAGATTTCCTTTTAACTCCCTTTTTTTGACCCTTGTCTTCATTTACGAAGCCACTTTTCCAGATAAATATCAATGCACCTTAATGAACTGAAGGCGCAGCACGTTTCGCAGCTGCTCGAAATGGCCGCCGGTCTCGAAATCGAAAACGCAAACCGCCTACGCAAGCAAGAACTCATGTTTGCGATCATGAAGCGACGCGCTAAACAAGGCGAACAAATTTTTGGAGATGGCGTGCTCGAAGTCTTGCCTGACGGCTTTGGATTTCTGCGCTCCCCAGATACTTCGTATTTAGCCAGTACTGACGATATCTATATATCTCCCTCGCAAATTCGCCGCTTTAATCTTCATACTGGCGACTCCATTGAGGGAGAAGTACGTACTCCCAAGGATGGAGAGCGCTATTTTGCTCTTGTCAAAGTCGACAAGGTCAATGGGTTTCCTCCAGAGGCAATCAAGCACCGCATCATGTTTGAAAATCTGACGCCGCTGCATCCGGATAAAGTCATGACGCTCGAGCGCGACATCAAGAGCGAGGAGAACCTGACCGGTCGAATTCTGGATATTTTTGCTCCAATTGGTAAAGGTCAACGCGGCTTGATCGTCGCAAGCCCTAAATCTGGCAAGACGGTCATGATGCAGCACATCGCACATGCGATCACAACGAATTTTCCCGACGCAGTGATGATCGTGATGCTCGTAGACGAGCGTCCTGAAGAAGTCACCGAGATGCAGCGTACTGTTCGCGGTGAGGTCGTCGCCTCCACGTTCGATGAACCTGCTACGCGCCATGTCCAAGTCGCTGAAATGGTGATCGAACGTGCCAAGCGCTTGGTTGAAATGAAAAAAGATGTGGTGATTTTGCTAGACTCAATCACCCGGCTTGCCCGCGCCTATAACACTGTTGTTCCTGCCTCCGGCAAGGTATTGACAGGCGGCGTAGATGCAAACGCGCTCCAGCGTCCAAAGCGTTTCTTTGGTGCTGCACGCAATCTCGAAGAAGGTGGTTCGCTCACCATCATCGGTACAGCCTTGATTGAAACTGGTAGCCGTATGGACGAAGTCATCTACGAGGAATTCAAAGGTACGGGCAACTCTGAGGTTCACCTCGAACGTCGTCTTGCTGAAAAACGTGTTTATCCCGCGATTAATCTCAATAAATCCGGCACGCGTCGTGAAGAGCTGCTCATCAAGCCTGATTTACTACAAAAAATCTGGGTGTTGCGTAAGTTTATCCACGATATGGATGAGGTCGAGGCAATGGAGTTCATCATGGACAAAATGCGCTCCACAAAGAACAACGCTGAGTTTTTTGACATGATGAAAAAATAAGTGTCTCTAGTCGCCAATCAAAGGTTGGCTAGGCACCGGCGCTGGGACACCGATTGGGATGAGCTCTGGCTCATCCCAAGTTCCTTTGACTTCATACTTTGCACTCATCGCCCGCTCAATGGGATTTCGCAATAAAAACTGTGTGACAAGCGCACTCAGTCCAGCCAGCGGATTGACAACAAACGCAGTCGCAACGGCAGCACCGCTCATATCAAGAAGAGGGCGAACATCCGCGTCCATATTCCAGCTTTTTTGGGTGAGGTTCGAGCCTCCCTTAAGTGAAATACGCGCAATCGGACTGCGTACAACAAGGTTTTCTGTGTGAACGAAGCCTTGCTTGAGCGTCAAATCACCTTTGATGCTGTTCCAAGGGAAACCATCTTTGAACTCACTCCCTGTTCTGAAATTAAAACTCAAAATGCGTTGAAGCGACTGCAGAGAAAGCACTTCAAGCAAACGCGCGCTGCGAGAGTTCACATGTTGAAAAACGCCGTCTTTGAGATCAACGGCCACCTCACCATTTAGACCTGCGTAGGAGTAAACCCAAGGAAAGTTTAGCCAATTGATTTTTGCATTGATCGTACCAGAACCATCGAGCGCACGATTTTGGTGGCCTAATTGATCGGACAACTTCCCTAAATTGGAAATCGTAATCGAGGTGTCCAAGTTAATGCCTCGGTCAGGACCCTTCAGAAACCATGTCCCTTTTGCTGTCATTTTTGCATTCGGATTCGAAACTTCAAGTTCATGGATCATCCAGCGCGAACCATTGTCTGCATTGGCACCCACAAGATGCAAGGCCCCTAGTCGACTGCCGAATAAGGTGAAGTCTTCAACCGACAAATCGATCGCTGGCATCGATGACCATTGCTTTTCGTCAATGACCTCGGTTTTAGGCGGATCTAGTGAGGTGCCTTGGGTACCGACGGAAAGCTTTGAAAACCTTGCCACGACAGGACCGACCAACCCTCGCGCTCCGGTCGTCCACGAGGCAACTCCTTGAGTTTCTCTGGATTCAAGACGTGCCGCCCACTTTTGAGCCGTCGTTTTGCTGAGCATTAAATCCAAATTATGCAAGCTCAACTCAGCAAAAATAAACTCGGGGGAGCGCAGGCGCAATTGTTGTAAGGGAGGAAAGATAGTTGGGGTTGATGCAGCGGAATTTTGTGCAGATGGTGACGTGAGCTGATCAGTGAGCGATTTCCAATCATCCCAATTCACACGATCAAAACCGAGATTCACGGTCAGCCCAGAAGCAGGCAGTACGGCAGGGCCTCCCATCACAATCGCACCGCGAGAAAAATAAGAGGGTCCTCGCCCGTTTGGGATGTGTTCAAAGCTACCATTCAACACGTTACCCAAACTAAAGGTCAAGGCTGTTCTATTAATTTTTCCTTGCTGAAGGCTCTGTAATCGCACGGACAGTGGACGGTTTTGAGCCGCCGACTTTCCAAGGGGTGGGGGTAATTTGATTGTGAGACCTGCGAGACTTGAACGCACGTCGAGGTCGATACCTCCTGTCGCATTGCCTTTGATGTCAGCTTGATAGCCAGTGCGTCCAGTGACTGCAAGCAAGGCGCTCAGCTGTTGATGTTTTTCAGCAGCAATGCTTGTCAACTCCCCTTTCAGAGCAAATTGGCGCAGTTTTGGCCCCCATTCTCCGGACAAGGTCACGGGTCCGCCCAACGCCTCACCTCTCATCTCTTTGACAATCACAACCTCATCATTGAAATCAAAGACTCCATTGATTTTTTCAATCGGAACGCTATCTTTATTTAAAGCAATCGCCGTATCAGATAATTTGAATTGACCGTTGATCGACAAAACACGCTGTTGATTAAGATCAAAATCCAAGGACAATGGCATCGATGCTTGACCTTTTACTTCTAACGTCTCAACTTGTTTACCTAAGTCATGCTGAATAGGCGTCCTATTAAGCATCGCCAAGTAGTCCTGCACTAAACCAGTGCTATTTAGACGAACGGAGACCTTAGGATTTAAGTCCAGATCAGGCGAATGCACTTCTAGCCCTGAAATCTGTATAGAACGTCCGTGCATGCCGAGCACTTGGGCGTGATCACTTTTGATCGTCAAGCCCAACTTATCGAACTGCAAGTTGCCACTCAAGAGGGTGACTGCTGGCCACTGCCGCTGATGAGGCTCAACATAGTCATAATCAATCGACACCTGATCAAGCTGCCCCTCCAGGCGAAACACTGCCGCTTCAGCGCCTGGTTGATTAAAGGGAAATTTGGATAAGTCGCCCTGGAGCCTCATCCCCACCTGATTCAGCGAACCGTTGAGTATTGCACGACGCAGCCACTCCCGCGTCTCGGCGCTGACCTCTGTGCTGACATAGTGATGCAGCTTTGTAGGATCCACCCCATTGAGCTTGCCCGTGATGTCGACTACCCCGGGCGAGGCAGGCTCCCCTTGCGTCCACTTGCCACTAAAATCCGCACGCATACTCCCCGACTGTAAACCGAGTTGTGTCGCAGTGATTTGAAGCTTTTGACTCGCATTACGATTCCATTGGGTTTTAGCAGAGACGTCCCCAACTGAAAGGGTTCGGGGATCAAACAAACTAGAGTCGATATGTAAACCTTGGCCGCTCAAGGTCAGAGAAGCCCCCACCCGATTTGGGCTGCGATCGAACAGCATCCATGTGTTTTCTGGAAAAAGATCGCCCACCCAGCCACTCAGGCGTGCCTGGAGATGCTCTGCTCTGATCACGGTTGTGTCACCACCACCGCTCAAATGAAACGCTGCGTAAGACCCCGCCAGATCAATCGTCGCCCGTCCTACATGACCCGAGGATATCGCTAGCCAAAGACGTGTTGCAAAACGGCCTTCTGTTTTGGGGAGATCCACCCAAGGAGACCATGCACTAGGTTGAGCGTCATTGATTTCAATAAAAATTTCAGCTTCGCCTTGCTCATGCGAGGCGAGCGGATTGAAAATATTATCCGTACGGGCAATGAGTTCGATGGTGCTGCCGAGCTCTTGGGGCAGACTCGCACTCACCCGCATTTGATGACGAAAAATACTGTTATTGATATTGAAGTTAATGCCTTCAATCGCAAGCTCTGGTGCATCTCGAAGATGATCTTTCCAATAAAGGGTCGCATCGCGGATGGTGATTTGACCCTGACTCAACAACCAGCGAACAGCGGGTGTATCTGTGGAAAAATTAAATCTATCGGAACTTTGCTCGCCGAGCACAGTGGATGCAAAAACGATTCGGCCATCTGTCCTGCGACTACCTGACAGATGAATGCCGTTGACCTCAAGCTTTCGTAAACGCAAATCCAAATTGAAAATACTGCGCCAAGACACGACAGCGAACGCATCAGGCACATACAACAACTCAAGGTTGCTGTGTTGATCACGCAATCTGAGGTTTTCTAGCGCTAAAGTAGGATTCAGGCCAGACCAGCTCGCGGCAATCTCACCCATAGTGACATCCGCCTCAAGTGCCTTGGAGAGTCGCTTTTCAATTTCTGGACGCCATTCGTTAATGTGTGGCAAAACCAGATAGCGCACGCCTAGCATCGTAGCTGCTGCTGCAAAATAGAGCAGCAAAAGACTAATCATTAGAAAACGCAGTGATTTTTTAATAAATATCAAAACCTAGCCTTGCCTCTGAAATATAAGTCACTAGAATAGAAAGCATATTTTTGACCATTTTAACTTGACGATACGTCCTCCAATGACCGAATCATCTCTGACAAACGCATTGACCTGGTCAGGCGTTCTACGACGTTTAACCAACAGCCATCCCGACTTCACCCAATGGTTAGAGCAAGAATGCGCACAACCTATCACCCCCGAAAGAATTGAGGGGTGGTTCACTGAGTTTGTGGGTCAAACATCGGCCCATGCCGTGCTAGAAGCCTCTGCCTGCAGAAAAGTGCTTCGACAACTCAGGAAAAGGACTTTTTATCTGGCCATGGTGAGAGATTTGGGCGGACTGGCCGATCTCGAGGAGGTCGTCTCTGCGATGACGGCTTTGGCGGATCTGTGTGTCAATCAAGCCTACCGAACCGTCATGAAAGAGTTGGTGACGATCCATGGAACACCGCGCGACCCAAACACTCAGCTTCCCCAAGAAATGATCATTATTGGTATGGGAAAGCTTGGTGGCTGCGAGCTCAATGTGTCTTCTGATATCGATCTGGTGATGCTTTATGGCGAAGAGGGAGAGACCGACGGACCTCGGCCGATCAGCCATCATGAGTTTTATGCCCGACTGACCCGCAAAATGATGCCCATTTTGTCGGAGGCAGATGGTGACGGTCAGGTATTTAGAACGGATCTACGTCTCAGGCCAGATGGCGACTCTGGACCTGTTGCCTGGAGCCTTGATGCCTTTGAGCAATACCTTTTCACGCAAGGTCGCGAATGGGAGCGCTATGCCTGGCTCAAAGGTCGCGTGATTCCTACCAAGGCCTTCGAACAGAGCGATTCGACTGCCAGCCTGCAACAAGCAGAGAGCTTGCGGCTGCCTTTTGTATACAGAAAGTACTTTGATTTTGATGCCTTGGCAGCGTTGCGTGCGCTACGCGAGCGGATCCGTCAGGACTGGCAGCGCAAAGCGTTGGCGCGCCCTGGGGTCGATACGACACACAATATCAAGCTTGGAGATGGCGGGATTAGAGAAATCGAATTTGTGGTTCAACTTTCTCAGCTGATTCGAGGCGGGCGTATGCCAGCGCTTCAGCAAAGAGGCTTATTGACGGCTTTGAAGGCTCAAAGACGCGCGGGTATTTTGTCAGAAGAGCATGCTGATCGACTTGCTCAAGCGTATCGGTTTTTGCGTCGGGTTGAGCATGCGCTTCAATATGCCGAAGACGCACAAACACATCTTTTACCGCAAACGCACGAGCGTATGGCCGAGCTTGCAGTCGCGATGCGCATGCGTCTCGACACATTCGAGCACACCTTAAAACAACACCGTGATTTTGTCGAGCAAACGTTCCGCGATGCCTTTCGGATTGTGGGCCTGGGCGACGATAGCCCCATCACAAGCACGCCGCAAGCCGCTCAGGGTTCAGCTGTCCAATCGACTGAAGGATCTTTGCTTGAAAAAAACATTGCAAAATTTGGTGAGCAAGCCAATGCGCTGACAACACGTATCGAGAGTTTCCTCGACGGACACCGTATTCGCGGGCTTTCAACAAGTAGCCGCAATCGCATCGATACCCTGCTTCCAATCGCGCTCGAAGCCGCGCGTCAGACCTCTCAACCGATGATCACAGCATTACGCCTGTTGGATTTGATCGAATCCATTTCTCAGCGAAGTGCCTATGTCGCATTGCTAGCGGAGTATCCAGAGACACTCGCGCGCATCGCACGCATGATGGCAGCGAGCCCATGGGCTGCACAATATTTAACTCAAAACCCGGTTGTACTGGATAGCTTAATTGCATGGCGTGCGCTGATGGAGCCAGTAGATTACGCGCGGATTGAAGCTGCGATGCGGGCAGACCTAGATGCCTGCGTACTACCGGACGGTAGCGCTGACGTCGAACAGCAAATGAATATGATGCGCGACACTCAACGCCAGATCAGTTTTCAGCTACTCGCGCAGGATCTTGAAGGCGTCTTGACGGTGGAAAGTCTCGGTGATCAACTCTCCGCGCTCGCTGATATGCTCCTGAACGAAACCTTGCGCCGAGTCTGGCCCCTGATCGCCAAGCCCGATCATCTTGGAATCTTGCCCCCGATGAAGATGGCGATCATTGCCTACGGTCGCTTAGGTGGCAAAGAACTTGGCTATTCCTCGGACCTAGACCTAGTCTATCTATACGAGGATGACCGTGAGGATGCCACGGAACTCTACACAAAACTTGGTCGGCGCATGACTTCTTGGCTTTCTACGATGACCTCCTCGGGACGTCTTTATGAGGTGGATTTGCGTCTGCGGCCTGATGGAGACGCGGGACTTTTAGCCGTTTCTGTCGAAGCCTTTAAAGCCTATCAACTCAATAAAGCATGGCCTTGGGAGCATCAGGCTTTAACTCGGGCCCGCTTTGCCGCAGGGGATGCTGCGGTCGGTCTTCGTTTTGAAATCATCCGCCAAGAGGTACTCATTCTAGAGCGCAAGAGTGAGCCCTTTGCCGAAGAGGTTCGTCAAATGCGCCAAAAAATGACGGCAGGACATCCTAATAACAGTCAAGACTTTGATATCAAACATGACTCAGGCGGCATGGTTGATTTGGAGTTTGTGACGCAATATCTTGTCCTGACACAGACACACACACATCCGACCTTACTCGGCAACTTAGGCAATATCGCTCTATTGCGTCTAAGCGCAGAAGCGGGCCTGATCACACCCGAGCTCGCCACGCGATGTGGAGACGCCTATCGCAACCTACGTCGAGCACAGCATCAGTGTCGACTACAAGGTGCCGATAAGGCACGTGTGCCTCAAGAACAGTTACAAAGCGAGCGCGAAGCTATTCGCACGCTCTGGAATACAGTCTTGGGCGCACCGCTTCGGTGAAACAGTCTAAAATATACACTTCATTGCACACTCTGCCGACATCGTGAAAGACGCTCTACGCCCCTCCCTCACTCTGCCCGAAGGCCGCTCCAAGGTTTTGCTGCACTCATGCTGTGCGCCCTGCTCGGGAGAAGTCATGGAGGCCATGCTTGTAGCGGGGATTCAATACGACATATTTTTTTACAACCCTAATATTCACCCCGTCAAAGAGTACGAAATCCGCAAAAACGAGAATATTCGCTTTGCTGAAAAAAACGGTATTGGCTTTATTGATGCCGACTACGATGTAGACAATTGGTTTGAGCGTATCAAGGGCCTGGAAAATGAGCCCGAGCGTGGCGAGCGCTGTACGCAATGTTTTGACATGCGTTTCGAACGGACAGCGCTTTATGCCTTCGAGCACGGGTATGACACCATCACCAGCTCACTCGGTATCTCTCGCTGGAAAGACATGAATCAAATCAATGGCTCCGGTGAACGCGCAGCAGCTCGCTACGAAAACCTCCTGTACTGGACTTATAACTGGCGCAAACACGGCGGCTCCGCTCGCATGATTGAAATCAGCAAACGTGAAGAGTTTTATCAGCAAGAGTATTGCGGCTGTGTCTACTCGCTGCGAGATACCAACAGGCATCGACGCACTCAGGGTCGGGATCGTATTGCACTAGGTGTTAAGTTTTATGGTCGCGAAGAAATTTTATCGCCCACGATCCCTGAAACAGCAGCTTCAATAAAAAGCACATAAAGTTGCATTATTGACGGATGCCTGACTGACTTAAACGCGCGATTGTGAGTTGATTTTTCTCCAGAAGCGCGATGAAATCCTCACTGCCAAGCACACGATATTCCTCCATGCGATCTCTTCCAAAGGCAAGATTTTTGGAGGCAGACTGAGCGGGGTGCGTCATTAGTAGGCTGTTGATACGTGCATGCCTAAGCCACTCGGCGAGCATGACGAGATAAGGTGGATGGGGACGCGAAAAATCGTAAGCTCCCATCAAACCATCGTTCACGATCGCGCCAACACGCGTTGCTTGCCGAACAAGCGAGCCCGCACCCAACGCACCAATCACGTGCGCTTTGAAACGCTGCATAAACGGTAAGGCATGAGACATTTGGGTCGGCTGCGTATCCCGCAGCCAAGGCATTTTTGGTCCAAAACGCTCTGTCAGGGCGCCAAGCAACTCTTCGCGAATAATTGGAAATTGATGGACATGCAGGTGCCCATCGACAAAGTCAGGGACTCTTTTGACGTGCTGTTCGAACAAATCAAGTTGCGTGTTGATTTGTCCACGCACCTGCGAACGGGAAATACGACGCGTATAGGTCAAGACAATTAATTTTCCCAAAGGTGCGTAAAAACCAGGAAGCCCCAAAAACTCGGTGAAATTGAGATGTAAACCAATATCGACAGGCAAACCGGACAATAAAGGTGCGGCCTTTGGAAAACGCACTGCGGTCACCAAACACCCCGTCGCACTCAGTCGACCTGATTGTGCGAGATCGACAATCGCAGCATCGACACCAGGCTCGATACCGAAATCATCCGCGCAAACAATGAGTGGCTTTAAGGTCAAAGGCATGAGGTGCACGACTCAGGACTTTGGATGTTTAAACGCTTGTCCGACGGCTTGCCGGACGATGTAGAGCGGACGGCCCTTAACCTCGGCAAAGATGCCGGCGATATACTCACCGACTATGCCCAAGGACATCAGATTGATACCGGAAAAAAATAGTAGAACAGTCACAATCGTTGACCAGCCATTCACTGGATTGTTGTAAAGCAGGTACTGGATCACGATGGTAATTCCATACCCAAAAGAACACATCGAGACCAAAAATCCGAATACGCTGACAAACCGAAGCGGCCAGGTTGTAAACGATAACAAGCCCGCAAGCGAAAGCCTAAGTAGGTTCAAGAAGCAAAACCGCGATTCGCCATGAAATCTAGCCTCAGGGATATACTGAATCGCTTCGGTATTGAAGCCCACCCAAGCGTACAACCCCTTCATGAAACGATTTCTTTCAGGCAGACGCAGCAAGGCATCGACAACCTTACGATCCATGAGTCGAAAATCTCCCGCATTCGGAGGGACGACCACCCCAGATGAAGACTTGAGCAGCGAATAAAACAATTTCGTGCCTAGACGCTTAGCAAAGCTCTCGTCGTTTCGGTTTTCACGCACGGCGTAGATCATATCAATGCCGGCTTTCCAGCGACTCAGCATCTTTGGCAGCAACTCGGGCGGATGCTGGAGGTCCGCATCCAGAATCAGCACGGCATCACCAACTGAAGCTTCTATCCCCGCAGAAATAGCGGGCTCTTTACCGAAGTTGCGAGAAAGCTGAATATAGCGAAAGCCTGGGTTTTGAGTCCATGCCGTCATCAGGATGGCCGTGGCGTCGCGACTACCATCATCGACTACGATAACTTCCCAGTCTCCTCCGGTTTGGGTCAGTACAGCCTGTAGCCTTGGCAATAGCAAGGCTAAGTTGTCATGCTCATTGTAAGCAGGCACCACGCAACTAACCATTGATTGGTGGGGATCGCGTGGTTGTAAAACCGGACAGTCTGCTTTCATATTCAAAGATGCAAGATAGGATTTGCATTCAAAAAAAACATTATAGATCACGTAGTCATTTGAGCGTTGCGCGCCCGCACTGCCAAACTGGCACTAAAAATAGCCGCCATCATCAATGCCGCTCCGCAAAGCATACGGCCAGAAGGCACTTGACTGAACAGCATCCAGGCAAAGAAAATCGCATAAAGGGGTTCGGATGCGACAACCAAGCCAGCTGTGCGGGCGGGCAACTGTCTCAAGCTTGACACAAACAACCAGTGGGCCAGTCCGGTGCAGATCACACCCAGCGCTCCAATCAACCACCAATCTGACGCGCTGACTTGTCCCAAAGAGGGAATGGCCCAGGGTAATAAAAATAAAAAAACAAGTGCGTTTTGAATGCCCGCAACCTGGAAAGCATTGACATGGCGTAACTGGCGCCTATTGAGCACGGCCAACACGCCAAAAGCTGCGCCTGACAAGATGCCCCAGACAAGACCTTCAGTGCCCTGATCTGACCATTCAAAAGAGGGCGTGATCAACACAAGCCCAAGGCTGACTAGCAATAAACGTAACCACTCGGCACGCCCGACCTTCTCACGCAGAAGAAGAGCCTCGATCAAGGTGATAAAAGCCGGAAAACTTGCAAAACCGAGGGTGGCAACTGCGACCCCTCCTATCTTGACAGAGTAAAAAAATGTTACCCAATGCAACGCTAACATCCCACCACTCAAAACGAAGGCTCCCAGATGTGTGCGCCAAGAATCGAAAGTATGGAGCCGTTTGCCTCCTAGCGTTGAGAACATACGACTCAAAGCCACGAGCGTGAGTACTGCAAAAAATGCACGCCCTAAAGTGATCATCCACGCATCGGCATGGATGATGGCACCAAAAATTCCGGTCGCGCCAAAAAGGATCGCAACGAAATGAATCGCAAAAAGCGACTGCAGTCGATTGAGCAAGCGACCTCTAAACCGTCAGTGGGTTCATCATTTTTTTGGCCAGCCAAGCGGCGCGGCCCAGCCAGTGTAAACCTTGGGTAGAGGTGTTGCATAATCACCATGCTTGCTCGTGCCAAGACCTAAGGCGCTGAGCGCCTCGGCAAACTTGACGGCCACTGCGACCCCATCGATGACTGGCACACCCAATCTCTGTGTCAATGTGTGACAAAGTGTTGTCATGCCCGCACAACCCAAAACGATGGCACCACTGCGATCTCGGCTCAAGGCCTCACGCGCGGCATGCTCGATTTGTCCGATGATGTCCTCACCACTATCTTCTAAATCCAGCACGGCAATATCGGTGCCATGCACGCCACGGCACTGATGCTCAAAGCCGTAGCGCTGCACTAAACGCTCCGCAATGATGCATGTCCGCGTCATGGTGGTCACCACAGAAAAACCAGTCGCGAGCATACTGGCTGCATGAAAGGCAGCCTCTGCAATCCCTAGCACGGGAGCAGTCGTCGCCTCACGCGCGGCTTCTAGACCTGGATCACCAAAACACGCTAGAACGACAGCATCGGGCCCCCACGTCGAGGCGAGTTTGACTTGCTCTGCCACACCCGCAGCGGCGAAAGCTTCGTCGTAATGCCCCTCGATCGATAAAGGACCAAAGCTCGGTTGTGTTGCCACAATTTCTGTCGTTGAAAGTGCGACGGCTTGTGCACCTTTGGCGATCGCAGCAGTCATCTTTGAGGATGTATTAGGGTTTATGAGAAGTAGTTTCATCTGTTTTCTTGGTTTACCTTGGTTACTATTGAAACAAAGCTCTTGCACCAAACTGGACAAAAATGCCCCAAAATGGGCATAGGTCACTGGTGTGGAGCAACCGTACTCAATAATTTAAAGAGAACTGCAATAATTAGGATCATTTGCGCATAATTTAAGACATCCTTTACGCAAAAGATGGCACGATTTTTGCTTAAATTAAAGACGTATTTCAATACGTAAAACGTACTACTGGTCATACATCGGTCACGTTGGCTCACACCAGCTGGAGGTAGACAACTCAGACCGGTCTAAAAGTATCAGATTTGCAGCACAACCTGTTAGCACTATTTTTACAACCGAATTACTGGAGATTCCATGAAACAACACACGTTGATTTCCCGCTTGGTCGGCAAACCACTTGGACTGACCGTCCTGACCGCGGCACTTGCCATAGGCGCCGCAATGCCTGCCGCTGCACAAGAAAAAGTTCTGCGCATTGGTATGACTGCTGCTGACATCCCACGTACATTGGGTCAGCCTGACCAAGGTTTCGAGGGTAATCGTTTCACCGGCATCCCGATGTATGACGCATTGACGCAGTGGGACCTCTCCAAGACTGACGTCCCTAGCGCGGTGATTCCTGGACTGGCAACCTCTTGGGCAGTTGATGCCAACGATAAAAAGAAATGGGTATTTAAACTGCGCCCAGGCGTTAAGTTTCATGATGGTTCTCCCGTGAATGCTGACGCCATCGTCTGGAACGTTCAAAAGGTACTTGACAAAGATGCCCCTCAATTTGACGCCTCACAAGTCGGCGTGACGGCTTCACGTATGCCAACGCTGCGTAGCGCGAAAAAAATTGATGATCTCACTGTTGAGTTGACCACCAGTGAACCCGATGCGTTCCTGCCGATCAACCTGACCAACCTCTTTATCGCTTCGCCTGAGCACTGGAGCAAGAAACTGGCAGCCGTGCCTGCGTCTGTGACAGCTCCAGCAGATCGTTCCAGACAAGCTTGGGCCGCTTTTGCTGCCGATGCTTCTGGTAGCGGCCCCTTCAAGATGACGCGTTTCGTTCCGCGCGAGCGCGTTGAAATGGTTGCCAACAAAGACTACTGGGATCCAAAGCGCAAGCCAAAGATCGATCGCGTCGTCTTGTTGCCTATTCCTGAAGCCAATGCGCGTACTGCCGCGTTGCTTTCCGGACAAGTGGACTGGATCGAAGCACCCGCACCTGATGCAATGCCCCAAATCAGACAGCGTGGCTTTACGATTTACAGCAATCCGCAGCCACACGTCTGGCCCTGGCAGCTATCCTTTGCCGATGGCTCGCCATGGCTTGACAAGCGTGTGCGCCAAGCCGCCAACCTCTGTGTGGACCGCGAAGGTTTAAAGACCTTGTTGGGCGGTATCATGGGCATTCCAAAAGGCACGATGGCGCCTGACCACCCATGGTTTGGCAAGCCTTCTTTTGACGTGAAATACGATCCAAAAGCTGCGCAAAAACTGATGGCCGATGCAGGTTTCTCAGCGGCCAAGCCTTTGAAAGTGAAGGTTCAGATTTCAGCTTCCGGTTCGGGTCAAATGCAACCACTGCCAATGAACGAATTCGTTCAAGAATCACTGAAAAAATGTTTCTTTAACGTTGAGTTCGACGTGATCGAGTGGAACACCTTGTTCACCAACTGGCGTAAAGGCGCTAAAGACTCTTCGGCTAACGGCGCTAATGCAACCAATGTCAGCTTCTCGGCAATGGATCCATTCTTTGGCATGGTTCGCTTCAGCAGCAAGGGCACCTTCCCGCCCGTGTCAAACAACTGGGGTTACTACAACAACCCAGAAGTTGAAGCACTCGTGACCAAGGCACGTAACACGTTTGATGCAAAAGAGCGTGATGTGGCTTTGGCCAATCTTCATACGCAAATCGTCAACGATGTACCTTTTGTCTGGATTGCCCATGACGCAGGTCCTCGTGCGATGAGCAAGCGGGTGAGAGATGTCGTACAACCACAAAACTGGTTTATCGACATTGCGACGATGAACATGCAGTAAAGCTTTGACAACTCGCCACATCATCAAGATGTGGCGAGTTTTTTTTCGTTCCTTTTCGTTCCTTTTCGTTCCATTTCTGACGTCGTTTCGACGCATCACCCTTTTTCTGAGACCTCCTCTAATGCTTAGCTTTCTTCTGAGGCGTCTGGTTTACACCCTCCCTATCATGGTAGGCGTCGCACTCGTCTGTTTCTCTCTTGTTCACCTGGCACCAGGCGATCCGTTGATGGCGATTTTGCCTCCGGATGCATCACAAGAGTTACGCGATCAACTGATTGAACTCTATGGTTTTAATCGTTCCTATATCGAACAATTTTTCTACTGGGTTTGGCGTGCTATTCAAGGAGATCTTGGCACCTCGATCGCGACGAATCGTCCCGTGTCGGATGAAGTCATCAAAGCAGTCGGGAACACACTCAAGCTCGCGGTGTTTGCCACCATCATCGGTTTTATTTTCGGAAGTTTGTTTGGTTTTGTCGCAGGCTATTTCCAAAACTCTTGGATTGACAAAGCCGCTTCGCTGACATCCGTGTTGGGCGTGAGCGTGCCTCACTATTGGCTGGGTATGGTGATGGTCATCATTTTCAGCTCAACCTTGATGTGGCTTCCCCCCGGTGGTGCCGGACCAGGTGGTTCCGCCGACTGGGTCTGGAACTGGGAGCATATCAAGCATCTCATTTTGCCGGCCGTCACCATGAGTGTGATTCCAATGGGCATCATCGCCCGCACCGTCCGAGCACTGGTTGCCGACATTCTGGCCCAAGAGTTTATTGTTGGCTTACGGGCCAAGGGCATGACCAATGTGGGGATTTTCATGCACGTCGTGAAAAACTCCGCACCGACTGCATTGGCCGTTATGGGCTTGCAGCTTGGTTACCTGCTCGGCGGATCCATTCTGATCGAAACCGTATTTTCCTGGCCTGGTACGGGATTTTTACTGAATGCAGCGATCTTCCAAAGAGATTTACCTTTGCTTCAAGGCACGATTCTTGTGCTGGCCATGTTTTTCGTTGTGCTCAACATGATCGTAGACGTCATTCAGACCCTGCTTGATCCTCGCATCGCGCGTAGCTAAGGAACAGGGAACCCTCATGCTTAATATCACTGTAGATCCTTCTAAAGTCCCCGCTGTTGTCATGGAAAGATCCACTGGCTACTGGAAAAACGTTGGCCAACGCTTTATGCGCGACAAGGTCGCCATTGGTGCGGGTATTGTTATCCTGATTCTGCTGATCATGGCTGTTTTTGGACCTTGGCTCGTGCCGCACGATCCGTTTCAATCCTCCATCATGAAGCGGCTCAAGCCTATCGGTTTTCCTGACCATCTTCTGGGTACTGATGAGTTAGGTCGCGACATGCTGAGCCGCCTCGTAGTCGGCACCAAGCTCTCCTTGTTTATGGGCATTACACCTGTGATCCTAGCGTTTGGCATTGGCTCTGTGATTGGCTTGATCGCTGGTTATGCTGGTGGCAAAATCAACACGGTGATCATGCGTACGATCGACGTGTTTTATGCCTTTCCCTCTGTGCTCTTGGCGATTGCGCTCTCCGGTGTCTTGGGTGCGGGTATCACCAACTCGCTGATCTCACTGACCATCGTCTTTATTCCTCCCATTGCGCGGGTGGCGGAAAGCGTGACCACACAGATCCGAGGTCGTGACTTTGTCGATGCAGCCCGTGCCTCAGGTGCAAACGCCTTCACCATCGTGCGTGTGCACGTCTTGGGTAACGTCTTGGGACCCATTTTCGTCTACGCGACAAGCTTGATCGCCGTGTCCATGATTTTAGCCTCCGGCTTGAGCTTTCTGGGCTTGGGCGTCAAGCCTCCTGAGCCAGAGTGGGGACTGATGCTCAATACGTTGCGCACCGCGATCTATATTCAACCTTGGATCGCCGCCCTGCCCGGCGTGATGATTTTTGTGACCTCGATTGCTTTTAACCTGCTCTCGGATGGCCTGCGTACCGCCATGGAGATCAAGAACTAATGAATACCAATTTGAAAAAAAATACGGATATCGGCAGTCAGGCGCAGCCCCTGCTGATGGTCAAAAACTTGATCAAGCACTTTGCACTGAAAAAAGACATGCTCGGCCGAGGGGGTGGTGTCGTGCGCGCCGTGGATGGTATCGACTTTATGGTTCGCAAAGGAGAAACACTTGGCGTGGTCGGCGAGTCGGGCTGCGGAAAGTCGACAACCGCTCGTTTGCTGATGAATCTCATCACACCAGACAATGGCGACTTCATTTTTGACGGGATGTCCGTTGGAAGCCGTGAACTTTCGCTCAAAGAATTCCGCCGCCAAGCGCAAATGGTGTTTCAAGACAGTTACGCATCGCTCAATCCACGTCTCACGATCGAGGACTCGATTGCGTTTGCTCCGCAAGTTCATGGCGTCTCAAAGGATGAGTCTATCGAACGCGCGCGTGATTTGCTCAGACGCGTCGGCCTAGATCCCGTCCGCTTTGCAGAACGCTATCCGCACGAACTGTCCGGTGGTCAGCGTCAACGTGTGAATATTGCGCGCGCCTTGGCCTTGCAATCGCGACTGATTATCCTCGATGAGGCGGTCTCGGCCTTGGATAAATCGGTCGAAGCGCAAGTACTGAATTTGTTGCTCGACCTCAAAGAAGACTTTGGACTGACCTACGTCTTTATCAGCCATGACTTGAATGTAGTGCGTTACATCTCGGATCGCGTGATGGTGATGTATCTAGGTCAGGTGGTGGAGATCGGCGATTGCGAAACACTCTTTGAGACACCCCAACACCCCTATACACGGGCGTTGCTGTCCTCAGTGCCCTCAATGGATCCGGACAACCGTACGGAGGAGCCCCCTCTAGCCGGCGACCCTCCAAACCCAATCAATCCTCCCTCAGGCTGCCGTTTTCACACGCGTTGTGTGCATGCTCAAGCGGTCTGTTCAGAAAAAATGCCTCCTCTGGCCATGAGCAAAGACGGGCATGGCGTGGCTTGCCTCATGCATGTCGTCAATAGTGGTCACACTGAGGCGCCCAAAGCCGCTCAGGAGGTCGCATCATGACTCAAGAAAAACCTTTTATTGATATTCGCGATCTGACTGTCACGTTCACTGGGGGTCGCAAACCCGTCCGAGCCGTTTCAGGTGTCAACCTATCCGTCAAACGTGGCGAAGTCGTTGCGCTGATCGGAGAGTCGGGTTCAGGAAAAAGTGTGACATTGCGCTCAATCCTACGACTCCACAACGAACAAAAATCTAAACTTGAAGGCCAAATCGTCGTAGGCGATCAGGATGTCGTCACGTTATCCAATGCGGATCTTTCTGCGTTTAGGGGTAAAGTCGCCTCAATGATTTTTCAAGAACCCTTGCTGGCCCTTGATCCCGTCTATACCGTAGGCGAACAAATCATCGAGGCCATTTTGCGTCACGAGTCCATTGGCAAAGAGGCCGCGCGCGCGCGTGCTTTATCGCTGTTTGAGCGTGTACGTATTCCGAGCCCAGAGCGCCGCTTAGATGCCTACCCGCATGAGATGTCAGGCGGTATGAGGCAGCGTGCCATGATTTCTTTGGCCTTAGCCAGTCATCCGCAGCTCTTGCTGGCGGACGAACCGACCACGGCACTTGATGCCACGGTGCAGATTCAGATTCTGTTGCTGCTGCGCGAACTTCAGCGCGAGCTTGGCCTCTCCGTAATTTTTGTGACCCACGACATCGGCGCAGCCGTCGAGGTCGCTGATCGTATTGCAGTGATGTATGCGGGTCGTATCGTTGAAGAAGGCACCACACGGACGCTGATGCGCACACCTCGACATCCTTACACGCGGGCACTGCTCAAGAGCTTAGCGCATGGCAATGTCGCTAAAGGCACTCGACTTGAGACGATCCCAGGATCACCGCCTGATCTGAGTAATTTGCCACCGGGTTGCGTGTTTGCGGATCGCTGTAGCTTGGCGCTTGACTCATGCCGCGAAAGCGTCCCTGAGATTATCAAGATCACACCTGACCACAGCGCACGCTGCCACCGCACGGATCAGACAGCGATCGCCGTCTAAGCGAAAAAGGCTCTGCAAGGTGGGCAGCATTAAAGCTGCCTCACCTTTTAGAGCCTTTTACTGCAGAGTGCGTTCAAAAACGAACTTACCCTCGCGCCAGTCGACGGGGACCACGTCTTTTGGACCAAACTTACCCTGAAGTATCAGCTTGGCAATTGGATTTTCCAACTGCTGCTGAATCGAACGCTTGAGCGGTCTTGCGCCAAACACGGGATCAAAACCCTCTCGCGCAAGCTCAGCCAGTGCGGCATCCGACACCTCAAGACGCATTTCCTGTTGCTCCATCCGCTTTGCCAAACGATTGATCTGAATCCCTGCGATCTTTTCAATATGCTGGCTTTGCAAGGCGTGGAAAACAACGACCTCATCGATACGGTTCAAGAACTCTGGTCGGAAGTGCTGTTTCAGCTCTTCCCACACGACTTCTTTAACGGCCTCGTAAGGTTTGCCGACCATCGCCTGGATATACTGCGAACCCAGATTCGAGGTCATCACAATCACCGTATTACGAAAGTCCACGGTCCTACCTTGCCCATCCGTTAAGCGACCGTCATCCAACACCTGCAGCAAGACATTAAATACATCCGGATGTGCCTTTTCCACCTCGTCTAGCAAAATCACACTATACGGCTTGCGACGAACCGCTTCGGTCAGATACCCCCCCTCTTCGTAGCCCACATAGCCTGGAGGTGCTCCGATCAAGCGAGCAACGGAGTGTTTCTCCATGAACTCACTCATATCGATACGAATGAGATGCTCATCAGAATCAAACATAAAGTCCGCGAGTGCACGGGTGAGCTCAGTCTTGCCCACGCCAGTCGGCCCCAGGAACAAAAACGAACCATACGGTCGTGACGGGTCAGACAAACCAGCACGGGAGCGACGAATCGCATCCGCCACCAAGCCAACCGCCTCATCCTGTCCGATCACGCGATCGTGTAAGCGCTCCTCCATCTTGAGCAATTTGTCGCGCTCGCCTTGCATCATTTTTGACACAGGAATACCGGTCGCACGAGACACAACCTCGGCGATTTCCTCCGCGCCCACCTGAGTGCGTAAAAGCTTAGGCCGCTCACCAGGTAACTTGCCCTGCGCTGAGCCTTCGGCGGCTTTGAGTCGCGACTCGAGCTCTGGCAAGGTGCCATACTGAATCTCCGCAAGCTTGTCGAACTGGCCTTTGCGCTGAAGCTCAGCCATCTCGGCACGTGCGCGCTCGATTTCCTCTTTGATCGACTGAGTGCCTTGAACAGCGGCTTTTTCGCTTTTCCAGATCACCTCAAAATCGTTGTACTCCCGCTGCAGCTTCTCAAGCTCTTCCTCAATGATCTGGAAGCGACGTATCGACCCCTCGTCCGTTTCCTTTTTAACGGCTTCACGCTCGATCTTGAGCTGAATAATGCGACGATCGAGTTTGTCCATCACCTCAGGCTTGGAGTCAATCTCCATGCGGATGCGCGAGGCGGCCTCATCAATCAGATCAATGGCCTTGTCCGGCAAGAAACGATCTGTAATGTAGCGATGTGACAGCTCTGCGGCCGCGACAATCGCGGGATCCGTAATTTCAACGCCGTGGTGCAACTCATAACGCTCTTGTAGGCCACGCAAAATCGCAATGGTTGACTCCACATTAGGCTCATCGACCAATACTTTTTGAAACCGGCGCTCAAGCGCTGCGTCTTTTTCAATATATTTCCGATACTCGTCGAGTGTCGTCGCACCGATACAATGCAACTCGCCTCGGGCCAGCGCGGGCTTGAGCATATTGCCTGCGTCCATCGCGCCTTCAGCTTTACCAGCACCGACCATCGTATGGATTTCATCAATGAAAATAATGTAGCTGCCGTCGTCCTGCGCGAGCTCCTTGAGTACCGACTTGAGACGCTCCTCGAACTCTCCGCGAAACTTTGCACCCGCTAACAAGCTGGCCAAATCAAGCGACAGCACGCGTTTGCCCCGCAAGGACTCAGGCACCTCGTCGTTGACAATCCGTTGCGCTAAGCCCTCAACGATGGCGGTTTTACCCACACCAGGCTCACCGATCAAGACGGGATTGTTTTTGGTCCGACGCTGCAAAATTTGAATGGCACGTCGAATCTCATCGTCACGTCCAATCACGGGATCAAGCTTTCCTTGACGTGCGCGTTCCGTAAGATCCATCGTGTATTTAGACAGTGCCTCGCGGTTTGACTCACCTTCCTGATCCTGGACTGACGATCCGCCTCGCACAGCATCAATTGCCGAATCAAGCGCCTGACGCTGGAGACCGGTTTCCTTGAGCGCGCGACCCACATCGCCCTTGTCCTCGGACAAAGCGAGAAGGAACAATTCACTTGGAATATAGGTATCGCCTCGTTTCGCAGCCTCTTTATCGATACGCGTAAAGACGGATTGCAAGTCACGGCTGACCTGAATATTCCCATCTCCACCCTTGACCTGGGGAAGTCCTTTGACAATGCTGTCCAGAGCGGGCTGCAAGCGATTGATCGCCACACCTGCACGCGCCAAGAGGCTACCCGCCCCGCTCTCGCTGTCCGCAAGCAGCGCCGACAAGACGTGGGCAGGTTCGATATAAGGATGGTCATTACGAACGGCCAGACTCTGTGCATCGGCCAGAGCCTGTTGAAACTTAGTCGTTAATTTGTCAAAACGCATGGTGTTGCTCCTAACATGATGTGAGTGGCTTGTGGCCAATATCCGTTAACCAATATTTAGGGGCGTTTCACCATATTTCAATGGTTTATCGAAAAAATGACCTTCACTTAGCTTTAGGCTAACCTGCACCAAAAGAACTGAGCTTGATTTAGATCAAGGAGGACAGCCAAGAGGGATACAATCGAGAAGTGGCGCTTATTATCTCGCCGCCCATACACAAGGAGTCTGGAGCTTATGCTTAAACGTGTACCGGTCACCTCGGAATCAACGCATTGCTCTACATGCATGATGGGAAGCGTTTGCCTTCCTGTTGGCATGCCCTCAAGTGAAGTCGCCAAGCTCGATGAGCTCGTCAAGGAACGGCTGCGTATCGAAAAAGGTCAGCCCCTTTTTCAACATGGTATCGCTCTTGATGCGCTTTTTGCTCTACGCACAGGCTCGATTAAAACGCAGATCATCGAAGCCTCCGGCCAACAGCAAATTACCGGCTTTTACCTACCCGGTGAAATTGTGGGTCTGGATGGTATGTTGGACGGCATCCATAGCTCGACGGCCATCGCCATGGAAGACTCAGAGGTCTGCGTGGTCAAGCTTGACGATATCGATGAGATCAGCCGCTACGTGCCCTCTTTGCAACACCAAGTTCGACGTCTGATGAGCAAGGAGATCGCTCGCTCCCATCAAGTGTTACTCGCACTGGGTTCTATGCGCTCGGAGCAACGACTTGCTGCTTTTTTGATTAATCTATCCCAGAGATTGGCTGCGCTTGGCTATTCATCCACAGACTTCATCATGCGCATGAGTCGCGAAGAAATCGGCAATTATCTCGGGCTGACCTTGGAAACAGTGAGTCGACTCTTTTCAAGATTCGCCCGAGAGGGCGTGATCCGCGTGAACCAGCGTGAAGTCAAAATCTTGGACATGGCGGCCCTCAACGAGCTTGTCGGCAAACCCTGTTAAATCCGCGTTGCCGAGGACTTTACAGATTACTTGCCCTCCAGAAACAACTCGGACCGAATGAAATCGAGCGTGATCTGTTTGGAGGACAACACTTCCTGACCGAGTTGCTGTGCCCAATAAGCATGCCCTCCCCCCGCCCGCGCCCACTCATTGAGTCTGCGCGTAAACAACTGCAAGTCATACTCTTGCGTCACACCAATCGCACCATGCACCGCATGGGCAACAGCAGTCACTCGCGCAACGGACTGACTTGTTTGAGCTTTCGCTAAAGCAGACAACATCGAGGTCGGCTGCCAGTCTTTGCTGCGGCAAGCCATCTCGGTTGCCATGCGGGCGCCAAAGACCAACTCAGCCACCTCGCTAATTTGTTGTTGTAGGGCCTGAAAACGTCCAATCGGTTTACCGAATTGCTCACGTTGATTGGCATGGGCAAGTATCATTTCAAACACGCGATCCGCGGCACCTGCAATCAAAACTGCAGCAGAAAGGGACATCAAAGATTCAAACTGCGGGCTGTCCCACTTGCCAAGTAAGCATCGATCAGCCACAGCCGCAGACCAATGCAAATCGGCATCTAGCGTTCCATGGCCTCCCGAAGGCGTGACCGTGGCCTCTGCGGACGGCAGCAGCCAAACCTGTTTGCCTTGTTGTGCCAATACCCAGTCCGAAACAAGTCCGAAGTTCACAGCATGCGCAGTCAGTCCAGCGCTCTGAGCACTCACTTGAAAAGGTGCAAAAGTCAGCGAGCCTTGTGGAATCGTTTTGTCATGATGATTCAACCAGGCACGTCCCAGCATGGTGTGCGCATAGGGCAAGGGTAAAGCATGGCGCCCCATACAAAACATAATGGGCCATACTTCGGCAAGGGTCAGTCCAGCACCGCCCGCGCTCTCAGGAAGCAAGGCATCGGCAAAGCCGGCAGATAACAAGATCTCCCAGAGAGGCTCGGGATCATTGCCCTTTTCAATCTGACGTAACTGAGACGGCGCGCATTCTTGAGCGAAAAAACGGTCTGCTGAATCGTAAAAAGAGTTTTCCATGTCAATTACCTTAAGCCCAAACCGCGGGCGATGATGCCACGCAAAATTTCACGAGTACCACCACGCAGAGAAAACGTGACACCCATCTGCTCGAGATAACCCAGCGTCTGCAATAAGTCAGAACTCGCAACAAAATTAGGATGCGCGCCGAGCCAAGCACTAATCAGACGAATCAGTTTTTGTTCGTAATCCGTACCATAGTCCTTGACCACGGAGGCGTCGGTCGCGGGGCTTTCACCATCCACCAGCTTTTGGGTGACCGCAAGGGACAAGGCTCGCAAAACAGCCATTTCTGCGACCAACGAACCCACGAGCGCAGAGGTCTCAGCGTCCATGATGTTTTGTTCGCGCAGACAAGACATCCAACTGTCGAGCAGCGCGATGCTGGAATAAATGCGCTCGGGACCGCTGCGTTCAAACGCAAGCTCTGCCGTGCACTGATCCCAGCCCTGCCCCTCTACGCCAACCAACGCATCGGCACCCAGTACGACATGATCGAAAAAAACCTCAGAAAAATGGGCATCGCCGGCCATATCGTGAATAGGACGAACAGTCACACCGGGGAGTTTGAGGTCAATAATGACTTGCGAGAGGCCTTTTTGTCGATCTGAGGTTTCACCCGATGTACGCACCAAGGCGATCATGTAGTGACAGCCGTGCGCATTGGTCGTCCATATCTTGCTGCCATTGAGCAGCCAACCTTCCGTCGTCTTTGTGGCTCGGGTGCGGATACTGGCCAAGTCTGAACCAGAATTAGGTTCGCTCATGCCAATACAGAAAAACGCCTCACCGCGACATATTTTAGGAATATAAAAACGCCGCTGCTCTTCGGTGCCAAAATTTAAAATCAACGGCCCACTTTGTCGATCAGCAATCCAATGCGAAGCGACAGGCGCGCCTGCGACCAATAACTCCTCCGACAAGACAAAACGCGAAAAGAAACCTTTTCCCGAACCGCCATACTCTTTGGGGATCGTGAGACCCAGCCAACCTTTTTTTGCGAGACTTTTGCTGAAAGATTCACTTGTGCCCATCCAAGAACGGGCCTTGATGTGATTGGAAACGCCTTGCATTTCATCATTCAAAAATGCACGAATCTCCGCCCGAAAGGCGCGCTCGTCCTGAGGAACTTCTGTAAATTCAAGTGCTGTCAGCATGTTTAACCTGTCTTGGGAGACGTCACAGCAAGACTGATGCGTCTCGGTTACGGCGAATTTTTTATCGACTTATACTCAAAGGATTGTATTTGTTTGTTACAGTAACAGCCAATCCACAGAGGAAAACATGACGGAAACTAAGCTTTTAGGCTCAGTCTGTCTTAAAAATGGCTGCTGTTTTGATCTTTATTATCCTTGGGCGACATAAAGACTGTCAGTACACTCGATAAGGCTGCGATCAACCAAAAGAAGAAAAAACCAAAGGCGTACAACATTTCGCGCTCAGGTCTGATGTAGCCAAAAATAGACACATCCAGAGGATCGATCAAGGCAAAAACGACCGCACTCGCCAAACCCGCCATCAAAAATGAGGGCCATAATATCCACATCAATGAACGCCATTTCATCGCGGATCCCTTGATCAACGTGCTTCGTTTGCTGTTGGCTTGCTAGCGTTCTTTTCAACGACCAAACCCCGTTTCATCCCGCCTTCAAGAATAGGCTGATCAGAAAAGCTTTGTAGTGCAAGAGCGATTGTGATGGCACAGCCGACAATCGCCAACGCAGGACCTAGCATCAAAAACCAAGGCCATGGCTCTCTCCACCAAGGCGTCGCGACATGCGGAATTTCTAAACGTTGTGGTGTGCGAGTCATCACGCCTCCTTAGCGAGGAAAAATAAAGCTGGAAGCTTCTTTGATTTCAGTCAGCACAGCACCATTGGCACCGAGCGACTTCATCGTAAATCGTATAGGCTGTGGTCCGGGCTGAGCACCCTCGCCAGGCGCTCTCACCACAACGGCAATCAAGCGATTCGAGGCGCTCGCGACGTTGATATGTGATGTAGATTGCACAGTTCCTGATTGTTTTTCATCCGTCAAAGGCACGGAGGCTCTGTCAGCAAGCGCCACCGACAGCCCTGGCAAACCTTCCACATCAAGAGAAAGCACAAGCGGCTGCTCAGAAGCATTCATTAACTGCAGACGATACACATTTTCGATCATGCCGCCTGCAACCTCACGCCCAAGCATGCCACGATCCCGGATCACATCCACACGCAGGGTTGTCCTGGTTGCCAACGCACCTGTAAAGATGGCGACAAGCAGCAACATAACTATTGAATAAATCAGGACTCGGGGTCGAAATAAACTCTCACGCATCGCTTTCGGAGAAAGCTTTTCTAAAATACCCCGCTCAGATGTGTAGCGAATCAGACCTTTGGGGTAGTCAAGTTTATCCATCACTTGATTGCAAGCGTCCACACAGGCGCCACAACCGATACACATATATTGAAGGCCTTGCCGAATATCAATGCCAGTGGGGCATACCTGAACACAGATGCTGCAGTCCACGCAATCACCCATTCCTTGGGCTCGGTAATCGACTTTCCTAGAGCGCGCGCCACGGGGCTCACCTCGCACGGCATCATAGGTCACCACAAAGGTATCGCGGTCCACCATCACGCTCTGGAAGCGCGCATAGGGGCACATGTATTTACAAACTTGCTCGCGTAAAAATCCCGCATTGCCCCAGGTGGCAAGACTATAAAAAACCAACCAGAACCACTGCCAGGGTCCTAGCGTCAAGGCAAATAAATCAGTAGTCAAACCACGTATCGGGGCAAAATATCCAATAAACGAAAAGCCTGTCCAAAACGCAACCACAAGCCAAAGTGTATGCTTGGTCGCTTTGATTCGGACCTTGCGCGCCGAAAGCGGTGACTCATCCAAACGAATTCGGGCCACGCGATCGCCCTCGATCTTGCGCTCAATCCACATAAAAATTTCGGTGTAAACAGTCTGAGGACAGGCATACCCACAAAAGAGACGTCCTGCCAAGGCTGTAAACAAAAATAAACCGAGCGCGGAAATGATAAGCAACAGCGTCAAATAAATGATGTCCTGGGGCCACAGCACCATGCCAAAAATATAAAACTTTCTTGCACTCAGATCGAACAGTACCGCTTGACGACCATTCCAGTTGAGCCAAGGTAAACCATAAAACAGCGCTTGCGTGAACAACACCAAGGCGATGCGCCAACGCGCAAATACGCCGATGACTGAACGGGCATAAATTTTTTGACGGACATCAGCGAGCGTTTGCTCAAGCACCTCTGCGTTAGGCTGCAATATTTTGCTGCCGAGCGGACGCCAGGCAAGAGGCGGTACATTCTCAGATTTTGAGACCTGATTGTCAGCGCTCATACTCAGCGTCTCGGATCATCACGCATCCTCACTTGGCAGCGCCTTTTGACATCGCGGCAGAAGTATTCACCTCTTTACCGCCGGACAATCCCCACACCCAAGCAGTCAACATACGTACCTGCTCGGGAGTCAGAAGATGCTCCTGTGCGGGCATACGGTTGTTACGGCCGTTCAAAATGCTTTGCACAATCGCGGCTTCGGAGCTTCCATACAACCAGACATCGTCCGTCAGATTGGGTGCGCCTAAAGCCTTGTTTCCTTTGCCTTCTACGCCATGACAAGCGACGCAGTTATTTAAATACTCTCGCTTACCTGGAATCACACGGATCTGATCATGGGCCAAGCCTGAAAGCGCGCGCACGTATTGTGCGATTTCACCCGCTGCCTTTAGGTTGATATTTGCGCCCAACGGGGGCATCACACCATTTCGTCCTTGTGCGATCGAGGTTTGCAAAGCCTCTGGGGTGCGTCCATATAAGGAGTCACCCTCGGCGAGATTGGGAAAGCTCACTGAACCGCGCGCATCGGATCCATGACATTGCGCGCAATGATTGAGGAATAAACGTTGACCAATCATTCGCGCTTCGGGATCTGCTGCGATCGCAGGAATATCCATCGCGGCATAGCGCGCGAAGACTGGTTTGACCTCTTCGTTGAGCTTGGCTTGATCTTCTTTGACTTCAATCTCAGAGGTGTAGCCCAGCATCCCTTGATAGGCACCCAGTCCAGGATACAAAACCAAATAACCCACACCCACCACACACATGATGACGTACATAGAGGTCCACCATTTGGGGACAGGATTATTCAACTCTCGTAAGTCGCCATCCCAAACATGACCAGTATCTTCAACAACACCTGGTTTTTTACTCATCAACCATTTTCGCTGTGAAAAAATCAACCACAAACACCAGACAATCCCACCGACAGAAATAATTGCAATGTAATAACCCCAATAACCATTAAAAAAATCATTCATGGCATCGATTCCTTTTTGTCATGCTTAGCGCCTTCGTCGGGCAAAACAAACGGTAGATTGGCTGCCTCTTCGTTTGCTTGTTGACGTCCCTTAGAAAATGCCCACCAAATAATTCCGAAAAATGTCAGCATCGCCAACACCGTTGCGATGGCATTGAGATAAGCAAGCATCACCGACCTCCCATTGCGGGCGTTTTAGCCTGCGCGGCCTGAGCCGCCTTGCGGACACCTGTGCCCAAACCTTGTAAATAAGCGATCATGGCATCCTCTTCAGTCATCCCCTTCAAGGCAGCCGGCGCCGATTCGATTTGCGCTTCGGTATAGGGCACACCGAGGAAACGCAGGGCCCTCATCCGGTCTTTGATATCCGCACCCGTCATCTGTCGTTGAGCGAGCCAAGGATAACCAGGCATATTCGACTCAGGCACGACCGCTCTGGGATTGCGTAAGTGGACGCGATGCCACTCGTCCGAGTAACGCTCGCCGACTCGCGCGAGATCAGGACCTGTCCGCTTTGAGCCCCACAGAAAGGGACGATCAAATACAGCCTCACCGGCCAAGGAGTAAGGGCCGTAGCGCTGCACCTCAGCGCGCAACATTCGGATCTGTTGCGAATGGCAGCCTACACATCCCTCTCGGATGTAGAGATCACGCCCCATGAGCCTGAGCGGATCGTAAGGCTCAACGCCAGGGGTTGGCGTGGTCAGCGAATGCTGAAAAAACAAGGGCACAATCTGGACAAGGCCAGCAAACAATACGACCAAAATACTGCAAACGATCATGAGCCCGATATTTTTTTCCAGTGTTTCATGAGAGAAGAATTTTTGCTTTTCGTGTGCCATGATGTTCTCCTCAGGCCGTTGCGACGGCAGCGGCCGGCACAGCTTGAACATAATCTTTTGGAATTTCCGGATTGACGGCCGTTTCACCCACAACTGTTTTGTAAACGTTGTAAGCCATCACAAGCATTCCACACAAATACAACGTACCGCCGAAGAGACGAATCGCGTAAAAAGGAACCGAAGCTTTTACGGACTCGACGAAGCTGTAGGTCAGCGAACCATCCGCCTCAGTCGCACGCCACATCAGTCCCTGCATGACACCTGCAATCCACATCGAAGCGATATAAAGCACCACACCGATCGTTGCGATCCAGAAATGCACCTCGATTAGCTTGGTGCTATACATGCTGTCACGACCCCAAAGTCTTGGGATCAAGTAATACAACATACCAAACGTGATCATCGCGACCCAGCCCAAGGCACCTGAATGCACGTGTCCGATTGTCCAGTCGGTGTAATGCGACAAAGCATTGACGGTCCGGATCGACATCATCGACCCTTCGAAAGTCGACATACCGTAGAACGAGAGCGATACCACCATGAATTTGAGGATCGGGTCCGTGCGCAGCTTATGCCAAGCTCCCGACAAGGTCATGATTCCGTTAATCATGCCGCCCCACGAGGGTGCCAACAGTATCAGAGAAAAAACCATGCCAAGCGATTGCGTCCAATCAGGTAACGAGGTGTAGAGAAGATGGTGAGGTCCTGCCCACATGTAGGTGAACGCAAGCGCCCAAAAGTGAACAATCGATAAGCGATACGAATAGATGGGCCGGTTCGCCTGCTTGGGAATAAAGTAATACATCATGCCCAAAAAGCTCGTCGTTAAAAAGAAACCGACGGCATTGTGGCCATACCACCATTGCACCATCGCATCCTGCACGCCCGCATAGGCTGAATAAGACTTCCATAGCGTCGCAGGCATTTCAATATTATTGACAATGTGCAGGATCGCGATCGTCAAAATATAGGAGCCAAAGAACCAGTTCGCGACGTAGATATGCTTACTCTTACGCTTGACGATCGTGCCAAAAAACACGATCGCGTAGGCAACCCATACCAGCGTGATTAAAATATCGATCGGCCATTCAAGCTCGGCATATTCTTTGCTCGTCGTGATCCCGAGGGGTAAGGTAATCGCGGCCCCGACAATCACGAGCTGCCAGCCCCAAAAGGTGAAGGGGATCAACAATCCACCAAACAAGCGCGCCTGGCAAGTCCTCTGGACGACATAATAAGAAGCTGCAAACAAAGCACTCCCGCCAAACGCAAAAATGACCGCATTCGTATGAAGCGGCCTAATCCGTCCGTAAGTCAGCCAAGGGATATCAAGATTGAGTTCAGGCCAGAGTAGTTGAGCGGCCAGAATCACACCCACCAACATCCCCACGACACCCCAAACAACCGTCATGATGGCAAACTGCCTGACGACTCCGTAGTTAAAGGTATCGACCGTCACAGCGTTAGAGCGAGCCATGTTTATTTCCTTTTTAAAGATATATTTCTGATCGTCCGGTCATCGTCAAGAAAAATAGATTGACTCGCGGCATCAGGATCGTCGTACTGACCGGAAAATACGGCCCACCACAACATGGCTCCCACGAGTACGATCACCACGAGCGATAGGGGTAAAAGCAGATACAGTATTTCCAACATCATTCCTAAGATTGAGCCTTGGGATGGAACCCTTGGGGTGCCCTCGTATTTAAAGCGCTGTGGGGAACTGCATAGAGACGCCAAGCATTGAGCACCACAGCCACCGAGGAGATCAACATCAACAAGGCGGCGAGCCAAGGCGTCACCCAGCCAACAGCCGCAAGAGGCATGGTCAATACATGCCAACTGAGCGAACCGTATAGGTTTTGACGTGTGACCCGGCGTGTCCGCGCAAACAAAACGGTGCGCTGCGCATCCGTCATCTCAGGGTAAGCCGCTAGACTTGCGTGCGTTGCGGCAAGAGACATCGGTGCAGCTAAGGCCAGTGCACAAGGACAACTCATAACCAATAGCGCCACAAGAATCGATAAAGCATGCTCCGGATAGGTCATCCACCAGAAACCGGAAATGACAAAAGCAAAGCCAAGCTGAACAAGAATGAAGATCGTTGCAACGCGATCAGACTGTGCGACCAAAGGTCGGCAAAGCGCCTCAAGCGGAGCCCCAGCTCGGGATACTTCGACCGACTGCCTGGCCCGAGTCTCAACATAGCGGGCAGTGAGCAGAAAAGCGACGAACATCGTCACCGAATCAAAATACACCTCTCCGCGACCCGAGATTGTGGCAAAAGCACTTGGAATGAAGGCCGCTACGATACTGGTGGCGACAGGGATATCCATCGTGATACGCCGCTCTGAAAAAGCGCTGGCAACGCCTTGCCAGACGGGCCAGGCGGCGTACAGGACCACTGGGACGGTCAGCGCAAGACTTGCCCAATTCATCAAAAAAATGGCCCAGTCAAGAACCTCCAGGCTATCATTGGGACCAGCTTCGATGCGCAGATATCCGGGCAGAGCGAACATCATGACCTGCATCATGGCAAGCCACGCCAGACCCAGTCTGACAAGACTGCGCCGACGTCCGGAGATCTCGACGGGACTGAGCGTGCGATTTAACGCAAAAATTGATTGAACCTTCATCACTAGTGTCCCAACGTTTGGAACAGATCTTGTTGAACAGGATAATCCGATAACTCGGTAGGTTCAACAGGCTTGCCGAGTAAAGCTTCGATGGGCGTCATTTCAAACATGTTTAAGTCCAATACTCTTAGGATTTCGTAAAGCGAATGTTTCAAATTCAATCGCTTCTTCATAATTGCAATCGAGACGTAGGGCGCAATCGCGATCCATATTTGCGTCTTCACGGATGATGTAGCCATCTGATTTTAAGTCTCAATCATTTCGGATTATTTATTGTTGGCTTTAGTGCGTTCATAAAAGATTTTGCAATTAACTCTCGGTCTGATCCCATCGTAAAAATGCGAGCACCTTGACTAATTAAGGCATTAAATTCTGCGCTCATTTCATCATCCGATCTACTTTTTAATCTTGATACAAAAGGTACAGACGCAGCCTGAGCTTGGGTTTTAAATTCTTCAAATATTTGGTTTAACCGAACTCCATATCTGTCACCAAATAATCCTAGCTCGTGAGCTATGTCAAATCGCCCAAGAACAATGGTGTCAATACCTGGCACTGAAAGAATCCCTGATAAGTTTTTCAAGCCTTCCATGCTTTCAATCAAAATGGCAATCATTACGTTGGCATTTGACCAATCAATAAATTTTTCCCATTCGGCCCCACGGCCTCTAACCGCTCTGCTAGTTGGACAAGCCCCCTTTGTTCCACCATTTCCATTTTTTTGATACTTAGTTGCAGCGATAAGTGTTTTTGCTTGCTCGGGAGTACGAACATCTGGAACATATACCCCCATGGCACCACCCTCGACAACTTTTCGAATCATTGACTCATCATGATTTGGGACTCTTACAATTGGACAAATCCCAGCAGCCTCGGCATCTCTAATTAGATCAAAGGTGGCGTCAATTCCAAAAGATCCGTGCTCCATGTCAATAATCACATAGTCGTAGCCGCAACTAGCAGCTATTTCGATGCAAGCAGAGTTATTTGTTTGGATATAGATTCCAGTAATAGTTTGATCTTTAGACAGCTTTAACTTTAAGGGGTTGGGGTTTGGATACATGATGGAGATAGAGGATTGACAGAATATTAGGAAATATTGATTACTGAGCTGAAAAATCAACTAACTTTTTCACCTGGCGGAAACGATCAATTTCTTCTTGTTGTAATTTTTGTAGCTGATCTGGTAGCAGAGGAATAACTTCTGTCCCACGAGGGCGATGATACTTTTCAATAGTCTCTTGAGAAGTCATTACTTTTTTAACTGCATCACCCAACACTTTACGAATGGACTCTGGTGTGTCTGATCGGATAAATAATGCATTCCAACTATATTGAAAGAACTCAGGATAGCCAGACTCTTTGACTGTAGGAACATTAGGAAAGTCGGGTGATCTATTTTCACCAGTTACTGCTAATGCCCGCACCTTATTTTCTCTAACCAATACGGAGGCACCACCTAAATCTACCATTGCCATATCTAAGTGATTACCAATAATGTCAGTCATCACCTGACTTTGGCCTTTGTAGGGAACATTGGTGAACTTAAGTCCCGTAATATGCCCTAGCCAGGCACCTGAAAGACTCAGTGTGGTTGAAAATGTTCCCATTAGTAAAGGTTTAGATAACTTTTTCCCATCTTCTATCAGGTCTGTAAACGACTTATATTTAGAATTGTTGGGAACCAATATCACATTCATATTTCTAGCGTAACCAAGCACCGGTGTGAAATCTTTTACTGGGTCATAGGCTAGGTTTGGGAAAACTACAGCATTCACAACTGATGGAGAGATACCACCCTGAACTAAGGTATAACCATCTGCAGGAGCTGCTTTTGCAGCCATCATTCCAATAGTTGCATCTGCACCTGGTTTATTTTCAACAACCACGGGTTGGCCAAGAATTGCACTTATCTTTTCGCCATAATACCGGGCGTTAGCATCCGATCCGCTCCCTGCACCAAAGGGAACAATGATGCGGATTGATTTACTTGGGAATTGATCTGCAAGACTTGCGTTTGAAAAACACACCAACAAAGAGGCAATAATGTTTACAAAATATTTATGATTAAAAAATTTCATAATTAATTCCTTAAAATTTAATTACGATGAATAAAACGCTTTTCAAGAGCAAGTGCTTCAGGCATTCCAGCAATGTCTTGAAGATCTTGAAGCGGGCA
>NZ_OZ248477.1:0-157234 GCF_965234455.1 Zwartia lucis | reverse complement strand
GAAGCGCTTCAAGAGGCCCTTGGTCGGTATGGCAAGCCAGAGATTTTTAATACTGACCAAGGCAGCCAATTCACCAGCGAGGACTTCACGGGGGTGTTGAAAGAAAACGGTATTCGGATCAGTATGGATGGAAAAGGCCGTTGGGTAGATAATGTTTTTGTTGAACGACTCTGGCGCTCTGTAAAGTACGAGAACGTTTATCTTAGGGCGTACGAATCAATGGCGGCATTGCGCGAGGGCATCAAAGACTACTTTTTGTTTTACAACACAAAAAGAACGCATCAATCGCTTGCCAAGCAGACACCAGATGAGGTTTACTTTAAAGACAACGGGCTGAAGGAAGCGGCTTGACATGACCGATCAATGACTTTCAACCCGAGCTGGGAACGAGCGGTCTCGTCCTGAGTATGATGAAACAACTGCCAATGCCATGTCTGAGAAAGAGAGTGACATGATTTATCTCCTGAATAAGCCCGAAACGTAGCGATGGTTTTGTGCATCGCTGCTTTCCGCCGGAAACGGCTATCAGAAGTAAATTGGCTCCCCGAGCTGGACTCGAACCAGCGACCTGCGGATTAACAGTCCGTCGCTCTACCGACTGAGCTATCAGGGAATAATATTAAAGATCAAAGCTTATAGCTTTTGACTTAAAAGCTGAACATTTGATGATTTTAAACTCAAAATATTCTAGCATATTCTGAGAAGCAATTGGTAGCTTGAAGCCTATCCTCATTAAGCACCCAGCCAACGAGCGATAATGCTTCGCTATAGGATGATTTCTCCAATGCGATGGATTCAACGATCACAAGAAAATCAACCTGCACCTCAAGAGCCCATCTTATGACTAAAACTTAAGGTTTATCCAAAAATGCTGATCAATTGTGTTGTGTATCGGGACGGTAACAAGCTTGCAGACATTGACATTGCAGATATCAGTGAATGGATCGCTCAGCCAGGCTGCTTTATTTGGGTCGCCCTGCGTGACGCTTCCTTGGATGAACTCAATCAAATGAAGGAGGAGTTTTCATTACATCCACTTGCAATTGAAGATGCCGCCAAAGGACATCAACGACCGAAAATTGAGGAGTATGGAGATACAGTATTTATCGTCATGCAACTGCTTGAACAAAGAGCCGATACGCTCCACGTAGGTGAAGTCGCTATTTTTGCGGGCCGTAATTTTGTCCTTTCTGTTCGAAGAGACAGTGATCAAAACTTTCTCGAAGTACGCGTCAGGTGCGAACAGGAGCCCGAACTGCTCAAACTAGGCGCAGGTTTTGTTTCCTATGCCTTGATGGATGCCGTGGTAGATCGTTATTTTCCGATCGTCGAAGCTCTAGAAGCAGATTTGGAAACCATTGAGTCAAAAATATTTATAGAAAACTCAGCACGTTCAAATATTGAGCAACTCTATGCCCTCAAACAACAAAGTGCAACGCTCAGACACGCTGTCGTGCCTTTACTAGAAGTCGTGGGAAAGTTGCATGGTGCACGCGTACCCCCCATTTGCATGAATAGTCAAGAATATTACCGAGACGTGCATGATCATTTATCACGCATCAACGGCACGGTCGATGCGGTACGCGATACGATTGCGACCGCCATTCAAGTGAACTTGTCCTTGGTCACAATCGAAGACTCAACTATTACTAAAAAATTAGCAGCTTGGGCCGCAATTTTTGCTGTATCAACGGCCTTAGCTGGCATCTGGGGCATGAACTTCGAAGTCATGCCTGAATTGCAATGGAAGTATGGCTATCCCGCGGCACTCGTTACCCTCGCATCAATTACCGGCTTTTTGTACTGGCGCTTTCGCCGCAAAGGTTGGCTCTAACTTTTACGCCGCGGAGGTAAACCTGTGTGTTGCGTGAGCATCTGACCAGATCGGACTGGCTTGTTAGGCCGCCCTGATGAGGTTGGTTTAGCAGTTAGGCTAGTTTTTACTGCGGCCTTTGCATCCGCTCTCACCGGCGCCTGAACGACAGGCTTTCCATACGTCGCGACAGGCCTGACAGACTGACCGGAACGAACAGGCTGAGCAGTTTTCACACCCCGCGCACCAGCAGTACCAGCAGCCTCGGTACTGTTTTTACGACGCACACTGGTGTAGCTACCGTCAGTCTGAGGCTGATGAAATGGAATCAAATGCTTCTTTCCAATGCCGATCAAGTCCGAACGACCCATTGCTTTGAGTGCTTCGCGCAATAGGGGCCAATTATTGGCATCGTGATAGCGTAAAAAAGCCTTGTGCAAACGACGACGGCGATCACCACGGACGATATCGACCGTTTCACTCTCACGTGTCACGCGACCTAGAGGATTGCGGCCAGAATGGTACATGGCGGTCGCTGTGGCCATCGGACTCGGGTAAAACGTTTGGACTTGGTCCGCACGGAATCCATGGCTCTTGAGCCACAGGGCCAGATGCATCATGTCTTCGTCAGCGGTACCAGGGTGAGCCGCAATAAAGTACGGGACTAAAAACTGCTTTTTACCCGCTTCAAGGCTGAACTTATCGAACAATTGTTTAAAGCGATCATAGCTACCAATGCCGGGCTTCATCATCTTGGATAAAGGCCCCATTTCGGTATGCTCAGGTGCAATCTTGAGATAACCGCCCACATGGTGCGTCACGAGCTCTTTGATGTACTCAGGTGATTTCACTGCCAAGTCGTACCGCAGACCCGAGCCAATCAGGATTTTCTTTACGCCTTTCACGGCGCGTGCCCGTCGGTACATATGGATCAACGAGCTGTGATCTGTATTGAGGTTTTGGCACACATCCGGATAGACGCAACTCGGCTTGCGACAGGCAGACTCAATCTCAGGACTCTTGCAACCGATGCGATACATATTGGCGGTCGGACCACCTAAGTCTGAAATCACTCCTGTAAAGCCAGGCACCTTGTCGCGGATGTCCTCGATTTCACGGATGACGGAGTCTTCGCTGCGGCTTTGGATAATGCGGCCCTCGTGCTCGGTGATCGAGCAAAAAGTACACCCTCCAAAACAACCGCGCATGATGTTGACGCTAAAGCGGATCATCTCCCATGCGGGGATCTTAGTTGCGCCATCGTGACCACCGCTTTCATCCGCATATACAGGATGTGGGCTGCGCGCATAGGGTAAATCAAACACCAGATCCATTTCTGCAGTCGTCAACGGAATGGGAGGCG
Organism: Zwartia lucis; assembly: GCF_965234455.1. Taxonomy (GTDB): domain Bacteria; phylum Pseudomonadota; class Gammaproteobacteria; order Burkholderiales; family Burkholderiaceae_B; genus Zwartia; species Zwartia lucis. The sequence continues at coordinate 154,058 of NZ_OZ248477.1, read as the reverse complement.
GCGTGATCCAGACATCGCGTGCGGTTCTGCCGTCTCCATGCGCCTGAACGATGGCTCGCGCGTTCCCTGGATTGGTTTCCAGATGCAGCACTCGGTTGGCATGGGCATACAACACGGGATCTGATTTGACCTGCTCATACGAAGGCAAGCGAATCACGCTGCGATCACGAGGTGGGACTTTGAGCTTGCCTTTGACTTGCAGGGAGGGATTGGGCTGAAAGAGAAGCGGTGACTCTGTTTTGCCGCCCACTGCGGCTTTTACAGCCTTGGATCCTTTGGCTACAGTTTTAGCGTTGACCTCATCCGCAACAGCACGCGCCTCATCATTGCGCGCACAGCTTTCGCCCTGCTCGAGCGCTTGCTCACTAATCATCAAGTAAGGATTGACGTGAGCCTCTACCCTGCCCGGCGCATCGACACTCGTCGAGTCAATCTCAAACCATCCCTCGGGTGTCTCGCGGCGCACGAACGCCGTTCCGCGCACATCGGTCATATTTTGAACAGGTTCTTTGGCCGCCAAACGGTGGGCAATTTCCACCACTGCGCGCTCAGCGTTGCCATAGAGAAGCAAATCACATTTGCTATCGACCACGACCGAGCGACGGACTTTGTCAGACCAATAATCGTAGTGGGCAATGCGACGAAGCGAGCCTTCGATGCCACCCAAAATAATCGGTACATCTTTATAAGCTTCTTTGCACCGCTGGGTATAAACAATGGCCGCGCGATCGGGACGCTTGCCGCCGACATCACCAGCTGTATAAGCGTCATCGCTGCGCATTTTGCGATCCGCCGTATACCGGTTGATCATCGAGTCCATATTGCCCGCGGTCACGCCAAAAAACAGATTAGGCTTACCAAGGGCTTTGAAGGGTTCGGCGCTTTGCCAGTCGGGCTGGGCAATGATACCCACCCGAAATCCTTGATTTTCAAGCATTCGGCCAATCACGGCCATGCCAAAGCTCGGATGATCCACGTACGCATCACCCGTGACAATAATGATGTCACAACTATCCCAGCCAAGCTGCGTCATCTCCTCGCGGCTCATCGGCAGGAAAGGCGCCACGCCAAAGCGAGAGGCCCAGAACTTGCGATAGCTGCTCAGGGGCTTAGCATTGCGGGGAAAAAGGGAAACGTCGGCGTAGGTAGTCATATCCCTACTATTATCCGAGTAATTACCCTTATAAACAAGGTTCGCCTCAAAACCTATAGGGTCTTCAAGCTCAAAAGTGCTCTGCTATAATTTTTTCTATGCCGATGTAGCTCAGTTGGTAGAGCAGCTCATTCGTAATGAGAAGGTCGACAGTTCGATTCCGTTCATCGGCACCAATGAATATTTGGGTCACAGCAATGTGATCCTTTTTTCATTTTGGAACGGGCTAACACGGGGCTAAATCATCAAGAGCGAGTAGTAATACTCGAAGTTTTTGGTGTGCCTATATCCCTTTACTACTTCACTCACATGCACCAATCATCGGCAAGGTCGGTGTAGACAATCGGCTGGGCGCAGTCAAGGAAATTTGTACCAATGCGAGGGATAGTACTAATTTGTATTATTGTCGACAATATCATATTCTAACTTTACTCTATTGTGTAAAGTTGAAAATTATGATGCGCACACCAATTAGCGGACCTACAGTTTGGACGGGCGCAGAACTATCGAAGTCTGAACAATGGATTACCCGGCTGACGGCTTGCGACATCACGGAAATTTCAAATGCTGTCGCGTCGGTCGAGGCTCGCAATCTAGAACTATTTAGTATTACGAAAGCAGATTTCCCTTTGCCCATGCTGGGGGCCCGAATCGCCGCTCTGCGAAACGAAATAGAGGGCGGCAGAGGATTTGCTATATTGCGTGGCCTTCCGGTCAATCAATTTACCTTTGCAGCAAACCAGAAAATTATCTGGGGTTTGTCTGTTCATCTCGGACTTCCCGAACCTCAAGACTTCCTCAAAAATCTAATGCACAGTGTGACCAACACTGGCAAACGTGTGGAAACCAGCGAATCTACCCGTGGTTACGAAACCGACGATGAACTAAAGTTCCACAATGACGGTGGGGATGCGTTCATGCTTCTATGCCTTAAAACTGCTCGCGAAGGGGGTATAAGCAAACTGATGAGTGTAGGCACATTATTCAATGCAATTCTTGCGCGACGTCCTGATCTTGCCGAGGTGCTCCAACAACCATTCTATTTCGATGCACGGGCCCAGAATCCGCTAGCTAAGAAAGTTCAGATCGTTCCTGTTTTCGTGGAACATGAGGGATTGTTGAATGTGCTTTATAAGCGACGCTATATCGAAACTGCGCAACGGTTCGATGATGTCCCCCGTCTTACACCTCTTCAGCGCGAAGCCCTAGACTTATTTGACAAAATGTGCGCCGACCCAACGCTGCATCTGGCATTTACTATGGAGCCTGGTGATATCCAAATCGGCAATAACTATGCGCTGCTCCATTCGCGGACAAGCTACCAGGATCACGACGACGTAAGTCTTCGCCGTCATTTGTTGCGGGTTTGGCTCACGTTAGAAAACGGGAGACCCTTACCTGATGTTTTTGCAGAAACCAGAGAATTCGGTCATTCCTACGCTCGAAGGACAGGTAAACAATTTGCGTCTACAGAGTCTGTTGGCTGATGAATGCACTCGAAAAAGGCCCAAGTCGCTTCTTGTCTTTGCCCGATCAAATCGTAGCGAAGCTAACCGATGATATTGTTAAAGGTGTTTACAAGCCTGGCGAGCGCCTGAAAGAGCAAGAACTTGCTTTAAGGAATGGCATCAGCCGCGCGCCACTGCGAGAAGCATTCCGTGTTCTAGAACGTAACGGCCTGATAGAGATTATGCCCTGGAGAGGCGCCCGCGTTGTAGAGCAATCCCGCGCAGAGATCATTGAATTATTCGATGCACGAGCTGATCTCTTTGGGCTGTGCGCCAGGCATGTGGCGAAAAAAGGTCGGCCTGAAGATATCGCGGCTATCAAAGCTGAAATTGAGACTCTGTTATTAGCCACCGACTCTGGCTGCGATGAAATGACCTACAAGCACCAAACCAATCATATTTTCATGATGATGTACAAAAGTCTCGCCAATCGGTATCTGAGGGACATAATGGACAACATCCGACAGAAGATGTTCTGGCATTACTGCTTTTTAGGGATTTCAACAATTAAACGGAGGCAAGATTCGAACGAGTACTGGCGACAGCTTTCTAACGCCATTGAAAAGCGGGACGAGCAAACTGCGGAAGAGACTGCGCACAGAATCACGACTAGTTCGAAGGAGTTCGCACTGCAGTTTCTTGATTGCAATTCAGAAGATTTATAAGTACTGCACCTAGTCAACGATAGACCAATTACAACAATTATAGGGACATACTATGACGCTCAATCGTGCTGTAATGACTGTGATGATCCGGATTTTGCTTTGTGCTGCGACCACCACGGTAGCGGCCCAGGGAGAGTGGCCCTCCAAGCCGATCAATATCATCGTTCCATATTCGGCTGGAGGCGCAGCCGACATTGTCACCCGCATCATTGCGAACGAATTATCACTCCAGCTCAAACAATCGGTGGTGGTAGAGAATAAGCCGGGTGGTAATTCAAATATTGCAGCCAACTTAGTCGCTCGTGCGCAGCCAGATGGCAATACGCTTTTATTGACTGGTCCTTGGCTGCTCATTAACCAGTTTTTGGAAACTGGGCGTCGCTGGACACCAGAACAACTCATACCAGTGGCTCGCGTCGGCGTCAGCGACAACATTCTTGTCGTCCCAGCGAATTCGCCTGCAAAGACCCTTGAACAATATATCCAAATGGCCAAGACTGCGAAAGACAAGCCTTTGCAATACGGCAGTCCTGGGTTTGGATCAACGCAAAGAATGGCTGTCGAAATGCTCGCAAAGGCTGCCGATATAAGGTTGGAAGCTGTCCAATACACCGGAGCGCCACCCATTATTCCAGACCTTGTGACGGGTCGGGTCAGCATGGCGATTCTCGCGGCAGCCAATGTTACAGGACTAGTGAAGGACGGAAAGCTTCGCGCCCTAGCCACTGCAAGCGACAAACGGAGTCCGGACACACCAGAAATTCCTACCATTATCGAAACGGGGTTGAATAACGTAGAGGCAATATCATGGTTTGGATTGGGCGCGCCAGCTGGAACGCCATCCGATCGGATAAAGAAAATTTCAGACAGCATACAAAGCGTGCTTTCCAAGCCCGAGGTCAAAAAACAGTTGCTGTCAGCGGATACTCGTATTGCGTTCTTAAATACCAAAGATTTCGAGGCTTATCTCGAGGAAGAAAAGACCCGTTGGGGAGAGGTCGCTGGATCGATTACAACCAAGGAGAAGCAACAATGATGTCCAGTTTGCCGAGTACTTCTCGTATGCATGGTCAAGATGGCTACCGCTGAGTGTGTGGTCTGTAGCTCAGATATGTTAGGCGAAATGCCGATATGGTCTGAGCGAGATCAATTACTTTACTGGATAGATGTTAGGGCACCAGCACTCCATTCGTATGACCCATCGCGAGCCAAAGTACATACCTATGAACTGTCGGAAGTCGTTGGTAGCTTTTGCGAGCGTCAGTCGGGCGGTCTCATGTTGGCTATGAAGTCAGGCCTATATTTCTATGACACCAACACTGAAAATTCAGACCTATGGTTGAATCTTGAGCCTAAACTGCCAAATAATCGCCTAAATGATGGCAAGTGCGATCGGCAAGGTCGATTCTGGGTCGGTAGCATGAATGATGGCGATCGGCTTCCAACCGGAAGCTTGTTTTGCATTGAGCAAGGCGGCGAGCACCGCATTCTCTTCGACGGCATCACGATTCCCAATTCGCTCGCCTTCAGCCCCGATGGTCGTCTGATGTACTTTACAGACACTCCAAAGAAAATGATAATGGTGTACGACTTTGATACTGATGTCGGCATTCCACGGAACCCAAGAATATTCCGGGATATGCGCGATCACCATGGTAGGCCCGATGGCTCTACGGTTGATGCTGATGGCTGCTTATGGAATGCTGAGGTGGCCGCCTCGCGCGTCGTCCGATACACGCCAAAGGGCGAAATCGACCGAATCATCAATTTGCCAGTCTCAGTGGTAACTTCCTGCGCTTTCGGAGGCCCTCGGCTGGATACTTTGTACATCACAACGGCACGGCAAGGGCTGACGCTTGAGCAGTTAGAGAAACAACCACTAGCAGGTTCTTTATTCGCCATTAATACAGGTGCAATCGGAGTACCGGAAACACTGTTTGCAGGATAACCTTAGTCAAATTTAATCAATTTAAATCCGGACCAATGAACTTCGCAGCAATCTCTAACGAAATGTGCTGCTTGGGTTGCGTGTAGAAAATCCAGCCCAGTTTCCCGAGGCTTTCGCAAGTGCCTTGAGGGCTGATGTTCCTGTTGTGCTCGATGTGGTCACAGATCCAGACGCACTGGCTCCGCTACCGTGTTCGGGACAAGTTTGATTCCAACCAAAAAATGTAAAAAGGAATGACCAAAATGTGGAAAACTAACTTTGCTGTATTCTTGCTCGCTTGTGTCACCGCTTTCCCAGTACATGCCAACCAGAATGACACCGACCCTCAATACCCTTCCAAGCCGATACGTCTAATCGTTCCGTACGCACCTGGAGGCTCTACCGACAAAATAGCTCGCCTCCTTGCCGAACACCTCAGTAAAGGACTTAAACAGCCAGTAATTATCGAAAATCGGCCTGGGGCCAATAACATAGTTGGAGCCAATACTTTGTTGACCAGCAAGGCAGATGGCTACACACTTATGCTTGCGAGCAACGGTCTGCTGACGATGGCTCCGGCACTTTTTAAAAAGTTACCTTTTAATCCGGCGAAAGACTTCACTCTTGTCGGATTTGTGAACAAGAATCCCATGGTTCTTGTGACTCGCCGCGATGCCAAATACGGTGACATTGGCAGCCTTTTGAAGTACGCCAAAACGAATCCCGGCGTAGTTTCATATGCTGTATCGGGCGGCCTCGTGCCAGCAATGCTAGGTGCAGGAATACAGAGGATGAGCGGTACGGAGATGATCGAAGTTAGATACAAAGGCAGCGGCCCATCGATTACGGACATCGTCTCGGGCCGTGTAGATTTCGGCATATTAGGAGTTTCACTTGTGATGGGACTGGGGAGCGAAGACGGAAAACTTAAATCCCTTGCAGTAACAAGCAAACAACGCTCGACTAGCCTTCCCGACGTTCCAACTCTGTCAGAGTCAGGAATTCCAGAATTCGATACCATTGTATGGAACGGATTGATCGGACCCGCACAGCTCCCAAAACATATTGTATCGAAGCTGAGTAAAGCCCTCGCATCGCTATACCATAATCCAGAGTTTCGTAAAACGCTTCATGCCAGCGGAGAAGAGCCATTGTGGGGCACGCCTGATGAGATGCAGTCACGGATTGACGAGGAAATTGCCTTATGGAAGAAAATTGTCGCTGAGGCGAAAATCGAACCAATGGACTAGTAGCTGCCATTTCGATACTTGCAGCCAAGCGCGGTTTCGATGTTTGTATCAATTACAAGTCCAATAGAGAGCGCGACCTTGAAGTAGCGCGCATTGTTGAAAGCCAATTTCAAGCTCATCCCATCAAGTGTTTTCGTACATTTCACCTCAACGAAACGCGCGCTTTCTTTGTTCGCACTTTTGTCGTACTTTGACGATCTATGCAGGCTTGCAACTTGATATTCACTCTATGATGCCACTTTAAACAACTTTGCAGAGAGTCGAAAATGAATATTGCATTTATTGGCTTAGGAAGAATGGGTTGGCATATCGCTGCACACCTTAAACGTGCGGGACACGCCCTATCGGTATATGACACTCAAGCAACGTTGACATCTGACTGGGTAAAGACCTTTGGAGGGCGTGCAGGTCTGTCAGTCGTCGACACAGTCACGGATGTTGAACTCATTCTGACCTCTCTACCGGCTGATGCTGCACTCCAATCTGTTTGGGACGATGCACAATCCGTTCTTGCTCCAGGAGCGATCTGGGTCGATCACTCGACAACCTCTGCGGAAATTGCTAGACGCCTAGCCACAGCTGCCAGTACACAAGGACGACATTTTATAGATGCCCCAGTTTCTGGTGGCACGGCGGGCGCCGAGAAAGGTACCCTTGCAATTATGGCAGGTGCCGATCCCTTGGCTTGGTCTGTTGTCGAACCGATCATGTCTGCCTATGCCCAAAGGGCTTCGCTTATTGGTCCTGCTGGTTCAGGCCAATTAACAAAAATGTCGAATCAAATTTGCGTAGCAGGTATTGGACAAGCGCTTGCTGAAGGTCTAGCTTTTGCAGAACACAATGGACTGGATCCTCGAAAAGTACTGGATGTGATGCTTAAAGGCTCATCCACTTCGTGGATGATGGAAAATCGAGCTCAAACCATGATCGACGGAAAATTTGATTTTGGTTTTTCTACGACACTGATGCGGAAAGATCTAGGCTTAGTGATGAATGAGGCACACCGCGCAGATATTTCCTTGCCTGTCACAGCCTTGGTCGCACAACTCTTATCTGACGTCTCTGCGATGGGGCTTGCGCAAGCAGACTGGTGTAGCTTGATTCAACGTCAACGTCGAGTAGTATCTAAAGAATAATCAATCGTCGGCGCATAACCAAACGGCTGACTTGGATGAGCGGCCGTGTCCGCCCAAGCCAATCACACCAACAGTATTGAACATGCATGTATCTCCAGACTAAATACTAAAAACCAAGCTAAACCTCTCTGCTTACACCGCCACAAGCTTAATTGGTCTAGGATATAGGTTTTAAACAGAATATCAAGAGACCCTATGCGTTCAGATCTTGCTATTGCCCAAGCCGCAAACAAAACGCCCATTCTTAAACTCGCTCCCGCCAAGGCGGGCATCCCTGAGGACGCTCTCGAGCCCTATGGACGCTTTAAAGCAAAGCTCTCGCTTGACTATATCCGCTCGCTTGAGGGCCGCCCGAATGGGAAACTCATTCTCGTCACAGCAATTTCACCCACTCCCGCTGGAGAGGGAAAAACAACCACAACGGTCGGACTAGGCGATGCGCTAAATCATATCGGCAAGCGCGCCATGATCTGTTTGCGTGAACCCTCTCTAGGTCCTGTATTCGGCATGAAAGGTGGCGCTGCAGGCGGAGGGATGGCGCAAGTCGTCCCAATGGAGGACATCAATTTGCACTTTACGGGCGATTTCAACGCCATCGCCTTGGCGAATAACCTGTTATCCGCACTGATAGACAACCATATCCACCACGGCAATAAACTTCAGTTCGACGTACGACGCATCACTTGGCGACGTGTCGTCGACCTCAATGACCGCGCGCTACGTCAAATCGTTGTGGGTCTTGGCGGAACCGCCAATGGCTTTCCACGCGAAGACCACTTCGACATCGTCGTAGCCTCCGAAGTGATGGCAATATTTTGTCTGGTCAATAGCCTCAAAGAGCTCAAAGAGCGTCTCGGTGAAATCGTCGTCGGATATTCCCTCTCTGGTCAACCCATCCGCGCACGTGACTTGCAAGCACAGGGTGCCATGGCCGCCTTGCTCAAAGAAGCCTTGGCGCCCAATGTGGTCCAGACGCTAGAGAACAATCTCGCGCTCGTACACGGCGGTCCGTTTGCCAACATCGCACACGGCTGTAACTCCGTGCTCGCAACCTCCACAGCACTCAAACTCGCAGATTATGTCGTCACCGAGGCTGGTTTTGGCGCAGATCTCGGCGCTGAAAAATTTCTGGATATCAAGTGTCGCAAGGCAGGCCTAGCACCCTCGGCCGTCGTACTCGTCGCAACAGTACGTGCCTTGAAATATCACGGTGGCGTGGAGGTCAAAGACGTCGGTACTGAAAACCTCGACGCTTTACAAAAGGGTCTCGTGAATCTCGAGCGTCATATTCATAATATCCAGCACAACTTTGGTCTGCCTTGCGTGGTCGCAATCAACCATCGTACCGAAGACACCCCAGCAGAAATCGAACTATTGAAATCAACGGCTGCTGCGCTCGGCGTTGAGGTTGTCTTGGCCCAGCACTGGGCCAAAGGCGGCCCTGGCGCGGCCGAACTCGCACACGCCGTGGTCAAGCTTTGCGAGCAACCCAATCATTTCAAATTTTTATACGAAGACGATACCTCACTTCTAGAAAAAGTGAACACCATCGCCGTCAAAACCTATGGTGCAGCTGGCATCTCTTGCGACGCTAAAGTCAGAGGACAGTTTGCGCAACTCGAAGCCGATGGCTACGGTCGCCTCCCTGTCTGTATCGCTAAAACACAATACTCCTTTTCTTCGGATGCCAAACTACGTGGTGCACCCAGTGGACATACCCTTGCGATTCGCGAAGTGCGTCTCGCTGCTGGCGCAGGCTTTATCGTGGTGGTGTGCGGCGACATCATGACGATGCCTGGCCTACCTGTCGTACCCGCGGCCAATGGCATTGACATCAACGAGGCCGGTGAAATCACCGGCCTGTCTTAGCTCCGGATGAAACCCATACAAATCCTACCTAGTCGCATTCGAAAAGATACAGTTTTAAGTTCAAAAAAAATCTACGTCGTGCAGGAAGAAGTGCGTGTTCTAAAAAAGATCACAGTGTCGTGGACTCACCGATTAGACTGTCCGATTAATATTGCGACATTGAACACTCTAAATAGGTATCGCGCGGACGACATATTGCAACGGTAAGGCATCATTCACGGTCACTTCAGGATTTGCACCACAACTTTTGGCTATTTCAGCAATTAGAGGTAAAAACTTTTCGCGATTGGGCTCATCAAAAATCCGAGGACCTCCCTCAGCGATTTTAAAACCCTGACTTTCGAATAGTTCAATCATCGTTTGGCGAGTAAACCAACGCAAATGGGTTTTATCCAATAATCCAGCATCCTCGTACCTAAAGTCACCCACTGCGAGCCTGACGATTAATGACCAATGTTGGGCATTGGGAATACACGCTGTCACCACGCCCTGCGCTGGAATGACCTTTCGAATGTGACCCAAGACTGTCCAAGGATCTTTTAAATGTTCAAGAGTATCGCCAAAGATCCAACAATCACGATCCGCATATTCTCGATAAAACTGTTCATCTCGTAGTTCGATATTACCGGCTAGTGTTTGGTTGCAGTATCGTTTTGCAAGCTCCACATAATTGGGATCAATGTCCATGCCTACCCAATGTACGGTAGGCGATTGCTTTTTAAATTCGCGAGCGAGCGCACCAGAGCTACAGCCAATCTCAATAATTTTTTTTGAGTTGGTTGGAATTAATCTGAGCAAATCTGGATTATGACTGTCGTGAACAGGAGTTTGCTGCATTAGTCGCCCCATTTTTCCAGATACCTAGACCTTGCGGTTTCCCAAGCCGCCGTTTTGAAGTTTCCTTTGCTTTCATGAATGAGGGAAATCGTCCAAGTACCCATCCGAACTCCTTTTTCCTCAGCTTGTCGACAAAAATCGAGATCATAAAAGTGGAAGTCGAACCTCTCGTCAAACATCATTTTCTTTTGCTTTAAAAGCTCACTGTGACATACATAAATCACACCATCGAGAATCTTGACTTGCTGAGCGGGTGGTCCGAATACGTCTAGGACTTGTGGCGGATAGCCATTTCCATGTCCTACAACACCACTTAGGTTTTCAGACGCGTCCCAAGTGCCTGCATGATCAATAAAAGCCCACGAGGGTTGGTTTGGTAATCTTCGCTTATTTCCAGCAACACCAATAATGTCAAATTGATTCAAGCCGTTGAGCATTTGATCGGTCCAGTAAAAATCACATAAGTGGACGTCGTCGTGGATGAAAACTAAAATTGCGGGGTCATTTTTCGCTTTCTCTATTGAACGATTGTAAACCGCAGGCAAGCCTTCCTTATTTAATTCGTATAAATCCAGCTCGACGAAAGGGAAATTGTAGAGGCTTAAAGATTTTCCAGTCGCAGTTTGGGTGAAAAAATTTACCCGATTAACGCGTGTTGCGACAACAAATCTAATTTTAAGATTATTCATAAATTTCTATTTTTTGACTAAATTTGATGATGATTTAGTTTAAGTTGTGTGATTACTGATATTGCATTCTAATTGCTCAAGTAAGCTCGAATCATGAAAAAAATCAATGTAATGAAAAATACTCATGTACTCATTATTCAAAGACTATTTTTTTATGTCTTTTCATTCTTTTTCGTCTTTATCATTTTGGGTTCACTGTCTGGTTGCTCCACAGCCCCGCCCGCAGGGCTGACCTCAGTCACGCCTTTTGAGGTCAACCACTACCTGGGGAAATGGTACGAAATCGCTCGCCTAGATCACTCCTTTGAACGCGGACTGACCGATGTCAGCGCAACATACTCACTTCAATCCGACGGCAGCCTCGAGGTCATCAATCGCGGCTTTAACACCAAAAAGGATGAGTGGAAATCAGCCACCGGACGCGCCCTGTTCACGGGCAGCCAAGATCAAGGCTCTCTCAAGGTCTCTTTTTTTGGACCCTTTTATGGTGGCTACCACGTGCTCGCGCTTGATCAGGCTGGCTATCAGTGGGCACTCGTCTCGGGGCCTGATCGGGAGTATCTCTGGATCCTAGCCAGGTCTAAAATACTTGTTTCCGCGATCAAAGACCAACTTGTTGCCGAGGCCAAGAAAATGGGGTTTGCGACAGATAAGCTGATCTGGGTCGAACACACTAGAGCGGACAACTCAACAGCAAGGTAGAGCGATCGTATGGATAGCTTTAAAAATGAAGTTCGCGCCTATGTAGTAGCCACTTATGTAACGATATGCGAAGAATTAAAACCGTGGTGGCAATTCACCCGCGCATCCTGGCACCTTATCTTATTACTCATCGTCGCCATGAGCGCGGTGATCTGGCTCGCCAAGCCAGCCCCACCGTCACACGTTCTCATGGCGACCGGTGCGCCTGGTAGCTCATACGAAGATCTGGCAAAACAATATGCCGAATTTTTCAAGAAAAATGGTGTGATCCTTGAGCTTGTTGCCACGAAAGGTGCCGAGGAAAATATCAACCTTCTCAAAGATAAAGAAAACAGACTCCAGGCTGCGTTCATTCAAGGAGGGTTGCTGACCACTCGCGAGCAAGCCCAAGGGCTCTTGTCGCTGGGTAGTATCGACTACGAGCCATTGTGGATTTTTTACAGAAGAGCCATGCTTTCAGTCGATGATTTGAAGCATCACTATACCTTTCTAAACCATCCAATCGCGATTGGCGCCCCCGGCAGCGGCACTTATCAGCACGCGCTTCGCTTGCTCAACCTCAGTCATACCAAGCTCAGCGACAACTTCAAAACCCTGTCTAATGAAGAGTCTGTCGAAGCATTCAAAAACGGCACTGTCGATGTCGTTGTCATCGTGGATGGGCTCGACTCGAAAAATGTCCAAGCGATGATCAACGATCCTCAGGCCCGCTTGGCTAACTTTACCCGAGCCGAAGCCTTTGCGCGCCTTCTGCCGATTTATCATGTGCTCTCAATTCCCGAAGGCTCTCTGGATCTGGCACGCAACGAACCCTCCGAAACAATCAAGACGATTGCTCCCACCACCAATCTGGTGATCGACTCCAAAATGCACCCTGCGATTCAATTGCTGTTTTTACAGGCTGCTGAAAAAATCAACGGTGGCCGCTCGTTTTTTGTACGCTACGGTGAGTTTCCCTCCTACAAAGAGTCGATCATCGAAGAAAGCGAGGTCGCAAAAAGCTTTTACAAAAACGGCGCGCCTAAACTATTGAATTACATGCCCTTCTGGCTCGCCGAGTTTTTAGATCGTATGTTGATTTTGCTGTTACCTCTAGGCGCCTTTGCGTATCCCATCATGAAATCCATGCCCGGATATCGCTTGAGTCGCATTAACGAGGTCTATGGAGCGCTCAAGCTCTTTGAGCAAGAGCTCGAAAACAATTTCGATCCAACCCAACAAGAGGCGTATCTACAAAAAATCGATGCACTTGATAGAAAGGCACAAAACTTGAGTGTCCCCCGCAGTCTGATGAGCGAGTATTATTCCCTGCGCTCGACGATCAATTTTGTGCGTAATTTGATCGATCGTTCCCTTAGGAGTCGCGAGGCCTGAAGCCTAACCTACCTTACGCGACAATTCTTTGGGTAAGGGGAAAGCAACATTTTCGTGTAATCCATCCATTGTCCGAACGGAAATCGCCCCAAGTTCTTTTAAGCGGTGAACGACCTGCTGGACCAGCAATTCGGGGGCGGAAGCGCCGGCGGTGATGCCGATACGTTGCCGCCCCTCAAGCCAAGCAGGATCGATCGACTCAGGTCCATCAATGAGATAAGAAGTGATCCCCATGCGCTCAGCGACTTCGCGCAGGCGATTGGAATTTGAGCTGTTGGCACTTCCCACCACTAACACCAAATCCGACGCAGGAGCGAGGACTTTGACCGCATCTTGACGGTTTTGGGTGGCATAGCAAATATCGCTCTTTTTAGGTTCCTGAATATGTGGAAACCGCGTTCGCAGCGCCTGTGCAACCTCTGCAGCATCTTCGACCGAAAGCGTGGTCTGCGTCACAAACGCCAGTTTGTCAGGATGAGCCACCTGAAGCGCCCAGACGTCTTCGGTTGTCTCCACCAAATACATCCCTTGATTTGACTGTCCCAGAGTACCCTCGACCTCCGGATGTCCCTTATGGCCAATCATCACGATCTCACAACCGGCCGCACGCATGCGTTCGACCTCGACATGCACCTTGGTGACCAAGGGACAGGTCGCGTCAAACACTTTCAATCCACGCTGCCCTGCTTCGACGCGCACAGCTTTGGAGACACCATGCGCGGAAAACACAACAATGCCACCCTCAGGCGCCTCATCGAGCTCCTCAATGAACACCGCACCTTTACGTTTCAGGTCCTCGACCACAAAGCGGTTGTGCACAATCTCGTGACGCACATAAATAGGTGCGCCATGTAACTCAAGCGCACGCTCGACGATATCGATGGCACGATCCACGCCCGCGCAGAAGCCTCGCGGTTGTGCCAGCAGGATTTCAGCGCTCGAATTTGACATCACAGCACTCCCAGCAAATCGATATCAACCCGCAGCGTCAAACCCGCCAAGGGGTGGTTAAAGTCAAATAAAGCCGAGTCGTCGGCGATCTCTTTTAAGATGCCAGAATAACGTCCACCGTTGGGTGCAGTGAACTCCACCATATCTCCCGGATTAAAGTCGGCATCTTTTCCAGCATGCTGATCGAGCATGGCCCGCGAGACGCGCTGAAGCAAATCAGGATTGCGATCGCCATAGGCCTCGACAGGCGCGAGTGTGTAACTAAAACAATCGCCTTCGGGATGTCCAAGTAAGGGGGTCTCCATCCCAGGCGACCATTGACCACTGCCGAGTTGCAGCGTCGCGGGACGACCATTGAACGTGTCAATAAACGTCGAACCCGCTGCAGGTCCGTCCTCGATCACGATGCGATAGTGGAGCGTAAGGTAGGAGTCCGCACGGACAACGGGAGGAGTATTGGGGGCCTGATCAGTCAAAATCTGTCACCGTAGAGGGCTTTGCTAAACACCTATTTTAGAGCCTTCCCGATGACCTTGCGCGAACAACTTCCACCCGACCAACGACCCCGCGAAAGATTGCTTCAACATGGAGCAAATAGCTTGACCAACGCCGAACTTCTTGCACTCATTTTTGGCACGGGCACGCGTGGCATGAACGCACTGGCACTCGCACAGCAGCTGCTTGTCCGCTTTGGCGGGTTGCGCTCACTCCTAAGCGCCGACAGCGAAAACCTTAGAGCCGTTGTGGGATTGGGAAATGCTCGAATCTGCCAACTCAATGCCATTCAAACCTTGGCAAAGCGCGCGATCGAAGAAGAATTAAAACGCGATTGCTCGCTCAAGCACCCACTTCAAGTCAAAGCCTATTGCGCAACACTGCTCGGGCATGCGTCCATCGAACGTTGCTTCGCCTTGTTTTTAGACAATCAACATCGCCTGATTCATGCCAAAGAAATTTCACAAGGCACACTGACAGAAACAACGATTTATCCTCGTGAGCTCGTCAAAGCTGCGCTTGCGCATCATGCCGCCGCTGTCATCCTCGCGCACAATCATCCCTCTGGCGTTGCCAAACCAAGTGCCGCAGATATCCGCTTGACGCACCAACTCACACAGTCGCTCGCGGTCGTGGATATTGTGCTGCTTGATCACCTCATTGTTGCCGGCCATCAAGTCATTTCAATTGCGGAGCTAGGCCAGATGTAAAAAAAGAGCAGCACTATGGCTGCTCTTTTTTACTCATCACTCGCGAATGTTTAGTGCGAGGCTCGGGTCTTTAGACACGCTCAAAAATCGCCGCGATCCCTTGACCACCACCGATACACATGGTCACCAAGGCATAACGACCCCCGGTACGATGCAATTCATAAATGGCTTTAGTGGTCACGATGGCGCCTGTCGCACCAATCGGGTGACCCAGCGAGATGCCGCTACCGTTTGGATTCAAACGCTTGGCATCAAGCTTGAGCTCCTTGGCTACAGCGCAAGCTTGTGCGGCAAAAGCCTCATTGGCTTCGATCACATCCATTTGATCGACCGTCAAACCGGCACGCTTCATGACGGCCTGCGTAGCAGGCACGGGACCAATACCCATGATCTTTGGATCAACGCCCGCATGCGCATAGGCCACCAAACGAGCCAATGGCTTCGCACCGCTTGATTTCACGGCTTCTCCGCTCATCATCAGCACAGCGGCAGCGCCATCATTGATGCCCGAAGCATTTCCTGCAGTGACCGTACCATTTTCTTTGACAAACACCGCACGCAACGCTGAAAGGCCTTCGAGCGAAATATCACGACGTGGATGCTCGTCAAGCTTGAATTCAACCTCGCCTTTGCGTGTTTTGATCACGACTGGCACGATCTGATCGTTAAAACGACCTTCGTCTTGCGCCTGTACCGCACGACGATGGGACTCGATCGCCAAGGCATCCTGATCTGCACGAGAAATACCAAATTGCTTGGCGACATTTTCAGCGGTGATACCCATATGGGTACGCTCAAACGGATCGGTCAACGCCCCCACCATCATGTCGACAATGGTCGTATCGCCCATGCGTGCGCCAAAGCGCTGTGTCTGCGACAAATAGCCGCCACGGCTCATCGACTCAGCACCTCCGCCAATCGCCATCTCGGTATCACCAAGCAAGATCGACTGCGCGCTTGAGACGATCGCCTGTAGACCAGAGCCACACAAGCGATTCACGTTAAAGGCGGCGCAAGTCTGTGGAAGTCCGGCATTGAGTGCTACCACGCGCGACAAATACATGTCACGCGCCTCTGTATGAACGACGTGACCAAACGCTAAGTGGCCAACCTCTTTACCATCCACACCAGAGCGCTGCAGAACGGCTTTGACCACTGTAGTACCCAAATCAATCGGTGCCACATCCTTGAGACCACCGCCAAAGTCACCCACAGCGGTTCTAGCTGCACCGGTTATAAATACTTCACGCATTGTGCGCTCCTTAGACAGAGTAAATTGGACTGCAAGTCACAAATCACCTTGCAACAGGCAGATAAAAAAGTATCATCAGACTTATTGCCATAAGCATAACCCGCCTAGACATTACGAGATACCTATGAACATTCCCTATTCGATTCTCGACCTGTCCCCTATTCCTCAAGGTTTCACGGCGGCCGACGCCCTGCACAACTCCCGAGATTTGGCCCAACACGCCGAAAATTGGGGCTACACACGTTTTTGGCTCGCCGAACACCACAATATGACTGGCAATGCCAGCTCTGCGACCGCGGTGATTATTGCCTATGTCGCAGGAGGTACAAGCCGTATTCGTGTCGGTTCTGGCGGGGTAATGCTCCCCAATCACGCCCCCTTGGTCATCGCAGAGCAGTTTGGAACACTGGCATCCCTATTTCCTGATCGCATCGATCTAGGTCTAGGCCGCGCACCAGGCACCGACCAAATGACCGCACGCGCCCTACGCCGTGATCTGCAGGGCAATTCAGATCAGTTTCCGCAAGATGTGCAAGAACTTCAGCATTACTTTGACGACATTCAGCCAGGTCAGGCAGTCAAAGCCATCCCGGGTGCAGGTCTTCATGTCCCGATCTGGATTTTGGGCTCAAGCCTCTACGGCGCCCAGCTCGCCGCGCATTTTGGTCTGCCCTATGCTTTTGCTTCTCACTTTGCACCCGACTATCTGCTGGATGCGATGCGGGCCTACAAGGGTCTCTTTAAGCCCTCATCTCAGCTCAACCAGTCGCACGCAATGGTCGGCGTCAACGTCATTGCCGCAGAGACAGACGAAGAAGCAAAGTATCTCTTTACGACGCATCAGCAGCATGCTACACGCATGCGTCGCAACACCCGCGGTCAACTCCCTCCCCCCATCGACGACATTGAGACCTTTTGGACCCCGCACGAAAAAATCTCTGTCACTGAACAGCTTGCCTGCTCAGTCGTCGGCAGCCCTGAAACGGTCCGCCAAGGTTTGCAGCGTCTCGTCGAAAAGACAGGTGCCAACGAACTGATGATCACTGGACAGATTTTTGATCACCAGGCGCGCCTTCGCTCTTTTGAAATCGCCGCTCAAGCCGCTCAGTCCCTCGAGGTCTCGACCGCCATCGCCGCCTAATCAAGGTGATGGCGAGTACCCTCATATCCAGCTTTACTTAAAGCTTAAAGGCATACCCAAATCATGCGCTCCAAACTTGCCGCACTGGGCCTGCCAGGATGGCTCATTTTGATGGGTACGCTGACGGCGATCGGTCCGCTGTCCATCGACATGTACTTGCCCGCGTTTCCCGCAATCGCCATAGGTCTTGCCGCGCACAGCAGCGAGGTCGAGCGCACATTGGCTGCCTACCTTTTAGGTATGGCGAGCGCGCAACTCATTTACGGCCCACTGGCTGACCGTTTTGGTCGCAAACCCCCTTTGTATGGCGCGCTTGTGCTTTACATCCTTGCCTCGGCGGGGTGTGCGCTCGCCCCTAGCATCGAATTCCTGACTGTTTGCCGTGTTTTGCAAGCGATGGGCGGAGCCGCCGGGATGGTGATCCCGCGTGCCGTGGTACGAGACCACTACAGCACGCAAGACGCGGCACGGGCGCTTTCAATGCTGATGCTCATCATGGGCACTGTGCCGATTTTAGCGCCGGTTCTAGGGGCTTTTATTCTCTCGTGGGTAGGCTGGCGGGGAATTTTTATCATGATTACCTTGTGCGGCATCGCATTGCTTTGGACCTTATCCAAAGTCATGGTCGAGAGCCTGCCACCCGAACGCCAGATCAAACTCAGCTGGGGAAACATCCTGCGAACTTACGCAGGGCTGTTACGTCATCGTCGTTTTATGGCGTTTGCGCTCTCGGGGGGACTGGCTTCGGCCACGATGTTTAGCTATATCGTTGGCTCTCCCCGCCTATTTATCGAGCACTTTGATGTCAGCCCTCAAACTTACGGCTTGCTGTTCGGGATGAACGCGACAAGCTTGATCATTGGCTCACAAGTCAGCGTCCGACTTTTAAAATACTACCCCCCCATCAAAATACTGCCCTGGGCACTCGCTTGCATGATGTCAGCGGGGCTGTTCGCCTTATTTTCTACGCTCGCGGGTTTCGTGACACTCGTGTCGATCATGGGGTGTATGCTGGTATTTATGTTTTGTTATGGCTTTGTTGCACCCAATTCAGCCGCTTTGGCGCTTTCTGACCAAGGGCACCAACTCGGTTCTGCTTCGGCCATGATGGGCACGCTTTCCATTAGCTGTGGCGCTTTGGCTGGTCTGCTCATCAGTTTGATGACCATACCGGGACCCCTTCCTTTGGCCCTGATGATGGCGGGATGCACCGTTTTGGCATGCCTCATGGGTGCCCTCGCAAGGCATTCCCGCCCCTTAGTTTGATTAAATGCTTGATTTTGTATTAGAATGTCAGACTTGATGTGAAAATCTGAACAAACATAAATAGGTGTAGCCATGGCACGTGTATGCCAAGTGACTGGAAAAAAGCCCATGGTGGGCAATAATGTTTCTCACGCTAACAACAAAACCAAGCGTCGTTTTCTGCCAAACCTGCAGTCACGCCGTTTCTGGGTTGAGAGCGAAAACCGTTGGGTGCGCTTGCGCGTCACGACCAACGCCATTCGTACGATCGACAAGAATGGCATTGATGCCGTCTTGGCTGACCTGCGTGCACGCGGCGAAGTCGCCTAACCCGACACAAGGAGACCGACATGGCAAAAGGTGCACGCGAAAAAATCAAACTCGAGTCCAGCGCTGGAACGGGTCATTTCTACACCACGACTAAAAACAAGCGCAATATGCCCGAGAAAATGCTGATCAAGAAATTTGATCCAGTGGCTCGCAAGCACGTCGACTACAAAGAAACAAAGCTTAAGTAATTCAAGTCCGAGTCACTACTGTTCAGATTGACTGGATTTTTTAAATAGCTCACAGCCTCGCTTTGCGAGGCTGTTTGTTTTTCAACTTCAGCTGCGCAACGCTGATCACTCAGTAACACCTATAATGTCAGACTGATTCGGCGCATCGGCGCCCCCACCCTTTTTGGCTGTCGCAATGCAGGAACGCTACCTCCCCACTGTTGTTGAAAAACTGGCCCACGCAAACTGGGATGCCCGTGACGCTTACCGTGTCATCGAAGGCGCACTGAATGCCTCCGGACAGCCAAAGCCAAAGTTTTATGCCTGTTCGATGTTGCCCTACCCCAGCGGCAAACTCCATATGGGTCATGTGCGCAACTACACCATCAACGACATGATGACGCGCCAGCTCCGCATGCGTGGCTACAACGTACTGATGCCCATGGGTTGGGATGCATTTGGTATGCCCGCAGAAAACGCCGCGATTAAATCCATGGTCCCTCCCGCCAAATGGACCTACGACAACATCGCCTACATGAAGAAACAAATGAAAGCCATGGGGTTGGCGATCGACTGGTCTCGCGAAATGTGTGCCTGCGATCCGTCTTACTACAAGTGGAACCAATGGCTGTTTCTCAAAATGTTGGACAAGGGCATCGCCTACCGCAAGACTCAGGTTGTTAACTGGGATCCCATCGATAACACCGTGCTGGCCAACGAACAGGTCGTGGATGGACGCGGTTGGCGCTCTGGCGCCTTGGTTGAAAAACGCGAAATTCCTGGCTATTACTTGCGCATTACCGACTATGCGAGCGAACTCCTTGAGCAGGTACAAAACGGTCTCCCGGGCTGGCCTGATCGCGTGCGCGCCATGCAGGAAAACTGGATTGGCAAAAGCAAGGGAGTGCGTTTCGCGTTCCCGCACAGCATCAAAGACGCCAGCGGCCAATTGATACAAGACGGCAAGATGTATGTCTTTACTACTCGTGCCGATACGGTCATGGGTGTGACATTTTGCGCCGTGGCACCTGAGCACCCGCTTGCGCAACATGCCGCGCTCACCAGCCCCACTCTCGCCGCCTTTATCGAACAGTGCAAACAAGGCGGCACCACCGAAGCCGAGCTCGCAACACGCGAAAAAGAAGGCCTCGATACGGGTCTTGTTGTTTCCCATCCCTTGACGGGCGAAACCGTCCCAGTCTGGGTCGGCAACTACGTCTTGATGAGCTATGGTGATGGCGCGGTCATGGGCGTGCCTGCACACGACGAGCGTGATTTTGAATTTGCCAACAAATACGGCATTTCGATCAAACAAGTGGTTCAAGTGGGTGACAAGCCTTTTAACGACAAAGTCTGGCACGAGTCTTACGCTGACAAACAGTCGGGCCGACTCATCCATTCGGGCAAGTACGACGGCCTGAGCTTTCCACAAGCCATTGAGGCCATTGCCAGTGAACTAGAGTCCCTCAAGCTTGGTACACGCCAAACGACTTGGCGTTTGCGCGACTGGGGTATTTCTCGTCAACGCTATTGGGGCACACCGATTCCGATCATCCATTGCGATGATTGCGGCGCAGTTCCTGTTCCAGAAAAAGATCTCCCCGTGATTCTGCCTGAGGATCTGATTCCGGACGGCAGTGGTAATCCACTGACCAAACATGCCTCCTTTTTACAATGCAAATGTCCGAGTTGCGGCAAAGACGCGCGTCGCGAAACCGACACGATGGACACCTTTGTGGATTCGTCCTGGTATTTCATGCGCTACACGTCGCCTGGCAACGATCAAGAGATGGTCGATACGCGTAATGACTACTGGATGCCGATGGATCAGTACATCGGCGGTATCGAGCATGCGGTGATGCACCTGTTGTATGCGCGCTTCTGGACCCGTGTGATGCGTGATCTCGGCTTGGTCAAGTTCGATGAGCCGTTTACCAAATTGCTTTGCCAAGGCATGGTGCTCAACCATATCTACTCGACTAAAAATGCCAAGGGTGGCATTGAGTATTTCTGGCCTGAAGAGGTAGAAAATACCTATGATGCCAAAGGCGCTATCACGGGTGCTCGACTTAAAAGTGACGGACGCGAAATCACCTACGGCGGCGTCGGCACGATGTCCAAATCCAAAAATAATGGCGTCGATCCTCAATCCTTGATCGATACGCAGGGTGCAGATACCGCTCGTCTGTTTGTCATGTTTACAAGTCCGCCGGAGCAAACGCTTGAATGGTCGGACTCTGGCGTCGAGGGCTCTAATCGCTTTTTGCGTCGCCTCTGGTCCTTGGGCGTTCAAAACAAAGCACACATCGCTGCAGGCCTGCAAGCACCCGTTTCAGACTGGGCGCAGGCTCCAAAAGAAGTCAAACAACTGCGTTTTGAAATTCACGCGCTACTCAAACAGGCGGATTACGACTACCAAAGGATTCAGTACAACACTGTCGTCTCCGCATGCATGAAAATGCTCAACGCTATCGATGATGCCATGCTTGGAGACTCGAGCTTCGCCCAAGCTGTATACGCGGAAACCATCAGCATTTTGCTGCGAGTCCTCTACCCTGTCGTGCCCCATATTACTTGGCAACTCTGGGCGGAGCTTGGCTATGCCGAACCTTATGGCGATTTGCTGGATGCGCCCTGGCCGACAGTCGATGAATCCGCGCTGATAACCGACGAGGTTGAGCTAGTTTTGCAAGTCAATGGCAAACTTCGGGGCAGTCTGAGTGTTGCCCGCGAAGCCACCCGCGAACAAATCGAACAACTCGCCCTCGCCCACGAGTCTGTCTCGCGCAATCTCGAGGGCCGTCCGCCCAAGCGGGTCATCGTGGTTCCTGGCAAACTTGTTAATGTCGTTGGATAACAGGGATAGACTTTAATGAATCGGTCCATCGTGCGCGTGTTGCTTGGTTTGATGACGTTATTGCTTGCAGGCTGCGGCTTCAAAATGCAAGGCGCCACGCCTATGCCCTTTGACTCGCTCGCCATCACGATTCCTCAAAACTCTCAATTTGGTGCGGACGTGCGTCGCGCCATTCGCGCGTCTTCGCCTGGCATCGTCATTATCGAACCCTCTTCAACCCAAGCTGGTGTCAACACTGTCCCGCAAGCAAGGCTCGAACAGGTTTCCGAGGATCGCAACTCTCGCATCGTCTCGCTTAACGCGCGTGGCAAGCCCGAAGAGTTCGAGTTAACCTTGTTCTATACCTTCCGTCTCGTCAATGCAAAAAACCAGATCATTCTGCCTAACACAACGCTTTCGGCAGCACGAGCGATGCCCTTCGATGAACGCGTCGTTCAGGCCAAAGAAACCGAAGCCGTTACCCTTTACCGCGATATGCAAAAGAGCTTGGTTCCTCGCATGATGAGGCGACTGACAGCCCCTGACATCAAGCAACGCTGGGATGAGCTTCAAACCGCCTCTCCAGCCGAGCAGGAAAATATTGAAACAGCCACGCCCATTCAGGCTCCGGCAGGCAATTTGCCTACGCCTTGGCAAATTCCTTCCCTGACACCTCTGCCCATTCCGGTCAATCCGGGCGGCTAAGCGGATCACGACGTGGATGCGCAACGCCTGATCAATGACCTCAGCCGACCAGGCGCAAGTCTGGCGGCTCTATTTGTGGTCACGGGCGACGATCCTCTCCTCACGATCGAAGCAACAGATGCTCTGCGCGGCATCGCACGTGCCGCAGGTTTTCTCGAGCGCAGTTCTTTTTTGATGGATGCGCGCAGTGACTGGAGCGCGCTCACCATGGCAGGTCAAAGCGGCTCTCTTTTTGGCGATAAACAACTCGTTGAGATTTCTTTACCGACGGGTAAACCTGGAAAAACAGGTGCGGATGCCTTGATCGCTCTGGCCAAACGCAGTGCCGGCATGACCGCCGAAGATGTTCTGACGATCGTTTCCTTACCCAGACTAGACCGAGCAACCCGCGAAGGGAAATGGGCCAGTGCGTTGCAGTCAGCTGGAAAATTTATTGACATCCCGAGTGTCGAGCGCACGCAACTCCCGCGCTGGATTGCCGACAGATTGGCGCGACAAGCGCAGGAGACTGATCCTGAAACATTACAATGGCTCGCCGACAAGGTCGAGGGCAATCTTTTAGCGGCCCATCAGGAAATCCTCAAACTCGGCTTGTTATTTGAACCAGGCAAGCTTTCCGCTCACGATATCGAACAATCTGTCATGAACGTGGCACGTTATGACGTATTTGGTTTGCGCGATGCGATGCTCGCAGGCGATGTGCCGCGTATGATTCGCATCATGGATGGGCTCAAAGCCGAAGGCGAGCCTCTCCCCCTGGTGCTCTGGGCCGTTGGAGAGGAGATCAGGACGCTTGCACGCATTTCACAAGCCGTATCAGCCGGACAGGATTTGTCTAGCGTGCTACGCTCACAGCGTGTGTTTGGTTCACGCGAACCACTTGTCCGCAAAGCATTGTCTCGTGTCTCTGCGCGCAGCTGGCCGGCTGCCGTCCAGCACGCACACGAAGTGGATCGATTGATCAAAGGCCTACATGTCTCCGGGCGTCTTCAAGACCCCTGGGAAGAAATGAACCGTCTCGCGATGCGCATCGCTTTTAAACCGACTTGATTCTATGACTCCTATTTTTGATTCTATCCAGCAAATCGGACGACAAGCACGCCAGGCTGCACGCTTGATGATGCGCGCCAACAGTGCTCAAAAAGCGCACGCTTTGTGCGCCATGGCAGATGCGCTGTCGGAGCAGCGTGCGACGCTCAAAGCCGCCAACCAACGCGATATCGAGGCCGCGAACGCACGCGCGCTCGAAGCGGCCCTGCTAGATCGACTCACGCTCTCTGATCGCAGTATCGACCTCATGATCGAAGGCTTGCGTCAGATCGCCGCGATGCCTGACCCTGTAGGCGAACTCACCGCCACCAAAATTCGGCCTAACGGCATGCAAGTCGCACAGATGCGAGTCCCCCTGGGGGTCATCGGGATCATCTATGAGTCACGACCCAACGTCACCATCGATGCAGCAGCACTTTGCCTAAAATCCGGTAATGCTGCGATCTTGCGCGGAGGCAGTGAGGCGTTGCATTCCAATCTCGCACTCGGCAAGATCGTGTGTCATGGGCTCAACGCGGCAGGCCTACCCGAACAGGCTGTTCAAGTCATCGATACACCTGATCGTGCAGCTGTTGGCGCACTGATTACGATGACGGAGTATGTCGACGTCATCATCCCGCGCGGCGGCAAGAGTCTCATCACACGGCTTGCTGATGAAGCACGCGTTCCCATGATCAAACATTTGGACGGCAACTGTCATGTTTACGTGGATGAATTTGCAGACTTGAGCAAAGCCTCTGACATTGCCTTCAATGCCAAAACGTATCGCTACGGTGTCTGTGGTGCGATGGAGACGCTGCTCGTGCATGATGCGATTGCTCAAACCTTCCTGCCTGAGCTCGCAAACAAATTGCTCAAACATGGCGTCGAACTCAGAGGCTGCACCCGTACTCAAGCCCTGATCCCACAAGCGCTCGCTGCGACAAACGAAGACTGGGCGACAGAGTATCTTGGGCCAATTTTGGCCATTCGTATCGTCGACACCATGAATGAGGCGATCGAGCATATAGAGCGGTGGGGCTCGGGACATACCGAGTCTATCGTGACGACAAATATTTCTAATGCGCAACAATTTCAGCGCGAAGTCGACTCGAGTTCGGTCTATGTCAACTTACCCACCTGCTTTGCAGATGGCTTTGAATATGGACTTGGCGCTGAAATCGGCATTTCAACCAATCGTCTCCATGCACGCGGGCCCGTCGGGCTCGAAGGACTCACCACGCTAAAGTGGGTCTTGCAAGGCGATGGTCAAACACGCGGATAATATTTTTTATGCTCATGCTTTGGGTAAAAACACTCCATATCGTCCTTGTTGCCTCTTGGTTCGCAGGACTGTTTTATTTACCGCGCATCTTTGTCAACATGGCCCAGCAATCTGATCCGGCTGTTCTCGCTGTTCTGGATGGTATGGCGAAACGACTCTACCGCTTCATGACAATTCTCGCGGTGCCCGCGGTACTGCTAGGAATCTGGCTTTATTTAGGCTTTGGAATCGGACTCGGACCCGGCAATGGCTGGATGCACGCCAAACTCGTCTTGGTGATCGTCGCGGTTGCCTATCACTACAGCTGTGGCGTCGTTCTTCGTAAATTCGAACTGGGAGCGAATCGTCGCTCTCACATTTTTTATCGCTGGTTCAACGAAGCACCCGTGTTGATCCTCACTGCCGCGACGGCGTTGGTCGTCATCAAGCCTTTTTAATGAGACGCCATGTCTGAGCAGGACTCCGATCGTAAAATACTCACCATCAAAAAACGCGTCGACTCTACAGACGTCTCTTCGGATGGTCGTCCTCGCATTCGTATCGGTGCCCGTGCGCGTCAAGTCGCGCAACAAAAAATTGCCAAAGACAAATCTGCACGCCTCAAAGGTGAAGTTCCAGCGCCGTCTTCCGAGCCCAGAGCATCTAAAACGACAGATCGTCGCTCCGCCCCTGACGGCGCAGCCCCCCGAAGTTCGTCCGCGCGGGGCTCAAGTCGGAGTGCAGCGTTGCGAAGCGGACCTAACGAGTTCAGAGACCCCGGTGAGCGCGCCCGGCCACTCTCTGATCGCTCTCCCCGCGTCTCAACGCCCAAAGAATTACCTCAAGAACCAGAGATCTCGCGCTCTGTGATCGTCAGTCCGACGACGGATGTTTTTCATATTTTCGCACCCTGTCCTGTGGGTCTCGAAGAAGCGCTCGGCGCTGAACTCTCCGCGTTGGGCTACGAGCATGTTCAAACCACGCGCGCAGGTTGTCACTTTGTCGCAGACTGGTGGGGTATTCAGCGCGCTAATCTTTACTCTCGACTGGCTACGCGTATTTTGGTGCGTGTCGGTCAGGCGCCCGTACAACACGAGGATGACATTCTTGAGCTCGCGCAAAGCATCGGCTGGGAGCGTTGGTTTGGCGCCGAACATACCTTGCGTGTCGATACCTCTGCCGTCAAGAGCCCCATGCAGAGTCTGCAGTACTGTAATTTGCGTGCCAAAGATGGAATATGCGATCGACTGCGTGACCTCGAAGGGGCACGCCCCTCCATCGATACCGTCAGACCTGATGCACGTGTACATTTATTTTTGTCACACGATACGGCTACGATGTACCTCGATACCTCTGGCGAGTCCCTGTTCAAGCGCGGTTGGCGACTGGACAAGGGCGATGCGCCGCTGAGAGAAAATTTGGCGGCAGGTCTCTTGGCACTATCTGGCTGGGATCCACAAGCGGCCCTCATGGACCCCTTTTGTGGCAGCGGCACACTTTTAATTGAAGCGGCCTGGATCGCGCTTGGCGTTCCTCCCGGCATCACTCGGCCCTTTGGTTTCGAAAGACTGCGAGACCATCAAGCACGTCGCTGGGAAGACCTCAAAGAAGACGCACGCAGCCGTATTTTGCCCGAACTAGAGGCCCCCCTTGTCGGTATTGACGCGGATCCCGAAGCGATTGAAGCGGCTCAACGCAATGCTGAGCGCGCCTTTTTAACTGAAGACACTATCCATTTTGAAGTGGGCGATGCGCGTGATGCAGTCGCTCCGGCCCCCACAGGCTGGATACTGACCAATCCACCCTATGGTGAACGACTCGAAGAAGAGGACTTAGAGTTTTGGCGTGAATGGTCCGCAAATCTCAAGCGCGAGTTTGCCGGCTGGCAGGTCAACATCATCACCTCCGACTTGGATCTCCCCAAACACCTTCGCCTCAAGGCAAATCGGCGGACACCGATTTTTAATGGTGCGCTGGACTGCCGTTTATTTCATTTCGAACTGGTCGAGAGCAGCTATCGAAACGTTGCACCAATGCAACAAAATGTTTAAGTTTTAGAATTTTCCTAATGAATTAAGGGTTATCCCTTAAAAGCATTTGCTTAGTTTCGGGTTTTCCCTAATAATAGGGGTTATCCCTAACAAGCAATGGAAATATCATGACAACTTACACTGCAAACCGCCTGACCGACGCTCTCGAACGTGACCTGCTTGCCAAAGCAATGGAATCACAGTTTCGTTTTCATCCGCTAAGCGCAATCAAAAATTTCGTGTTCAGCATCTCTTCTTTTGTCAATGCAGTACGCACTCAGACAAATGCCCGTTACATGTTCTAAATATACCCCCGGGTGCGCGGGATCAACCTAAAAGTGCAGGATAATCTGTTCGATGAAAACCCGCACTTCACCTTCTACTGCGCTGACTCAAACACCAGCACCGCCGCGACTCAGAAGATTTGCCTCCATGATGTACGAGGGCGTTCTTCTCTTCGCAGTTGTTTTTTTAGCTGGTTATCTTTTCGATACACTCACCCAAAGCCGTCATGCGCTTATGTTGCGCGATAGTCGTCAGGTATGGCTATTTATCGCGATTGGCGCCTACTTTCTCATCTGTTGGCGTCGAAGCGGTCAAACCCTGCCGATGAAAGCTTGGCATATCAAAGTACTCGCCGCAAATGGTCAACCAGCGCCAACGTGGCGTCTCCTCGTGCGCTACGCCTGCATGTGGGTACTGCCCTTGCTTGGCGCGGGTATCGTTTGGGCGGCAGCCTCACTATCGGGTTGGAATGCCATGTTGATGCTGATCGTGGCCACACCCTTTCTGGTTTTCATACCCACTTGGTTCACAGCAGAGCAACAATTTCTTCATGATTTGCTCGCGGGTACCCGTTTAGTGAACGTCCAACCCCAGATTCGGACTAGTAAAAACCCTTAGTTTTAGCTTCTCACCACTCGCCGGTGTTGCGTCAAATGCTCTGGTAAGCCATGCTAGCGAGCATTGCATCGTTTACCCATTAAAAAAGGCATGTTGGACCAACACGCGTCACTCTCCGAATCCTTGCACTGGCAAGTGCCAACCAATTTCAATATTGGTGAGCAATGCTGCCATCGCTGGGCACAAAGCTCAGCCGATGCGCGCCGAATCGCCTTATTTTTTGAGGATGGCGCTGGTCATCGGGATATCTGGACCTATGAACGCCTTGGTGCAGCAACGAATCAGTTTGCAAATGCGCTCACACGAATGGGGGTCAAGCCGGGCGACCGAGTCGCCACTATCCTAGGACAAAGTCCCGAAGCCATTGTTGCTCAACTCGGTGCATTTAGCGTAGGGGCTGTTGCCATGCCTCTTGCAAGTAACTTGGCGCCCAAAGCTCTTGAATATCGTCTGCGTGACTCTGAAACACGCGTGGCTGTTGTCGGCCCCGAGGCGGCACCTCATCTACTCGGGATTTTGTCGCGATGCTCAAAACTGACCCAAGTCGTCAGTGTCGGCGTTGAGGACGACCGTTTATTACCTTGGCGCAGTCTCATGACGCGACAACCGGAAGTCTTTAAGCCAATCATGACACGTGCAGAAGACCCAGCGTTGCTTCTTTATAGCAACGATGTCGGACAACCTGTGCGCGGAACGCTGCTCGCGCATCAGGCTCTACTTGGCGCCCTACCAGGCTTCGTCGCCTCTCAACACTGGTTTCCTCAAGGCGCTGAGGTGTTCTGGACACCTTTGGATTGGGGGCATTCGAGCGCGTTGCTGTGCGGTGTACTTCCAGCACTCTATTTTGGACGCGCCGTTTTGGGCGTTCGAGGCGCAACCACGCCAGGTTTAGCGCAGCAATTGCTTGAGCGCTACCCGGTCAGTCACGCTCTGGCTCCAAGTGCGTTGCTTCGTCAATTTAAGCTAAACGCCCTCTCCGAACTCAAGCCCACGCGCCTACGCAGTATCGCGATCGTCGATGAACCCTTAGATGAAGCACTCGCCCAATGGTGCGAAAAACACTTTGGCTTCAAGCTCAATCAGCTATTTGGGACTTCAGAAATACCAGCACTGATCGGCGACAGTCATCAAAAATGGACGGGGCGCACAGGGAGCCTGGGCAAAAGATTTCCAGGTCATCGCATCACCGTACTAAACGAGGATGGCTCAGAGGCCCTTTCAGGGGATATTGGTGAACTCGCAGTCAACCGGCAAGACCGATACGGACACGCCGACCCTGCCATCCCCCTTCGCTTATGGCGCACCGAAACCGAGGAAAACATGAGCGCCAATCAAGAATGGTGGAGAACCGGCGAGCTCGCGCGCATCGACTCGGACGGTTTTGTTTGGCATGAAGGACGCAAATCTCGCAACCGAACATCATGACGCTGACAGAGTAAACTTACGCCATTCCTCAACGCTTTTATGGATGTTGAATAACATGGCGATTTATCAACTTGGCGAACTCACCCCACGTATTGATCCTACTGCTTTTATTTTTGACTCTGCCGACATTATCGGTGATGTCGTGGTGGGTGAGCACGCGAGCATTTGGGCCAATGTCAGTATTCGCGGGGACAATACCCTGATCGACATCGGACATCACAGCAATGTTCAGGAAGGCAGTGTGTTGCACTCGGACGAGGATGCGCCTCTGACGATCGCCGAGTACGTCACCGTTGGACATCAAGCGATGCTGCATGGCTGTTCGATCGGCACGGGC
This sequence comes from Zwartia lucis, assembly GCF_965234455.1. Lineage (GTDB taxonomy): Bacteria > Pseudomonadota > Gammaproteobacteria > Burkholderiales > Burkholderiaceae_B > Zwartia > Zwartia lucis. The sequence continues at coordinate 124,128 of NZ_OZ248477.1, read as the reverse complement.
TCACTGGTCGGCATGCAAGCTATCGTGCTCAATCATGCACGTATTGGTCGCAACTGTCTAATCGGCGCCGGCGCCATTGTGCCCGAAGGCCGAGAAATTCCAGATGGCAGTCTTGTGATTGGGGTTGGCAAAATTGTTCGTACCTTGAGCGACGAAGAAATCGCTCAAATCCGTCACAATATTGAACACTATGCCGCGCGTGGTCAAATGTATCGCCAAAAACTCAAACGTCTAGGCTGAGACTTTTCATCGGCCCCTATGTCAGATCAACTTAAAAAATTTCTCTCCGAAGACCGTAGCGTTCGTATTGAGTCTGTCCAACTCCATCATGCATGGCAAGCTGCGCAGGCCCATCACAGCTACCCTCCCTCCGTCGCGGCACTGCTGGGCGAACTGGTAGCCGCCTCAGCGCTGCTTGCCGCAACACTCAAGTTCGATGGTTCACTATTGCTTCAGCTCCAAGGCGATGGTGCCATCGCCTTAATGGTTGTTGAGTGTCGGGCAGACATGAGCGTTCGCGCCACCGTCAAGCTGCGCGACCGCCCCTTACCGATTCAACGTGATCTGCAAACACTGCTCAATCCAGGTGGTACTGCCAAGTTTATCGTCGTGCTCGATCCGCCTAAAAACACACTGGGTCGTCAAGCCTATCAAGGGATCGTTCCCCTCGAAGGTGACTCTATCGCCGAGGCACTCGAGCAATACATGCTGCGGTCCGAACAGCTAGACACTCGAATCTGGCTGGCTGCAGATATCAACAATTGCACTGGCCTTTTACTCCAACGTCTACCGCTTCAGGGTGGCAATCAGCAAGCCGAGGTTGTGAGTGCCCAAGAAACATGGCATCGCACTCAGCGACTGGCGGAAACTCTCACAACAAAAGAAATGCTTGAGGCTACTCAGGACGAGCTCTTGCACAGACTGTTCTGGGAAGAGATGCTGCTCATGTTCGAAGCCAAGCCCATCGCGTGGAAGTGTTCCTGCACGCGTGAGCGCGTGGCCGACATGTTGAAAATGCTGGGTCGAAACGAAGTACAAGACATCCTGGAGACGCAAGGAAAAATCGAAGTTGCTTGCGAGTTCTGTGGCCAGCCTTATCTTTTTGATAGCGTGGACTCGGCATTTCTCTTTCAACCTTTGGTCCCTGGTTCAGGAAAGTCAATCCACTAATTTCCATCACCACTAGAACACGCGAAGCCTAAGGCCGAATCTCGATGGGGATACAAAGCTGATAGCCGACGCCCCAGACAGCCTTGAGTGCCGGCTCCGCACCTTCAGGGCAGAGAGAGGATAGTTTCTTGCGCAGTCGGCTAACTAGGCTTTCGAGCGCACGTTTCCCAATGTCATCGACATCGGGACGCTGACTCAGCATTTCACAAATAACTTCAGTTTCAAGCACATAATTAGAAGCCTGTGCGAGACCCACCAGTAAGGTTTTCTCACTATTAGTGAGATAAACTTTTTCTTCCGAATGCGGGCTCGTGATCGAACGGTGTTGCAAGCTAATCACCCAACTCAAAGCGACTTTATTGATCAGACGCGATCGTCGATGCATGCTCATCAGAGCGGCTGTCAGCTCCTCTGGTGCGACAGGTTTACTCAGATAAATATCCGTTCCCGCTTCGTAACCCTTGAGGCGATCAGGAACCGCGGCGCGTGCGGTGAGCATAATAATACTCATACTCGGAATACTAGTACGCATACGTCGGGCAATTGAGATACCGTCTTCTCCGGGGAGCGTGAGATCAAGGACGAGGGCATCAATCGGTTCAGTAATCAGTAAATCATCTAAAGAGCGCCCACTACTGACAGCGAAAACCAGAAAGCCCTGCTGCTTGAGATGGTAGTGGATTTCTTTGCGCAACAACGGATCGTCCTCGACAAGGGCGACACGCATCGGTGCCAGCGCAAAGAGGCTTGAGACACCCTCTTGACTGCCGAGACCCTGGAACTGGGTATTGGAGAAATTTTGACTCATTACTTTAACTCTACCGTAAAGTGCACGAGACCATTATTATGCTCGAAACGAATCGAACCACGTAAGATTTTGCATAAAGACTTCACCAGATACAGGCCTAAACCTGTCCCTGATTTCTCATGGGCGAGAGGTCCACGATAGTAACGACTGAACAGACTGACAGAGTCTGGGACGCCATATTGACTCACAGTATTAGATACGCGCATCTTCAGCTTAGCAGGATATACACTTAGTGCCTCATTGAGCTCGATCTCAAGAGTAATCAAACTGTCAGGTTCCGAATACTTAATTGCATTATCGAGCAAATTCGTCAATATGATCGCAAAAAGATTAGGGTCGGTCCGAAAAATTAATGTCGATGACTGAGGACGAAACTCAAGGCGCTGGGCCTCTGCCTGGCTGGTCAACACGTCATGAACAACCTGATAGACATCAACATCTTCAAGTTTAGGGGAAAAGCCTTTTTGATCAAGCTGATCGACTTGCACACAACGCTCAATGACCGTATTCATATTATTGATGGCTTGCACCATGCTATCGATTCGGTCTGCCGAGTCCTTTGATTGCTCGGTTGTCAAGACGCCAAGGCTACGCGTGAGTGAGCCGGCAGCCATCCGCATAGTCGCAAGCGGATTTTTGAGCTCATGGGTGAGCATATCAATCAACATACTGCGGTCTTTGATTTGCTCTGACTCCGCTAAGTTTCTTGCCCGCAAGTACTGCAACTCCTGCATTTCTCGATCATAAATGATCCGCCGATGGGTGAGATCGCTATTGACCATCAAAGACAACGCAATAGCCACAATCACCCCACCCCAATTACCAGGTATGGTCACAATACTCGGTTTCACCCAACCTAACACGGGCAAAATATCAGTCCACAACAGCCCTGCCACGATCAAAGCGCCGACAGCAATGAGTCGTTTGTGTGCCAGAGGCATCTGATGACACCCAGTCAGCGCCACTAGCATCATGATTGGCATCAAGGTCACAATCAAAAAATTGAAATTCAGTGCGATAAGCGTCACTGGACCTAGCTTAAGTGCGAATAGTTGCAAAAGCAGGATGCCTATTGCACCTTTAACGTAAAAGCTGTACCACTTCGGCGCCCCAAAATGCCTCAAAAACTCTAGGGTGACGAGCAAAGAAGCTATCAATCTCAATACATACAAAGTATTGAAACTTAGATTATCCATCCACACATGGTCTTCGAAATATAGGTTTGCAAGCAAACCAGAAGTAGAAAGACTAAAGAGCAGCGTGACGACTTCTGATATGAAAAAAATTCCAGCCAGTCTATGACGTGTGCGGATATATATAAACAAAGCCCACAAGCAAATCACCAAGACCACACCAAACTCTATACCAAAGACGCGTTGCTGCTCGACGAGGAGTGAGGACAGGTCCTCAGGCGTCATCGCCCGTGTTGTCAGAATGTAACCATTGAGGGTGTCGATCCGGACATAAAAATAATTATCCACTCCCGCATGGATCGTGACAGGAAAGCAATACGTATTATCTGCACAGGCGTTTTGACTGACGGGGAAACGATCTCCCGCAGAGCGCGAGGTCCATGTGCCTTGTTGATGCTCGAAAAGCTGAATATGGCCGATATAGTGAGGACCGATACGCAAAACAACCTGCTCGGAGCCTTGTTGAGGTGCAGCGACAAGAAGTTTCAGCCAACGCACCGTCGGGGAAAATTCACGATTGAGGACAGTCACAAAAGGCTTGTACTGTTGAGTCAGTGCTTGTTCGATCGTGAGGGCGCCAGGAGCAGGTTCGACATACAACCCACGCTCAATGATGAGGTCATCCTCACTTTTGGCGTGCGCACCAATACTCAGAACTGTGAATAACAGCCAGAGCAGCGCGCGTGCCAAACCCACGATTAACCTTCGACCTTGGCGAGATATTCCACAGCGCTTCGCACACCTTGATTGCCAACATTGATCCCTAGGGATTGCATCGCGGCTTCGACGCCAGCTAAACAACCGAGGATCATGGCGGGATTAAGGTCTCCTAAATGACCAATACGAAACACCCTTCCTGCAAACGGTCCGAGTCCCCCTGCAATCATCACCTGGAATTTTTCTCGGGCGGTTTGACGGATCAACTCGGGATCAATGCCTGGCTTGACCAAAATCGCCGTCACCGAATCGGAGCGGGCCTCAGGCACTTGACAAAGAAAGCCCAAGTGACCAGCCTGGGACCACGACTGCACCGCTGCACGAACTGCGCCCGCGAGCGCGCGATGACGCGCAAAGACGCGCTCGACACCTTCGCACTCAAGGAGCTCAAAGGCGGCTTCCATGCCAAATAACAAGTTTTGAGGGGCTGTACCACAAAAACGGCTGTAGGAAGGCCCTTTGCGACGGCGCAACCAATCCCAATAAAATCTTGGGGAAGGATTGTTTTCGCAGACCTTCATGGCGCGCGCATCGGCAGCACAAAAGCCTACTCCAGGAGGAACCATCAAACCCTTTTGGGAAGCACCAATCACTGCGTTGACCCCCCATTTGTCCATCTCGAAGGGGATCGCACCGAGCGAAGCCACGACATCGACGACGAACAAAGCGGGGTGTCCGGTCGCGTTGATGGTGTGACGAAGTGCCGGAACATCACTCGTCGTGCTACTTGCGGTATCCGTATGCACAGCAAAGACCGCAACGATCTCATGCTGCTTGTCCTCTCGCAAAATCTGCGCAACCGCCTCCATATCAATGGGGTAACCCTCGTGATATGGGGTACGAAGCACGATCGCGCCCATCGCCTCGGCCATGAGGGCCCAAGACTCAGAAAAGTGCCCTGTGCCGGGAATCAACACTTTTTGTCCAGGTGCCAGTAGATTGACAATCATCGCCTCCCAAGCACCGTGACCATTCGCCGCATAAAAAAAGACATCCGCCGCCTGCGTGTTCAACAGCTTTTTTAAGCCTGCCTCACAAGCATCGACGCACGCATCGACACGAGGATCACCCATATCCATCGGCTGCTTGGTCATCGCATCCAGCACCGCTTTGGGCACATGCGACGGTCCGGGGGAGTGCAGTAATCGTACGCCTGGAAAATATGGAAAAGCAGCTGCTGACGAGGTCATATCCGGTCCTTGTGAAAGTGGATAGATTTTAACCTGTCGATATCCATACGCGCTCATCCGTATCGACAACACGTACCTTGGACACCACACTTTGCGCACCCTTGCTCTCAACAGCCCTCAGTCTGCCAATACACTATGAATCCGATCACCCGCTTTTTCCTCGCATCTACCGACAGAGTCCAACCACAACAAGGTGCAGCAATGCTTGAATGCGTGCTGGCCTTGCTACCCATTCTGCTCGTGGGTAGCCTTTGTCTCGAGCTCGCACGTGGTTATCAACTCCGTCAGTTACTCCTTCTTTCACTACAAGAAGCTGCACGTGTGGCGGCAGTCCATCACGCCAAGCCACAAAAATGGCAACCCGTGCTGAAACGCTCTTTGTCCAGATTATTTATCCCGGCGGGTCGATTCGCTAATGCTCACATGCGACAAGAGGCAGCGCGGCAGGACTTTCAATCTCGTTTTAAGGTGCCACTCTGGCAGGCGTATCAAGTCGCATCGGATCCGGAGACCATTCACCTCCGCTTGATTTATCTGCATCGACCCATGCAAGAATGGTTAAGGATTTTGTTACAAGCATTACGTCAGGAGAAGCACGGCTTGATCCCGATCATCGTAGACTACCGTGTCTTGCGACAGCACAGTCATAGAGGGAGATAGATACAGACCAACTCAACGAGCAACTGGCTTGACACCTGCTGCAGGCTTAGAACTAGTCTTGAGTTCGGGAGGCTTTGCGCCAAGCGGCAAGATCTGAACAAAAACCTCCCCCTGCCGCATCATCCCGAGCTCACTGCGGGCACGCTCCTCAGAGGCTTCAGTTCCCGAGCGAAGGTCTTCGACTTCGGCTGCCAGCGCAACGTTTCGCGCACTAAGACCATCGTTAATCATGCGTTGATCAGCGACTTGCGTCTGCATATCCCAAACGGAAAACCACCCGCCCCGACCCATCCACAAGGGATACTGGATCAGACCAACCAGCGCAATCATCACAATCAGTAAAAGACGCATAGCACCTTATTTAACTGGAACGACCGAAGGCCGTTTCAGCAAGTCTAGATTTAGCGCAAGTTATAAAACGCATCGCGACCTGGATAGGTCGCGACTTCGGCGAGTTCTTCCTCGATCCGCAATAACTGGTTGTACTTGGCCATGCGATCAGAGCGCGACAATGAGCCGGTTTTGATTTGCATAGCGTTAGTCGCCACCGCGATATCCGCAATCGTCGAGTCCTCGGTTTCACCGGAGCGATGAGACACCACAGCGGTATAACCAAAACGTTTCGCCATTTCAATCGCTGCGAACGTTTCCGTCAAGGTGCCGATCTGATTAATTTTGATCAAAATCGAATTGGCGATACCTTGGTCGATGCCTTGCTTGAGAATCTTGGTGTTGGTGACAAATAAATCATCGCCCACCAACTGAACCTTACGACCAAGCCTTTCAGTCAAATGTTTCCAGCCCGCCCAGTCATTTTCAGCCATCCCGTCTTCGATCGAGATGATCGGATATTTGTCACACCACGTCGACAACAGGTCGGTCAAAGCCTCGGAGGACAGGGACACACCACCCTCGCCGTGCAAGGTGTATTTACCATCACGATAAAACTCAGAGGCCGCACAGTCCAGACCCAAGGCAATCTGTGAGCCTGGCTCATAGCCTGCGTTTTCAATTGCGCGCAAAATCAGCTGAATCGCCGCTTCGTGATTGGGGACGTTTGGGGCAAAACCGCCTTCATCACCCACGGCTGTCGACATGCCCTGATCGTTGATAATTTTCTTGAGCGCGTGGAATATTTCCGCCCCCATACGCAAGGCTTCACGAAAACTCGACGCGCCGATTGGCAGAATCATCAACTCTTGCATGTCGAGCGTGTTGTTCGCATGCGCGCCACCGTTGATCACGTTCATCATCGGCACGGGCATGCTCATCGGGCCGCTACCACCAAAATAGCGATAAAGAGACAAGCCTGACTCATCAGCGGCTGCACGGGCGACGGCCATACTCGCGGCCAAAATGGCATTGGCGCCAAGGCGTGACTTGCCCTCCGTGCCGTCGAGTTCGATCAATGTACGATCCAGGAATGTTTGCTCTTGCGCATCGAGACCCATCAAGGCTTCGGAGATCTCGGTGTTCAGATTTTCCACAGCGCGCAAGACACCCTTGCCGAGGTAACGGGACTTGTCACCGTCACGTAACTCAATCGCCTCACGGCTACCCGTCGAGGCGCCAGACGGCACAGCCGCACGGCCCATCGCACCTGATTCGAGTAAAACGTCGCACTCGACGGTCGGATTACCACGCGAGTCGAGAATTTCACGACCAATGATGTCTACGATTGCACTCATTTCTGTCTTTCCTGAAAAATAAAAATTCCGTTAAACAAAATGCGACTCTAGAAAACCATGCTTTTTAACGACACGATCAAGTTCGATTAGGGTCGTCAAGAGATTCTTCATTTGGCCGAGCGGCACGGCGTTCGGGCCGTCGGACAGCGCTTTGGAAGGATCTGGATGGGTTTCCATAAAAAGACCTGCAATACCCGCTGCAACGGCGGCACGCGCAAGCACGGGCACAAACTCACGCTGCCCACCCGAAGAAGTACCCTGTCCGCCTGGTAATTGAACCGAGTGGGTCGCATCGAAGACAACCGGACAGGCTGTTTCGCGCATGATGGCCAGTGAACGCATATCGGAGACAAGATTGTTGTAGCCAAACGAAACGCCGCGCTCACACACCATGATGTCCTCAGCGACACCGGCTTGCCGAGCTGCATGACGCGCCTTATTGACAACTTGCAACATATCGTGAGGCGCAAGAAACTGGCCCTTTTTAATGTTGACCGGCTTGCCACTCGCAGCACAGGCCTCGATAAAATCAGTCTGACGACACAAGAAAGCAGGTGTTTGCAACACGTCTACGACGGCGGCGACCGCCTTGACTTGATCCTTGTCATGGACATCGGTCAATACGGGAACCTGGAGCTCGGCACGCACATCGGCCAAAATTTGTAAACCCTCGTCCATGCCTGGACCTCGATAAGACGTCCCCGAACTCCGATTGGCTTTATCGAAAGAACTTTTATAGATAAAGGGGATGCCCAAAGAAGAGGTCATTTCCTTGAGTTGACCAGCGGTATCGAACGCCATCTGGCGTGACTCAATCACGCACGGACCCGCAATCAAGAAAAAGGGGTGCTCCAGGCCGACATCGAATCCACACAACTTCATCAGGTCACCTTACGCTTGGTCTGATGCGCCAGAGCCGCGTGAATGTAGCTGGTGAACAAGGGATGCCCTTCTCGTGGCGTAGAGGTGAATTCCGGGTGGAATTGCACGCCTACAAACCAGGGATGGTTAGGTAATTCCATGATTTCGGGAAGATTTTCCGTGGGCGTCCGGGCGCTGATGACAAGCCCAGCTTTTTCCAGTCGTGGTACGTAGATATTGTTGACCTCATAGCGATGGCGATGTCGCTCATTGACCTCAGGTCCATAAATTTGATGGGCGAGCGACCCCGTTTTGACGGGACATTTTTGCGAGCCTTTGCGCATCGTTCCACCAAGATCAGATTGTGTATCCCGTTTTTCCGTCACGCCTTCGCGATCCATCCACTCAGTGATCAACGCCACCACAGGATGCGGGGAAGCAGGATCAAACTCCGTACTGTTGGCTTGACCCAAGCCCGCCACATCACGAGCGAATTCGATCACCGCTAGCTGCATCCCCAGGCATATTCCCAAGTAGGGCACGTTATGTTCGCGGGCAAAACGAATCGCAGCGATCTTACCTTCGGTACCTCGCTTACCAAAACCGCCTGGCACCAAAATAGCATCAAAGGGCTTGAGCACTTCGACACCACTTTCTTCGATACTTTCGGAGTCGAGGTACTCGACTTTGACACGTGACTTGGTGTGAATACCAGCGTGGATCAAGGCCTCGGTCAGCGACTTGTAGGACTCGGTCAAATCGACGTACTTGCCGACCATCGCGATACGCACCTCGCGCTCGGGATGTTCGAGCTGATAGACCAGGTTGTCCCACATGGACAGATCCGCAGCGGGCGGGTTGAGGTTAAGCACCTCACAAATCAAATTGTCCAAACCTTGTTTGTGCAGCATCGACGGGATTTTGTAGATCGAATCCTCATCCCAAACCGAAATCACCGCATCAAGAGGAACATTGGAAAACAAAGAAATCTTGGCGCGTTCTTCGTCGGGGATCGGACGATCCGCACGACACAGCAAGGCGTGGGGGATGATTCCGATTTCGCGCAGCTTTTGGACGGAATGTTGGGTCGGCTTGGTCTTGAGTTCGCCCGCCGAGGCGATGAAAGGCACGAGCGTGAGGTGAATGAAGGCAGCGTTGTTGCGACCGAGACGCAGACTCATTTGACGAGCCGCCTCAAGAAAGGGAAGAGACTCAATATCACCTACGGTGCCACCGATTTCGACAATCGCCACATCAGTCGCACCGTCCCAGGATTGTTCCGCACCGCGTGCGATGAAATCCTGAATTTCATTCGTGATGTGCGGAATCACCTGCACAGTTTTGCCCAGATAATCGCCGCGCCGCTCTTTGCGCAACACCGACTCGTAGATCTGTCCGGTGGTGAAGTTATTGACCTTACGCATTTTCGAGGAGATGAATCTCTCGTAATGTCCGAGGTCCAAATCAGTCTCGGCCCCGTCTTCGGTCACGAAGACTTCACCATGCTGAAACGGACTCATGGTGCCTGGATCGACGTTGATATAAGGATCGAGCTTGAGTAGGGTCACCTGCAGGCCACGGGATTCGAGGATGGCGGCCAGAGACGCGGCGGCGATGCCCTTGCCTAGCGAGGACACCACACCACCGGTAACAAAGACAAATTTGGTCATGTGTTTGACGCCCCATCATGAGGCGTATGCGGGAAATTTGGATTATAGCCGCCTGTCTAACTTTTGCGGAAAACCCGTATAGATTTATCCACAACATTCACCACTTCTGTCACGCAGAGGCCATTTTTAACGGAAAGCCTCGGTGCGGTGCAACAACCAAGCCAAAGCTGGGCCACTCACTTTAGGCGCCAAACGGCTACGAACCTCGGCGTGGTAGGCGTTGAGCCAGTCGACTTCGTCTTGTCTGAGCTGGTCTCGCTGCACGCAACGGGTGTCGATCGGACACAAGGTCAGGGTTTCAAACTCCAAAAACTCACCAAACTCGGAGGTTCCGGCTGACACATTGCACACCAGATTTTCGATTCGTATTCCCCAGCGACCCGGACGATAAAGCCCAGGCTCGTTCGAAGTGATCATTCCTGGCTGCATGGCGGTCTGTGGTCCGGGCGACGCGCGATATGAGATCACTTGCGGCCCCTCATGCACGTTGAGGTAGTACCCGACCCCATGCCCTGTTCCATGGCCATACTCGGCGAGTCGCGCCCACAGCGGCGCGCGAGCCACAGCATCTATCATGGGCGATGCCACGCCGCGCGGGAACTTGAGCTTGGACAGAGCGATCATGGCTTGTAAAACAGCCGTGTAGTCGTCTTTCTGGGCTGCGCTTGGTTGCCCCACGGGCACCACACGCGTGATGTCTGTGGTTCCGCCAACATACTGACCCCCTGAGTCAATCAACAGCAGTCCGTCACCCGCAATCTGGGCAAAAGACTCGAGGGTGGCCCGGTAATGCGGCATGGCGCCATTGGCGTTGTAGGCCGCAATCGTGCCAAAACTCCGCGACACAAACCCCGCTTGCTGGCTGCGAAGCGCCAGTAATTGTTCATCAATCATGAGTTCATTGAGGGGGGAGGTATCGCAACATGCGATCGCGTCTTCTAGCCAAGCAAAAAATGCACACAGCGCGACACCATCATCCTCCATCACACGCCTCACGTGACCGAGTTCAAATGCCGTTTTCTGTGATTTGAAAAAAGTACTTGGATTGATCGCCCGCACCAACTGGCAAGACACGCGATCAACCAAGGCGCAGGTCGTGCGGGCAGGGTCAAACAACAAATGTGCACTTGCCTCAAGCTCGGACAGTGCCAGAGCTGCCTCTTGATAAGGCCGAACCTCAATCCCTTGCTGCGCCAGCGTCTGCGTCAGTGCTGCATCAATTTTTTCAGGCAACACAAAGAGAAATACCCGATCAGGCCCGACCAACACATGCGCCAGAAAAACCGGATTAAAACTGACATCTGCACCGCGCAAATTCAGCAACCAGGCAATATCGTCTAGGGTTGAAACGAGATGCCATTGTGCACCGCGCTCAACCATCTCAGCACGTACCCGCGCGAGCTTTTCCTGTCTCGACTGACCCGCGATACTCACGGACAACTCGCGCACCGCCGCAGTCGGCAAGGCAGGACGATCATGCCAACATTGTCCAGGCAGATCCAAAGACAAATCAAGCCTGACCGAACGTGGCGCTAGTTGCTCTTGTAAGGATTCACGCGCGGCTAAACCGAGCGCGCGACCATCCACTGCCACGACGCCCCCTTGAGGGACGTGCGCGCCAAGCCAAGCGGCATGCGCGGGATCAGTGGCGACGCCGATTTTCATCAGAGTCACACCCGAACCCACCAACTCCGCCTCAGCCTGCACCCAATAACGACTATCGACCCAAATTCCGGCAAAGTCCTGTGTCACGACGACCGTACCCACAGAACCCGTAAAACCAGTCAACCAATACCTGATTTGCCAGTATGCAGGAAGGTATTCGGATAGATGAGGGTCGGCCGAGGGGATCAGACAAGCATCGACACTGGCCTGTCGCATCGCGTCGCGCAAGGCGGATAAAGGGTTGTCCTGCGAATGCGTGGGTGAAGTCATGACGCAGGCTTACCCTTTGAACGTCGAGACATCGAGTTTGGCGGAGGTCTTGGACTTGATCTCATCGACGGTCACTCCAGGTGCGAGCTCAAGCAAATTGAGGCCATTGGGTGTCACTTCCATCACGCCTAGGTCGGTGATCACCATGTCGATCACACCCACGCCGGTCAGTGGCAAGGTGCACTTGGGCAGCAGCTTCAAATCAGTCGTACCGTCTTTTTTGGTCGCGACATGCTCCATCAGCACAATGACGCGCTTGACACCCGCGACCAAATCCATCGCGCCGCCCATACCTTTGACCATTTTTCCAGGAATCATCCAATTCGCCAGATCGCCGGTCTCAGAGACCTGCATCGCACCCAAGATCGCAAGATTAATCTTGCCTGCGCGGATCATGCCAAATGATTCTGCGGAGGAAAAAATGGCTGAGCCCGGTAGCGTGGTCACGGTCTGTTTACCCGCATTAATCAAATCAGGATCCACTTCACTGTCAAGCGGATGAGGCCCAATCCCAAGCAAACCATTTTCAGACTGAAGCCAGACTTCGATATCGTCTGGCACATGATTGGCCACCATAGTGGGTAAGCCGATTCCTAAGTTGACGTAAAAACCGTCTTTTAATTCGCGCGCTGCACGCGCGGCCATTTCATCACGAGTCCATGCCATCTTTGTTCTCCTTAGCTTGCCGCGCGAACAATACGTTGCTCAATACGCTTTTCAGGCGTTGCATTGATCACAATGCGATGCACGTAAATGCCGGGTAAATGAATGTTTTCGGGTTCGAGTTCGCCGTTCTCAACGATACGTTCGACCTCGACGACAGTGAGTTTTCCAGCCATCGCGACCGGCGGATTAAAGTTGCGCGCAGTCTTACTAAACATCAGGTTGCCGCTGCGGTCTGCCACTTCGGCTTTAACCAAGGACACTTCGGGCACCAGGGCGCGCTCCATGATGTACTGTTGTCCGTCAAACTCCCGGACCTCTTTGCCCTCAGCGACGATCGTGCCGACGCCGGTTTTAGTAAAAAAGGCAGGGATTCCAGAGCCGCCTGCGCGCAAGCGCTCTGCCAGCGTACCTTGAGGTGTGAACTCAAGTTCAAGCTCACCTGCCAGGTATTGACGCTCAAATTCTTTGTTCTCGCCGACATAAGACGCAATCATGCGACGCACTTGGCGGGACTCGAGCAAAATCCCCAAACCAAAGCCATCCACACCCGCGTTATTACTGATACAGGTCAAATTTTGGACCCCGAGATCCTTGACTGCGGCAATTAAGGCCTCCGGAATCCCACACAGTCCGAAACCACCAACAGCGATGGTCTGTCCATCTTTCAAAATACCGTTTAGCGCGTCTTTTGCACTCGGATACAGCTTGTTCATCAGAACGACTCCTTGAAGGTCACCTACATTCGATTATCGACGATTTATAGAGCTTGCCAACGCCTGTAAGACATCCACAGGCCAGGGGTGCCCACGGTTTAATTCAAAATCCATCCAAACCATGATCGACTTACCCTGGGCGCAGAGCTCAAGCCCATCGGGATGTATCACGGACAGGTCCACAGCATGTTCCATGCTAGAGCGGCCAATGCGCTCCACGCGATGACTCACCCGAATCAAAGCAGGATACGTAATCGGTTTTTTAAAATCACAAGCGCAATGCACCACGACGGGACTAAACCGAGCGCTTTGTTGAACCTTGCCATCGTAGAACATCCTAATCCGCCCCTCTTCCATATAGCGAAAATAATTGGCGTTGTTAAGATGATTGAGCGCATCGGCGTCTGCCCAGCGCATCGGCAGGTCAAAATCAAAAATATCGCCCACCTCGAGCGTACGGCTCAATCCATCGGGTTGCACCAAAGTCTTCTCCATAAAAACAGCGAAAGGGTGCGTTCGCGCCTTTGCAAGACTAACAGCCCCGAAACGCCTCACGCGTGCAATACAATCCTCACAATCAAATATCATACTTGGAAGCAGGGAGACTCTCATGTCCGAACGTGAATCGATGGAATACGACGTTGTCGTCGTGGGTGGCGGTCCTGGAGGACTGGCGACAGCCATCCGGCTTAAACAGCTTGCTGCTGAGCGCAATCACGAGATTTCCGTCTGTGTGCTCGAAAAAGGCAGTGAAATTGGCGCCCATATTTTATCTGGGGCCATCATGGATCCCAAGGCACTCACTGAATTGCTGCCCGACTGGAAATCTACGGGTGCCCCGCTCAATACAGCGGTGACCGAGGACGAATTCCTCTTTTTGTCCCCCACAGGATCACAAAAAACGCCTAACTGGCTGCTGCCAGAGTGTTTTCAAAACCACGGTAACTATATCGTCAGTCTGGGCAGCGTCGCCCGCTGGATGGGCGAGCAAGCCGAAGCCCTTGGCGTCGAGATCTTCCCTGGCTTTGCCGCGGCCGAGGTCCTGTATGACGACAAAGGGGCAGTGCGAGGCGTCGCTACCGGTGACATGGGCGTGGGTCGCGATGGTCAACCCACCGACCAATACCAGCGCGGTATGGAGCTCCATGCCAAATACACGATCTTCGCCGAAGGCGCGCGCGGTCAGCTCGGCCGCCAGCTGATCGAAAAATTCAAGCTTGACCAGAACCGCGACCCGCAAAGCTATGGGATTGGTATCAAAGAACTATGGGAAGTCGAACCCTCCAAGTCGCGCCCAGGACTGGTGGTGCATACCGCCGGCTGGCCGCTAGATGCGGATACCTATGGCGGCTCCTTCCTGTATCACCTCAAGGATAATCTGGTCGCGGTCGGCATGGTGGTCGGTCTGGACTATGCCAACCCTTGGATTTCGCCCTTTGAGGAATTCCAGCGTTATAAAACACACCCTGCTATCCGCGGCACCTTCGAGGGGGGCAAACGGATCGCCTATGGCGCGCGCGCCATTACCGCAGGTGGTTTATTGTCCTTGCCCAAGCTGGTGTTCCCAGGTGGCGCACTCGTCGGCTGCGAAGCAGGTTTCCTGAATGCGTCACGTATCAAAGGCAGTCACGCCGCGATCAAGTCCGGCATGATGGCCGCCGAAGCCGCCTTTGACGCCTTGGTCGCCCAACGCAGCCACGACGAGCTACCCGCCTACCCCGCCGCGTTTGAGAACTCATGGCTGCATACCGAGCTCAATAAGGCTCGCAACTTTAAGCAGTGGTTCAAAAAAGGCCGTTCGATTGGCACGTTGATGACCGGTATCGAACAATGGCTGCTCAAGGGCAACATGCCCTGGACGATCCATCGCGACAAGCCTGACCACGCCTGCCTCAAGCCTGCCGCCGACTGCGTCAAGATCGACTATCCAAAACCCGATGGTGTGCTGACCTTCGATCGCTTAAGCTCGGTGTTTATCTCCAACACCAATCACGAGGAAAATCAGCCGATTCATTTGACGCTCAAAGATGCATCAGTTCCTGTGTCCATCAACTTGGCTAAGTTTGCTGGTCCAGAGGCACGCTACTGCCCGGCAGGGGTCTACGAATACGTCAAGGATGATCAGGGCGCGGATCGTTTGCAAATCAATGCGCAAAATTGCGTACATTGCAAAACCTGCGACATTAAGGACCCTACACAAAACATCATCTGGGTCACACCACAAGGTGGTGAGGGTCCGGTTTACACCGGCATGTAATTTCCACAGGAAACAAAGATCATGACAACACGTCCTCAAGCTACACCCACCACACAGATCGATAACGACCGCGTGATCGTCACTGAGTGGCGCTTCGCTCCTGGTGCCGAGACAGGCTGGCACACCCATGGCCACGATTATGTGGTGGTCCCCACGACCAACGGCCTGCTTCATCTCGAAACACCCGACGGCCACAAAGAGTTTCCCTTGGTGCTTGGTAAGTCCTATACCCGTGGCGCCGGCGTCAACCACAACGTGATCAACGCCAGCGACCACGAAGTTGTCTTTGTCGAGATCGAAATACGCTAAATCTTCTCTCAACCCCTTTTTCGGAAACAATGACATGCTCGATCCACAAGCCAAGGCCCTGATTGATCTCGTTATTGAAAAAGGGATTCCCCCTGTTCACACAACCGAGCCTGTACAAGCCCGGATTTTTTACGCCGAGCGACGCTTTTTTAGCCAGCCCGATGCGCCAGAGGTTGCGCAGGCACTGGATATCCAAATTCCCGGTCCAGCGAGTACGATCACCGTGCGCCACTACCGGCCACTGGGCTCAGCGACGACGGCAACCTTGCCTGCCCTGGTTTATTACCATGGTGGCGGCCATGTGATCGGTGATCTCGAGACACACGATGTGCTGTGTCGCACACTCTCCAATCAAGCCCAATGCGCAGTATTTTCAGTCAACTATCGACTCGCCCCCGAGCACATTTTTCCTGCCGCCGCTGAAGACTGTATCGCCGCTACAAAATGGGTGCACGCCAATGCATCTTTGCTCAAGATCGATGCCGCGCGGATTGCGATCGGTGGCGATAGCGCGGGTGGCCAGCTCGCGGCGGTCGTCGCCCTGGCACTCAAGCAAGACGGTGCCTTCAAACCTGCTTTACAGCTGTTGATCTACCCGGTTACCGATGCGAGCTCCGAGCGCGAATCGATGCGCACCAATGGCCAGGGTTACTTGCTCACCCGAGATTCAATGCATTATTTTTATGGGCATTACATGCCTGAGGCATGGATGCGCCAAGACTGGCGCGCCTCGCCCATGTTGGCCAAAGACCACACAGACTTGCCACCCGCGCTTGTGCTCACCGCTGGGTATGATCCGTTGCGAGATGAGGGCTACGCCTACGCCGACAAGCTATCGTCAGCAGGCGTCCCCACGCAATATGTATGCTTTGAGCGTCAGATCCACGGTTTTGTGCCGTTAGGTCGGATCCTCGACGAAGCCAACACGGCCGTGAAGCTCTGCGCGCAGGCGCTTCGCGACCGTTTTTGAGCGTTTATTTTTTAAACGCAATCACTTCTTGGCGCTGCTCGCCCAGACCCTGGATACCCAACGTCATGACGTCGCCCGCCTTGAGGTAACGCGGCTTGGGCTTAACACCCATGCCGACACCCGGGGGCGTGCCCGTCGTGATGAGGTCACCTGGCATCAGGGTCATGAATTCACTGACATAGCTCACGATCGTGGCCACATCAAAAATCATGGTCTGCGTATTGCCCGTCTGAAAACGCTTACCGTTTACATCGAGCCACATATCGAGCGTTTGTGGATCTTTGATCTCGTCAGTGGTCACCAACCAGGGGCCAACTGGACCAAAGGTATCGCAACCCTTGCCCTTGTCCCAGGTGCCGCCTCGCTCGAGCTGATACTCGCGCTCGGAGACGTCATTGACCAGACAATAGCCTGCAACGTATTTCAGGGCGTCTTTCTTGCTGACGTAACGCGCTTTTTTACCAATCACAAACGCGAGCTCGACTTCCCAGTCTGACTTTTTAGAGTCTTTGGGCAACATCACCTTGTCATTGGGGCCCGACAAACTGGTGTCGGCTTTAAAGAAAATGATGGGTTCTTTTGGGCAAGGCATACCGGCTTCGGCAGCATGGTCTGAGTAGTTCAGACCGATCGCCAGAAACTTACCGACGTTGGCGATGGGTACGCCAAAGCGTGGCTTACCTTTGACCAGTGGCAATGTGCTCGTCTTGATTTTGGCGAGCTTGGCGAGTGCGGCTGAGGACAGTTGCTCGGTTGTGATGTCAGACACGACACCAGACAAGTCGCGTAACTTACCTTCTTTATCGATCAGGCCGGGCTTTTCTTTGCCTTTCGCGCCGTAACGTACGAGTTTCATTGCTTCTCCTTGGTTGAATGCTTTCGCAATTTAACAGCTAACGCGAAGCCAAATCAATCAACCAAGCAAAACCATCCCTCTCATACCGTCAGAAGTAGCGACCGCCCGCGCCGATCACAACTGTGATCAGACCGAGTACAAGATTCGTCAACAACAACATACGGATTTGTCCAAGCGCTTGCGCGCCCACCGGCCAATGCTTGTCCGCGACAGCCGCCTTGAGCTTTTTGAAAGGACTCGCATAGATGTAAGCAAAAATCACGGTCATGATCACAGCAATGAGCAACATGGCATGCACGTGCCCGCCAAGCTTAGCCTGCGCGCCCATGAGAGAAATCAGACCAAAGCCCGTCGCAAACAACACCACAATGGAGACTTTGACCCAAATAAAAAATCGCTTAAACACACCACATAAAAGCGTCAAGCGCTCTGGGGGTTGAAGCACCTCAGCCGCGGTTGGACGCAGAGCACTGTGCGCGAAAAACATTCCGCCCACCCAAATTAACGCAGCCAACAAATGCAGCACAATCAAAATCGCAATTGACATGGTGATCTCCAGAGTAGTCGTACCGCAGTCTACCCCTCATTTGATTTGTGCAACAAAAAAGGGCCTCTTTCGAGACCCTTTAAACCTACACCTCATGTGGCTATTCGGTGTTTATACCGGCGTGGACAACTGATCCAAAATCGCAGGATTTTCCAAAGTAGAGACATCCTGCGTGACCTTTTCTCCCTTTGCCACCACGCGAAGCAAGCGACGCATTATTTTGCCTGAACGCGTCTTGGGTAGGTTGTCACCAAAACGGATTTCTTTTGGTTTGGCGATCGGTCCGATTTCCTTAGCGACCCAGTTGCGTAACTCTTTGCCAAGCGCGATCGCCTCCTCACCTTCGGGACGCGTGCGTTTCAGCACAACAAACGCCACGACAGCTTCGCCAGTTGTGTCATCAGGACGTCCCACGACTGCGGCCTCTGCCACCATCGGATGCGCGACCAAGGCTGACTCGACCTCCATCGTACCGAGTCGGTGTCCTGACACGTTTAACACATCATCAATCCGACCCATGATCCAGAAACAGCCATCCTTGTCGCACTGGGCACCATCGCCCGCCAAGTAATAGCCGCCAAGTTCTGGCGGAAAATAGCTTTTGACAAAGCGGTCTGGATCTCCCCAGATGTTGCGGATCATTGACGGCCAGGGACGCTTGATCACCAGTAAACCACCCTGACCCGCCTCAACATCACCACCGACCTCGTCTACGATCGCAGCCGTAATGCCCGGTAAGCGCGTGGTGCATGAGCCAGGCTTGAGTGGTGTGGCGCCAGGCAGAGGCGTAATCATGTGTCCACCTGTCTCGGTTTGCCACCACGTATCGACAATCGGACAACGACTACCCCCGACATTGGTGTGGTACCACATCCAAGCTTCAGGATTGATGGGCTCACCGACTGAACCAATCAAACGTAGACTGTTTAAGTCGTAGGACTTTGGATGATGCGCTGCAGTGGCTTCAGAGGCCTTGATCAAAGAACGAATCGCCGTAGGTGCCGTGTAGAAAATCGTGGCTTTGTGATCCTGAATCATTTTCCAGAAACGACCCGCATCCGGATAGGTTGGCACACCTTCGAAAACAATCTGGGTCATACCAGCGGCCAACGGACCATAGGCGATATAGGTGTGACCTGTTACCCAGCCCACATCAGCGGTACACCAGAACACATCGTTCGCCTTGGCATCAAAGACCCACTGCATGGTCAATTTTGCCCAAAGCAAGTAGCCACCAGAGGAATGCTGCACACCCTTAGGTTTGCCCGTGGAGCCCGAGGTATACAAAATAAATAGCGGATGCTCGGCATTGACGGGGACGGCCGGACAGTCTTTTGCTTGGTTTTCCGACAACGCATGCATCCAAACATCACGCTTGGCGTCCCAGGCAATCTTGCCACCCGTGCGCTGATAGACAATGACATGTCGCACAGCCTCGCAATTGCCCATTCCAAGGGCCTCATCGACCGCCGGCTTGAGCGGGATCGCGCGGCCACCGCGCATTTGCTCGTCCGCAGTAATGACTAACGTGGCACCTACATCGGTGATACGTTCATGCAAACTCTTGGAGGAAAAACCACCAAATACGACCGAGTGCGTAATTCCGAGTCGGGCGCACGCCTGCATTGCGACAACAGCCTCGACCGACATAGGCAAATAAATAATAGAACGCTCACCAGCCTTGTAGCCGAGGGATTTCAAGCCATTTGCAAACTGACACACGCGTTCATACAGTTGCTGGTAAGTGACTTTTTGAACCTCGCCACTGTCAGACTCAAAAATGATCGCAACCTTGTTGGCATTGCCATTTTTCAGATTGACATCGAGACAGTTGGCAGAGACGTTGAGCTCGCCGTCGCCAAACCACTCATAGAACGGCGCGCGTGTCTCATCCAGCACCTTGGTAAAGGGCTTGTTCCAGTGCAGCTCCTCGCGCGCCAAGCGTCCCCAAAAACCCTCTGGATCCCGATCGGACTCCTCTAGCAATGCCGCATAACCCGCCGCCTGCGGGACATTGGCTTGTTTGGCAAAGTCTGCTGGAGGTGGAAAAACACGCGTCTCGACCAGTGTTGATTCAATTGAATTAGACATAAAAGGGAGTCTCCTCTTTTATCCGTTAGGAAGTGGGGGGGTTAAAAATACGTCTTCATTATGACCATTAAATCTTTAACGCAGCGATTCCGGCAGCGGCAATCTGCGCATCCTGATGGGACTGCACACCCGAGACGCCGACCGCACCGATCGTCACACCGTCTATCAAAATCGGCAACCCGCCCTCAAGCATGCCTTGTAACAACGGCGCGGACAAAAAGGACATGCGGCCCTGATTGATCATGTCTTCGTAAATTTTGGATTCACGGGCACCCATCGCAGCAGTATGCGCCTTTGCCGGCGCAATATAGGCCGAAATCGTATTGGCACCATCTAGACGCTGCATCCCGAGCATGTGGCCACCGTCATCTACCACTGCGATCGTCACAGCCCATTTGTTTTGATGGGCATGGGCCTTGGCAGCCTCGAGAATCAGTGAAACATCCGCATCGGTCAATACAACTTTGGTTTTCATAGTGAATCCTTAATTTGTTCAAGTGCACTGGGGTCTTCAATTGTGGTGAGGTCGCCTGGATCACGTCCTTCGCAAACGGCCACAATAGCTCGGCGGAGAACTTTACCAGAACGCGTTTTAGGCAGCACGGTGACAAAACGAACACGGGCAGGTCGTGCGACAGGACCCAACTGCTCGTCGACCAGCTTCATGATGTCGCCTTCGAGCTTCATATTCGCAGCAACATCGGCATAGAGGGAGGGGTCACGCAAGACCGCAAATCCAACAGCGACTTGCCCTTTAAGTTGATCCGCAATCCCCACGACGGCCGACTCGGCCACCGCGGGGTGACTATTAATGGACTCCTCGATTTCTCGGGTTCCTAAACGGTGCCCCGCCACATTAATCACGTCATCAGTGCGGCCCAAAATGAACCAATAGCCTTCTTTGTCGACCAGTCCCCAATCAAAGGTCGAATACACCTTACGTCCGGGAATGGAGGAAAAATAGGTCTCCACAAAGCGGGCATCATCGCCCCAAATCGTGGTCATGGCACCAGGCGGCAAAGGGGGAACAATCGCCACCACGCCCTTTTCATCGGGTCCCAGCTCTTCACCCGTTTGCTCATTTAGCACACGGACATCAAAACCATAGACGGGAAAAGACGGGCTACCGAACTTTGTCTGGACCTGTTCAATCCCAGGTTGAGCAGCCAAAATCGGCCAACCTGTCTCAGTCTGCCAGTAGTTGTCAATAATCGGTTTGCCCAAACCCTCCGCAATCCACTTGGCTGTCGGCTCGTCTAGAGGCTCGCCCGCCATATACAAAGCACGCAGGCTCGATAGATCATATTTTTTGAGCAGTGCAGGATCTTGCTTTTTCAAAACACGAATCGCGGTCGGAGCCGAAAACATCGTGTTGACTTTATACCGCTCGACCAGACTCCAGAGAATGCCTCCATCCGGGCGTACGGGTGTGCCCTCGTACAAAATCGTGGTTTGACCAGCTATCAACGGTCCATAGACAATATAGGAATGTCCCACCACCCAACCGATATCACTCGTACACAAATAGGTATCACCAGGCTTGCCATTAAAAATGCGTTGCATCGAAGACGCTAACGCGACTGCATAGCCACCCGTATCGCGTTGAACGCCCTTGGGCTTGCCAGTCGTCCCAGAGGTGTACAGCACGTAACTAGGCGAAGACGACTCCAGCCAAGTGACAGGCACCTCAACCCCGTCAAACTCCTGTCGCAAGGTGTCATAGTCCAGATCACGCCCTGCAACAGGCTCGAACGCAAACAGCCCGCGATTGACGACTATCACTTTCTCAGGTGGACGCGTCGACAAGGCGATTGCCCTGTCCATCAGGGGCTTGTAGGGTGTAACTTTGCCACCGCGCGAACCCGCATCCGCGCAAATAATGACCTTTGGAGCGGCATCGTCAATACGTTGTGCCAAATTCACCGAGGCAAAACCACCAAAGACGACGGAGTGAATCGCCCCTAAGCGCGCGCAGGCCAGCATCGCAAAAACCGCTGCGGGCACCATGGGCATATAAATAAGGACTCGATCGCCCTGGCCGACACCCTGAGCGACCAACATCGCAGCCATCGTATTCACTTCTTGGTAGATTTGGCGGCGGGTATAAGTTTGTTCTTGATCGACCTCGGTCGATACCCAGATCAAAGCAGGCTCGTCTGCCCGAGAGTCTAGCCATCGATCGACTGCGTTGAAACATAAATTGGTCTTTCCGCCCACATACCACTTGGCGAAAGGAGGGTTGGAAAAGTCTAAAACCTGCTCAAAGGGTGTTTCCCAATGGACAAGTTCGGCCTCTTTTGACCAAAATAGATCCCTATCATGTAGGGAATTGTGGTGGGTGCGTTTGATGGTCTGCATAACCGTCTCCGACTGCTTTTTTGGAATTTTGAGGCTTTTTGTACTACTATTCTGTCAGGTTTAGCTTTCACGAGCCTTTCCAGAACCTATTTTTTTTTGTGTGTTGAGTCAATATTTATCATTTATTCAACGAATTTTTTTCGTCTTTCGAGTGCACTAAAACGATGATATTCCCAACAACCGCAAGCGCAATGTCAAGAGTCGCCCTGCAGATGCTGCAAAGCACACGCATGGTTTTTGCTTGCTTGGGAGCGGTTTTATTAGTTGGTTGCGCAGGACAAGACGGCTCGGAAAACAGCAAGCGCGCGGGTACTGACTGGCGCAACTCCGCCGACCCAATTGGTGCCTTTGCCGTCGGACCTAAATACGTGGCTGGCTTGGGTGTGATCGATCATCCGCTGGCCAACCAAGCTCTTAATCAACTCGGGATTCGTTATCGTTGGGGTGGCAAATCCCCCGAAATGGGTTTTGACTGTAGTGGGCTGGTTGTGTACTCAGCTCAACGGTCCTTGGGTTTAAAACTGCCCCCGCGTTCTGATGATATCGCCAAGTTTGGTGACAAAATCAACAAAACAGACCTCCAGGTCGGTGATCTGGTCTTTTTTAATACTTTAGGCACGCGCTACTCGCATGTCGGTGTCTATTTAGGTCAAAACAAGTTTGTTCATTCTCCGACACGCGGTTCTGTTGTGCGCGTCGAAGACATGACACTGCGTTATTGGACGGCGCGTTACACTGGTGCTCGTCGCCTAGACCCGACGCTGATCGCAGCGCGCTGATCCCGCGCAATTACATAAGCCACACTGCTCGAGCGCCTGTTGCATCGCACACACGGATCGTCTGCATGCGACCACCCTCACCCCAGACTTTAGCGCTGCATTCCTAAACGTTTTCATGACGTTATGGCCTAAAAAATCCGTCAAAAGAATCACTATTTGCGTTCCACTGGGCAGCGCAAGAGTCTTTTTTTGATGTGCGGGATCCCGGCCACTAATGTGATGCGTAATCGAAATATTGTGTCCGCGCAGTAAGTTCGGGATATTTCCAAGGCGATCTGCCCCCACGATCACCGCGCTAAGCGTTGGATTCGCATACCCAAGACCTGTTTTGCGTACTGTGTTGCTGGGCGTCGAAACGCTTGCGTAAGAAGTATTGGGGATTGGAATCATGTCTGCTCCTAAAAATGGTGACAGACTAAATGATAATGATTCCTATTTAAATATCAAGCGTAATAATACTCATTCGTGTTTATTTTCAATAATATTTCGAACATGTACAGCATCTAACTCTGGGTTTAACATCGAAATAAACGTGTAAACATAATCACGTAAAAACACCCCGGACTTGAGCGCAACCTTGGTCGTTTGCTTGCCAAACAGGTGCCCGGCGGGCAGACTCACAAGATTTCCGTCACGCGCGGGCTCATAGGCCATACCGGCAATAATGCCGATACCCAAGCCAACATCTACATAGGTTTTAATCACGTCCGCATCGATCGCTTCGAGCACCACATCGGGACGGATACTGTGCGCCTCAAAGGCGCGGTCAATCGAGAGCCGCCCTGAAAAAGCTTTGTCATATGTCACGATCGGATAGCTCGCCAAATGCTCAAGCGAGAGCTCAAAGCCTTTTTTATGAGAAAGCTCAGCCAGAGGGTGATCAGGTTTGATGACGACAGAGTGTTCCCAAATGTAGCAAGGCATGGTCTCGAGTCCAGGCGTAAGTGCTAAAGACTCTGTGGCGACCGCGAGATCGGCCTGCCCGCTCAGAACCATTTGTGCGAGTTGCGGCGGACTGCCCTCGGCAAGCGAAAGATGTACTTTGGGAAACTGTTGGCGAAAAGCCGGGATCACTTTGGGCAATACATAGCGAGCCTGCGTATGCGTACACGCAATCACCAAACTTCCCTCGTCGCGCTTAGCAAACTCATCACTCACTTTTTTGAGATTGTCGATCTCTTGCATGATGCGCTCGACAACTTGCGCCACGGCCTTACCGGGCTTGGTTAAGCCCTTGATTCGCTTGCCATGACGCTCAAAAATCTGGACGCCAAGCTCATCCTCAAACTCAAGGATCGCTTTGGACACCCCAGGCTGTGAGGTAAACAAACTGCGAGCCGCCTCTGTGAGGTTGAAATCTCGGCGAATGGTTTCACGGACAAAACGAAACTGCTGCAAATTCATGTTGAATCTCCTATCAACACGATTATAAGTAATATAGAAAATATTCTAAATAACTTTTTTGAATAAGCTAGTATCTATTAGATGGTTTGTATACCACTACCTTTCTTCTGCAGCTGTAAACCCATACGCTGAATCCACCACACAGACAAAACATGCGAGATAATCTACGTATCCGAAAACTTAATCACCTCAAGCTTATCAACAGGCAGGACCTATGGACTTCAGCACGCACGTTACCGTCTCCCCCCATCAAATCAAAACCGCAGCACTCGCGATTGGTGTTTTCTCCGATGGCATTTTGAGCACCACTGCTGACATTATTGATCGCGCCAGCCAGGGCGCTGTTCGTGCGGTGGTAAAAAGCGAATTTCAAGGTCGTTCGGGCTCCACCCTTGTTTTGCGCGACCTGACTGGTGTGACCGCCGCACGTGTTGTCTTGGTGGGGCTCGGTAAGCAAGCTGACTACAGCGCGAAAACTCAAGCGAGCGCTGAACGCGCCTTTGCGAGCCTGTGCGTCCAAGCACGTCTAATCGAAGCCGTATCCAGCATCGCCGGCATCGCTTACGGCTCAAGCACGTCCAGAGACCGCGCCCGCATCGCAGCGAGCTCAGTCGGCGAAGCCACCTATTACTACGATGCGAGTTTCGGAAAACCGGATCTTGAGGCGCGCCCTAAGCTTAAAAAAATCTCCCTCCTCGTCGCCAAAACAGACCAAAGCGCGGCAAACGAAGGGCTCAAAGAAGGCGCAGCACTCGCTCAGGGCATGTCGCTCGCCCGCACGCTAGGCAATATGCCAGGCAACTTGTGTACCCCCACCTACTTGGGTGACACAGCTAAAAAACTAGGACGTGAATTCAAAAGCATCAAGGTCAGTGTGCTCGATCGTAAACAAATCGAAGCGCTCGGCATGGGCTCCTTTTTATCGGTTGCAAAAGGCTCCGCCGAAGCACCTCGCTTTATCGTGATGCACTACAAAGGCAAGGAAGCCACTAAAAAAGCTGGCAAAGTCACCAAAGACAAAGGCCCCGTCGTCCTCGTCGGAAAAGGCATTACGTTTGACTCCGGAGGGATCTCAATCAAGCCTGCTGGCACGATGGATGAAATGAAATTTGATATGTGTGGTGCAGCGAGTGTGCTGGGTACTTTCCGCGCGATCGCCGAGATCGAATTGGCGAGCGAGGTGATCGGACTCATCCCTGCTTGCGAAAATATGCCAAGCGGCACCGCCAACAAACCAGGCGATGTCGTCACCAGCATGTCCGGCCAGACCATCGAGATCCTCAATACAGATGCCGAAGGCCGCTTGGTATTGTGTGACGCGTTGACCTATGCCGAGCGTTACAAGCCCTCAGCCGTGATCGATATCGCGACCTTGACGGGTGCGTGCGTGGTCGCGTTGGGCGGCGTGAACTCAGGCCTATTCTCAACTGATGACAGCTTGGCTGACGCCTTGCTTGCCGCAGGCAAACAGGCGCTCGACCCCGTTTGGCGCATGCCTCTGGACGAGGCCTATCAAGAGCAACTCAAGTCAAACTTTGCAGACATGGCCAATATCGGTGGTCCCCCAGCCGGAGCAGTCACTGCGGCGTGCTTCTTGTCACGTTTTACCAAAGCCTACAGCTGGGCACATCTCGATATCGCTGGAACAGCTTGGCGCGGAGGCAAAGAAAAAGGCTCGACAGCTCGCCCCGTGCCTTTGCTCGTGCAATACCTCCTCAATCAGGCCTAAACCCTGAACATGGCGCGTATTCATTTCGCCTTCGGTGCCTCGGAACGCATCGCCCAAGCCTGCCAGACCACTCTAAAACAGTACCTGGCAGGTCAAAAAATGGTGGTGTACTGCAGCGATGTCGCCCGTTTGCGCCAATATGATCAAAAGCTTTGGGCCGTCGATGAAGCGGCTTTTGTTCCACATGTCTGGGCAGACGACCCTTTAGCGACCAAAACTCCCATCGTGCTGGTCGCCAAAGACTTAGCGCTCGCCCTCGAAGGTGTCTCCCCAGATACCTGGTTGCTCAACCTGGATGACAGCTGTCCACCCACCTGCGGGACGCTTGAGCGGGTCTTGGAGATTGTTTCGGAGCAACCCCAAGATAAAGAGGCTGCGCGACAACGTTGGCGGACCTACCAAACGGCGGGTCATGACCTCAAGTCTTTTTCGCTACAAAGTACAGCACACCCCTGAGACTAAAATATCCCTACTCTTTGCAAGAAATCTAGCCTTTCAGGGAACTGTAAGGTATGCTTTCGGTCATAGACTTTGGACTCAGTCAAGTTGATCGAGTCCTATTTTTGAAAGGAGCTTTAAATGAATGATCCGCGTCCCACACTATCACGCAGTCCCTACGAAACGGGTTCAGCCGAGGTTGTGCGCAACCGGGTTTTGCGCAACACCTATTGGCTGCTGGCGCTTTCACTGATTCCAACCGTCCTCGGCGCTGCTGTAGGCATGTATAGCGGTCTCAACCAAGTCATGGCTGCTAGCCCAGGCATCACAGCGATTGTTTTTCTCGCTGGCGCTTTCGGCTTGATGTTCGCGGTCGAGAAAAACAAGGATAACTCCTTAGGCGTTGGCCTGTTACTGCTCTTTACCTTCTTCATGGGTCTCATGCTCTCGCGCATGTTGGGCTTTGTCTTGGGAATGAGTAATGGCACTTCCTTGGTCATGTTCGCATTTGGCGGCACCGCAGTTGTATTCGGCACAATGGCCACACTCGCCACGTCCATCAAGCGCGATCTCTCTGGCCTGAGCAAGTTCATGTTCATCGGCGTCATCGTGCTGTTGCTCGCAAGCGTTGCAAACATCTTCTTGCAGATTCCTGCACTGATGTTAACGGTCTCCGTTCTGGCCATCGTGGTGTTTTCGGCCTTTATGCTGATCGATCTGCAGCGTGTCGTGAATGGCGGTGAGACGAACTATGTTTCAGCGACCTTGGCGATTTACCTCGACGTCTATAACGTCTTTGCAAACTTGCTTGCTATCCTTGGTATTTTTGGCGGCAGTCGCGACTAATTAAGCAGTCGCAGTCTGTTGTTGGGGCCCACTTCGGTGGGCCTTTTCTTTTTCTGTTTTGTTTTAAAGGGAGGCCTACGGTGTATCAAACCGATGCTGGGTCCGGGCCTTGCCCGGACTTCCCTGCGCCCAAGCTTGAGCACATCGCACAACGCCCAAACTCGCCCCAAGGGGCTCAGACAAGGGCGTTGTTCATGCGATGCGCTCTGCGTTGGGCTTGGCTGCGCTGACGGTTTGATACACCGTTGGCCTCCCTTTAAAACGAAGCGAAGATAAACCGAATACCAACCTTGAATACAAAGCAAAGACACATCTTCACCCGACCAATGCATTACTTCTTTTTATTTAAAAACGCAGCAAACGCCGCTTGCGCTTCTTCTGATTTCAAACGCTCATTGAAATGCGCCCATTCATAATCAAATGCAGCATGAATCTGTGGCCTTAGGCTGTGCTTGAGCATGCGCTTGGATGTTTGAAGCGCTTGGGGTGGGAGCGCGGCAAGCTCATTTGCAACGGCTTGTGCATCCTGCAGTGCCTGACCGTGTGCACTCAGAGCAGTGATGAAGTCCGCGTCCAAGGCCTCTTGTGCACTAAAGGGTCGGCCACGCAGCAACCAGTCCGTGGCACGACGCGACCCGACGATTTGCGCCATCAGCATGCTCGAAGCACCTTCGGGGCATAAACCAAGTGGCACAAAAGGAATTTTAAACGTGACATTTTCAGCCGCATAGATAAAGTCACAATGCTGCAGCAGCGTGACTCCAATACCAATCGCACTCCCTTCAACCGCCACCACAATCGGCAAATCACAATCCGCCAAACTACGAAGGAATTTAATCCCGGCACTATCCCCATCAGGCCGAGGCGCTTGAAAGTCTTTAAGGTCATTACCCGCAGTGAAATAGTTTTCAGCACCCGTTAAAACAATCGCCCGTACGTCCTTAGCCTGTCCAGCTCCCAAAATCTGTTCGGCAAGACCAAGATAAGTCGCAACATCCAAAGCGTTCCGACGCTCGGGGCGATTAATCGTCAGGGTCAACACCCCATTATTTTTTGCAACAAGCACAGTTTGAGTCATCGAAGGCATTCCCAATAAAAATAAACATGAACAATGATTGGACATCAGTAATCATTGACCACTAACAATAAATGAACATAAACAAGTTTGTAGCCCAAAACGCCACAATTTGAGGGCAAACAACTCTTGAGGGTCACTGAAGCGTCCCCACCTCAAAAGAGCCCCCCACAAGATCTCTTGACGCTGCCAACAACCTCATGCAAAGCTAACCCCCTACTTAGGAGAACTTCATGCTGACCTTAAAAACCGACGATGGTGTTGATCTAGTCTACGAAACCTATGGTTCGGGCACCCCAATTGTTTTTGTCCACGAATTTGCCGGACACAAAGAAAGCTGGGAACCCCAAGTGCGTCATTTCGCGCGTCAGTATCAAGTGATTACCTACAACGCACGCGGCTACCCTCCCTCCGCCGTACCACCCAATGTTTCTTCTTACTCACAAAATCGCGCCGTCGCAGACATTATTGCCGTAATGGATCATCTAAACATTCAAAAAGCACACATTGTCGGCTTATCGATGGGTGGCTTTGCCACATTGCATTTTGGTCTACAGCATCCCGACCGCGCCTTGTCCTTATGCGTCGCAGGCTGTGGTTATGGCGCCGAACTCGACCAGCAAGAGCAATTTAAAAAAGAAGCCGAAGCCAGCGCCGACATGCTGCTCAAGCAAGGCATGAAAGCCTTTGTGGACAAATATGCGCATGGACCAACCCGCATTCCTTTTGAACGCGCCGATCCGCATGGCTTTGCTGAATTTAAACAGCAGTTTTATGGGCACTCGGCCCTTGGCTCGGCCAACACTCAGCTCGGTGTACAACGTGAGCGCCCTTCGCTCTACAACCTTAAAGAAAAACTCGCCAAACTCACTGTACCCACACTGATTTTTAACGGTGACGAAGACTGGCCCTGCCTCGCGCCAGGTCTGATGCTCAAGCAAACGATTCCTTCAGCCGCCTTAGCGATTTTGCCCAATTGCGGTCATACGATGAACATCGAAATGCCCAATGAGTTCAACCATGTCTTAGGCAACTTCATTGGACATGCTGAAAGCGGTCGTTGGCCGATGCGCGACCCACGCGCAATGGTCACTTCGATCACTGGTATCAAGGATTAATGCCCTCCGTCATGACACTCACATTGGCTGAAAATTTTAGGGCTATTTTTTATACGCCCTTTTATTTACTCAAATCACTCGGTCTGGCCGAACAGGCCGGGCTAGAGCTGAGATGGTTGCCGCCGGGCTCGCCTGGCGGCGCGATTGATGCGATTAAAAACGGCACCGTAGATTTAACTTGGGGAGGACCCATGCGTGTGATGAAAGATCACGACACGACGCCCTCCAAAGGGCAATCCCTCTTGTGTTTTGGCGAAGTTGTCTCACGCGATCCCTTTTTTTTGCTCGGTAAAAAAAATCTTGGCCGCTTCGAACTTGCTCAGCTCAGGCAGCTTCGCTTGGCCCAAGTCTCAGAGGTCCCGACCCCTTGGCTATGCCTGCAGGCAGATCTGCGGGATCTGGGATTGAATGTTTCAGAAATTGAGGAAGCACTCACGCGCGGTTTGAGCATGCCCGAACAAATTCAGGCACTTAAAGCGGGCACAGTCGATGTCGCTCAACTCTTTGAGCCGCTCGCGAGCGAGTTATTAACCGACCCAGCTTATCAAATCCTTTATGCTGCTCATACACGCGGTCCTACGGTTTACACCACCTTGATTTGCTCTCGCGATGGGTGGAAAAAAAACCATGCTGCCTTTACCGCGCTGAGAGATATTTTGGGTGAGTTGCAGACATGGATGCACACACAGACGCCCGCCAAGATTGCAAGTCACGTACAAAGCTTCTTTCCAGAGCTCAGCGCTCAACAACTCGAAAGCGCGCTTGCACGTTATTTACACCATAATGTCTGGGCTCAGTCGCCAGAGATGTCCAAAGCAGGTTTTGACAGATTATCCTATAGCCTGCAGAGTGGTGGTTTCATTCGTACGCAGATTGACTTTGCCTCTTGCATCACACCTTTAGACACACATAATATCTAGCCTTTTCGGAGTCCTGCACATGAGTACTTTTCGCCTCATTCGATGGTTAGCCGCCTCGGTCGCCAGTCTTGGTTTGCTTCACAGCGCCGCCCAAGCGCAAACAACGGCACCCTATCCAAGTCGTCAACTCCAGTTAATCGTTCCCTTCCCCGCGGGCGGACCCACCGACATCGTGGCGCGGCTCTATGCACAACAACTGTCAAAACTTGCGGGACAGCCCGTCGTTGTTGAAAACACCGCGGGTGCTGCAGGGATGATTGGCACACAAAATGCCGTACGTGCCGAACCCAACGGCTACACCATTCTTTTTAGCACCGCCAGCACCAGCGTGATGAACGAAGTAGTACGTACAAAAGTACCCTATAACTTCCAGAAAGACTTTTCGATGATCGGTTTGATCGCCGATGCGCCTCACCTATTGGTGGTCGGACCCTCCGTTCCGGTTAACAACGTGGCCGAACTCATCGCACTCGCGAAAAAAGAACCCGGCAAACTGAGCTATTCCTCGGCAGGTACAGGCAGCATCGTACAGATGGGTGCCGAACTCTTTCGCACTCAAACCGGTACCGAACTCATGCACGTCCCCTACAAAGGTGGTGCACCCGCGACCTTGGCTGTTTTGCGTGGAGAAGTCACCCTCAACGTGAACGATCTGAGCACTTTTCAGGCTCAAATCGCCGAAGGCAAACTCAAGCCCTTGGCTGTTGCGCATACCAGCCGCCTGAAGCCCTTACCAAATGTGCCGACCTTTACAGAACTCGGCATGCCAGGGATTGTGTCAAGTTCTTGGTGGGGCATTGCTGTTCCCGTCAAAACACCTACTGCGATTCAAACAAAGTTACGCGAGTGGAATCAAAAAATTGTCACAAACCCAGAATATGTTGCCCGTCTGGCTGAAATGGCGTTCGAACCTATCAACATGACACCCGAACAAACAAAAGTCTTTATCGATGCCGAGATCAAAAAATGGCAAGCAGTCGCAAAAGCTGCCAACATTCAATTGGATTAATCATGACGGACACTTCTTCCATTTTGCGTGCTCTAGAGGCGCTAGATACCAATACGGTATCTGACGCACTCGACTTTATGGGCTTGCCTGGCGCAACCTTTGGTTTGAGGCCCTTATGGGATTGCCCTAAAATCGTCGGCCGTGCGGCGACGATTTTGTTGGGTCCCAAACAAGGCACAGCACCCACAGTGCATCTGATCACTCCCGTGATCACCAGCATCACGACCGGCGACAAAATCCTAGTGATCGCGGGCGGCCCCGAAGGTATTTCCTGCTGGGGAGATATTCTGGCAAACGCCTCAAAGATGAAAGGCATCAGGGGCTCTGTCATCGATGGCGTCAGTCGCGACATCGAAGGCAGCGAGTCTATCGGCTACCCCGTCTATGGACGGGGCGTGACAATGATCAGCGCACGCAATCGCATCATTCAGATCGACTCGGGCAACCCTGTACAAATGGCGGGCGTGACCGTTCATGAAAATGATTACGTGATTGCGGATCGCTGTGGCACCGTATTTGTCCCGGCAGCCAAAATCGAGGAAGTGATTGCTTTAGGTCAGCGCATTGCTGCCCGTCAGGACGGCATGGTGCAAGCCGTGCGAGCCGGACAGTCTGTCGAAGAAGTCATGCACGACAAAAAGTTCGAGGCTATCCGGCACGGCTAAACACCTCAAACGGTCAGGCCGACCGTCATCCCGCCGCAGACATACAACAGTTGGCCTGTCAAGAATCCTGCTTTGCGATCTAAAAACATACGGACCACGTGGGCGATTTCCTCAGGTTCGCCAAAGCGTCCCACAGGAATCGATTCTGCAATCTTTTTGGTTTGAGGCAAATCTGGCGGATTGTTAGCTAAAAAAAACTCTGTCGCAATGGGTCCCGGAGCAATCGTATTGACAGTAATGCCGTCGGCCGCTGTCTCTAAAGCCCAGGTGCGCGTCATCCCCGCCAAACCCGCCTTGGTACCCCCATAGATCGTCCGTCCGGACTTTCCGAGTGCGGCACGACTGCCAATATTGACAATGCGCCCAAACTTATTGGCGCGCATCGCCGGCAAGACGGCCTGCGTCATGATCAACGGTGCAATCATGTTGAGCGACATCATGTCCTCGATTTGCTCGACTGTGATGTCCTCGATCTTGCCGAGATGAATCATGCCGGCATTATTGACGAGGTTGAGGATGTCTTTTTTAGCAGCCCAATCAAACGCAGCCTCGCGGGCGCGTTTGGGGTCGCTGAGATCGACGGATTCGAAAATTTCCCCAGGCAACAACTGCGCAGGTGCAGTCCGACTGAAATTGATGACTTCGTAGCCATCTTCAATCAGTGACTGCACCACAGCGCGGCCAATTCCCCGGCTACCGCCGGTCACGAGTGCTGTGGTACCTGTCATTTTATTGCGCCTTAATGTCACGTTCTTTGATGAGCTTGCCCCACTTGGCACGCTCGGCCGCTTCGAATTTGGCCAAATCAGGTCCAAACAAGTTGCCAGGAACCGCCGCCAGACGCTCATACGCCTCAATGACTTTGGGTGACTTCAAGCCGACACGCGCAGCTTCGATCAACTTGTCCATCACAGGCTGTGGTGTGCCCTTTGGAGCGTAGATCGCAAACCAAGCTGTGACATCAAAACCTTTGACACCACCCTCTGCAAAGCTTGGCAAGCTTGGCATCATCGGCGTGCGCTCAAGAGAGGTCACCGCAATACCGCGGATGCGCGAACCATCTTTAATCTGAGCGATCGAGCCTGAAAGGTTGTCAAACAACAAATCAATCTGACCGCCGATCAAAGCAGGCATCGAGGCTGACACACCTTTGAAAGGCACATGAAGTAATTCAACACCCGCCATCGCCTCAAAATATGCACCTGTCAAATGCGGTGACGAACCGATACCGGGCGTGCCGTAGCTCAGTTTTTTATCTCCGGCGGCACGCGCAGCCGCGATCACATCTCCCAGGTTTTTCCATGGGGAAGTGGCAGACACCACCAAGACGTTCGGTGTGGTGGATACCAGGGCAATCGGGACTAAATCTGTCGCTGGATCAAATTGCATTTGGCTATAGATAAA
The DNA here is from genome assembly GCF_965234455.1 of Zwartia lucis. Classification (GTDB taxonomy): domain Bacteria; phylum Pseudomonadota; class Gammaproteobacteria; order Burkholderiales; family Burkholderiaceae_B; genus Zwartia; species Zwartia lucis. Next base: position 90,082 of record NZ_OZ248477.1, on the reverse strand, counting down.
CTGATTGATTGCCTGCGTTCCAATCGTACCCAAGCCAATCGTGTAACCATCGGGCTTGCTGCGGGCGACTTGCGTCAAGCCGACATTACCAGCAGCCCCTGGCTTATTCTCAACAATCACGGTCTGCTTAAGCGTCGCTTCCATCGCCTGAGCGATAGAGCGTCCAAAAATGTCTGCGGCACCGGCAGTCGGGTAAGGCACAATCAAGGTCACGGGGCGCGTGGGGTAACTTTGCGCTTGGGCCACACCAAGCGTGGCAGCTCCCAATGCGAAAGCAGCCGTGATGGCGCGGATAACGAAACGCGTTGATTTCATAGTTTCTTGCTCCTTAAGATATGCGCTTTTGGTGAAGCGTTTGTCATTCATAATACTCAAATAAAAAGTGCGTAAATTAGTACTATAGTAATAGTTCAACAAGATCACTATAGCAGCACACAGTCGATCGCTGCATAAAGTCCATTTGAGGCAATCCATGTTTTTTTCTGAACGCATGGCCGCACTGGCCAAGAGCCATGGCCAGCACCCTGCACTGATTGACCAAGATGTCACCACGACCTTTGCTCAGTTGCATGCGCAGTCCTTGCAATTGGCGGGCAACCTCGCGCGACAAGGGATCGGTCCCCAGGACCGCGTCGCAGTCTGGCTGCCTAATTGTCTCGCTTGGCTACAAACATTTCTGGCTTGTGCGCATCTCGGTGCGACAGTTCTGGCTGTCAATACGCGCTTTCGCAGCCAGGAAGTTGCCGATATCATTGGCCGTGGTAAAGCGGACTGGCTGCTGATGTGGCCCGATTTTAAAGGCATCGCATTCGCAGATATTTTGGCAGATATCCCCACAGAAGTACTATCCAGGCTGCGCGCCATCATGACACTTGGCGATACACAGGGCGCGGCCACTCAGGCCATCGCCGCGCGTGGCTATCAGGTCCTTGGCTACAAAGCCTTGCTCGACACGCCTAGCGTGCCACCCCCAGCGTTTGGCAATACTGGCGTGCTGTGTTTTACGACCTCGGGCACCACCTCTTTACCCAAATTTGTCCTGCATGATCAAGCAACCCTGATCAAGCATGGCGAGATGATGCAGCATGCATACGGCTACGACGCGAACAGTCGCATTTTAGCGAGCGCACCCTTTTGCGGTGCCTTTGGCTTTTCCACCCTTACGGGTGGACTCGTGACGGGATGCACGACTGTCAGTGAGCCAGTGTCCGATACACACAGTACGTTGGCTCAAATCCGCAAGCATCACGTGACCCACACTTATGCCAATAATGAATCAATTTTGAAACTCTTCGAGAGTGCCCAGTCTCCCGCAGATTTTAAAAGCTGCAAACTATTCGGCTTCGCTAGTTTTTCACCAGCAATCAATAGCTTGCTAGAACAGGCCGAACGCAATCACGTTGAACTCACAGGTCTCTATGGCTCAAGCGAACTACAAGCACTCGTGGCTGCTCAGCCAACAGACGCTTCACAGGGAGACACGAGCGTCAGATATTTATCGGGCGGTCGTTTGATACACGCTGAGGCCCGTGTTCGGACGTCTGATCCAGAAACAGGGCGCATTCTCAAACAAGGCGAGTCAGGCGAGATCGAAATTTATAGTCCTAGTCGCATGGTGGGCTACCTAGATCAACCCGAAGCCACGAAAAAAGCCCTCACCTCCGATGGCTATTTCAAAACAGGCGATTTAGGGTATGCCGTGAGCGATCGCCAGTTCGTGTTTCAAACACGAATGGGCGACTCGATGCGCCTGTCTGGCTTTCTCGTCAATCCTGCCGAAATCGAACAAGCCATCGAAAAGCTGCCTGGCATCAAAGCATGTCAAGTTGTAGGGGGCACTCTTGGCACCAAAATCTTACCGGTCGCCTTTGTGATTTTGCAAGACGGCGCGCAGCATGATCTGACCGGCTGGACCCAAGCATGCAAACGTATCATGGCGGGCTATAAAGTACCCGCACATTTTGAAGTCGTCACGGTTTTTCCATCGGTCGAAAGCGCAAATGCCGTCAAAATTCAAAAAAATAAATTACGCGATATGGCCGATGCCTTGCTGGTGAAACAGGGATGAAACAAGCCCCCGGCCTCCTCTATGCAAGAAGTCCACAACCCTTGTATTTGCAGGTGGCCGCGATCGTACGGCGCAATATCGAACGCGGAGTCTGGCCGCGCGGTCACCAAGTGCCCGCGCTTGAAGCACTCGTCGATACACTGGGTGTCTCGCGCGCGACGGTCAGGCAAGCCTTTGGACTGCTTGAGCGCGAAGGCCTGATTCATCGCTCCAGAGGCTCTGGCACCTATGTCAACGAGAATATTCCAGAGACGCACAAACTCTCCTTACCCAAAACTTGGGCAGATACCGTCGCGCTATCAAAGGAGCTCGGCACCACGACCCTGATGGAGTCCAACGACGATGTTCCGCTCCCTCTACTCGGCATGGAGTGTCCTTATCAAACGAAGGGGCGCTTCCAGTATTTGAGACGGATTCACACCACATCGTCGGGTCCCTTTTGCTACACCGAAATGTATCTCGAACGCGACATTTACCGTCAACATCCGGCCCGCTATCGCCATTCAACCGTTGCACCTATTTTGCATGAGTTGCATGGTGACAAACTCACCCATGCCGGACAATTACTCACTATTATCGAAGCCGGCGCAGACTCCGCCGAAGCCCTGCACTTGCCATTATCCGCACCCGTCGCCGAAATGCGCAGGTATGCTTGCATCGGCGAGCAGGTGGTGTATTTTGCGCGCTTAGAGATCCCGACGCGCTATGTGCAGATGAAATTTGATCTTCTTGGAAAACAATAAATGTTCAATCCTGATTCGCTCAAGTTACCTTTTTTCGATGAGAGTCATCGCGCGCTTTACGCTGACGTTAAAGCATGGGCGAGCGCTGCCCTGCCAAACCGAGTACACACCGGCAGCATCGATGAACACTGCATCAAGCTCACTCGACAAATGGGCGATGCAGGCTGGCTACGGTATTGCGTACCCGCTGAATATGGTGGCGCGCTCGATGATCTCGACTCACGCAGCGTATGCCTGCTGCGCCAGGTTCTCGGCTATTACGATGGCTTAGCCGACTTCGCATTTGTCATGCAGGGCTTAGGGAGCGGTCCGATCTCCCTGTTTGGTTCTGAGGCCCTCAAGCAAAAGTATCTGCCCCATGTCGCTTCTGGCAAAATGCTGGCCGCCTTTGCGCTCTCGGAGCCTGAGGCAGGTTCCGATGTAGCCGCCATGACCACACGCGCAACGCGAACGACGCAAGGCTATCGACTCAATGGCGTCAAAACCTGGATTTCTAACGCGGATATTGCCGACTTTTATACGGTCTTTGCTCAAGTTGAAAACGACGAGGCCGAGGGCGTCACCGCTTTTGTGGTCGATGCTGATACACCCGGACTGCAAGTCACAGAGCGCTTTGATGTCTGTGCCCCCCACCCGATCGGGACATTGACTTTTACTGATTGTGATATCCCTGTCACACAACGCATTGGCCAGGCGGGTAAAGGCTTCAAAGTTGCAATGCAAAATCTCGACGTCTTTCGTGCTTCGGTCGGCGCCGCAGCCTTAGGCTTTGCCGAAGCCGCACTCGACATGGGAATTGCGCGCGCCACCTCTCGACCCATGTTTGGTGCGACGTTGGCCGATCTGCAAATCACACAGGCAGCGATTGGCGATATGAGTACAGAAATCGATGCGGCAACGTTACTCATTTATCGTGCGGCTTGGGAGCGCGATGTACTCAAACAACGTACGACAAAATCTGCTGCGATGGCCAAAATGTTCGCCACCGAGTCTGCACAACGCGTGATCGACCGCTGTGTGCAGTTGCATGGTGGTTTAGGCGTCAAGGTCGGGCATCCCATGGAAATGTTGTATCGTGAAATCCGAGCATTGCGCATTTACGAGGGCGCGACCGAAGTACAACAGGTCATCATCGCGCGTGAAACAATGAAAAATAAATCAGGAGGAGTCTCAAAATGAACGGTTCAGAAGCTATGGTTCACACCCTGCTCGCAGGTGACGTTGATGTGTGTTTTGCAAATCCCGGCACCTCGGAGATGCACTTCGTCTCAGCCCTGGATCGCGCCCCTGGCATGCGCTGCGTGTTAGGTTTGTTTGAGGGTGTTGCCAGTGGTGCGGCGGATGGCTACTACCGCATGGCGGAAAAGCCGGCAGCAACGCTCTTGCATCTGGGTCCAGGCCTGGGCAATGCGCTTGCAAACATCCACAACGCTAAACGCGCCTACTCCGGTATGGTCAACATCGTCGGTCAACACGCCTGGGATCATATTCACAATAACGCCCCGCTCAATTCCGATGTCGAAGCGGTCGCACGCCCCATGTCCAACTGGGTCAAAACCACCATGTCGTCCGCGGCTGCCCCACTGGACACCGCTGAGGCGATCTCGCAAGCGCGCAGCACACCGGGCCGTATTGCCACACTCGTACTGCCCGCCAACTGTGCCTGGGAGCCCTCCGACCCGGGCCATTATTCGACCGCGCCTGCTCAAACAGCTGCAGCGCCCCTCGCTGAGACGATCGTCGCCCTTGCGCGTCTTTTGTCTGACCGAAAAACCGCAGAGGCCACGACGCTCTTGCTTGGTGGACGGGCCTTGCGTGCACGCGAAGCCACGCTCGCCGGAAAAATCGCCGCGCACACGGGCTGCAAGTTAGCCTCAGAACCTCGCAATCCACGCATGGAGCGAGGTCGTGGTCGTGTCAACATCACACCACTGCCCTTTCCGGTGGATGGAGCGGTCGCAATGCTCAAAGACACTAAACATCTGGTTTTAGTTGGTAGCGCCCCACCCGTGGCATTTTTTGCCTACCCCAATAAGCCTCGTATGATCAAGCAGCCTGACTGCGAAGTCCTGACGCTGGCGACACTGACCCACGATATCGAAGCAAGTTTGCAAGCACTGGTCGATGCACTCGGTGCGCAAAACACAGCACCTGCCCAACAATCGACCGGCCCCATCATCACGGACTTGCCGACAGGCGCGCCCCTCGTCGAACACATCGGCACAATCATCGCCGCTTTATTGCCTGAAAATGCCATCATGGTGGACGAAGCCGTCACGACGGGTCGTCAGTTTGCAAAGGTGATGCCACAGGCCGCCCCGCACGACTGCATAGACATCACGGGCGGCGCGATTGGTTGGGGCATGTCGGCGGCGGTTGGTGCCGCTGTCGCTTGTCCGGATCGCAAGGTCTTTGCCTTTCTCGGTGACGGCAGCGCGATGTACACCGTACAGGGGCTGTGGTCGATGGCTCGTGAAAATCTCGATGTCACGGTCGTGATTTTTGCTAATCGCTCATACAAGATTCTGCGCGGAGAGCTCGCCAACATGGGCGGCCCTGAAGCCGGCGACAACGCCCGTCGGATGCTCGATCTCGATCAGCCGTTTTTGGACTGGGTATCGATCGCGCGCGGGCATGGCGTACCGGGCGTTCAAGTCAACACGCTCGAGGGCTTTGCAGAGGCAATGCGTATTGCTGCCAAAGAAAAAGGTCCCCGCTTAATCGAACTGGTGATGTAACAAGTTCGTCACCACACGCACACTAGGAGCTCAAGACATGAAATGCTATTGCGTGATGAATTTCAAAGAGCCGCTTGGCTTGATGGAAATGGAAACACCCACCCCAACCGGCACCCAGGTACTGGTCGAGGTGCGCGCCGCAGGTGTCTGTCACAGTGACATTCACTTTTGGGAAGGAAGTTATGACCTCGGCAATGGCCGCAGCTTGTTACTCAAGGATCGAGGGATCAAACTGCCTATGACCATGGGTCATGAAACTGCGGGCACGGTCGTCGCCATGGGCCCCGAGGTAACAGGCATCCAACCAGGTCACAACTACCTCGTTTACCCTTGGATTGGCTGCCGTCGATGTCCTGCCTGTCTGGATGGTTTGGAGAATCACTGCTCTAGTCCACAGTACCTCGGCGTTCAGCGGCCTGGCGGTTATGCCGATCACCTTTTGGTGCCGCATCCACGCTATCTCATCGACATCGGTAATATGGACCCAGCCGAAATCGCTCCATATGCCTGCTCTGGGCTCACTACCTATAGCGCGCTGAACAAAGTCGGCGTCAACCTCTATCAGAAGCATCCCATCGTGATTATGGGGGCGGGTGGACTGGGCTTGATGTGTCTGGCTTTGGTCAAAGCCTTAAACGGTGTCGGCGCGATCGTGGTGGATATCGATCCCGCCAAGCGTCAGGCTGCGCTCGAGGCAGGCGCACTGGCGGTCGTGGACGGCGCCGCACCAGACGCCGCACAACAAATCATTGCGGCCAATGGGGGCAAGCTCGTTCAGGCAATGATCGACCTCGTCGGTGCGCCTGCCACAACGTCCCTGGGCTTTGACATCTTGATCAAAGGTGGCAAGCTCGTCATCGTCGGCCTGTTCGGTGGCGGAGCGTCTTGGCCGATTGCCTTTATTCCGATGAAAGCTTTGCAGATTCTTGGCAGCTATACCGGTTCGCTCGACGAACTCAGAGAGTTGTTACAACTGGTCAAGGACAACAAAATCACCCCCATTCCCGTACACAAACATCCTCTTGCGGATGCTGACAAGGTATTAACCTCTTTACGAGAAGGCAAAGTCACAGGGCGCGCTGTGCTGACCGCATAACATCATCAGCCATGACACATACGTTCAGTCATCCTCCTGGTTTGACAGGCTGAAAGCGCTGCAGTGCAACCAAGACCTGACGGGTGGTTAAAGGCCTCCCTGCCAGATGTTCTGACAAGCGCTCACGCAAGTTTGCGCGCAGCGCAGGTTCGCTCTGCAAATCCTCAAAATCTGGCTCTTCGACATCCAGGCCATAGCCCGTTTCTTTGAGCAAAATCCACTCAAAACGACGTAAAGCACCCGCCGCCGCTTGGCCTGCCGCAAGCCGCTGCAATGCGAGCACATAGGCATCAAACAAGCCTGGATGAGGATCTTCGCGAGGCAGCAAACGAAATAACAACTCGTTCATATACCAACATGACATCATGGCGGCGCCTGGCAAGGCATGTACGCCTGCACATTCGGCGCGTGTCAGTGTTTTAATTTCTCCGGAACCCGTCCAGGACATCAATAAGGGCTGAAACACAGACAACGCGGGTCGCAATACGGAGTGGGGACGTTTGGCACCTTTGGCGACCATACTGACCCAGCCGTGGTCTCTAGAAAATGCTTGAACAATCAGAGAGGTTTCTCGCCAGGCTGTCGCATGCAACACATAGCCCGGTGTTTCGAGGACTCGAAGAACGCGTCTACTCATATCCTAAATCGCGCAGGCTGCTTTCTTTTTCAGCCCACCCCTTGCGCACCTTGATGTAAACCTCAAGGTGCACGGGCTTGTCCATCAGCTTGGCCATGTCCTGGCGCGCCTCAGAAGCGATGCGCTTCATATGATTACCGCCCGCACCCAGCAAGATGGGGCGATGGCTATCACGCTCGACGATGACACAGGCGTTGATATGGGCACCCTTGGCCGTTTCTTCCCACTGCTCGATCACCACGGTGCAACCATACGGGAGCTCGTCACCAACCAAACGAAAGATTTTTTCACGGATGAGTTCGGCCGCGATAAAGCGCATGGGCCGATCCGTAAGCGTATCGGCATCAAAGAAGGGTTCATTTTCAGGTAGACGTTTCGCGACTTCGTCGAGCAACTGATCTAACTGATGGCGCTTAGTCGAGCTGACAGGAACGACCGCATCAAACTTGAACTGCGAAGCGATATTCGCGACAAACGGGTAGAGTTCATCACGATTTTTAAGCTGATCGATTTTACTGATCACCAAAATCGTACGCTCTGGATGGTGCAAAAGGGACAACAGCTTGGCATCGCCCGGCGACCACTTGCCCGCCTCGACCAAGAACAACACCACGTCCACATCGGCCAGCGTCTGCGTCACCACGCGATTCATCATCTTGTTCATGGCACCACCATGACGCGTTTGAAAGCCTGGGGTATCCACAAACACAAATTGTTCATGCTCGCGGGTGAGTACACCCTGAATTCTATGACGTGTAGTTTGTGCCTTGCGCGAAACAATCGAAATCTTGCTGCCGATCAGGGCGTTGGTGAGCGTTGATTTGCCAACGTTGGGTCTACCCACTACGGCGACAAAGCCGCAACGATAAGGGACTTCTGGCGTGAAACTTGAGGTCTTGATATCTATATTTTCTGTCATTTAAGTTCCTGAGCAACCGCAACCGGCAGCGTCAATTGTGCCGTTTTGCGCGCTCGGGTTGAACGCTTTTTAACTGGGGCGGGACTCGCAGTCTCCGCAGCCTCAAGTGCGAGTTTGGCGGCTGATTGCTCGGCTGCGCGGCGGCTTGAACCAGGGGCATTGACCTTGATTTCAAGAGAGGGAATCGAGCATTCGACTTCGAATTGTTGGCTATGCGCCGCACCGTGGGTCGCCACCACACTGTAGATTGGCAAGGCCAGCTTGCGACTCTGCAGAAACTCCTGCAAGAGGGTCTTTGCGTCTTTACCCAAGGTCAGCGGGTCCACGCTCGCCAGAATCGGCTTGTACAGTCGCTCGATCAATTCTTGAGCCGCCACAAAACCACCATCGAGATAAACCGCCGCCAAGATCGCTTCGAACGTATCCGCCAAAATAGAGGGGCGTCTGAAACCACCGCTTTTAAGTTCACCCTCTCCCAACCTGAGGTATTTGGACAAGTCGAGTTTTTGTGCAATATCGGCGAGCGATGATTGTTTGACCAGATTGGCACGCACGCGAGACAAGTCGCCCTCATCAAGGGTGCCGTAGTGATTAAAGAGCAAGGCAGCCACTGACATATTCAGCACAGAGTCGCCTAAAAACTCAAGGCGCTCGTTATGGCGAGCACCATGACTACGATGCGTCAGCGCCTGCTCAAGCAGAGCGGGTTTGACGAACTTATATCCAAGCGAAGTCTCAAGAGCGGCCAGAGGCATGAAGCGGGAGTCATAAACGGGTGACAAGGATCTAAAAGAATTAATGGAAAGGTCCGATACGTCCTAGGTTTCCAAAATTCATCCAGATAAAGAAAGCTTTACCAACGATATTCGCCTCGGGGACGAAACCCCAAAATCGACTGTCCAGGCTGTTATCGCGATTGTCACCCATCATAAAGTAAACACCGGTCGGTACGGTACAGCGCAGACCATTTCGGAGATATTCACATTTTTCACGATATGGAAAGCTCGAAGTTGGCCCTAAATCCTGCCATCTCCGCTCATCCAGCAATATTTGATGAGGCTTTTCACCAAGGTACTCCGTAAACTGTGCCGTATATGCCACACGATCTGGTTCGAAATACTCACCGTCACGCTTGCGCGGCACTTCTTTACCGTTGATATAGAGGCGCTTATCGAGGTAAGCCACCTCATCGCCAGGCAAAGCGACTACGCGTTTGATGTAATCGACCGACGGGTCAACGGGGTAACGGAACACCATCACATCACCACGCGCAGGCTCTCCAATTGAAACAACTTTGTTATGGAGCACTGGAAGACGCAAGCCATATGTGAACTTGTTAACCAAAATCAAATCGCCCGATTGCAAGGTCGGCAACATTGAACCGGAGGGAATACGGAAAGGCTCAACGATAAAGGAGCGCAACACGAACACAAACAAAATGACCGGAAAAAAACTGGCGCCGTACTCGACCCACCAGGGCTGCTTACCGAGCTCTGTTCGGATCTGCTCTTCACGGCTCCGCTTTTCCTCAGCAGGAAGGGCTGCCCAACTCGGTCGGGCTAAATCGATCGCTTGCATCATGCGAGCATGACGTTTTTGTCTTAGCGAAAACTTATCAATCGTCCAGATCACACCCGTGACCACAAACGCGATAAATAAAATCAGGGCAAAGTTCCAGCTCATCAGTTCAACCTTGCATCAGTGTTATTTGTCATCGACTTGTAGAATCGCCAAGAAAGCTTCTTGAGGAATTTCTACGCTGCCCACTTGTTTCATCCGCTTTTTACCGGCCTTCTGCTTTTCGAGCAGTTTTTTCTTGCGACTAATATCACCGCCATAACACTTGGCCAGCACGTTTTTACGCAATGCTTTGACGTTTTCACGTGCAATTATTTCGGCACCAATCGCAGCCTGGATCGCCACATCGTACATTTGGCGAGGAATCAATTCGCGCATACGTGACACCACCTCGCGCGCGCGATAACGCGCATTGGAGCGGTGACAAATATTTGACAAGGCGTCGACCTTGTCGGTGTTGATCAGCAGATCAACCTTGACCACATCCGCAGCGCGATACTCTTTGAACTCATAGTCCATCGATGCATAACCGCGGGAAACTGATTTCAGCTTGTCAAAAAAATCGAGCACGATTTCAGCAAGTGGAATTTCGTAGTGAAGGTGGACTTGCCGACCGTGATAACTCATATCGAGCTGCACGCCACGCTTGTTATTGCAAAGCGTCATGACCGTGCCCACATACTCCTGCGGCATAAACAGCGTCACGTTCACAATGGGTTCACGTATCTCGATGTACTTACCAACCTCGGGCATCCGCGATGGACTCTCGATGTGAATCACGGAGTTATCTCTCAGCACAACCTCGTATACCACGGAGGGTGCGGTCGTGATGATATCCATATCGAATTCACGCTCGAGCCGCTCTTGAACAATCTCCATGTGCAAGAGTCCGAGAAAACCGCAACGGAAACCAAAACCAAGTGCTTGCGATACCTCAGGCTCGTACATCAAGGCTGAGTCATTGAGCTTGAGCTTCTCAAGCGAGTCTCGCAATTGATCGTATTCACTACTTTCTACAGGATACAAACCCGCGAACACTTGCGGTTGGACTTCCTTGAAGCCCGGCAAAGGTGCGGCAGCCGGATTGCCCAACAAAGTAATCGTGTCGCCGACCTTGGCATCGGCAAGCTCTTTGATGCCAGCGATCACAAACCCCACCTCTCCTGCGGAGAGAAACTTGCGGGGCTCAGACTTGGGAGTAAAAACACCGACTTGCTCGCACATGTGCACCGCACCTGTCGCCATGAAGGAAATTTTGTCCTTGGGCTTGAGCACGCCATTGATCAAACGAATCAGCATGACCACGCCCACATAGTTATCGAACCAAGAGTCAATAATCAATGCCTGAAGAGGCGACTCGGGATCACCCTTGGGCGCAGGAATACGCGCGACGACGGCTTCGAGAATATCGTCGATGCCCATGCCTGTTTTGGCGCTCGCCAAGATCGCATCCGCCGCGTCGATACCGATGACTTCTTCGACCTCGGCACGCGCGCTCTCTGGGTCTGCTTGAGGCAGATCCATTTTATTAAGAATAGGCACGACCTCGACACCGAGTTCAATCGCCGTATAACAATTGGCGACAGTCTGGGCCTCCACACCCTGGGAAGCATCTACAACCAGTAACGCACCTTCGCATGCGGACAGAGACCGACTCACCTCGTAAGAAAAGTCAACGTGTCCGGGCGTATCAATCAAATTGAGATTGTAGGTTTTGCCATCTTTCGCCTTGTAATGCAGCGCAGCTGTTTGAGCTTTGATGGTGATACCGCGCTCGCGCTCGATATCCATAGAGTCTAGGACTTGCGCGGACATTTCACGATCGGCCAAGCCCCCGCAGCGCTGGATCAGACGATCCGCCAAGGTGGACTTGCCATGGTCGATGTGGGCAATGATGGAGAAATTGCGAATATGCTGCATAACACCTAAAAAGTAAGCGGGCTAGCAAGCAAAAAGGGGCGCTCTGCGCCCCTTTTGCGGCAAACCGCTATTCTAGCCGTTCTTGTCTTTATTTGGCGGCTGGCACGGCGACCCAACGGGTTTGGTCGCCTGTCCGAACCATCAAACCAACAGGACGCGTCTTGTCGAGACCGGCAATCACCTTGGCAAACTGCTCAGGACTCGTAATGTCGGTGTTATTGACCGCCAAAATGAGGTCGCCTTCGGCAATACCCACAGTCGAGGCTGGCGCTGCAACCGCAGTGACCTGAACGCCACCCTTGATCCGCAGCTTTTTCTGAGCCTCAGCGCTGACTGGAACAATCGTCATCCCCAGCACTACACTCTGTGACTCAACAGGCTTTTCCTTTGCAGCAGGCGCCTCCGCCGTCTGCTCGGCCTTTAGTTCTGTCACAGTGACATTGAGCTTGACCGTCTTGCCCTTGCGCCAGACTTCGACTGGAGAAACCGCACCTGGCTTTGTTTGACCCACAAGACGGGGCAAATCAGACATCCTGGTAATGGCTTTACCGTCGAACTTCAAAATCACGTCACCTGGCAAAATACCGCCCTTTTCTGCTGGACCATCAGGCTCAACACCACTGACAAGTGCGCCCTCAGCTTTTGGTAGACCAATGGCTTGCGCCACATCCTTGCTCACCTCACCGATCTGCACACCAATCCGTCCACGCGTGACGCGACCTGAGGACTTGAGCTGATCCACAACCTGCATTGCCTCATCGATCGGAATCGCCAAAGAGATGCCCATAAAACCACCACTGCGGGACACGATCTGTGCATTGATCCCGACCACTTGGCCATCTAGATTGAGCAAAGGACCACCAGAGTTACCTGGATTGACCGCCACATCAGTCTGAATAAAAGGCAGATAGTCACCGGTCTCACGACCCAAGGCACTGATAATGCCCGAAGTCACCGTCGACTCGAGTCCGAAAGGCGAACCAATCGCCAAGACCCATTGACCTTTTTTGAGGGTTTTGGCATTGCCAATCGGCAGTGTTGCCATCCCTTTGGCATCAATCTTGAGCAAGGCGACATCCGTACGTTGATCGCTGCCCACGACTTTCGCCTTGAACTCGCGACCATCCGTCAGCGTGACAAAAATATCCGTTGCATCCACCACCACATGATGGTTGGTGAGCAAGTGTCCATCCTCCGAGATAAAAAATCCCGACCCTACGCCGCGCGGCACAGAGCGCTCTTCGGGCTCGGCACGTCGTCCGCGTGGTGCTGGTTGCGGTCCTTGACGTCCACCGGGTGGCGCGGAGTCAGGGCCAAAAAAGTGACGGAATAATTCATAAGGATCTTGACCGGGCGCACCGCCGCCGCCACCTCCGCCTGCGCGCGAGGAGACTTTAGCGGTTGTGCGGATATTCACCACAGCAGCTTCTGATTTTTCAACAATCGTCGTAAAGTCAGGCAAACCAACATTGCGCGCTTGCGCAAACGAGACTTGCAAGCCACCGAGCACTAAGGCTATGGCAACCATCAACGTTGTCGCGATGCGGCGCATGCGACCAACAGACTGATACAGATATGAGTGTGACTGATCTTGCATCATGAACTCCGATTTAAACGCTCCAACTCAACGCTCGCAGCGCGTTAACGTGCGGGCTTTGACGGAACGTATTGAATTGACTGAGCCAACTGTTCAAGGGTTGCGGCCGGCACTTCACCCAATACAGTCAACCAAAAGTTTTCTACCTTGATCCCGAAGATATTCACTGAGCCACTTCGCGCAGCGCCTTGGGGTTCATACTCAGACCGCTCTGGCTGATAAGGTTCAATAAAAATTGAAATAGTTGCGAGACCATCTGATAATACAAGTTGATTCACGCGCTTATTATTAGAAAAAGTTCTTTCAAGTTGTGACGTTGGCATATAACCGGCTGGGGCTGGAATCCGCCAACCCTGTGCCAACAAATCTACTTTGACATGCTGCGCACGCACGCTTCGCCAATCCGTTGTGATCCACGTCGGTGTCAACATCGCTTCAGTAATGTCAGCGCCAATCGCGACCTGTACGAACGCCACCTGTTCGATGACCACACCATCGTGACCGACCATTTGAGCCTTGAGCAGCAAATGAGTCTCTAGATCCGAGCACAAGCGATAACCGTAGCGATGCTGATCACGCGGCGTCACTTCAATGCCACGACAAGGTCGTCCTGCAATACGCAAAAGCTCGGGTGCAAGTCGCACGGTGTAATTTTTTTCTAACGATTGCGCATGATTGAGTAACAATCCAGGGAAGCGATCCCCGCGCTGTTGCTCAAGCAAAATGAGCTTGCGATCTGGCATCAAGCCTTGTACTTCGTCATTAAAACGTAAATACTCTCTGGGCGCGCCGTCCAGAACCTCGATGCGCTCCTTTTCATTTTTTCCATCGAAAAAATGCGTGATGCGGGATGACTCAAAACGCTCACCCTGTTGAAAAGCAAAGACACCCACGTAGTTCAGGGTCCGTGCAGCATGCTGAATTTGGCGCACAATCTGATTGACTTCAGACTGATCGGAGGAATGCGACGAGGGGGATGCTTGAACCGGCACGGCTTGTGCAGAGGGCGCGACAGGTGATGCCTGACTCAATGCGCTCGCACCCATCACCATGAACGTAAACGCACAATTGACCAAACGCGACATTACCGCATAGCTCCAAATGACACTTGACGCACATTCGCCAGACCAGACATTTCGCGGTGCGTATTCACATAATCACGCACAACGGGAGCATTAAACGCAACCTCAATCGGACGCGCGGATTGCACAGGTGTGACTTCTGCGACTTGTTCGGCAGGCGATGAGTGTTCTGGTAACAAAAATGGCTTGGCGACCCAAATGACCGAAGCCACTGCTGCGGCCATGGCAAAGCCAGGCCAAATCGTTTTACCCCAGAAACGGCCCCCACTCGCTCTCTTGGCGGCATAAGCTGATGTCGACGAAGCAGCAGGCTTTGGGGCAGCCACAATCGCAGGCTCCTGAGTAATCGCCTGGGCGACGCGCTGCTGCAGAGAGTGCTGGGCCGGCAAGGCCAGAGCAGGTGTCCGCAACGTATCCCCGATCAAGTGATAAAGCTCCCAAGTCGACTTCCCTTGAGCGGATAACACGTGCTCAGGCATGTCAGCGCCCGTGTCACCATCCATCCAGGCTGAAATCTCACTCTGGGGTTGTTGGGTTGACTGATTCATGTTTGAGATCTCGTTAGACTGTTTCATCGTTTAAACTCCTCACCAGCGCCGATCGCCGGTATCACCCAGCAAGGGACGCAACTTTATCGCGATGGCTTCACGGGCTCGAAAAATACGAGACCTCACCGTGCCAATCGGACAACTCATACTTTCAGCAATATCTTCGTAACTCATTCCATCAATTTCACGCATCACAATCGCATTGCGTAGATCTTCAGGCAAATCATTCATCGCCTTGTTCACTGTTTCGGCAATTTGACGACTTGCCATCTCAGATTCGGGGTTGCTACTGTCTGTTAGGTTGTCAGTTGCGTCAAAAGTTTCACCATCTTCGTTTTCTTGTGCAGAAGGTGTGCTTGGGCGACGATTATTTTGCGCCAGCCAGTTGCGGGCCGTATTGATCGCAATGCGGTAAAGCCATGTATAAAAAGCACTTTCACCGCGAAACTGGGGTAAAGCACGGTAAGCTTTGATAAAGGATTCCTGAGCTACATCCTCGATTTCACCGGGATCCCGAATCATGCGAGAGAGTAAACGCATGATTTTTCTCTGATATTTCAGTACCAACAGGTCAAACGCCTGTTTGTCTCCGCGTTGTACGCGCGCAACCAACTCGGCGTCTACGTCGCGCTCACTCAAGCTGAATCCCCTTTTGAATGTCGATGAGCACCCTCAATCTGTCGGTTCGCCTCGAGTGCGACCTCGCGAAAGATTGTGGGATGCGTGCACTGTCTCCAGACCACCGCTAGAGCGGTCTTTGACATGTTATGGGGACGATGATGGAATTTCAAACCTAAGCTCAGTCCAAAAAAATGATACCAGCGCTGAGTGACAATAACCTCTATGCTATCAGTCAAACCAGAGACTTCTGAATAAAATGCCAGTTGCCACGGTTTTTCAGAGGAAATCACGAGTACGCGTCCCTCAAAAGCTTTTTGTCTGCGGCGCAGCCCAACATAATGCACCAAAATGGGGATCACCCCAAAAAGGGATGCAATCCACCACGCCAAGCCAACCCACAAGGCAGAAATAAACAAAACAAGGGAGGCCGACATGAGCATTAAAAAAATCAATCCCGCCACCCAGCGAGGCTGGGTTAACGGGACGACAAGATCTGAACGTAATAACGTCTCAGACGGTAAAGTCTCAGACGTCAAATACGGCGAACAGCCATTGAGCCGTTAGTGCCGCCAAATCCAAAAGAGTTGGAGAGTGCGACATCGATTTTTAGTTCACGCGCAGCGTTCGCGCAATAATCCAGATCGCATTCGGGGTCTTGGTTAAAGATATTGATCGTAGGCGGGGAAATCTGGTGATGCACAGCGAGCGTCGTAAACACAGCTTCAATACCACCCGCTGCACCCAACAAATGACCCGTCATCGACTTCGTCGAATTGATCACGAGCTTTTTAGCGTGATCACCGAATGCTAACTTTAGCGCTTCAGTTTCATTTTTGTCGCCAAGCGGGGTCGAGGTCCCGTGTGCATTCACATACTGGACCTGGTCAGCGTTGATCCCACCGTTGCGTAACGCATTCGCAATACCACGGCGAGGCCCATCGCGATCGGGCGCCGTAATGTGATGCGCGTCAGAGCTCATACCAAAGCCAGCGAACTCACCATAAATGCGAGCACCACGCTTTTTAGCATGCTCGTACTCTTCGAGAATCAGCACGCCAGCACCCTCGCCCAAGACAAAACCGTCACGATCACGGTCCCAAGGACGCGAAGCCGTTGTTGGATCATCGTTGCGCTGTGACAAGGCACGCATGGCGGCAAAGCCACCAATACCAAGCGGCGAAACGGTCGACTCGGCACCACCAGCCATCATGACGTCAGCATCGCCGTATTCGATCATACGCGCAGCATCGCCAATGGAATGCAGGCCCGTTGTGCAAGCCGACACCACCGCGTAGGAAGGGCCTTTAAAGCCCAACATAATGGAAATCTGACCCGAAATTAGGTTAATTAATGAGGCGGGGACGAAAAACGGAGAAATACGGCGTGGACCACGCTCGAGGTATTCGGTCTGGGTTTCCTCAATCCGCTGCAGTCCACCGATTCCCGAGCCGACAATGACGCCCACACGATCTGCGTTGGCCTCGGTAATTTCCAACCCAGAGTCTTTCCATGCTTGCAGGCCGGCGGCGATGCCGTAATGGATAAAAGTGTCCATCGTCCGCGCTTCTTTAGCGGGGAGGATCTGGGTGATGTCAAAACCTTTTACTTCGCCTGCGATGTGCGCATTGAACGCGCTGGGATCAAAGCGAGAGATCCGTCCGATACCAGACCGACCGCAAACGATATTGTCCCAAGCCGTGGCAATGTCGTTGCCCACCGGGCTCACAATGCCTAGACCTGTAATTACGACACGTCGTTTCACGGAGCACTCCTCAAATATGCGATACGCGGCCAAGAAAACTGCTGAAAAGAAAACTGACGCAATTGAGCGGGAGCCAAAGGCCCCCGCCGTGCGATACAGAATGCCTTAACCGCCTAAATACCAACAAAAATTACTTGGAATTCGAAGTGATGTAATCCACGGCCTGTTGGACCGTTGTGATTTTTTCAGCTTCTTCATCGGGAATTTCGGTTTCGAACTCGTCTTCAAGTGCCATGACCAGCTCAACCATGTCGAGCGAATCGGCACCGAGGTCGTCAAGAAAGGAAGAGGCGTTCTTGATCTCGGCTTCGTTAACGCCAAGTTGTTCAGCGACAATCTTTTTGACGCGCTGTTCGATGCTTTCCATGCAGATCTCCAAAGGGAAAAGTCCGGTGAATTATAGCCAACCGGGAGAAAAAAAACCTATTACATGTACATGCCGCCATTGACGTGCAATGTTGTGCCTGTGATGTAGCCTGCTTGAGGTGACGCTAAAAACGCCACCGCGTGCGCGATATCGCTGGCCGAACCGAGTCGTCCAAGCGGAATTTGTCCCAAGAGTGCTTTGGTTTGGTCCTCATTAAGAGCACTTGTCATATCTGTTTCTATAAAGCCGGGGGCAATGCAATTGACAGTCACGCCTCGGCTGCCGAGCTCACGCGCCAAAGCGCGACTCATCCCAGCGACACCTGCTTTGGCGGCCGCATAGTTGGCCTGACCGGGATTGCCGCTTGAGCCCACGACCGACGTAATATTAATGATGCGACCCCAACGGGCCTTCATCATGCTGCGCATGACGCCTCGGGACAAACGAAAGACTGCAGTGAGGTTGGTTTGCAACACGGCATCCCAGTCCTCGTCTTTCATGCGCATCGATAAGTTATCGCGCGTGATACCCGCGTTATTAACCAAAATGTGCGGACCACCCGACTCTTTGGCCAACGTATCCAGTAATGCCTCACATCCCTGCACATCTGTGACATTGAGTACAACACCCCGGCCGCCGTGAGGTGCCAGTATCTCAGTCACACCCAGCGCCCCAGCTTCGGTTGTGGCTGTGCCGATCACGCAAGCGCCACGGCCAGCCAATTCGAGTGCAATGGCTCGGCCGATTCCACGCGAAGCACCCGTCACAAGCGCGACTTTATCTTTGAGGTCCATGTCAGTAGTCATCCTTGATCTTCGAATTAAGCGGCAGCAAGCGCAGCCAGCGCAGCCTGCATGGACTCAGGATCGGTAACAGAGAGTGCCACCAACTCCGGATCGATACGTTTTACCATTCCACTCAACACTTTACCTGGGCCACACTCCACCACGTGGGTGATCCCCTGGCCGCGCATCGCCTGAACAATCTCCACCCAGCGCACAGCATGCCAAGCTTGTCGAACCAAGGCATCGCGAATGCCGGCGGGGTCTTGCACAATGGCGACATCGACATTATTGATCACGGGAACCTGCGGAGCCGAGACGTTCACCGCAGAGAGGGCGCCCTGAAGCACGTCAGCTGCGGGTTTGAGCAGACTTGAATGAAACGGTGCAGAGACCGGCAAGAGCATGGCGCGTTTGGCGCCAGCCGCCTTGGCCGTCTGTATAGCACGCTGCACAGCCTCTGCATGACCCGCGATGACCACTTGAGAAGGTGCATTAAAGTTGACCGCCTCGACGACTTGTCCCTGTGCGGCTTCGAGACAGGCTGCACGGACGGCATCGTCCTCAAGACCCAGCACGGCTGCCATGGCGCCTGTGCCGACCGGCACGGCAGCCTGCATCGCATCAGCGCGAATACGCACAAGGCGCACCGCATCGTGTAACGACAACGAACCAGCAGCGGTCAGTGCCGCATACTCACCAAGACTATGACCAGCCATCAATGAAGCCGTCGGGCCACCTGCCGCACGCCAAGCTTCAAACATCGCAACGCCCGCTGTCAACATCGCAGGCTGAGTATTGGTGGTCAGGTTCAGTTGCTCAACAGGTCCCTGGGCCATCAGAGCACCAAGGTCCTCTCCCAGCGCAGCAGAAGCGTCTGCAACGACTTGCATGGCAGCTGGATGCCCAGACCACACATCCATCATCCCGACAGATTGTGAGCCTTGACCTGGAAAAACGAATGCAAATTTCATGATGTCGCGGATAAAGAAATTAAAGAAACATTGAAAGTCGAACCTTACTACATACGTACGAGCACCGAACCCCAGGTGAACCCGCCCCCGACACCCTGCATCAATACAAGTTGACCAGGTTGAATACGACCATCGCGGCGTGCGACATCAAACGCGAGAGGAATGCTCGCTGCCGAGGTATTTGCATGCTGGTCCACGGTGATCACAACCTTTTCGACGGGGATGTCTAATTTTTTGGCTAAAAAAGTCAGGATCCGGAGATTCGCTTGATGGGGAATCAACCAGTCGATATCCGCAAGCGCGACGCCGGACTTCTCTGAGACCGAACGCGCTGAACGATCCAGTACAGTGACCGCCTGTTTAAAGACCGCCTGGCCATCCATGCGCAAAAAGGGGTCGCCCGTCACTTGACCAAAAGCGACATTACCCGCCGCGCAGAGAATATTCATCTGGCTGCCATCGGCGTGGAGTTCAGCCTCTAGGATGCCGGGCGCGTCGCTGGCCTTGAGGACCACCGCACCCGCGCCATCGCCAAACAATACGCAAGTTGAGCGATCGCTCCAGTCAATAATGCTAGAGAACACTTCGGCACCAATGACCAAGGCGCAGCGTGCGCGCCCTGCCCGGATAAAACTATCCGCTGTCGTCAAGCCGTAGACAAAACCACTGCAAACAGCCTGAACATCAAAGGCGGCTGCGCCTTTATTACCAAGATTCGCCTGTACCAGACAGGCCGTACTGGGAAACACAAAATCTGGTGTCGACGTTGCCACAATAATCAGATCGACTTCATCGGCCGTCACGCCCGCGTCCGCGAGCGCGCGACGCGCAGCCTCAGTCGCCAAGACGCTAGTTGTGATACCTGGATCAGCCAAGTGACGCTGACGGATGCCAGTACGCTCATGAATCCATTGGTCTGAGGTTTCGATCTGGCGCGTGGCCAACTCCGCGGCCAACGCTTCGTTGGTGACCACTCGAGGGGGTAAAAATCCGCCTGAACCAATGATGCGCGCAAAAGGCATGACCTGGGTCATTCGGAGTCTCCCGATTGCGTCGAAGACACCACTTCGACTTGTAAATGAGTAAGCTGAGCAATGGCTTCAGCCGTGCGCTTGAGCAATCCTGTGCTGACGGCCTCACGGGCACGTTCCAAGGCACAGCCAAAAGCGAACGCGTCTGCCGAGCCATGGCTCTTTATCACAACACCGCGCAAACCAAGCAAGGCTGCGCCATTGTATTGCCGATTGTCGACACGACGTCGAAATCTGAATAAAACAGGCAAGGCGATTAACCCCAACAATTTGGTGAAAAAATTGCGGCTGAATTCTTCTCGCACGATGACAGACATCATTCTCGCCACACCTTCGGCTGATTTTAGGGCGACGTTGCCCACAAAGCCATCGCAGACGACTACATCTACCGTGCCTTTAAAAATATCATTGCCTTCGACATTACCGTAGAAATTCAGTGAGCTCTGCCTCAGTAACTCACCGGCTTGCTTGACAATATCGTTACCTTTGATGACCTCTTCGCCGATATTGAGCAAACCAACCGAAGGTACATGGCTTGTGTCACCCGCTTGCGCGAGTGCCGTTCCCATGATGGCAAACTGCAACAGGTGCTCTGGCGAACAATCAACGTTCGCTCCCAAATCTAACATCGTGGTCGAGCCACCTTTTTGATTGGGCAAGGCAGAGGCAATAGCGGGCCGATCAATACCAAAAAGTGTTTTGAGTACATAGCGTGAAATCGCCATCCAGGCGCCGGTGTTGCCCGCTGAAATGCAGGCATCGGCGCGCCCGTCTTTGACGGCTTGCGCAGCCACGCGCATGGAGGAGTCTTTTTTGCGACGCAAAGCGACCTCAACAGGGTCGTCCATCGCCACCACCTCAGTGGCTGGCAATATCGTGTAGCGATCTGGCGTGATGTCTGGATAACGCTTTGCACAAGCAGCAACAGCCTGCTCGAGTGCCTCGGGCAGGCCTACTAGTAACAAATGCGTATCGGCAAAGCGTTGCGCAAAGGCAAAAGCTGCAGGGACCGTGACGGGAATGCCCTCGTCACCACCCATGCAGTCGATCGCGATGCGGATTACGGTAGCCACGTGTTGATCGTGCGCAGCGCGTTTGAATAAGACACGCTTAGACCAGGTAAGCCCGTCAACCGCGTATTATTCGTCAGACTTGGTCTTAAGGACCTTACGGCCACGATAAAAGCCTGTTGGGCTAATGTGGTGACGCAGGTGTTGCTCGCCCGTATTTGGCTCAATGGCCGTTGGGGGATTAACTAGAAAGTCGTGCGAGCGGTGCATACCGCGCTTGGACGGGGATTTTTTGTTTTGCTGAACAGCCATGACAACTCCTGTGGATCGGCGAATTGTACGCCAACCGTCTTGATAACAACTACTGACCCTTGGTTTTGAGCTGACTCAACACCGCAAAAGGCGAGAGGGGCTCTTCCCTACCGGCTTGTTCTTCGGCTTGCGCGTCTAGATCAAGCGTTTCCGGACACACTTCGTGTCGCGGGACATAAGGAACTTCTAAAATTAATTCATCTTCAACGAGCACGCACAAATCAAACTTGGGCGATCCAACAATCTTTTCGGGCTGACCTAAATCATCCTCGTCAATCTCATCATCGCCGAGGTCCGACTCACGCCGCACTAACTCAAAAACAGTCTGCCGATCAATCGGCAACACGAGCGGTCCCAAACAACGCTGACACTCGAGCACTAAATTCGCTTGAACAAGAACGACAAGTTGTGACCGGTCGTCTTTTGTTCGCCTACCTTCGATCACGAACCGAACGACCCCAGGCACAGTTGGCGCCGCCTCTAAAACAGTGAGCTCTGCGACCGGCTGCTCTGGCAACCCCTCGAGCAAACGATCTAAGCGGTGCACACTGAATGCGCCTTTTAAAACCTGACCGCGTCGCGCGAAATCAAACGCATCTACGATCGGCGGAGTGCTAAACCTGAATGCGGCGTTAAGATCTTCTGTCAAAATTGCCTGCCTTATAGTGCATACCCTTATAGTGCATACCAAAACGCTCGTGAAAGCGCATACCTACAGACTGCAACAAAAGAGCAACAAAGCGAGAGATAATAGCGTGTTTTCACCAGTATCGTCAATTTCAAACACGGCCAAAACAACATTGACACACCCATTGATCCTCGCTTCGAGCTCCCCATATCGGCGTGAACTCCTCTCAAGACTAAAAATTCCTTTTATTTCGATTGCGCCCGATATTGATGAAACCCCTACTTCCGGCGAAACGCCTAGAACGCTTGCATTGCGCTTGGCGCAAACCAAAGCTCGTGTGATTGCAGCACAATACCCCGGTCATCTCGTGATCGGCGCCGATCAGGTCGCCTCCCTGCACGGCACCCCCCTAGGTAAGCCAGGCGATCATGCAAGCGCGCAACGCCAACTCAGAGCCCTCTCCGGCCAAGCGGTCATTTTTCATAGCGCCATGGCCGTGATGAAAGACCAATACATTCAAACCGTCGAAGTGCCCACGACCTGTGTTTTTCGATCCTTATCAGACACAGCGATCGACAGATATTTACGCCTTGACACGCCCTATGACACCGCAGGCAGCGCCAAAGCCGAGTCTCTTGGGATCGCACTCATGCAAAGCATGGAAAGCTCAGATCCAACCTCGATCATCGGCTTGCCCTTAATCGCGCTGACCCGCCTGCTCACCGAGTTTGGACTCGACCCTCTTGAGCATGCCGGTCTGCCCCCTTTACCCTAACTCTTTTACAGCCCTCAGATGTCCATCCTGCACGCCAACACCGCACCTCAAACCCAAAGTCGCTTGGGTACGCTACACCTGATTCCCGTTGGTCTGGGAGAAGCTCCCATTGACCAATGGCTCCCCGCGCAGGGACAAGCTCAGGCGGGTGCACTTAAAATCTACGTTGCCGAAAATGCCAAAGTCGCTCGTGCTTTTTTAAAGCTCACCCCTCTGGCCTACCCCTTACAAGACATCACGATCCATGAGCTCAATGCCCGAGTCGGGGACGAGGCGCTAGAGCAGTGGCTTGCACCTCTTAAAGCCGGCCAAGATATTGGCTTGGTTTCCGATGCGGGTTGTCCTGCCGTCGCCGATCCAGGTGCCCGTGCGGTCGCGCTCGCCCATCGCTGGGGTGCTCCAGTTAAACCCTGGGTAGGTCCTTCCTCAATTTTACTGGGGCTGATGGCGAGCGGCTTGGATGGGCAGCGCTTCGCTTTTCACGGTTACGCCCCCGTAGAGCCCGCCGAGCGCGCCAAACAACTTAAGGCTTGGGAGCAAATCTCTTCCAAACAAAAACAATCTCAATTGTTTATCGAAACCCCCTACCGCAACCAGGCGATGTTCGCCAGCCTAGTCGAACACCTCAAGGGCAACACCCAGTTATGCATTGCGCGCTCGGTCACGACACAAGACGAGTGGATTCGCACCCTGACGATCGCACAGTGGAAAAACCAACCGAGCCCCGCCCTCGACAAGCACCCGACCCTTTTTATCTTTCAGGCCGCCTGATGCAATCGTTCGCCTCTTTCACACATCGTTCATCGCGTCTTTTTTATCAACGTCTGTGCCTCTGCCTGCTGGTAATTCTCTTGTCAGGCTGCGCCTCTCAAGTCAGCGGCCCCTACCGTTTCGACGACTCAATGAAGTCGCGCGGTCAAAGTGGTCGCATCGATGTGATCGTGCTGCACTACACGGCCTCGACCAAACCTAGCGCGCTCATGACGCTCACCAACCGCGATGTCAGCGCGCACTACGTCGTGACCGATGACAAGCCCCCGGTGGTCTACCGTTTAGTCAACGAGGATAAAAGCGCCTGGCATGCCGGCGACAGTAGTTGGTATGGTCGAACATTTCTCAACCAACGCTCCATTGGGATAGAAATTGTGCACCCAGGTTGGACACGCAATAGCCATGGAGACAAAGGCATGCCCTACTCCGACACACAAATTGCCGCGGTCATCACACTCACAAAAGAGGTCGCTCAGCGCAACAATATCGCACCTGAAAATATTGTCGGACACAGTGATGTCGCACCGATGCGCAAAATTGATCCAGGTCCGTCCTTTCCCTGGAAAAAGCTCGCACAAGCCGGCGTAGGACGCTGGTTTGACGAAGCTGCGGCGGCCAAGCACGAAGCCAACTTTATTCGTATCGGTTATCCAGATGCGGGATGGTTTCAAAAGCAGCTCAAACGGGTGGGCTACCAAGTACCTGAGTCAAATTATTTTGATGCAGGAACCTTTGCGGCTATCGGTGCCTTTCAAATGCACTATCGTCCCGATCGCATCACGAGCCGACCAGACGCCCAAACCGCTGCGCGGCTGCTGGCCTTACCCACCACAGGCTCTGGCCTTTAAAGGCGCTTTGCCTTTAGCCACGCGCGACGTACACGCCACGCTAACAAAAAAGCCAAGACCGCCGCATAGATCAAGACAGTATCAAAATCATTTTTGCCTTGCTTATGCCACCAATAGTGCAAGATCGCTAATACACCGATCAAATAGATGGAACGATGCAACAGCTGCCAGCGCTTACCTAGGCGGCGCATCCAAGCTTGGGTCGAGGTGATCGCCAACAGTGCCATAGTCAAAAATGCCGCAGCACCGACCAGGATGAAAGGACGCTTCCAAACATCCGCGAGCATGGGGACCAATTCAAAACTCTGATCCCACCAGGCCCAAGACAACGCATGCAGGGTGGCATAAAAAAAAGTAAAGAGTCCACACATTCGCCGCCAGCGTAACAGTGCCGGTTGCTTCAACCATTGACGCAAAGGGGAGATCGCTAAGGTGACCAACAAACACACCAAGGTCCAAGTACCGGACGAGCGCGTTAGAAACTCCACGGGGTTCGCCGTCAGTGCATTGTGATATCCGAGCACGACCCATCTGAGCAAAGGATAAAGCCCTGCAATGAACAGCAGAGGCTTGGCTCGATCAAAGGCCTTGGCTGAGAGTGCCTGCACGCCCAGACTCAATAGTTTTTACGCAAATCCATACCCGCGTAAAGCGATCCAACCTCGTTGGCATAACCGTTGAGCATCAGCGTTTTACGCTTGGGGGAAAACACGCCGTCTTCGCCGATTCGTCGTTCGGTCGCCTGGCTCCAGCGCGGATGAGAGACCTCGGGATTGACATTGGAATAAAACCCATACTCGGAAGGCTGTGACTGCTCCCAGCTACCCACAGGCTGCTTTTCAAGCAAACGAATCGTGACAATCGACTTAACAGACTTAAAGCCATATTTCCAAGGAACGACCATACGAACCGGTGCACCATTTTGATTGGGCAAGACTTTGCCATACATTCCCATCACTAGCATGGTCAGCGGGTGCATCGCCTCATCGATCCGCAGACCGTCTCGATAAGGCCAATCCACCGAACGTGTGCGTAAGCCCGGCATATTTTTAGGCTGCATGTCCGTGATGAACTCTACAAACTTCGCATTACCCGTTGGCTGAACTTGCTTGATCAGCTCTGACATGGAATAACCGATCCAAGGAATCGCCATTGACCAGCCTTCGACGCAACGCATACGATAAGTCCGGTCCTCAAGAGGCGAGAGTTTGAGCAAGTCATCCATATCAAAGGTTTTGGGTGCAGCGCACTCGCCCTCTACCCGCAACTTCCAAGGCGTGATCTGCATTTTGTGCGCGTACTTGACCGGGTCTCCTTTGTCCATGCCAAATTCAAAGAAGTTGTTATAGGTCGTCGCGTCTTTTTCAGGCGTGATGGGTTCCATCAAGACAAATTGGGTCGAGCGCTTTGCGTCCAACTTACTCAGGCTCGCGGCTGAGCTCATCTGGGGGAAACCGGCGAGCGTACCTGCAGCAAAGGTCGCGCCAGCCGCTTTCATCCAGGTGCGTCGGCTTTCCCAAATCTCTTCAGGCGTGATTTCACTGGCGCGTATACGTGGGTAGCGATAAACAGGCATCTGGAACTCCGACAATGAACATGGTGCTGAATATTGAAACACACTTCAGCCGCAGGAAACACCTATTATGAGTGGGCTTAACGAATACCTACCGGGCTTAAACGATGCGTTCGCGCAGCCATTTATGCAAACTCGCCACATCCAGGGCAATCGTATGATGAGGGCATGCTCTGAGCTCTTTTTCGGGATGGGCGCCATAGGCAACCCCGATTCCGTGGACGCCGGCATTGGCCGCCATCGTTAAATCGTGCGAGGTATCCCCGACCATCACCATGCGCTCGGGTTCAACCATCAGCTCATCAATGAGTTCAAGCAGCATACCCGGGTGCGGTTTGCCAAACGTCTCGTCCGCGGTGCGTGTGGCCGCAAACGCGCTGTGCAGAGACGTCGCAGCAAGCGCTCGATTCAACCCCACACGACTTTTACCAGTGGCGACCGCAAGCGTCGCACCCGCAGCCTGTAAGTCGCTCAGCATCTCCGGCACACCGTCGAAAAGCTTCAATTGCGTATCTTTAGAGAGGTAGTGGTAACGATAACGCTCGAGAAACAACGGCTCCATCGAAGGCGTCAAATCTGGCACCGCGCGTCGCAAAGCGGGTTCGAGCGACAAACCAATCACCCAAGCCGCCTCCGCGGCGGTCGGCACCCGCAACTCAAGATCACGGCAAGCGCCCTGAATCGCCGCCACAATACTGTGCGTCGAGTCCATGAGGGTGCCATCCCAATCGAACACGATGACTGAATAGGGTTTCATCGCGCCTCCAGCTTTTGGAGGATTTTCTCGCAACTAAGGGGCATGGGTGCTTCGAGCACCATGGGCTCCTGAGTCAAGGGATGGGGCATTTCCAGTCGACAGGCATGCAAAAACATTCTTGTAAATCCCAGCTTGCTGAATATTGCGCGCGTCTCGTCGCGCCCGTATTTATCATCGCCCACGATCGGAAATCCACTTGAGGCCAAATGAACCCTGATCTGATGCGTTCTACCGGTTCGTAACTCGGCATCGACCAAACTATAGCCATTGAAACGACGTTCTGCACTCACAATCGTGTGTGAGACCTGACCTTCGGCCTCGACTTTGACACGCCGCTCCCCTGTCTGAGTGGTCCATTTCACTAACGGCAGCCGGATATGCTGCCTGGCATTGACCCAGTCACCCTCCACCAGCGCTAAATAATGCTTTCTACCACCGCCGGTTCTAAACATTTCGTGCAAAGCCAGCAAGACATTTCTCTTTTTGGCAATCATCAGCAATCCAGAGGTATCCCGATCCAAGCGATGCGCAAGCTCCAGAAATTTGGCCTCAGGCCGTGCCGAGCGTAGCGCTTCGATCACGCCAAACGACACACCGCTTCCGCCATGAACGGCCGTACCGGCTGGCTTATCGATCACCAGCAAGCCATCATCCTCAAAAATAATCGGAAATTCACAACCCGGCACAATTCTTTTTTCATCTGCTGCGGGCAAACGCATTGGAGGCACGCGCACCATATCGCCAAGTTTGATTCGGTCATCAGGCGCGACCCGTCCCTTGTTGACGCGAACTTCTCCTCCCCGGACCGCTTTATAAATATGACTCTTTGGCACGCCTTTGCAAAGACGCATCAGAAAGTTGTCCAACCGTTGACCGTCGTGCTCTTCGGTCACCTCGATCATCCGGACGACGGGCACGACAACAGGGACTTCAGGCGCTGGGGGCAAGTTATTTTTAGTCTCGTGGATTGGAAGCGAACGGGGCGCTGTTTTTCGCGCAGATTTCACGCCAGGTTTAGCAGGATTTTTCAAAGGGGCGATAGAATCTTTGCGCATCAGCAAAAGGGGCTTATAATCGAACAAGCCTTAAAAGGGTTAAGAAAGCCGGGTTTAAAACCCTTCCTTCGTCGAGATGCAACTTTATGTCACGTCTCCGTCTGGATCGCGCACTGCACTTTAATATTGTACCGCTTGCTTTCTTGTCCTCTGGGTTGCTGGTCGTCGGCTAGACTGGGATGCACTTTAGGCGCGATGTTGCGACGTTCTCACGTTTCGCCCGCGCTGGAAATGTTTACCCCCTTCGTGCCGCGCGCAATACTGAATTAAGAGCAAGATTAAAAGCAAGAAACCGTCGTATCCCTGCACCAGGCGTTTGACACATATCCGCCTGATGTTCTCAGCAATTTTTTAGTCAACCACTTTTGTCAAATACTCTTGTGATCCTGACCCTCCTGCTGAATGAACCCCGCGCCTCTGGGCGCACAGTGCTGGTCTAAAGACCTTTTCTTCGTGCGTCCCGACAGGGCGCGCGTCCTCTTTGCCTGCTTCAGTGTTTCGCAGCCAACAACGCGTGGCTGCGCGTCGATTTCCGACGCGCCATTTAAATGGAGAAACTCTCTCATGAAGCGCATGCTGTTTAACGCGACGCACCAGGAAGAACTGCGCGTTGCAATTGTTGATGGGCAAAAGCTCATCGACCTCGATATCGAAATCGCCGGACGCGAACAGCGTAAAGGCAACATCTACAAAGGCGTCATCACCCGCATCGAGCCTGGTCTCGAAGCTTGCTTTGTTAATTACGGCGAAGACCGTCACGGCTTTCTGCCCTTCAAAGAAATCGCACGCAGCTATTTCAAAGAAGGTGTTGACGTCCGGTCAGCGCGTATTCAAGACGCCCTGCGCGAAGGCCAAGAACTGATCGTTCAGGTTGAAAAAGAGGAGCGCGGCAACAAAGGAGCGGCACTCACAACTTTTATCTCCCTAGCGGGTCGTTACTTGGTCTTGATGCCTAACAACCCTCGTGGCGGCGGTGTTTCGCGCCGCGTCGAGGGCGAAGAGCGTCAAGAACTGCGCGAAGCCATGGACCAGTTGACCATCCCGCCCGGCATGAGCATCATCGCTCGCACGGCCGGTATTGGTCGCAATGCCGAAGAACTGCAATGGGACATGTCCTATCTGATGCAGCTTTGGACTGCGATCGATGGCGCCGCCAAAGACAATCCTGCTCCGATTCTGATCTACCTCGAGTCGAGTCTTGTCATTCGTGCGATACGCGATTATTTTTCGCCGGACATCGGTGAGATCCTAATCGATACGGACGATATTGCCGATCAAGCTACTGCTTTCATGAGCGTTGTCATGCCGGACAACGTCGAGCGCGTCAAGCGCTATCGCGACGATGTCCCGCTCTTTTCCCGCTTCCAAATCGAACATCAGATCGAAACCGCCTACTCGCGTACGGTTGAGTTACCTTCTGGCGGCTCGGTCGTGATCGACCACACCGAAGCACTCGTCGCTGTTGACGTCAACTCGGCCCGCGCCACCCGTGGTGCCGACATCGAAGAAACCGCGCTGCGCACCAACCAAGAGGCCGCTGACGAAGTCGCGCGCCAATTGCGTTTACGTGACCTCGGCGGTCTGATCGTGATCGACTTCATCGACATGGAAGACACGAAAAATCAGCGTGCCGTTGAAAATCGACTTCGCGATGCTCTGCACTTTGACCGCGCCCGCGTCCAGATGGGAAAAATTTCCCGCTTTGGTCTGATGGAGCTATCGCGCCAGCGCCTGCGTCCAGCCTTGAACGAAGGCTCACATATCACGTGTCCACGCTGTAACGGCACGGGCGTGATCCGTGACGCCGAGTCCAGCGCGCTGCAAGTATTGCGTCTGCTCCAAGAAGAAGCCATGAAGGAAAATACGGCAGCCGTGCATGCGCAGGTTCCAGTCGATGTCGCGACCTTCTTGCTCAATGAAAAACGCTCAGACATCACCAAGATCGAGACACGCCTCAAGGTCAACTTGATCCTGATCCCAAACCGCCATCTCGAGACGCCGCATCACCATATCGAGCGCTTGCGTCATGATGATCCTCGTCTCGAGGATCTCAAGACAAGCTTTGATTTAGTGGACGCGCCATCGACGGATATGAGCTGGGCTCCTAAAGAGCAGGAAATTAAAGCCAAACCTGAGGCCTTAGTCAAAGGCATCACACCGGCACAACCCGCACCCGTTTCTTCGACCCCCGCTAAAAAAGCCGAAGCCGATCAAACACCTGGCTTGTTCTCCCGTTTCTTTAGCTGGCTCAGTGGCGGATCCTCCTCTGATAAAAAAGAAGAAACACCCAAGCCCACTGACTCACGTGACCGCAGCCGTCCCTCTCAAGGTGACCGTCGTGGTGGTAATCGTGGTGGTCGTGGCCGTCGCCCCGACAATCGCGGCGAAACTCGCTCCGCAACGGGTGAAGCTTCAACCACTTCCGACAATCGTCGTGCG
Source organism: Zwartia lucis (assembly GCF_965234455.1). Lineage (GTDB taxonomy): Bacteria > Pseudomonadota > Gammaproteobacteria > Burkholderiales > Burkholderiaceae_B > Zwartia > Zwartia lucis. The sequence continues at coordinate 59,451 of NZ_OZ248477.1, read as the reverse complement.
CCCAAGGATGAACTCGACCAGCGTGCGCCTCAAGCACGCACCGAAGCAAACGACTCAGGCGACGATAGCTCACGCGGCAATCGCAACCGCCGCGGGCGTAGTCGTAACCGTCGCGAGGATGGTAGCGATGTTCGTCCAGATCAAGTCGATGCGGTGACCAATACCGCTCAGACAGAGGACTCTGCTTCTTCAGCTGAGCGTCGTCCTCAACTGCCTCGCCCAACACCTGCTGCAAATGCGTTGACAGACAATCAAGCCAATCTGCAACAGGGCTTGAATGCACAAGGTTTGGCAGAGGATGATATCGACCAAACCGATCCAGAGCGCAAGCGTCGTCGCCGACGTAGTCGTCGTGGCCGTCGCGGCTCCGACGAAGGTACAGGCATCGATGGACGCGAAGACCATGCAACAGATAGAGAAGGTTTTGAGCATGCGTCGAGCAACGCGCTTTCTAGTGCGCCCGTTGACTATGTCGAACACGGCGCAAGCGCAACGGTAACGCCTGTCGCATCTTCTGCGCCTAGCACACCTCCTACTGCTCCTGCTGCACCTGTTGCTGTGGCACCTGTTGCTGTGGCACCTGTTGTTGTGGCACCTGTTGCTGTGGCACCTATCGCCGCCGCTCCTGAAGCGCTCGTGGTTGCTCCAACTCCCGTTCTGTCCACCCCCGTAACCTCTCCCGTAACCACTGCCGCACCCACTCCCGCACCGATTCAGGTTGCGACGGTGTCCACGGCACCGACTTTGGCTCAGACCCCACGCGTTGATCAAGCCACTTTGCATGCAATTGTGCAAACAGCAGGATTGCAATGGGTTGAAACCGATCCTGCTCGTGTCGCGCAAGGGATGGCCAGTCAAAACGTCGTGCCTGTTAAGCTCGGGCGTGAACCAAAGCCAAAGGCAGCTGTATCTAGTCAGCCTTTAGTTCAAGTAGAAACTATTCGGTAATTGACTCTCTTGCGCGAAAGCGCAAGTCACACTGGAAAGTTAAAAGCGGTGCATCAACTGAGTTGATGCACCGCTTTTTTATTCACCCAAATTATCTTTTAGGCAGCGACACTGTCCATCGACTGATTGGTCATGAGCGCCATCAGGCGTGCAAGCTCTTCGCGCAACTGACGTCGATCAAGCACCATATCAATGGCGCCTTTTTGTTGCAAGAATTCCGAGCGCTGAAAACCTTCTGGCAACTTTTCACGCACAGTCTGTTCGATCACGCGGGGCCCCGCAAAGCCGATCAAAGCTTTAGGCTCTCCAATCACGACGTCGCCCATAAATGCAAAACTAGCGGAAACGCCACCCATGGTGGGATCCGTCAAAACACTGATGAAGGGCAGCTTAGCCTCTGCGAGTCGACTTAGCATTGCATTGGTTTTAGCCATTTGCATTAAGGAGAACAGACTCTCTTGCATACGCGCACCACCCGAGGCGGCGACACAAATGAAGGGTACTTTATTTTTAATTGCGGCTTGTACGCCCTGAACAAAACGCTCTCCGACAACCGAACCCATCGAGCCGCCCATGAACTCAAACTCAAAACAAGCGAGCACACAGGGAACACTGCGAATAGCGCCGCTCACCACCACAAGCGCATCTGTCTCGCCCGTCTGGCGCACGGCCTCTTGAATGCGCTCAGGGTATTTGCGTGAATCTTTGAACTTGAGCGGGTCCATGGAGCGAGTGTTTGAACCAATCTCCACGCGTCCTTCGATGTCTAGCAGTGACTCAATACGCGCACGTGCACCAATGCGCATGTGATGATCACACTTTGGGCAAACATGCAGATTAGCGGCAAGGTCTTCGTTGTACAGCACCGATTCGCAAGAGGGACACTTTACCCAAAGTCCTTCGGGGACACGTTTGCTGACGGTTTCCTGTGCAGGAGCCTTGTTGATGCGAGGGGGAAGGAGCTTGCCAAGCCAGCTCATTTCGCATGCTCCGCAGATCTAGCCACATCCAATGCTTGGCGAATACCCGCCAACCAACCCGCTCCCGCATCAATCGCGGCCTGAGATTGTTGAGCCACAGGAAGACCTGCAGCGGCTTTGGTCATTGTATCGATCAGTTTGCTACCAATCACGACTGCATCAGCCACGAGACTGATACTCTGCGCACTTTTTGCGTCACTAATACCAAAACCCACACCGACTGGCAGAGCGACATGCTGGCGTATCCCCTTGAGGCGCATCGCCACATCCGCGGTATCAAGGTGACCCGCACCCGTCACGCCATTCAGTGAGACATAATAAACATAACCTCGCGCGATTTTGCCAACAGCGCGAATACGCGTCTCGGTCGAGGTCGGCGCCAACAAGAAAATCGGCGCGATATGGTGTTTGTTTAGCAAGCCCACAAAGTCATCAATTTCTTCGGGCGGGTAGTCCACCGTCAACAAGCCATCGACACCTACTTTTTCAGCCTGTTCGGCAAACGCTTGTTGGCCGATATTTTCGATCGGATTGGCATAACCCATCAACACAATCGGTGTGACTTGGTCTTGTTTGCGAAACTCTCCAACCATACCCAGCACATGCTTGAGTCCAATGCCTTGGGCGATTGCATGCTCTGCAGCGCGCTGGATCACGGGGCCATCGGCCATCGGGTCCGAAAAAGGAATACCGAGTTCGATGACATCGGCCCCCGCCTTGACCAACGCATGCATTAAAGGCACGGTGGTTTCGGGCAGTGGGTTACCCGCTGCAATATAAGGGATCAGCGCAGCGCGTTTCTGTTGCGTCGCGCGGGCAAACGCGGCGGCGATGCGATCTGTTTGTTGAGCCATATGATTTGAAAGCCTTTAAAACCTTAGAGCACCATGCCCGCACGTTGCGCGACTGTGTTGATATCCTTGTCACCACGTCCAGACAAGTTGACCAGAATGACTTGGTCCTTGGGCAGCGTGGGAGCGAGTTTGGCGGCATAGGCCAGCGCATGCGAAGTTTCAAGCGCGGGAATAATGCCTTCGATCAGGCAGCAATGATGAAAACTCGCCAAGGCTTCTTCGTCGGTCACACTCACATAGGATGCGCGTCCGGTATCTTTGAGCCAAGCGTGCTCAGGGCCGACGCCTGGATAATCCAGTCCCGCCGATACCGAGTGTGTCTCGGCAACCTGACCGTTTTCATCCTGCAAAACGTAGGTGCGGTTGCCATGCAACACGCCAACGCGCCCAGCAGTCAATGAAGCGGAGTGTTTGCCCGTTTCAACGCCCTCACCTGCGGCTTCGACGCCCACGAGCTTGGTGTTTTCATACGGAATATAAGGATGGAAAATACCCATGGCGTTTGAGCCACCGCCCACGCAAGCCAACACGTAGTCGGGTTGACGCCCGGCGTACAAAGGCATCTGCTCGATCGACTCTTGACCAATCACAGAATGAAAATTACGGACCATCATTGGATAGGGGTGCGGTCCTGCCACGGTGCCAATGATGTAAAACGTGTCATCGACGTTCGTGACCCAGTCACGCATCGCTTCGTTTAAAGCGTCCTTGAGGGTCTTGGAGCCAGACTCAACGGGCACAACCGTAGCACCGAGTAGTTTCATCCGAAAGACGTTGGGCGACTGACGCTTGACGTCCTCGCTACCCATATAAACCACGCATTCCATGCCGTAGCGCGCACACACTGTGGCTGTCGCGACTCCATGCTGCCCGGCGCCAGTTTCGGCAATGATGCGGCGCTTGCCCATCCGGCGTGCGAGCAGAGCCTGACCCAAGCTGTTGTTGATCTTGTGGGCACCCGTGTGGTTCAAGTCTTCGCGTTTGAACCAGATCTGCGCGCCACCAAGCTCTTCGGACCAGCGGCGCGCATGATAAACCGGCGTCGGGCGACCAACAAAGTGCTTGAGCTCGTATTCGAACTCCGCCAAGAAATCGGGATCGTTGCGGTATTTGTCATAGGACAAACGCAAATCCTCGATCGCCTGCATGAGGGTTTCTGCTGCGAACACACCACCGTAGGGACCAAAATGCCCTTTGGCATCGGGAAAGTCATAGGGTTTCAAGACCGGATCTCCAGATCAGACCGAGCTACACCGGCAACAATATGCCAAGCGCGTAAAGCTATCTAATACTTTGATTTTACCAGTGTGTCGCCAGAAAAGCCGAACCCAATCCCTCAATTCACGCGCTATTAACGCGCTTGGACTCGCAAAAGCTGGATGGTCAGGTTAAACGCCTTTCCGCAGTCAATACACCGCCTACCTCTCGCAACGCCAACAAAACACGCTGCAATTCACCGCCATCGCGGATTTCAACCGTGAAGGACATGTACGCCATCGATGCCTTACTGTGCGTATTGACCCCCACTACATTCAAACGGAGTCGGGCAAAGACCTCGGACAAATCCCTTAGCAAGCCGGCACGGTCCTGAGCTTGAACATATACGTCGACAGGATAAAGAGCGAGTGCCTCTGCTTGACCCCAAGTCACGTCAATCACACGCTCAGCTTGCCGGGCTTTTAGCGCCAAAAAGCTCGCGCAATCGGCTCGGTGAATCGACACTCCCCGCCCCCGCGTCACAAAACCCGAAATGGCATCGGGTGGCGCAGGTCGGCAGCACCTCGCCAACTGCGTCATCAGAGAATCAACGCCAACCACCAACACGCCACTTTTTGTACCCGCACCGCCACGCTCAGCCCTTGAGCCATGCACAATCAGCGACTCTAGGCTGGGCTCGGCCACAGCCGCGATCGGCTGAAACACGGCGTCGATTTGTCGCAAACTGAATTCTTCTTTGGCAACCGCAACATACAAATCGTCGGCCTGGGCAAAACCCAGCTGCTGTGCGAGATGCTCTAAATTGATGGCTGTTTTACCCAGACGCTGAAGCTCTTTTTCCACCAACATCTGACCTTGAGTGATACGTTGCTGCAGCTCAATGGCGTTGAACCATGCACGTACTTTGGCCCGAGACCTAGGACTGGCCAAAAAACCGAGCTGCGGATTGATCCAATCGCGCGAAGGACCTCCCGACTTGGTGGTGACGATCTCCACAGTCTGACCGGTTTGTAACTGCGTTTGCAAAGGCACCATCTGGCCATCGATGCGAGCACCGCGGCAGCGATGACCCAAATCCGTATGCAAGTAATAAGCGAAATCAACCGGCGTCGCGCCCGCGGGCAACTCAATCACGCGCGCCTGAGGCGACAAGACGTAAATACGCTCTTCGGCTGGTTTGGACACGGGCTCGAAAGAGTGCCTGTTAGTCGCGGCCCCACCTTCAGGTCGAGTGGCGGCTTCTGTATTCCAGGCTAACAACTGTCTCATCCACGCCAACTGGCGATCATATTGACCCGTCGCCGCGGTCGCCTCGTTCACGCCAGGGCGTGGACTTTCTTTGTATCGCCAATGGGCGGCCATCCCGAACTCTGCAAATTCATGCATGGCGCGTGTACGTATTTGTACTTCAAACGGTCGACCACTCTCATCCGCGACAACCGTATGCAGTGAGCGATAGCCGTTGGGCTTAGGACGCGAGATATAGTCATCGAATTCGTCAGCCATTGGCACCCAGAGCTCGTGAACCAGCCCTAACGCGCCATAACAGTCCCTCTCAGTTTGCACGATGATCCGCATCGCACGCACATCGAACAATTGACTAAAGTCGAGTTCTTTCTGACGCATCTTGTTGTAGATGCTGTAAATGTGTTTAGGTCGCCCCGTGATGTCAGCAACGATCTCCATTTTCTTGAGGGCGGCAGACAATTGACGCACTGTTTGCGCAATAAACTGCTCACGTTCTGTTCGCTTTTCCTCAAGCAACCCGGCAATTTCTTTGTAACGTACTGGTTCCGTAAAGCGGAACGCCAAATCTTCCATTTCCCACTTGATCTGCCAAATACCCAGACGGTTGGCCAAAGGCGTATAAAGATCCAACGTTTCCCGCGCAAAATCAGGCGTGCAAGGGACTTTGGCACTCGCATGCCAACGAAGTGTCTGAAGTCGTGAGGCGAGCCTCAACAGCACGATGCGCAAGTCAGCAGCCATCGCCAACAGCATTTTGCGCAACATTTCTTTTTGTAAAGGGGCGTCTTCAGAACCATCGCTCGCTCCACTCGCAATACCGCTGAGCCGCAACAATTCGCGGGCGCCTTGCACTAGACGACCAACTTCGGCGCCAAATTGCTCCTTGATAGGATCGGTATGTCGACCTCGATTCAAGTCGGGCTGCAAAATTTCAGAGGACGACACTAAGAGCGCAGCAGTGCGCGTCGCAGGATCAGTCTGTATCCCGGACAAAATACTGGCCGAACCAAGCGCATGATCCATCAGCCGCTCACCCGTGGGTGTGCACCGATCGCCAAGCGCCTGGCTGGCCCACTGTACCGCTCGGCGAAACAAAGCCTGATCGTCTTCTGTCATGTCGACGGTCAAGGTGTCTACATCAAATTTTTGCTCAGGCGATACCAAGTTTGCAGAATAAAAAGGGACGTGATTTAAACAGCGGCGGTCACGACGATTTCAACTTTATAGTCGGGACCGGCGAGACGCGCTTCGATCGTGGCGCGCGGTGGCGCATTGCCGGCAGGCACCCAAGCTTCCCACGCCTTGTTCATACCATCGTACTCGGCGATATTGGCAACAAATACTTGGGCCATCAAAATTCGGGTTTTATCCGTACCCGCTTCTGCGAGCAAAGCATCAATCGCAGCCAGCACTTGAGCCGTTTGTCCGGTCACGTCTTGCTTGGTATCGTTGGCAACCTGCCCAGCCAAATACGCCACGCCGTTGTAGACCGCCATGTCGGAAAGTCGCTTGCCTACATTTACACGCTTGATGTGACTCATTGTTTTTCCTTAAATTAAAAATGGCGCTTTGTGCACCAAAGGGTTGGACTGATTAGGCGGGCGGGAGTTCAAAGACCTGTCGTAAGTATGCAAGATAGGCTTTGTCATCACACATGGTTTTTTCAGGTGCGTCTGAAACTTTGGCTACGGGCTGTCCGTTACAGCGCACCATCTTCATCACAATCTGCAGCGGGTCATGACCTAAATCATTGGTCAAATTCGTACCAATACCAAACGCAGTTTTACAGCGCCCGGCAAAGCGACGGGTCAATTCAATCGCGCGTGGAAATGTTAACGCATCTGAAAAAATCAAGGTCTTGGTCCGGGGATCGACACGATTGACTTTGTAATGCGCGATCATGCGCTCGCCCCAATCGAACGGATCACCAGAGTCATGACGCGCACCGTCGAACAACTTGCAAAAATACATATCGAAATCGCGTAAAAATGCGGCTACACCATACACATCGGAGAGGGCGATCCCTAAGTCTCCCCGATACTCCTTGGCCCATGTATCCAAAGCAAATACCTGCGAATCACGCAACCGTGGGCCGAGTGCCTGACACGCCTGCAAATACTCATGCGCCATCGTACCCAAGGGGAGCACACCATGACGCATCGCGAACCAGACATTACTGGTACCGGCAAAATGCTTGCCCATCTGGGCTTTCATGGTGACAACGACCTCCTCGTGCCACTCGCGCGAAAACCGGCGTCGCGTGCCATACTCGGCTACCCTAAAATCATCGAGATCCGTCGCGTCGAGCACGAGCTTCATTTTTGTTTGAAGTCGCTGACGTCCTTCTTCCCAGTCTGGATTCGTACAAGTCCGGCGGAAATACACCTCATTGACAATCGCCAGTACCGGGATCTCAAATAAAATCGTGTGCAGCCAGGATCCTTTGACTTGAATGTCAATTTCTCCCGGTAAGGCACCCTCCGAGACTGTGATGCACTTTTCTGGCAAATGGAATAAACCCAGAAAGTCAATGAAATCGCTTTTGATAAAGCGCAATTCCCCAAGATAGACGAGCTCGTCTTCGCTAAAGCGCAGCTGACACAAGCGATGGATCTCCGAGCGAATTTCGTCTAGATAGGGGCGCAAATTGATCCCAGGTGTACGGCACTTGTAGCGATACTCGACCTGCGCCGCGGGGAAGTGGTGCAACACCACCTGCATCATGGTGAACTTGTAGAGGTCAGTATCCAGCAGGGATTTAATGATCATGGGGTATTTTTAGGAATTTTTTTGAACATTAGCACAGCCATCTCACATCCTAGGGGTATCCCGAACATGCGACATCGCTTTAGGTAAAATATAACCATCTTATTTGCACTCTGGTGAAACACATGACGCATGTTGTGACCGAAAACTGTATTAAATGTAAGTTCACAGACTGTGTGGACGTGTGTCCTGTAGATTGTTTTCGCGAAGGACCCAACTTTCTGGTTATCGACCCGGACGAATGCATCGACTGTGCCGTCTGTATTCCCGAATGCCCGGCCAATGCGATTTTTGCCGAAGAAGACGTGCCACAGGACCAAATGAAATTCATCGCCCTCAATGCCGAGCTTTCCCCAAGCTTCAAGAGTATCAGTCGCTCCAAAAAGCCTCTCGAAGACTCGGACAACTGGAACGGCATTCCCGACAAGCTCAAGTATCTCGAACGCTGAGTGCTTCTCCCGAGCGCATCGCCCCCCAATGACTGATCCAGTAACCAAGCCCAGCGAACCGCGCTATACGCTACAAACTCTTCTCGCCAAAACCCATTGGCTAGAGGACAAGCTGTTTTCCATCACCGTCACGCGCCCCTCGGGATTTGCATTTCTCCCCGGACAGTTTGCCCGCTTAGGCTTGTGTGTCGGCTCGACTGAATCAGTTGCCCCCGTCGCTACGCCCACACCGAACGAATGGCGCGCTTATTCGATGGTGTCTAAACCCGATGCAGACGAGCTTGAGTTTTTCTCAGTGGTCGTGCCTGACGGCAAGTTCAGCCCAGCTTTGGCACGCCTACTACCCGGCGATGCCCTTTGGATCGACAAGTCTGTTTTTGGTTTCTTAACGCTCGAACGTTTTGTCGATGGCGAGGATCTCTGGCTTGTGGCCACGGGTACCGGGCTCTCCGCCTACCTCTCCATGTTGCGGGACCCAGCCACATGGCATCGTTTTAAACGTATCATTTTGCTGCACGGCGTCAGAAAATCCGACGAACTCGCCTACCGCCAAGAACTCTTGGCGCTCGCAAACCTCACCGACCCTCAGCGGGCTCAATTGATTTACCTGCCCGTGACATCTCAGGAGGTCTTGAGTTGCGGGCTCTCCCCTTCGATCCGGCCTCATTGGCTGCACCCAGCCCGCCTCACCACACTATTGACCAACGGCGAACTCGAACAACGCGTAGGGGTTGCCCTTGAACCCACCCGCTCGCGCATCATGCTTTGCGGCAATCCCGCGATGGTGACGGAAATGCGTGGTTTGCTCGCCGAGCGTGGTTTTGCCCCCGGGCGACGCGGGGTTGCAGGCAATCTTGCCGTCGAAAACTACTGGTAAACCCTCGCGGGCGTGGCGACTAAACGACATTTTGCTGCGTCGCAACAAATAACCTGTACTCAGTCGCTCAATACGATTCAGATCGGGCGCATAATGCGTTATCACATGACCTTTTTGGAATGACGCATGCTCTATGACTTGCATGAAATGCACCGGGCCCTCATGTCGCCTCTTGCACACTTCACCGAAGTGGGTTCCAAACTCTTCTCTCACCCCGCTAGTCCTCTTGCCTACTCGCCCATGGCGCGACAAATGGCTGCTGGCTACGAGTTCATTCATCGCCTTGGAAAAAAGTACGAAAAGCCTGCTTGGGGCTTACCCTTGACTGAGGTCAACGGCAAACCCGTCATCGTCAGCGAAGAGATTGTGTGCGCCAAGCCTTTCTGCAATCTGATTTATTTCAAACGCGATATTTCTGAAAAGCTTCGCAAAGCGACACCTAAAATACTGATGATCGCACCGATGTCTGGTCACCACGCCACGCTGTTGCGAGACACCGTGCGCGCCTTACTGCCTGAGCACGAGGTCTATGTCACCGACTGGATCGATGCCCGCATGGTGCCTTTATCCGATGGCGCTTTCGATTTAAACGACTACGTACGTTACGTTCAGGACTTCATCCGCCACCTCGGCCCAGATGTGCACGTGATGTCCGTATGTCAGCCCACTGTACCCGCCCTCGCCGCGATCTCACTGATGGCAACCAACAAAGATCCCTGCTTGCCACGCAGTATGGTGATGATGGGCGGACCGATCGATCCACGCTGCTCCCCCACTCAGGTCAACCGACTGGCTACGACCAAGCCATTCGAATGGTTCGAAGAAAAGCTCATCCATACCGTTCCTGCCCAATACCCGGGAGCCGGTCGTCGCGTTTATCCTGGCTTTTTGCAACACGCCGGCTTTTTATCGATGAATCCGGATCGTCATCTCAAATCACACTACGATTTTTACTTGGACTTATTGCGTGGCGATGACGATGATGCCGAGGCGCATCGCCGTTTTTATAACGAGTACAACGCCGTACTCGATATGTCCGCCGATTTTTATCTTGATACGATTCGCGTTGTGTTTCAGGATTTTGATTTACCAAATGGCACTTGGGAAATCGATGGACAGATCGTTCGCCCAGCCGACATCAAAACTGTCGCCTTGTTCACCATCGAAGGTGAGCTCGACGACATCTCTGGCGAAGGTCAAACACGTGCGGCTCAAACCCTCTGCTCAGGGATTCCAGCCAAGCGCAAGCAACACTTCACTGCGCCTGACTGCGGTCATTACGGCATTTTTTCGGGACGCCGCTGGCGCACGATGATTTGCCCGCAAATTTCGGAATTTATCCGTCGGGTCTAATGCTGGCTGAACGTATCAATCTTCTGCTGCCGCAGACTCAGTGCACGAAATGTGGGTTTGAGGGCTGCGCGCCCTACGCGCGCGCCATCGCCGAGGGTAGCGCCCCGATCAATCGCTGCCCTCCTGGCGGCGACGCCGGGATCGCCGCGTTGGCTCAACTGCTTGAGCGCCCCATACTGCCTCTTGATGTAAATTGCGGCACCCATGTGCCCCTTCAGGTTGCTGTGATCGATGAGCAATTTTGTATTGGCTGCACACTTTGCATTCAGGCCTGCCCTGTCGATGCTATTTTAGGTGCGTCAAAAGTCATGCATACCATCATCGCGTCTGACTGCACAGGTTGTGATTTATGTGTCGCGCCTTGCCCGGTGGACTGCATTGACATGATCAATGTCGAGCCAACACGGGCTTGGACCCAAGACGATGCCGATCTGGCGCGCGCGCGCTATGAACGCCGCACAACAAGGCTCAACAAAACACCCGCCAGTTTAAGAAGCACGGAGCAGCCCCCCCTTCAGGCCGCTCCCATTGCCAATACGACCGAAGAAAAACGCACAGCCGCCCAAGCCGCGCTTGCGCGCGCACGCGCTCGCCGCAATGCCAGCACGCCATGAACCCACAAAAACGCAAAGAAATTTTTACCCGCCTGCGTGCGGCCAATCCTAACCCGACGACCGAACTGGAATACGGCAGCGATTTTCAGCTGCTGATCGCCGTTCTGCTCTCGGCACAAGCGACCGACAAAGCCGTCAATATCGCCACCCGCAAGTTTTTCCCTCGCTACGGCACGCCTAAAGCACTCTTGGCGCTCGGCGAAGAAAAACTCATGGAATACATCAAGACCATTGGCCTGTTTAAAACCAAGGCGAAAAACGCGATTGCCACATGCAAAATATTGCTCGAGCAACATGGGGGCAAGGTTCCCCAGTCGCGAGAAGCGCTCGAAGCACTCCCTGGTGTGGGTCGCAAAACGGCCAACGTGGTGCTGAACACGGCGTTTGGCCAACCAACCATCGCCGTCGACACCCACATTTTCAGGGTATCCAATCGGACCAAAATCGCCCCTGGCAAAGATGTCGTTGCCGTCGAAAAAGGGCTAGAAAAGTTCGTTGCTGACGAATTCAAACTTGATGTGCATCACTGGCTCATTTTGCATGGACGTTACATTTGTGTCGCGCGTACGCCAAAATGTCCTCAGTGCGGCATTTCTGATCTGTGTGAGTACACGAAAAAAACCAAGGGTTAACAACCCTCAGGCAAACCCTCATTGAGCTTTGACGCTGATTTACGCCATACTTCGTCATTAAATCTTAAATTATTTGGGCGGGTTACTGCATGCAAGACATCATTCTTGAGACTAAAGGGCTCACAAAAGAATTTCGTGGTTTTGTAGCGGTCAATGAAGTGTCTCTTCGCGTACAGCGTGGTCAGATCCATGCTCTGATTGGCCCCAATGGTGCCGGCAAGACTACGTGCTTTAACCTACTCACCAAGTTTTTAACGCCAACGCGTGGCAGCATTACCTTTAACGGCCTCGACATCACCCGTGACACCCCAGCGCACATTGCCCGTCGGGGCATTATTCGCTCCTTTCAGATATCCGCTGTCTTTCCTCATCTTTCTGTACTCGAAAATGTCAGGATTGGACTACAACGCGAAACCGGTCTTTCCTTCAACTTTTGGCAGAGCGATCAAAGATTGAACGCCCTGAACGAGCGCGGCCGAGCACTGCTCGAACAAGTCGATCTCGGCGATTTTGCAGACGAAATGACGGTCAACCTTCCTTATGGACGAAAACGCGCCCTCGAGATCGCCACCACGCTCGCGATGGAGCCCGAACTCATGCTGCTCGATGAACCCACACAAGGCATGGGTCATGAAGATGTTGATCGCGTGACACAACTCATTAAGCGCGTCAGTGTCGGCCGCACGATTTTGATGGTTGAACACAATATGAATGTCGTGTCTTCGATCGCCGACACGATTACGGTACTCGCGCGCGGCTCGGTATTGGCTGAGGGCAACTACGCCCACGTTTCAAAAGATCCCGCCGTAATGGAGGCCTACATGGGCACGACTGAAGGCGAACTTGAGGGAGCACATGGATGAGCACGAGCGCACTCGAAATTACTGATCTGCAAGCTTGGTATGGCGAGTCTCATATTTTGCATGGCGTCAACTTAACGGTGAATAAAGGCGAAGTCGTCACCCTCCTAGGTCGTAATGGCGCGGGTCGGACCACGACTTTGCGCGCGATCTTGGGTCTGACGGGCTCTCGCAAAGGATCCGTCCGTATTCATGGGCAAGAAGCGATCAACATGCCCACCTTCAAGATCGCACATCTCGGGATCGGATATTGCCCAGAAGAGCGTGGCATCTTTGCCAGCTTGTCATGTGAGGAAAATCTCCTATTACCTCCCCCTGTGGGCGTCCCTGGCGGTGGCATGACGCTTGTCGAAATTTATGAAATATTCCCAAATCTATTAGAGCGACGCCACTCTCCCGGCACTCGGCTGTCAGGTGGCGAACAACAAATGTTGGCGGTCGCGCGCATTTTGCGAACGGGTGCCAATCTGCTCTTGCTTGATGAAATTTCCGAAGGGCTTGCGCCAGTCATTGTGCAAGCGTTGAGTCGCATGATCAAAATGCTCAAAGACAAAGGCTACACCATCGTCATGGTTGAGCAAAATTTCCGCTTTGCCGCGCCCTTGGCGGATCGATTTTATGTCATGGAACATGGTCAAATCGTCGAGCATTTCGATGCCAGCGAACTCAAGGAAAAGCAATCTGTACTCAATGAATTACTCGGTGTCTAATAATAAAATTTTAATCGCAGCAACCCCCCCCAGGAGAAATACATGAAACTTCGTACCCTAAGCGCTTCGCTCATGATCGCGGGCCTCGGACTTGTTGGCCACACTGCACAAGCCAATGTTTCCGACAACGTCATTCGGATCGGTTTCGTCACCGATATGGCCAGCGTCTACTCTGACATTGATGGTGCAGGCGGCGTTGAGGCTGTTCGCATGGCGATTGCCGATGCAGGCGGTCAGATCAACGGAAAAAAGGTTGAGCTTTTATTTGCGGATCACCAAAACAAAGCGGACGTCGCAGCTGCGCGTGCGCGCGAATGGTTCGATCAGCAAAAGATCGACATGCTGATTGGTGGTACGAACTCCGGCGTTAACCTCGCCTTGGCTGGCATTGCCGCTGAAAAGAAAAAGCCCTTTTTCGCCATCGGCGCCGCAGCCTCGGATCTCACAGGCTCACAATGCACGCCCTATACCGTCCACTGGGCCTATGACACCGTTGCCTTAGCCCGTGGCACAGGCTCCGCCGTTGTAAAGGCGGGTGGCAAAACTTGGTACTTCTTGACGGCTGACTATGCCTTTGGTCATGCGCTTGAGCGTGATACCGCCAAGGTCGTCCGAGAAGCAGGTGGTGAAATCAAAGGTCAGGTGCGCGCGCCACTGAACTCCTCAGACTTCTCATCCTTTTTATTACAAGCCCAAAGCTCCAAGGCACAGATTTTAGGCTTGGCAAATGCGGGGGGTGACACCATCAACTCGATCAAAGCCGCCAACGAGTTTGGCATTGGCAAGACCATGAAAATGGCCGGCCTGCTGATTTTCATCAACGACATTCACTCGCTTGGTCTTCAGGCCACACAAGGCATGCAGTTCACCGACGGTTGGTATTGGGATCAAAATGATGAAACTCGTGCCTGGTCTAAAAAATTCGAAGCACGTGTCAAGCGCAAGCCTTCGATGATTCAGGCGGGTGATTATTCAGCCGTATCCTTCTATCTGAATGCTGTCAAAGCCACGAATAGTGATGATGGCGACACCGTCATGAAATGGATGAAGTCCAACAAGGTCAACGATATGTTCGCCAAGAACGGTTACGTCCGCGAAGACGGTCGTATGGTGCATGACATGTTCCTGATGGAAGTTAAAAAACCAAGCGAGTCCAAAGGACCTTGGGACTACTACAAGCAAATCGCAGTCCTACCAGGTGAAGAGGTGTTTACCAAACTCTCCGAATCCACTTGCAAACTCATCAAGAAGTAAGCAGGCCCACCCCCTGGCGACGCTTCAGTCTGCCGGGGGGGTACGACACAGTAAGAGTAATTGGTTTCATGAAGTAGGCAGACGATGATCACTATTTTTGGTATTCCCTTGCAAGCGTTTCTCGGTCAGCTTCTGCTTGGCTTGGTGAACGGCTCCTTCTATGCCATCTTGTCGCTGGGCTTGGCCGTTATTTTCGGTTTACTCAACGTCATTAATTTCGCGCACGGCGCACTCTACATGCTGGGTGCTTTTCTAGCCTGGATGGGTCTGCACTACCTCGGTCTCAATTACTGGGTGATGCTCCTTGTCGCGCCTATTTTGGTCGGCTTATTTGGCATTCTCATTGAAAAATTTCTGCTCAAACATCTTTACAAGCTTGATCACCTCTATGGTCTCTTATTGACCTTCGGAATTACGCTCTTGATCGAGGGTTTATTTCGCAGTTTTTATGGTGCCTCCGGGCAGCCGTATTCGACTCCTGAGGCCTTGCGTGGTGCCACAAACCTCGGTTTCATGATGCTCCCGAATTATCGGGCTTGGGTTGTCGTGGCTTCCCTTACGGTGTGTCTAATCACGTGGTTTGTCATCGAGCGTACAAAACTCGGTGCGCTTTTGCGCGCGGGTACTGAAAATCCCAGACTCGTCGAGGCCTTTGGGGTCAACGTTCCACTCATGATCACCTTGACCTATGGTTTCGGTGTCGCCTTGGCGGGTTTTGCGGGCGTGTTAGCGGCTCCGATTATCCAAGTCTCTCCACTCATGGGCTCTAACCTCATTATTGTCGTGTTTGCAGTAGTGGTAATTGGCGGAATGGGTTCGATCCTGGGTGCCATCGTCACCGGTCTCGGACTCGGTGTCATCGAGGGGCTCACCAAGGTCTTTTGGCCCGAAGCATCGAGCACGGTTGTGTTCATCATCATGGCGATCGTCTTGCTACTTCGCCCCGCCGGCTTGTTCGGAAAAGAAAAATGAATCGTCAGAATCTCGGATATCTTGTTGCGCTGGTCCTTCTGGCCCTTGTGCCGCTGACGGGGATTTATCCCGTCTTTGTCATGAAAATCATGTGCTATGCGCTCTTTGCCTGCGCCTTCAATCTTTTGCTGGGCTTCACAGGACTGCTTTCGTTTGGGCACGCCGCCTTTCTCGGAAGCGCGGCCTATGCCTCAGGGCATGCCATTAAATTGTGGGGATTCCCGACCGAGGTCGGCCTGGCCTTTGGCGTGTTAGTGGCTGGGGGACTTGGCTTAGCGATGGGTGCGCTGGCGATTCGTCGAAGCGGCATCTACTTTGCGATGATCACGCTGGCGCTTTCTCAGATGGTCTACTTCTTTTTTCTTCAGGCCAAATTTACGGGTGGCGAAGATGGCCTTCAGGGGGTTCCTCGCGGCACGCTGTTCGGTTTGATTGATTTAAAAAGCGACTTCAATCTCTATTATGTCGTGATGGCTATTTTTGTCTTTGGCTACTTCATTGTCTGGCGAACCGTACATTCCCCTTTCGGGCAAGTCCTCAAGGCCATTCGCGAAAACGAAGCACGGACCACCTCGCTCGGTTATGACGTCGACCGCTTCAAACTTTTGGCCTTTGTTCTTTCAGCCATGCTGGCGGGTCTTGCGGGCTCCACCAAGATGCTGATCTTTGTCTCGGCGACCTTGACGGATGCGACCTGGCAAATGTCAGGACTTGTCATTTTGATGACCCTGATCGGCGGTCTAGGTACGCTGGTGGGTCCTGTGATCGGCGCCTTTATTGTCGTCCTACTTGAAAACAAAGTAGGCGATCTAGGTGCGACCCTCACAAAATGGACGGGGATTGAGTGGTTTCAACGACTTGGCGAATCGGTCACTATCGTGATCGGACTCATTTTCGTGATCTGCGTCTTGGCATTCCGACGCGGAATCGTAGGCGAATTAAGCGCTTGGTTCGAGCGCCGCAAAGCGCTCAAATCACCTCATTCAACCCGAGGTTAAATCAAACCGAGTCGTCGCACACGCTGTGCGACGATACTCGCGACGAGCGCTTTTAGTAAGTCACCAGGTAAGAACACGATGACGGCCCAGGCAGCCTTGTTCAGCCCCATCCCGGTGACCGTGGCCAACCAAGGAATCCCAACGGCATAGACAACAAGCAAACCGCCGATGACGCTCGCGACCCAGCAGCGAAGCACCTGAGGCGCAACAGCTTTCCATCCCTGCTGTGAATGCGCAATCTGGCCGCGGGGTAAAGCACCCGCGAGCCATCCGGTGATGACAGCCCCTGGGATCATTCCCAGCAAAAACCCGCCTGTCGGGCCGGCCAAGACGGCCAGACCGGCACGTCCTCCCGGAAGTACAGGGATGCCCAGCATAGCGATCAACACATAGGTCAACACCACCAAGCCGCCCCGCCAAGGCCCCAAGATCAAGCCTGCCAACATCACCCCAAAGGTCTGTAAGGTGATCGGCACGGGCACCCAAGGAACCGGGACGGGTGGAATGAGTCCCAGAACAATAATCATCGCGGTAAACAGCGCGACTAAGACAAGATCTTTTGTTTTCAACATCTACGTTCCATTTATGGGTGAAAATAGGTCCGCATTGCGCATGAAGGCGTGACGGATCGCACGCGCCCTACTGTCTTGCATCTAACGCATCTGCAATGTCTTGCGCTCGTTTGAGCGTACGCAACAACATCGGCACACCCATTGTAAAAGGATTCGCTTTTAGGCCTCGGGCAGCCTGTGCTTCGCGAATTTCTTGCCACTGCACGGTCAACTCCGGAATCAAGCGCAGGGTGAGCCCAAACACAAGCGCGACACGTTCGCTATTGACCCAGCCAAGCTGATGAAAAGGCTTTAAGAACCAGATTAAAACCTCCATCATCTGTGCGATCGACGTGGTCATCGACACTAACAGTGCGCCGAGTAACAAGGCATAAATACGTAATCCGACCTCCAGCGCGACCAGAGGTGTTTGCGCAAACGCAGTGAAGAGAACGAGAATGACCACAAGCCAACTCAAGGTCTTGAGATGCAGTAAAACCTGCTGGATACGTGCGCCAGATTGCTGAACGAATAACAATACTCCTAGCAACACCAGCAGAAGGACGCGCCAATCGTGCACCCACATCAAGCCCGCACCCGCCAACATCAACAGTACGAGTTTCACGCCAGCGGCCGTTCGGTGCAACCAACTATCGCCAGGAAAATAAAAAGAGCCCATTAGCCGCAGTGCGTCCTATACCAGGCCGTCGCTTCGACGGGCGCGCCATCAAAGGCGAGTCGACCCTCAACAATCACCAGCACGCGGTCCATCGTGCTCATGAGCTCAAGGTCGTGGCTCACAATCAAGGCAGGCTGAGGCAAGGCCGAGAGGTGTTGTTCAAAACGGTTGCGCAGACGCAAGTCAAGTTGCGTCGTAGGCTCGTCAAACACTAAAATATCAGGCTTTGTCGCCAATACGCCTGCTAATGCGACCAGCTGCCTTTCACCCCCTGAAAGGGTATGAATTGAGCGATCCTGCAAATGCAGCACACCGAGTTGGTCTAAAGCCTCCTGCATGCGTTGGTAGCGCATACTGGCCTCAGGGATCCGCCGTTTGAGACCGAACTCGATATCCTCGCTCACAATTGGGAAAACGATCTGGTTATCAGGGTTTTGAAACACAAACCCCACTTTTCTGCGTATCTTTTCAACCTCGAGACGCGTATCGAGTCCATCGACGCAAATTTGCCCTCTTTTTGGGAGCAACAAACCATTAATCAAGCGAATAAAGGTACTCTTGCCCGAGCCGTTGGGACCCATGATCCCAATCCGACGCTCAGACAGTCTTAAACTCAGGTCGCCCAGTATTTGGCGGCCCTCGCGTTCGACAAAGATATTTTTAAACTCGATTAACATGATGAATGATTATGCATGAGAACTTTTTCTAAATCTGTCACTCCAAGTGAATATGTCAAAAATCAATAAAACCGAAGCTGAATGGAAAGCCCAACTTTCATCTGAACAATATTACGTTGCCCGCCAAAAAGGAACAGAACGCGCCTTTACGGGTCAGTATTGGGATCATCGCGAATATGGCATTTATCGCTGCGTAGGTTGCGGTACGGCGTTATTTGCCTCCGACACGAAGTTTGACGCGGGTTGTGGCTGGCCTAGCTATTTTGAACCCCTCGATCCGAAAAACGTCAAAGAAGAAACCGACATGTCGCATGGTATGGTGCGTACCGAAGTCATGTGCAATGTCTGTGATAGTCACCTCGGACATGTTTTTCCCGATGGCCCTGCGCCTACAGGACTGCGCTATTGCATCAATTCCCTGTCGCTGACGTTCGAACCTGTTAAGCCATGAAAAAATTCCTCTTTGATCTTTTTCCACTCATTCTGTTTTTTGTCGCCTACCGATTCGCAGATATTTATGTTGCGACCGCTGTAGCCATTGCTGCCGCTGTCCTACAGATCCTCTGGATCAAACTCACGCGCAAACCCATTGAAACGATGCACTGGATCAACTTCGCCGTCATCGTCTTTTTTGGCGGTGCGACGCTTTGGCTACAAAACGAAGCCTTTATCAAGTGGAAACCCACTGTACTGTATTGGTTGTTTGGTGTTGTTTTGCTGGTCAGCAAATATCTGCTAGGTAAAAATTTGATGCAAAAATTACTGGGCACAAAGGTTTCTATGCCGGACCTTGCCTGGAACAAACTGAACCTGAGCTGGGCACTATTTTTCATGATTGCAGGCGGGTTAAATCTCTTTGTTGCCTTTTCCGGACTCTTCACCGAGAGCCAATGGGTCAACTTCAAGGTCTTCGGTCTGATGGCCTTGCTGATTGTTTTTGTCATCGCACAGTCCATCTGGCTTGGTAAGCATATGCAGCAGGACGAGGCGTTAGATGTGCTGCCTAAAACAGACACCAAGGACAACAAGCCATGAGCGTCACGACTAATCCGCATTTAAGCTTGTTGCGCGAGCGTCTTGCACCGCTCAACGCCATAGAACTCGACATCGTCGATGAATCCCACCTTCATACCGGACATTCCGGCAACCCAGGCAATGCCAGTCATTTTCGTGCCACGATTGTGGCGCAATGTTTTAATAACCGACCGATGATTGCGCAACATCGGCTGGTGTATGATCTTTTGCGCGATTTAATCCCACACCCGATCCATGCGCTTGCGCTGACCACTCGGGCGCCCTCTAAAGGAAATTCATGAAACGTATCGTTATGCTCGCCGCCGCACTTGTGTTGGTTGCACCTCTTCATGCTCAAAACGTTGCCACCGTGAATGGCAAAGCAATTACTCAGGCGAACGTCGATCAGTTTGTAAAGCTCTTAGTTGCTCGCGGTGCGACGGACTCTGCAGAAATGCGCGATCAGATCAAGCAAGAACTGATCAATCGTCAGGTGATGGTTCAGGCCGCTGATGCAGCAGGTATCCCCAAGGACCCCGCCGTCGCGACCGAACTCGAGTTGGCTCGCCAAGGCATTTTGGTTCAAGCCCTGATGGCTGACTATCTGAAAAAGAATCCCATCACTGAGGCAGCGATTCAAGCTGAATACGACAAGCTGAAAAAGGCTGAGGCCGACAAGTTTGAATACAACGTTCGCCACATCTTGGTTGAGGACGAAAAGACGGCCAACGAGATTCAGGACAGTCTCAAGAAAAAATCAGCCAAATTCGAAGATCTCGCTAAACAATCCAAAGACACTGGCAGTGCTGCCAAAGGTGGAGAGCTCGGTTGGGCGCCTGACACAAACTATGTTGAGCCCTTTGGCAAAGCCGTGGCTGCCACTAAAAAAGGTCAGTTAGCAGACAAGCCCGTTCAGTCTCAGTTTGGCTGGCACGTGATCGAAGTCATGGATATTCGCCCTGTCGCGTTCCCACCTCTGGATCAAGTGCGCAAAGAACTTGACCAAATGATGCGTGAACAAGCACTTGCCGCTTACCAGGCAAAATTACGCAACGAAGCAAAGATCCAGTGATAAATCCTGTTGATTTGTCTTCGGCTACGGTAGTCGAAGACAATCAGCGACGGTGAAATATCCGCTTTACTCCGAGGCCTCAAGCAACGCTTTGAGGCCTTCTTCATTTAAAACAGCGACGCCAAGCTCCGTTGCTTTTTCTAGCTTGCTTCCCGCTTCTTCGCCCGCCACGACATACGTCGTTTTACGTGAAACTGATCCGCTCACTTTCCCACCCGCTGCGACAATCCGGCTTGAGGCTTCTTCGCGCGACCACGTCGGCAATGTGCCAGTCAGAACGAAAGTCTTACCCGCCAACCCTGCGCTGCGCGGCGCCTCAGGTGCCTGAGGCTCTACACCCTGCTCGCGCAAGGCCCTGACCACTTCCTGATTATGCGGCTCGGCAAAAAAACGAGCGATTGAGCCTGCCACCACAGGCCCCACCTCCGGGACAGTTAAAAGCGCATCCAGAGACGCGTGCATCAGTGACTCGATCGAAGTGAAATGCAGCGCTAAATCGCGCGCGGTTGTCTCTCCTACATGACGAATACCCAGCGCAAAAATTAAGCGATTGAGCTGTGGTCGCTTAGCCTGAGCAATCGCTTCAATCAGGTTTTCTGCGGACTTGAGACCCATGCGGTCATATTCGGCGAGCTCACCCACGCCAAGGGTGTAGAGCTCAGCCAAAGAATGAATACGTCCGCGGTCCACCAGTTGCTCAACTAACTTCTCCCCTAGCCCTTCGATATCCAAGGCCTTGCGGCCTGCGGCATGGATCAAACTCTGTTTACGCTGCGCAGCGCAAAATAATCCGCCCGTACAACGCGCGATGGCCTCGTCTTCGACCCGCTCAATGGCCGAACCACAGACGGGACATGCGCTTGGCATGACAAAAGACATCGCGAAAATAGGGCGTTGAGCCAAGACCGGACCTACCACTTCGGGGATAACATCGCCTGCGCGACGCACAATCACCGTATCGCCAACGCGTACATCTTTGCGCAGGATTTCAGTCTCGTTGTGCAAGGTCGCATTGGTCACCGTCACGCCGCCGACAAAAACGGGAGATAGACGCGCAACAGGCGTGATGGCACCTGTGCGACCCACTTGGACCTCGATGTCCAATAATGTGGTTGTAGCTTCTTGAGCGGGGAATTTGTGCGCAATCGCAAAACGCGGTGCACGGGCAACAAAACCCAATACACGCTGAGCGCTTAAATCATCGACTTTGTACACGACACCGTCTATATCATAGGGAAGCTGCGCACGACGCGCTCCAACCTCGGCATAGAACTGCAGCAACTGCTCGGCACCCTGCGCCAGCACATGCTGTTTCTCATTGATGGGCAACCCTAGTTGCTGCAACCAATCCAGCATTGCACTATGGCGAGGCAACTGAAAACCGCCCAAATCACCCCAACCATAAGCAAAAAAACTTAGGGGTCGCTGCGCTGTGACGCGTGAATCCAGTTGACGCAAGCTCCCTGCTGCAGCGTTACGAGGATTGACAAAGATTTTCTCACTGCGAGACTCTTGCGCAACGTTTAGACGCTCAAAGTCTGCGAGATTCATAAAGACCTCGCCACGCACTTCAAGAATCTCAGGGATTTCTTGTTCGGACCCGTTGAGCTTGAGAGGAATAGCCTTGATGGTGCGAACATTCATGGTGACATCCTCACCGGTCTGTCCGTCACCACGCGTTGCCGCCTGCACCAGTAAGCCGCGCTCATAGCGCAAACTGATGGCCAGACCATCAAGTTTTAATTCACAAAAATAAGAAACTTCTTCGGCCGTAGAAAGTTTGCCTGCTGCACGCAACATGTCGGCGACGCGCTTATCAAACGCACGCACGTCCGAATCCTCGAAGGCATTGCCCAAGGACAGCATAGGAACGGTGTGCGTCACGCTACCAAAAGCCCCCAAGGGGGATGCCCCCACACGCTGTGTCGGCGAATCTATCGTGACGAGGTGGGGATGTGTTGCTTCGAGCGACTCAAGCTCGCGCATCAAAGTATCGTATTGCGCGTCACTCACTACCGGTGCATCGTGCACATAGTAGGCTTGGTTGTGTCTTTCGATCTCACCGCGCAGCGAAGTCAAACGTTTGACGATCAAGTCCTGCGAATCCATGCTCACGCGCCCACTTCAAGCAAAGACGCGTCTTGCACGAGGGCTGCCTGCAGCAAAGCCCGCTATTTCAAGTTGCGAATACAAAGTCTTTAGTTTTTCATCGATGGCTACATCCGCACCTGGTTGAAGTGGTCGCAGTTGATCATCGACCAACTCCCCACCAATTCGACGGGCTAACTCGAAACCAACTTCGGCCATTTTTCCAAATGCTCTCGTATCGACAGGACTGCAGGGCACATCCAGGAGCATGGTCAAACGATCCACACTGGCCATCCCTGCATCGATAGACTCAGCATCGGCACGCGACAAACTAAAACACACTAAACCGTAATCGCCCAGCCAGGCGAGCACACCGTCAACAGGCACAAAACCCATGGTCTTAGCGGCCATCGTGACTTCAGAAACCGGGCGCATACTACCCAAAAGTAGCGTCAGACCTACTTGAGTATCCAAAGCGGCGCAGGCATCGTCCAAACGCGAGGCTGCTTCAAGCACGTACTGTTGATCTGGCCCTTCGATGCCGGACTCCAATTGATCGGCTAAACCCTGCGCGCGATTCCAAATTTGTGACCATTCAATTGCAGTCAAAGGACCGCTACGGTTGGCAAGCAAAACCGCTAAGTGTACCGACACATACTGGCCATCCAGACGCAAACGCGCATCAAGTTGGCCCTCGATATCCTGAGCAAAAATACGAACTGCTTTACGACCCGCAGAGCGCAATGGTTGCAGGAGAGGCACGAGATCTTCACCCAACATCGGCCCTTGAAAGGTGAGTTCAATCACGACCTCAGTCGAAGGGTCCGGACCCAGTTGATCCAAGGCTGCCTCAGGATGATCCTGCGTATCGTTCAACGCAGAAACACCACCCATGTCACTGGAGACGCTTATACCGCCTAGCCCAGGCTCGCGCCTAGTCCCCCCGGAGGCCAAGGTATCACCTAGCAAAGGATCTTGTTCGATCACAGGCATTTGCGCCTGCATCCGGCGTCTGACGCGTAGATCCTGAAACCAGTTAAAGCCCAACAGCAGCACAATGATGGCTGCTCCGATGACAATCAGGTAGATCTGCAATTCACTCATGTATTGTCTCAATGATCACGCAGCATCGGCAGCAAGCTGTAATGCGGATTCGATATCAACGGCCACAATACGCGACACGCCTTGCTCTTGCATCGTCACGCCAACCAACTGACGTGCCATTTGCATGGCGATCTTGTTATGCGAGATAAACAAAAACTGTGTGTGGTCGGCCATACTACTCACGAGATTGGTATAACGCTCAGTATTCGCATCATCGAGCGGCGCATCCACCTCGTCAAGCAAACAAAACGGAGCAGGATTGAGCTTAAACAGCGCAAAGACCAATGCGGTTGCTGTTAAAGCCTTTTCTCCGCCGGACAGTAAATGAATCGAGGTATTGCGCTTGCCGGGGGGCTGGGCCATCACCTGAACACCCGCATCCAAAATCTCATCGCCTGTCATGATCAAACGCGCTTCACCGCCCCCAAATAACTTGGGGAACAACTCGCCAAAATGACCATTGACCTCATTAAACGTGGTTTGCAATAAGTCGCGGGTTTCGCGATCGATCTTACGAATCGCATCCTCCAGCGTATCGATCGCGGTCTGCAAGTCTAAATACTGTGCATCAAGATAATTCTTACGTTCACGCGATGCCGTCAATTCATCAAGCGCGGCCAAGTTCACGGAGCCCAGACTCTCGATCTTTTTGGTGATGCGCTGAACTTCGGACTGTAACCACGCGGGACGCTGCCACTCTTCGGGCTGTTCTGTCAGGGACGCTTGCACTGCAGCACGATCGACTTGTCGCTCATTGAGCTGTTCAGCGAACTGCTCTGTCGCTAACCGCGCAGCCTGCTCCTGCAACTGGAGTTGCATGATGCGTTCACGATGAGGCTCTAACGAGCGTTCGATGGTCATGCGTTCTTCGTCGGCCTCGCGCAGTTGCGCAGCCAAGGTATCCATTTCGATCCGCGCGCGACCCAGCGTTTCCTCACGCTCGGCTCGGAATTCAAGCGCCTCTTGCAACCCTGCTTCGGCAGCGGCAGCATCTAAGGTCGAGAGCTCCGACTCGAGCGATAACAACTCCTGCTGTGCACGCGTTGCTTGCTCAGTCGCAAGTTGCAAGTTACGTTGTAACTCGGCAATGCGGGCACGAATACCACGCTCGGCAAACTCCGCCTCTTGAGCGCCACGCTCCTGATCACGCAAACGATTGCGCGCCGTTTCGGCTTCTTCGGAGAGCGCTTCGCCCGCCATTTCCGCTTCGGAATAGGCCTCCTGCTGAACTCCGAGCTCGGCGTCTAATTCTTCAAAGCGGGTTTCTGCTTCGAGTTTGGCCGCGGTGAGTTCCTCTTGTTGAGAAATAACCTCGGCGATATCTTGCTCAAGACGTCCAGAACGCTCGCGAGTTTGCTCGACTTGCTGTTGCAAGCGCGTATGTTCGAGTTGCAAATCATGCAAGCGTCTTGTGATTTCTGCGACACGTTGACGCGCAGGAGGCAACGCCTGCGAGATCTGCTGCCAAGCTGACTCCGCCTGCGCGACTGCGGAACGCGAATGATCCGCGATAAGTTGATGTGCTTTGATTTCGCGTTGGAGGTTTTCGATTTCCTGCTGACGCGCCAGCAAACCTGCCTGCTCTGAGTCTGGTGCGTAAAAGCGGACACTGTTCGCATCGATCAAGTGACCACCTTGCACGACCAACATGGTGCCAGCGGGCAAGGTCGAGCGGGCTGCGAGCGCCTCGGTGACATCTTTTGCGATATAGACATTACCCAACCAACCTTGCAGCAAAGTACGCAACTCAGGATCGGCGATGCGCAGTACTGAGACCAAGGGATTCAGTCCAGCAGGCGCGGGAGCCACTGGCGCAGCGGAGGGCAACTGATAAAACGCTAAACGCGCGGGCGGGGCATCACTTGCAAACGCGCGCACCCAATCTAGGTTACGCACCTCAAGGCCTGTCATGCGCTCATTGAGCACCGCCTCCAGTGCGGTTTCCCAACCTGGTTCGACATGCAGCTTTTGCCAGAGACGCGCCAACGACGTTAACTCGTGCTTGGCGAGCCACGGCTCGAGTGTGCCTTTTTTCTGCACGTCCTCTTGCAAGCGCACCAACGCTGTCAGACGCGCGTCTAACCGGGCGAGCGACTCCGCCTCGACTTGCGCTTGTTGTTGGGCTTTCGTGCGCCGCGCATCAGCCTCAGGTAATTTGTCTTCGAGCTCGGCGAGTGCGCCCTGTGCCTCCTCGAGTGACTCTTCGGAGACAAGTTTGTCGCCAGTTAGTCGCTCAAGCGCTTCAACATCGGGGGTTTCTACACCTTTCAATTCTTGATTAAGTCGTTCACCACGCAATTCAAGCGTCTGTAATTGACGATCCGAATCCCGCTGCGTCTGCGCCACCAAGGCCAGGCTCTGCTCCACGCGCGCCAGTGTCGCGCGCATTTCCTCGCGCCGGGTCGCAGCCTGGCGCACACGCGCCTCGATATCGGGCAACCCCTCTTGTGCGGCCAGCGCCAACTCGCGCGCCTGTTCGGAACGCGCGGCACTCGTCATCAATTCTTCTTCACCCTCTTGAATTTGCAAAACACAGTGTTCTTTTTGCGAATCCCACTCGGTCATCTGGACTTGTAATTGCGCGCGTCGCGTATGCACACGATTGCGCGACTCAACGACATGACGAATTTCTGCCTCGAGGCTACTGACTTTGGCATTGGACTCGTAAAGCAAGCCTTGAGCGGCGTGCACCGCATCACCCGCTGCGTAATGCGCCTGACGGCGCGCCTCAAGCGCGGCCTCGCTGGCGCGCAAACGAGCCATCGAAGCCTCAAGCTCAGTCTGTGCCCTTTCGATATCTTGTTGCGTACGGGCACGTTCTTCGTGGGCGGCGGCTTCCTTGAGGAACCACAGCGCATGTTGCTTGCCCTCGCCCTCGGCTTGCAAGGCGCGATACTCGCGCGCCACTTCGGCTTGAGACTCAAGCTTTTCAAGTTGAGAGGTAAGTTCGCGCATGATATCGTCCACGCGCACGAGGTTTTCGCGTGTATCGGACAACCTGTTTTCCGTTTCACGGCGTCGCTCTTTGTAGCGCGAAACACCTGCAGCTTCTTCGAGGTAAACACGAAGTTCTTCGGGCTTTGCTTCGATCAAGCGATTGATCATGCCCTGACCAATAATGGCGTAACCGCGCGCGCCTAAACCTGTACCTAGAAAAATATCGTTAACGTCGCGACGGCGGACTTGCTGGTTATTAATGAAATAGCTGCTCGTGCCATCACGGGTCAACACACGACGGACCGCAATCTCAGCGTAGGTCGCCCACTGACCGATCGCGCGACCATCACTGTTGTCGAACACCAGCTCGACCGAAGCACGCGCCGAGGGCTTGCGCTGCCCAGAACCACTAAAAATCACGTCTTGCATGGACTCGCCACGCAGTTCGGACGCTCGACTTTCGCCCATCACCCAGCGCACGGCATCGATAATGTTGGATTTACCGCAGCCATTCGGTCCCACGACCCCCACGAGCTGACTTGGGGTCGGAATCACGGTCGGATCGACGAAGGATTTAAATCCGGCTAGTTTGATCTGGGTCAGACGCACAATATATAAGCACTATCTCGAATGGTATCCCTGAGATCATAACGCAGCCTGAGCGAAAATCAGCCTGATGACACCTTCCACATGCTGTCTTGGACACACTTTAAATGGGTAAAACTGCGGGGAATCCCTCATTCTTTTATTATGCGGAATGCCGCATTGTGGCGTGCGTTCATTTTTTCGGGAAATCATCTTGAATCGAGGCTTTTTTACCGTCATGGCTGCGCAGGCTCTGTCCTCGCTGGCGGATAATGCATTGTTTATCGCTGCAATCGCACTGATTATGGAGCTTCACGGCCCAGACTGGATGGCACCGATGATGAAATGGTGGTTTGCCGCCTCTTATGTCTTGCTAGCAGCCTTCGTAGGCGCTTTTGCAGACTCGTTCCCAAAGGGCCGGGTGATGTTTTTCACTAACGCCATCAAAGTCAGCGGCTGTTTACTCATGTTTTCTTATGCCATGTTCGGATTGTCAGAAGAAGGCCAGGTCGCACTGATTTGCGCCGCCTATGCGCTAGTCGGCATCGGCGCGGCCGCCTACTCACCCGCTAAATACGGCATTGTCACAGAGATGCTTCACCCTCTGCAGCTGGTCAAAGGAAATAGCTGGATCGAGGGCTTGACCATTTTGTCCATCATTATGGGTACCGTGGTGGGGGGCGTCTTGGTATCGCCCACCGTATCTGCCTGGCTGCTGAGCCATGATTGGGTGAGCAACTTGGTGGACACACCAGCCGAAGCCGCCATTTTGATGATCGCTTTTGTTTATATCGCTGCAGCGCTCTGCAATTTGATGATTCCGAGCACGAATGTCGTTTATCCAAAGCAAAACAAAAATCCATTCAAACTGGTCAAAACCTTCGCTGGTTACGTTCGTATTCTGTGGCAAGACAAACTTGGTCAAATTTCTCTTGGTGTCACGACACTTTTTTGGGGTGCCGGCGCGACATTGCAGCTGATCGTGATCGAGTGGGGTAAAAACCACCTCGGCTACCGTTTGGACCAAGCCTCTATTTTGATGGGCATTACCGCGCTCGGAACGATCGCGGGATCTATTCTTGCTGGAAGAATTCCCCTGCCAAAAGCGTTAAAAGTGCTGCCCTTGGGTATCGCGATGGGCTTTATCGTCATGCTGATGCCCTTTGTCAACAGCTCAATGAGTATCAACGTCATGGGCACACAGTTACCCTGGGTGGCCTATGTGCTGCTGATTCTGATTGGCCTGACCTCGGGTCTATTTGTCGTGCCGATGAATGCACTGCTACAACATCGCGGCCATGTGCTGTTGTCGGCGGGACACTCGATTGCGGTCCAAAATTTCAACGAACAACTCAATATCTTGGTGATGGTGGCCGTCTACACCCTGTTGTTGTGGACCGATTTGTCGATCAATGTGATTATCTGGATTTTTGGTGGGCTCGTGGCTTCGCTCATGGTGGTCATGCTGCGGTGGAACCGCAGCAATCTCAACAAAAACCCGCATCTGCTTGATGAAATTGGCCAAGAAGGGCACGGTAAAGCGCTGTGACACTTTAATGCTATCGAGTCGCTTGGAAACCTCAGGTCACAGACCTGAAACGGTCTTGAGAAGCTGCAAGTCCTGCCAGGCCGCAGCCTTGTCCCCGGGGTGGCTCAACAGGTGAAAGGGATGATAGGTGGCGATCAAAGGGATTTTTTGCCCAGCCACCATCAACCCATGTGTCACTTGGCGCAGATTTGCAAGAGGCTCCTCCGACTCTAGCAATGACTGCGCCGCCCGACCGACAGCCAAAATACTAAAAGGGCGGACAAGCTCAATCTGCCGCAATAAAAATGGCTTGCATGCCTCGAGCTCGGCGGCCTTGGGATTGCGATTTCCGGGCGGACGACACTTGACGATATTGCTGACGAACACTTGATGCGTCCGACTGCTTTGAATCGCCGAAAGCATGTTATCAAGCATCAGTCCAGGGCGATCCACAAAAGGTCTCCCCTCACGGTCTTCGAAAACTCCCGGTGCCTCTCCGATTACCATGATGGCGGGCGACATGATGCCCTCACCAGGAACCGCCTGTTGGCGTTCACGGCACAGCCCGCATGCTTCGCAGGCACGGACCGTTGCCGCCAAAGACGCTAAGTCATGCGCCGCGGCAGCCATGGCAAGCGTATCAACCTGAGTCTCTAAAACAGGTCTTATCGCGGGGGCGACGATACGAGAAGGCGTAGCCTTCACAAGACGTTTCGGTTGAGGAACAACCGCCGCGACCGTGCTCTGCACATTGATTTTTTTCGGCGCGGGCTGCTCGTGGGGCAACCAAGGCTTTTCGATGCCGAGCTCTTGCAACCACGCGAGCTGCAAGGCTGAATATTGGGGTGCGCTTGGCTGGGATACGGTCATAAACTGTCAAAACTCTTTTTAAGAATCAGGGCGTCTTCTCGCTGACCCTTTCCTGCAGGATAATAATCCCGCCTGAGACCAATCTGTACAAAACCCTCAACATGATAAAAGTCCTGTGCCGCTTGGTTGGACGGTCGAACTTCCAAGACAATGCCTTCGGTACCCGCAGCACGCGCCAAATGCGTGACATGTGCAAGCAACTGCCTGCCAACACCGCGCCGTTGCACGTCCTTTGCCACGGCGATCACCAATAAATGCGCAACATCGGGCGCCACCATCGTCACGGAAAAACCCTGCAGCCCTTTCTCGGTGCGAAGCACCCAAGCTTCATAACCTGCTTGAAGCGCATCCTCAAAGTTTTTAAAGGTCCAGGGAAAAGACTGAACAGCAGCCTCCAACGCGACGACCTCACGCAAGTCCGACCGCAACATGGGCAGCAGCGCCGCTGAGCCTGGGGCCTTGGCGCGTGGATTACCCCCCTCTCCGCGGGCGCGCTCCAAGCTTGTAAAAGCAACCTTATCACGCAAATAAAGAGGGCTCGCTTGCTCAGGTGATAGCGTTAAACCAGCTTTTAGAGCTTGCAAAGCGAGCCTGGCAACGGCCTGGGCCTCGGGTCGTGCCTGCAGATTATCCAAGACCCAAGCTGCAGGCCAGCTGCAAGCCGTTAAACACGACTCAACCACCGACCACCCCTCCCCGACAAGCGTCACAGACCGAAAATCGGGAACACGCTCTTGCCAAAATTGCTGACGCTGGGAAATAAACAATAGAACGTCCGCGCCCGCTAACAAAACGGGGGGTTGAATCGCGATGAGCTCATCTGTCACTGAGCGCACGTACACACCAAAATAAACCTCGTCCATCCGCGCATCGAGCGCCACATACAGCAGCGCTTCTGGATGTCGGGGTAAAGCCTGCGCGGCAACAGCCGGCAACGCACCCACCTGAAGCAAAGGAATATCGAGCGCCAGCGCGATGCCTTGTGCCACACCACAGGCGACGCGCACACCGGTAAACGCTCCGGGGCCTTGGCCAAACGCAACGGCAGTCACATCTTTTTGTGTGAGATTGTGCTCGGCTAAAATAGAGTACGCCAGCGGGAGTATCGCTGAGGCATGCCCCGTTGTTCCCTCGATCGTGCGCTGGGTCACCGAGAGGGTTGAGCCTTGCTCCGACAGTAACGCAACGGTACCGGTCGAGGTTGAAGTTTCAAATGCCAGAATTCGTGTCATGAGGGGATTGTAATGAACCTCGGGCGTGCGTCGGTGAAGCCCTCTTATTGAAACACTTTGTTACATGATATTAACCATCTGTCAGCCTTTGTAAAACCTTGTGAGATTCCTGCCCGTCCAACCGCGACCACGGTTACATTTTTGCCTATGAATACTTTAAATACCCATTGCATACGAAAAATTCTTGTTGTTGACGATGACCCTAGACTAAGAGACTTGTTGCGCAGATATCTCACTGAGCAAGGCTTTCATGTGCTCACAGCCGAAGACGCCAGAGAGATGAACAAAATCTGGCAGCGCGAGTACGTTGATTTACTCGTTCTAGACCTGATGTTACCGGGCGAGGACGGTCTGTCCGTATGCCGTCGCTTGCGCGCCACTCTGGATAAAACCCCAATCATCATGCTCACAGCTAGAGCCGAAGAGATCGACCGGATCATTGGGCTCGAAATGGGGGCCGACGACTATTTGTCTAAACCGTTCAATCCTCGCGAACTTCTCGCGCGCATCAACGCGGTCCTACGCCGTCGCACCAGCGACGAGCACCCAGGCGCACCCGGGCAAGACAATGAAACGATCAGCTTCGGCCCGTATTCGCTCAACTTGGCGACGCGTTGCCTATCGCGCGATCACCAGATTGTTCCCATCACAACGGGGGAGTTTTCTGTTTTAAAAGTCTTTGCGCGCCACCCCAAGATTCCACTCTCTCGCGACAAGCTCATGGAGCTCGCCCGCGGCCGTGAATACGAAGCCTTTGATCGAAGTCTGGACGTCCAAATATCACGTCTGCGCAAACTCATTGAAATCAACCCGGCAAAGCCTACCTTTATCCAGACTGTCTGGGGTATGGGCTATGTCTTTGTGCCGGATGGGCGAAATTAGCGCCTTCAGGCAACAGCTTCGTCAGTTGCTTGTGCAATCCTTGAAACATTGGACTGTTGCCATACGACAAGGCTGTGCGTGGTTCACGCATACGCTCTCGCAAGTCGATCTTTTTACACGCAGTTTTTTACTGCTTTCAACGCTGATGCTTGCCAGTTTAGGCGCCTGGGTACTGATATTTTTTAGTCTTGAAATGGGACCGCGCGCGGCGCAGATGAGCCAGCGCATCGCAACCTCGGTCACCCTGACGCTCTCAACGCTTGCTTACACGCCAGAAGCGGATCGTCTCACGCTCTTGCGGACCTTGTCTCTTCGCGAAGGGCTGGACGTTGCCGCGCGCAGGGGTCTAGATGTCATCGAACCGCTCCCTCCAGGCAGATATTGGCAGCGCGTCGCCAAGCTCGTGCGTGCACAACTTGGCGAAGAAACAATGCTTGCTTGGTCCGTCAATGATGTTCCTGGGTTTTGGGTCAGCTTTCGTCTCGATAATGAAAAATACTGGCTTTCTTTTGAGCGCCACGAAATCAGACTGACAGGCGGCATTGAGTGGCTGAGCTGGGGTGCGGCGGCGCTCTTGTTGTCTCTCCTCGGCGCGGCCATTGGCGTGTCCTATATCAATCGTCCACTCTCGCGCCTAGCGCGTTCGGTACAGCTTCTCTCAAAAGGGGTCTCTCCACCTGCTTTGCCCGAAACCGGGGCACGCGAACTGCGTACACTTAACAGCAGCTTCAATAGAATGGCGCGCGAACTCCACCAAACCAACGCCGACCGGGCATTAATGTTGGCCGGCATCTCCCATGACCTGCGCACACCCTTGACCCGTATGCGCTTGGAGGTCGAATTAAGCGCCATGAACGAAGCGGGCAAGATCGCCATTGATCAGGATTTGGCTCAAATTGATCATTCGCTGGCTCAACTGATGGACTATGCACGCCCCGCAAATCTTGAGTCACCTCGCACCACCAATATTTCGACTCTGCTGACCGAGCTCACTGACCGAGAGCGTTGCCTCACCAAGCATGTTGGCGGCACGCTCAAGACCACTATCCAAGCGGGCATCCGAGCGCGCGTTTCCGCCACGGACTTAAGACGTATTTTGACGAACCTGATCGAAAACGCACGACGTTATGGACATAAGGATGACGAGCCCCCTGAGCTCGTTGTCGCCCTCGAAGGAAGTAGTCATTCCTTCAAAATCAAAATCTCGGATCGAGGACCAGGCATTTCCGTTCGCGACATCGCACGTGTGCGCAAGCCGTTTTGGAGAGGCAATATGGCGCGCACGGGCGCCTCTGGCACAGGATTAGGACTTGCGATTGTTGATCGCCTATTGCAACACATGGAGGGCGAACTCAGCTTTTACGCAAGAACGGGAGGAGGCCTGACCGCTCAAGTTGAAATTTTTACCGCGTATAGCGATGGTTAGTTACGATGGTGAGTGCTTGCGCAATAAAACTACAGCGTTCGCCGCAATACCTTCTTGACGGCCCAGGTGTCCAAGACCTTCGTTGGTTTTTGCTTTGATATTGACCTCGGTGGGTGAAACACCTAAATCGCTTGCGATATTGGCGACCATGGCTGCGCAATGGGGTCCGATTTTTGGCGCCTGCGCGTGAATCGTTGCATCCAGATTGACCAACTGCCACCCAGAGGCCTTTACGCGACGATAGGCTTCGCGCAACAACACACGGCTATCGGCGCCTTTAAATTGAGGATCTGTATCAGGAAACAAGCGTCCGATATCGCCGAGCCCAGCCGCACCGAGCAGGGCATCTGTCATCGCATGCAATAAAGCATCCGCGTCGGAGTGCCCCAGCAAACCATGGGTGTGCGCAATCGTCACACCACCCAGAATCAAGGGGCGCCCCTCGACCAGCGCGTGCACATCAAAACCCTGACCAATCCGCAAGGCAAAATCACTCATAGCCACGACTCCACCCATTTAAAGTCTTCGGGCCAGGTGATTTTACTGTTTCGACCTGATCCCCGCACCAAAATCGGTGCATAGCCCATTGCCTCCATGGCCTGAGCTTCATCTGTTGGAGCCTGCGCTTCCAAAGGCGTGTTCATTGCCCGTGTGAGGGCTTGGAGCAACAAACCCGCGCGAAACATCTGCGGCGTTTGGGCCTGCCAGAGCCCTTCGCGAGGCACTGTACGGGCAACCTGTGCCGTTTGTGGCTGTGCCATTTTGAGAGTGTCGGCCGCCGGCATCGCCAGCAATCCACCGACACCGTCCGCCAGGCAGGCATCAATCAGGCGCGCCAAGGCCTCTAGAGGCAAACCTGGGCGCGCAGCGTCATGCACCAAGACCCAGTCCTCAGTAGCCAACTGAGCCTCGTTTAACGCATTTAAAACGGTTTGCGCGCGCGTGGTGCCGCCACAAGGCGAACATTGTGTTCTTGGTAAGCCAGCCAAGACAGTCTGAGCTTCATTGTCGCCGGGCGCTACGGCAACCCGGACTTCTTGAATCCTTGGGTCCGCCAACAGAGCTTGAACCGAGTGTCTAAGCATCGCTTGCCCAGCCAACAGGCGATATTGTTTGGGTGTTTGTACTTGATCAGCACTGAGCGCGCGCGCGCCAATACCCGCCGCAGGAACGATGGCGACGATGCGAAAAGGAACATCAAAAGGGGGCTTAGGAGGCATCATATGCGCTTGATTTTATAATCAATGTTTTAGTCGGTGTTATAAACACCGCCCCGTCGCGCATTACTTGCGCTTTTTCATGCGCGATCACTCCTGCGATTCACTGTCAATGTCGGCTGCTTCTCCTTCTGTTTCTACCCTGCTCGCCTCGCTCAAGCCCGGTCTGCGCTTTGCTCAACCCACTCCCGCCGGCTCCGGCGACGCATGGCTCTTGACCGAACTTGCCCGCGCAAGTGGCAAGACGCTTGTCATACTGACGGCTGAGCCGCTCGAGGCGCAGCGCTTGGCCGAGGAAATTCCGATCTTTGCCCCGACCCTGAGGGTCCGTCCCTTGCCGGACTGGGAAACACTGCCTTATGACAGCTTTTCCCCACACCAGGATTTAATTTCTGAGCGCCTGCGCACGCTGCACGCTTTGATGCTCGGCGAAGTCGACATCCTGACCGTTCCCATTACCACGGCACTGTATCGCCTCTCCCCTCCAAGCTTTCTCGCAGCCTATACGTTTTCCTTTAAACAAAAGGATAAGCTCGACGAAAACGCCCTACGCCAGCAATTGACGCTCGCCAACTATGCACATGTCTCCCAGGTCACTGCTCCGGGCGAATTTTGCGTTCGGGGCAGTCTGATCGACCTCTTCCCCATGGGGTCGGTCGTGCCCTACCGCATTGATTTGTTTGACGACGAGATTGAGTCGATCCGGGCCTTTGATATCGACACACAACGCAGCCTCTACCCCGTCGGCGAAGTCCAGCTCCTGCCTGGGCGCGAATTTCCGATGGACGAAACCGCGCGCAATCATTTTCGGGCGACTTTTCGTGAGGTTTTCGAAGGCGACCCTTCGCGCGCCTTGCCTTATCGCGATATGGGCAATGGAATCCCGTTTGCAGGGGTTGAATACTACCTGCCCCTGTTTTTTGAACAGACCGCCACGCTCTTTGATTATTTAAAAACCGAAACCCTCATCGTGACGCTTGGCGATATCGACGATGCCATGCGACGTTTTACCCAGGACACGGCAACACGCTACAACTTTTTAAAAAGCGATCGAGAGCGTCCAGTTCTTCCCCCAGAGGCGCTGTTTTTACAAAATGAAACTCTGTTCGAGCATCTCAAAGCCTTTCCCAGACTCGCACTCACCGCAGACCATACACACCCTGATTTTGCTGCCGCACCCGATGTAGGGATCTCTAGGCGAGCCGAAGATCCTCTGGCCAAACTTCGCGAACTGCTGACGCGCTCCCCGCGTTCAAGCGACGTCCAAGGCGGCGACCATGCCAGACGCATTGTGTTGTGCACGGACTCCCATGGACGACGTGAAACGATCGTGCAAATGCTGGCAGAGCATGGCCTTGCTCCCGATGCTCAAACTGAGTCAGTCGCACTTTTTCTCGAGGGGGATGCTCACTTTGGCATTACGGTCGCGCCACTGGCGACGGGATTCGCCGTCTCGGCTCAAGGTCTGTTGTTTTTAACCGAAAACGATCTGTACCCGGGCCACGGCGGCACAGCCAGACGAGGCAAACGCGATCAAGAGCGGGCCAGTAACGTCGAAGCGATGGTGCGGGATCTTTCCGAACTTCGCGAGGGCGATCCCGTCGTTCATGCGCAGCACGGTATCGGTCGTTATCACGGCCTGGTCAATCTGGACATGGGCGAAGGCGAGATGGAGTTCCTCTTTCTCGAATACGCTAATAAGACCACCCTCTACGTTCCTGTCTCGCAGCTCCATGTGATCGCACGCTACAGTGGCACCGATTCCGAGTCGGCCCCCCTACATCTGCTGGGCTCCGGCCAATGGGACAAGGCACGACGCAAGGCCGCCCAACAAGTGCGCGACACCGCGGCCGAGTTACTAGACCTCTACGCCAAACGCGCGGCACGCCAAGGCTTTGCCTTCAAACTGCCGCTTTCTGATTACGATTTATTCGCCGAAGGGTTTGGCTTTGACGAGACCGCCGATCAAGCGGCCGCGATCCAATGCGTCATCGAAGACATGACCTCAGGTCGCCCGATGGATCGTTTGGTCTGTGGCGATGTCGGCTTTGGTAAAACCGAAGTCGCCTTGCGCGCGGCTTTCCTCGCCATAGCGAATGGCAAGCAAGTCGCACTGCTCTGCCCCACCACGCTGCTTGCCGAACAACATGCCCAGACATTCGCAGATCGTTTCGCGGACTGGCCCGTCAAGGTCGTCGAACTGTCACGCTTTCGTTCTGCCAAAGAAATCAAAAGTGCGATCGAAGGCATCACGGACGGCACCGTGGATATCGTCATTGGCACCCACAAAATTCTGTCCAAAGATGTACAGTTCAAACGCCTGGGCCTGGTCATCATCGACGAGGAGCACCGCTTTGGAGTGCGACAAAAAGAAGCACTCAAGTCCTTGCGCGCCGAGGTTGATGTATTGACGCTCACCGCGACCCCAATCCCTCGTACCCTGGGGATGTCTCTCGAAGGCATACGTGACTTTTCTGTCATTGCCACCGCACCACAAAAACGCCTCGCGATTAAAACCTTCGTGCGTCGTGAAGACAACAGCACGATGCGCGAAGCGTTACTGCGCGAACTGAAGCGTGGTGGACAGGCGTATTTCTTGCACAACGAAGTTGAAACGATTCATAACCGACGCGCCCGACTCGAAGAACTCGTTCCCGAAGCCCGCATTGCTGTCGCACACGGCCAAATGGGCGAACGCGACCTCGAGCAAGTCATGAAGGGTTTTTATCAAAAACGTTTCAACGTTCTGCTTTGCACCACGATTATTGAAACAGGCATCGATGTCCCGAGCGCCAACACCATTATTATTCACAGGGCCGACCGTTTCGGACTCGCGCAACTACACCAGCTTCGAGGCCGTGTTGGGCGCTCGCATCATCAAGCTTATGCCTATCTGATGACGCCTGGCGAAGACGCAATCACGAAAAACGCCAAGAAACGACTCGAGGCCATCCAGGCTATGGAAGAACTCGGCTCTGGTTTCTTTCTCGCCATGCATGATCTCGAAATTCGCGGCACAGGCGAAGTCCTCGGCGAATCTCAATCTGGCAATATCCAGGAAATTGGTTTCTCAATGTACAACGACATGCTCAACGAGGCGGTACGCGCTTTGAAAGCCGGTGTCGAGCCCGATCTAGATGCCCCTTTTAGCGCAGGCTGCGAAGTCAACCTGCATGCGCCCGCCTTGTTACCAGCCGACTATTGCGGCGATGTGCACGCGCGCCTGTCCATTTACAAGCGTTTGTCGAACACCAAGAACGACGACGACCTCATTGCCATCCAAGAAGAACTGATTGATCGCTTTGGCAAACTTCCTGAGCCCACCCGTACGTTGATTTCAACACATAAACTTAGACTACTGGGTCTGCCACTAGGATTGCAAAAAATCGATGCGAGCGAAACACAAATCGTGCTGCATTTCAAACAAAATACCCCAGTAGATCCGCTTAAACTGATTGAACTCGTTCAAAAACAGCGCCATATTCGCTTTTCAGGACAGGACAAACTACGTATTGAAATTAAAGCGTCCGATGTTACTGAGCGCTTCGACGCAACGCGTGGCATTCTTAGGGCGTTACATTAGAGCGCGAGATAAAAGCGATAGATTTTTATAGCCTCACCTTCATGACCCATCATCCATCACAACTTCTATGACCACTCAAAACCTTGTCATACAGTCGCCAGCCCTCTCTGGGGATTTGATCGAACACGCTGCGGCGATTGCAGAAGCCTCAGGCGTTCAACGTCTCGGTACAACGGCCGCACGCATTTTAGGTGTGAACGGTGAGACCTCTATCCGCGAAGAAGTACGACTCTGGGGCGAACGCGTCAATGTCGATTGCGCCTATGTCGCAGCGGGCGCACGACTGACCGACTGTAAAGTATTGGCGATGGATATGGATTCCACCTTGATCAACATTGAATGCATCGATGAAATCGCTGCCTTTGGTGGTGTCAAAGAGCAAGTTGCCAGCATCACCGAAGCCGCGATGCGCGGAGAGATCAAGGACTTCTCCGAAAGTCTCATTCGTCGCGTCGCCTTTTTAAAAGGTCTGTCTACCGAGGTTTTGCAGGCCGTGTACGAACAAAAACTTCGCTTAAACCCTGGCGCCGAGCTGCTTGTTAAAACTGCACATCAAGCCGGTTTGAAAGTCTTACTCGTTTCTGGTGGTTTTACGTTTTTTACCGAAAAACTTAAAAGCCTCCTTAACCTGGATGCTGCTCACTCTAATGTTCTCGAAGAGAGAGGCGGCACCCTAACGGGTCAGGTCACAGGCAGGATTTTGGATGCGCAAGGCAAGGCCGATACGTTGCAAGCCTTCGCGCATGCGCTCGGCGCCAAGCCTGAGCAAATCATCGCGATCGGCGATGGTGCGAACGACCTCAAAATGCTGGGTTTGGCCGGATATTCGGTCGCATATCGGGCCAAGCCCGTTGTTCGCGCGCAAGCACGCTATGCGCTCAATGTCGCGGGACTCGATGGCGTATTAAATTGGTTTGAGAATTAAGCCTGTCATTCCTAATTGCGCTTGAGCAGATAGCGCAACACAAAGCCAGGAAAGGCCAAGACAACAAATAAACTCAGCGCCGTGACGTAAAACTCCCAGCGCTGATTAAAACTATTGCCAATCATGCGTTCAAACAGCATGCCAAGCAATCCGATGACACCATACCAAACTAAAAACTCAAACACGCGCACCCAAAAAGGCTTGATGCCATTCGCAAATTGTTTGATCGGAAATACGGCAAACAATCTTTCATTAATGAAAGGTAAATTTGCTGCGACACACGCCAAAACAATCAACAACCAGATTGCCGCCGTTTGATTCATCCTTCATGACCTCTTTGGAGACCCACAAGCATGCACAGCATGCCAGGGGCCTCAATAAGAAAGCGTAATGTGCATCACCTGCAGACACAAGGCGATCAGCGCGCCTGGCATCAAACCAAGAATCAGCACCAACAAACCATTGATAAGTAACAACCCGTTTGGCACCAAACCCATCACGGGCACAGGCGTCACCGGTTCAGCAGGATCATCGAAATACACCACCTTGATGACGCGCAAGTAATAAAAGGCACCGATCAGCGAAAACAACACCGCCACCACTGCGAGCCAGAGTCGATCCGACTGCAATAAAGCCTGCAAAATCAGGAGCTTGGCATCAAAGCCCACCAATGGCGGCAATCCGGCCAACGAACACATAAGGATGAGCACCATGGCGGCGAGCCAAGGACTCCGACGGTTCAAACCCTTGAGGTCATTGATGTTTTCACATTCGAAGCCTTCGCGGGACAGATACATCATCAAGCCAAAGCTGGCCAGTGTCGTTAACACATAGGTCATCATGTAAAACAAAGCCGAGCCATAGGCGGACGTATCGGCCTGAATATCACCATCCAGCGACCCAGAGGCCAAGCCAAGCATCACAAAACCCATATGAGCAATGGTCGAATACGCCAACATACGCTTAAGGTTGGTCTGCATAATCGCGGTCAAATTACCAATCGCGAGAGACAACACCGCCAAGATCAGCAGCATGGGTTGCCAATGCACTGCCAAATCAGCGAAGGCCACGATCAGCGTACGCACAACGATTGCAAACACCGCAAGCTTGGGCGCTGCAGCCAACACGAGTGTGACCGCTGTCGGTGCGCCCTGATAGACATCGGGCACCCACATGTGAAAGGGAACAGCGCCTAATTTGAACGCTAATCCAGCCACCAAAAATACAACTCCAAAAGCCAAAGGTAAGAATTCGATTTGACCTGAACCCACTGCATCCGCAATGTTGCGAAGATCCAGATTGCCCGTTGCACCGTACATCATGGACATGCCGTAAAGCATAAAGCCGGATGCTAGCGAACCAAGTACGAAATATTTCATCGCAGCTTCTGTGGACTGCGCATGGTCGCGACGCATAGCCACCAGCGCATATAAAGCGAGCGACATCAGTTCCAGACCCAGATAAATCGTCAGGAAATTACCTGCCGAAATCATCACCATCTGACCGAGCAAGGCAAACAGCACCAAAACGTAAAACTCTCCACCTCGCAAGATATCGCGCGACTGAATGTACTCACGTCCGTAGATGAGCGTCAGCGCTACAGCAATGTAAGAAGCAATTTTAAGAATATGGGCAAACGGATCTGCCACGTAGAGACCGGAGAACGTCTCACCGACCATGCCGGCAGCAAGTTGAAACAAAGAAACGGCAGTCAACACCGCGAGCGTCAGAAGTGACAACCCGTATGCCAGTGTGCGGCGCGGTGCTTGGCTAAACGCATCCAGGATCAGGATGACCATACCCAACACCAGCAAAATAATTTCTGGTGCGGCCAGGGCGAAATCGAATTGGGATTGCATCATGGCGAGGCTTACAGTTTTGAAATAGACACGTGTTGCAACAGGGCTTCAACCGAAACGTGCATCACGTCGGTAAAGGGCTTGGGATAAACACCCATAAAAATCACTGCGATCGCCATGATGCTGAGCATCACGAACTCGCGAGAGGACAAGTCTTGCAATTCTTTAACATGGTCATTCGCAACCTCGCCGAAGGCCACGCGCTTGACCATCCACAGCGAATAGGCCGCACCAAGAATCAACGCCGTCGCAGCTAACAAGCCAATCCAGAAGTTGTATTCCACCGCACCCATGATGACCATGAACTCACCCACGAAACCGCTTGTCGCAGGTAATCCAGCATTCGCCATCGAAAACAAAACAAAGAAAGTGACAAATTTGGGCATGGTATTGACAACGCCACCGTAATCAGCGATCTGTCGACTATGTACCCGGTCATACAGCACACCGATACACAAGAACATCGCGGCTGACACAAAACCGTGGGACACCATCTGAACGATCGCACCCTCAACGCCTGCGGTGTTGAAAATAAACAAACCGAGTGTCACAAAACCCATGTGGGCGATAGACGAGTAAGCCACCAGCTTTTTCATATCGTCTTGCACAAGCGCGACCAGACCGATATAAATCACAGCGATCAAGGACAGGGCAATGATCAAACCCGCCATACTTGCAGCGGCATCGGGCACAATCGGCAAGGACAAGCGAAGGAAACCATAGGCGCCGAGTTTGAGCATGATGGCTGCCAGCACCACCGAACCACCCGTTGGCGCCTCCACGTGGGCATCAGGCAACCAAGTGTGAACAGGCCACATTGGTATCTTGACCGCAAAAGCCGCCAGGAAGGCAAAGAAAATGAAGAGTTGTGGCGTCGACTCCAAAGGCAGCGTGTGCCAAGTCAGGATATCGAACGAACCACCCGAAGCATTCCAGAGATACAGGAAAGCAACCAAGGTCAGCAGCGACCCCATCAAGGTGTACAAGAAAAACTTGAACGCGGCGTAGACACGATTTGGTCCACCCCAAACGCCCACAATGATGTACATCGGAATCAGCGTGGCTTCGAAGAAGATGTAGAACAGCAAACCATCGAGAGCAACAAACACACCAATCATCAGTCCTGACAAAATCAGGAAGGCTGCCATGTATTGCGAGACGCGCGAGGTAATCACCTCCCAGCCGGCTACCACCACAATGATCGTAATAAAGGCCGTCAGCAATACAAACCACAAGGAGATGCCATCAACACCCAAGTGGTAATACACAGCGAAGGCTTCGATCCAGATCGATTTTTCAACAAACTGCATCGCCGCCGTCGAGCTATCAAAACCAAGATATAAAGGGATCGTGACCAGAAAACTGACAATAGCGCCGATCAAAGAAAGACTACGCGTCAAACCAGGACGATCATCCCGACCCAGTGCCAGCACAATCAAACCGCAAACGATCGGAACAAAAATCGAAAGCGTGAGCCAAGGGGTAGAAAAAGAAGCCATCTCGCTCGCCATCATTTGATACCAAAGATAATGTAGGTGATCGCCGCCATCAGGCCGATGATCATCGCGAATGCATAATGGTAGATAAACCCAGTCTGCAAGCGTCGGGTAACTGCCGCAATCGCGCCAACCACCTTTGCCGAACCATTCACCAGCAAACCATCGATCAAACCACGATCGGCACGTTGCCAGAGACCCTGACCCAACACGCGAGAACCACGCGCAA
The DNA here is from genome assembly GCF_965234455.1 of Zwartia lucis. GTDB lineage: Bacteria > Pseudomonadota > Gammaproteobacteria > Burkholderiales > Burkholderiaceae_B > Zwartia > Zwartia lucis. The sequence goes on along the minus strand of NZ_OZ248477.1, from coordinate 16,764 downwards.
TGACTTGCTCATAGAACCAGTCAAAAAAGTACTTGTTTTCCAGAATGCAATTGATGAACTTGAGCTTGCTCTGGATCGCCGCAGGTACTTTCGGATTAATCAAGTAGCAGTACCAGGCCACAACAGCACCCGCGATCATGAGCCAGAACGGGACCGTCACGAAAGCATGCAGACCGTAGGCGAGCCAACCATGCCAGGTTTTAGCAACTGTTGCCATAGCGGGGTGCTGCGCCAACACAACGATCGTGTCTTTGAAGTAACCACCAAAGAGCAGAGCATCGCACAACCATGCTCCGGCAACCACAGAAGGAATCGCCAGTAGAACGAGTGGCAAGGTCACGACCCACGGAGATTCGTGCGGGACACCACCATGATGCCCATGCGCATCGGCGTGATCATCATGACCGTGGGCAGCATGTCCTGCGTGTGCGGCATGGTCATGCCCTCCCGAAGTATCAAAGCGTTCTTTGCCGTGGAACACCAAGAAATAAACTCGGAACGAATACAGGGAAGTCACAAACACACCGATCAAGACTGCATATTGTGCAAAAGTAGAGCCCCAAACTGTCGAAGCCGCAGCCGCTTCGATAATGTGTTCTTTGGAGTAGAAGCCAGAAAAGAAGGGGGTACCGACAAGCGCCAAGGTACCAATCAAGAACGTGATCCACGTAATCGGCATGTACTTGCGCAGACCGCCCATATTGCGGATATCTTGATCATGATGCATCCCGATGATGACCGAGCCCGCCCCCAAGAACAGCAGCGCCTTGAAAAATGCGTGCGTCATGAGGTGGAAAATCGCAACCGAATATGCAGAGGCGCCCAGAGCGACCGTCATATAACCCAACTGCGAGAGCGTGGAATACGCCACGACACGTTTGATATCGTTTTGAATGATGCCCAGGATGCCTAAGAACAGCGCACCAATCGCACCGACGATGATAATCATCGACAAGGCCACATCCGACAGCTCAAACAGTGGTGAAAAGCGTGCCACCATAAAGATACCAGCAGTCACCATGGTCGCCGCGTGAATCAATGCGGAAATCGGTGTAGGACCTTCCATGGAGTCTGGCAACCATGCGTGCAGAGGTACCTGCGCGGACTTACCCATCGCGCCAATGAACAGGCAGATACAAGCCACCGTCAGCAACATCCAGTCCGTGCCAGGCAAGGTGTTCTTTGCTAGATCATCGGCCTGTTTGAAGAGGTCGCCGTAGTGCATCGTGCCAGCATAAGCAAAAAGCAGAGCAATGCCCAAGACAAAACCGAAGTCACCCACTCGATTCACCAAGAAGGCCTTCATGTTTGCGAAAATCGCAGTAGGTTTTGTGTACCAAAAGCCAATCAACAAATAAGACACTAAGCCTACGGCTTCCCAACCGAAGAACAGCTGCACCATATTGTTGGCCATCACCAGCATCAGCATGGAGAAGGTGAACAAAGAAATGTAGGAGAAGAATCTCTGGTAGCCAGGGTCTTCTGACATATAACCGATCGTATAGATATGCACCATGAGCGAGACCGAAGTCACAACCACCATCATGAGTGCTGACAACGGGTCAATCAAAAAGCCGATTTCAAGCTTGGCCTGACCGAGCATCATCCAAGTGTAGACGGTGCCGTCGTAACGCAAACCGTTGAGCACATCCAAGAGCACCAGCACCGAACCCACAGCGGCGAAAGCGACAAGTGCGATGGTGATCATGTGGGAAGTGCGTCGGCCCACTTGACGGCCGAGAAACCCTGTCCCGAACAGACCCGCCAAGACAGCGCCCAGCAAAGGAGCCAGCGCGATGGCTAAATAGAGATTAGGTGAGCTAAACATATTCTTCTATATCCCGATTAGCCCTTTAGGCGGTCAAGTTCGTCAACATTGATTGTGTTGAGATTGCGGAACAGCAATACCAAGATTGCCAAACCAATCGCAGCCTCGGCTGCAGCCACCGTCAGGATGAAAAACACAAAGACCTGGCCCGCCTCGTCGCCCATCCAAGTGGAAAACGCAACGAAATTCATATTGACCGCCAATAACATCAGCTCAACCGACATCAATAGGACAATCAAATTGCGACGGTTTAAAAAGATTCCGAATACGCCAATGGCAAACAGAATGGCGCCCAGCACCAAAAAATGGGGCAATGTCAACGTCATCATGCTTTGTCTCCCGATTTAGCGTTGACGGCTTCCTGACTGGGTAGGTCAACGAGCCGAACGCGATCGGCCGCACGGACTCGCACAGCGGCGGCGGGATCGTTGTATTTCACATCGCGGCGCTTACGCAAGGTCAGGGAAATCGCGGCGATCATCCCGACCAACAGCAAGACAGCGCCGACTTCAACGGCGTAGGCATACTCGGTATACATCAACTCGCCAAGCGCACGTGAGTTGTTGTAATCATCGCCCATTTCCGCAGCAGGTCCGACCTGACCCCAGGAGGTCGCGAGAACAAAAGACATCTCGACCACCATAATCAAGCCAACAATCAAACCCATCGGCAAGTATGTTTTGATCTGAGTACGCAACTCTTCCATTTTGACGTCAAGCATCATCACCACAAACAGGAACAACACCATCACCGCACCGACATAGACAAGCACGAGCAACAGTCCGAGAAACTCGGCACCCAGCAACATCCAGATCATCGCGGCATTGGCAAAAGCCAAAATCAAATGCAAGACAGCCGTCACGGGGCTTGAAGCCGTGATGACGCGAAACGCCGCAATCACCAAGATAATCGCCAGGACGTAGAACAAAATAGTAATAAACATGATTTCTTTTAGCCTCGGCGATCAGCGATAAGGCGCATCGATGGCGCGATTGCGAGCGATTTCGTCTTCGTAACGATCTCCCACGGCCAACAACATGTCTTTAGTGAAGTACAAGTCACCACGCTTCTCGCCGTGGTACTCATGTATGTGTGTTTCAACAATCGAATCAACCGGACAGCTTTCTTCGCAAAAGCCACAGAAAATACATTTTGTCAGATCGATGTCATAGCGTGTCGTGCGACGCGTGCCATCCTCGCGCATCTCCGACTCAATCGTGATCGCCATCGCGGGACACACCGCCTCGCAAAGTTTGCAGGCAATGCAGCGCTCTTCGCCATTGGGGTAACGACGTAGCGCATGCAGTCCACGGAAACGTGGAGACATCGGGGTCTTTTCTTGTGGATAACGCAAGGTAATCTTACGCTTGAAAAAATACTTGCCGGTCAACTTCATGCCCTTGAGTAACTCAAGCAGCAAGAGGCTACCGAAAAAATCCTTGATCGCTTCCATAAATGCCTTATTTTCCGTCTTATCGCGCCGAATCGCGTTCAGTTCCAGATGTTCCAAGGTGTTTGCATCCAGATCGCCACCACGACCAGCCACACACCCGTCAGAGGGATAAAAATTTTCCAGCCCAACCGCATAATTTGGTCATAGCGGTAACGCGGAAATGAAGCGCGGAACCAGATAAACAGGGATACGACACAGAAAGTCTTGAGACCGAGCCAAATCCAACCAGGGATCCAAGTCAAGGGCGCGTACTCAAACGGAGCAGCCCATCCACCGAGGAACATGATGGCCGCCATGCAGGACAAGAAAATCATGTTGGCGTATTCGCCTAGGAAAAACAGCGCGAAGGCCATGCCCGAGTACTCAACCATGTGACCCGCAACAATCTCTGACTCACCTTCGACCACATCGAAGGGGTGTCGGTTGGTTTCAGCGACTGCCGAGATCACATAAATCACGAACAAGGGGAACAGGGGCAACCAGTTCCAGGACATGAAATTCACGCCCATATCGGCAAACCAACCGCGTGTCTGAACGTTGACGATTTCCGTCATATTCAAACTACCCGACACGAGCAACACCGTCACAAGCACAAAACCAATCGCCAGTTCATACGACAGCATTTGGGCCGATGCACGCATCGCCGCCAGAAAAGCGTATTTAGAGTTGGATGCCCAGCCTGCAACGATCACACCGTATACACCAATCGAGGTGATCGCCATCACATACATCAGACCGGCATTGACATCCGCCAAGACGAGCTCGGGACCAAACGGAATCACCGCCCATGCTGCCAAGGCAGGCATGAGTGTCACGACGGGTGCCAAGATAAACAGAATCTTATTCGCCTGGCTCGGCACGACCACTTCTTTGGTCAGCAGCTTGAAGACGTCGGCGAAAGGCTGTAGTAAACCGCGAAAACCGACGCGGTTAGGTCCAAGACGAGTGTGCATAAAGCCAATCATCTTGCGTTCCCAATACGTCAGGTAAGCCACGCACAAAATAATCGGCACAGCGATCACCAGGATCTTGACGAGCGTCCAAACCACGTACCAAGGTGTTGGACCGATCAAGCCTGCACCGAAAGTTTCAAGGACGTTTAGCCACTCCATCAGGCACGCTCCACTTGAAGTTGACCGAAAGCACTACCCAAAGCGGCCGTTTGATCAAACGCAGCAGCGACACGCACCGCACCAGGCACCAGCGTGTTATCCAGTTCAGCCGATAAACTCACCTGTCCTGTCAATGATTTGACACGCACGTGGTCACCAGTCTTGAGGCCCAAGCTATCAAGCGTTTGTTGATGCATTCTTGCAACCGGCGCACGCGAGGCCGCAGTGGCCTGCAACGCAGGCGCGCGACGCACCATGGCATCGCTGCGATAGATCGGCACATCTGTGACACGCTGCAAACCTTGCGTCGACATAGGACTCAGACCAGGCTCAGCCTGAAGCTGATTAGACAAGCGTCCTTGCGACCCATCAGCCATGACGGCATCGCGAACTGTTTCCGAGGACTCATCATCAAAACCAGCCAAATGAAGCACATTACCCAAGACGCGCAACACTTTCCAAGCGGGGCGACTTTGCCCACGAGGCGATGCCGTGCCTTTAAAGCTTTGTGCTGTGCCTTGCGCATTGACAAAAGTACCCGAGGTCTCTGTAAATGGCGCAATCGGTAACATCACGTTCGCCCATTCGCGCGCACCAGAGGCATAAGGCGTCAAGGCAACAACGAACTCAGCGGATTTCAGCGTAGCCAACGCCTGGGCACCATTGTCGGCATCCAGTAATGGCTCGGCATGCAAAACAATGTAAGCCTTGAGTGGTTGGGACAACATCGCTGCTGCACCTTTACCGCCCTTAACAGGAACTGCGCCTGCAAGATAGCCACCTACCGTATTCGCGCCTGAAGTCAGGAAACCAAACTTAGCGCCTGATAACTGGGCGATCAACTGAGCATTTGCCGCAATCATCGTTGCTGTCGGTGCATTCACAGCCGAATTACCCAACAAAATCGCCACCCGCTCACCGCTCGCGAGACTTTGAGCAATCGTTTGAGCGACGGCATCAGGTTCAACAGCGGACAAAGACGCAGGGACTGCTTGTGCTTTGAGCTTGGCGAGCGCGACCGCAACTTGAGCGACCGTGTGCGCCAAGGCATCGGGCAATACCGTCGCACGCGCAGTCAGCTTGAGCAAAGGATCATCACCCGCAATATCAATCGCAGAGATCTGTGTGCCGCGCTTCGCAGACTGACGCAAACGCTGCGTCATCAAAGGATGATCTTTGCGCAAGAACGAGCCAATCACAAGCACCCGATCCAAGGTATCGAGTTCGGCAACAGGGAAACCCAACCATGGAGCACCTGTCAAGGCAGAATCCAGCGAGGCATCGGTCTGACGCAGACGGAAATCAATATTCTCTGATCCCAGTCCGCGGGTCACGCGACCCAACAAGGCAAGCTCTTCGAGGGTTGAATATTCGCTCGCCAACGCACCAATCTGCGCACTACCCGAGGCATCGCGCACATCCATCAGACCATGAGCGACGATCTGAAGCGCGTCAGACCAGGTGGCTTCTTTCCACAACCCATCCTCGCCCTTGATCATCGGAGCCGTCAAGCGGTCCTCGTTCAGTCCCTCGTAGGAAAAACGATCGCGATCACTAATCCAGCATTCATTCAACGCATCGTTTTCAAAAGGCACCACACGAATCACCTCCTCGCCCTTGACCTGCACGACGAGATTGGCGCCCATGCTGTCATGAGGCGAAACCGAACGACGACGCGCCAGCTCCCAAGTACGTGCCTGATAACGGAAAGGCTTGGAGGTCAACGCACCAACCGGGCACAAATCAATCATATTGCCCGACAGTTCGGAGTCAACGGAGCGACCCACAAACGTTGTGATTTCTGAGTGCTCACCACGCCCGACCATGCCGAGCTCCATGATGCCCGCGACTTCCTGACCAAAGCGAACGCAACGCGTGCAATGAATGCAGCGGGACATTTCCTCTGCGGACACGAGTGGGCCGAGCTCTTTGTGAAAAACAACGCGCTTTTCTTCGTTGTAGCGGGAGCTCGAGCCACCGTAACCAACCGCCAAGTCCTGCAACTGGCATTCGCCACCCTGATCACAGATCGGGCAGTCCAAGGGGTGATTAATGAGCAAAAATTCCATCACGCTCTTTTGCGCGGCCACGGCGCGCTCTGAGCAAGTATGGACCACCATGCCATTTGTTGCAGGTGTTGCGCACGCAGGCATGGCCTTCGGTGCTTTCTCAACCTCAACCAGGCACATGCGACAGTTCGCTGCGATGGATAATTTCTTGTGGTAGCAAAAATGCGGCACATACACACCGAGCTTATGCGCGGCGTGCATGACCATGCTGCCTTCTTGCACTTCGACTTTCTTGCCGTCGATGGTTAACTCAACCATAACTTTGTCCAGACCTTAGAGATAGGGGGCTACGACACATCGCTTGTGCTCGATGTGGTGTGCAAATTCGTCGCGATAATGCTTTAGGAAACCACGTACTGGCATCGCGGCAGCATCACCCAGGGCACAAATCGTGCGCCCCATGATGTTGCCCGCGACTGAATCCAGCAAATCGAGATCTTCAGGGCGACCCTGACCGTGCTCGATACGATTGACCATGCGGTAGAGCCAACCCGTGCCTTCACGGCAAGGTGTGCACTGACCACAGCTTTCTTCGAAATAAAAATAAGACAAGCGCAAGAGTGACTTGACCATACAACGCGTGTCATTCATCACGATCACTGCGCCTGAGCCAAGCATCGAGCCGGCTTTGGCGATGGCGTCGTAATCCATCGTCGTGTCCATCATGATGCTGCCAGGAATCACCGGCGCGCTCGAACCACCAGGAATCACGGCCTTCAGTGCTGAACCGCCACGCATGCCACCCGCAAGCTCAAGCAACTTGGAAAAAGGTGTCCCCAGCGGGATTTCATAATTGCCTGGCCGCTCGACGTCACCGGTGATAGAAAAGAGCTTGGTCCCACCATTGTTGGGCTTGCCAACTTCGAGATAAGCCTGTCCACCATTACGGATAATCCATGGCACGGCGGCGAAGGTCTCGGTGTTGTTAATCGTGGTGGGCTTGCCGTAAAGTCCAAAGCTGGCTGGAAACGGTGGCTTAAAGCGTGGTTGACCTTTTTTACCTTCGAGCGACTCGAGCAACGCGGTTTCTTCGCCACAGATGTAGGCACCATAACCATGAAAAGCATGCAGCTCAAAATTAAAATTTGAACCTAGAATATTGTCACCGAGGAAGCCCGCCTGTCGTGCCTCATCCAGGGCCTCTTCGAAGCGCTTGTAGACCTCGAAAATCTCGCCATGGATGTAGTTGTAACCAACTGAAATACCCATGGCGTAGGCGGCGATCGCCATCCCCTCAATCACGATGTGTGGATTGAGGCGCAAAATGTCACGGTCTTTGAAGGTACCTGGCTCACCTTCGTCTGAGTTGCAGACGAGATACTTTTGACCAGGAAAGCTGCGGGGCATAAAGCTCCACTTCAGACCCGTCGGAAAACCTGCACCACCTCGACCACGTAAACCAGAGGCCTTGACCTCGGCGATCACATCTTCTTGGCTCATGCCTTGGGTCAAAATTTTGCGCAAGGCTTCGTAACCACCGCGCTTGACGTAATCGGCGAGGCCCCAGTTTTTGCCATCCAAATCCGCCATGATCTGCGCACCTAGATGACGGCCATGGAGTCCCATCGAATCTATGCCGGGCGCAGCATCGAGGCCCTGCGAATACTTGGATAGAATTGCGGCGCTCATGCTGCGCCTCCCTTGGCGGCTGCAGACAGCTCGCTAATCATCGAATCAATCTTTTCACGTTCCATACGCACACACATGTGATTGTTGTTGACCAACAATACGGGCGAATCACCGCAAGCACCCATGCACTCCCCTTCCATCAGGGTGAACGCACCATCAGGCGTCGTTTCGCGGAAACCAATGCCGAGTTTCTTTTTGAGATAGTCTGCAGTCATTTCGCCATCACGTAGCGCGCAAGGCAAATTGGTACAGACTGTGATTTTGAATTGACCGACAGGACGCACATTAAACATGTTGTAGAACGTTGCGTTTTCCTGCACCGCAATCGCTGGCTGACCAAGGTAATCTGCGATGTCTTGAATCACCTCAGGCGATACCCAGCCCTTTTCTTCTTGGGCGATACCAAGAGACGCCATAATGGCAGATTGCTTTTGATCTGGCGGATACTTGGCGATCTCGCGATCAATTCTTTTGTAGGCCTGTTCAGAGAGCAGCATGATCTAAATCCGATGGTAGCGAAGTCAAAACGCAGTTAAAACAATTAGCGGTCAATCTCGCCAAAAACAATATCTTGAGTACCTATAATCGTGACGGCATCGGCAATCATGTGGCCACGTGACATTTCGTCAAGCGCCTGCAGATGCACAAAACCGGGAGCACGAATCTTGAGTCGATAGGGCTTGTTGGCCCCGTCAGACACCATGTAAATACCAAATTCACCTTTGGGATGTTCGACAGCGGCATAAGCCTCGCCTGCTGGAACATGAAAGCCTTCGGTAAAGAGTTTGAAATGGTGAATCAACTCTTCCATATTGGACTTCATGCCCGTGCGGTGGGGTGGTGAAACCTTGTGGTTGTCAATCATGACTGGGCCGGGATTGTTACGAAGCCACTGCACACACTGCGCGATGATGCGATTGCTTTCGCGCATTTCGGCGATACGCACCAAGTAACGGTCGTAAGAGTCACCATTCACACCGACGGGGATATCAAACTGCATGCGATCGTACACCTCGTAAGGCTGCATCTTGCGCAGATCCCAAGCCACACCTGAGCCACGCAGCATTGGACCCGTAAAGCCAAGTGCCTTGGCACGCTCAGGACCCACCACACCAATGCCGACCAAACGCTGTTTCCAGATACGGTTATCGGTCAGCAAGGTCTCGTACTCATCCACACACGCTGGAAAGCGGTTGGTGAAATCCTCGATGAAGTCCAACAATGAGCCCGAACGCGCATCATTCATCGCCTTGAGATCTTTGGCGGAACGGTATTGGCTCGATTTACCATACTGAGGCATGGCATCGGGCAAGTCGCGATAGACACCGCCTGGGCGATAGTAAGCCGCATGCAACCGCGCACCTGACACGGCCTCGTAGCAGTCCATCAAGTCTTCTCGCTCGCGAAAAGCGTACAGAAATACAGCCATCGCCCCCACATCAAGAGCGTGCGAACCCAAGGACATCAGGTGATTGAGTAGGCGGGTGATTTCGTCAAACATCACACGGATGTACTGAGCACGCAAGGGCACTGTCACGCCCATCATTTTTTCGATCGACATCACATAGGCGTGCTCGTTACACATCATCGACACATAGTCGAGACGATCCATGTAAGGCAAGGCCTGGAGATATGTGCGATGCTCGGCAAGCTTTTCAGTACCACGATGCAACAAACCGATATGTGGATCTGCGCGCTGGATGACCTCGCCATCTAGCTCAAGCACTAAACGCAACACACCATGCGCCGCAGGGTGCTGGGGGCCAAAGTTCAGCGTGTAGTTTTTAATTTCTGCCATGATTAGCGTCCTACTCCATAGCCGTCTTCGCGAATCACGCGCGGAATCACCTCGCGCGGCTCAATCGTGACAGGCTGATACACCACGCGACCTTGCTCGGGGTCATAGCGCATTTCGACGTTGCCATAGACTGGAAAGTCTTTGCGGAAAGGATGACCGATAAAACCATAGTCCGTCAAAATACGACGAAGATCAGGATGGCCTTCGAACACAATACCAAACAAGTCAAACGCCTCGCGCTCAAACCAGTTCACCGAAGGCCAGACCTCGACAAGAGAATCCAGCACGGGAAACTCGGCACTCGTCGCAAAAGTACGCACACGCAAACGCCAGTTGTGCTTGAGGGACAGCAAATGCGCGACGACCGCAAAACGCGCCTGAGGCACCACGGAGTCCGAGGGTGTTTCACCAACACGACCCGCTCCATAGGTGGAGTAATCCAAGCCGCACAAATCGATACAGGTTTCAAAATTTAAACCCGACTCATCACGCAAACGCTGACAAGCGGACTGCCACTGCTCGGGCGCGATCTCGAGCGTGATCTCATCGGTGGAGAGTTTGATCTTGGCCTGTTCACCGAACAGGGTGATCAATTGTTGTTGCAGGTTTTCTAGCCTGGACATGTCTTAAGCCTGAGTAAACCGCTGAGCACACGCGAATGGCGCACCCAACGACTTGGATTTAACGAGCAATCGTATTGGTCTGACGGATTTTGTTTTGCATCTGCAGGAGGCCATACACCAGGGCCTCAGCCGTAGGTGGGCAACCCGGGACATAAACATCCACCGGCACGATTCGATCACAACCGCGCACAACGGAGTAGGAGTAGTGATAGTAGCCACCACCATTGGCGCACGAACCCATTGAAACTACCCAACGTGGCTCTGGCATCTGATCGTAAACTTTGCGCAGCGCAGGAGCCATTTTGTTGCACAAGGTGCCGGCAACAATCATCAAATCGGACTGACGCGGACTCGGTCGAAAAATAATGCCAAACTGATCCAGGTCGTAACGGGCCGCACCCGCGTGCATCATCTCGACCGCGCAACAAGCCAGACCAAAGGTCATCGGCCACATCGAACCTGTTTTAGCCCAGTTGATGAATTTGTCAGCACTCGTGGTGACAAAGCCTTGTTTCAAAATACCGTCAATTGCCATAGGTGTCTCATTGCCGCGATGGGATTACTCCCAGTCAAGCGCGCCTTTTTTCCATTCGTAGATGAAACCAACGGTCAGCACAGCTAAAAAAATCATGACTGTGACAAAACCAACCATCCCAACCGTACCGTTTGCAATCGCCCAAGGGAACAAAAAGGCAATTTCAAGATCGAACAGGATGAAGAGAATCGCGACTAGGTAATAGCGCACATCGAATTTCATACGCGCGTCGCCAAAGGCCTCAAAACCGCACTCATAGGGCGAGAGCTTTTGCGCGTCAGGTCGGTTAGGACCAATCAATGAGCCTGCCGTAATCAGCGCAAAGCCGATCGCCGTGCCCACCACAATAAATAACAAAACGGGAAAGTATTGTTCCAGATTCATTGAACATTTCCGGCTGTTGTACAAAACTTTAAGATTGTATCATCCTGCACGGCCATTTCAGCGAAAAAGACCCGCTAAAAAATAAGCAAGCCACTCATAAAGAGTGGCTTGCTTTTTACTTTTTTACTCGTAGCAACTTAACCGGAGCTAAGCTGCCATTCTAAGCGGTTGCTTAGAACTGGTGACGCAGACCGACACCAACCAAGGTGCTCTTGAGTGTGTCAACTGTACCAACGTTATCCATGTAACCGAACATTGCGTACAGGTTTGTGCGCTTTGTAAAGTCATATGCGTAAGCGATGTTGTACGCTGTCTGGTTCTGAGCGTTCCAACCGCCTTGATTTACAGGAGCTTTCATGTTGGAGTTAGGTGACAGCATTGTCCATGACAACAAAACGCGTGAAACTGGGTTCACTGGAATTGTTGCACCAACGATGTAGCTGTTTGTACCAATGGCTGGTGCGAAAATCAGTTCGCCAGATGTTCCGGAGTTACTGAATGCACCTGCACCGCTAATACCCGAACCTTGACCTAAGATAGCGCCGTCACGTGTCTGACCGTAGCCAGCAGCGATCTTGACCACTTTAAAGTCATACGTACCAGCGATGTTCCATGAGCCGATCGACGCGTCACGATTCTTAGCTGTAGCCACATCAGCGTAAACCCGATCATAAGATGCTGCGACATAGATTGGGCCGTTGGCGTATTTAGCACCAAGTGTCAGTTGACGATTGTTGTTGTTGGTAACAAAGTTGTAGGTGGAGCTGCTTGTACCAGCGGCGCCAGTGGCGGCAGTGTAGCCAGCTGTGTTACCTGTGGCGAACGAGTAACCAACACCTGCTTGGAAGCCGGACATGATAGGTGTCTGGTATTTGATGGCGTTACTGATACGGTCTGTGTTAGCAACACCGAAGGCAGTACCCATGTTCAACTGACCGAAGCCTGTGCCGAACGGATCAACTGGGATACCAACATATTCTGTTGCGAAGTTAGTTTGACGACCGATGCGGACATAGCCCCATGAGTTGCTCTCAACGCCCAACCAAGCTTGACGACCGAACAAACGACCGCCTTGCTGCAATGTGCCGTTACCGAACTCAAAACCGTTTTCGAGTTGGAATGTGACGCGATTGCCGCCACCGATGTCCTCGACGCCACGGAAACCGAAACGGTTACCGGACTGTTGACCATAGGCCATGCCGAAGCTGGAAGCGCCATCGTTGTTCTGAAGGCTAACTTTGTTGTAACGCAGACCACCGTCAACAACACCATACAAAGTTACTGATGACTGGGCCGAAGCGGCACCAGCAAAGCCGGCAAGCAGGGCGGCGGCGAGCAGAGTCTTTTTCATTTAAGAAATCTCCAAGTATTTGAGTGACAAGAGCAACAAACAACCATTTGTCTGCCGCCCCCCTAACTCCGCTAGGGAAGTTGAAGCTATTGCATCAAAATTCGGAGGCTGTGGCTATGCATTCAAGTAGAAAAGCGTCTGAAAGCATACTTTCTGTTGGGTAAGTGCAACATTACAGGCAAAAGCGAGTCTTTTATAGAGGGTTTACCCTTGGTCTCATGTCGCATGATGACAACAGCAGAAATCACTCCAAAATCATCTCTTATAAATAAAAGCGAGCCGGAAACAAATATTTTCCGACTCGCTTTTGCCTGCCACTTTTTCTACCGCCAACACCCTTGTTGACGGTAGAAATGTTTATTTCACGAGCACAACGGGCTGTTTGGCTTGCGTCAATACGCGCTGAGCCACAGAGCCCAACAACATATCAGCAATGGCGCTACGTCCCTTAGAGCCCAGCACGATCATGTCGTACTTCCCTTTTTGACCCTGAGCGACGATCTCCTGGGCTGCGTTACCCACCAACATCGCCATATCGTGCTTGATGCCTTGATCATTGAGCACTTTCATTGCGGGCTTGAGTTCTTTTTCGCTCAGTTCGCGTAAATAATCAGCAACCGCTTCTTTACCCACGAAGGCCTTGGCGTGACGCAAGCCAGCGTCGTCATGTACGCTGATGAGCGTGATGCTTTTTGTCTTGTCTGCGGAATTTTTAAGAAGGTCAGCGGCATATTTAACTGCGCGCAAGGCATTTTTGGAGCCATCTGTCGCGACGAGAATTTTCATGATTTCAGTCCTTCTTGGTTTGTAATAAGTGATTGTTACGTCAGGGATTTTTCTACGAGCCTATACACTCGGCACAATATACTCAAAAGTGATGCTCCGACGTAAAACTCAAAATAAAAAGCTTGAGCTAAATCAAACGAGATGAATTGAAATCGAAAGGAATGAGATGTGATTTCGAGCAGGAAGAGAGTGCGGGAAAGGAATGCAGGAAGGAATATTTTGATGGTGCCGACGGCGAGACTCGAACTCGCACAGCTTTCGCCACTACCCCCTCAAGATAGCGTGTCTACCAATTTCACCACGTCGGCTTTTAATGTGGTCTTGAATAGCCAAAGATTGTAGCACGTAGCCGCAATCTTTGACTTGAGGCACAGAGCCTTTACACCGTACCTTTATTTAGCTGCAGGAGCAGCAGGCACCGCAGGTACAGGCGCTGCAGGAATGCCAGGAACTGCATTCAGAGGAACCGCGGGTACTGCGGGCGAAACCGGAGCTGTCGGGGCAACGCCCGGCACAGCAGAGCCCGCAGGTGGCGCAACAGGTGCAGTCTGCGTGAAGTTTTGCATGATGCCCGTGTCTTGGCCCACATTGCCGCGATTTGCCACATAGGCCAGGCCTACTGTGGAAATAAAGAACACGACAGCCGCCCATTTGGTCGCACGAGACATGAAGTTTGCAGCACCAGTGGCGCCAAACAAACTACCTGCTGAGCCGCTACCAAAAGCGGAGCCCATATCCGCTCCCTTGCCCTGCTGGAGCAAGACGAGAGAAATGATTGAAAGTGAAGACAGGATCTGCACAACGAGCAGAAGATTAAACATCCAAGACATTGAAACGCTCCGAAAACTAAATAGCGAGGAAAAATATCAAGCAAATGCTGCCATTTAGGCTGCGATCGCAAGAAACTCCTTGGCAACTAAAGATGCCCCACCCACCAACGCACCGTCGATATCAGGCATCGCAAACAAACTCGCGGCATTCGCCGCTTTGACACTACCACCGTACAAAATCTGAACTTGCGCAGCACCGATACCTTGCAGTGCTGAGCGGATCGCCGAATGCACTTCTTGGGCTTGCTCGGGCGAAGCCGTGCGGCCTGTGCCGATCGCCCAAACGGGCTCGTAGGCAACGACCATTTTTTTTACCGCCTCGGCGCCAAGCGCCAAGATCGGGGCCAACTGGCGAGCAATCACGGCAACCGCTTGACCCGCATCACGCTCAGCCAAGGACTCTCCCACACACACAACAGGTATTAGGTCAGCAGACAACGCAGCACGCGCCTTGTCTGCGACAAGCTGATCCGTCTCCGCATGCAACGCACGTCGCTCAGAATGACCCACCAACACAAAGCGACACGAAAAATCATTGAGCATCCCACCAGACACTTCGCCTGTGAAGGCGCCTTGGGCTTGAGTGCTGATGTCTTGTGCGCCCCAAGCGATGGCCGAGCCTTTCAGGACATGTGCAGTCTGAGCCAGATAAGGAAATGGTACGCAAACACCCATTTGCGTGGCAGAGGAAGCTCTGGGAGCCACTAAAAGCGCTGTCAGCAACTCGGCGTTATCAGCCAGATTGCCATGCATTTTCCAATTACCAAGGACAAGTCGGGTACGCATTGCGGTCATTTGTTGTATTGAATGAAGAGCAGCAAACCCAGAATTGTATCCTGTTGCCCACGCTAAAGGGGCTTGTCAGGTCGATCGGAGGAAATATCTCTGCAAATCGTTTATGATTCAGCCCTTCATGATGGAAGCGTGGCCGAGCGGTTTAAGGCACCGGTCTTGAAAACCGGCGAGGGTTCACGCCCTCCGTGAGTTCGAATCTCACCGCTTCCGCCAATTGTCAAGTATTTACTGGGTTTTTCAGCCTCTAGCTTCAAATTCCCCCAATTTTCCCCACAAGAAAGTTTTCCCTGCAACCCTCCTCTAACTAAATCGAAGAGTTAGGATCGGCGTGGCAGGCAATATAAAAAACTTCTGGAATCTCAATCGCCTGAGCAGATACCCCCCACCCCTTTACGATTTCAGCCAACAGACACCCCACTGTACCCCCACCCCCCTAAACAGCCCGTCATCTTTGGCTAAAGCTACGCACAGTATTATGCTCAAATGATGCCGTTCGGGCTTCGCCCCCGGGGGTATCAAAACGGTCGGGAACTGGTCAGACAGCGTTTAGGGAAATACCCCCCCTTCGTTTTCTGTTGAAAAAGGGTGGGGGTATATATTTTTTTCTGTTTTGTACACTGCTCTGGCATTTGATGCGGGCGTTAAAAAGCCACCCGAAGGTGGCTAGTACCCACGTGGGTATGGGTTTGCTGTCTGCAATAGCTAGAGGTAGGGTCGCTGATGGGGTTACTAGGGATCTAGAAGGGAGCATGAAAGAACGGCCATCTTTGTTGACAACTACCGCCATAAAGTAATACTGTCTCCTATGGTTTTTTAGTTTTCTGAAGATAACACCTACGCGTTCGGCAAACTCCAGCACTTTCTATAGTTTTTCCGTTTAAACACTAAACTTTACCCTTTAGGTGAGCCACTATTCAAGACAAAGATGAAATCCCTCACGCTCCAACTGTCCAGTCCCCGCATGCACGGCGCCTGCCCTACACCCCGCCATCCATTACCATCCTACTTTCTCCCTTGCATAGATATACCGGTGGTGGCCCATATCTCTCCTATAACGAGAATTTTGGTGGTGCTGTCTCATCGTGAGCGCAAAGCCCCCCCAAGGTCACATTACTGAAGATTTTTTACGCCTACCCCATCCGTGAAACTTTATTGACGCCATGCATAGCGTGAGTCACTTCGTTTTTCGCTTACACGGAAATTTGCTCCCCTAAGGGATGTCTCACACATGCTGCATGAGCCTGTAACTCGACGTTTGCCTTGAGTTGCTGCCACGCTTAAGACGACAGAGATGTAATCGCATTTGTCAGATTCAGTGCCATAGTGTCTGTGAATTATCTTTCTTCACCAAACCGCCAGAACTTTACACAGAGTTATTTACAGCCTCTACCTTTCATGTAAGAACCACCTTAATCCTACATCTCTGTAGCGCCCTCATTCTTTTATTCAATGTTCTGCACTCCACAGACTGTAGTACCCTAGGTCAGTCGAGCAATATCTCTGTACTCAGATAACGCTCCCCGTTGGCCACTTCAAACTCCCCCACCTTTGGCCGGTCAAACTCCCCCAGG
>NZ_OZ248476.1:0-214423 GCF_965234455.1 Zwartia lucis | reverse complement strand
ATGGCACCTGGTCCGAACACGAGCCGCGCTCACCCCGAGCACAAGGTCTATCCGTATCTGTTGCGTGGTGTACCTGTTGTCAGGCCCAATCAAGTCTGGAGTACAGACATCACCTACGTTCGCCTAGCTCATGGGTTTGCCTATCTGGTAGCCATCATTGATTGGTATTCACGTCGGGTGCTGAGCTGGCGCATCAGCAACAGTATGGATGCAGTGTTTTGCGTTGACTGCCTTGAAGAGGCGCTACGCCACCATGGCACGCCCGAAATATTCAACAGCGATCAAGGTTCTCAGTTTACGAGTCTTGCCTTCACAGAGGTACTCAAACGCGCGGGCGTTGTCATCAGCATGGATGGCCGAGGCCGTGCCTTTGATAACATCTTTGTCGAACGCCTCTGGCGCAGCGTCAAATATGAAGACATTTATCTCAAGGGTTACGCCACGATGGGTGAATTGGTAATCGGACTGAGTGCGTACTTTGCTTTCTACAACGAAGAGCGGCCTCACCAGTCGCTTAGTAACCAAACGCCAGATGCGGTGTATCAAACCGCGAGCGGCGGCGGCGCGATGATTCTTGAAAAATATGGTGATTCACTGCCAGAAACGTCTGATCCGCTACGCTCCTCAGACGTTTCTGGCAGTATAGTGAAAGACAACAAAGCAACTGCAACAACAGAAGTAAACACGGGGCAGCGCCGAGCGGCTGCAATTGAACTGGAACCTACAGCTTAAACTCTAGCAAAAAGTTGTCTTGAGTTTCCGTTCCACCTTACACCTTCCAGATGGTGCAACGATGTCTTTTTATCGAACCGCTGCTGGTGCTGAATTAGATGTAGTGGTTGAGATCGGTCTTAAAAAAATTGGTTTTGAAGTAAAGTTTTCCAGTGCGCCTAAGGTAACGAAAGGATTCTGGCAAGCATGTGAAGATGTCGGGGTTGAGGCGGCATACATTGTCTCACCCGTCGAAAAAGGCTGGGTCGTAAAAGAAAATGTTGAAGTGATTAGTGTCTTAGACATTGCGCAACGTCTGAATCAGTCAACTTCTTGAACAAAAGGAAAAAGGCCGATCAACCCGGCCTTTTCTACCTACTTAAACAATCACTCAACCGTCAAAACGATCCGCATTCATGACTTTGGTCCATGCGGCGATAAAGTCCTGAACGAATTTCTCTTTGTTGTCATCCTGCGCATAGACTTCTGCGTAAGAACGCAACACTGAGTTCGAACCAAACACCAGATCGACGCGTGTCGCGGTCCACTTTGTCTTGCCAGACTTGCGCTCGACGATATCATAGCTATTACGACCTGTGGGCTTCCAGGTGTAGGCCATGTCGGTCAGATTCACGAAAAAATCATTCGTCAAGACACCTTCGCGCGCTGTGAACACACCATGCTTTGTCTCGCCGTAGTTGGTACCCAACACACGCATACCGCCAACCAAGACCGTCATTTCCTGTGCCGTCAGGCCCATCAGTTGTGTGCGATCAAGCATCAGTTCTTCGACACTCACCGCATAGTGCTGTTTAGACCAGTTGCGATACCCATCATGGATAGGTTCGAGTACGGCGAATGACTCAGCATCTGTTTGCTCAGGTGTTGCGTCACCCCGACCAGGCGTGAACGGAACCGTCACAACATGACCTGCCGCTTTGGCCGCCTGCTCAATCCCCACGCCACCTGCCAGCACAATAACGTCGGCAATGCTTGCGCCAGTGGCTTTGGCGATGCCTTCCAGTACACCAAGGACCTTGGCCAGACGCTTGGGTTCGTTGCCTTCCCAATCTTTCTGGGGAGCCAAGCGAATGCGCGCACCATTGGCACCTCCGCGCAAATCGGAGCCTCGGAAGGTCCGAGCACTATCCCAGGCTGTCGCCACCATCTCGCTGACAGATAAACTGCTTGCAGCGATCTTGGCTTTGACTGCGTTGACATCCATGCGCTGATTGCCAGCAGACACTGGATCTTGCCAAATCAAGTCCTCTTTGGGCACGTCGGGGCCGATGTAGCGCGTTTTGGGTCCTAAGTCACGGTGGGTGAGTTTGAACCATGCCCGCGCAAATACCTCGGTGAAGTACGCAGGATCTTTGTGGAACTTTTCAGAAATCTTGCGGTACTCAGGATCCATTTTCATGGCCATATCCGCATCCGTCATCATGGGCTTCAGACGAATGGAGGAATCTTCAACATCAACGGGTTTGTCTTCCTCTTTGATATTGATAGGTGCCCACTGCCACGCACCGGCGGGACTCTTTGTCAGTTCCCATTCGTAGTTGAGAAGCATATGAAAGTAACCGTTATCCCATTGAGTGGGATGAGTGGTCCACGCCCCTTCAATACCACTTGTCACTGTATCGCGCCCGATGCCTCTGGTCACGTGATTCATCCATCCAAGTCCCTGCTCTTGGATCTCGGCACCTTCTGGGGCAGGACCGCAGTTTGCAGCGCTGCCATTGCCGTGGGCTTTACCAACCGTGTGGCCACCGGCCGTCAGCGCCACCGTTTCTTCGTCATCCATCGCCATGCGCTTGAAAGTCATACGCACGTCTTGTGCCGTGCGCAAGGGATCGGGCTGGCCGTTTACACCCTCTGGGTTCACATAAATCAGACCCATTTGCACAGCAGCGAGTGGATTTTCAAGCGTTTCGCGATCATCGCCTTGGTAGCGACTCGACCCCATCCACTCTTTTTCAGCGCCCCAGTAAATATCGATTTCTGGTGCCCAAATGTCCTCGCGACCGAATGCAAAACCATAGGTTTTCAAACCCATTGATTCATAGCCAATGTTGCCGGCCAAAATCATCAGATCTGCCCAGCTTAGCTTGTTGCCATACTTCTTTTTTATCGGCCACAACAAGCGACGTGCCTTATCCAAGTTGTCATTATCTGGCCATGAATTCAAAGGGGCAAAACGTTGATTCCCCGTCCCGGCGCCACCGCGACCGTCTGCGATCCGATAGGTACCCGCTGAGTGCCAGGCCATGCGAATCATCAAACCACCATAGTGACCCCAGTCGGCTGGCCACCAGTCCTGACTGTCTGTCATCAGGGCAGTCAGGTCTTTTTTGAGCGCGACAACATCAAGCGTTTTGACTGCTTCGCGATAGTTGAAACCTTTGAGCGGATTCGTCTTTGTATCATGCTGGTGCAAAATTTCCAGCTTCAATGCATTGGGCCACCACGCCATTGGGGATTGACTTTCTGTGGTGTTACCGCCGTGCATCACGGGACATTTATCTTGGTTCGACATCATTGACTCCTTAAGCAGCTGAGAGCTTAGATTAAAGCCATTTAAAATAAAAACCTAATTGTTTTTATTGATAAAGATCATAGTTAGAACAAACATATTTAGAGAAAGCTTTAGTCTTGCAAGAAATGAATATATGAGTCATTGAATTCTGGGAGAAAAGCTAATGACTACCAATAATTAAAACTGTACCTTCAATCCCACGTTGATCGCACCCAGTGTCTGGCCACTGCGTGCCTCGCCCGAGATGCCTGCATAGGCAAAGGTGTTCTCAGACATCTTGGCTGTGCCATACAGTCCAGCTTGGACAAACGCGGTGCCTGCACTCGGTGTGGTGATGTTGGTGTTTATCCCTGCAAGCGAGGCGTTCAGCGTTGGGTTCAACAGTCCCGAGGAGTCCGCACCAATCCCGACATAAGTGCGGTAGGTGTTCTTGGCCGTCATCGGATTGTTGGCCTTGGAGCCCGCAGCCAAGCCGATCACCCCACGCACGCCATTGCCTGTGTAGCGACTGACGCTCAGCGCCGAGGCCACATCACCCTCATTGACGCCAGACTGCGAGACCATCTGCCAGGTGACCCGAGCAAAAGGCGTGATGCGCACGCTCTCCAGATTCATCGGACGGCTTACGCCCAAGCTGAGCATGACATCATTGCCCGAGACTGCGTTGTTTCTAAAGCCTGCGCTCAGACCCGTCACATCTGCGCGCTTGAGGTCGCTTGAGCTCAAACCCACGCTGGCCATGGCATCGAGCACAAAGGTCTCCACAGGCATCGTGCCGTAGGCAAACAACGAGCCTTGTTGAATCGTGGATGAGCCATAGACAGGATTAAGTGTGGTGCTCGAGAGCGCTAAACCCGCACCCGCGATCGTGCCGTTGGAAGAGTAAAAATCTGAGCCAAACGTCAGCTGGTACAGGTTGCTGCTCCAGCCACCAGACTGGCTGTCGCTCGAACGATTGCCGCGCTGGTAGGCGAGCTCGCCCCAGACATTGCCCTTGGAAAAGGATTGAGCATCAGCATTGGGGTTGACGCTCGGGTTGGAGCTCACTGAAGCGCTTGGAGCGCCTCCCACCTGAGTGCTCATATTGGTAGAGGCCATGGGCATGTTTAGCCCCAGACCCGCCGTGTCGCCCAGGCGGTTGAGCACCGCTTGTTGCGTGCGTTGCGTGGTTTGCGCCATCACCGCGACCGTGGCCGCATAGACTTCACCGGACATGCCTTGTGCAAGGTTCGCAATGCTCTGTGCAGAGGTCTGACCTGAGATCGCGTAGAGCAACTGGTCTTGGGCTACGGTTGCTGTCCCCGCTATGCTCGCCTGCGCGATTTGCGTCAACGCGCCACCCACGGACTGCGCGTTGGCGTTACCCGAGGCTGAGGCGATGGTTGTTTGATAGGCGATCGGAACCAAAGATAGTTGCGTATTAGTTTCTGAAGGTTCGGCAGAGGGGCCACGGAGCCTGAGCACCAAATGCAAGGTAGATTCTTTTTGAATATTGTAATAAGAAAGGGTTCTACCATCCTCTAATTGTTTACCAGCAAAAATCAGCCTTTGTTGATCTGGCGGGATACCCTCTTTATCTTGGATCTGTGCCTTCACGTGATCGATGGAATCGGTTGGCTCCACCTCTAGGGTAATTTTTTTTCCAGTTAATGTCTTAATAGAAATCTGCATCCCGAATACTGTTGCGGGGCATACCAGCATGAGAATCCAAATGATTAACTTCTTGCTTTTAGTAAAATAAGAGGCTCTCGGATTGTTAGATAAAGCCGCTGATGAGGTAAAGACAATTCCATTAGCCTCTGATATAAAGAGCACATTTTTAGAGGCTGGAGAAAATATTGGCATAACACCCTTTAGAATCACTAAATACTAAATTAGTAAAATTTCAGCCAACTTAATCTTTAACACTAGAGAGCTATGGAGTTCACCCAAATTTTGGATTCTTTCCGCTCTTTAGGCGGAATAGCAGACAATATCGCGTTGCAAAATAGCTCATTTGGGCGAGGGCTTATTCCAATAAAAAAAAATTTGCCCATCAATATTTACGCTCCATCAAACCTTTTACCCGACTTTGAGTCTGTAGCGCTAGATAAAAACCAACAAATTCGATTAAATCCTGACCTAAATCTGAACTCTAGGTTTGTGTCATTTTATGAAAATTACCAAAAATACTTCGGCTGGGGATATGGCGGGCTCAAAGCAGAACAAAATTATCAGGATAGGATGGATAAATTACCACGTGGGATCAAAGATATTCTCTTGGTCTTGGGTTGGACTCAATGCGATTTTGGCAAGAAAAGTGCCAATCAATGCCTAAATTCATACTTAGTCAGTAGAAAAATTCGCATTGGGGAGACCTCAAAACTTATGCCCATCATCGAACTATTAAATCATTCGAACCATGGGACTCATTTTCTAATTGATCAGGGAATCAAAATCACAGGAGTCTTTAAAGATGAGATTTTGGTGAGGTATCACAATAGTCTTGATCCTTTCCATTTTCTTAAAAACTATCGCTTTTCCTCACCCGCAACAACTATCCTTTCTTGCGATGTTGAAATTAAAGTTTCTGACACCCTATCTATAAAAATCTCTCGATTCGACCAATTGAGCGAAATCAAGAAGAATATAAAAATGCCGAAAGTTGAGAGACTGGGCAATCTATTAAAAATCTCTTATCTAGAAATCAGCAATAAAACTCATCCTGCCGAACCGAAGAATTGTTTGAATACACTGCTTCAGCCTTATTCGATAAAGTCTGAAGTTATAAATTCATTGTTTTCAGGCTTGGTTAGCCATAACCATCAGGTTTTGACAGAGCTGATCAAGCAATGTAAGTTGAGCCCGTCAGAAATGAGTCATCAAATTCTACAAATCGCTCAGGATGTCATCCAAACCATCAATAGGGAAAGATAGGCGTAAGGCTAAAAGATAATACCTCACATAAGCGAGGCATTATTTAAATCATGCTAGCCCTAAGACCTCTTAGTTAACGGAAACTTTTTGATCTGTAAATTGTAGATACTGAATTCTTTTCATCGTTTTAACTCCATCCACACCACTAACAGTAGTTTCTCCATTAGCGCTAGATATTTTGTATTGATCCTTGACGCCACTAAAGACTACTGTATTGATGCCATCACCACCATCAATGGAGTCATCTCCACTCGAAGGGTAAAACTGATCATCAGCCAACGCCCCATATAAAAGATCATTACCGGCACTGCCATTTATTTTTCCACCCATCGGTCCATTCCAAATGGGCATTGGATATCCTATTAAGGCTGCGATACTGTTACCTGAGGTAGCCCAAGCTATCTGGGTATATGCGTTATCCGCATTGTCTCTAAACTCCTGAAAAGAAGCGATGGTATTGGAATCTCCGCCATAGGCAGGATTTACAAATAAATCTTGCTTTAGATAGCCGGAAGACTTCACCCAACCCGTTGGAAGAACAGCGGCATTAAAGGATTGTTCCAATAGTTCTGGCGTGTTGTTCGCTTTGTTTGCTGACTTCATGAAATAGATATTTCCGAATTGGTCAGTAACAAAATAGTAAAGAATATTATTGCCGTTTGAATCAATTTTGGTTAATAGTAATTGCTGATTTTTATTATTAAACGTATAAGTTACAACACCAGGTGGGATTGCATTTGTGAGTGCCGCCTGCCAACCAGAAGTAGGGATGGTTGAGTCACCTGCATAATTTGCCACATCAAAAGGCCAATGATAATTCTTAACAGAAGCAATAATTCCCCATGTGTATCCTGTAGAGTCAGTGAATGGGGTTAATGCGCCGGGGATTGCACTCGGACTGCCGAGAGTTTTTGCATAATCAAACAACGCATCTCGAGGTGTATTGGGAATATAACCTGGATGGTCAGCAGCATAATTTGTAAAATCCGAGCCACCATTGCAGTCAATAGCATTGTCAGGTTGAGCGAGATAGGCTGTTATTGGACCCTGAAAGTTTGGGCCTAGTTCACCAACATAAAGAATTTCGCACCCTTCAACAACTCCAGTCGCATTAAACCCCGCCAATGATGGAGAAACATTAAATGGAACGCTCTGAGATGATTCGTATCCAGATGCACTCGCCATTAAGCTAAAGCCACTGCCAGGTTGAGTCACTGTTAACTCTGAAAAAGTTGCTATGCCTGCGACAGCATTTACAGTAGTTGCTCCACCAAGTATGCCAAGGTAATAGCCAGAGTTAGGCTGATTTGCAATGGCAACGGTCACCCGGGCCGAAGAAGTGCTATCTAGATTTCCTGAGGCATTTAGCAATTTCACCTGAAAGGGGCTAATAACACCATTCGTTGTTCCCAAAGGCGTAGTAGAGCTTGGCTGGGAGGAAAAGGAAGTTGAAGGTGCACTAGGAGAGCCATCCCCTCCACATGCAGACACTAGCATTGCAATGAGTATGGAAAGTGTTAATAGCGGAATACGATTAAACATAATAATCCAAGAGTTATCCTAACAAAGTCATAGGATAATTAAATCCACCTCAAATGACTGAAGATGGGTAAAAGGTAAAACTAAATTAGAACCTGTAACCAACGCCAACGAGTAATTGGTAAGTGTTTAACCCACTACTGGTATTGGTGGTTAGAGTTGAATCGTATTGTCCAGGGGTTGTTTTACCAAAGTTTTGTTTGCCATAATTCATATAGTTACCCTCAGCAAATGCATAAAATCCACCGCTGATGATCTGCTTGTAACCTACACCAAGAATATAACCATTCAGAGTTTTGGATTGTCCTGACGGACTAAATCCTGCATCTGAAATAGCTATTGTCTGTCCTCCAACCGACGCATTGGTTGGCGCCGAAACAGCACCCTTAACAGAGCTAAAGCCTGCTTTTAAATAGACCAACTTGTCTTTGTCAATTTCATATCCAGTTGCAACAAAAATATTCAATCTATTTGATGCTTTTATTTTTGCCCCAGATAAAGTTATATTTTCCCCAGAACCACTCAGGCTATAGTTGTAACTAGAACTCTGTTGAGATAAGAAAGAGTAGTCAGCACCAACACCTATTAGCCACTTTGGGGCAACGGAGAAGTTATACCCTAACCCACCAATCAGTGGAGCTCCGCCAAAACTTTGGTTGGGTGCGCTAACAGAACCAACAGCTAAAGATTGACCACCATACATTAAAGTTAGGGGCGAACTGAGCCCAGAAGCTGAATTATTTTCATAGCCAGTACTAAGTTGTCCATAAAACCCTTGGAATGCCGACTGAGCCATTGCTGAACTAGCAACTACGGTGGCAGTTGCCGCCACTACTAATTTGATTTTCATTCTAGTTTTCCTGATTTTTATAGATTTTTTGTTAAAACTGCAAATAAAAAATATACCAGTTTATTTATATATTTGAAAATTAAATTCAGCTTAGCAAACTTCCATCCAACACCTTGATCGCGTGTGCTCAGCCTCTCTTGGGTGGTGCTTCACCCATATCCCAGAAAATACCGGTCATGATTTGCAAGCCCTCCTTGATGATGAAGTCAAGGACGTGCTCGTTTGGCGCATGCTGTGAGCAACTCGCATAAGAGTGCGGCACCCAAATAGTTGGCACACCAATAATGTCGGTAAAAACATCATTGGGCAATGAACCGCCTAGATTAGGAAGTACGGCGGGCTTGCGGCCCATTGTTTGGGTAATCGAACGAACCGCCCATTGCACAGCGGGATGATCCGGATCGATCCGCGTGGCATTCATCACATCATGGCTGGGACCCACAACCTTGACGGCTGAGAAGCCTTTTGCGTCAAGAAACTTTTGTAGCGCAGGTAAAAAGGTATCGGGATCTTTATCCACCGTAAAGCGAATTTGGCAATGCGCTTTGGCGCGAGGAGGCACAGCATTGACGGGCCGCTCTGGATTTCCCGACACCATCGCGAGTACTTCGAAAGTGTTCCAGCCAAACACTTTCTCAGCCTGGCTCAAGCCCCGAGCCCCCCACCAGTCATTGATTTCTGGACCGTCCGGTCCTGGATCCACCACAACATCCGCGAGCGCGCGCTTGACCGACGCGGGCATCGCGTCAGGCATCAGATCCGTCGCATTGACATGACCCTTTTCATCGATGATGGAGGCAATCGCATGGCAAAGCACCACTGCGGGGTTGGCCAACAAACCACCCCAGTTGCCGGAGTGATGTCCACCCTCCCTGAACTCAACAACCAGGTCAAAATTCAGCGCGCCGCGCGTTCCCATAAAAATCGTTGGCATCGTAGGCGCCAACCTCGGACCATCAGAGCCAATCAAGACATCGGCCCTGAGGAGTTCGCGATGTTGTCTCGCAAATTCATGCAGGCCAGGAGAGCCGATTTCCTCTCCAGTATCGATCATGATGGTCGAGTTAAATCCAAGCTTGCCTCGGGTCTCAAGCACAGCCCGAAGAGCAGCAATATTGATGGAGTGCTGACCCTTATTGTCTGCGGTACCGCGTCCATAATAGCGCTCGCCGACTTGCGTCAACTGCCATGGGTTACGACCCTCTTTCCACTGCCCCTCGAGGCCTCGAATGACATCGCCATGACCATACGTCAAAACAGTCGGTAGACTTGGATCTTCGATGCGGCGTGCCACTAAAAAGGGCGCAGCGATACCGGAGGGATTGTCCAAAATTTGTATGCTGTAACCCATCGCTTCGAGCGCGGGCGAGATTTCATCTGTCAGGTAGCTGCGTAAAAAGGGATGAGACTCAGGCACCTGGCTTTCTGTCTTGATTGCCACGCGCCTTGCCAGGTCCTGCATAAAGGCACCAGAGTCGAAATGTTGAGTGATTGCTTCGATAGCCTGCTGACGTGACATGAGGGTGTCCTTACGTGGAAAGGGGAAAGACCTAGGAAAGTGACTCCTGTGATGACAACTAATATACTCGTCAAAGTCGCTCAGACGACAGTCTAGGTGTCATAAATCAATCATCCAAGAGACAAACGCATATGAACTATCAGAAACGCTACGCCCATGTTCATAAACCCGTTGAAACTTGCGTGGTGGGAAGTGGCGGATTCGGGCGTAGTTTTCTGGCGCAGGGTCTGCGCGTGCCGCTTCTGAACGCTCGTATCGCGGTCGATACCTCGACGGATATTGCGGTAGAAGCATTGACATCGATCGGTATCGACGCGGTAAATATCGCTGTTTGCACCACTGAAGCAGAAGCTCTGGCCGCCTGGAATCAAGGCAATTATCTTGCGTGCGCTGACCTGCAAATTGTATTGTCGCTGCCCTTTGATTTAGTGGCTGAGGCGACCGGTCATCCGGAAGCGGGCGCAAAACATTGCCGCCTAGCTATCGAGGCCGGAAAGCATGTCGCACTAGCCTCAAAGGAGGTCGACAGCGTGATCGGTTCAGAGCTTGCGAGACAGGCTCAGCTAACAGGCAAGATTGTTACGCCCGTGGACGGCGATCAACCAGCCTTGCTCATCGGTTTGATCACTTGGGCTCAAACGCTGGGCTTTGAAATCTTGTCGGCCGGCAAATCCAGTGAGTACGATTTTGTCTACGACAGCCAACGAGAAACAATCTTTAGCAACGGCTTGGAAATCAATGTCCCGGGCTTTGCAAAGTTCTGGGATACAAACCATGTCGCCAAGCCACTGAGCATGGTCCATGCGCGCGCCCAAGCGTGTGCTGCGCTACCGCAACGCGCGGTGCCTGACTTATGCGAGCTCCTAGTCGTGGCAAACTCAACGGGCATGCATGCAGACACACCCGCCTTGCATGCACCCATTTTGCGCGTTCATGAGGTGCCGACATTTTTTTCCTTGCAAGCCGAAGGCGGCATCTTTAACCAAACAGGCGTGTTGGACGTTTTCCATTGCCTAAGAAAACCTGATGAGCTGAGTTTCGCCGGCGGAGTCTTTGTCGTGATTCGCTGCGAACATCTGGAGTCGTGGGCACTACTCAAAGGCAAAGGGCATATCTTGAGCACCGACGGTCAAAGAGCGATGGTATATATTCCCCGACACTTGCTTGGTTTGGAAGCCGCCACGAGTGTCCTCGACGCGGTCGCGCTGGGTGAATCAAGCGGCGCCCAAAAACCCAAACCTGTGTTGGATTTGATCGCACGCGCGACCAAACCTTTGCGCGCGGGTTCGACGCTCACGATGGGCGGTCATCATCATCTGATTGATGGTGCTCAGGGTGAACTGATGCGCGCCGCTCCTCTCTCAGACAATACACCAGCGCCTTTTTACCTGATCGCGAATCGTCAGTTAATACGCGATATCGCACCAGGACAAACTATTTGTTATGGCGACGTCAGTATCGAAGCGCATTCAGTACTTTTAAAACTTCGTCGACAACAAGACACCGCGTTTTTCGGTTGACGCGTTTCCTGTCAGCTTGTCAACGGTGGAGAGCACTTTTTAACGGGTTTTTTTACGCAAACCAATTGTTATATCATGCATGTCTTTACATGCGTCTGGTCAAGCTATCTAATGGTTAAGCCTAGCTTGATCGGTAAACGCCAACCCATGGAGACATCATGAAAATTATTCAATGCCTTGCAGCGATCGCAACGACCTTCATCGCCAGCGTGGCTGTCGCACAGTCTTATCCCAACAAACCTATCAAAATAGTCGTGCCCTACCCTGCGGGCGGCAATGCCGACATCACCGGACGCGTACTTGCCAAGAAAATGTCCGATATTTTGAATGTGGCCGTTGTGGTTGAAAACCGTGGTGGTGCCAATGGAGGCATCGGCACAGACGTGGTCGTTAAAGCGGCACCTGATGGCTATACGCTGCTCCTCGCCGCAAGCGGACCGATTGTGATTAATCCCGTGCTTTATGCCAAGGTTCCTTACGACCCGGTCAAAGATTTGCGTCCAATTAGCCAAGTACTGACTTTTCAATATGTCTTAGTTGTGCCAACAGCCTCGTCAATTAAAAGTATTCAGGATATTGTGACGCAAGCGCGCAACCAACCTGGCAAGCTCAGCTATGGATCGACAGGCATTGGCGGCGGCGGTCATCTGGCTGGCGAAATGTTTGCAATGTTGAGCAATACTCAGTTCAACCATGCACCCTATAAGGGCAGTGCGCCCGCATTGGTCGATCTTTTGGGTGGTCAACTGACTTTTACGTTTGATACGGTTTTAACGGCCTCCCCTCTGATCAAGGACAATCGCCTACGTGCTTTCGCCGTTTCCGGCCCCAAGCGGGCAAGCTCGCTTCCTGATGTCCCAACCATGGCCGAAGCCGGCTTTAAAGATTTTGACGTGACGCAGTTCGTGGGCTTGTTTGCGCCAGCAAAGACCGACAATGCCATTATCCAAAAATTGAATGACGCAGTTGTACAGGCGGTCAAGGATCCTGAAGTCGTTCAGGCACTGCAAACCAAGGGTGGGAACGATTTGGTTGGCAACTCTCCTGAACAATTTTCCGCGATTATTAGCCGTGAGCTAAAAATGTATGACGCGCTGATTCAAAAAGCCAAAATCAAGCAAGAATAAAATACATACTCTTCGCAAATAAAAAATATTTCTATTCTTATTAGGCATAACGACATGGGCCAAAGTGCATACCGACCAAACGCAAAGGCTATAAAAGCATTTGAACTTGGACTCGCTATGCATCAAAATGGGCAAAATGCGTCCGCTGAAAAGCATTATCGCCAAGCGCTTTCACTAGACCCAAAGTTTTCTGATGCAATTCATCATCTAGGAATTATTGCCTTTCAAAGCCAGCGCCTTGACGAAGCCGCCAAACTTATTAGCCGAGCTATTGAATTGGATCCACGCGACTCAAGTGCCTATAGCAATCTTGGCATGGTCCTTGAGGACTTGAATAAATTAGATGAAGCACTGATTGTTTTCAACAAGGCCATAAAAATTAATAGCCAAGACGTAGCAGCGCATCTTAATCGTGGCAATGTCTTACAGAAAATGAATCGGTGGACTGAGGCATTAGAAAGTTATGACACCATCATTAAACTGGCACCAGAATACGCTGAGGCTCATAACAATCGCGGCAATGTTTTGAGAGAGTTGAAAAAGTATGACGAAGCGATAGACAGTTTAGATATTGCGATCCGGCTGAATCCTCATTTCGCCGAAGCAATTAATGGCAAAGGAATTGTGCTCAGTGACCTCGTTAGGCATGAAGAGGCGATTCAGCATCACGCTCAAGCCATTCAAATCAAACCTGATTATGCTGAGGCCTTTAATAACAGAGGCATAGCATTCATGAAACTTAAACTTTATGAGCTTGCAAATAAAGATTTTGATCACGCAATCAAACTCAATCCATTATTGGCACAAGCCTATGCCAATCGCGGAAGTCTCGCCCAATTAACAGATAGATATCAAATAGCAACAAGTGACTTTGAGAAGTCCCTGTCCATTGATCCATCAATAAAAAAATTGATCGGCTCGCTTTTACATTCCAAAATGCATCGTTGCGACTGGAATGAATTTGAAAAATTACGTCAAGTTTTTTTAGGATTCATAGAACGTGAAGAATGCCTAACCAATCCTTTCGTATTACTGTCAGTCATAGACTCTTTGTCATTACAAAAAAAATCTGCTGAGCATGAAGTACGCAATGTGATTCCTTTGCGAAACACCCTTGGCCCTATTAGTCCATATAAAAACCATCAGAAAATTAGACTGGGCTTCTTTTCAGCTGACTTACGGGAGCATGCTGTCGCTTATTTAACTGCAGAGCTGTTTGAGAAAATTAACAAAAATAATTTCGAAATTATTGTATTTTCAGTCGCTATGCCGAGTCAGGATTCGATGACACAACGCATCTCTTCGGCATGTGATCATTTCATCGAGATAGGTCAATCAACAGACGAAGCCGCTGCAGCGATCGCAAGAAAGATGGAAATTGATATTGCCATTGATCTAGGTGGATTTACGAAAGACAATCGACTAGGTATATTTTCATATCGAGCCGCCCCCCTTCAAATTTCATATATTGGCTATCTAGGGACGACTGGAGCGCCCTACGTAGACTATATCCTTGCAGATAAGACGTTAATACCTGAGCAATACAGGGATTTTTATTCAGAAAAAATTGCTTATCTGCCTAGCTATCAAGTTAATGACAGCAAACGAATCATCTCTGATCGTATTTTTAGCCGCAAAGAGTTTGGATTGCCAGAAACAGGATTTATATTTTGTTGTTTTAATAATAACTATAAGTTAACGCCATCGACCTTCGATTGTTGGATGAGAATTTTAAACTCAACTGAAGGCAGCTCACTGCTCTTGCATTCAAGCCACATCGAGATTGAGAAAAATCTCAAAAATGAAGCAAACAAAAGAGGTGTGGACCCATCTAAAATTTTCTTTTGCGCTCAACTGCCTCGCGCTGAATACTTAGCTCGCTTTCGGATTGCCGATCTATTCTTGGACACTCTGCCTTATAACGCCGGCACCATAGCCAGTGATGCACTCTGGGCAGGTCTTCCTGTTTTGACTCTCATGGGCCAATCTTTTGTAAGCAGAATGTGTGCGAGTGTTCTAACCTCGATTGATCTTCCAGAACTCATTACAAATACAAGCGATGAATTTGTAAATTGCGCCATTGAGCTTGCTCATGACAAAGAAAAATTACAGCTGATCAAGAATAAAATTGCTCGAAACCGACACACAACTCAGCTCTTTGACAGCGAACTATTTTGTAAGAATTTTGAAGTGATTTTAAATGAGATGCATCGAAGAAGCTTGGCTGGGCTGAGTCCTGATCACATTTTGCAATAGAATTGGCAAGACTAATAGCCAAGCGATGCGTGTCTGATACCGGTAGTGCGGTTTGGACAAGGCACCCGTCGCAAAGGCGTTGGCTAACACTCCGACCCAGATCAGTAAAATAAAACCAAGCGCAGTCCAATCGCGCGCCTGCACTGCTCGGTAAAGCAAGTACAGGCTAAGCAAGAAACCCAACAATACTGCGTAGGTGCCCACAGTACTCACAAAAGAAACTTTCTCAAGCATGGTTTCCTGAACTTGATGTGCTTTTTTATAACGCTCAAGTTCGGCGGGAGGGAAAAATTTCTCAACGCTTTTTAAAACTGTCACATCAAGCCAATCAGAATGAATGGTATCGCCAAGCTTGACCATCGAGAGCTGCATCACCGTATTTTGAAGGGCGGACCACAGAAGCGGCATAGGCCGGGTACGCAGTGTCAGGGCAACGATTTCAGAGGCCTCAGGTGCCAAGCCAATCGGACCTCCTGGATGACTCCACACCGGGCCCTTTGGATCCCACATAAACGAATCACTGTCTTTGGCTAAACGATCCGTCCAGGCGCACAAGGTCCAGCTTTTCTCGGGGCAGTACTTTTCCAACACACTTTTGACATTCCCGTCCGCGGACATACGTGCCAACATGAACACCGAACCGAAAGGCGATACGGCAACTTTGTTAAAGGCGTACATCGTGGTACCGACAAGCGAAAACAAGGCAATCACGAGTGGTAATACTGCGTATAGAAAACGTCGCCATCTGAATACCAAAACAACGCACAAACACGCCGCTGCAATCACCAGATGAGAAAGGTGCACAGCGATCGCCAAGGCCCCGAGCAAACTGACCCAGACGGTCATGGACTTACTGAGCTGTTTGGAAAATCCCAAAATAAAAATGCTGAGCACCACCATGCCAGAAAAAATGTCTGGCATCAGCAATGAAACGAACCAAGAAGCACCTGTCAGGAGCGACAACACTCCGCATAACAGCAGGTGACGAAGAGGTCTAGCAACCCCGAACACCTGTTGGGTCAACCAAACAAGATTGGAGATCAAAATCCCTTGAACAAGGACCACACCCCAAAGCGATTGCCAGGCGTGGAACGGCAACATCCAGGGGCCGTAAATAAACGGCTTATCCCAGTTGAAGAACCCTGGCGTGGGCTGGTTGATAAAGACGTGGGTATCGCTATAGAGCAACGGATAGCCATTCCAGAGGGCGGGCCAGACAAATAGGGCGCCCCCGAAAAGAATCGCTAAAAAGCTGACAGCACGCGAAGACCTGAAAAAGCCCATTCGTCTAAACTAAGCGCTTAAGCCAACCGTGGCGATCAGGCTGCCGTCCGTACTGAATATCAGTGAGTTCTTGACGCAAGGACATCGTCAACTTACCGGCAGGCGCAGACTCATCACCAGCGATAAAACCGCGCCCTTTCAGGGCGGCAATTGGTGCCACAACTGCGGCTGTGCCACAGGCAAACGCCTCAACGTAGTCACCAGACGCCATACCCTGACGCCACTCGTCAATGGAGATTTTGCGCTCTTCGACCTTGTGGCCACGGTCTTTGGCAAGCTGGATAATGCTAGCGCGCGTGACGCCCTCCAAGATGCTGCCCGTCAAATCAGGCGTGACCAACGTACCGTCTTTTTTCACCAAAAACACATTCATACCGCCGAGCTCTTCGAGGTATTTTCCTTCTTGGGAATCTAAAAACAAGACTTGCGAACAGCCATTTTCATAGGCTTCTTTTTGTGGCAGCAGAGAGGCAGAGTAATTACCACCACACTTCGCCGCTCCCGTGCCGCCATGGGCCGCTCGAGAGTAATCTTCGACTAGCCAGATCGACACAGGTGCAACGCCTTTTACAAAATAAGGGCCAACTGGACTCGCAATCACGAAATACGCCGCTTTCTGCGCAGCGCGAACGCCAAGAAAGTTTTCGTTTGCGATCATAAAGGGCCGCAAATACAAACTCATATCAGGTGCGGACGGTACCCACGTATGGTCAATCGCGACGATTTGCTTGATCGACTCAAGAAACAAGTCGGTGGGTAGCTCAGGCAAAGCGAGCCGATACGCGGAACGCTGCATCCGAGCCGCATTCACCTCTGGGCGGAAGGTCCACACGGAGCCATCGGCATGACGATAAGCCTTCATGCCCTCGAAAATCTCTTGCGCATAGTGCAGCACGGATGCGGCGGGATCCAGCGTCAATGGGCCATAGGGCTTGACCTGCGGGTCATACCATCCATCCTCGACAGTCCAGTCAATCGAGACCATGTGATCCGTAAAGTATTTACCAAAGCCAGGATTCGCCAGAATCTCCTCGCGCTCGGCAACCGAGCGGGGATGTGATGAGCGCGTCGCTTTGAAAACCAGAGATGTGTTCGCTGTCATGGAAGGTGTAAAAGGGTTGAATATAGGATGATTAATTATAGCCACGCCGAGACACTTCACCGACGGCGCAGAGGGGGTGCGGCTGGGATTACTCTTGACGCTCCTGCAAGCGTCTGAGTAAGGCCTCCTGCTCGCGACGGGTTTCTTCGATTTCGTGCATCAGCCCATCCATGTCGACAGGCGTCGTATCGGCCTCAAAATGTCCTGTCAACGCATACTCTGGCGTCAATTCTCCCGCCTCGTAGAGTTTCCAGATTTCTTTACCAAAATCGCTGGTGAGTAATTCGGGGGCAAACTGCCCAAAATAAACCGCGAGATTTTGAACGTCTCGCAGCAACATCGGCCGCGCTTCGTTATTGCCAGCTGCATCAACAGCTTGCGGGAGATCGATGATGACGGGACCGTCAGTTGCCATCAAAATATTGTATTCGGACAAGTCACCATGGATGATCCCCGCGCACAACATCCGAACAACCTGATTAATCAGGTAGGCGTGACACTCTCGTGCGCGCTCTGGTGAGAGCTCGACATCGTTGAGCCTTGGCGCTACATCACCTTGCGCATCGGTGACAAGCTCCATGAGCAACACACCATCCGTACAAATATAGGGTTGTGGCACGCGTACGCCGGCATTGGCGAGACGAAACAAGGCATCCACTTCTGCGTTTTGCCAGAGCTCTTCTTGCATCTGTCGTCCATAGCGTGTGCCTTTTTCCATCGCACGCGCCTGACGACTGTTTTTAACTTTACGGCCTTCGGTATAAGACACCGCATTTTTAAAGCTGCGCTGTTTCGCGTCCTTGTAAACCTTGGCACAGCGAATAGAGTCGCCGCTGCGAACGACATACACGGTCGCTTCCTTGCCACTCATCAATTGACTCAACACTTCATCGACTAACCCCTCTTCGACTAGGGGCTTGAGCCTTTGAGGGACTTTCATCGGTGGGCACGCAAAGCGTCTTCGACCGCCAACGCGACAGCTGACAAACGCGCATCGTCCCCATGCACGGAGGACAGCATCAAGCCCACTGCCAGCTCACCCTCGCGATGACAGGGCAAACTATAAGAGCAGCCGTCCAGCAAGTTGATGGTGAAGGTATTACGCAGCATCTGCCCATTGGCTTTAAAGAAGGCCTCATCGGAGGCAATCAGTTTTTCAAGCTCGGGCGCGACCGTCGGTACCGTTGGGCACATCAGGGCGTCATAGCCCTCGATGGCGCGCTCGACACTGGCGATCCAGGCGCGGCGCTTGTCGAGAATGGCGATATATTGTTGCGCGCTAATCGCGGCACCCATCATGACGCGCGCGGCCACACGCTGATCAAACTGAGCCTGCGCGCGCGCCAAACGCTCATGATGCACTGCATAAGCTTCGATAGGCGAGAGACCACCAGGTGCGTTGACTTTGGGAATATCCGCGAACTCTGTCATCGGGATCTCAATAATCTGCGCTCCGGCTTCTGACAAAATCGATAAAGAACGGTCAAAGGCCTGCGCGACAGTATTGTCCAAACCATCGAGTACCATCGTTTGTGGAACGGCTAGCCGCATACCTGCGATTGGCCGACGTTGCACAGGCAACATCGCGCCAGAAAGGACTGCATCAACCGTGATGCAATCCTGAACACTACGTGTCATCGCGCAAACCGTATCAAGCGCACGGGAGAGCTCGAGCGCCCCCTCAAGTGGCACACGCTTTTGCGTACTCTTAAAACCAACGATTCCGCACAGCGCTGCTGGAATCCGAATAGACCCACCCGTATCAGAGCCAAGACCGGCAACCGAGAGCCCTAATGCCACCGACACGCCCGCGCCAGAAGAGGAGCCTCCCGGTACGCGCGCAATCGTTTGATCCGTAGGATTAACCGGTGTGCCATAGTGGGGGTTGATACCGATGCCTGAGAACGCAAACTCGGTCATGTTTGTTTTACCCACAATCGCCGAACCGGCCGCACGCAGCCGTGCCACGACGGGTGCGTCCCGTGTCTGAGCAGGCTCACCCTTGCACACGACAGAGCCTGCCATCGTGGTTTCACCCGCAACTCCGTACAAGTCTTTGATGGAGACAGGCAAGCCGGCTAGCGCTGGCTGAGCAATCCCAGCTTTGTGAGCCGCATCGGCAGCCCGCGCAGCAGCAAGCGCTGCCTCAGGATACATTTTTGTAAAGACGCTTTTAGCCGCAGGTTGATTTGCTTTTTCTAGAGCGCCTGCAACAAGCGCCTCCCGCGTGATTTCACCGCGTGCCAAACGTTGATTCAGCTGGTCAATCGTTTCAGTAATATAGATCATCAAATGGACTCTTCAGTGATAGTGCCTAGGTGCAAGGCTAATCCTACAATGTAAGGAACACCGCCCGTGGGGTCAAGGGAACGTTGACGGCCAGGTTGGCAGCGAAAGACTGAGCTAACCCCTTAGTGAGGACAGACTATTCATACTCTAGCAGAACGGATGGAGGATAAAATAAGATTCGCATCGATGGGATGCAACCTCTTATAGGAAACGGACATGCAATCATCACGCCGCCAATTTATGATTTACTCAACAGCGGGTCTAGCCTCACTCACGATGGCAACCCAGGCACAAGCCCAAGCAATGCTAGGCGAGGCCGAGCCTACTGCCGTCGCTTTGGGCTACAAAGCCGATGCCAAGACCGTTGACAAGGCTAAGTGGTCCAAATACGCGGATGGCCAAGTCTGCTCAAACTGCCAACTCTACGCTAGTAAATCCGCCGAAGCAGGCACCTGTTCAATTTTCCCAAATAAATTGGTCGCCGGCCCTGGCTGGTGCAATGCTTGGATCAAAAAGGCTTAATTTCGACTTAAAGTTTTAGCATTCAAGACCAGATGAAAGTAAAAAACGCTGCAATATCAATATGTTGCAGCGTTTTTTATTATAAAGATCTCGTTATTGTCCGATGACGCGGGCGTCTGTACCCGAACCCTCAATGTAAACTTTTTGACCAACACGCAGGTTACTCGTAGCTTGGGTCACGCTGACCAATACACCGCCGCTTGTACGAACAAAAATCTGCTGTCCGGCGACGGGCTTGTCATAATGCTTTTGAATTTCATTGCCAGCAACAGCACCACCAATGGCGCCCAGCACCATGGCCACCGCTTTACCCGTGCCAGCGCCAATCAAAGCACCAACGCCTAAACCACCCAAACCACCGATGACGGCGCCAACACCTGTTTCGTGGTTGCTTTTGATTTGTGTGGCGTTGATTTGCTCGATCACGCCAGAACGGATTTCCATCGGCGCGCTTGGACCTGTGGGTGCACAAGCTACCAAACCTAAAGCCACCATGAAGGTCAATGCAACTTTTGAAATTTGTCTAAACATGATGTTTACCCTTAAATTTGTTAATCTTTGTAAAATGTACAGATGGAGTTTAACTCTTTGAGAGTTGTTTTTTCCATATAAGTTGCAAACAATACCAATCGCCACCAGACTTTCGGAGAACTTTATGAAACTTACCTTTGCTGCTGCAGGCGCTTGTGTCGCGTTGTTGAGCGCGACGGCTCCCGCCCTCGCCCAAGTTCCCCGTGCGTCAACAACCACGCAGGACATTGTCGCCCTGTGCAACAAAACCACTGACGTTGCTGCGCAGAATTTTTGCCATGGTTTCGGACAAGGTGTATTCGAAACGTATTTGATTACACGTCATCCCCAAAAAGCCCCTGCTTTCATTTGTGCGGCTGAATCCAAAAATACCCGCCAAGACTACATCAACGGCTTTGTAAAGTGGTCCGCATCCAACCCTAAATTCAATCAAATGTCGGCCTCCGATACGATTTTGCGCTATCTGTCTGAAATCTTGCCCTGCAAGAAAGGCTGATTTTCTCGGGCCTTTGAGCACAATATCTTTTGAATTCAGCTATCCAGGAGCTTTACGATGAAAAAAATACTACTCGCCCTTCCTCTGGTTGCGGCTTTGTCTTTAACTGGCTGTTCAAACATGAATACGACTCAACAACGTGAACTCTCAGGCGGCGCGATCGGAGCTGTTGCTGGCGCCGGCATTACCGCGATCGCAGGTGGAAACCCAATCTGGGGAGCGATTGGCGGTGCTGCAGTCGGCGTTTTAGGTGGTTACGTTTATGACAAGCACCAACAGGGTCAGTAACGCCTACGTTATTTATTTTTTGGCTTTTGACTTTTCCAACGCCGATGCACCCACCACCATTGCTCAGGGTGCATCACGATCGAACGCTCGAGCGCTTGGTTATACGCTCGAGTGTTCTTGATGATTTCCTGACCGACATCTTCATCTAATACAGGCTCAAGCGCAGGAAAGAATTTCAAGACATGCGTGCCATCAGCCTCACGCCACGAGGCCGCAGGAATAACGGGCGCGCCCGTTGCCAAAGCAATCACGGCCATGCTTTTGTAGGTCCCTACCGCCTGCCCAAAAAACTCCACTTCGATGCCTTCTGGCCGACGTGCGTATTGATCAAAAGGAAACACAATCGCATCGCCTGCCTCGATGGTTGAAATGATTTCCTCAAGCGAGCCGCGTCGACCGACCACCCCGAAACCTGCCTGATTAAACCGTCGCGTCAGGAGATCGCTCAACCACTTAGGCTTAATCGGTCGCCGCAAAAAATGGATACGACCTTTGACTTGCGGAAAATGCTCAATACCGGCGACGGTCGAGACTTCAAAATTACCAAAGTGTCCCGTCAGGATCAAAATACCCTTGCCGGCCTCAAACGCCTCGATCATGCCGTCCACGCCTTCGACGCGCACGATTGATTTTTTGCGTGCTTCAGATAAAAACCGAAACTGAAGCAACTCTTTGAGCAAAGACAGTAAATGCCCGTAGTGAGCTTGCGCGAGCAGGGTAATGTGGGCAGCATCAACATTGGCACCATAAACCCGGTTCAGGTTTTCTAAAATGACTTTACGTCGATAGGGGAGCCATTTAAAAATGAAGCATCCACCCCAAGAGGGCTTGATTGATCGTTGGATCCGTAAAGCGACTGCTGTTGCGGTTGTCTCACTATGTGTGAGCGAGATTTTAATTTTTTCAACAAGGTGCAAACCCAACACTATTTCCGCTGCGGGTGTCACAGCAATGTGAGGTGCGCCATACTCATCTTTGACGACTGAGAAATCCATCGCAGTGATGGTATTGAGCGCTGTCTCACGTGGGAATAGTTTGAGGCAGGCTTCTTTTGCAGCAAACCTTGCCGCCAAGCTCGCCACGCGACCGGGGCCTTGGCCTGCGTCTGCAATTTCACGCAACGAGAAAAGCTTAGTGAGCTCGCCGGGCATCGCATTGATCAAACGCTCAATACGCGCAATCTCCACTGTATCAACGGCGCAGCCGCTGGGCAATGCATCTCCCTCAGGCAAGCCAGCCGCTGAGGAATGAGCGTGGGTCACGTCATTCAAGGTTAGCGAGCGGCACGCATCAGAACGGCAGCGTTCGTGCCTGCAAAACCTCTACAGAGCACCAACACAACATCACTGCGTGCAGGACG
Organism: Zwartia lucis; assembly: GCF_965234455.1. GTDB lineage: Bacteria > Pseudomonadota > Gammaproteobacteria > Burkholderiales > Burkholderiaceae_B > Zwartia > Zwartia lucis. The sequence continues at coordinate 191,577 of NZ_OZ248476.1, read as the reverse complement.
ATTTTGTTTGCTGACATTGAGGCCTGCGCAACTCGGGGCGAGTTGGTCGAGTGTTGCGATACCTGGCACGATGTTACGTCGACAAGCCTCGAGACCCAGAGCGACGTCAATAGCACCCGAAGCCGCAAACAAGTGGCCAATCGACCACTTAAAACCGGTGACGGGAGGCATATCAGCCCCAAAGACACGCAATAATGCAGCGGCCTCCGAACCATCCGAACCCTGTGTTCCATTGGCGTGCGCGACGATCATCCCGACATCGGCAGGCTTGAGGCCTGCATCGGCTAAAGCACATTCGATGGCACGACTCAGTCCATCACCATCCTCACGCACATTAAAAATGCCTTCGCCCTCTGAGGCATCGCCGCCACCTAAGTACTCACCCAAGACTGTTGCGCCGCGCTCACGCGCAGAAGCCTCTGTTTCGAGAACCAATGAGGCAGCACCTTCGCCAAGCAAGCAGCCATTGTGACGTTCATCAAAAGGACGAAGCAAATCATCAGAGATCAAACCTACCTTGTCCAAATAAAGGAGTGTTTGTGGCTCGATCGGTGCATCGTGTCCAATCGCAACGACGCGTTGTGCATCGCCCTCACGCAAGGCCCAGGCGCTCTCAATCACAGCAAGCACACCACTGGTCGTGTGATTGGTGATACAGCCATTGGGGCCTTTGAGTTGATTACGGATGCTCACGTGACACAACACGTTATTTGGCAAGGAACGTAACAACCACATGGGATTGACCATGCTGGATAGTTCTTGACCGAACTTAGGCAAACTCCCGCCAGTCTCAGCCATCAAGGGGAAGAAATCGTAATTGACCTCGAAGGCACCGCCCCCAGAGCCCACATAACAGCCTGTCTGATCGGCGTAGGCATTTGCCGCGGCCTCACTGAGCGTTTCACGCCAAGCCGGCAACCCTGCTTGTTCAATCGCCTGTGTACCCGCGTAAATGCCAAACACATCAGAACGTCGCACTAGTTTGAGCAGCTTGCGATCACCTAACAGTTTGCCACCGTTGTAATCTTTGACTTCGGCCGCGAGCTTGCCGACCCAAGTTTGCACATCCCAGCCCGCAATGGGCGCAAGGGCCGAATGACCCTCAAGCAGGGCATCCACGATGCTGGAGGGGTCTTGGCCCGCGCCACAAATAGCACTATTTCCAGTGATAACGATCCGGGTCATAACGATTACCGTCCTGCAGCGATCAGTGCTGCGGTTTCTTCGGGATGCCTAAAGGCCAGACAACTATTACTGCCACCAAAGCCAAGTGAATTAGAAAGCGCCATACCGATGCGCGCAGGCCGTGGCACATCTCGCACAATATCGACCGCGCAATCGGGATCGAGCTCGCGCAGATTGGCGCTCGGTGGCATCATGCTATCTCGGATCGCCAAAGCGCAAAAACCCGCCTCGACGGCACCTGCCGCTGCGATGAGGTGGCCGGTCACACTTTTGGTCGAACTTACGCCCACTTGCATGGCGCGCTCACCAAAGACGGCATGAACCGCCGCGCACTCACTGCGGTCATTCATTGGTGTAGAGGTGCCGTGTGCATTGAGATAAGCGATATCGTTTTCAGTCGCGCCTGCATCGTAAATAGCACGGCGCATGGCCTGAATCGGACCATCACCCGAGGGATGGGAGTCCGTAATACGGTAGGAAGAGAGTGAATTGCCATCACCTGCCAACTCGGCATAAATCGTGGCACCGCGCTCCACGGCGCTATTCCATTCTTCGAGCACGAGAAAGCCCGCGCCTTCGCCCAAAACAAAACCATTGCGGGTCAGATCAAAAGGGCGACTGGCACGCTCTGGAGCATCGTTATCTGGAGAGACGGCAGACAACAGACAAAACCCGGACAAGCCAACGGGCGAGATCATGGAGTCAAAGCCACCGGTTAACACCCGGTCAGCCACACCTCTGCGGATCAGCCGCAAAGCCGTACCAATGGCTTGGCCACCGGATGCGCACGCGGTGTGGACCGTTGAAGAATAACCACGTATACCGAAACGACGCAGCAACAAAGACACACCTGCGGTAGAAAGGCTACGACTAAAGGCCATCACATCATTAGCAACAGGCTCTGCCAAGATTGCGGAAGGCTCAAATTCGCCTTGGGGCGCGGCAGTACGCTGAATAGCAGCGATTTCTTCGTGCGCTACGGTCATCATGCCTGCGCCGACCACACACCCCCAACGCGTAGCATCCTGATGGGTGGGACGAATACCCGCGTCAAGCATTGCCTGATCTGCGGCTCCAATCGCGAAGCGATGCGCTCGGCTCGCGTATTTCAGTAACTTGCGATCATCAAGCGGTGGTAGGTCATCGAAACCTTTGACCTCAGCGGCAATTCGTGTAGAAAAACCAGAAGCGTCAAAAATAGTGATCGGACCCGCGCACCCCTTGGCGGTTTTGATGCGTGCCCACGTTGAGGCAACATCAAGACCCGCGGGTGTGACAAGTCCAATACCAGTAATCGCTACGCGACGTCGTGCGGTCATGCGGATTCTCCGGTGTCAGGCACAAAAAACATCTTGGCACCTGCAATGGTGCGGCCCTCAGCCTGAGCGCCGACCTTAATCAAAATAGGTTCTACATCAGTTTGGCTCGGTTCGGCGCACTCAGCAAAAAGCACGAGCGTTGCACCGGGCGCAGTAAATGCACGGACCTTGACATTGGTGATACGCTGCACTCGAACGGGACCACCCGCCTGTATTTCGGCCAGTCGGTGTGCGAGCTGCAGCTGCGCATCGAGCATCAACGTAGCGGGGAAAACTGGGCGGCGCGGGAAGTGATCAAGAAAAAAATCAGCCTGTACTGGTACATGCAACCGAGCTTCGAATCGCTGCTTGTCCTGGCCTGAAATATCCTCAAGCACCGGAGGTGGCACACCTTTAAAAGCACCGGGCGCTCGACCTGAGGCCGTCAATAAGGAAAAATCAGCACGTAAGGCCTCGGGAGCATCGAACTCGCCAATGTCAAGCATTGAGCCCAGCGTATCGCTCAATTCTAAGACCAACTGACCCGCAATCAAAGCGCGCCCGCGATATTGGATGGACTCCGCATCGCAGGACTCGATATCAACGATCAACTCCAGTGTGTCGCCCGTACAAGGCAAACGGTGCATGCGCGTGTCACCGGCAAGTGCCGCGACAGGACGATGCGAAAAGTCAACCATGGACATCGCAACCCAAGCAGCAAGCTGTCCAATCGCCTCTGCGACTAGGCTCACTGGAAAGTGAGAGATCCCCGCCGGGATGGTGTAGAGACCACACACACGTGTCGTCCCTTCGATGAGAGTGATGCGATCAACAAATGAGAACGCAGCAAAACGGCCCGAGCGATCTAAGCCATCATTTGGCGAGGCCTCGGAGGCCTGCGCCATAGACTCAACCATTTCAGCCAGCGGCTTGTGATTCACGCTGAGCGCGGATCACGAGCTTGCAGAAGGTTTCGGGCGTGTACAGGCGGGCGATGTGATCGACGCGCATAGGGGTCTTAAAACGCGAGGCGTCGATTTCGGACAAATACTCGCGTAAACGCGCCAGACCTTTTTCAGTCAGAATGCCATTTTCTTCGAACTCGGACACGGGCATGTCGCCACGCACATCTTCGATAATCTTGCCACGTGGAACCTTGATTTTGAAGGCGCGCTCAAGCCGGAACACCATATCCAGAAAGTCGATCGACTCAGCGTCCAAACCCTCGATCAGAGAAACATCAAGCTTGATATCGTCAACGTCGCAGCCCAATGCATCGGCCATCGTTTTTTGAACGGTCGGAAAGACCGCCATGATTTCTTCTTTAGAGATGACTGCTTCAGCCATGATTTACTCCGTGTATGTCAACGCGAGCTATTTTAACCCATCTATAGGGAAATCCCGCCTCGTGAGACTACTGAAGCAGGAGCCAGATCCTCAGCTTCAGCCCATTTTAAAACCGCCATCCACATACAGAATCTGTCCGGTGACGTAACCAGCCATGTCTGAGACTAAAAATGCTACTGCATTCGCAACATCCTGAGCTGCACCATAGCGCTTTAACAGAATGTTGCCCTTGACCTCGTCTGCGGCCAAATCACGGACTTGTTGGGACATTTCTGTCTCAATCACGCCTGGGGCGACAGCATTAACCAAGATTTTGCGAGGCGCCAGTTCGACAGCCATGGCCCGGGTCAGCGCATCCACAGCGCCCTTGCTCGCGGCATAATTCGCTTGACCGCGACCTGCCTTGGCTCCTGCAACGGAAGAAAGGTTCACAATCCGTCCTGCACGCTGAGACATCATGTAAGGAATCACTGGACGTGCCACATTAAACACGCCGCCGACGTTGGTGTTTAGGACCGACGCAATCTCGTCATCCTCCATCGCAGCCATCAAGTTATCGCGCACAATTCCCGCGTTATTGATCAGAATATCAATGCGCTCGCACCGGTCGCCGATGGACTCAACCGCCGCCGCACAAGCCGCAGCATCACTCACATCGACTTGCATGGCCGTCGCCTGCCCGCCCGCGGCGGTCACAGCCGCAACTACTTCTTCAGCAGCGGTTTGGTTGCCTTTGTAAAAAAAAGTCACATTGACGCCCTCGCCTGCGAGCGTTTCAACAATCGCACGACCAATTCCGCGAGAGCCGCCTGTCACGATGGCAACTTTGCCCGCTAAGCCTGATTTAAACGTCATGATTTTTAACCCGAAATGGCGAAACCGCCGTCGACGACCAAGGTATGTCCATTGACCCAAGCGGCCTCTGGCAAACAGAGCAAATAAACCGCATCTGCCACATTAGCGGGCAAAAGGCTCGGACCCGCTGGAGTACGCGCGGCAAACTCAGACAAAACCTGATCACGGTTGGGAAAATGGCTCAAAGCATCTGTATCGACCACACCAGCAGAGACGGTGTTGACGCGAATCCCGCGTGGGCCGAGCTCTTGGGCTAACGTCCGCACAAGGGACTCGAGTGCAGCCTTGGACGCACCAATAAAACCGTAATGGGGCATTGCCCGCTGAGCACCGAGGCTAGACATTGCCACAATACGACCGCCGTTTTTCATCAACGGGGCAGCGTGCTGCGCCAACAAATTGACGGCGAAGGCGTTGGTCTCGAGACACCAACGAAAGTGCTTGAGCGTCATATCCATCGCCGGTTTGAGTACCCCCGAGGCAGCATTGCTGATGACGATATCGAGGTGACCGAACTCTTTGGTGATGATCTCAAACATTTCGGTCACGCTGTCTGGCACGCCAACACTTGCCTGAATGGCGATCGCCCGTCTGCCCATGGCACGGACCTCGGCACATACAGCCTCGGCTTCATCAGAGCTGTTGTAGTAGTTGGCAATAATGTCGCAACCGGCGGAGGCCAATTTCAGGGCACACGCGCGACCAATGCCGCGTGCGGCTCCAGTGACTAAAGCAACTTTACCTGACAGGGGCTGACTCATAATGGGGGTAATACTCCTAGGGAAAGTGAAAGTTTAACCAAGATCAAGAAAAGCAACCAATATCGGCCTCAGACCGTGCCTAGCCATCTTACAATGGAGGATTGATTCATCGCCTACGCTAAAGGAACATGCATGTCCAAGCAGCCTCCAATGCCCGCCATCGCCGCTGTTGTCTCACAGTGGATTCACGGCAAAGCCGTCACTCACCCTGGTGCCCGGAGCCAGGATGTCTTTAATCCCGCGACAGGCCAAGCTACCCGCAGGGTTGAGCTGGCAAGTCTGGAGACCGTCCATGAGGCTGTTGCGAGCGCAAAAGCCGCTTTTCCCGACTGGTCGGACACGCCCCCGATTCGCCGGGCACGCATCATGAACAACTTTTTGGCATTGCTCAACGCCCACAAAGACGAGCTCGCCTCCATCATCACGCAAGAGCATGGCAAGGTCTTTACCGACGCTCAGGGTGAAGTCATGCGCGGCATTGATATTGTCGAGTTCGCTTGCGGCATGCCCCAATTGCTCAAAGGCGACTTCACGGACCAGGTCTCGACCGGCATCGACAACTGGACCTTGCGCCAGCCGCTCGGCGTTGTTGCCGGCATTACGCCGTTTAACTTCCCCTGTATGGTGCCTTGCTGGATGTTCCCCGTTGCGATTGCGGCTGGCAATTGTTTTGTGCTCAAACCTAGCGAACGCGATCCTTCGGCTTCGATTTTCATGGCCGAGTTATTTAAAAAAGCAGGCCTGCCTGATGGCGTGTTTAACGTTGTTCAGGGCGACAAGGTCGCGGTCGATGGTTTGCTTGAGCACCCTGATGTCAAAGCCATCAGCTTTGTAGGCTCCACACCGATCGCGCAATACATCTATCAGCGTGGCGCCGATCTCGGCAAACGTGTACAGGCCCTTGGTGGCGCGAAAAACCATATGGTCGTGATGCCCGATGCAGACATCGAGCAAGCGGTTGATGGCTTGATTGGTGCGGCCTACGGCTCTGCTGGCGAACGCTGCATGGCGATTTCTGTCGCAGTTTTGGTCGGCGATGTCGCTGACAAGATTGTCCCTTTGCTCGCCGAGCGCGCGAAGAAACTCAAAATCAAAAATGGACTTGAACTCGACGCTGAAATGGGTCCAATCGTGACGCGTCAGGCACTCGAACGGATCGAGGGTTACATCGACATCGGCGTCAAAGAAGGCGCCAAACTGGTGGTGGACGGTCGTGGCCACAAGGTTCCAGGTCACGAGCAAGGCTTTTTCACCGGCGGCTCACTGTTTGATCATGTCACACCAGAAATGCGCATTTATAAAGAAGAGATTTTCGGACCTGTTCTGGGCTGCGTACGCGTCAAGGATTTTGCTCAAGCCGTTGACCTCATCAATGCCCATTAGTTCGGCAATGGCGTATCCTGCTACACCCGTGACGGCAACGTCGCACGCGAGTTTGGTCGTCGCATTCAGGTCGGGATGGTCGGCATCAATGTGCCGATTCCCGTGCCGATGGCCTGGCATGGTTTTGGTGGTTGGAAAAAGAGCTTGTTTGGTGACATGCATGCCTACGGCGAAGAAGGCGTACGTTTCTACACCAAGCAAAAGTCCATCATGCAGCGCTGGCCCGAAACCATCGGCAAGGGTGCTGAGTTCGTCATGCCTACCGCTAAGTAATGTCGAGACTCGCCATGACAAAAAGAGCAGTGTGCTTGCTAAGCGGTGGTCTGGACTCGACCACCGTGCTCGCGATCGCGCAAAACGAGGGTTACGAGGTGTTTGCCCTGAGCTTTCGCTACGGACAACGTCACTCGGTCGAGCTTGAAAAAGCGACGGCGTTTGCCAAAGCTCGCGGCGTATCCAAACACGTTATCCTTGATTTAGATTTACGCAGTTTTGGCGGGTCTGCACTGACCGCTGATATTCCTGTGCCCAAAGGACATTCTGTTGAAGATATCAGTACGAGCATTCCTATCACCTATGTGCCCGCTCGCAATACGATTTTTTTGAGTTTGGCTCTGGGTTGGGCAGAGGTGCTTGGCGCCCAGGATATTTTTGTGGGTGTCAATGCCATGGACTACAGCGGCTACCCTGACTGTCGTCCCGAATACATCGAGGCCTTTGAGCACTTGAGCAACCTCGCCACTAAAGCCGGTGTCGAAGGTCATCAGCGCCTCAAGATTCGCGCGCCACTGGTCAAAATGACCAAAGCCGACATCATTCGACGCGGCATGGAGCTAGGGGTAGATTTTGCTGAAACATCCAGCTGTTACGATCCGAGTCCGGTGGGTGCGCCGTGCAAGCAGTGTGATTCGTGTTTACTTCGGGCCAAGGGATTTTCTGAGCTGGGTCTGACTGATCCGCTTGATCATAAGTTTCCCACTTAATACTCATAGGGCCTGATAATGATGCAATACATTCTTGCACTTGATCAAGGAACCACAAGCTCGAGGGCAATTCTTTTTGATGCCAGCGGCTCGCTCGTGGACACAGCGCAGCATGAATACGCTCAGCACTTCCCCAAGCCAGGTTGGGTAGAGCATGATGGACGCGATATCTGGGCGTCTCAACTTGAGGTTGCCAAAACACTGATTCAGCGATGCCCAAACCCGGACAGCATCGCTGCGATCGCGATCACCAACCAGCGTGAAACGACCCTTCTGTGGGACAGAAAAACAGGTCAGCCTCTTGGTCCGGCAATTGTCTGGCAAGATCGACGCACGGCAGACCAGTGTGCCACGATGCGTGAGCAAGGCCTGACCGAACTGATTCAGACCAAGACAGGGCTAGTACTAGACGCTTACTTTTCTGGGACAAAATTAGCCTGGCTACTCGACAACATTGACGGTGCCAGAGCGCGCGCCGAACGGGGCGAACTTGCCTTTGGCACGGTTGACAGCTGGCTTGTCTGGAATCTGACGGCAGGCGCCTCGCACATCACTGATGTCAGCAACGCGTCTCGAACGCTTTTGTTTAACTTGCATACGCTGGACTGGGACGACGAACTGCTGACCTTGTTCAACATTCCGCGCGCAGTCTTGCCAACGATCGTGGCAAGCGCCGGTCAACTGGCGCAGTCAAGTCCTTCTGTTCTCGGGCACGCTATTCCCATTACAGCGATGATCGGAGATCAGCAGGCTGCGACTTTTGGTCAAGGGTGTTTTAAAGCCGGGATGGCGAAAAACACCTATGGAACAGGTTGCTTTATGCTGCTCAACACAGGCTCTGAGCCCGTTGCGAGCCGTCATCATTTATTAACGACCGTCGGCTGGCAACGCGGCATCTCTCAATCAGCCGAATTGCAGACGACATACTGCCTTGAGGCTTCCGTATTTATGGGGGGCGCGACCATCCAGTGGTTGCGCGACGGTCTAAACCTCATTCAAACTGCCGCCGAAGTCGAAGCGCTGGCCCTCAGCGTCCCTGACGTGGGTGATACGTATCTGGTGCCCGCCTTCACGGGTCTGGGTGCGCCACACTGGGACGGTCACGCGCGCGGCACGTTGATTGGCATGACGCGTGGCACAACCAAAGCGCACATTGCCCGCGCAGCACTTGAAGCGATCGCACTTCAAGTTGCCGATGTGTTTGAGGCAATGCAAAAGGATGCAGGCCTGAGCCTCTCGGAATTACGGGTCGATGGCGGGGCATCCAAAAACAACCTGCTCTTGCAAATACAAGCCAATATTCTTGGGGTGCCCGTTATTCGTCCAAAAATTGTCGAAACAACTGCGCTGGGGGCCGCCTACATCGGCGGATTGGCTGTAGGTCTCTGGTCAAGCACCGATGCCATTTCTGCACTCTGGCAAGAGGATCGGCGTTTTGAGCCGCAATGGTCTGAGACTGAAAGAGCTGTCAAGCGGGCGCGCTGGCGACAAGCCGTCGAACGTGCCAAGTCTTGGTCACAGGATTAAACTATTACTATGACAGCGGCTCAAACCAATCCTTTTTCACAGCCCACACAGGCTGCGCCAAAGAGAACCGAGCGCAGAGAGATTCTGTCTCGACTGGAACGCGCGACACCTTACGATCTTGCGATCATCGGAGGTGGTGCGACGGGTCTCGGACTGGCATTGGACGCTGCTTCGCGTGGTTTTTCTGTCGTATTAATCGATGCAGCTGATTTTGCCAAGGGAGCGTCCTCTCGCTCGACCAAACTTGTCCATGGCGGCGTGCGCTATCTTGCACAGGGCAATATCTCTCTTGTGTACGAAGCGCTGCACGAACGCGCGACACTCTTGCACAATGCGCCACACCTCGCACAAGCACTCTCCTTTGTAATGCCCTGCTATCGCTTCTGGGAAATGCCTTTTTATGGCGCAGGCCTGCTTCTCTATGACTTGCTGGCTGGGCGTCGAAGCCTTGGGCGCACCCATTTTTACGGTGTCAAAGCCACGCAAACCGCCCTGCCCAATCTCAACACCAAAAGCCTGAAAGGCTCGGTTCAATATTGGGATGGTCAGTTTGATGATGCGCGCCTGGCGCTGGCACTCGCACGCACGGCCGCGCAACAGGGTGCCACGCTCGTGAATTACTGTCGCGCCGTTGAGTTACTGCATGACGCGGACAATCGCGTCAATGGCATTTTGGCTCAGGATATCGAGACCGGTCTGCCCTATACCATTCAGGCCACATGCGTCGTCAATGCAACAGGTGTGTGGGTCGACGAAGTGCGACGACTTGATGACGAGGCACGTGGCGAAGCAAGTCAGGCGATCGTCGCTCCGAGTCAAGGTGTGCATGTTGTCGTTGAGCAGGAGTTCCTTCCAGGTGACCATGCACTCATCGTCCCGCATACCAGCGACGGTCGCGTCATATTTGCAGTACCTTGGCTCGGCAAGGTCATACTCGGTACAACGGATACGCCTCGGCATGACCTGAGCCAAGAGCCAGAGCCCTTTCATGAAGAGCTAGAGTTTATTTTGCGCGAAGCAGGAAAATACTTACGACGCCCGCCCACTCGCGCGGATATCAAAAGCATCTGGGTCGGACTGCGTCCTTTGGTTAAACCGCCAACCGACGCCTCAGGCCAAACAAAGAAAATCAGTCGTGAGCACACTGTTTTGATCAGTCCAAGTCAGCTCGTCACGGTGACCGGTGGCAAATGGACCACCTACCGAGCGATGGCAGAGGATGTACTCAAACATTGCTTTGAGTCAAAACTGCTTGTCGCGAAAGCGCCCTGCTCGACCGAAAACCTTACGTTGGTGGGTGCACAAACAGGACAAGCTGTCACGCACTCGATGCACGAGGCACCCGGTCTAGCGGCCTACGGCGATGAGGCTTCCTTTCTACAAGCGCTGCCTGGCGCAGAGCAAGCGCTCGGTGGCGGACTCACGGCTGCGATGGTGCGGTTTGCCGTACGCTACGAATATGCACGCAACGTCGAGGATGTTTTGGCAAGACGCTCGCGTCTACTCTTTCTTGATGCCCGACTAGCGGCCACCATCGCACCCGCGGTCAGCAAAATCATCGCCGAAGAAACCGGCCAAGATCCGGGCTTAAACGCATTTATGGCACTTGCGGCCCACTACACGACCTTGCCTTAATCTGTGCTCAAATCGAGATCAAGCCTGTGCAGCATCCTCAAGAATCAAGTCTGCTCCACGCTCGGCCACCATCATCACAGGCGATTGCGTATTACCCGACACCATCGCGGGCATCACCGAGGCATCGACAATACGCAATCCTCGCAAGCCTTTAAAGCGCAACCTGACATCGACCACGGCTTGGTCATCGGAGCCCATGCGACACGTGCCGATTGGATGATAGATCGTTTGACCATTCGCCCGTCCAAAATCCAACCACTCTTCGTCTGTTTGGACGGTCGGCCCAGGGCTCATTTCGAAATCAATATAATTCGCTAACGCCGGCTTTCCAACGATCTGACGTGCGATTTTCATTCCGTCGATCAAGGTTTGACGATCTTCGTCTGTTGCTAAAAAATTAGGGCGGATCGCGGGTCCCTGTGTAGGGTCGTTTGATTTGCTATGGATACTGCCTTGCGAAGTCGGACGCAAGCCCGCGACCCCGATTGTCATACCAGGCGCGCTGTCTAACTTGCGGATCGCCGCATTGGCATAACTTGCATGCATAAAGAAGTACTGCACATCGGGCGTGGTCAGTTGTGGCTTTGTTTTGACAAAACCGTGCACAAGGCCTGTGCCCAAGGTCAACAAGCCTTTGCGTTGCGTAAAGTACTGCAGGGCGGCTACGCCGACTCGCCAGCCCTGCGCGAGCTCATTTAATGTTTGTGTATTTTTAACGCGCCAATTCATCCGCGTCGCAAAATGATCAATGTAGTTTTCACCCACACGCGGTGCGGCGTGTACAAGCTGTATACCTAACCTGTGCAACAACGCAGGATCGCCAATTCCCGAAAGCTCAAGCAACTGTGGCGTTTGTACCGCCCCCGCAGCGAGAATCACCTCAAGCTTTACATTGACAGTGTTCATCCCGGCCGAATCCCGATAGGTCACGCCCGTGCATACCCCTTCGGTCACGTTGACCTTGGTCACCATCGCACCCGTGCGCAACGTTAAATTTTTGCGCTGTCGGACGGGGTTGAGATAGCCCTCCACCACACTCCAGCGCTGCCCGTCTTTTTGCGCGACTTGGTAGTAACCAAAACCTTCTTGGGTTTGACCGTTGTAGTCCTGCGTCATGGGCTGACCGTCTTGAGCAGCCGCCTGCAACAAGGCATGCGCAAGCGGATAACGCTCACTCACTTGGTGAATATGCATGGGTCCTTGCTTGCCGCGTGAGTCATCACCTGGCAAATAGGTTTCCATCTTTTTGAAATAAGGCGCGACGTCTTGCGCTGACCATCCCGTCGCACCAAGCGCTGCCCAGTGGTCGTAGTCCTCGGGCTGGCCGTGCACGTAAATCATGCCATTAATCAAACTCGAACCCCCAAGTCCCTTGCCACGAGGAATCGCAATTTTTCGTCCCCGTGTATTTTCCTCAGGCTCGGTTTCAAAACGCCAGTTGTAAATCGGATCGTTGAGCAGCTTGGTAAAGCCCGCAGGGATCTTGATCCACATGCTCTTGGGTTCGCCACCAGCCTCCAACATCAACACGGTATATCGCCCATTGGCCGTCAAGCGATTGGCCAGCACGCAGGCTGCCGTTCCACCACCCACAATCACATAGTCAAACTGTTCCATTACTTTGCGACTCCCATAAAGTCCGCCATCAATTCGATCTGACACTCCAGCATCGGCAATCCATACTGTATTTGGCACCCTTTCTTTTGAGCAGCAAGCAGCAAGGGGGTCAAGGAAGGGGTCATAATGATTTCCGCAACAATTTGCCGCGCGCTCAAACCGCTGGCGTCCAAGGGCAGTGGATCTCCAGCTTTCATCCCCAGCGATGTCGCATTAATCACCAAGTCGTAACCCGCAGGACTCGCTTGGACCACGGACATCGAGACCTCTGGATACACAGCTTGCAGCCGCACGATGATGTCTTGCGCTTTAGCGGGTGTTCGGTTGTAGAAGTCTAGACACGCAACCCCTGCATCCGCTAACGCAAAGGCGATCGCCTTGGCCGCTCCACCTGCGCCACTCAAAAATACCCGCATGCCACTTGGTTCGATACCGTGCTGGCGTAAACCGCCCACAAACCCCCGTCCATCCAGGATATCGCCAGACAGGCTGCCGTCCACATTACGGCGCACGATATTGACCGCTCCGACCAGACGTGCCGCAGGCGTGATGTCATCGCACAGTTCTACCATCGCGGTCTTGTGAGGCACCGTCGCAATCATGCCACCAAAATTCAACACCCCACGCAAAGCCTGTACAAAGGCAGGCAAACCCTCAGGCGCGACATGCATCGGCACAAGGACTCCGTCCGTGCCTCTCTTTTCAAAGACCTTTCGCATCGTCTGCGGTGTCTTGACCTGTGAAACGGGATCAGCCACGATGCCATAGAGTCGTGTGTTGCCTGTAATTTCCATCATAATGTCAGTGAGTGATTGATTTTCAGACTTAGATGATGGAGTTTACCCATGAATCCCTTGAGACGACTCGTTTGGATTCTGTCTATGGCAATTTGGCCTGCTCTTTTCCCTTCGCTTGGTTTAGCTGCTCCTGTGCAACATCATACGTTCACCACCTCCGACGGCGTTCGACTGCACTATATCGAAGCCGGTCGAGGCAATAAAACTCTTGTGCTGATCCCAGGCTGGCTGATGCCCGCAGCAGTTTTTGAAAAGCAATTCGCAACCCTTTCCAAGTCATATCGCGTCCTGGCGCTCGACCCAAGATCTCAGGGACTCTCTGAGGTGACGACCCTTTCACACGCCCCCAAGCGGCGGATTCAGGATATCGATGAATTTTTAAAAGCTGCTCAAGTGCGCGAGTTTGTCCTCGCGGGTTGGTCCCTAGGGGTATTGGAGTCTCTCGATTTCGTTGCAAACTACAAGCCAAAGGGACTGCGTGGACTGATATTGATCGACAACTCTGTGGGAGAAGGAAAACCTCCCGCGGGACGTCGCTCTAATTTTGCTCAAACCATGAATGATCCGGTTAAGCGCGAGCAATATATGCGCACCTTTAGCCAGGATATTTATCGCAAGCCACCTCCACCCGTATTGGCCCAAGCCGTTTTAGATTCGGCACTCCAGGCCGCACCGGATGTCGCGATTCAGTTACTCAACCAACCCTATCCTCGCACTTATTGGAGTGAAACCCTCCAAAAACAACAGATTCCCGTGCTTTACGCCATCAGACCCTGGCTCAAAGAGCAAGCCGAGGCGCTCCAAAAGAAACGTGCCCGCGACCTCATCACCATCGAAATGTTTGATAAGGCTGGGCACGCATTATTTGTAGACGAAGCGGAAAGTTTTAATCAGGCCGTTTTAAAATTTAGTCAACAAGCCTTTGCACGAAAAGCCAACTAATTTTGACGACGCACAATCTGCACATTGTTTCGCTCATTCGTTTTGTTGTAACTAAATGCAAAGGGCAAGGGCTTAGTATTGGTCGACTCGCGGTAAGCTTTCCCTAAGGACTCTTGCTTTTTACGATTGAATAATTCGTGGGGAAACAAAAAACCACCGTATAAATCTGCTTGGCCAATCTGAGTGAGATAGGTGTAGTCCAGTCCTGTTTCATCCTGCACCACCATGGTGGCGTTTGCCACCAAAATATTGCGCATCACGGAAAAATAGCTTTCTTGTAATAAGTGGGAGGCGGCCTTGATCAGCACAGGATTTTTAGCCTCCCGGGCGAGCCATGTGCGCATCGGTTCATTGTTGCTCAGGCTCGGGTCTGACAAGTCCAAGCTCACATAGTCCAAGGTGACGGGTTTGCCTGCCTTGCTCAACACTAAGCGCACCGACCTCCATTGACCCGCTGTACTTTTGATAAAGTCGCCCGTCTTGTCATCGTAAGCAATGGGGTAAATGTCCATGACATCAAAACCAGAGTACAACGCAAACGTTGAAAGAATCGTTGTCACGCCGATCGGGGCGAACTGATCACGCTGGTCCTCGTTTAAGTCATCCGTACGAAAAAAGGCGAGGCGACTGAATTTCATCCATTCCCGCATGAACTTTGCCTGAAAACCTTGCGCACGCTCGGGCTGCATAGTTGCGAGCGTGACGGGTGCACCCGCTGCTTGCATCGCGACCATCACATAGCGATCAGCCTTCGGAAAGGCATGCGAAACGGTCACAAAATCTGGGCCTGAGAATGGATAAAAGACCGTACCACCCGCTTTGGGAGCAATTTGTGACTCGGCAAAATTGGTTAGCGGCTGACCAATCGTCTTTTGATAAAAGTCCCAGGCGCCATTTGCTTGCGTTTTAAGGGCGCCCTGCAAAAATGGGAACACGGGTGCAGGCTGTTGAGCCGTTGGCAAATACAAGCCCATCGTCTGCGTGGCAGAAGCCATACCGACCGATGCAAGCATGGAAAATACCGTCAATGCCGCAACCGTGGCAAGTTTTTTTGTAACACTAACAGGCCAAGACTTCATGACGCATGAACCTCATCAAAGCAAAAGAGAAAATAATCAGGATGAATGAGCTTGTGATTGAAGTAGGCTCAAACCACCCATGTAGGGACGCAAAGCCTCTGGCACCACAATACTACCGTCGGCTTGTTGATAGTTTTCCAGGACCGCCACCAGGGCTCGTCCAACCGCCAAGCCCGAGCCATTGAGTGTATGCACGTATTCAGGTTTACCTCCGTCCACGCGGGTGCGTGCCTGCATGCGACGCGCCTGGAAGGTTTCACAGTTAGAGACAGAGGAAATTTCGCGCCAGGTGTTTTGTGCAGGCAACCAGACCTCAAGGTCATACGTTTTAGTTGCACCGAAACCCATATCACCCGTACACAACAACAGCACGCGGTATGGTAAACCAAGCAGTTGCAACACCTTTTCGGCATGTCCCGCCATGTCTTCGAGTGCCTGATAGGAGGTATCGGCTGCGACAATCTGCACCATTTCGACTTTGTCGAACTGGTGTTGACGAATCAAACCGCGCGTATCGCGACCACCACTGCCAGCCTCAGAGCGAAAGCACGGGGTATGGGCCGTCAACCGAATCGGCAACTCAGCAGCAGGCACAATCGTGTCGCGTACCATGCTAGTCAACGTGATTTCAGAAGTCGAGATCAGGTATTGCTCCTCTCCCGCCACGACATTGCCCTGCTCGTCGAGTGTCGGCTCATCGCCGCCACGCGTGACCCAGAACATGTCGTTCTTGAATTTTGGGAGCTGCCCAGTACCCATCAGGGTGGACGCATTGACAATATAAGGGGTGTAGCACTCTGTATAACCATGTTGTTCAGTCTGAAGATCCAGCATGAACTGCGCGAGCGCACGATGCAACCGCGCCATAGGGCCGCGCATAAAACTAAAACGTGCCCCGGACAGCTTGGCAGCGACATCAAAATCCAAACCGAGCGACTCACCCAGCGTGACATGATCGCGAGGCTCAAAACCAAGCGCCTTGGGATCACCTGAGGCGGGATCGGGGCTCGGTACCCAACGCCGCACCTCGACGTTACCCACACTATCCGCACCTACAGGCACACTCTCGTGGGGCAAATTGGGAATCGACATCAGCATGTCATTGAGCTGAGCCTGAATATCCGAGAGATCCAGTTCGAGCGCTTTGAGGCGCACAGGGATCGCCTGGGACTCGGCCAACACGGCGGAGGCATCTTCGCCACGCGATTTGAGCGCGCCGATTTGTTTGGCGAGCGCGTTGCGCTGCGCTTGAAGATTTTCTGTTTCAGTCTGCACCGACTTGCGGCGGACCTCGAGACTATTGAAGGCGTCCATCGGGAAAGCAAAGCTGCGACTGGCTAAGCGACGAACAACAGATTCGAGGTCTTTACGTAACAACGCTGGGTCAAGCATGATCTTGGGATAAAAAGACTAATGAATTGCATATTGTATCCGCCGCAGCAACCACGCCACGACAGAGAGCGCCCCCACGCTCAGCAACCAAATCAATAACATCCAGCCCCAACGTTTCATCATCGATCCTAGTGATAGTCGTGGGTGGGGCCGACTTTGCCGCGAAAGACCCAGTAAGCGTAGGAGGTGTAAGCCAAAATCATTGGGATCAAGAATACAGCACCCACCAACAGAAACTTTAGACTATTGTCTGGCGCGGCGGCTTGCCAAAGCGTCACGGACGAGGGCACGATGTAGGGGAAAAAACTAATCACTAGTCCGATATAGGACAAGACAAATAATCCCTCTACGGCTAAAAATGACATTAAAGGTCGATTGAGCCGAAGGCCACGGAACAGTGCGATGGCGCAGACAATCACCAGCAAAGGAACCGGGGCCACAAAGAGCATCGCGGGCCAGGCAAACCACTTTTGCATGAAGTGCTCGTGCAAAAACGGGGAAATCAAGCTGACCAGTCCAATCAGACCTAGCATCACAATACCCAACCCAAACGTCGCACGCTTGGCTAGTTGCTCGACCCGACCGTCGGTTTTAAGCATCAACCACGTCGAGCCTAGCAAGGCGTAACCGACGACTAAGGCCAGGCCCGTCAAAAGACTAAAGGCAGATAGCCAATCCCACCATCCACCCGCATAGGCACGACCGGAAACCGGGATGCCTTGAACCAACGCACCTAACGCGACGCCTTGCGCAAACGTTGCAACAAAAGAGCCACCCGCAAAAGCCCAATCCCACAGGTATTTGCGGCTCTGACTTTTCCAACGAAACTCAAACGCCACACCACGAAAAACTAACGCAAGCAACATGGTAATGATCGGAGCATACAAAGCCGGCATGATGATGGCGTAAGCCAGCGGAAATACTGCAAACAAACCACCACCGCCAAGTACAAGCCAGGTTTCATTGCCATCCCAGACGGGCGCGACTGAATTCATCATCAGGTCCCGCTCTTGCTCTGACTTGGCCCAGGGAAACAAGATTCCCACCCCAAGATCAAAACCATCCAGCACGACATAGGCTAATACGGCGAAGGCGATCAATCCAGCCCAGATCAAGGCGTAATCGAGTGTCATGTGCGATCTCCTTGCGTGCCTGTCACGCCCGTCTGTGTGCTTTTGGCGGTCAACGTGGGGCCAGGGACAATACCTGCGGCGCGGATCGGCTGGTGAACAGAAAGGTCGGCATGGCTAGGGCCGGCACCGGGTGCAACCTTCATTGAGTGCAGGATGTAATAAATGCCTGCACCGAACAATGACAAATAGACCACCACAAACGCTGCAAGAGAAAAAGCAATCGCCGTCGCATCAATCGGTGAAGCGGAATCGGCCGTACGCAATAAGTTATACACGGTAAAGGGCTGACGACCGACTTCGGTCACGACCCAGCCGGACAGAATCGCGATAAAACCAGACGGTGCCATGAGCACAGCACAGCGATGCATCAGGGGTGTGTCAAAGAGACGCCCGCGATACCGCAGCCACAAGCTCCATAAACCCATACACAGCATCAGCATACCTATACCGACCATTGAGCGGAAGGCAAAAAATACGATGCCTAGCGGTGGTCGATCTGCAACAGGTGTTGCCCTAATGCCGGGAACAACACCATCCAGAGAGTGCGTCAAAATCAGGCTGCTCAAGTAAGGGATCGAAATGGCGTAATCGATTCGCTCCTCTTTTGCATTGGGGATACCAAGCAAAATGAGCGGCGCCCTGCCCTGAGACTCTGTATGTCCCTCCATAGCTGCAATCTTGGCAGGCTGATGCGCAAGCGTATTCAAGCCGTGGGCGTCACCCGCCATCAACTGCAAGGGTATCAACACAGCAGCTAACCACATGGCCATTGAAAACATGACGTGAGTCGCTTCTTGTGCGCTAGGAGAGGGAATCGCGCCTGGTTGCAGCATTCGCTTGCGCTCCTTGAGCATATGGAAGGCTGCAACACCGCCAATGACGAAAGCAGTCGTCAGATACGCTGCCAACATCATATGCACGAGACGATACGGAAAAGACGGGTTGAAAATAACCTTGAACCAGTCCTCGACAATAAACTGTCCCACCTCGTTGATGCCATAGCCAGCAGGAGTCTGCATCCAGCTGTTGACGGACAAAATCCAGAACGCCGACATAAACGTGCCTAAGGCGACCATGGCGGTGGCAAAGAAATGCAGCTTGGGACCGACGCGTGCGCGACCAAACAACATGACGCCCAAAAATCCCGCCTCAAGGAAAAAGGCGGACATCACCTCGTAGCCCATGAGCGGTCCAAGGACGGGTCCGGTCTTGTCAGAAAACACGCTCCAGTTAGAGCCGAACTGGTAACTCATCACGATACCGGACACTACGCCCATGCCAAAGGCCACAGCGAAGATTTTTTTCCAATAGTTAAAGAGGGTGAGGTAAACCTCTTTGCCTGTCCAGAGGTGCAAACCATTGAGCACCGCCATGTAGCTGGCCAAGCCAATCGTGAAGGCTGGAAAAATAATATGGAAGCTCACCGTGAACGCAAACTGAATCCGAGCAAGCGTCAACGCATCTAACCACTCCATCGCACTACTCCTTGGCTTTCTTGCGAGCTTGTCGATCCATATCCCGCAGGTGCGAGAGCTTTTCGGCAATCTTTATTTCTAAACCTCGTGGAACAGGTCGATACCATCCAGGCTCGGGCATACCCTCGGGCAAGTACGACTCGCCGGCCGCATAGGCTTCGGGCTCATCATGCGCGTATCGATAAGCATGCCCGTATCCAAGCTCCTTCATCAGCTTAGTCGGTGCGTTTCGTAAATGCACGGGCACTGGCAAAGAAGAACCTTGTTTAGTAAAAGCAACAGCTTGATTGTAGGCGTTGTACCCAGCATTACTTTTGGCTGCCACTGCTAGATATAAGGTCGCCTGCGCCAAGGCCAATTCGCCCTCGGGAGAACCTAAGCGCTCATAGGTCTGTGCCGCATCATTGGCGATTTGCATCGCCCTCGGGTCAGCCAGACCAATATCCTCCCATGCCATGCGCACAATGCGTCTTGCGAGGTACTTGGGGTCCGCTCCGCCATCGAGCATACGGGTGAGCCAGTACAACGCCGCGTCAGGATTTGAGCCTCGCACAGACTTGTGAAGAGCGGAAATTTGATCGTAGAAATTGTCGCCGCCCTTATCGAAACGGCGCGGGCTCATGCTGAGCGCATTTTCCACCAGTTCTGAATCCACTCGCGTCGAGCCTGCGTTTTCAGCAGCAACACTCGCCTGCTCAAGAAGACTCAAGAAACGACGCGCATCGCCATCGGCATAACCCACCAAGGTATCAATCGCCGCGTCTTCAAAATTTAAATCTTTGAGGACTGATTGTTGCGCCCGCGCCAACAACTCACGCAACTCAGTTTCGTCAAGTGACTGCAGAACATAGACTTGTGCGCGCGACAGCAAAGCCGCATTAACTTCGAACGAAGGGTTTTCCGTCGTCGCGCCAATAAAAGTCACTAGGCCAGACTCAACAAAAGGCAGCAAAGCGTCCTGCTGGGCTTTGTTGAAACGGTGAATCTCATCGACGAACAGCAAAGTCCGGCGATGATATTGATCCAAGGTCAGTTGTGCCTCGTCCATCGCAGCGCGTATTTCTTTGACCCCCGCAAACACAGCGGAAATCGCGATGAATGCGCAATCAAAAGCATGTGCAGTCAAGCGGGCCAGTGTCGTTTTACCCACACCCGGCGGCCCCCACAAAATCATCGAGTGCGGGCGTCCGGACTCAAAAGCCACACGCAGCGGCTTGCCTGCCCCAAGAAGATGCTTTTGCCCAACAACCTCGTCTAGCGTGCGGGGTCGCAGCGCCTCGGCCAAAGGCGGTTTAGGCGTCGTTTTAAAGAGGTCAACCATCGCAAGACAACATCTTTGGGGTGGTTGACGCGCCCATCATTGCATCCGGACGACATCGGCCCCTTTTGGGGTCACAAAGTCAAAATTGCTCGTGGATAGGCCTGGATTACGCATCAAGGCAGAAATCTCAATATGGGTCGTTTGTCCAAACGCATCGAGCAAAACAATGCGAAGCGGCACCCCATCTTTGAAACCCAAATCGACGTGCACAAATCCAGCATCGGGTTGCTTAGGCTTGGCGCGCAACCAAGCCAGCGACTCTTTATCAGGCAGCGCGCTGACGTCGAACGACTGTTCCAAAGATCCTGAGCCGAACAAAATAGCGGCAGGTGAAGCGCCAATAGTCTGACCCGCTTTGCGAACCGTCACTTGATTAAGGTCGGCATCGAATTGATAAATTTCCTGTCCATCGGAAACAATTTGTTGCTCGTAAGGTTTTAATACATCCCATTTGAAACGTCCGGGACGCATGAATAAAAACTTGCCTCTCTGTGGGGGCTTGGTCTGGCCTTGAGGTCCGACCGTGTATTGCACAAAGTCACCGCTGGCGGATTGAACCTGAGAGACAAAAGTCCTGAGCTGCTCGCGGGCGGTTTCCGCCGAGGCCGGCATGGCGACTGCCACACCTAGCGAAGCCAGCGCACACATCATCAAAAAGAACCGCATTCTAGCGATCAAAAACATCCGCGTTATTCCTCTCGTGGCACGTTAGGGGCGAGAATTTCACGATTCCCGTTAGACTGCATCGTCGAAACTAAACCGGAGTTTTCCATTTGCTCGAGCAAGCGTGCAGCTCGGTTGTAACCTATACGTAAATGACGCTGCACCAAAGAAATGGAAGCGCGTCGGTGCTTGAGTACGACCTCGACGGCTTGGTCGTACATCGGATCGGCTTCGGCATTGGCCATTCCTGTCACACTGCTCACGCCATCCCCGGTTTCACCCTCGGAACTCCCCTCAAGCAGGCCATCGATATAGTCTGGCTCGCCTTGCGATTTGAGTGAGTCCACCACGCGATGAACCTCCTCGTCAGAGACAAAAGCGCCATGCACACGCACGGGCAATCCGGTCCCGGGCGGCATATAGAGCATGTCACCCTGCCCCAACAAAGCCTCTGCACCCATCTGATCAAGAATAGTGCGTGAGTCGATCTTGGATGAAACTTGAAAAGCGATACGCGTTGGAATATTGGCTTTGATGAGACCCGTGATGACATCCACACTTGGGCGCTGCGTAGCGAGAATCAAATGAATCCCCGCGGCACGCGCTTTTTGGGCCAAGCGCGCAATCAGTTCTTCGATTTTCTTGCCCACTACCATCATCAAGTCGGCCAACTCGTCGATCACAACCACGATCGTTGGCAACTCTTTGAGAGGCTCAGGCGCATCGGGTGTCAACGAGAATGGATTCGGAATGGGCTCCTCGCGCTTGATCGCGTCGCGAATCTTGTTGTTGTAACCCGTTAAATTACGCACGCCTAGTTTACTCATCAAGCGGTAGCGTTTTTCCATCTCGCCCACACACCAATTCAGGGCATTGGCAGCCTGACGCATATCCGTCACCACAGGCGCTAAAAGATGGGGAATACCTTCGTACACGCTCATTTCGAGCATTTTAGGATCGATCAAGATCAGGCGTGTTTGAGTCGCATCCGCTTTGTACAGAAGCGACAAAATCATCGCATTAATACCAACAGACTTACCCGAACCTGTGGTGCCCGCCACTAACAAGTGGGGCATTTTGGCGAGGTCAGCAACCACGGGGTTTCCGGCGATGTCCTTGCCTAATGCCATGGTGACGACAGACGCGCTCGAGTGATAAACCTGAGAACCGAGAATCTCAGAAAGCTTGACCATTTGGCGGCGCGGATTGGGCAGCTCGAAACCCATCAGATTTTTGCCGGGAATCGTTTCCACAACACGTATGCTGACCAAACTCAGCGCACGCGCCAAATCCTTGGCCAAGTTGACGATCTGACTACCCTTGACACCCGTAGCAGGCTCAATTTCATACCGCGTAATCACAGGCCCAGCCTGCGCAGCAACAACCTGCACCTCAACACCGAAATCAGCCAGTTTTTTCTCGATCAGACGCGAGGTATATTCGATCGTTTCATCAGAAACCGTCTCGAAGGCTTCGCCTGGTTGATCCAATAAACTGAGCGCAGGCAAATCTCCCGCCACCATTGGTTCGATAAAAAGAGACTGTTGCTTTTCTTTTTGTACACGCTCGGATTTCTGCACGATAACAATCGCAGGTTCGATGCGGACGGGCTGGTCATGGACAATTTTTTCATTTTTGGCCTCAACCTGCTCATGCCTGACAGCCTGGGCAACTTGACCGGCGCGACGATCTTGTCTGGCAGTACGTCCGTCTTGGATCTTGAACCACACCCAATCAATCCCGCTCCCCACTTTTTCAGCGATCGTCAGCCAGGAAAAGCCGAAAAACAAACTACAACCAAAAATAATCAATGCCAACAGGATCAGAGTGCTTCCAGAAAAACCGACCGCAGAGGACAAAAAACCTGACCAAGCGTGACCAATCACACCGCCAGCGCCGCTGGTGACATCGGTACGCCCGGGCAACTGCAAGCCCCAGGAGCTCAGACGATACGCTTCGAGACCCACTGAACCCAAAAGGACCATGAAAAAACCAATGCCCTGCTCCCAACGGACTCGCGCGAGGGTTTCTGGCTCTCCACGCGTCCGGATCTGGTTCGCCAAGCGCAAATAACCCGCACGGACCCGGTGTAGTAATAAAACAACGAGCCACCAAGCAGAAAAACCGAATAGGTACAAAAGGATATCGGAAACATAGGCACCGATCCGGCCGCCACGATTTTGGAGCGTGGCGACATCGCGACCAAAAGAGTGGGACCAACCGGGATCATTGCCGTCCCAAGTCCCCAAGGCGAGCGTCAGCCAAGCAGCAAGCGCGGCAAAGATGATCCAACGCGCCTCTCGAAGGATGGAGAGGATCCGTGTTTGCATGACCGAGGGCCCATTTCGGGTATTTCGGGTCGTTCGCGAAGTCCGCGTCGTAGCTGGGGAAAGTCTAGGCATAGTCGCCATTATAATTTGCTGGTCAATCTAGAGGGAAAATCTGATGTCAACACCAAAACATGCCAAAGTTCTCATTCTCGGCTCGGGACCTGCAGGCTACACCGCCGCAGTCTACGCTGCTCGTGCCAACCTCAATCCCGTCATGATCACAGGACTTGCCCAAGGTGGTCAACTGATGACGACCACAGACGTCGATAACTGGCCGGCGGATGCCAACGGCGTCCAGGGGCCAGAACTGATGCAACGCTTTGCCGCGCATGCCGAGCGTTTCAATACTGAAATGGTGTTTGATCATATCGCCAGTGTAGATTTTTCATCCAGACCCTATCGTCTCACGGGTGATGGCGGCGTCCAGTACACCTGCGATGCCCTAATCATCGCGACGGGCGCTTCGGCAAAATATCTCGGACTGCCTTCCGAGCAGGCCTTCATGGGGCGCGGCGTTTCCGGCTGCGCAACATGCGATGGTTTTTTCTATAAAAATCAAGATGTTATAGTTGTGGGTGGCGGCAATACCGCTGTCGAAGAAGCCTTGTATTTGTCCAATATCTGTCGTTCAGTGACCGTTGTACACCGCCGTGACAAATTCCGCGCCGAACCTATCATGATTGACAAAATGATGGACAAAGTTGCCAACGGCAATATGAAGCTCGCAACCTTCCGGGAGCTTGACGAAGTTCTGGGCGACGACTCTGGTGTTACTGGCGCACGCCTACGTTCGACAGACTCGGGAAAAACAGAAGAACTCGCCGCAACGGGTGTCTTTATTGCGATTGGACACCAACCTAACACTTCGATTTTTGACGGAAAACTCGATATGGCGAATGGTTATATCGTGACACGCAGCGGCTTAGCGGGTCTCGCGACGATGACTTCGGTGCCAGGTGTCTTTGCCGCCGGCGATGTTCAAGATCACATATACCGCCAAGCCATCACCAGCGCAGGCACTGGCTGCATGGCCGCACTCGACGCACAGCGCTGGCTGGAGAATGCGGAACAGTAAAGCGGGGCTCGCTGACCTCAAGCGTCTACATCAAACGGCTCTTGAGAAACAGCGTGCCCAACTCGCGCACGAGCAAACCAAACTGCAAGAACAATTGCGGTCTGGTGCAACTCGATCTACTTCTACGAGCTCCGCGGAAGAAATCAAGCTCTTTGCACGTGCCACACAGGCCGTCACGCCTCTAAAAGCTGCCGCGCGCGTGAAACATCGTCCGAGTGACGCACAGCCGACTGAGTTGATGACGCAACGAAGGCAGCAGGCGATCGGGGCCTCAAGTCCTCCAGCTGCGGCGCTTTCGGACGGATTCTCACCTTTTGCTGATCACGATGCAGCGCTCTCTTGGCTTGCGCCCGGCATGGGCCCCGAGGTATTGAGGCAATTGCGGCGCGCCTTTTGGCCTGTGGGTGCGCATCTTGATCTGCACGGCCTGAACAGCGACGAAGCTAGATTAGCCCTCACCCAATTCATTGAGGTCAGCCAGACGCACGGCACACGGTGCGTGCGTATCGTGCACGGTATTGGCTATGGCTCCGCAGACGGCCAGTCCGTTTTAAAAGCCCGCGTGGCTCAATGGCTGACACAACTCCCAGCGATCAGTGCCTTTGCTTCAGCGCCCCCTGCGCACGGCGGACGAGGTGCGCTTCTTGTCCTCCTCCGCCTGAAAGCCTGAGCAGACTTAATCAGGCTCGCGAAGAAACTCCACCAATTGATACGTGACGGCATCTGGCCTAGGTGTTAGCAAAGACACCAAGACAATCACAACGAACGCTACGGGTGCGCCAAACACGCCCGCTGCGATGGGCTGAATCCCCCACCACAAATCGATAGGCGTGCTGCGAGGCACGCTCAACACCAGCTCACGCAACCAGGGTTGCGTCTGCACCATGTAAAAAATCGTGGTGAATAACCCCGCTAGCATGCCCGAGGTCGCTCCCCATTGGTTAGCGCGTTTCCAAAAAATGCCCATAACAAGCACCGGGAAAAATGTTGAAGCGGCAAAAGAAAACGCAGCGCCGACCAAAAACAAAATATCTGCGGGCGTTCGCGTCGCGGCCCAGGCGGCGGTAAAAGCGACGACCAATAACAGCACCTTGGATAAGATGACCTGACGCCCTCCACCCATACGCGAGGAGACACCGCGTAACAGCGTATCGTGCGACAAGGCATTGGAAAGCGTCAATAGCAAACCATCCGCCGTCGAGAGCGCGGCCGCCAGCGCACCCGCCGCAACCAGTCCCGACACAACATAGGGCAACCCTCCTATTTCGGGAGCAGCCAACACAATAATGTCGCTCCCAATCTGAACCTCAGACAACTGCACAATGCCATCTTGGTTGAGATCGAGGATGCTGATGAGAGAGCGATCCACTGCCGACCACGCACTGACCCAAGAAGGAAGATCCACGAAAGGCATCCCAACGAGATTGTTGTAAATCTCAAATTTCACCAAAATAGCCAGTGCGGGAGCCGTTAAATACAAAAGCAAAATAAATAATAAGGACCAGAACACAGACTGTCTTGCGTGTCCTACAGACGTCGTTGTCAAAGACCGCATCAAAATGTGTGGCAGTCCTGCCGTACCTAGCATGAGGCATAGAACCGTCGCCAGAAAATTATTTCGAACGGCCTGAGGCGACTCCTCAGATTTGCTGACAAAAGGCTCTGCATGCGGCATAGGAGGTGCCGCACGCGCTGCGAAATCATCTCGCGCTTTAGACCAGACTGTTCTTGCCGCCTCCACAGACTTTGGATAGGCTGCGAACGCTCTCTCGAGAGAGCGTATTTCGACCATCGGCGCATCGATGGCGCGCGCACGGAGCAATTTCACGCTCAGTTGTTGTTTTTCAGCTTCCCAAGACTCGGGGAGTTTGGAAATTCTGGACTGCATGAGGTCTGCGCGGCTTTGCCAAATATTACGCACTTCCAATTCCGCATCATCCCGACTCAACAGACGTTCATACTCAATCACCTGTGTGAGAACCGAACTCGCCGCAAGTTGAGGAACTGGATCGCCTGTTTGCTTGACCGCTAGCCAAACCACCGGTACGAGGTAGGCGATCACAAGGATGATGTACTGCCCCACTTGTGTCCACGTGACAGCGCGCATGCCACCCAGAAAAGAGCACACCAGTACGCCGCCCAAGCCAATGAAAATCCCAAGCTCAAACGAAATACCGGTCATCCGAGTCGTGATAATGCCGACGCCGTAAATTTGGGCCACCAGATAAGTAAAGGAGCACAAGACCGCACACATCACCCCAACCAATCTAGGCGAGTTGCCATGAAAGCGTGCGCCTAAAAACTCGGGGATGGTGTATCCACCAAATTTACGCAAATAAGGCGCCAAAAAAAGTGCGACCAAAACATACCCGCCCGTCCAGCCCAAAATATAGGCGAGGCCGTTGTAGCCAGACAAGTAAAGCGTACCTGCGAGACCGATAAAAGAAGCGACCGACATCCAGTCCGCGGCTGTCGCCATTCCGTTGAAGACTGCGGGAACGCGGCGCCCCGCGACGTAATACTCGACTGGATCCGAGGTACGGCACATAATGCCAATCCCGGCATAGAGCGCCACCGTAGACAGCAAAAAGGCATAACCAATCCATTGCCGCTCCATACCTGCAATCTCGAGCATCGCCAACAACAACACCAGCGCGATAAAGCCAACCGTATATGCGGCATAGCCTCGAAAGAGTTGCGCACCAAAGCTGCGTTGCTTAGGGTTTGTCACAGCGAGCCTCACACTCACGTTCCAGTCTGCGCCGCTGGTCTTCTCGCTCCATGCGCCATGCATACACGCCTACAATCAATAAAAAGGCGGTCGGTGCACCAAAGGCAGCCACCCAAAAGGGAAAAGGCCAACCAAAGATGCTCAACGCAGTCAGAGACTCGGCGTAATAAGCAGGGACAAAGGTGACAATTGCCCAGATCGCAAGCAAAATGCAGATCAGACACAAATTATTGCGCCAATATCGCGGTGTTTTACCTGTGTCGGGCATCGCATTCATAGATTTAAAAAGCAAAAGAGCTGATCGCGTAGCCGTATGCGACAACGGCCGACACCTTAAGTGCCAGCCGTTGTGCGTTTTTCTTTTTTATAATGCCGTTCATGCTGGCATGCCCTTTTGGGTCTTTGTCCCCTCACCTGCATGAATCCGATTCTGCACTACGGACTCGCCTGACGCATCAGGGAATGCCCTAGTTGGGGGCTAAAAGTCACAATTTCTTTTATCACTAGAGGTTTTAAGCACCATTTATGTTCAATCCCTCACGAGATCAGGTTCGCCAGTTTTTCATCGACACTTGGGCCAAACACAAAGCAAAGCAGGTTCTAACCCCTTTGGAGGACATTGCCTTGAGTTGGATCGAACAGCACCCCGAATACCACGAAGTGCTTGTGCAATCCGAATCAATGACGCGTGAATTCAACGTCGAAGAAGGTAAAACCAATCCTTTTTTGCATCTCTCTATGCATTTGGCGATTGCCGAACAACTGTCCATCGACCACCCGAGAGGCATTCGACAAGCCTTTGATCGGCTGGCTTCACGTACCGATCCGCATCACGCAGCGCATGAAATCATGGAGTGTCTGGGTCAAGTCGTCTGGGAGTCTCAGCGCTTGGGCACCACCTTGGACAGCGATGCCTACATCGATCTCATTAAACAAAGGGTCAGTAAAGACTGACCCTTTTGTCAGGAGCGCCTAAAGCTGACTATTTGACGACTAAAGGACCTGGCTGGGCAGCCAGCCATGCTGAGACATTTTTGATGTCCTGCGGGGACAACTGCTTGGCAAACGCGCCCATGATGGCATTTTTGCGTACGTTGGCCGTGGCAGGAGCACCAGAGGCACCGCGCTGATAGGCCTTTAAGGCATGAACTAGAAAATCAGCGTACTGCCCCGCCAAAATTGGGTAGGATGGATCAACGGACTTGACAGCGTCCGCACCATGGCAGGAGGCGCAGTTAAGTTTGTCCCAGACAGCTTTACCAGCGGCTAAATCTGCAGCATGGCTCAAACTGGCAGAACCCAGAAGAACAGCCCCAGCGAGGGCGATCGAGAAGTATTTCATGTCAGCCCCCAATTATTTAAGGTTTGCGTAGTAGGCAGCCAGATCAGCAATGTCTTGATCTGAAAGGCTCTTGGAAATCGCATTCATCGAGGGATGGGTACGCTCTCCAGAGGCATAAGCCCGCAAAGCCACTTGAATGTATTTGTCATTCTGACCGGTAATCTTGGGCACACTGTAAACCTCAGGGAAACTGGCACGATAGCCGGGGATCCCGTGACAGCCGATACACATTGAAACCTTGGCTTTGGCGGCTTCGATGTTGCCTTTTGGCGGATCTGCTGCAAGCACAGGGGTCGCCATGGCACAGGAAGCTGCGAGCGCCAAAGAGGCGATCGAGGAACGCGTTGTCATCGCGCCAACAAACAGAGACAGCACATTGTTCGGAAACTTCATAATGGACTCTTGGTCTGGCAGGGAAAAATCCCGGGATCAACTCCCGGCCGCAAAACCATAAGATTGTACGATAATTGAGAAAATTAGACTTCAAACCCACATCCACTGACCCCGACCACTTTCATTTTGGCAAATAATGACCTCGCAGAACCCTTCTACAGCACAAACCTCACGCTTTGACGGCACCGAGCGCTATGTCGCCACGGATGATCTGAAACTAGCCGTCAACGCCGCCCTCACGCTCCAGCGACCCTTGCTCATCAAGGGCGAACCAGGCACCGGCAAAACCATGTTGGCCGAAGAGGTCGCCAAAGCCCTAGGGCGGCCTCTGCTTCAGTGGCACATCAAATCCACAACCAAAGCGCATCAAGGTCTGTACGAATATGATGCGGTCTCTCGCCTGCGTGACTCCCAGCTTGGTGATGAAAAAGTCAAAGACATCAGCAACTACATTATGCAAGGTGTGCTTTGGCAGGCCTTCGAGTCTCCCGAACCCGTTGTTCTACTGATTGATGAAATCGATAAGGCGGACATTGAGTTTCCAAACGATTTGCTGCGCGAACTCGATCAAATGGAGTTTTACGTCTACGAGACGCGCTCCACAATCAAGGCGCGTCATCGTCCGCTCGTGATCATCACCTCGAACAATGAAAAAGATCTGCCTGATGCGTTTTTGCGACGCTGCTTCTTTCATTACATTCGTTTTCCAGATCGCGAGACCTTACGCAATATCGTCGACGTCCATTTCGCCAATCTGCATGCAGATGTTTTACGTGCTGCCCTCGATACGTTCTTTGCCCTGCGTGAAGCACCTGGTTTAAAAAAGAAACCTTCCACCTCTGAGTTTCTCGACTGGTTGCGTCTGTTGATCGCCGAAGACGCTACCGCTGAGCAAATTGACGCACATGCAGCCACCTCGATCCCGATGATGGCCGGGGCACTTTTGAAAAATGAACAAGACCTACAACTACTGGAGCGACTCGCCGCGGTGACCCGCAGCACGCGTCGCCCTTCAGGATCTTAAATGACGCTGAACCAAGGCTTTACTCAAACACCACAGCCCTGCAAACTGGCAGGACACGGCGTACGGCTTGAGCCCCTGTCTCTTGATCATGCAGAAGCACTTACCCGCGCCGCCCGTGATGGTGAGCTATGGAAGCTTCGCGTCACCTCAGTGCCGGAGCCAGACCAAACAGCTGGCTATATTCAGACTGCACTCGATGGATATGCGGCGGGACATATGCTGCCCTTCGTGGTGATTCACGAAGGCACGCAAGAAATCATTGGCTCCACCCGCTATCACGACATCATTACTGCGGTCGCGCGCATGGAGATCGGTTACACCTGGTACGCCAAAAGTCACCAACGCAGTCATGTCAACACCGCCTGCAAGCTGCTCTTGCTTGAGCACGCTTTTAATGCTCTCGGCGCTGCGGTGGTAGGCTGGCGCACCGATAACTTTAACCTTGCTTCACAGCGTGCGATTGAGCGGCTTGGCGCCAAACGCGACGGCGTGATCCGACATCATGCACTACGTCGCGATGGCACCGTCAGAGACACTGTGATGTATAGCGTGACCGCGGGCGAGTGGCCCGAGATTCGCGCACATCTGACCTATCAACTCAATCGCCATGCTTGTTGACTTCTTTTATCACCTGCGCTCGCAAAAGCTCCTCGTCTCGGTCAAGGAGTATTTGACACTGCTCCAAGCACTGTCGAGCCCGATCATGCCGCCTACGCTCGAGGATTTTTACTACCTCGCACGCACGACGCTGATCAAGGACGAAACGCTGTTTGACCGCTTTGACCGAGCTTTTGCCAGCTACTACCGCAGCCTTGAGCAAAAGCTGCCCGCCGGCAAAAAGATCCCGCTCGACTGGTTAGTCGCCGAACTTGAAAAACGCCTCACCCCCGAGCAAAAAGCCGAGCTTGAGAAACACGGCTGGGACAAGCTCATGGAAATGTTCAAAGAACGCCTTGAGGAGCAAAAGGGGCGCCATCAAGGCGGCAACAAATGGATCGGCACCGGAGGCACCTCACCTTTTGGCAATAGCGGCTCGCACCCCGAGGGTATTCGCGTCGGAGGCGCAGGCGGCAGTCGCTCTGCCGTCAAGGTCTGGGATGAGCGCAACTTCAAAGACTATGACGATTCAATCGAACTCGGCACGCGTAACTTCAAGATTGCCCTGCGGCGCCTGAGACGCTTTGCCCGCGAAGGCTCCGATTTCGAACTCGATTTGGGCGACACCATTGCAAGCACCGCTCGCAACGCGGGCTATCTCGACATCAAAATGGTCCCCGAGCGGCACAACAACGTCAAAGTCCTCATGCTGCTCGATGTGGGTGGCAGCATGGATGATCACATCTCACGCGTCGAGGAGTTGTTTTCCGCCGCGAGTAGCGAATTTAGAAACCTTGAGGTTTACTATTTTCATAATTGTCCCTATGAGCATCTGTGGAAGTCTAATCGACGTCGGCAGATGGAACGCTTTGAAACTTGGGATGTGCTGCGCAAATTCAACGCCGACTGGCGACTGATTTTTGTCGGCGATGCCACCATGAGTCCCTATGAAATTTTGCAGCCTGGCGGCTCTGTCGAACATTACAACAAAGAGCCGGGCGCAGAATGGCTGCAGCGCATGGTCAATGCCTGGCCCAAGGCGGTCTGGCTCAACCCCGAGCCGCAAGCTTCCTGGCAATACCGTCAGTCCATCTCGATCATCCGCAATATTGTCCAAAACAAAATGTTCCCAGTGACCGTCGCCGGCATCGAGCAAGCGATGCGCCTACTATCCAAGTAATATGTCAAAAGTGAACCATTTCGGGCGCCCGCGCTCCAAATGGTTCGTTGTTTCTTTCAGGACTCTCGCATGTCACTGTTCACTGATGCCCTGAAGCGCACCTTTATCGGTGCCGCCTTCGCCTTTATTGGAAGTCAATCAATGGCCGCTGCCATTCCCGCAGGGATCACCAAGGTCACGAGCGTCGAAGGCATTGCTGAGTATCGGCTCGACGCGAATGGTTTGCGTATTTTGCTCGCGCCCGACGAATCCAAACCCACCACGACTGTCAATATGACGTATCTGGTGGGTTCGCGTCATGAAAACTATGGCGAAACCGGCATGGCGCACCTGTTAGAGCACATGCTATTCAAAGGTACGCCGACAATGCCCAATGCGCTTGGAGAGTTTTCCAAGCGAGGTCTGCAGGCCAATGGCACGACCACTGTAGACCGCACAAACTATTACGCGAGCTTCGCGGCCAATCCGGACACCTTGGCCTGGTACCTGAACTGGCAAGCCGATGTCATGATCAACGCCACGATCAAGCGCGAAGATCTGGATACAGAAATGACCGTTGTCCGCAATGAAATGGAGAGTGGTGAAAACAACCCCTTCCGTATCTTGTTGCAAAAAATGCTCAGCATCGCCTACGAATGGCACAACTATGGAAAATCAACCATTGGCGCCCGCACTGACGTTGAAAACGTTGATATCTCACAGCTGCGCGCCTTTTATAAAACGCATTATCAGCCCGATAACGCCGTATTGATCGTGACGGGCAAGTTTGAGACCTCCACTGTCCTTGCCGATGTCATCAAGTCGTTTGGCAACATCCCGCGCCCTACCCGTACACTACCCCCCGAATACACCGTGGATCCCGTTCAAGACGGTGAGCGTAGCGTCCTGTTACGACGCGTAGGAGGCGCGCCTTTAGTCGCGGCGATGTACCACGTCCCTTCTGCAGCCCACAAAGACTTTGCTGCGATTGATCTGGCCAGCATGATGTTGGCCGACACACCGTCTGGTCGCCTGTACAAGGCCATGGTCCCGACCAAACACGCCGCAAGTGTCTTTGGTTTCACGATGGACCGCACAGCCCCTGGCACCGTGATGTTTGGTGCGAGCTTGCAGCCCGGCATGGATCAAGCCGCATCGCTCAAAACATTGACTGGCACGCTCGAGTCCATCGCCCAACATCCTTTTACCCAAGAAGAACTCGATCGCGTGCGCAACCAGTGGCTGACTTCCTGGGACCAGATGTTCAGCGATGCGCAAAAAGTCAGCTCGGGACTTTCTGAAGCCATCGCCGGCGGTGATTGGCGTCTATGGTTCCTGTCGCGGGATCGCATTCGCGCAGTCACTCTCGCCCAAGTGCAACAAGCCGCGGCTCAGTATCTGACCCAGTCAAATCGCACCGAGGGTCAATACATCCCCACGGAAAAGCCCATACGCGCCCCCGCTTTCAGCAAGCCAGACCTCTCTGCCGAACTCAAAGACTACATCGGCGATACGCAACTTAAGCAAGCCGAAGCTTTTGATCCGGATCCAACTAATATCGACAAGCGTACGCAGCGCAAAACCGTCAAACTTTCGAATGGCACACTCCGTCTGGCCCTCCTGCCAAAAGAGTCCAGAGGCGAACGCGTACAAACCGTGATTCAGCTTCAGTTTGGCAATGTGCAGACTCTAAAAGGACAACGCATTGCCTCCATCGCGACGCCGGATTTATTGCTCAGTGGTACCGAGCAACTGACACGTCAGCACATTAAGGACCGGATTGATGCGCTAGGCGGTCAAGTCAGCGTTTCAGGCTCCGGTACGACCGTCAATATCAGTTTATCGACTACCCGCGCCAACATTGATCCCCTAGTGCGCTTTGTGCTGGACGTTGTACGCCAAGCGAATTTTCCACAAACAGAGGTCGACGAGTACAAAGGCAAAGTGCTGACCTCGCTCAAAAGCGCAATGACAGAGCCTACGTCGATTGCGTCACGAATGCTCTCGCGTCATGACAACCCTTGGTCTAAAGATGATATTCGCTATCAACCAAGCTTCGAGGAATCAATCGCCTCAGTGACTGAACTCAAGCGTGACCTGCTCGTGACTTTCCACAAGAATTTCTTCGGGTCATCGCAGGTCTCGGCTGCTGCTGTTGGCAGTTTTGATCCTGCCTCGATGGAGAGCACCCTCACCCAAGCGCTTAATCAATGGGCCGCTGGTGCCTCCTACACGCGCCTGCCTAATCCTTATCGCGACATCAAGCCTGTGCAAATGCAAGCGCTGACACCGGATAAAGCCAACGCGTTTTATACGGCTGCGATGCCGCTGAAGATGCAGGACACCGATCCAGATTTTGCTGCCTTGTCTCTCGCCAACTTTTTACTCGGTACTTCGGAGACCTCCAGATTATGGATGCGTGTGCGGGAAAAGGAAGGCCTGTCTTATAACGTTCGCTCGCGCTTGAATGTTTCGGCGTTTGAACCTACGGGGTCATGGGGTGTGTATGCGATCTTTTCACCTGAAAATCGAACCAAAGTCGAGACAGCGATTCGCGAAGAGTTTGAGCGCGTCATAAAAGAAGGTTTTGGCGAGACTGAAGTTCAAGACGGCATCAAGGCCTTGCTCAACTATCGCAAGCTCGCGCGCGCTCAAGATAGTGGCCTAACTGGCGCATGGATCAGCTATCTCGATACTGGGCGTACTTTTGCCTGGGCGGCTGAGCATGATCAAAAAATGGCTAAGCTCTCAGCAGAACAAGTCAATACAGTCGTTCGTAAATATCTCAAGCCTGCAGAGTTCAGTAGTGTGGCAGCCGGAGATTTTGAAAAGAAGAAATAAGCCAAGTCCGGATAAGCCAAGTTCGGATATTTTCGCGCATTAAAAAGCCGGTTCATTCGAACCGGCTTTTTTACTCATCCCGCATGAGCCTCAAGAAAAAAAGTCCTTGACGCGATCCGTCCAAGACTTGCTCTGAGGCGAGTGGCGCTCGCCACCCTCACCAAGCGAGGCCTCAAACTGGCGTAGGATTGCTTTCTGCGCATCATTTAGCTTGACGGGTGTTTCCACCACGACGTGGCAGTACAAATCCCCAGGGTACGCGCCCCGAACACCCTTGATGCCTTTACCACGCAGTCTGAATGTTTTACCTGACTGTGTGCCTTCGGGAATCGTGATTTCAGCCTTGCCATTCAAGGTCGGCACCTGAATATCGCCGCCAAGTGCAGCGCTCGTAAAAGGAATGGTGAGCTCGCAATGCAAGTCATCATTTTCACGCTGGAAAATCTTGTGTTCCTTGATGTGAATTTCCACAAACAAGTCACCCGATGGTCCGCCATTGATCCCTGGCTCACCATTACCGGAGGAGCGAATGCGCATCCCATCGTCAATACCCGCAGGAATCTTGACTTGTAGGGTCTTGTTGCGGCGGGTTCGTCCGACGCCATCGCAAGGCACACAAGGATCGGTAATCTCTTTGCCACTACCATGACATGTCGGACATGTCTGTTGCACGCTGAAAAAGCCTTGCTGCATACGAACCGCCCCCGAGCCACCGCAAGTGCGGCACGTCTTGGGGGTCGTGCCGGGTTTGGCACCACTGCCTTTGCAGACCTCGCAATTTTCCCAGCTCGGAACTCGAATTTCGGTATCGAAACCATTGGCCGCCTGCTCAAGCGTGATTTCCATAGCGTATTTGAGGTCGGCACCGCGATAGACCTGAGGTCCGCCGCCACCGCCGCGACGCCCTGCACCGAAAATCTCGCCAAAGATATCGCCAAAAGAATCACCAAAACCTGCTCCGCCTGCACCGCCCATGCCTGCGGCATTGGGATCGACACCCGCGTGCCCATAGCGATCGTAAGCCGCACGCTTATTGTTGTCAGACAAAATTTCGTAGGCTTCTTTCGCCTGCTTAAATTTTTCTTCGGCTTCTTTGCTATCCGGATTGCGATCCGGATGGTATTTCATCGCCAGCTTGCGGTAGGCTTTTTTCAGCTCATCATCCGAGGCGTTTTTAGCAACACCAAGGATTTCATAAAAGTCACGTTTTGCCATGATCTCAGGCTCTTAAAGTCAAACAGAATGAAGTAAGGCAAAAAAATGCGCCCGGGATGCTCTCAAAGAGTCCCGGGCGGATCGAATCGAAGGCTAGGCAATCACTTTTGATCGCGCTTGACTTCTTTGAACTCAGCATCGACGACGTTATCATCGGCCGGCTTGGCACCTCCCTCTGCACCTGCGCCACCTTGTGTTGCAGCCTGAGCAGCCTGAGCCTCGGCATACATCTTTTCACCGAGTTTCTGTGATGCAGCTGACAAGGCTTCGACCTTAGTGTCAATCGCCGCTTTGTCTGCACCATTCTTCAAAGCCTCTTCGACCTCGGTGATAGCCGCTTCGATGGCAGTCTTTTCTTCTGCCGCGAGTTTGTCACCATACTCAGTCAAGGATTTGCGCGTGGCATGGACCAAAGCGTCCGCACTGTTTCGTGCCATCGCCAACTCAGCCATGCGGTGATCTTCCTCGGCATTCGCCTCGGCATCTTTCACCATGCGCTGGATCTCGTCTTCGGTCAAACCTGAGTTTGCCTGAATCGTGATCTTGTTTTCCTTGCCTGTGCCCTTGTCTTTAGCGGACACGTGCACAATCCCGTTTGCGTCGATATCAAAGGTCACTTCGATCTGAGGCGTGCCACGTGAGGCAGGTGGAATGCCCTCAAGGTTAAATTCACCCAATGTCTTGTTACCGGCTGCGATTTCGCGCTCACCCTGGAATACCTTGATGGTCACGGCAGGCTGATTATCATCCGCTGTCGAAAATACCTGTGAGTGACGGGTTGGAATGGTCGTGTTCTTTGTGATCATCTTGGTCATCACGCCACCGAGCGTTTCAATACCAAGTGACAACGGTGTCACGTCCAACAACAACACGTCCTTGCGGTCACCAGACAGCACTGAACCCTGAATCGCCGCGCCTGCAGCCACAGCCTCATCTGGGTTGACGTCTTTGCGTGGCTCACGACCAAAGAACTCTTTGACCTTTTCCTGCACCTTGGGCATACGCGTCATACCGCCGACCAAGATCACATCATCAATGTCGCTGACTTTGACGCCTGCGTCCTTGATGGCGATGCGGCAAGGCTCGATGGTGCGAGCGATCAGCTCCTCTACCAACGACTCAAGCTTGGCACGTGTCATCTTTAAGTTCAAGTGCTTAGGACCTGAAGCATCAGCGGTGATGTAAGGCAAGTTGATTTCAGTCTGCTGACTGGAAGACAACTCAATCTTGGCTTTTTCAGCAGCTTCTTTCAGACGCTGCAAAGCAAGGACGTCTTTGGAAAGGTCCACGCCCTGCTCTTTCTTGAACTCGCCAATCACATATTCGATGATGCGCTGGTCAAAGTCCTCGCCACCCAAGAAGGTGTCGCCGTTGGTCGACAAGACCTCAAATTGCTTTTCGCCATCCACGTCGGCGATTTCGATAATCGAAATGTCGAACGTACCGCCACCCAAGTCATAGACCGCAATCTTGCGATCGCCTTTTTCCATCTTGTCCATACCAAATGCCAAAGCGGCAGCGGTCGGCTCGTTAATGATGCGCTTGACGTCCAGTCCCGCGATACGGCCTGCGTCTTTAGTCGCCTGGCGCTGGCTGTCATTGAAGTAAGCAGGGACTGTAATGACGGCTTCAGTCACTTCTTCGCCCAGAAAGTCCTCAGCGGTCTTTTTCATTTTGCGCAGCACATCGGCCGCGACTTGTGAAGGTGCGAGTTTTTTGTTCTGTGCTTCGACCCAGGCGTCGCCATTGTCCGCTTTGACAATTTTGTAAGGCATCAAATGGATGTCTTTTTGCACAGCGTCTTCGGAAAACTTGCGTCCAATCAGACGCTTGACGGCGTAAAGGGTATTGGTTGGATTCGTCACAGCCTGGCGCTTGGCGGGCGCACCCACCAAGGTCTCGCCGTCTTCCATGTAGGCGACGATCGAGGGAGTCGTGCGGGCGCCTTCGGCGTTTTCCAGGATTTTGACCTGATTGCCATCCATGACAGCCACGCAGCTATTCGTGGTGCCAAGGTCGATACCGATAATCTTACCCATGGTGAAGATCCTTTAAAAAATCAGAATGAGATGAAATACTTGGATGAGAAACAGATGGGGCCCAAATCATTGATTTCAAGCCCAAAACAACTGTTTTCATCCTGAATATGTTGAAGGCGTTCAGGCTGCGACCGTCACCAAGGCAGGCCTGAGAACGCGATCTGCGATCAGATAGCCTTTTTGTAAGGTCAGCACCACCGTGTTGGCTTCCTGTTCAGCCGGGACTGTTGCGATGGCCTGATGTTGGTGTGGGTCAAATTTAGTGCCGGGTGCAGGAGCGATCTCCTTGAGATGATTACGCTCAAAACCACTCACCAACTGTTTGAGAGTCATTTCAATGCCAGAGCGCAAGTCTTCCTGAGTCTGCTCGGACTGAGACAAGGCAGCTTCAAGACTATCCTTAACAGGCACCATGCTCTCAGCAAAGGACTCAATCCCGAACTTGCGCGCCTTGGAGACCTCATCTTGGGCGCGTCGACGCACGTTTTCCATTTCAGCGTGCGCACGGAGGACCTGATCCTTGTGCTCCGCGACCTGGACCAACGCCGTAGCCAAGTCGGCTTCGAGGCGGGCGATAGGATCGAGTTGCTCGACACCCTCAGCCTGCTGGGTGTCGGCGCTTGAGGTCGGGGCGTCTTGGGGGGCTGAGTCGGACTTGGGATCTGCCGAACCTTGATGAGCCGTCATTAAACTTCTCCAGAAAATGCATCATTAACAATGCATTTGGGGCCAAAATCCCAAGATTCAAGAGAAAAATGAAAAATATCGCTCACTCTGAACGGATCGGCCAACCTTGGAGGTGTTCTTGAACCATATCGGCCAACCCAGTCAACCAAGCAGGATCGTCGTTTAAAGCAGAAATATAACGAAACTGCTTTCCGCCAGCATGTTTAAAGGTTTCACCGACTTCGATCGAGATTTCCTCAAGCGTCTCTAAACAATCCGCCAAAAATCCCGGGCACACCACATCGATGTCGGTGATCCCCTCTTTGGCAAGTCGCTCGACCGTAGGCTCCGTGTAGGGCTCCAACCACTTGGCGGGCCCAAAACGGCTTTGAAATGTCACTAAGTACTGATCGTCAGTCAACCCCAAATGGGCGGCAAGCGCGCGCGCAGTCTCATAAGAGTCTTTGCAATAAGGGTCGCCCATGTTCACGCATTGTTGAGGCAAGCCGTGAAAACTCATCAAGAGCTTTTGCGGACGACCATGTTCTGCCCAATACGCCGCGATTTTGTCACCGAGGGGCTTGATAAACGAGGGGTGCGTGTGAAAACGCTTGATAAAGCGCATTGCCGGTTGGTCCCGCAACCGGGCCGCGACCTGCGTGACTGCATCCACGACCGTCGCAGTCGTACTGGAGGCGTATTGCGGATACAAGGGAACGACCAAAATGTGTTCGCAACCCCGATCGCGTAAAGACATCATCGCGCTTTTGATCGAGGGGTTACCGTAGCGCATGCCGGTTTCAACCTCGACGTCGAGGCCACGCTCAGCAAAAATCCTACGCAAGCCCGTGGTCTGTCGCTGGGTATAAACCAAAAGAGGAGAACCTTCCTCCATCCAGATGCTTTGATAGCGGGGCGCTAATTTGCGCGGACGCGCTAACAAAATCGGACCATTCAAAATCGGCCACCACAAGAGCTTGGGAATTTCGATGACGCGGGGGTCAGAAAGAAACTCGCGCAAATAGCGCTTGATCGCGGGTGCCGTGGGGGCATCAGGCGTGCCTAAATTAACTAACAAAACGCCTACCCGGGCCGTGGTGAAAGGCTTTGGCCAGGGCAAAAAGCGTGGAGCGGGCGCGGCAGCGCGCTTGGGTTCGGGCCAAAATCGCATATCAGGAACGCTCAGAAGAGTTGTGACTCAGCGCGTTGGAAAGCAAGCGCGCCGTAATATCAACGATGGGGATCACGCGTTCGTACGCCATTCGCGTTGGACCGATGACGCCCAACGTCCCGATGACATGACCGTCGATACTGTAAGGTGCCG
Organism: Zwartia lucis; assembly: GCF_965234455.1. Lineage (GTDB taxonomy): Bacteria > Pseudomonadota > Gammaproteobacteria > Burkholderiales > Burkholderiaceae_B > Zwartia > Zwartia lucis. The sequence continues at coordinate 151,448 of NZ_OZ248476.1, read as the reverse complement.
TGATCACGGATAGGTCGGCCGTCGGAACGAGTTCGGAGTCTCCTCCAATGTAGATCTGTACGCCTTGGGCGCGGCTTGAAACCTCGAGAAGCTGCATCAAGTCGGTTTTTTTCTCAAACATGGAAAAGGTCTTTCGTAAACGATCCATATCGGATGCCAACTCATTGACATCAAGAAGCCTGCGCTCCCCGGAGATCACCATCGTTTCAACCTCATCGGCGGCTTGAGCACCCGCCTCAACGGCGGCTTGCATCAAGCGTGACATGTCCTCTTGAAGTCGGGCCAGGTCCTGGGAAAGGGTCAGCCTGACCTCGGCGAAAGACTTGCCGGCAAAATTGTGGTTGAAAAAATTAGCGGCCTCGATCAGCGCAGTACTGCTGTAATCCCTAGGCGTGAGCAAAATACGATTCTGCACATCGCCGTCCGGGGTAACAATAATGAGGAGAATACGCTTTTCTGAGAGACGGATGAATTCGATCTGACGAAAAACCTGAGCGCGCCTAGGGGATAACACCACGCCGGCGAATTGCGTCAAATTGGACAACATACAGGCCGCAGCATTGACTGCGCGCGAGGGATCCGAAGCGGACTGCAAATCCCGCATATTGGCAGTCGAGGCCAGCTCAAAAGGCTTGGCCGTCAACATCGTATCGACAAACAGGCGATAGCCTTTTGGGGTCGGTACTCGCCCCGCTGAGGTGTGGGGGCTATGAATCAGCCCCAACTCCTCGAGATCGGCCATGACATTGCGAATTGTGGCGGGCGACAAGTCAAACAATTTTGAGAGCGTACGAGAGCCGACGGGCTGGCCGTCATCAATGTAGCGTTCAATCAGGGCTTTTAGTAGCGCGCGCGCACGATCATCCATCATTACCCTATTTTACCTTCCCCGCCTCTATAATCGAACCGTTTTTCGTCGAATGAGCTTTGCATGCATTTTCCCATCATCGCTTTAGTGGGTCGCTACCAAGATTCAGGCTTGCATGCGCCTTTGCGCGCGCTCGCTACTTTATTGACCCAAGCGGGCCGGCAAGTTCTCATCGAAGCCGAAACAGCCCGTCATACGGGCGTATCCGAATATCCTACCGCGGACTTTGTCAGCATTGGCAAGAACGCGGACCTCGCGATTGTCATGGGCGGTGATGGCACCATGCTAGGCGCAGCGCGGCATCTTGCTCCTTTTTCAGTGCCTGTCGTGGGGATCAACCACGGCAGATTAGGTTTTATTACCGACATTCCCGTGCACGACGCTGACGCCGCACTCACTGATTTGCTAGAGGGCCGCTTCGACACCGAAGAGCGCATGCTGTTGAGCGCGACGGTTTGGCGCGGCCAAGAAGAAATGTACGCCGCTACCGCCTTGAACGACGTGGTACTGAACCGCGCCGGCCGTGGCGGCATGATCGAAGTCCGTGTCGAGGTCAACGACACCTTTATGTATACCCAGCGTGCGGACGGCTTGATCGTCGCGACCCCAACGGGATCGACCGCGTATGCCCTGTCCGCGGCAGGTCCGATTCTGCATCCTTCCGTGAGCGCCATGCTGCTGGTCCCGGTCGCGCCGCAGACGCTCTCGAATCGTCCAATCGTGATTCCGGCCGACAGTGTCCTCAATATGACACTCAGTTCGATGAGTCGCGTCGAGCTTGGTGCCAGCGTCCACTTTGACATGCAGACATGGTCCGACCTGACCGCAGGCGATCGTATCGTCGTGCGCCGCGCGCCGCATACGATTCGTTTTTTACACCCGACCGGTTACAGCTTCTTTTCAACCTTGCGCCGCAAACTTGACTGGAATCGACTGCCTCAGTCTGGTCACAGCGGAGAATAACGGATGCTGCGCGCGCTGCACATTCGTGACTTTGTGATCGTGACCGAAGCCGAAATAAGCTTCGAACATGGCTTTACGGTGTTTTCTGGTGAAACCGGTGCGGGTAAATCTATTCTGATCGACGCGCTCGCGTTGACCTTAGGCGAACGCGCCGACTCTTCTGTGCTGCGCACGGGTGCCGCGCGTGCCGAAATTAGCGCGGTCTTTGACGCTCCACCTGCCCTGACCCAGTGGCTTTCTGAGCACGACCTCAGTGGCGAGGATGCGCTGATCCTGCGGCGCGTAGTTGATGCCCAAGGGCGCAGTCGAGGTTATATCAACGGTTCGGCCGTCACCATCGCCCAGCTTCGCGAGGTGGGCGAGCATCTCGTTGATATTCATGGACAACATGCGCACCAGAGCTTGCTTCAATCAGAGAACCAACGGGATATGGTGGATGCCCATGGTTCCCACCAAACTTTGCGCCAACAAGTCGCGCTGGCATGGAAAGCGTGGCGAAAGGTCGAGCGACAACTTTCTCTCTCCGAACAAGACGCCAGCGCCCTCCTTGCTGCCCGTGAACGACTTGAATGGCAGCTTGCCGAACTCGATCGCCTCGCGCTAGGTCAGCACGAGTGGGAAGACGTGTCAGCAGAACAAACTCGCCTAGCGAATGCGCAGTCCTTGCTTGACGGTGCCGCGCTCGCCTTGGGTTGCCTGGACGAAAACGATGACTCGGCACATCATCAAGTCGTCACCGCATTGCAAAAGATATCCCAATTATTGCGGCATGATCCTTTGCTCGCATCGGTTCACGAATCACTCGAATCGGCCCAGATTTCTATCAGCGAGGCCGTTTCCGATCTGAATGCATATTTATCACGCGTCGAGCTCGACCCTGAGCGGCTAGCGATTGTCGACGCGCGCATGGGTCAAATTTTTGACCTCGCGCGCAAATTTAAAACTGAACCTGAACAGCTCTTTGCGTTCCACGCATCCCTGCGCAGCGAGCACGAAGCCTTGAGTGCCACCGCCGATATTGAAACGCTGCGCGCCACTGCTGCCGCACTCAACAGCGAGTATCAGAAACATGCCAGCGCTCTGTCTGGCGGGCGTCGCAAGGCTGCTATTGATCTTGGCAAACAAGTCACCCAAGCCATGCAAACACTCGCCATGGAGGGCGGACAGTTCAGCATCACACTCGCCGAAGGGCCCGCCTCCGCTCAGGGACAAGATCTCGTTGAGTTTTTAGTCGCGGGGCATGCAGGAACAACCCCAAAACCTCTTGCCAAGGTCGCCTCGGGTGGCGAACTCGCGCGTATTTCTCTCGCTCTTTCTGTCATCGCAAGTCGTGCCGCACGCGTACCCACACTCATTTTTGACGAAGTCGATAGTGGGATTGGGGGTGCTGTAGCCGAAGTCGTGGGCAACTTGCTGCGCGAACTAGGACTGCGCCACCAAGTGCTCTGCGTGACACACTTGCCCCAGGTCGCCGCTCGCGGCCAACACCATTTCCAAGTCAGCAAACAACAAAGTAAAGGCGTGACCGAATCCTCGATTTCGAAACTTGACGCCCATGCGCGCATCGAAGAGGTCGCCAGAATGTTGGGCGGGATCAAAATCACCCCAACGACTCGCAAACACGCTCAAGAGCTCCTAGACGCTTAGCGCAACCGGATCAGCTTCAGGTACTACAGTTCTTGCAAACTCCGTACAAAACCATGGCATGGCTTTCCAGCGTAAAGCCATTGTCTCGGGCGATTTTATGTTGTCGCTTTTCAATCTCCGCATCATTGAACTCCGTTACGCAACCACAATGCGTACAGATCAAATGATCATGATGATCACCATCATTCAACTCGAAAATCGACTTTCCACCATCGAATTGACTCCGGGCAAGAATCCCGGCCTGTTCAAATTGCGTCAATACACGATAAACAGTCGCCAAACCGATATCGATGTTTTCAGCGATCAATGACCGATAGACGTCTTCGGCGCTGAGGTGGCGTTCATCTGACTTTCGAAAAATGTCCAAAATCTTCAAACGCGGAAACGTCGCTTTCAAACCAACGTTTTTTAGATCATTCTGATCGTTTTCAAGATCCACGGATTGTCCTGTTGGGTAAAGACTTCAGCACTGTAAAGCTTTATGATAACGTCTTTAGTCCTTTACCCCTTAGAGGTTCGCAGTGTTCAAGCTCAGCCCAACCACCTCTCCTTTGCGCTCCAGTCTGACTGTGATCGCCCTCACTGTGGGACTTTTCGTGCTTTCGGGCTGCTCCTCCAACCAATGGGGATTTCCCTACAAGGTCGGGGTCCAGCAAGGAAATTGGATTACCAAAGATCAAGTCGCTCTCCTTCGTCCCGGCATGACCCGAGAACAAGTGCGCTTCGCCCTTGGCACCCCGACGCTGACCAGCGCGCTGCATGCCAACCGCTGGGATTATCCTTATTACTACCGCTCCGGAAAAGGCAAGGTTGAAGAACGCGTCTTTACCGTCATGTTTGATGGCGGGCAGCTCGCCAGCTGGAAAGGCCACGAACAACCTGAGCTTCAGCCCTTCCAGATCGCCCGCGAAGAAGTCGGCATCTCCAAACGCGAAGCTGCCAAAGACGCACTCTTTAAAGAGCGTCAGGCTAATGATGCCGGCCTCGGCGCCCCCATTCAAATGGCGCCAGGTTTGAATTTAGGCCAGACCTTGGGTGACACTTCCATTGCCGACCCTGCTGCACTACCTGGCGCGCCAGATGATGCCCCAGCCCCGTTGCTTTAACGACTTTCAACCAAAGAGTTCATGATGCGAATTGCTATTGCCGGCGCGAGTGGTCGTATGGGTAAAATGCTCATCGAAGCAGTCTCCCAATCCACTGATTTACAACTGACTGTCGCCCTCGATATCGCAGGCGCGCCCATGCTGGGCCAGGATGCCTGTGCGTTTCTGGGCAAACCAAGCGGTGTCCTGATCACTGATCAGCTTGCCGCGATTAAAGATGCCGACTGTCTGATTGATTTCACCCGGCCTGAGGGCTCTCTCCAACATCTGGCTGCGTGCGTTGAGCACTCAGTCAATATGGTGATTGGCACGACCGGGTTTGATGAGACGGGTAAAGCCGACATCAAGCGGGCCGCCGAAAGCATCGGGATTGTGTTCGCACCCAATATGAGCGTAGGTGTTAATGCCACCCTGAAACTACTCGACATGGCTGCCCGCATCCTAAATTCGGGCTATGACGTCGAGGTCTTTGAGGCACACCACCGTCACAAAGTAGACGCCCCTTCGGGAACTGCCCTCAAAATGGGTGAAACGATCGCCCAAGCTTGGGGCAAATCCCTCGACGATATCGCGACCTGGACTCGACATGGTCATACAGGGCCACGTCAAACGGGCGAAATTGGTTTCTCCGTTGTGCGTGGTGGCGATATTGTGGGTGATCACACTGTCTTTTTCTGCGGGACGGGCGAACGCATCGAGATTTCACACCGTTCTAGTAGCCGTGCTGGCTATGCCGAGGGGAGTTTGCGCGCGGCCCGTTTCCTCGAGGGCAAACGCACAGGCCTGTTCGACATGCAGACCGTGTTGGGCCTTTAACTGCCGGGCACCACGACCGGTTCAATCTCAAGGTCTACCCCAAACTCTGCCTTGACGCTTGCGCGTACCTCATGCGCCAGCGCCATCAGCGCTGAGGCATGGGCACCACCGTAATTAACCAGCACGAGCGCTTGACGATCATGCACACCAACTGCGCCTAAACGTTTGCCTTTCCAACCGCAGCGCTCAATCAACCAACCGGCGGCGAGCTTGAAGGTCTGATCTGACTGCGGATAGGCGATCAGGGCTGGATATTTTTTCTTGAGCAACAGGTATTGGGTTTCCGAAACGACGGGGTTTTTAAAGAAGCTGCCCGCATTACACAGTACTGCCGGATCCGGTAACTTGGCTCGCCTAATTTCACAAACGGCCTGCAAAATCTGTTCGGCTTTGACGTGGGCAGGCTCCAGACGAGAAAGCACCGCGTGGTGTTTCAAATCTGGATAACTCAAGACGGGCACCCATTTCTTGGGCAGTAAAAAGCGTACCGACACAATCAACCATGTCCCGAGCATATCGCGTTTAAAAATACTATCCCGGTAGGCGAAACCACAAGAATCCTTGGAAAGCGTCACGAGCCTGCCCTCAGGAATATGCCAAGCGGTGACCGACTCAATACGATCTTGGAGCTCAACGCCATAGGCGCCAATATTTTGCACAGGAGCCGCGCCAACGGTGCCCGGGATGAGCGCCAAGTTTTCAAGCCCAGACCAACCGTTTTTCGTCGCGATCTCAACCCAATCGTGCCAGTTTTCGCCTGCGGCGACATCGATTCGCCATGCGGTCTGATCAGACCGCTCGACAAGCGTGATTCCTTTGAGCGCGACACGTACCACCGGGCGATCGAGCTCCGCGGGCAATACGACGTTACTTCCTCCCCCTAGCACCAAGATAACGCCGGCCTTGCGCGCGCACACTGTGACCTCAGGCAATTGGTCTTGGGACGAGAGCGTCAACACCTGCTTGGCCTCGCAGGTCAAACCTAGCGTATTGAACCGGGTCAATGACATGCTTTGCAAAGAAGGGGCGCAATCAGACGAGGGAAGGGGCGGATTTGACATGCAGGCGGGTAGTTGTGATATAGTTTTGGTCTTCGCACAAAACAACGTTTTTTGTGAAGACCAAGCGGGAGTAGCTCAGTTGGTAGAGCGCAACCTTGCCAAGGTTGAGGTCGCGAGTTCGAGCCTCGTCTCCCGCTCCAAATTCGGCAAAAAAAGCCTGACACAATTTATTTGCGTCAGGCTTTTTTCTTAGCTGCATAGATCAATCAAGCTTAGCACCAGATTTTTTGACGACATCCGCCCAGAGCTTAATCTCGCCATCAACAAACTTCCCAAACTGTGCACCCGTCAGATCAGGGAACTCAGCGCCATTTGTTGCCCAAACCTTAACAATCGTGTCGTCTTTTGACGCCTTTTTGATTTCGTCAATCAGCTTGGCCTGTACAGCAGGTGGAGTGCCCTTGGGCGCCCAGATCGCGTACCACGTGCTGACGGAGTAATCAGGAAAACCGAGTTCGGTTGCGCTTGGTACATCAGGAATCGCAGGATTGCGTGAGGCACCCGCCACCATCAAAGGCTTGATTCGGCCAGACTTGATGTGCGCAGACGAAGAACCTAAACCGTCAAACATCATATCGACATCACCTGCTATCAAACCCTGCAAAGCCGGGCCTGCGCCACGATAGGGAATGTGTGCGATATCGGTCTTGGACTGGATTTTGAACAACTCGCCTGCGAGGTGGTGAGAAGTACCGCTACCCGCCGAGCCATAGTTCATCTTGCCTGGGTTGGCATTGACCTGATTCATAAAGGCCTTAAAGTCGCCCGGAACTTTTTGGGGATTGACGACTAGCACTTGTGGCACGCGCGCGACGACCGCGATCGGCACAAAATCTTTTTGGAGATCGTAGTCAAGCTTGGGGTACATCGATGGCGCGATTGAGTGATGCACGGCACCCACTAAGAGTGTGTAACCGTCAGGTGCCGCCTTCGCCGCAATGCCTGCACCGAGGGTACCGCCTGCGCCACCACGATTGTCGATGATCACTTGTTTGCCAAGCGATTTGCTCAACACGGCTGCCAGTGGACGCGCAAAGGCGTCTGTACCGCCGCCTGGTGGGAATGGCACCACTAGGGTCACTGGTTTAGCGGGCCAATCGGTCTGCGCGTAGACGCCCATTGCCGACAGCGCTAAGGCGCACGCGCCTACTTGCATCAGTATCCGACGCTTAATGATTGTTTTCATGGATGTCTCCAAATGATTAAATGAACAATGGAACCTTTAGAACCGATGTGCAGGAGACGCCATGCGTTTGCATCACGCGGCCACAAGCAGCAAACTATAGTATGAGTATAGTTTGTTGTGGCGTCTATTAAAAAGCGCTTTTGTAGTATGATCTACGGTTGCGTAAAGCTTCGTGTTGGCGCAATGGCAGAGTGGTTATGCAGCGGATTGCAAATCCGTGTAGCTCGGTTCGATTCCGGGTTGCGCCTCCAACACCTCACACATTGACTAGTGCATGGTCTGGCTAGCGCCACATGAATCAAGCCCTTCCCCCCTCGACGCAGCACCAGACTCCAGTGGGCTTTGCCGCTTTTAGGATCGTACTGGTCTTTGCCTGTGGATATTTTCTTTCCTATGTCTTGCGCTCGGTCAATGCCGCGATTGCCCCTCTGCTTGCGGACGATCTCCAGCTCTCGCCGGGAGAGCTCGGGTGGTTGACCTCCGCCTTTTTTTTGGGATTCAGCGCGGTGCAGATTCCTGTGGGCATCTGGCTAGACCGACATGGCGCCCGTCGCACCGAATCTTTACTGCTCTTGGTCGCGGCCTTCGGCGCCGTCTTGATGGCCACCAGCGAGGCACTTTGGCTGCTTTCGGTCGGTCGGATGCTGATTGGTATCGGTGTTTCTGCCTGCCTCATGGCTGCGTACTCTTATTTTCGTCGTTGCTTTCCCGCTGAACTACAGCCCCGGTTGGTGATGTACATGTTGATTGCCGGCACCTCCGGAGCCTTGATGGCCAGCCAACCTGCCTTGATCTTGGCAGAGTGGATCGGTTGGCGCGACTCGTTTGGTTTAATCGCAGGGTTACTGGTGTTGAGTTCGCTAACTATTTTTTTGTTTGCGGGCGACCTGGATCGTCAGCTGGCGCCGACTGTCACCGCACACCATCGCGAGGGTGACTTTTTCACCCTCTGTAAACACCCCTTGATGATTCAGGCGATTCCGCCGACGATTTTTATCGTCGGCGGCTTTGTTGCGCTGCAAACCCTTTGGGCCGGACCTTGGTTTACCGGTGTACTCGGGATGACGCCCGACCAAGCCAGCCAAACCTTGCTTTATCTCAATGCGACCGTCCTGCTAGCGTATATCCTGATGGGCTCGATTAGCCCCTGGTTGATTAAAAAAGGGGTCGTACTGCTCACGCAATCGGTCTGCGCGTTGATTTGGATCCCCGTGTGTTTCGCCATCATCGTTTTCTGGCAAGGCAGCCTTTCCTGGATCGTTTGGCTGATCTTGGTACTCATGGTTCCGGCGATGTTTTTGCTGCAGACCCAAATGGCGCTCGCTTTTCCCAAACACATCGCGGGTCGGATACTGACCACCTATAACCTGATGGTTTTTGTGGGTTCTTTCGCCGTGCAGTGGGGCTTTGGCTTGCTGACTGATTTATTTCAAGGCTTTGGCTACGACTCGTCTCAGGCGCTGACTGGCGCGATGGGCATTCTAGTCATTCTTCAGTTTGCCAGCCTCTTCTGGTTTCTAGCGAGAAAACCTGATGGATCAGTCCGTACTTGATGCAGTCAAACGCTGGCCTAATGTGCCCGTGGTCTATGGATGGCTCTCTTTAACAGCCCGCGGGGAATGGAAACTGCACCCGCTTGGGGACGCTCAACTTGGGGGGGCAGGTCAAGGCATCACCAACACTCAAATCCTCGGCTTTATTGGTCGCAACTATGCAAGCCAAGCCAATGGCTCTTGGTATTTCCAAAATGGTCCGCAGTGCGTCTATGTGCGCCTCGATGCCGCCCCGCTGATCCTGCATATCGACCCCTCGGCTCAAGCGATCACCACGCATAATGGCATCACGATCCAACAAATCTCCCATTGGTATTGCGACGAGACCGGTCAACTGTTCGCGCAGACAAACGTCGGCCCCGCTCGAGTCGATGACCGTGACCTACACCTCATCGCCGAAATACTGCGCAGTGCGGACAGGCGTTCACTCTTTGATTGGTTTGCGCTTTTTGAACAAGCGCAAGAACAATCTCTCAAGGGAAATGAGGTATGCGTGAGTTTGACACATATCCTGCTCTCGGATCCTGACAAGCAATACGCTGCCTTGACCGAACCCGCAGCGCTGAGCTTTATCAAAGCCGCTGAAATCCCTATGGCGCTGCACTTTATTCCTAACCCGGGTCCGAGCTTGATCAATTCCGACGCTCTTAGTCGTAAAATAACGCCATGAGCCACGATCCAAGCTTTTACTTTCCCGCACCACGAGCACAGAAGTTCTGCAGTCAATGCGGCACTCCAAATACCAATCGTTTACTCGAGGGGGATAACCGCAAGCGTGACGTCTGCGAACACTGTGGCGCGGTGCACTACCAAAACCCCCGTTTAGTCGTGGGGACCCTCCCTGTCTGGGGCGACAAAGTTTTACTTTGCCTTCGTGCGATTGAGCCACGCGCCAACACGTGGACACTACCAGCCGGCTTTATGGAGCTCGGTGAAAGTATGGCCCAAGGCGCAATGCGCGAAACGCAAGAAGAAGCGGGCGCCAATATCACTCTCGGCAAACTCTATACCGCTATCGACATTCCGCAAGTAGATCAGGTCCATGTTTATTTTCTGGCCGAAGCCTTGGGTCCCGAGCTCGACCCCGGTCCAGAAACTCTCGAAGCGCGTTGGTATGGGCTCGATGAAATTCCTTGGGACAACCTCGCCTTTCGCTCCGTATCGACCACACTCAAACACTATATTCATGATCGGTCGCATGGGCACTTCGAGATGCACCACTACTCGCTCGCGATTAATCGTTAGCCGCTTTCGCGAATGTTGACGCGGGCAACATGTTGAACCTGATCTGGCTAGAGATCGACACCCCTTTCCCACCTGTCGCGCGCGCGCTGAAGGACCCCCCTGGCTTGCTCGCCGCGGGCGGTGATCTGTCGATTCCACGTTTGCGCGCAGCCTACTCGCAAGGCATTTTCCCCTGGTACTCCCAAGACGAACCCCCTTTATGGTGGTCACCCGATCCTCGCATGGTTTTAAAGTGCGACGATCTCCACGTTTCGCACTCGCTAAAAAAGCGTCTGCGCCAAATCGCCCGAGCGCAAGCCGCAGGCGATTTCAGTATCGCCGTGACGGTGGACACCGCTTTTGGCTCGGTCATTCGTTCTTGTGCCAGGTCGGCGCTCGATGGTCAGCCAGGCACCTGGATCACCCAAGAAATGCAGCTTGCTTATGAGGCCTGGCATGTGGTGGGACAAGCGCACAGCATTGAAACCTGGATCAATGGCGAGCTCATAGGCGGTCTTTATGGTGTGAGTCTGGGTCGGATGTTTTATGGCGAATCGATGTTTAGTCGCGCCAATGACGCCTCCAAAATTGCCTTTGTCCACTTAGTCGCCTTTTTAAAGCAACGAGATGTCACCTGGATTGATTGTCAAATGAAAACGGATCATCTGGGCTCACTCGGTGCAAAGCTCGTGCCGCGCGAGGAGTTTCTTGAACATGTACGGGCGAGCGTTCTCCAACCAAGCCTTGTCTGGCATCCAGGCGTCTTGGATCAACAAGGGGGATTGCACCCGCTGCCGGCAGATTTGTAATATTCTCAACACCATGTTTGTGTATGTTGAACCCGAGTGTCAGGCATGAGCCAAATCAAGGAACTCCCCTTTGCGACGTTGCAGTTTTATGCCACGGCACCCTACCCTTGTAGTTATCTACCCGGGCGACAGGCGCGCTCTCAGGTGGCGGCCCCGGGCAATCTGATCCATTCCGATACCTATTCGCAGCTGATCGATCAAGGCTTCCGTCGCAGCGGACTGTTTACGTATCGGCCGCATTGCGATGACTGTAAAGCGTGCACCCCTGTGCGTGTCAATGTTGAGCAGTTTGAGCCCACGCGCACTCAAAAGCGCGCGCTCAAGCAACACAAAGACCTCAGACCTCTGGTCGCTGAGCTCGCTTGGTCTGAAGAACATTACGCGCTTTACAAACGCTACCAAGCCCAACGTCATCCTCAAGGTGGCATGGATGATGACAGTCGTCAACAGTATGGCGAGTTTCTGCTTGCGAGCAGAGTCAATACGCGGCTGGTCGAGTTCCGTAATCAAGACGGCGCACTCCAAATGGTGTCGATTATTGATGTATTGGAGCAAGGCTTGTCCTCGGTCTACACCTTTTATGAGCCTGAGACACGGGGCAGCTTGGGCACCTACGGCATTCTTTGGCAGATCAATCAATGTCGACAACTCAACTTGCCTTGGCTGTATCTGGGATATTGGATCGAAAACAGTGAAAAGATGGCTTATAAAGCGCTTTTCAAGCCTTCTGAATACCTACTAGACGGTCAGTGGCAAACAGCCCGCTAAAATAGCGTCACCACATCGCCAAGGCACTGAGTCAAATGTCCTTTTTATTTCAAGCCTACCCTCTCGCTCGCCACGCGCTTTTCGCACTGGATGCCGAAACCGCGCACGAAGCAACGCTCAGTGCGTTACAACGCGCTTACGATTGCTCTCTCACACGCGGTTTGATGCATAGTCAGGTGTCGGTTCCCACCACACTCATGGGTCTGCGCTTACAAAATCCTGTTGGTTTAGCAGCAGGTCTTGATAAAAATGGCGCACATATCGACGCGATGGGTAACCTCGGGTTTGGCTTTATCGAGGTCGGAACCGTGACACCACGCGCCCAACCTGGCAATCCAAAACCGCGCATGTTTAGACTGCCGGAGTCCGAGGCGCTGATCAACCGGTTGGGCTTTAACAACCAAGGGCTCGAGGCATTTTTAGCGAACGTTCAGCGCAGCACTTGGCGTAGTCGCGGCGGCATCATCGGTCTCAATATTGGAAAAAATGCCGACACACCCATTGAGCAAGCCGCAGACGACTACCTGATCGGCTTGTCGGGCGTTTATCCACATGCCGACTACATCACGGTCAATATTTCCTCGCCCAACACGAAAAATCTGCGTGCTTTGCAAGGCGAGCATGAACTTGATCAGTTGCTATCCCAGCTTGCTACACGGCGCTTGGCCCTTGCCGAGCAACATCAAAAGCAGGTTCCGCTCGCCGTCAAAATCGCTCCCGATCTGACCGAAGAACAAATAGACATCATCGCTGAGGTCCTGCCACGTCATGGTATCGATGGGGTCATCGCGACGAACACCACTCTGGCCCGTGAGTCGGTGCAAGGACAAAAGTATGCCGACGAAGCGGGTGGTCTATCAGGCGCCCCGTTGCATGCCCGATCTCTCGAAGTCATTGCTCGCCTGCGTGCAAAACTGGGATCGGATTTCGCCATCATCGGCGTAGGCGGCATCATGTCTGGCAAGCATGCAGTTGAAAAAATGGCGGCGGGTGCTAATGCCGTTCAGCTCTACACAGGGTTGATTTATCGTGGCCCAAGCCTAGTCGGCGAATGCGCGAAAGAAATTGCTCGCCAACATCGATAAAACCCTATTCAGCCACTCAAACAAAAAGACCGCCCTGTTGAAATATTGGGCGGTCTTTTTGTTTAGACACTCCTCAAGAGCGTCTAGGATCAGAGCGAGACTTAAGCAGCGCGGCGACCACGTGTTGCTGACTTGGCGACTTCGACAGCCTCACCAGCCGCTTTCATGGTGGCGCTTGTTGCGGCAGCCAGATTCTTTTCAGCGACTTCGGCAGCCTGCTTGGCGGCTTTAGTCATTGAATCAAAGGCAGTGTTTGCCTGAGCCAAACCGCTTTTGAGCATTGCAACGGCGCTTTCCGAGCCTGCTGGTGCATTTTTGGTCAGCTGCTCAATCGCATCCTGCATGTGTTTCTGGCCTTCGGCGAGATGGGCTTCGCCAAGCTTGGCCAAATCTGACTGCACGGAGCTCACGATGTCATACACATGCTTGCCGTAAGCCATCGCTTTTTCTGCGTTAGGTTGAACCAAGCTCGAGGTCATCGCGACAGCTTCTTGAGCATCTTTGACGCCAGCGACTTGTTGTGATTTTTCCGACACTTCGTCGAGGGTGGCTTTAATGGCCTTGAGGTTTAGATCGACGAGCTTTTCAAAGCCGCCAAATACTGAACCCTGAATGGAAACCAGCGCTTCGATCGCGGCTTTCTGGCTGTTTAAAACTTGCTGAGGAATTGCGGACATCGTGTTCTCCTGGAGGGTTGGGGGAGCACAAATTGCTCCATCAATTGCTACGTTGTGGGCTGCAGGGCATCGTAGATATTGCTACAAATTCTTTGCTGCACTGCACAAGACTCTATTGTAGGCCTCAAAAACTGAGTGTCAACACTTTTTTGTTGCGTTGCACCAAAAAACCACACAGTTCAGGTCGCAAGGCTCGCGTCGTAGCCCAGCGCTTCGGAAATTTTGCCCGCGGTCGCGACAAGTTGCGTTATCCAAGCATCCTCTAGGCGACCAGAGGGAGCGGAAATCGATAAACCCGCCACAAGTTTGCCTGTGTCGTCATAAATCCCGGCCGCAATACAACGAACGCCAAGCTCGAGCTCCTCGTTATCGCGGGCATAACCATGCTGTCGCACCAGTGATAACTCGCGCTCTAGTGCCTCGAGAACGGTGATGCTATTAGCCGTGCTTCCCGCCAATTGCGTGCGCGCCGCGTATGCGCGTACTTGCCGGGTATCGACGGCGGAAAGAAACAGTTTGCCTGTGGAGGTCAGATGTAGTGGCGCCCGCCCACCGATCGCGCGCACAACCTGCATGCCCGAGCGTTCACTCCAAGCACGATCAATATAGACAATTTCATCACTCTGCTGGACCGATAGATTCACAGTTTGATCGGTCAATTTGTGAAGGGCTTGCATCGCGTCGATCGCGGCTTCACGCACGTTGAGCCGGCCTTTGACCAGCGAACCCAGTTCGAGTAACCGCATTCCAAGTTGATACAAACCACTGTCAACGCGGTCAACATAGCGCCCAAGCACGAGATCATTCAAAATACGATGTGCAGTCGAGGCATGAAGTCCCGTCGCTTTGGACAAGTCCTTGAGGGCCACAGGATCGGGTTGTGCCGCCAAGGCATCCAGCAGCGCCGTCGCGCGCTCGAGTACCTGAATCGCCATCCCCAAGCCGCCATTGGCTTGGGAGGACGCCACCGAAGGGTGAGCTAAAGACACCTGCAGTGAAGACAATTGCGGCCGTGTGGAACGTGAGGAATTCATTGAAGGTACTCTCTATTGCAATGCAACAGAAAATATTTTATCCCATATTATGAAAAATCACTGCACGGGGGGATCGAAGCGAGCACCAAGGCGTAGCGCCTCGGCTCTGAGGAACTCAAGTGCCTGAGCACTGGCCACAGGCTCGCCTTTGACACCCAGTTCGATGTGTGGAACGCCACCGCCATCTCCTACAGAAGGCAAGCTAAAGGCACGCACGCCAGGCCACTTTTGCTCGAGTGCTTCGAGAGCCGGGGTAATGCGTGACTCGGGCATGCTGTAGACGATAAAGGAGTACTCGGTACGCTCTTCCTTGTTGTGCAGGTGCGCATATCGCGCATCAAGCGTCGCTTCGAGCATCGGCCAGGCCATCACAGGGAAACCGGGTACGAAGGTATGGTTTTGAATAAAAAATCCAGGTATCCGATTGAAAGGATTCACGACGGCTTCGCAACCCTCTGGAAAGTAACCCATCTGCAAACGCTGCACATTTTCTGGTGCCGTCATATCGGCCGTTCCTTGGCCTTTTGCGGCATTTTCTATACAGCGAAGCGTAATTTGCTCTTGGGCAAACGGATGCAGTGCCAAGGGTCGGCCGAGTGCAGCCGCGGCTGCCTGACGCGTATGGTCATCGGGCGTGGCGCCAATGCCGCCACAACAAAACACAATGTCATTGCCGGCGAAGCTACGCTTGAGTGCCTCAGTCAACGCCGCGCGATCATCAGAAAGGATTTCAACCCAGGATAGTTGCAGGCCGCGTGCCGCAAGCAACTCAACGACTTTGGGAAAGTGCTTGTCTTGGCGGCGGCCAGACAAAATTTCATCGCCGACGACAATTAAACCGAATCGGGCTTTGGCTTGAGAGACTGACATATGCAATCCATTAAAAAATCAAATCAGTAATTCAACATTTCAGCACAAAATGTCTTGGTCATTACGACCAACAGGCATTTAATTGCTTAAATATCGAGGGTTCTTTCTGAGCGCAATCGCTGCAAAGCATCCAAGCCGTAATGGGTATAAACCAAACCAGAAAAGACGGGCAGGAAAATCCACGCGGGTGGAATCAAATTCATGAGAGCGCACACCATGCCAATGGTCCAAAAGCCTGTGCTTTGGCGCTTGATGAGGAGCAAACGTTCTTGCGACGTTGCGTGCTCTACGATCGCATCGATCCGCATGATGCGAGAAAAGGCAAATGTCCACCAAAGAAGCGACACCAATAGACCAAGCGGCGGAAATAACCAAAAGGGCAAGGTCAACACCCACCCCAGAACAAAAACCACGCTGACCCAGACGGCATTCCAGACGCTCACGACCAGCGTATTTTGCCCTTGCAACGCTAGCCCTGGAAAATGCTGACGCGAAACGTGCGTCACCACCATTGGCATGACAAAAATTGCCGCAACGGTCAGCCCCAAAATACCCGAGATCGGCAGAAGTACAATCGCTACGGCAAACGGCACGAGCCAAGCCTTGATCGCGGAGAGCGAAAACAAACCCACCGACACCATCCACTCATTGGTCGCGATGAGCATCGTTGACTGACTCAGCTGTTGATTGAGCCAGTCCGTCAACGGGCCAAGCGCTAACACGAGTAACAAGATCGCCCCGACAAGCATGATCAAAAACGGCAACAAAAGCGCAAATAGCATACGCGGATGAAACTGCGAGAGGATAGCCCGCCAAAATGCCGGACCAACACCCGCCAAGCCAGTGGAGATCTCGCGATGAGTTGGGGTCTGAGAAACTGAATACTGCGGCATGGCATGCCTCCACTAAAAGGCTGAAGTGCGTTCAATCAATACAGTCAATTGAAAGCTAACGAATCCCGGCTATCATAGACAATCATTTTGCCTTGTGCCGATATGACTTGTTTTTTTCCTGACACCCCCGCGCTCACCCAACGACTCGCCTGCGGCGAAATCACGCTGGTGATGTGTTTTTGTGCGGCATGGTGCGACACTTGCAAAGAATACCAACCCAAGTTCGAGAGTTTGTCAGCGCAATATCCCGACGTATGCTTTATATGGGTAGATATCGAAGAGCACCCAGAACTATTAGGCGACGAAGATGTTGAAAACTTTCCCACAGTCGCCATCATTGACAAGACTGAAGTGCGTTTCATGGGTACGATTTTGCCGCACATTGAACATCTGGATCGCTTGATCACTGCCATGCGTGCGCCCGGAAAACCTCAACCGACGGCTTTGCCCGAAACGCTTTTGACAATGCTCAAAGGCGCAAGGCGTTAGTTCGCGGATGGGACGTCAGGCTCTAGTTAGCCTCTGGTTTTTTTTGTGCGCCACCGAGCAACAAACCGACCACCCGTTTTGCCTGCGTCACAGATTTTGTGCCCGTCAAGGCAGGCGCTTGCGCCGCGGCAGCCACAGCAGAAGCAGAAGGCTCATAAGGCTTGAGGAAAAACTCATCAATTGGCTTGACAGGTGCGCTGTAGCGGCTGGGTCGAGCGCTCACTCCTCCACCACTACCGCCGCGGTCTCCGCCTCGTTCACCTGACCGCGCCGAACGAGCGGGACGCGCATCGTCGCGCAACGGTGCGCGAACAAGCAACTCTCCGGGGATCTGTAACACTGCGCGCGTCACAGGTGCCTTGATGAGCTTTTCAATATCAATTAAATATTTTTCTTCGGAGGGAGAGAAAAACGAAATCGCCTCTCCGCTTGCGCCTGCACGACCGGTCCGGCCAATGCGGTGCACGTAATCTTCGGCGCTGTGCGGTAAATCGTAATTGATCACACAAGGCACGCCAGCAACATCGAGGCCTCGCGCGGCGACATCCGTCGCCACAAGGACTTCGAGCTCACCCGCTTTGAAGGCCTCGAGCGCCTTCATGCGATCCGCTTGGGATTTGTCACCATGAATCGACTCGGCACGCACCCCATCGAGCTCTAATTGACGGGCTAGACGACTCGTACCGATTTTGGTGTTGGAAAATACGATGACTTGCTTGAGTCCACGCGATTTAACAAGATGAACCACTGCGGCGCGCTTGGCCTCACCGGCCATCGCATACGCAATCTGTGTCACAGTATCTGCCGTGGCATTGCGCTGCGCCACTTCAATTTCAACCGGATTTTTCAAATAGGTACGGGCAAGCTTGCGGATTTCATTGCTGAAGGTCGCTGAAAAAAGCAATGTCTGACGCTGAGCGGGCAAAAGTTGCATAATGCGATCGAGATCGGGCAAAAAGCCCATATCTAGCATACGGTCTGCCTCGTCCAGCACCAAAATACCGACTTGGCTCAAATTGACGGTACGTTGCTCGACATGATCAAGCAAGCGTCCGGGTGTGGCGATCAATACCTCGCAGCCATTGCGCAAGGCTTCTTTTTGAGGACCGATATCCACGCCACCGAAGACCACCGTCGAGCGCAAAGGTGTCTTGAAACCATAACGCTTGACACTCTCGTACACCTGGTCAGCGAGCTCACGCGTTGGTGTCAGGATCAAAGCGCGCACCGGATGCCGAGCAGGAGACGCGCTGGTATTGGCCATCGGCATCAAACGATGCAAAATAGGCAGTGTAAAAGCGGCTGTTTTTCCTGTACCCGTCTGTGCCGCACCCATCACGTCGTGACCTGCCATCGCAGAAGGAAGGGCTTGGGCTTGGATCGGTGTGGGTACGGTGTATCCCGTATTCGCGACAGCCTGCAAGATAGAGGGATGAAGTCCGATCTCAGCGAATGTTGGAGTAGCCGGTGCGATTTCGTCCGGATTAGGAGTTTGAGTGTTTGAAGTCATTGAATTATTTAAAGAAATCACCCACCAGTGTAACGCAGCCAGACCAAATTAAGCTGCGACAGCCAGAAATGTGAGGGACAAGGCGTCAGGAAAACGGCGTCAGAGCCCAAACAGCCAGCGAGACAACCACAACGCGCCCATACCAGAAACAATCAGCAAGAAACCATTGCGCGTCCACAAAAAGACCCCAATCGCGATCGCCGCGGCAAATAGACGCAGGTCCACTTGTGGCCCGTCAACCGGGTGCCAGGGCAGTAACTCCGGGATCAAGATGCCCGCCAGCGCGGCCAAGGGGGCATAGCGCAAAGCGCTTCGCAACCCTTCGGGCAACGGGATGTGATGCCCAAAGAGAAAGTAACCAGCACGACAAATTGCGGTACACAACCCCAATAAGATGATCGCAGTATAAAAATAAACGTTATTTTCCATCAGGTCTTCACCTTGGCCTTTAAGCGCCTTTCGGACCACATACCCACCACAATTCCAACTACGACAGCGGCAAGCAAGCCCAACCTCAGAGGCCACATTTGCGTCAACCACGCCGTGATACCCGCAGCAATCACGGAGATAAGAATCGGTCTGGACGTAATGTGCGGCAGCATCATCGCCATGAGTGCCAAGACGGCACCAAACTCAAGAGACCATGAAACTGGCACGATCGTTCCGAGCGCAACACCCACCATCGAAGTCGCTTGCCAGACTATCCAGGAGGACAAAACTGTGGCAATAAAAAACCAATGTTGCTCAAGCGTTCCTTTTTGGGGTGCGTCCGCAAAACGCGGCATAAAGACCACAAACGAAACATCGACATTCATATAGCCCAGCAGCAAGCGTTTACGCCAAGACAGATCACGAAAAAAAGGATGGAGCGCAGCACCAAAGATCAGAAAGCGCAGGTTGACGATGATCCCCGCGGCAAATATCAGCCATATTGGGGCACCTGTCGCCAACAACGGCAGGGCCGTGAGCTGAGCAGATCCCGCATAGACCAACAAAGACATCATGATGGCCTGCGTTTCGGTCAGACCGGATTTGACCATAGCGATGCCGGTCACGACACCCCAAATCCCTAAGGCGATGAGGCCTGGACTCACAGCCTGAAATCCGGCGCGCATCGCGGCTCTGCGCTGAACGCTGAGCGAAGGTGAGGTTTGCTGCGAGGTAAGCGGGGAAGGCAATGGAATTAGGATCAGCAAAAGATAGATATTTTGGTATTGTAGACCTCCTGCTTGGTACAATGGTGTCATTGAATTCGAGCTTAGAGAAGACTCATGACCCAAGCATCCAATGCCGGTAAAAACCAAAACCCTGTGATCGTGACCGCAGAGGATTTGCCCCTCCATTGCCCAGGCTCCAAGGCACCTCTCTGGAGCATGCACCCCCGTGTGTTTTTAGACATTGTCGACACAGGTTCGGTCAAATGCCCTTATTGCAGCACTGAGTACAAACTCGCCGAAGGCACCGTGGTACACGCTCACTAAACGCTCACACGTCGCAGCAAAGACTCCCTGTGCCCAATATATTCGCCACCGCCGAAGAAGCAGAACTTGCGTTTTACGACGCACTCGAGCGCGCCGATTTATCCAGACTGATGCAAGTCTGGGCTGACGATGAAGAAATCGTTTGCGTGCATCCCGGTGGTCTGAGAATCATTGGTTTGCATGCGGTCAAAGAATCATGGCAAGAAATATTGGCCAACGGTGGCTTGGCCATTCGTCCGTCCGCACCCACCGTGCTGCACAGCATGATGAGTGCAGTGCATTCTTTAATTGAACAAATCACCATGCATGGCGCGCAAAGCACCGAGGTCGCGTATTGCTATGCCACCAACATTTACCACAAAGGCCCGACGGGCTGGCGTCTCGTGATGCACCATGCTAGCGCAGCGCCCGCCGAGGCAAATGCATTTGATTTGCAAGATAGCTCGGGACTTTTACACTGACCCCCTACTCGCCGTGACCGCAACTTCTGACGATGCCTCCCCCTTGTATGGTGCTCCCTTAAAAGCCGCGCTTGATCTAGACGCTTGTCCAGTACCTGCCTGGTTACCCGATAGGCAATCACAAACACTGTTCGGCGCACTGGCCGTCCCCTTTAACCGCATCAGATTTGTGCGGGAGCGTTTGAACACGCCAGATGGTGACTTCATCGATCTGGACTGGAACACCCCGGCACTGCAATTACGCTCAAAACGCAAGCAGGATCCCGCACTCGCGCACACGGCTGCCGTACGCTGGATGACGCCCGTGGATCAAGAGCAACTCAATTCCGGCGCGGCGCACCCAGCACTCGTGTTGCTGCACGGCCTAGAAGGCAGCAGTCAAAGTCGCTACGCCCAGTCCATTACGCAACATTTTTTGGCTTTAGGCTGGCTCGTGGTCGTTGCGCACTTTAGGGGCTGTTCGGGCTTTCCAAACCGTTTGGCACGCGCCTATCACTCGGGCGACTCGGACGAGATCTCCTTCATCCTCAATACTGTCCATCAACGCGCACCGAACGCGCAATGGCATGCGATTGGTGTTTCTTTGGGCGGTAACGCTCTGCTCAAAAGACTGGGCGAGGCGCCCACACAATTTAACTGGCTACAAGCCGCAGCTGCGATCTCCGCCCCCCTGGATCTCGTCGCTGCAGGCAATCACTTGTCCGACGATCTCTTTAACCGTGAAATTTATTCGAGGTATTTTCTTCGCACGCTTAAACCAAAGGTTTTGGAGAAATCTCGTCGGTTTCCGGGTGTGATTGATGTGATGCGGATCAATCAAGCACGCGATTTGCGTGATTTTGATACTGCTTACACCGCACCCATGCATGGCTTTAAAGACGCCACAGACTATTGGCAACAATCGTCTGCTAAGCCTTGGCTAAAAAATATACTCACCCCAACACTCGTACTGAACGCGCGTAACGATCCCTTTTTACCTGAGCAAGTCTTGCCGGGTCCCGATTACGGAAGCGCCAACATCGTCTTTCACCAGCCCGCCCAAGGGGGGCACATCGCCTTTGTCACGGGAATGTGGCCAGGCAATTTGACGTGGCTACCAACACGGCTCGCCACATTTTTTTCTGCTGTGAAACAGCGCGAAAGACTTAGGACCTAAACCGTTCCAACAACCTTCTGTCATCGGCAATACGACTCGAAAGCTCTCGTATTTTGACGTCGATTTGAGACTGGACGTAAAAGTCTTTGGACATTGTTCTGGCTTGTTGCAACTGCGTAAAAGCCGAGGGCAACGCACCAAGGTTTTCATAATAGGCCGCCATGGTCTGTCGAGCTTCAACGCGTTCGCCGATGCGCTCTTGGCTCATCGCCAACATCTTATAAAGTTCTGGATCCTGAGTCGGCCAACGCTTGATCTGCGCTTTTAAAAATGTAACCGCCTCGGTGTCTCGACCAAGCAACTGCAAACTCTGCGCAGTGCGCAACACAAAGGAGCGTCTTTGTGGCCAGCGTTTGTGGGCGGCTTGCGCCAAACTCAAGGCAGGAGCAACCTGACGTCGCGCCAACTCAATATCAATGCGCTGCAACTCCAGATAAGGTGAGTTGGGCATCAGAGGCTGCGCTTGCGCGAGTGCCGTGGCGGCCGCTGCAGAGTCTTGTCTGGCGAGTGCTGCGAGCGACACGCCGTACCAAGCCGCAGCGCGACGCGCGGGCGACGGTGGCGCACCCTCGCGCTGAGTGGGTGCCCGAGCCTCGTCCTCGAGTTGTTCCTGCGCCTGACGTAAGGCACGTGGATCAACCGCCTGCAAAACACGGGACTTTGCCCGAATAAACCAGTACTCATCTTCGTTTTGAACGCCGACAGGACCATACTGACGCGTACGGTTTTGCATGTCGGTCATCCGCTGCAAACTGAGTGGATGGGTCGATACATAGGCGCCGCCGCCACGCCCTTCGTTCAAGCTTGAGGCTCTGGTCAAACGACCAAACATGGCGGCCATGCCGCTAGGGTCATAGCCGGCTTTTCGGAGCATTTCAAGGCCATTTCGGTCAGCCTCTTGCTCGGCCTCGCGAGAAAAGCCCAATTGGCGATCAATCGCCGCCGCCTGACCAAACGCTGCGATACCCATCGCGGCCTGACCGCCTCCAGGCACCAACGCAGCGAGTAGCGCGGCCGCGATCGAGGCCAGCGCGATGTGACTGCTTTGACGTTGCTGGGTCAGACCGCGTGCAATGTGCCGTTGAGTCACGTGCGCGATTTCGTGCGCCACGACACCAGCGACCTCAGACTCAGAGCCAGAACCCACGATGAGTCCTGTATGCACACCAATAAAGCCTCCCGGCATCGCGAAAGCATTGATTTCTGGATTGCGAACACCAAACACATCGATCTGAGGCGCACCACCAGGTGCGTACGCACCTAGCTTGCGGCCCATGTTTTCGAGATACTGACTGATATCCGGATCGCTGATGTATTCGGGATCGCGCCGACCCTGGACCATGATGGCTTCGCCAAGCTTGCGCTCTAGCGCGGGCGAGAGTTCGAGAGACGAGGGCGAACCCATCGAGGGCGCAGCGGAGGGCTGCGACCAGACAGGCGTAAAAGCGAAACTTAGGGAGAGGGCGAACACGAGGCCACGCGAGAACGTGGTTGAGGTCGAAGTTGGAGAATATCGTGCCATACGCTTATGATAGCGGGAGTTGAGATTGGTTCCGCCACTTTGGCGCGAAGCTTCAAGGATTATTTATGCGCCCCGTACGAAAAGCTGTATTTCCCGTTGCTGGTTTAGGCACACGTTTTTTACCCGCCACCAAGGCGATGCCTAAGGAAATGCTCCCCGTGGTAGACAAGCCACTGATTCAATATGCTGTCGAAGAAGCCATCGCCGCGGGCATCACCGACCTGATTTTTGTTACGGGACGGCATAAACGCGCGATTGAGGACCATTTCGACAGTGCCCCCGAGATGGAGGCAGAGCTCGCTCGCAAAGGAAAAAAAGAACTACTCGCGATTGTTCAAGAAATCCTACCCTCAAATGTGAGCTGCATTTATATTCGCCAGTCGGCCCCTTTAGGTTTGGGACATGCGGTTCTGACTGCAGCCCCGATCGTGGGCGATGAACCGTTTGCAGTGCTGTTGGCGGACGATTTGCTGGATGCGGATCGGCCCGTGATCGGGCAACTCATCGATGCCGCACTGACCCACCAAGGCAGTATTCTGGGCGTTCAAGAAGTGCCCTTGTCCGACACGGACAAGTACGGCATTGTGGCGACCGACCCCGTCTCCGCACTGACAGAGCGTGTCCGTCATATCGTGGAAAAGCCCAAACCGAATGTGGCCCCCTCAACACTCGCCGTGGTGGGTCGTTACGTACTGGACGCTAGGATTTTTGCGCATCTGCGTCAAACACAAGCGGGTGCGGGTGGAGAAATCCAACTCACTGACGGCATTGCGTCCCTACTCAAGGAACAAGCCGTCTTTGCGCATCGCTACGATGGTATTCGTTACGATTGTGGCAATAAAGAAGGCATGTTCAAAGCCACCGTGGCTCTGGGCCGCAAATATCACGGCCTGATTCCCTAAGGCTTAAGGTGTGGGTTCGGTGCCTGAGGCTTGCGTGCCTCAGGCTTAAGCATTCGGGGCTTGGGTACGCCCCATCGCCCTTTGGCGGATAACCGCATCAAAGCGCGTAATGCGACGAGCAGTCCAATGACTTCGGTCATCGCGGCGGGAATCCACATTGTCAACCCCCCAATCATCTGATCGGTCTGAGGGCTCATCGCAATCGCTCGTCCGCACAAGTCAAACAGGGGATACAAATCCCGCTCGGTAAAAGCAATGACAGCGCCCGCCACCATTTGTGGCGCCATCGTCAGAATGGGAGAAATCACCCGCCCACCAGGCGTCATCGCCGCAGGGGGATTGGGCCTTCGGTCCAAAATCAAATTCCAGTACATGAAACCCGTAATGACCACTGACCAATTCATCAGTCGGTACAAACGCCAATCCAGCATCGAATAGAACTGTACGGACGGAATCAGCCAAATCACCACCAAAAATACAAACAAGGTCGGTACGATGATTGGATTGGTCATGATAGAAATCAGAGCCCGACCCAGGAGTGTTTGATTAAAGCGATGCAGACGAATGCGCCAGGACAGCGGCAAACCTGCGCGCATCACCGAGCCCGGATAGGCGGCCATGATGACGAGAGGTCCAAGGTGGTGAAGCACAAGGTGCTGCAGCCGATGGATAAAAAACATGCGCTCAGCGTAATAGTCCAGCAGTGTGTGCATGGACAGGTAAAGCATGATCCAGCCCATCCAGAAAAACACCTGACGGGTCCGAGATATGGCATGCACGCGCTGACCTCGCACAAATAGCCAAGCGCTGATGATGAAACACACCACCAGAAACGGAGAAAACTCCCAAGGCTTTAACCAACCGAGCCAATCCATCGCTACAGCCTTTACGTAAATACGCTTTGTAGAACAAAACAAGCTCTCGATTGTAGTATGTTGAACGTAGAATCCTGATTAATCCTCATTCCTGCCCACAACCGCTTATGTCCAACGTCACAAGTCCTCTTCAGAGCTTTAAACAGCGTCGCGAACAATTATTCGCATGGATGCATACTCAGGGTGGAGGGATCGCGATTTTGCCAACGGCGAGTTTGCGACAGCGCAACCGCGACAATCACTTCACCTTTCGCCACGACAGTGATTTTTTCTACTTGTCTGGCTTGAAGGAAAGCGAGGCTTGGTTGGTGTTGGTCGCAGGCGAGGTCAACCAAAGCATTTTATTTTGCGAGGAAAAAAATCCTGAGGTTGAACTCTGGAATGGCAAACGCTGGGGACCTCAAGCCGCCGCTGAGTATTTTTCTTTTGATCAAGCCTATGACGTGGCTGAGATTGATCAACGCATGCCTGAACTCCTGCAGGGGCACGCGCAACTTTTGACACCTTTGTCCAATTTTTCTAATCAACAACTCTTAAACAAAATACACGACTGGGTTGGGCTGGCGCAGCGCAAAGCCCGCGGCGCACGTGCCACTCCCGTCAAATGGCTAGACTTGTGCGAACCCCTGTCGGAGATGCGTCTGATTAAGGACGCCTCAGAACTCGACATCATGCGCAAAGCCGCCTCGATCTCGGCTCGCGCCCACATCCACGCGATGCAAGCAGCACAGGCCGGCATGCACGAATATGAGCTCGAAGCCGAGTTGCTCTACACCTTTCGCAAGCATGGCGCGCAAGGCGTGGCCTACGACAGCATCGTCGCAGCAGGCGCCAATTCTTGCGTGTTGCATCATCCCGCTGGTAACTGCGTGATGCGCGACGGTGAGCTTGTATTGATTGATGCGGGCTGTGAATTAGAGGGCTATGCCTCGGACATCACACGCACCTTTCCTGTTAACGGTCGTTTTTCGGGTCCACAGCGAGCACTCTATGCGATTGTGCTTAAAGCGCAAGAAGAAGCCGCGGCGCACACCTCTCCCAAACATCATTGGAATGCAGGCCATGAGGCGGCCGTCAAGGTACTGACGCAAGGCTTGCTGGACGAAGGACTATTGCAGGGCTCGCTCGAACAAGCACTGGAAACCAGTGCTTACAACCGTTTTTACATGCATCGCACTGGCCATTGGCTAGGCATGGACGTACACGACGTGGGCGCCTATCGAGCGCCTACCTCGGACACCCAGGATAGACCATGGCGTATGCTTGTGCCCAACATGGTGCTGACCATCGAACCAGGTTTGTATATTCGTCCTGCCCAAGATATCCCAGAGGCTTTTTGGAATATTGGCATTCGTATTGAGGATGATGCCATCGTCACAGAAAAAGGGTGCGAACTCATGACGCGCGAGGTCCCAGTGGGAATGAACGAGATCGAAGCGTTGATGCAAGCATGATCAATCACGCATGACTGGCAACCCCTAGCCTTGCAAGTTCAAGCCGTCGAGCCAACCAATCGCTGTCCAAACATAGATCACGATCATGGCGATGCCAAACATAAAGGCCACTGTGCCGATGAGCAGGGTGAAAGAGGCCACCAAAATCGCGCCCCAACCGCTTGGGCGCTCTCGTTTAAGCCCAGGATTAAAGCGTGCGTCAAAGCGCGCATCGCTCATGAGACACCACACAATCGCCTCGATAAAACCATTCAGGATAGGGATATACAAAAGGAAAAAAGCCGGATTTTCCCACCACACCTCTGCGAAGGCACTGATCACCAACAGCACCACGCTATATGCCGTCACAAGCCATGCATAAGGACGTCTGAGGTACCACCAATGGGCGCCGAAAATGCCGAGCAAAGCTGCGAGCAGGCCAACCGTGGCTTTGTAGCGAAATTTAGGATCAGCGTGTGTGGTGGACATAGCAGCGTTCACGTTCATGAGCTCAACAGTACGATCAAATGTTTCGAGCATACCTGATTCAAGGTCATCCTCCAGTCATATCATTGTCGGCAGTAGAATAATGGCATGTCGCGACTAGATTTCGATGTTGTCATTATTGGAGGCGGGCCTGTCGGCTGCGTACTCGCTTTGCTATTGGCGCGCTGTACCGCTCACCCGGAACGCATCGCACTGTTTCAGTCTGGAGCGTCTTCCCAATACGGCTATGCACCCGAGCAGGATCCTAGAGTGCTGGCGCTCAATCATGGCAGCCGGGTCTTGCTCGAGTCGCTTCACGCTTGGCCGACCGAGGCTGCGATCATTCAAAATATTCATGTCTCGCAAAAAGGTCGACTAGGCCGAGCCATCATTCGACATCACGACTTTAACGTCCCGCAACTAGGCTCCGTAGTGCACTATCCACGGCTGCAGACTCGCCTGATGCAAGCCGTTCAAGCCTCCGGTATCGCCTTGCGTACCGGACTCGCCGCACACGTGACCACACAAGACGCGCAAAGCGTCAGCATCGCACAAGACGGCCAGCCTTTTCGCGCGGCACTGGTGATCCAGGCTGACGGACATCCGAACACCGCTGTGCAGCGCGAGTACGCTCAAGTGGCGCTGCTGACGCGTGCAAACGCGAGTCTGCCCCGCAAAGCTTGGGCCTTTGAACGGTTTACGCCTGAAGGCCCCTTGGCTGTTCTGCCTCATCCGCAAGCCGCCGATGCGCAATCGATCGTTTGGTGTTGTACACCCACTCGCGCCAGCGTCCTGACCACACTCGCCCCCAAAGCGTTTTCTGCGGCGCTGAGCAACATGTTTGGTACACGCTTGGGAGTGCTCTCTGTGGACGCTCCGGTCGTCGCAGTGCCTTTGCGCCTCAATGTTCGATCCAATATCGTTGAGGGACGCTGCGTTGCGATCGGAAACGCAGCACAAACACTTCATCCCGTCGCGGGACAGGGATTGAATTTAGGATTGCGGGATACCGCCGCACTCGCCATCGCCTTGCGCGACTGGTTGATACAACCTGAAAGAGATGTTGCCCCGATACTCGCACAGTTTCAACTTCAGCGACAGCCGGATCGTCAACTCACCGCCTTGTTGACGGACAGCATGGCCCGAACCTTCACAACGGGTCTGGCCCCCATCGAGCATCTAGCGGGTCTCGCGCTATTGGGGATGGATGCCTTGCCTCTTGCACGTGCGCCCCTCGCACGTCATTTATTACAAGGTTTAAGACGCTAAACCTGGCGGTCGTCTCGGCGGTCGTCTTTGAGCGATTACAATTTCGCTATGAAAATTGGTCCGTGGTCCCTTCCGAACAACGTTTTCGTCGCCCCGATGGCGGGTGTGACGGATCGTCCGTTTCGTCAGCTTTGTAAAAAGCTGGGCGCGGGCTATGCCGTCTCCGAAATGGCGGCCAGCAATCCCCAACTTTGGAACACGGTGAAATCCTCCCGTCGCTTGAATCACGATGGTGAAATCGATCCTGTCGCTGTGCAAATTGCAGGGGCGGATCCAGAAATGATGGCGCAGGCCGCTGTATTCAATGTCAGCAAGGGCGCGCGCGTCATCGATATTAATATGGGCTGTCCAGTCAAAAAGGTGTGCAACGTCGCCTCGGGCTCTGCCCTGCTGCGTCATGAGGATCTGGTCGCCCGCATTCTGGATGCGGTCGTGCAGGCCTGCCTGCCCTTGGGCGTTCCCGTGACACTCAAAACCCGCACAGGCTGGGACAGGGAGCACCGCAACGCCCTACGGATCGCAAAACTCGCCGAAAACGCCGGCATTGCAGCGCTGACCTTGCACGGTCGCACGCGCGCAGACCTCTATCTAGGTCAAGCCGAATACGACACGATTCGAGAGGTAAAAGCCAGCTTGACGATCCCCGTGGTCGCCAATGGAGATATCGGCAGTCCCGCTAAAGCCCGCGAGGTCTTGGCCTACACGGGAGCGGATGCCGTTATGATCGGCCGCGCCGCACAAGGTCGGCCTTGGATTTTCAGAGAAGTGGATCATTTTCTAAAGACAGGTGAGAGTCTCCCACCGCCAACTTGGATCGAGATGCGGGACCTACTGCTGGCGCATTTATCGGATCATTATCAATTTTATGGTGAATTACCGGGCGTGCGCACCGCGCGCAAGCACATCGGTTGGTATGTCAGCAGCCTGCCCTCGGGCAAACAGTTTTCCGACCAGATCAACACCATCGAGAGCACGCATGCGCAATTCGAAGCCGTGAATCAATGGTTTACGCTTCAACATACAATTTCGCCAGACATCCCAGCGTCAACCTGCGACAATCAAGGTCTACGCTCAGGCCATCTTTACGCGGCTTAAACTGCACGCATCGTGATCCATGAAAAAAAATAATATCCTCGAAGAGTCCGTCCGCTTGAGCCTTGAGCAATATTTCAGCGATCTCGGCGACACCGACCCGAGCGATCTTTACGACATGGTGATTCGCTGCGTCGAGCGTCCCTTGCTCGAAGTGGCGATGGAACGCGCGCAACAGAATCAGTCAAAAGCCGCTCAGATGCTGGGCGTGACGCGCAACACGCTTCGCAAAAAACTCCTTTTCCATAAACTTATCCCTCAAAATTAACCAAGCAATGAATATTCAAACTGCCCTGCTCTCCGTCTCCGATAAAACCGGTATCGTCGATTTCGCCACTGCGCTCGCTGCACGCGGCGTCCGTTTGCTTTCGACTGGCGGAACGGCGAAATTACTCGCCGAGTCTGGACTCGCGGTCACCGAAGTCGCGCAGCACACCGGCTCCCCTGAAATCCTCGATGGTCGTGTCAAAACACTGCATCCAAAGATTCACGGCGGCCTCTTGGCACGTCGCGACAACGCCGAACACCTCAAAACGATCGAACAACACGGCATTGACCGGATTGATTTGTTGGTCGTCAACCTGTATCCATTTCGTCAAGCCGTCTCAAACCTCAATTGCTCTTTTGAAGATGCTGTCGAAAACATCGATATTGGTGGGCCCGCCATGCTGCGCGCTGCCGCTAAAAACCACGGTACTGAACAAGGTGGCGTGACCGTTGTCATCGATCCCGCTGACTATGCTGGGGTTCTCTCCGAGATGGATCAGACCGGCGGGACCTCCTACGGCTTGCGCCTGCAACTCGCGACCAAGGTGTACGCGCACACCTCTGCCTACGACGGTGCGATTGCCAACTACCTGAGCAGCCTCAACGTCGACGAGCCCGCTCAAGAGACCGCACCTGCCCGAAACACTTGGCCCAACATCCTCACCTTGCAGGTCTACCAAAAACAAGTCCTGCGCTACGGCGAAAACGCACAGCAGCGCTCGGCGTTTTACGTCGATCCTTATTGCCCAGCCGGTCTGCTCTCGAATTTTGTGCAACTGCAAGGCAAGGAGCTCTCCTACAACAATATCGCCGATTCCGATGCGGCCTGGGACTGCGTTCGTAGTTTCGACGTGCC
Organism: Zwartia lucis; assembly: GCF_965234455.1. GTDB lineage: Bacteria > Pseudomonadota > Gammaproteobacteria > Burkholderiales > Burkholderiaceae_B > Zwartia > Zwartia lucis. Next base: position 121,089 of record NZ_OZ248476.1, on the reverse strand, counting down.
TGCATGCGTGATCGTCAAACATGCCAACCCTTGCGGCGTGGCTACGGCCGGCAAGGCACTGGACGCCTACCTCAAAGCGTTCAAGACAGACACGACCTCTGCATTCGGCGGCATTATTGCGTTTAACCGCACGGTTGATCTCGCGACCGCGCAGGCTGTCAGCGGACAGTTTGTCGAAGTCCTACTCGCACCCGCTTACGATCAGGACGCCCTTGCTTTACTCACAAGCAAAAAGAACGTGCGTGTGTTGCAGGTACCTATGGGTGACGGCCAGAACGACATCGATGTTAAACGCATTGGTGGTGGCTGGCTCGTCCAAACGCCAGACTGCGAAATCCTCAAGACCGAAGATCTGCGTGTGGTCACGCGCAAACAGCCGACGGCTGAGCAAATGCGCGATCTGCTGTTCGCTTGGAAGGTCGCCAAGTTCGTCAAATCAAATGCGATCGTCTTTTGTGGCGATAGCATGACACTTGGCGTGGGTGCGGGCCAGATGAGCCGTATCGACTCAGCCCGCATCGCCTCGATCAAAGCCGAGAACGCAGGTCTAACGCTCAAGGGTTCAGCCGTCGCGTCGGATGCCTTCTTTCCCTTCCGTGACGGACTCGATGTCGTCATTGACGCAGGCGCGAGCTGCGTGATCCAGCCTGGCGGCAGTATGCGTGACGACGAGGTCATCGCAGCGGCCAACGAGCGCGACATTGTGATGGTGCTGACAGGTATGCGACACTTCCGTCACTAAAGGAGCAAGCGAAATGCGCATACTTGGTGTCGATCCGGGACTTCGCCGAACAGGTTTTGGCGTGATCGACGTCAAGGGCGCAACGCTCAGCTATGTTGCGAGTGGCACGATTATTGTGCCCACCGACATCACCTTGCCTCTGCGGCTCAAAGTCATTTTAGATAATCTTCGCCAAGTGGTCCAAGACACTCAACCTGATGTCGCGGCGCTTGAAATCGTTTTTATGAATACCAATCCGGCGAGTACGCTGCTGCTGGGTCAAGCCCGTGGCGCGGCGTTATGCGCACTGGCAGATCGCAATCTAGCCGTGCATGAGTACACGGCTCTACAAATCAAGAAATCTGTCGTGGGTGCAGGTCGTGCCGCCAAAGAACAAGTGCAAATGATGGTCCAACGCCTCCTAAGGCTTGATGGCGTCCCTGCAGCCGACTCTGCAGACGCACTCGCCTGCGCGATTTGTCATGCGCACATCGCTCCACTGACGGAGAAACTCGGACAAATGAACTATCAGACGCGCACTTCGCGCGGTCGCTCGCGCCTGCGCGCGGGTAGATTGCTAGGCTAGCCTCCAAAGGACTCAGAATGATTGGTCGACTCACGGGTACGCTCTATGACAAGACACCTCCACGCATCGGTCTCGATGTACAAGGTGTCGGCTACGAAATCGATGTTTCGATGACCACGTTCTACGCGCTCCCAGAAATCGGCGCGCAGGTGACGTTGCTGACACACCTGACCGTCAGAGAAGATGCACATATTTTGTTTGGTTTTTCCTCTGCGCAAGAGCGCGCGACCTTTCGCGAACTTGTCAAAGTCAGCGGCATAGGTGCACGCACCGCATTGGCCGTTTTATCGGGCATGTCTGTCGAAGAGCTCTCACAGGCCATCACACTACAAGATCCCGCCCGACTCATGCGCGTACCGGGTATTGGCAAAAAAACAGCTGAAAGGTTATTGCTCGAGATGAAAGGCAAACTCGGCGCTGATCTTGGGCACAGTCTCAGCACTCATGCCGCTGCGGGCTCTAACACCCAAACCGATGTCATGCACGCGTTGACCGCGCTCGGTTACTCCGAACGCGAGTCCTTAGCTGCAGTGAAAGGCCTGCCCGAAGGCCTCAATATCTCGGATGCGATTCGCCAGGCACTCAAAAGACTTTCAAAATGACCCACATCAACGAAAGCTTGAGCCTGATTGCTTAGTCAATACGCGCGCCTGAAAGTCGTACGGCCTCAGACCAGTTTTTAACCTCTGAGGCAATAACCTTTTGAAAGGCTTCGGGCGAACTATTGTTCACCTCGCCACCCATGTCTTTAAGCCGCTGCGTCATCGCGGGTTCTGCCACGATTTTCTGAATATCCACAGAGATTTTTTGACGCAAGGCATCGTTCATCGTGCCGGGGCCATAAATACCAAACCATGTGGCGGCCGTGAAATCAGGGACGCCCGCCTCAGTCATCGTGGGCACATTAGGAATCGCCGCCACACGTTGCGCATGCGCAAGAGCAATCGGTTTGAGCTTGCCCGAATTGATATAGGGCAGCGCTGCCGATAGCGTGACGAAAGCGACCTGAACCTGGCCACCGAGCAAATCAGTCAACATCGGTGTATCGCCCTTGTAGGGCACATGTGTCAAAGGCGTACCTGTTTTAGATTTGAACAATTCGCCTGCGAGGTGCTGTGGCGTGCCATTGCCAGTAGAAGCCATGGTCAATCCATTTTTTTGCGCTTTGGCGTAGGTGATCAATTCAGACAGCGAGTTGACCGGCAAGCTTGGATTGGCCACCAACACCAGTGGAATAGTTGAAATCAAGGTAATTGGGGCGAAATCTTTGACGGGATCGTATTTCAGCTTGCCATAGAGACTCGCACTGATCGTGTGGGCCGCCGTGGTGATGTAGAGGGTATAGCCATCTCCTTGAGCGCGCGCCACAGACTCTGCTGCGACCGTTGTGCCGGCTCCGGCACGGTTGGTCACCACGACTTGTTGTTTCCACTGTGCAGGGAGTTTTTCAGCGACCATTCGTCCGATCACATCCGTGGCGCCACCGGGAGGATAAGGCACGACCAGCGTCACCGTTTTTTCAGGAAAACTCTGTGCAACGGCGACACCTGCGAAACCGGCCCCCACTAACAGAGCAGCACTGAGCAATAGTCGATTTATATTCGTGTTCATGTTCATGGATGTCTTCTTTCAACGTTTATGTTTGTGCTTCACGCCAGGCTAACAAACGCGTGATACCTTCGCGCATTTGTATTTGAGGCTTCCAGCCAATCGCTTCCCCAGCTTTGTCATGCGGGATATGGAAGGCACCGCCCGAAGTCAGACGAACCTTGCCAGGGGGATCCGGACGTACCTCTGGTTTGAGATCACTCTTGCAATACTCAAGCACCAACGTCACCAACTCCCCCGTCGTAATGGGTGCGGGACCTGAGACGTTGACCGCCACATCGGTCGCCGTGCTTTGGAGCGCAGCGAGGTTGGCGCGCGCAACGTCCGAGACGTGCACAAAATGCTTGGTATCCGTGCCATCACCTGGCAAGACTGGCGCCTGACCTTTGCGCACCAGATCGTAAGTTTCCATGATGTACAAGGAGTTTGCGGCACGATAATGTTGGCGCTCTCCGTAAACCGTGGAGTAACGCAGGACAACATAGTCCTGGCCGAAGGTCTGGTGATAATGACGACATAATTGCTCGCCCATGATTTTCGAGGCGCCATAAAGGATCGCCGCTGGTGGGGCACCCACGGAATGAAAAGGGATCTCCTCGGACAAGGCGCCCTTGATGCCCGTTCCATAACCATACACAGCATTCGAAGAGGCGAAGATGATTTTCTTGACCTTGTTGACACGACACGCTTCGAGCATGTTTTGCGCGCCTCGGATGTTGACATCGACCGCTTGCCAAGGTGTTTGTGAAAAGCCCAAGGTCATATAGGCAGCCAAATGAACCACGCCATCCACGCCCTCAGTCGCCATCAGCAAGTCTGGCAAGCGCATTAAATCCGCACGTACGATCTTGATGCGCGGATTGTCCTGCAAATGCTGGATCGCCTCCATCGAACCGAAGGAGAAATTATCCAACAGCAAAACCTCCCGCGCGCCTTCCTTGAGTAAAAGGTCGGCGGTATGCGAGCCCACAAGACTCGCCGCGCCTGCAATCAAAATACGGGAATCTTTAATGTTTAAAGCTTGACCTTTTTTTATCGTTGTCATGATGGATGAACTCAGGCGGTAGGTTTCAAATAAACGGGGGCGATCGACTCTAACGGTGTGGGTACGATCCCGAGCAAGGGGTTGATCGGTGCGATGGAGGTATTGTCGACGGTCAATGAAGCCAGGTTGTCGCGCGACATCAGGGGCTCACCAGGCAAACATTCAAAAAAGAAAGCCTGCATGCGTCCGATCGACAGAGGCAAAGCGATCACGGTGCGAGGATGACCACTCCAGAGCGCGGCAAGCTCAACCAACTCACCCAATGTATACACTCGAGGCCCAGCAAGATCGAAGGTCTGACCACACGCCCAGGCTTGGGACATCGCGTTGAGGATCGCATCGGCAACATCCATCACAAATACAGGTTGCATTTTGGCTTTTGCGCCCGCGATCGGCAGCACGGGAAAGAATCGCGCCAAGCGCGCAAACATATTCATAAACTGGTCTTCGGGGCCAAAGACAACCGAAGGCCTGAAAATCGTGAAACCATCGTTTTTGACATTGGCATAGGCTGACCGAATGGCCTGCTCGCCAGCGGCTTTGGAGCGTAAATAGCCACTGGGTGCCTGAGCATCGGCGCCCAGCGCGCTCACATGAATGAACCGCTTGGTGCCATGCGTCAGGCAAGCCTGGGCGATGCGTTTAGGTAATTGAACGTGGGCGCGATCAAAATCAGGGCCATAAGGCTGTCCTGAGCGACTGTGCAAAATGCCGACGAGATTGATCACGACATCGCAACCGGTCACCAGACGATCCATCGTCGCATCGTCATGAATATCCGCCTGCATGACCGTCACAGTCGGGTGTACCAAGAGCGCGCGACCATGCTGATACTGACGCGTTGGTACATGCACTACGTGACCTTGGGCGACCAGACGACCGACGATTTGTCGACCCAGAAAACCCGCACCACCCATCACCAAAACACGCATCGTTTTACTCCAAGAAAAAACTTAGACTTGCGTCAAAAAGCCCGCATAAGCCTGCAAGTCTACATTACCACCGCTAATGATCACGCCGACGCGCGCACCCTTTTCAACCGGTAAGACGCCCTGTAGAAGCGCAGCGGCACCCAAGCATCCTGTTGGCTCGACCACAATCTTCATCCGCTCCGCAAAGAAGCGCATCGTCGAGAGCAATTGGGGATCTGTTACGGTCAAGATATCGGTGACGCGCTGCTTGATAACCCCAAACGTCAACTGGCCTAGATAGAGCGTGAGGGCCCCATCTGCGATGGAGCGCGGCGGATCAATATGCACCACCTCGCCTTTGCGTAAGGACTGCTGACCATCATTACCCGCCTCGGGTTCTACGCCAAAAACCTTGCACTGAGGACTGAGTGCGGACGCCGACAGCAAGCTACCAGAAAGCAGGCCTCCGCCCCCCAAACACACCAGCAAGTAATCAAGCTCGCCGACATCTTCGAATAACTCTTTCGCGGCGGTGCCTTGTCCCGAGATCACATGGAAATGATCATAAGGAGGGATCAGTGCCATCCCCGTCTTTTTTTGCATCTCACGGGCGATGTCATCGCGACTTTCTTTGTAACGGTCGTAACTCACCACCGTGGCGCCATAGCCTTGGGTGGCCGCTTTTTTAGTCGCGGGAGCGTCGTGCGGCATGATGATGGTCGTCGCCACGCCGAGCATCTTGCCCGCGAGCGCGATGGCTTGTGCATGATTGCCCGAAGAAAATGTCAACACACCGGCCTGGCGCTGCTCTGGCGAGAGATTGGCAATCGAGTTGTAGGCGCCTCGAAACTTGAAGGCCCCAGTTCGCTGAAAATTGTCACATTTAAAAAATACCTGCGCGCCCGTCATCCGGTCCGCAGTCGCCGAGGTCATCACGGGTGTACGGTGAGCAACACCTTTGAGCGTCTCAGACGCACGCACCACATCATCATATGTTGGTAACACAGTCGACATTGCTTTCCCCTTATTTACAGATCTCAGATGCAGGATAGTGTACGATTGTCTGAGCAACATTGTGCGGTTTACTCCCCTTTAGGACCAATTTTTACATTCATGGCGATACAGTCGGACTCCCTTAGTTCCCGTGCCGAAGCCTCGCGTCTCGTGACGCCTCAGGCCACGACACCCAATGAGGAAACCATTGAACGTGCGTTGCGCCCCCGAGCCCTCGAGGAGTACGTCGGCCAACAGCGCGTGCGCGAGCAACTGCAGATTTTTATCGCCGCTGCGCGCAATCGCCAAGAATCCCTGGATCATGTCTTGCTCTTTGGCCCACCCGGACTTGGGAAAACGACGCTTGCGCACATCATCGCCCATGAAATGGGCGTCAATATGCGCCAAACCTCGGGACCGGTGCTTGAGCGTCCGGGCGACTTGGCGGCTTTATTGACCAACCTTGAGCGCAACGACGTGTTGTTTATCGACGAGATTCATCGGCTATCGCCCGTTGTCGAAGAAATCTTGTACCCCGCACTCGAAGACTTCCAAATCGACATCCTGATTGGTGAGGGCCCTGCTGCGCGCAGCGTCAAGCTTGATCTGCAGCCCTTTACGCTGGTGGGCGCGACGACGCGTGCCGGCATGCTGACTAACCCGCTGCGTGATCGGTTTGGCATTGTGTCGCGTCTGGAGTTTTATACGCCTGAGGAGCTTACGCGCATTGCGACCCGTAGCGCCGGTTTGCTGCAAGTTCCCATCACACCAGACGGTGCCTCCGAGGTTGCCAGACGTTCTCGTGGCACGCCTCGTATCGCCAACCGTCTGTTGCGCCGTGTGCGCGACTATGCCCAGGTCAAAGCCAAGGGCACCATCGATGCGACCGTCGCCAATGCCGCGTTAGCCATGCTTGAGGTTGATCCACAGGGTCTTGATTTGATGGACCGAAAGTTGCTTGAGGCGATCGTGCACAAATTCGATGGCGGGCCGGTCGGTGTCGACAGCCTAGCGGCTGCGATCGGCGAGGAGCGCGACACGATCGAGGACGTGATCGAGCCCTATTTAATCCAACACGGCTACTTGCAGCGGACGCCGCGAGGACGGATGGCGACGCAAACAACGTGGCGACATCTTGGCTTGACGCCACCCAAGGCACCCCCTGCCGATGGACCTTTGCTTGCCGATTAGTTGACGGCGCTCGCCTCAGCGCTCGGTATGCGCTTCGATACACGCCAAAATTGAGTCGCCATAAGACTCGAGCTTGCGAACCCCCACCCCATTGACATGGCCCAGAGACTCTAGACTATCGGGGCGGGCCATCGCAATCTCACGCAGCGTGGCGTCATGAAAGATGACATATGCGGGCACGCCATGACTGCGCGCGATTTCAGAACGCCATTGGCGCAAGTCCTCAAAGATCCGCTGTGCGCCTGAAGGCAAATCGGGCAGCGCAGCTTTAGACTTTGGCGTGGTTGATTTTTCTGAACGCTCAGCTTCTCGTCGCAGCATCAAGGTCCGCTCACCCTTTAAAACCGTGCGACTTTCTTCAGTGAGTGCAAGGGTGCCATACCCTTCGTGATCGACCACCAGCAGACCATGTGCAAGGAGCTGCCGCAGTACGCTGCGCCAAGCCTGCTCTGTTAGATCCAGGCCCACACCAAAAACCGTGAGAGTTTCATGTTGATTTTCTAAGACACGAGGGGTCGATTTGCCTCGTAGAATATCGATCAAATGCCCTGCACCGTAACGTTGCCCGCGCTCTTTCATCAAGCGATAAATCGCTGATAGCATTTTTTGTGCGGCGACTGTCCCGTCCCACGCGACGGGAGGCAGCAAGCAATTATCACAATTGCCGCAAGGCGCGATACGTTGACCAAAATACTGCAACAAGCGCTGACGTCGGCAGGCAATCGCCTCGCACATCGCCAGCATGGCATCGAGTTGTGCCCCAAGCCGACGCCTAAAGGCATCGTCACCCGCAGACTCGTCAATCATGCGGCGCTGTTGTACGACGTCTTGTAAACCATAGGCCAACCATGCCGTGGCAGGTAAGCCATCTCGACCTGCACGCCCTGTTTCTTGGTAGTAGCCCTCAATGGACTTTGGCATATCAATGTGCGCGACAAACCGCACATCGGGTTTGTCGATTCCCATGCCAAACGCAATGGTCGCCACCATCACAATGCCGTCTTCGCGAAGAAATCTCGACTGATTGTGTGCCCGTACCTGCGTACCCAAGCCCGCGTGATAGGGCAAGGCTTCGATACCTTGCGCACACAGAAATTCGGCCGTGTCATCGACTTTGTTGCGGGACAGGCAATAGATAATCCCTGCATCGCCTTTGTGCTCTTGTCTGAGTAACTGTAAAAGCTGTTTGCGAACGTCTTGTTTTTCAACAATGTTGTAGCGGATATTGGGGCGATCAAAGCTTGCGACAAAATGTTGTGCGTCGTCGAGCGAGAGACGGCTGGCGATTTCGCGCCGCGTGACATCGGTGGCGGTCGCGGTAAGCGCGATACGCGGCACGTTGGGCCAGCGTTCGTGCAACACGGAAAGCCCTAAATACTCCGGACGGAAATCATGCCCCCATTGAGAGACGCAATGGGCCTCATCAATGGCGAACAGCGCGATTTTTCCTCGTTCTAACAGCTGGGTGCACCGCTCGGTCAACAAGCGTTCGGGCGCAACGTAAAGTAAGTCGAGCTCGCCGTTTAGGAATGCTTGCTCAACATCCTTGGTGTCTTGCCAGTCCTGCGTGGAGTTGAGAAAAGCCGCGCGCACGCCGAGCTCTGTGAGGGCATCCACCTGATCTTGCATCAGCGCGATCAGAGGGGAAATCACAACGCCAGTGCCAGGCCGCACGAGTGCGGGCACCTGGTAGCAAAGGGATTTGCCGCCACCGGTCGGCATCAGCACCAAGGCATCTCCCCCGCTGATGACGTGCTCAACGATGGCGTGTTGATCACCACGAAACGATTCGTAGCCAAAAACCCTCGCCAACACCTCGGAAGCGTCTGATGCATTGACGCTTGACGGCGAGGAATGATGGAAGGACGGGTCAGCAGCGAAAGCGCTTGGCTTAAGCATAGGGGGCTTTTATTAACAACATAATGGGATTGTAGAGGAACAAATTGTGGGTATTTATGAGGTCCGCACGCTATGTCGTGCGCCTCATGGCAAAATATGTCCTTATTGCTTGACTTGGCTGCCCAAAAAACCTTGTATGACCTCTGAATCCAACGCTCCTGTTACGACTAATTTTCTGCGCAACATTATTGAGTCCGACCTCGCTTCTCAGCGATTTGCCGGCAAACGATGGGCGGGTCACCCCGGCGCTGCACAAGTGCAAGCGGCTGGTGCGCTTGATTTAGCACGGATTCGGACACGCTTTCCCCCAGAGCCCAACGGCTACCTGCACATCGGCCATGCCAAGAGCATTTGTTTGAATTTCGGTTTAGCACGCGACTTTGGTGGCATCTGTCATCTGCGTTTTGATGACACGAACCCAGAAAAAGAAGAACAAGAATACGTAGATTCCATTATTGAGGCCGTCAAATGGCTGGGATTCGACTGGAAGGTCGAAGGCAAGGAACATCTTTATTTTGCGAGCAGTTATTTTGAGGACATGTATGCATTTGCAGAGGCGCTGATCGAGGCGGGTCACGCCTATGTGGATGATCAAAGCCCCGAGCAAATGCGAGCGATGCGCGGCACGCTCACCGAACCAGGTCAAAACTCGCCATTCCGTGATCGCTCAGCCGCAGATTCGCTGCGCTTGCTGCGCGAGATGCGCGATGGGAAACATCCTGACGGCAGCATGGCCTTGCGCGCACGAATTGATATGGCCTCGCCCAATATCAACATGCGTGACCCCGTGCTCTACCGTATCCGCCACGCCGCGCATCACCGCACAGGGACGCAATGGTGCATCTATCCCATGTATGCCTACGCGCACCCGATCGAGGATGCGCTCGAGGGCATTACCCACAGCATCTGTACGCTTGAGTTTGAAGACCAGCGCCCGTTTTACGACTGGACACTAAATCGGCTCCAAGAGCTAGGCAAGTTTTCTTTGCCTTTGCCGCATCAATATGAGTTTGCACGTCTCAATGTGAGCTATATCGTCACGAGCAAACGCAAATTGTTGCAACTCGTCAAGGAAGGCCACGTGAGCGGCTGGGACGATCCTCGTATGCCTACCCTGGCGGGTTTGCGCCGGCGTGGCTATACCGCAGCGGCACTCAGACTCTTTTGCGAACGAACCGGCGTCTCCAAATCCAACTCGCGTATTGACTACAGCTTGTTGGATCAGGCCCTACGAGAGGTTCAAGATCCTTTGGCACCCCGCTCTGTGGCGATTTTGAATCCGCTCAAACTCGTGATCACGAACTTTCCCGAGGGCCACACAGAACATTGTCACGCCCCGCGCAATCCGCACGACCCGACTGCGGGTCAACGCGAGTTTCCACTCACCCGTGAAGTATGGATTGAGCGAGAGGACTTCGCCGAAGTACCACCTAAAAAATACTTTAGATTATTTCCAGGTAATTCTGTCAGACTCAAGTACGGCTATGTGGTGACCTGCACTGGCTGCGTCAAAGACGAACAAGGCAACATCATTGAGGTGCACGCCGAATACAACCCTGACACCAAGAGCGGCACACCTGGCTCGGATGCAGTCAAAGTCAAAGGCAATGTCACCTGGATTAGTTGTGCGGCCGCTGTGCCTGCAGAAATCAGGTTGTACGACCGTTTGTTCTCTGAGCCCTTTCCCGATGCGGGCGATCGTGAGTTTTTGGACTCTCTCAACCCGTTATCTGTCCAGAGCGTTCAGGCATGGCTTGAGCCAGGTACTTCTCTCGAAACCGGTATTATTTCCCAATTTGAACGTTTGGGCTATTTTGTGATTGATGCGAAAGACTCCACCGTTGAGCGCCCTGTCTTTAATCGGGTCACCACCCTCAAAGACACCTGGGCAAGCGCAGGGTCTGCCTGATGAATATATGTTTCAGCTACTAACAAAGGCTGCCTGTTATGGCAAAAAAAGAAGAGATTGATGCAGACACGTTGGCCTTAATCCAATGGTGCACCGAGGTTGAAGCACATTTAGTAGCGGCCGGGGCAAGTTTGCGCGAAGCTCAAGGCTATATCGAAGAACAGGCCGAGTGGTTTACCGATCAGTTTTATGAGGGTTTAACGCCCCAAGAGGCGGCCAAAGCCTCCTTGAACGAGCCGTAAGCTCCTTTGTCACCCCCTGAGTCTTAGTGATTTTTAAGACATGTTCGATCAATTTTCGGGGTTTTCCTCGCTGACCTAGGTAAGGTATGATCCTTGACAATGACGACTGAACTTTTCCCCCTAGAATTTAAAAGCGCCACACTCTACGCAATACGTGTGGTGCTTCAGCACGCCGACACCAAAGCACTCATTCAGGCACTTAAAAAACGCATGGCGGATGCCGGTGCTTTTTTTGAAAACGAGCCTGTTGTCATCGACGCGATGCGCGTGGATGATTTAATCGAATGGGCACCGCTGATTGAGGCATTTAAAAAACACAAACTGCCTGTGATTGGTGTGGTTGCCCAAGGTGACAATTTGATCCAGGCTCAAGCCTTCGGCCTGACGCCTGTCGACCTGTCTGCTGCGCCTGCACGTCACGCGTCGGATACGCAAACGGCAGCCTCTGTCGCCGAGCCTGTTACAGCTAGTTTACCGACCCCTGCCGCCTCACAAGAAAACAGCCTCGACGCACCTGCTGCAACTGCGAACACCAGCGCTGACGCAGCAAACAACGCCGCCTCTCAGCGCGTCGATTCTGTGGCGGTCTCTGCTGCGACGGCCGCTCCCACCATGGTGATCAAAGGTCCTTTGCGCTCCGGTCAACGCGTCTACGCACGGAACAGCGATTTAATCGTCTTGGGTGTCGTGAGTCGCGGCGCCGAGGTGATCGCGGATGGCAATATCCATATTTACGGCCCACTGCGCGGCAAAGCCATGGCAGGCGCGCGCGGCGATGTCGCAGCGCGCATTTTTACGACCGGCTTTGACGCAGAGCTTGTCGCAATCGCCGGGATCTATCGCGTGATCGACACCAAACTTTCTCCCGAACTGCATCAAAAACCCGTTGTGATTCAACTGGAAAAAGATGCGCTTCTTATCAACGCCCTTGGGCAGTAAAATTAACTTTTCTATTTAAAGGTTTTTGCGTCATGACTCGAATTGTGGTGGTGACTTCAGGTAAGGGTGGTGTTGGCAAGACCACCACGAGCGCAAGCTTTTCCTCTGGATTGGCGATGCGTGGCCATAAAACAGCCGTGATAGATTTTGACGTCGGTCTGCGCAATCTGGACCTCATCATGGGGTGCGAACGTCGCGTGGTGTATGACTTTGTCAACGTGATCCAGGGCGAAGCCACACTCAACCAAGCCTTGATCAAGGATAAAAACCTTGAGAACCTGTTTATTTTGCCCGCCTCACAGACGCGCGACAAAGACGCCCTGTCCCTCGAGGGCGTCGGCAAGGTCATCAACGATCTCAAAGAGATGGGCTTTGAATACATTATCTGCGACTCGCCAGCCGGTATTGAAACGGGCGCCTTGCTCGCCGCCTACTTTGCCGATGATGCCTTAGTGGTCACCAATCCTGAGGTCTCCTCAGTGCGCGACTCAGACCGTATTTTGGGTATTTTGGCCTCAAAGTCACGCCGCGCGATCGAAGCTGACGAGCCGATCAAAGAGTATTTGTTGCTGACGCGTTACAACCCAAAACGCGTCGAAGACGGTGAGATGCTCTCACTCAAGGACATCGAGGATATTTTGCGGATCAAACTGATCGGCGTGATTCCAGAGTCCGAGTCGGTGTTGCAAGCCTCCAACCAAGGTTTGCCCGCCATTCACATTGAAAAGAGTGATGTATCCGAAGCGTATCGTGATGTAGTGTCACGTTACCTCGGAGAGGAAAAGCCCCTGCGTTTCGTCAATTACGAAAAGCCAGGCCTACTCAAGCGATTGTTCGGAGGTAAGTGATGTCGTTTCTGTCTTTTTTGCTCGGCCAGAAAAAAACCTCCGCCAATGTTGCCAAAGAGCGACTGCAGATTATCCTAGCCCACGAGCGTGTCGGTGGCGGAAACAATTCGCCGGACTATTTGCCCGCACTCCAAAAGGAATTGCTGGCAGTGATCTCGAAATATGTGCAGATCAACCCCGAGGACATCAAGGTCCAATTTGATCGTCAAGACAGTCTTGAAGTGCTTGAGGTCAAGATCGAGATGCCTCAGCGTTAAGACGAGACGCGCTCGTTCAACACTTTTTATGCATGGCAATTCATCCTAGGGGTAAATCCCTAGGATTTTTTTTCTCTAATTTTGAGTAGACCGGTTTATGCTAAATGATGGTCCACCCCATCCCCACTTCCGACACTGCGTCTTCAGACGTCGCCACGATCTCGCGCTCCGCGGCACGAGCAGAAACCCGCAACCGTCTCATCAAGATCGGTGCAGAAATCCTCTGCGAACAAAGCTTCGCCAGTATGGGCATCGAAGTTGTCCTTAAACGCGCAGGGTTATCCAAAGGGTCCTTCTATCACTTCTTTGCCTCGAAGGAGCTCTTCGGACTCGAAGTGATCCAGCACTATGCGGAGTTATTTAACAGGAAACTGGATCGGGCACTAAAACCTGATGGCACTTCTGCCCTGCAACGACTGCGTCGCTACACCGAAGATGGCATGGAGGGGATGGCGCGCTTCGAATTCAAGCGGGGTTGCCTGATCGGTAATTTAATGCAGGAGCTTGCCGCAACAAACCCTACCTTTAGAGAGGCCATCCAAGAGGCTTTACTTGGCTGGGAAGAGCGCATGACTGACTGTCTTGAACAAGCCGTTGCCGAGGGAGACATACCACCCTCCATCAACGTTCGGCCTTTCGCTGAATTTTTCTGGACCGGCTGGGAAGGTGCGCTTATGCAGGCCAAACGTCATCAAACCGTGCAACCCCTCGCGCAATTCGTAGAGATTTTCTTTATGGCGCTCCCCCGCCCCGACATCCACTCGCTGGCACACAAAAAAACATGAACATCGCTCAACCATTTTTGACACGGGCGCGAAGCCATCCTGAACTCAAAGCTATCACGCACGCGGGCAGCACCGTCCTTTTTGGTGATTTCGCACGGCGAATACTCGGTCTTTCAGGCGCACTTCAACAGGCAAAGAAGTTGGAGTCAGGCGCACGCGTCTTGATTTTTATGGAAAACAGACGTGAAGCCATAGAGGTGCTTTTTGCAACATGGGCTGCCGGCTTTTGTGCGGTGCCCGTCAACGCAAAACTTCACCCCAAGGAAGTCAAGCCCATTGCGAGCGATAGCGGTGCGAGCATTATTTTCACTAGCCAGTCGCTGTATCTAGGACTGCATCAAGAACTCTCAGGCGCACTCGCTGATTGCGAAATCTTAAGTGTGGATGACCTCGAGTACGAAATCAACGTCAAGCACGCTCCGATTGCCTGCGTCGACAAACATCCTGATGACTTGGCATGGATTTTTTATACCAGCGGAACGACGGGTACTCCCAAAGGAGCCATGCTTTCACACCGAAACCTGATGACAATGTGTCTGCAATATTGCGCAGATGTCGATCAAGTATTGCCCGGTCAGACAATGCTGCATGTCGCACCTCTTTCACATGGCTCGGGCCTATATGCCTTGCCACATTTATTTGGTGGCGGACATCAAGTCATCGAAAGTTCGTTTACGACTGACATCGTCTTTGAGTCTTTGCAACGCTATCCGGATGTCTCTATGTTTGCCGCACCGACGATGCTGTCACGGCTGATCCGTTCAGCGAATGGCGTCAACAACCCTGCAGGCAGTCTTCTGACCGCCTTTTACGGTGGTGGTCCGATGTACGTCAGCGATCTCCTACAAACGCTTGATCTGTTTGGTCCAAAGCTTTTTCAAGTCTACGGACAAGGCGAGAGTCCAATGACGATCACAGGCTTGTCAAAACGCGACCACGAAGGCACGCGCGATACGCGTCATCTGGAAAGACTGGCCTCCTGCGGCACAGCTCGAACGGGGGTTGAACTGCGCGTGGTGGATGATGAGGGACGTGAAGTACAGAATGGTGAACTTGGAGAGGTCGTCACGCGCAGCGACACGAGAATGCTTGGATATTGGAACAACGAGAAAGCGACCCACTCCACCATTCGGGATGGCTGGCTCTGGACAGGAGACATCGGCACGATGGATGAGAGGGGATATCTCACGCTGAGGGACCGCTCCAAAGATATGATCATCCGCGGTGGTAGCAATATTTATCCCAGAGAGATCGAAGAGGTTTTGCTGCGGCATCCGGCCATCATCGAAGTTTCCGTGGTGGGACGTGAGCATGCGGATCTGGGCGAAGAGCCCATTGCCTTTGTCGTCACACAACCCGGACACGTTGTCACAAGCGAAGAGATGGACGCACTATGCCTTGAAAATATGGCGCGCTTTAAACGTCCACGCGAATATATCTTCAGTGAAAGTTTGCCAAAAAATAACTACGGAAAAATCTTGAAAACAGAGTTACGTAAGACGTTCAAAAAAGGAGAGGCATGATGCGAAAAGTATTTGTCGCAGGCATTGGCTCAACCTCCTTTGGCAAGCACATTGCCATTCCCATCGAATCCCTCGCAGTCGATGCAGCGGCGCAAGCCATCCTAGACTCCGGCTTGGAACGCAAAGAAATCGGTGCTCTGTATCTGGGGAACTTTATCAGCGGACCGCTCAATGGCAAAGAGGTGCTCGCTGGCATTGTTGGAGACAGGCTGGGTCTCAAAAACATCCCTTGCACAAAAGTTGAAGGTGCATGCGCCTCTGGTGGAATCGCTTTTCGTCATGCCTGGATTGCGATCGCTAGCGGGATGTGTGACGTCGCCATCGTCGTCGGTGTCGAAAAAATGACGCACGCCTCGACGGCCGAGGTCACCTCAGCGCTGAACTGTGCGATGGACAACGAGAATGACGGTCCGAGCGGCCTCACTTTTCCAGGCTTGTTCGGCCTCGCATGGCGTATCCATGCACAACGCTATGGCACGACCCGCGAGGAAGTCGCCGCAGTCGTGATGAAAAATAAAAGCAATGGACTGAAAAATCCACTTGCGCAGATGGGCGCCACACTGACCCTTGAACAGATACAACAGTCGGCCATGATCGCAGATCCGCTGCAAATGTTCGACTGCTGCCCGGCAAGCGACGGCGCTGCCGCCATCGTGTTGTGCTCCGAAAAAATGCTTTCTCACGATGGAAGTCCACGGATCCGTGTGCTCGCCTCCGCGCAAACCAGCGGCTCACCGAGCGTCGCCAGTCATCCTGATCTCTGCACCTTTGAGGCGACTGTCGCGGCCGCGCACCATGCCTATGCTCAGGCAGGTCTACAGTCAAAAGATATTGACGTTGTTGAGCTTCACGACTGTTTTTCTATTGCAGAAATCATCGACAGCGAAGATCTGGGACTCGTGCCACGCGGTGAAGGTGCCAAATGGGCGCTGGAACGGCGTACGGGACTGGAGGGCGATGTCGCGATCAACCTAAGCGGAGGTCTATTAGCCAAGGGACATCCTGTGGGCGCCACAGGCATTGGGCAAGTCTATGAGGTCGTCAAACAACTGCGGGGCGAGCATCCTAACCAACGCAACAACGCACGCTTTGGAATGACCCACAATTTGGGTGGAACAGGCGTCGCCTGCACTGTCAATATTTTAGGTAGAGACGCATGAGTGAATCCGCCATGCTGACGTTCCATCAGTGCAATCACTGCGGTGCTCTTGATGCCTCTTGTATCGATCTTTGTTCGACTTGCCTGAGCCGAGACATGCTCCCCATTCAGATACCCGGTCGCGGCCGGCTGGTGAGCTGGACCACCATTCGCAAGCCGCCGCTCAAGTTCAAAGCTGACGGCATCTATCACGTAGGCGTATTTGATCTGGATAACGGCCAACGTGTCACCGGACGATTTCTGCTTCAAGAAGGTGATGCGCTTGGTGACCGTGTCATCGCGCTACCAGAGCCCAATCAAGCAATGACCACTCCTACATTTAAAGTTGATAAACATGTCTAACATTTTGTATGAAAAAAAGGGGCATGTCCGCCTCATCACGATTAATCGCGCCGAAAAAATGAACTCTCTTGATTTCGCGGCGAATGACGAGCTCGTCGATCTTTGGTATGAGTTTGAGGAAGATGATGATGCGCGTGTTGCGGTCATTACTGGGGCGGGCAGTCAAGCCTTTTGTGCGGGCGCAGATCTCAAAACCTATACGCTCGCTTTTGCGCAGACCTCGGCACCTGAATTCCGAAAAAAATATACGAATGGCCCTGGTTTTGGTGGCATTACGCGCAATTTAGATATCGACAAGCCCATCATCGCGGCTGTCAACGGTTTTGCCATTTCCGGAGGGTTTGAACTTGCACTCGCGTGCGACCTCAGATTTTGCTCGGAAAATGCCGAGTTTGCTCTGCAGGATGCCAAATGGGGCTTTCACGCGTGTGATGGCGGTCTGATTCGCTTACCTCAGATAATAGGCATGGGGCACGCCATGGAAATCATCTTATCGGGTGAACGCGTCAATGCAGAGTATGCCTATCGTATCGGCTTGGTCAACCGCATTTATCCTCAGAGCGAGCTCCTGGAGCGCGCACTGGATTACGCGCAAATGCTTGCCTCGCGTGCGCCCCTGTCGCATCGCTTCGCCAAGGAAGTCGTGCGCCGATCTATGGGCATGCATCAGGATGAAGCGCTGAAGTGGGAGTCCCGCTCTTTTTACGATGTCGGGATGACAGAAGATTTAAAAGAAGGTGTGACTTCGTTTAAGGAGAGGAGAGCAGCAAACTTTAAAGGTCGTTGATACAAGAGACGATTAATTTTTCACAGTAAAACCGGAGAAGACAACATGCATAAAGTACTACTAAACAAATTACTTAAAACCACACTGGCCGCTGCGTGCATTTCGCTCGGCACTACCGCCGTCGCTCAAGTCAAAGTCGGCGTGATTGAAGGCCTGAGCGGACCACCAGCCATCGTTGATTTTGGCGAATCGTATCTGCAAGGCATCAAGCTTGCGCTCAAGGATTATCAAGCTGCAGGTGGTAAAACAAAGATCGAGCTCGTCGTCTATGACGATGAGGCTAATCCGCAAAGAGCCGTATCACTGGCACAGCGACTCATACAAAACGACAGAGTTCCCGTCGTGATCGGTACAGTTAGTAGCGGCAACGTGCTGGCGATGGCGCCAATTCTTCAAAAGGCGGGTGTGCCACTTGTTGCCGGCCCCTCTATCGCCACCAACATTACGACTCAATTCATCAACGAAAAGCCTAGCTATATTTTCCGTTGCTCCATGGTGGAAAAATTTCAAATTGATGAAATGTTGGACTGGGGTATTAAAAACTTTAAACGCATCGGGCTGATTCACTCAACAACTGGCTATGGAAATTTCGCTGCTAAAGAGATTGTCGAAGGACTCAAAGCAAGAGGGGTCACACTCGTCGCGACAGAGGCTGCAGCGCCTGGGGTGAACGATCTCACGCCACAGATGGTTAAACTGCGTGACGCAAAAGCCGATCTCGTCTTGAACTTTCATGAATCTTTTGAATTACCTTTCCGTCCGTTGCCACGCCTGAATTACAAACCTGTCATCGCAGGAAACTGGGGACTGTCGTCACAAAAAGTGCTTGAGATCGTTGGAAAAGATGCCATCGAAGGCACCGTCATGGGTCAAGCCCTCGATATCACAACACCCCGTGCAAAAAGCTTTGATGAACGCATGACTAAAGAGTACGGCAAAGCATATCGCTGGCCTGTCGTGGCAGCGCTTGGCTACGATGCTGGCATGATTGTTTTTAAGGCTGTGGACAAAGTTGGGAAATCAGACCCTGTTGCGATCCGTAACGCTATTGAAAATATCGATGGCATTCAGGCGATTTCCTCAACCCCTGCAAAACCCTTTAGCCCAACCGACCATGAGTGCCTCGACAAAGAGCATGTTTTTCTTGGTGTTTGGAAAAATGGTGTTGTGACACGGCTGAAATAATATGGAATTGAGCAACGTTATCCAACTGTTATCAGGCGGCCTCGCGATGGGGGCAATTTACGTCCTTGTCGCGCTTGGTCTCTATATCACTCACCTCACCACGCATCGTGTCAATTTTGGACAAGGTGACTTTTTAATGGTGGGTACTTTCCTTATTTTGATTTTGAGGAAAGTAGGAGTGCCACTTGGACTCGCAATCATCGCCACTTTGATGATTCTTGCTGTGATGGGATGGCTATTGAACCGAATCGCCATTCAACCACTGGATCGTAAAAAATCCTCCAACGTCGGTGCGTATTCCTGGATCCTGACCACAGCGGGTATCGCGCTCATTCTTCAAAACGTGATTGAACTTGGTTTTGGCAAGACCTCCCAGTACTCTGCCCCTCTTTTTAGCGCTAAGCGCGACGAAGTGGTGCAGGTGCTGGGAGCAGGTCTCTTTCTCGAGGAAATACTGGTGATCGTGGCAGCAGTCACGATCGTCGCTTTGTTTTATGGCTTTATGTTTCATTCAAGATGGGGGAAAAATATTCAGGCAGTCGCCTTCAACCCGGATGCAGCGATGCTGTTAGGCATTAATACGTTTCGCGTTAAAACCGGTGTATTCGTGATCGCCTCCATCCTGGCTGCCGTCGCAGGGATTTTGATCGGTCCCCTGGTCACCATCAACCCGCACATGGGCTTGGTATTCACCATCAAAGCCCTGATCGTCGCTGCCATTGGTGGTTTTGCCAATCCCGTCGGGATTTTGATCGGTGGCATCTTGTTTGGTATTTTTGAATCACTTTCCAACTATATGGACTCTGGCTTTGGCGATCTATATCCATTACTCGCCGCGCTTGTGATTATCGCCATCAAACCCTCGGGACTTTTTTCAGAGCGAGGCACAGATGTCCGATAATGCTCATTTGGCCAAATCTTTATCCAATAGAAAGATATATGCGTTGGCATTAGCGGTTTTTTTAATCTTTCCTTGGTTGCCTCTTAACGGCTTCTACTTATTTTTGGCTCAGACATTTTTTTATACAGCCATTGCAGTGATTGGTTTGAATCTGCTGCTCGGTCTTTCGGGTCAAATGTCGCTTGGACAAGCCGGCTTTTACGCGCTCGGCGCTTACGGCTCTGCACTCACCGCGCTTAAACTCGGCTGGCCCGTGCCTTTATCTATCTTGTTTGGTACGTTGCTGGCGGCGATTGGCGGAGGACTCGTTGGCGTTTTTGCGCTCCGTACGCGTGGTTTATATCTGGCGATGACAACGCTGGCCGTTGGATATATTTTGGATATCCTTGCTCAACGCTGGATCGGCTTGACGGGCGGAGCCATGGGCTTGAGCAGCATCCCCACGCTCGACTTCGGGCTTGGCAAACTGGGGCCTACTGCCTTCTTTTACGTCGCAGGACTAAGCCTTTTTGCTGTTCAATTGATTTCGGACTTTATCGAACAAGGCCGCTTGGGTCGTAACCTGCGCGCCATTCGCGAATCTGAAGTGTTTGCCGCATCGGTCGGGATCAACGTCAGTCGCTGGAAAGCAGGGATTTTTGCGTTTGCCGCGGCATTAGCCGGATTGGGTGGCGCATTTTTCGCACATCAGTCTGGTTACGTCGGCAGTGATGCTTTCTCAGTCAGGCTCAGTATCGCCCTGTTGATTGCCGCTGTAGTGGGTGGTCTCGGCACTAAAAGCGGACCGCTACTGGGAACCTTAATTCTGTTGGCGATCGTGGAAGTCATTGCCGGGATCGACAAATATGGCCTGCTCATTTATGGCTTGATCCTCTTGATCGTGCTTTTAATGTTTCCAAAAGGTGCGGCTGGCATTCTTGAGAGTCTTAGGAATCGCCTCAGTCAGGTTCGCTCTGCCGAGCACTCGCCAACCATGCCTCACGCTGCAAATGAGGGTAAGCAGTTCCTACCTGCCTTCATGGAAAATATGAAAGGTAGTCAGGCTACGCTCACTATTCACGGCATCAGCAAGAGCTACAGTGGACTTAAGGCTGTCGATGCTGTTTCAATCGATGTGCAGGGTGGTTCGATCCATGGACTGATCGGCCCAAATGGTGCTGGCAAATCGACCATCATCAATATGATTG
Organism: Zwartia lucis; assembly: GCF_965234455.1. Classification (GTDB taxonomy): domain Bacteria; phylum Pseudomonadota; class Gammaproteobacteria; order Burkholderiales; family Burkholderiaceae_B; genus Zwartia; species Zwartia lucis. The sequence goes on along the minus strand of NZ_OZ248476.1, from coordinate 100,071 downwards.
CTGGTATCTATCGCCCTGACCAAGGCTTCATCAAAATCGATGGCCAAGATATTTCTGGGCTGGATGTTGCGCAACGCGCGCGGCATGGTTTGGCGCGAACATTTCAAAATCTGCAGTTGATTGAGGGTGTTTCAGTTCTTGATAATGTCATGCTCGGCATTGAGCACCGACAATCATATCTACGTGACTTTTTGACCTGGCTATCTGGAGCTGAGCCTGAGCGTGCCGCCCAGCAAGATTGCCTCGACATTTTGGAGTTCTTTGGAATTGCGCACGCAGCGCATCTGCTGCCTAGTCAACTGCCCTATGGTCATCGAAAACTTCTTGAACTCGCCAGAGCCATTGCGCAACGTCCTAAAATTTTGCTCTTAGATGAACCGATCGCAGGCATAAATAGCCAAGAAGCTCAAGAAATCGCGCAAGTGATCAAAAGACTTCGTGCTCTGGGTATCACGATTCTTTTGGTCGAACACAATATGGAGTTTGTCATGTCGGTGTGCGATCAGGTAAGTGTGATTAATTTTGGAAAACTGATCGCAGATGGAACTCCGGCAGAGATTCAAAAGAATCCTGATGTGATTGAAGCCTACCTCGGTACTGGAGCACGCGCATGATTCAGGCTCAAAACATCTCCGCCAAAATTGGTGCCAATCAGGTCTTGAAGGACATCAGTCTGAACGTTCGTGATGGGGAGCTCTTTACAGTTATCGGTGCTAATGGGGCGGGTAAAACCTCCTTGCTGCGCGTCCTGTCTGCTCTGCTTCCAATTGAGGCAGGCAAGATTTCTTTTAATGGAACAGATATCCGAGGGGTTCCCGCGCACAAACTACCCGGGCTCGGCATGATCCATATCCCGCAGGGACGACAAATTATTCCTGGCCTCTCTGTACGTGACAATTTGCTGATCGGCGCTAAAAACATCGGTCTTGATCGCGCAGTCATCGATCAGGCGTTAGAAGAACAATGGGTTCGCTTTCCAATCCTGAAAGAGCGGCAGGGGATCCCGGGCTCCGCACTCTCGGGCGGAGAGCAACAAATGCTGGCAGTCGCACGCGGCTTGATGATGCGGCCCAAAGTACTCATGCTCGACGAGCCCTCGCTGGGCCTTGCCCCTCAAATCGTTCAGCTCATTATGACGACCTTGCGCAACCTCGCGGATCAAGGATTGGCCATTATTTTAGTGGAGCAGGTCGCCATGCTAGCGTTGGAATACGCAGATCGGGCGATGGTGTTACGCAACGGAGTCTGCGCCATGGAAGGACCCGCCAGAGAATTACTGGCGAGTCGCGACTTGGTCAATAGCTATCTGTCGTAAAAAAGTCTAGCGGCTGAAACGATGCTTTAACGCAGCGCCTTGTAGCGAATCCGCTTGGGCGCTGCACCTGCCTCGCCTAAGCGACGTTTCTTGTCCGCTTCGTATTCCTGATAGTTGCCATCAAAGAACACAGCCTGTGAGTCGCCCTCGAACGCGAGGATGTGCGTAGCAATACGATCGAGGAACCAACGATCGTGACTGATCACCATCACAGAACCTGCAAACTCAAGCAGCGCATCCTCGAGTGCACGCAAGGTTTCTACGTCCAGATCGTTTGAAGGCTCGTCAAGCAGCAACACATTGCCGCCCGTAATCAGTGTTTTGGCCAGGTGCAGGCGTCCGCGTTCACCACCGGAGAGCTGACCGACCATTTTCCCTTGATCAGCGCCTTTAAAGTTAAAGCGTCCCAAATAGGCACGCGCCGGCATTTCAAAACGACCGACTGTTAACAGATCTGCGCCGTCGGAAATCGTGTCAAACACCGTTTTGGCATCAGGTAACGCATCACGGGACTGATCGACAAAGGCGATCTTGACGGTCTGACCAATGTTGACCTCTCCACTGTCAGGCTTGTCCTGTCCGGCGATCATGCGAAACAGTGTTGATTTACCAGCGCCGTTAGGACCAATAATACCGACAATCGCACCAGGTGGGACTCGGAAGCTCACGTTATCCATCAGCAACTTGTCGCCGAAGGCCTTGCTGACATTCACGAACTCGATCGCTTCGTTACCCAGTCGCTCGGCCACAGGAATAAAGATCTCCTGGGTTTCGTTGCGCTTTTGGTATTCGTGCGAAGAGAGCTCTTCAAAACGGGTCATACGTGCCTTGGCTTTAGCCTGACGGCCTTTGGCGTTTTGACGTACCCACTCAAGTTCTTTTTTAATGGTTTTTTGACGGGCTGATTCGGTGGATTCTTCTTGTTTGAGGCGGTCGTTCTTTTGCTCAAGCCAGGAGCTGTAATTGCCTTTCCAGGGGATGCCATGCCCGCGATCGAGTTCGAGAATCCACTCGGCGGCATTGTCTAGAAAGTAACGATCGTGGGTCACGCCCACGACAGTACCGGGAAACTTGGCCAGAAACTGCTCCAACCACTCGACGCTCTCGGCATCGAGGTGGTTAGTGGGCTCGTCTAGCAGCAACATATCTGGCTTGGACAACAATAAACGGCACAACGCAACGCGACGCTTTTCACCACCGGAGAGCTTGCCGACATTGGCATCCCAGGGTGGCAGGCGCAGCGCATCGGCGGCGATTTCCATTTGTGTTTCTGTATCGTCGGAGCCGCTTGAGGCCGCGGCCGAAATAATGGCCTCTAAATCCGCCTGTTCGGCGGCGAGCGCATCAAAATCAGCGTCTGGTTCGGCGTAGGCCGCATAGACCTCGTCGAGTCGCTTTTTAGCCGCGACGACGGGACCCATGCCCTCCTCGACCGCTTGGCGCACGGTGTGCTCAGGGTTGAGCTTAGGCTCTTGCTCCAGATAGCCGATATTGAGTCCTGGCATCGGGACGGCCTCGCCCTCAATCTCCTTGTCCACGCCGGCCATGATTTTAAGCAGGGTCGATTTTCCCGAACCATTCAAACCCAGCACACCAATTTTGGCACCCGGGAAAAAGGATAAGGAGATATCGCGCAGAATCTGGCGCTTGGGGGGGACAATTTTGCCCACGCGGTGCATGGTGTATACGTATTGAGCCATAGGTCCATCAAAGAATAAAAAGACGATGCGCTATTGTAGAGCTTGGAGGGCGCTATGATGACGGCTAAATCGATTTTTGCCTGACTGAACAGCTCCAAACTGAGTACTTATGACCACACCTGACCACGCCCTGCGCTTTACCGAACAAGAACTTGCCATGTTAGGCAAAACTGCCGATGGCCTAAGCGCCTATATGGGTAAATCCGTTTTGGCGGAAATCGGTAGGGATGATGATGCGGAGTGGGTCATTTTTGCCATCCCGCTGGGTGTCGATGAAGCACCCGATGAAAAAGCGACACAGGTGCAAATGGGTGGGCCGGGCGCGCGCTTTGTCGGTAACCGTGGGGGTCTCGATCTCGATACGGAAGTCTATGACTGTCAGTATCTCTGGGCGATCCAAATTACCGAAGATCCCGAAGCGCGCTTTGTTCGTCTGGATCAAAATGGTGACGAGTTTGACTTCGCGATGGAGCTTGCCGAGCTTTTGCCTTTTGATTTGACCGAAGAGGCCTTGCCAGATCCAGATCTAGAACTGCTTGAGGACCTGGGGGATGACGAGGATGAGGACGATTCGCCAGAGGGCTTGAACGGCAAACCGCCGTCTATTCATTAATTTCACACCTTGAAGGACTCAAGGCCAGAGCATTCAGATTTCTTTATTATGTTTCACTTATTGCATTTATTGCACCTGTGGCGTTAAAATTGAGAGAGATCTTTAATTTTTTTAAACGCCACCAATCACAACGCAACGAGAGATCAGCATGGGCAAAACGCTCGACAGGGACAAACTCGTGCCCCCTGATTTGAACGAAATCGAAACCGAAATGGTTAAAGCAGCAGAGCGCTTGATCATGGCTTGCCTGGATCACTCGCGCGCAGCAACAATCACCATAGAAAGTGACGACGGAACTTGTCCAAGCGTGAAAGTTCCTCCTCAAGTCTTGCGCATTCTTGGCCAAACACTTGGGCTGATGGCACGCCACCAACCCATCATGCTCGTTCCTGAAAAACAGGAGCTCAGCACCGTAGAGGCAGCAAATTTTTTAAACGTCTCACGACCATTCTTAATTAAAGAAATTGATGCAGGGAAACTCGCCCATCGCATGGTAGGGACTCATCGTCGGATCAGATTTACAGATCTGGTGACTTATGCAAAGTTGATGCGCGCAGCACAACAAGACGCGCTCAATGAAATGGCAGAAAACGCGCGCGAGCTCGGGCTTGAATACTAAAGCTCTGGATTATGGCTGGACACAACAGATACACCGTCATATTGGATGCAAACGTTCTTTATTCAGTTGCTATGAGTGATGCCTTGATGGAAGTTGCAGCCACAGCTTAAAGGTAAGCTCGTGACTTAAATCACGCCTTGCTCTTTAAGCCTAGCAAGATCGCTGGGCGACAAACCAAGCTTTCCAAAAAAATCAGCATTATGTTCACCGACCGCGGGTCCGCTGCGGTGGGTGATTTTCGAGGCACCGCTGATCCTGGGCACTACGCAAGGCGCTGGGATCGATCCCAGGTCGGCATCCTCGATCCGCATGACGGACTGACGATGCTGCGCCTGTGGATCAGCAAGTACATCTTTGATGTTGAACACCTTGGTATAAGGTACATCAGCCTGACCCAATATGTGTTCGATCTCACTGAAGTCTTGGCTGGCAAACCATTGAGAGATGCCCTCGTCGATTACCTGGACATGACGACACCGTCCGGGATTGGTTTCAAAGCGCGGGTCGGATAACCACTCAGCGTGCCCAATCGCATGACACAAACGGCTAAAGATGGGGTTGGAGGAGGCGACCAAGGTCACCCAGATATGATCTTTGCTCCGATACATGTTTGACGGTGCCGTGTAGTCAGCCCGATTCCCGACGTGACTGCGCGTATAACCCAATACCTCATGCTCGACGGCAAGTGGGTCGAGCAATCGGAAAATCGCCTCGGTCGCGGACAAATCGATTTCAAAACCGCCCTGCTCTGGCCGCGCGCGCAGTGACGCCATGGCTGAGGCGATGCTAAAAGCGCCAAAGACGCCTGTGATCAAATCACCGATCGGTAAATTAGGATGTTGTGGACCACTCTCGGGCGTACCGATCAGATTCGTTAAACCACTCATGGCCTCGAATATCCTGGCGAAGCCCGGACGTTTTGCATAAGGGCCGGTCTGTCCAAAACCCGTGATGCGCAAGACGATTAGCTGGGGATTCACCTCGTGTAAGGTCTTTAAATCCAATCCCCACTTATCAAGCGTGCCGGTACGAAAGTTTTCTACGAGAACATCGGTGCGGGCGATCGCTTTCAGAAACAAGTCACGGCCTTGCTCCTTGCGGACATCGAGGGTAATGCCTTGTTTGTTGCGATTCACAACCTTCCAATAGAGCGCATGCTCAGGCGTTGTGGGCGCCAAGCCTCTCAACGCGTCGGAGCCGTCTGGTAATTCAATTTTTGTGACCTGCGCACCGAGATCGGCACAGAGCGTGGCCGCAAAAGGGGCGGCAAGCACCGTCGAGAAATCCAGGATATTGATGCCTTGCAGCATAGGGGATCGGGGCGTTGCGGAGGGGTTTTCTGTATACATCGAGATATTTGAGCAGATTTATCAGTCGCTGAGTCATTTGTTCCGCACAGCGAAACTCTTGTAAATTTAGGTTGTCCCCCTTTCAACAATCCCTCAACATACAGATATGAACAAGGCGCCCCAAACTGTGGAGACAGATCGTCAGTTTGCAATCAACCTGAGCCGAGGGCTGCAGGTACTGCGTGCCTTTACGCCCGCAGAGTATCTACTGGGCAATCGTGAGCTCTGCGAAAAAACCAGTTTGCCCAAGGCCACGGTTTCGCGATTGACGTACACCCTCGAGCAACTCGGTTATCTGACGCGCATCGATCGCTTGCAAAAGTATCGTCTTGGACCGGGCGTCCTCATGCTGGGTTATCCCATGCTTGCCAGCATGGAAATCCGGCACCTGGCCCGCCCCCATATCGAAAAGTTGGCTGCCAAAACGGGCTGGACCGTGAATCTCGGGATGCTGGGAAAACTCGAGGTGGTGTATATCGATGCCCTACGTATTGACCGAGGAAATTTTTTAAAACCCGATATTGGGAGTGCGCGCCCCCTATTAACCACCGCGCTCGGACGGGCATTACTGTTCGCAAGTACAAGCGCGCAACGTGCCTCTATCCTGAATCGACTCAAAGTCGAAGACGCAGCGCAATACACGGCAGACCTTCCCTATTTTGAAAAAGATCGTGTTTTTTACGAGAAAAATGGCTTTTGTTTAAGCCGAGGTGACTGGAAGCGCAATGTACTCGCTGTTGCCGTTCCACTGAATGTCGCCTCGGATGACCATCTGCAAATCGGTATGAATTGCACGATCAGTACCGCTAGACTAACAAAAGCCGAACTCCTTAAAAATATCATTCCACATTTATTCGAAGCATGTCACAACATTGAGCGCGACAGTGGCAAGATTGTGACTACAAGCGGAACATTCCTATGATTCAAGATTCAGCACTCAACGAAAAACGTCTGGACGACATTCGACAGTTTGTCCGTGAGATTGCGATTCCCGCGGAAGCGCAAGTCGTCAAAGATAATGAAATCCCAGCACACCTCGTCCAAATGATGCGTGAGCGTGGCTATTTTGGTTGGAGCATTCCTCGCGAATACGGTGGCGCTGGCATGACGACCGAAGAACTCGCACTCGCCAATATGGAGCTCTCGAAAGCCGCGACGGCTTTTCGCGCACGAGCGGGGACCAACACCGGGATTGGTGCGGAATCGATCATTCAAGACGGCACGTTCGAACAAAAGCAAGAATGGTTACCCAAGCTCGCCAGTGGTGAAGTCACGGGCTGCCTCGCGCTGACTGAACCTGACGCGGGCTCGGACGCCACAGCATTGAAAGCCTCAGCGATGCCGGTCATGGAAGGAGGATCGCAGCACTGGCGCATCAACGGCACCAAGCGCTACATCACGAACGCACCGATCGCCGAGCTCTTTACTGTTTTTGCTAGAACCGATTCGGACGATTTGTCCCATCGCGGCATCAGTGCCTTTTTAATTCCACGTCAGACTCCTGGGCTAAGTACAGGTCCTGAACATCGAAAAATGGGCCAGTCAGGCTCGCCTGTGTCGGAGGTTTATCTTGAGGATGTGCTAGCTAGCAGCGAGCAAATCGTGGGTGGCGTACCCGGCAAAGGCTTTGCCACCGCCATGAAGACACTCAACAAACAACGTATCAACTTGGCAGCATTATGCATTGGTCCTGCGATGCGAATGCTTGATGAAGCACTCGTGCATGTCAAGAAACGCGAGCAATTTGGTAAACCGATTGCGGAGTTTCAACTTGTCCAGGCCATGCTGGCCGAAAGCCAAGTAGAAATCTCAGCGGCGCGCAGTCTGGTTTTGGAAACCGCTCGGGCCCGTGACAACGGCGAGGACGTTACAACACAAGCCTCGATCTGCAAATACTTCGCCTCAGAGATGTGCGGACGCGTGGCGGATCGTGTGGTGCAAATTTTTGGCGGTGCGGGCTATTGTGCCGACATTGGCGGAGCAATTGAAATGCTGTATCGGGATGTCCGGCTGTTCCGTCTGTACGAGGGCACCAGCCAAATTCACTTGCTCAATATCGCAAAGCGGATCATGAAGTAGTTTATTTTTTTTATTAGCAGGTTCAATCGCTCTCTGGAGGTAGACATGAAAATAATGACCCACATCGTATTGGCACTCGGCATGAGCTTTGGCGCCAGTGGCTTGGCACTCGCTCAGGACTGGCCCTCAAAACCCATCAAACTGATTTCGCCTTTCCCGGCGGGTGGCTCAAACGACATTGCGACGCGCGTGATCGGCGAACATCTCGCAACTAGACTCAAACAGCCCGTGATCGTGGAAAACAGACCAGGCGCAAACACGCGTATCGCTTCCGCACAAATCGCCAAAGCCGATCCGGATGGCTATAACTTGCTGATGGCTGCAGCCCCACATACGACCAACCCTGCGTTGTTTGGACAGCTGCAATATGACACGATCAAAGACTTCACACCGATCGTTCAGGTCGTGCGTGCACCTCTTTTCTTGTTGGTCCCTGCAGCCTCGCCCATCAAAACAACAAAGCAACTACTCGAGCTTACCGCCAAACCTGAGGCCGTCAATGTTTCAAGCCCAGGCAACGGAACCGGCCCGCATTTAGCCATCGAGTTGTTTAACTATCTGGCCAAATCAAATATGACGCATGTCCCCTACAAGGGTGATGCGCCAGCAGTGACGGATCTCGTCGGTGGTCAACTGACCGCTGGCGTTCACCCCATCGTCGCACCTCTGCCCTTTATCAAAAACGACAGGTTGCGGGCAATTGCCGTGTTTGGTTCACAGCGCTCGGACTTGCTACCTGATGTGCCCTCGCTCGGTGAGCAAGGATTCAAGGATACGGATGTCTACACGTGGTTTGGCTTGATCGGTCCCGCAAAACTGCCCGCCAACATCGTCAATCGCCTGAACAAGGAGATCAACGAAATCCTCGCGCAACCTGAGGTGAAGCAACGTTTTGTTTCGATCGGCATGGAAACTGTTGGCGGTACGCCAAAGCAGTTTGAGCAATTTGTGGAAACCGATATCAAGAAATGGAACGAGCTCGTCAAGGTACGTAACATCAAGGCGAACTAATGATCCAAACAGGCTTGGTCGAGGCCCCTAAACCTGCATCGGCCAACCTTCTGCAACCCCGTGGCAGGCGATTTCCACGCCCTTAAAGTTTTGTGTCACGGGCGCCTCGATCTTGCAGCGTTCGCGCACAAACGGACAACGTGGATGAAAGGTACAACCTGAGGGTGGATTCAGCGGATTGGGCACTTCGCCTGCGACAGGCGTGCGCTTGCGTCCCTGCCCGGTCATATCAGGAATAGCGGAAAGCAGCATCCTTGTATAGGGATGCTGCGGATTAGCAAACAGCGTATTCCGATCCGCAATCTCAACGATACGACCAAGATACATCACGCCCACACGATCGGCGACATGGTGCACCACGGCCAGGTTGTGTGAAATAAACAGATAGGTCAGACCGAGATTTCTCTGCAAGTCTTTCATGATGTTGAGCACTTGCGCCTGAACCGAAACGTCGAGTGCAGACGTCGGCTCATCACAAACTAGAAACTCAGGGTTGACCGCCAAGGCCCGGGCAATGGAGATACGCTGCCTTTGCCCGCCGGAAAACTGATGGGGGAAGCGGGATTTATCAGAGGGATGCAAACCCACCTGGGTCAACAACACATCGACACGGTCATCACGCTCTTGCTCCGTCATATCGGTATGCGCCAACATCGGCTCGGCGATGATCCGCCCAACGCGCCAGCGAGGATTCAGACTGGCATAGGGATCCTGGAAAATCATCTGCAGACGCTTGCGCAAAGCCAGGCCTGAGCGGCCTTGCATGTTCGAGATCGGCTGACCATCAAAGGTGATAGTCCCACGCGTAAGCGGATAAAGTCCGACCAACATGCGAGCAATCGTAGACTTGCCGCAGCCAGACTCGCCCACCAAGGCCAATGTCTCACCCTTGCGAATACTAAAGGATACGCCGTCGACTGCTCGGAGGATACTGCGAGGTTTACGCGATAGCACGCGCTCGAGCCACGGTGCTGAGACATCAAACCATCTCGCGGCGTCGTGAACTTCAACTAAAGGGCGCTCGGTGCTCATGACGCCTCCTTGGATTCATGCAACCAACAGGCTGCCTGCGAGGTGCCGACCTGAATGATTTCGGGACGTTCTACGCGGCAGCGTTCCATCACCTGGGGACAACGAGGATTAAACGCACAGCCCGGAGGAATCGCAGTCAGTCTTGGCATCGTGCCGTCGATCTGAACCAAACGCTCGACATGATGATGAATCGAAGGAATCGAACCCATCAGACCAACGGAGTAAGGATGACGTGGCGAGTGGATCACGTCGCGCACCTTGCCGATTTCGGCGACGCGTCCCGCATACATCACGACTACGCGGTCAGCCGTTTCAGCGATGACACCCATGTCATGCGTAATCAACATCACGGCGGCGCCTTGTTCGCGACACATCTTTTTAAGCAATTCAATAATCTGCGCCTGGATGGAAACATCCAATGCGGTGGTGGGCTCATCGGCCACGATTAATTTTGGTTGAGCCGCAAGTGCCAAAGCGATCACCACGCGCTGCCGCATGCCACCTGAAAACTGGTGAGGATAATGATCGATACGTTCGCGCGCGGCGGGAATGCCCGTCGACTCCAGCAGCTCAATGGCACGCTGACGCGCTTGCGACCAAGTCATTGGCAGATGCGTCACGATCGTCTCTGCAATCTGGTGACCCACGGTGTAGAGCGGATTAAGAGAGGTCAGCGGATCTTGAAAAATCGCACCAATCTCTCGACCTCGGATTTTGCGCATCTGATCGTCTGAAAGATTGTCGATACGACGTCCTTCGAGCAGGATCTCTCCATTTGAAATACGACCTGGAGGCTCGAGCAAACCAATGATGGCGGCACCTGTCAGGGACTTGCCTGCGCCCGACTCACCCACCACGCCTACGATCTCGCCCGCCGCAATCGAAAAGGACACATCGTTTAAAGCTTTCAAGGTCCCTCGGCGTGTCGGGAACTCGACGCTGAGGTTTTTAATTTCTAAAATATTTGACATGTCTGCCCTCAACTCAAACGGGGATTCAGGGCATCACGCAGCCAATCCCCAAGCAGGTTGACAGACAGCACCAACAATACAAGTGCCGCACCCGGAAAAATAGTGATCCACCACTCTCCGGAAAACAAGAAGTCATTACCTACGCGGATCAGCGTTCCTAGCGAAGGGGACGTTGGCGGCACACCCACGCCTAAAAAGGACAATGTCGCTTCGGTAATGATCGCGGTGGCTAGATGGACCGTCGCCAATACGAGGACTGGACCGAGCACATTGGGCAGTACGTGACGAAACATAATGACGGGTGATGAAATACCAATCACACGTGCTGCTTGGACATATTCTCTATTTTTTTCAACAAGCGTCGAACCCCGAACAGTACGTGCATATTGTGGCCAGCCGGCGAGTGCGATGGCCCCTACCAGCACCGGAAACGCGATCACCTCATGCATATCGCCTGGCACGACCGCACGCGCCACACCATCGATTAAAAGGGCAATCAAAATGGCTGGGAACGACAACTGCACATCGGCCACGCGCATAATCAAGGCATCAATGCGTCCACCGGCGTAGCCGGAAATCAAGCCAAGCACGACCCCCAGCAGCATGGCACCGGCCACCGCAGCCAAACCGATCAACAAAGACACCTTGGTCCCGTACATCAGAGCGGAGAGCAGATCGCGGCCTTGGCTATCGGTGCCTAGTAAATATTGGGTCGTACCATCATCCGCCCAAACAGGCGGCTTCAGTGCATCGAGCAACTCGATGGTCGCCAAATCAAAAGGATTATGGGGTGCAATCCAGTCCGCACCAAAGGCGGCAATCAACATGACCAGCAGCGTCAAGGTCGCGACAATCGCGACAGGCGTGTGTCGCCAGGACCACGCAAGATCACCATCCCAAAATTTAGAGAGCGCGGCGCGCATCAGTGGCCCCCTCCTGATTTACCAAGACCGACGCGCAGTCTTGGATCCACCGCGAAATACAGTAAATCAACGATCAGATTGATCAGCACAAAAATAAAAGAAATCAGACAGAGGTAAGCGGCCATCACTGGGATGTCCGCAAACTGAACCGCTTGAATAAAGAGTAAACCCATGCCTGGCCACTGAAACACGGTCTCTGTGACAATCGCAAACGCGATAATGCCGCCAAGCTGCAAACCCATAATGGTGATGACAGGGACGAGTGTATTTTTAAGGGCATGACCAAAATGAATCGCACGCTTGGTCAAGCCACGCGCACGTGCGAACTTGATGTAATCCGCACGCAAGACCTCGAGCATCTCAGAGCGCACCAGACGCAAGACCAAGGCGACTTGAAAGAGAGACAAAGTCACGGCAGGCAGGATCAAATGCTTCCAACCACTCGTTGTCAGTAAACCGGTGGACCACCAGCCCAGCTTGACGGTGTCACCCCGACCGTAACTAGGCAACCAACCTAGATGAACGGAGAACACCAGGATCAATAAGATCCCGATGAGGAATGTGGGAAGCGAAACGCCCAAGAGCGAAAAAGCCAAAAAGGCTTGAGAGAGTTTTCCGTTACGCTTGAGCGCCGTGTACACGCCGAGCGGCACGCCGATCACGAGCGCAATCAAGGCAGCGGCGATTGACAACTCCAGAGTAGCGGGAAGTCGATCGCGCAAAAGTGAGGAAACTTTTTGCCCTTGCCGCAGTGACAAACCAAAATCACCCTGAACGGCATTGGCGAGGAAATGATAGAACTGTACGATGATCGGATCATTGAGTCCGAGATCTCGGCGTAATTGCTCACGCTCGGCAGGGGTACCCTCCTGACCCAACATGATCATGACGGGATCGCCAACATACTGAAACAAAATAAAAGCCAACAGCGCGACAGTCAGCATCACGCCTACGGCCTGAAGCAACCGGCGAATAATAAAAGCGAACATGCATTCTCACAAAGATGCGAGCCTCCACACGGAGACTCGCTTTAGAAACATCGATTAATCGATGCGCACCCACTCGATGACAGGACGATTGTCCGGACGGTGGGTCACTTTGACATTTTTCTTCATAGCCCAGGGGATGATCTGGTCATGCAAAGGGATGGTGCCAAATTCTTTGGCGTGGATAGTCAGTGCTTCCTGAATCATGGCGGTGCGCTTGGCATCGTCAGTCTCAGTTTTAATGGTGTCAATCAAGGCGTCGACTTTAGGGTTTGAGTAACCGCCGTAGTTAAACGCACCCGCAGCACCCGTACCCTTGGATTGGATCAGCGACTCAAGTGTGTAATAGGCATCAAAGGTTGGCACCCCCCAGCCGAACAGGTAAATACTCGTATCGCCGTTCGCCACTTTCGGGAAGAAGGTCGCGCGAGGCATGGCGTTGAGTTTGGTTTTCACGCCAATCTTGGCCCACATCGCCACGACCGCCTGGCAAATCGCTTCGTCATTGATGTAGCGGTTGTTCGGGCAATCGATGGTGAATTCGAGGTTATTATCGTAACCCGCTGCTTTGAGCAACTCTCGCGACTTGACGGGATCATAAGGCACACGCTTGCCTAGGGCTTCTGAATAACCATTGACCTGTGGTGCAATCATGGCGCCAGTCGGCAAAGACATGCCGCGCATCACGGACTTTTTGATCGCCTCAATGTCGATGGCACGATAAAGCGCCTCGCGCACACGTACATCCGCGAGTGGGTTTTTACCCTTGATGTTGCTGTACTTCAGTTCAGGATTTTTTACATCCATCGCGATGTAGATGGTGCGGTGTTCGTTACCATCCAACACGTTGACTTGTTTACGCAAGCGGTCCAAATCCTGGGCTGGCGGATCAAGCACGAAATCGACTTCGCCAGAAAGCAGCGCAGCCGTGCGGGTCGCATTCTGTTTAATCGGGGTGTAGACGATCTCTGTCACGTTACCTGTTTTGGTCGGTTTGCCCCACCAGTTAGGATTTTCAACATAAACCGTTTTGATATCGACTTCTCGCGACTTGAGCTGAAAAGGGCCGGTGCCCATGGCATTGCGTGCGGCGAAGCTTTCTTCTTTTTTATTGAAATCCTGAGGCAATACGACATTGTTCTTTTCAGCCCAGGCTTTACTCATGATGCCCAGAGAAGGCAACTGACGCAGCAAAACAGGATTGGGACCTCCGGTGATGACATCCACGGTCAAGGGGTCTACGGCCTTGACATCTGTGATACCCGCCACATAGGACTTGAACTGCGAGGAAGGTGCCATGGCGCGCTTGAGCGAGAACACAACGTCATCGGCCGTAAACGGTGTGCCGTCCTGGAACTTTACATCTGGACGCAACTTGAAACGCATCGTGGTGGGATTGAGACGCTCCCACGAGGTTGCCAGCGAAGGCACCACTTCGTATTTTTCGTTGTACTTGACCAGTGGGTCATACACCCACAAGTTGGCGGCGATGTTCAGGCCTTCGTTTTGTGAGTGAGGATCCAGTGTCAGGATATCGCCCTGGCTGGTCCATTTAAATGTTTTGGCAAAGCCCAAGCCGGGCAATAGCATCGCGGCTGAAAGGGCCGCAGCGATCAGAGTACGGCGCATGGCACGCTCCTGTATGAGTGAAATAACTTGACCATATTGCCCCACTCGCCATGACTGCGTCAACCATAAGCTTATTCAAGCTTTCACCAAACTGACAGCATCGCGGATGAGGGATTTTTGATTGACGTTTAAACCGTGGCGACTGCCGTGGCAGGCGAACCCACAGCGCCGGGCAAACGCAGTGGTGGCGCGGTCAACAAGAAACGACTACGCCCATTTTTACGCAGCCATTGCGCCAAAGGCGTGAGATAAAACATCTCACCCAGATGCACACCTAACTTGAACAAGCAATGTTCATGCAACGGCAGCGTCGCGCAGCAACCGATGTGGCTGGTTGCCGGATAGGTTTCAACCGCGTAGTTATCCGCCATCAAGACCACCAATTGGCTGTCGGTGATCCACTTGAGGAGTTTTTGATCGCGTCCGTCTAAGGCTGCGCAACTGTTTTCAAGCGTGTGCAGATCAGGATTGCCCTTCATGTCCATCAGCAGTTGTGCAAAACCTGTATGCAAGCACACCATGTCGCCGGGCTCGACGACGACTTTGTCTTGCTCCATCACGCGCATCAGAGTGTCGTAACCAATGATTTCACGCTTGTTACCAAAGTGGGCGTGGAAGTCGATCATCACGCCACGTCCTTGTACGCAGGACTCGGCCATATTTTGAATGCCGAGCGCCATCGCGTTGGAGGTGGATTTGTTTTCACCCGGTCCAGGCACGCCCGCATCCTTGCCGTCCGTCGGTCCAATAATGTGCTCCCCCGCCCGGTAGCCGTTGTAATAGACGGACTCAGGGATCCCATCGCCATTGGCATCAAATCTGGAGCCCACGTGAGCCAAACTATCCCATTGAGTTGAGTATTGGAGGTGCATCACGACCAAATCGTCGCTGATCACGTCTGTTTGCTGGTCGTTATCGCGAAACAACCCGTAGTTCATATTGGGGCGATCACCACGCAAGGTGGGGCGGATGACAGGCGGAAAACGTCGTGGATTCAATAAGTTACCGCCGGGGAGGTCCAGTGGCAGGCTCAAACAGAAAGGCTGAAACTCTTTGACCTCGGCAATACCCTGTTTGAGCTTTGCAGAGGTCAGCAAATTGATGCGACCACGCTGGTCATCCTCACCAAAATCACCCCAGGTAGAGCCCTCTGGGCGATTAACCCAACGTTTATTCCCACTCATAGCTGATCTCCAGGTTTTATTATTAAATTAAACGATCGTGGACTGTCTTGGTTCGTTTGAACGGTTTTACCGTAAAAAGACGCAAAAACTTGGCAGAAAAAAGTAAAAGGGCTGCAAACCATAAAGTTTGCAGCCCCATACTTCATTCTACGTTCTTTGTCAGAATGCCAAAAACTCAGGCTTTCTTGACTTTTTCCAGCATTTTGAACACGCCTTTCGGTGCGTTGACGAACAGGCGCTTGAAGGCCTTGCCCAAGCAACGGCGCTCAAGAGTGTTGCGGCGGGTGCGTTTTGTTTCTGAAGCCATAGCAATTCTCCGGTATTTAGCTGCGTATATTACCCTATATCCGGCCAGAATATTCATCTGGTTTTCCACGCAGCCTTCAGGCTGGCATTCTATGATTACAGCATGAACCCAACTATTCGCATTACTGGCGCACGCCAGAACAATCTGAAAAACCTCGATTTGACCCTTAATACGGGCGAATTGACGGTCGTCACGGGCGTGAGCGGCTCAGGTAAAAGCTCTCTGGCGTTTGACACACTCTATGCCGAGGGTCAGCGACGCTATGTCGAGACCTTTTCGCCCTACGCGCGTCAATTTCTGGATCGCATGGATAAACCGGTTGTCGATCGCATCGAAGGCATTTTGCCTGCCATCGCCATTGATCAAACCAACCCTGTGCGCAGCTCGCGCAGTACGGTCGGCACTATGACAGAGCTCAATGACCATCTCAAGCTGCTCTTTGCTCGGGGCGCGCAGCTCATGTGCCGCGGCTGTGGACAGGCGGTCTGTCGTGACAGCACCGCGTCTATTTTTGCCGCCGTCAAAGAACGTTCTGAACAAGCGGGCGATCCCAGGTTGGTGGTGACTTTTCCGGTTCAAGTGCCACTGAACTTTACCGAGGAAGAGGTCCTTGGATTTTTAGAGCAGCAAGGCTATACGCGTGTTCATGCGGATGAAAGCCCGCAGCAATCAGGCGCAGTCTCGAGCGCGGCGGTCGCGGCGCCTGCCAAGGCCTCTAAAAAGAAATCTGCGACCTTGTCGCCGTTGCTGCGCACACTGCGCGTCGTGCAGGATCGGTTTCGCTTTTCTAGCGCAGAGCCCTCACGCGTCATGGAGGCCTTTGATATTGCCCTCAAGATGGGTAATGGCCTGATGTCAGTCCATGCGGTTGACCAAGAGGGTACGGATACGGCTGTCTGGAAATTCAGTGACAAGCTGCACTGCGCAGATTGCAATATCAGTTATAGCAATGCCCTGCCGAGTACGTTTTCGTTTAACTCGCCACTTGGTGCCTGTGAGGCTTGCCGTGGCTTTGGCCGCGTGATCGGCATTGATTTTGGCTTGGTGATTCCAGACGAAAACAAGACGCTTGAGGGCGGCGCGATCAAGCCCTGGCAGACGCCGAGCTACAAAGAATGTCAGGTCGAAATGGAAAAGTACGCCAAGCGTGCCAACGTTTCGATCAATACGCCTTGGAAATATCTGCCACCCGAACATCAGGAGTGGGTGCTACATGGCGACCCGCTCTGGAAAGGTGGCAGTCAGGCTTGGAAAAATCAATGGTACGGCGTGCAGCGTTTTTTTGACTGGCTCGAAACTAAGTCTTACAAAATGCATGTGCGGGTCTTGTTGTCCAAGTACCGCAGCTATACGCCCTGCCCGACTTGCAAAGGCGCGCGCCTCAAGCCCGATGCTTTGCTGTGGCGCATCGAGGGCAAGTCGATTCAGGATTTGATGTTGTCGCCAATCGTTCATCTACGCGCATTCGCTGATCAACTGACCTTTCCGGGTGCGATGGATGCGGCCATGGATCTCGTGCTGACCGAGGTACGTGCGCGTCTCAAGTTTTTATGCGATGTGGGTTTGGGGTATCTGACGCTAGACCGACAAAGTCGCACGCTTTCAGGGGGCGAGGTACAGCGGATCAATTTAACGACTGCCCTTGGCACATCGCTGGTGAACACCTTGTTTGTTTTAGACGAGCCCTCAATTGGTTTGCATCCCCGCGACATCCACCGTGTGGTTGAGGTGATGCATCGACTGCGTGACGCAGGCAATACCCTCGTCGTCGTCGAACACGATCCTCAGGTCATGATCGCCGCCGATCGTGTGATCGATGTCGGCCCCGGTCCAGGAGAGCGCGGTGGTCAAATCGTGTTTGATGGCACGCCCGCTGCACTCAAAGACGCCAACACACTGACGGGCAAATATATGGGCGGTCGACTCAAGGTCGAAGCCCCACGTCCGATGCCCGTCGCGGCGAACACACCCAGACTCATTCTTGAGGGCGTGACTGCGAACAACCTCAAAAACATCTCGATCGAAATTCCTTTAGGACGTCTGGTGTGTGTGACGGGTGTCTCAGGGTCAGGCAAATCGACGCTCATTCAAGACGTGTTGTACCCGGGCCTGCTCAAGATCATGGGCAAGCCGACCGAAGCACCCGGTGCGTTTGATCGACTGTTAGGGGCGGAGCAACTTGCTGATGTTGTAATGGTCAATCAGGCGCAAATCGGCAAGACTGCACGCTCCAATCCCGCAAGCTATGTGGGCGCGTTTGATCCGATCCGCAAACTCTTTGCGCAAGCCCCGGTGGCGCGCGAACGTGGCTATACGGCGGGGACCTTTAGCTTTAACAGCGGCGATGGTCGTTGTCCGACCTGTGGTGGCACAGGGTTTGAACACGTCGAGATGCAGTTTTTATCGGACATCTATATCCGCTGTCCGGATTGCGATGGCAAGCGCTTCCGACCCGAGGTCCGCGAAGTCCAAATCGAACACCTCGGACGACGCGCTTCGATTGATGCGGTACTCGACATGACAGTGTCAGAGGCTTTGGAGTTTTTCAAAGGCTTGCGCGATGTGCAGCTGGGTCTCGCACCTCTTGCCGATGTCGGCCTGGAGTACGTCAAGCTGGGTCAGCCTGTTCCAACGTTGTCGGGTGGTGAAGCGCAACGTCTGAAGTTAGCGGGACACCTCGCCGAGGCGGCACGTAGTGGGATTTCCACTGCCAAGGTCGCTAAAAAGGGGAGTTTATTTTTATTTGACGAACCCACCACAGGCTTGCACTTTGATGATGTCGCGCGGCTGATGCGCGCGTTTCGTAAGCTGTTGGGCGCGGGACATACGTTACTCATTATCGAGCACAACCTCGATGTGATTCGTGCCGCGGATTGGGTACTCGACTTGGGTCCAGAGGGTGGCGATGGCGGCGGTGAACTGGTGGCCGTGGGCAGCCCAGAAACCGTGATGGTGAATCCGCGCTCACACACGGGTGCGGCGCTACGTGAGTATGCCGTGGCCATGACGCCGGATGCGATTGGCTCGAGTGCGTCAGGTTTGCCCGCAAGTGAAATCAGCGCAACGAGTGGTCGACCCCTTCAAAGCGTGTTGAAAGAACGCCGTCGCGCCCACAGCATCGATATTTTGCATGCGCGGGAGCACAACCTCAAAAATATCAATGTCAGCATTCCGCACGATAAGTTCACCGTCATCACGGGCGTGTCGGGCTCGGGTAAATCGACATTAGCATTTGATATTTTGTTTAACGAGGGTCAGCGCCGCTACCTCGAGTCCTTGAACGCCTACGCGCGCGCGATCGTGCAGCCTGCCGGCAAGCCCGACGTAGATGCAATCTTTGGCATTCCACCCACCGTAGCCATCGAGCAGCGCACCAGCCGCGGGGGTCGTAAATCGACCGTCGCGACGATGACGGAGATCCACCATTTCTTGCGCCTGATGTATATGAAGCTCGGCACACAAATGTGCCCGACTTGTCAGGTCAGCGTAGAGCCTCAGAGCGCGGATCAAATTGTCGCGCGCATCATGCGTGACCACAAAGGCGAGCGCATCGGGCTGATGGCACCTCTGGTCACGGCGAGAAAAGGTTTCTATACCGATCTGGCTAAATGGGCCTCGGGCAAAGGTTTTACGCATCTGCGCGTCGACAATGTATTTATCGGCACCGCAAAATGGCCACGTCTGGATCGTTTTAAAGAGCACACCATTGAGTTACCGGTTGCCGATTTAATTGTCAGTACCAAAGACGAAGCGGCTTTACGTGAAGCGGTCCGCAGCGCACTCGAATACGGCCAAGGGGTGATGAGTGTGCTCTGGCCTCTGGGTAAACTCGAAACCGATATGTCAGCGCCGCTTGAACAAACGCATTTTTCTGTCAAGCGTGCCTGTCCGAGCTGCGGCACCAGCTTTCCAGAGCCCGATCCACGGATGTTCTCTTATAACTCCAAACACGGCTGGTGTCAGGGATGTTTTGGAACAGGCCTGCAATTGCAGGGTTTCGATGGTGAACAGACCGG
The DNA here is from genome assembly GCF_965234455.1 of Zwartia lucis. GTDB lineage: Bacteria > Pseudomonadota > Gammaproteobacteria > Burkholderiales > Burkholderiaceae_B > Zwartia > Zwartia lucis. The sequence continues at coordinate 80,337 of NZ_OZ248476.1, read as the reverse complement.
TGAAGAGAACGCGTGGAATGCTTCGTATGAGGGTGAGACGCAAACCTGCACGAGCTGTCATGGCGCACGCCTCAATCCAATCGCGCGCGCAGTACTATGGCGCGATAAATCCATCGCTGAGCTGGCAGGCATGCCCGTCTCCGATGCGCACACCTTTTTTACGGGCCTCGTCCTGCGTGGTCGGGATGCAGAGATTGCGCGTGATATTTTGAGTGAGATCCGTGGCCGTCTGCAATTTATGCAAGAAGTCGGCTTGGGCTATCTAGCCCTCGATCGTGCCGCACCGACCCTATCTGGCGGCGAAGCACAGCGCATTCGTCTCGCTGCGCAATTAGGTTCAAACATGCAAGGCGTCTGTTATGTACTGGATGAGCCCACGATTGGCTTGCATCCGCGCGACAATCGCATCCTGCTTGGCGCACTTTCCAGACTGGAGAAAAATGGCAATACGCTGGTGGTGGTGGAGCACGATGACGAAACGATTCGTCGGGCTGAGCACATTATCGATATTGGTCCAGGTGCAGGGGTGCGTGGCGGGCGCGTGGTCGCACAAGGCACGCTGCAAGACCTCATGGATGCGCCAGAGTCGACCACAGGACATTACTTGCGTCACCCCTTAGCGCATCCACTACAGCCTCGACGTCCGATTGCAAAAGATACGCCGATGATCACGGTCAAGGGTGCGACGTTGCACAATTTGCGTGGTGTCACCGCACATTTTCCGATTGGTCGTCTCAGCGTCGTGACCGGTGTGTCCGGTTCTGGTAAGTCCACACTTGCGCGTGAGGTGTTGCTGGACAATCTTTCTGCCGCAATTGCGGCGCGCGGTGCACAACCCTGGTTTGGTTGTGCAGACATTACCGGCTGGGATGCCTTGGATCGCGTGCTCGAAGTGGATCAAACACCGATTGGTAAAACGCCACGCTCGTGTCCCGCAACCTATATCGGTTTTTGGGACGATGTCCGCAAACAGTTTGCTGAAACCAACGAAGCCCGCATTCGCGGCTGGGGTGCTGGCCGCTTCTCCTTTAATACCGGCGATGGTCGTTGTCCGCTGTGCGAAGGTCAAGGCATGCGCACGTTGGAGATGAGCTTTCTGCCTGACGTCAAAGTACCCTGTGATGCGTGCAATGGCGCGCGTTTCAATACCGACACCTTGGGTGTCAGGATGCGTGAGAAACACGCGGGGGACGTACTCTCCATGGAAGTCGATGACGCGATCGGATATTTTGCGGCGCATCCACGCATCAAACACCCTTTACAGTTAATGCAAGATGTGGGACTGGGTTACCTGACACTGGGACAGCCCTCCCCCACGCTTTCTGGTGGTGAAGCGCAACGTATCAAGCTCGTGACCGAGCTCGCCAAAGCTCGAATGACCGAGGGTGTGATCACGACCGGACGGGCCTCTCGTCTGCCGCATACCCTTTATGTCTTGGATGAACCCACGGTCGGGCTGTCGATGGCCGATGTGGAAAAACTGATTCGTGTCTTGCACCGCCTGGTTGAGGCTGGAAACACTGTTGTGGTGATCGAACACAATCTAGACATCATTGCCGAAGCTGATTGGCTGTTGGATTTAGGTCCGGAAGGTGGTTCGGGCGGCGGACAACTCGTCATCGAAGGCACTCCCGAGAAAGTGGTCGCCGCGCGTCACAAGTCGCATACCGGTCAAGTGCTTCACGAGTTTATGAATCGCTCATGAATGAATGTCGTTTCGAAGATCGTTTGACGCAGCGCGCACGGGTGCTGACACGGACATGCGGACGCATTGTGGCGTATTCGCCCGAGGAGCTGCCTGCAGCGTTCGCCCAGATCGAAAAAGCGCGTCGTGCCGGACGCTGGGTCGCTTTGCTACTTGAGTACGAATTGGGAGAGTGGCTAGAGCCGGCGCTCGCAAAGTCATCAAACACTCAAAACACTCAACCAAGACTGACTGCACTCATGTTTGAGCAGATGCACGAAGAGCGGCCCTGGTCTATGGACGTGGGATGTACAAGCGATACGCCAGCTTCTATTATGTCGGTCACTCCGGGCCTCCCCAAGGAGCGCTACCTCGCGCGTATTGAGCAGATCCAAGAATGGATTGCGCAAGGCGAGGTCTACCAGGTGAACGCGACCTTTCCTTTGCGCGTCAAAACAGAAGGCGATCCGGCGCAACTGTATCGCCAAATTGCCACTCGCCATCCAGTGGCGCATGCAGCCTATATCGAAGACGTGGGTCGAGCGGTCCTTTCTTTTTCACCTGAGCTTTTTTTACAACGCTCAGGCAACACTCTGATGACGCGTCCGATGAAAGGCACTGCGCCTCGTTCTGCTGACCCTGAAACGGATCGAAAACTCGGCGAGGCCTTGCACGCCAGCGAAAAAAATCGTGCTGAAAATCTGATGATTGTGGATTTATTAAGAAACGATCTTGGACGACTTGCGCGCCCTGGAAGTGTTCGGGCTGAGCCCTTGTTCTCCTTGGAAAAATATCCCTCCCTCTGGACCATGACCTCGACGCTACATGCTGACATCGCACCCGAGACCTCGTTGGAAGAGATTTTAAAAGCCCTGTTTCCCTGCGGCTCTGTCACGGGCGCACCGAAAATCGCCGCGATGAAACGGATTCAACAAACTGAACCAGAACCGCGCGGCCTTTACTGTGGCAGCTTGGGTTGGCTCGCGCCAAACGGCGACTTTTCACTGAATGTCGCGATTCGTACTCTTGTATTGGAGGATGACGGTCAAGGTCGCTATGATGTCGGTGCAGGCATCGTCTACGACTCCAACCCAGAGCAAGAATGGGACGAATGCCATTGGAAAGCTCGGATTCTAAGCACAGATTAATGACGCAAGACTCTCAACCCAGTTTGATTGAAACGATGAAGGCAGACGCGGCGGACATGATCGCGCTGCTGCCCTATCATTTACGACGTTTAAAGCAATCCGCTCGAGCGCTGGGGTATCGCTATCCTGGCGACGACGCAGTGATCACGGCAATCAAAGCGGCTTTAGACCAAACAAGCACTGCCACAATCATGCCCTCTGGCACACGCCTGCGACTCTTGCTGAGTCCTCTCGGCCAACTCGTGATTCAAACCGCACCCTTGCCTGCTTTGCAAGGGGTGCCGTGGATCGCGCTCACGCAACTGAGACTCGAAAGTGCTGAGCCCTTGTTGCAGCACAAAACTACGCATCGACCATGGTATGAGGCCGCCACGCAGTGGCTGGCGCAACACCCTGATTATTTTGATTTGATTTTTTTAAATGAAAAAGGCGAGCTTTGCGAAGGTAGTCGCTCGAACATTTACGTCTTGAAAAACGGAGTATGGCTGACACCACCGCTCGCGTCTGGACTTTTGGGTGGTGTGCTACGCACGCAATTATTAGATACACATCAAGTCGAGGAGGCGATACTCACTCCCTCGGATCTCACCGCCGGCAAGGCCTCGATCAGATTATCGAACGCCTTGCGCGGCTGGTTTGACGTACAAATTAGCCCCTCAATCCTTCCAGGGTGCTTCCTTCCATAACTGACGCAATTGCTTGTCAATGCTTTCTAACTCAGCGCCATACTCCTTGGGCGCGAGATAGCGAATCGGTGCGTACAATTCGCCTGCCTTTTTGATGTACTCAGGATCGGCGGCAGCTTTGGCAACCGCAGAAACTAGCTTTTCACGAATATCGGCAGGCAAACCTTTGGGAGCCGCCATGCCTCGCAATGAGGCGCTCTCAATGTTATATCCCTGCTCTGCGAACGTAGAAACGTCAGGCGCCAATACGGTGCGCTTGGCCGACATTTGACCGATCATTTTGATTTGAGATCCACCCTTGATATAGGCGAGTGCCTCACCAACGTTGATCGCAGCCACCATGACTTGACCACCGACCACTGCTGCACGCGTTTCACCAGAGCCTTTGTATGGAATATGTGTCATTTTGACGCCCGCCGAACGCTCAAAAAGGAGCATCGCGAGGTGATCATCGGAACCAACGCCAGTTGTGCCAACGGTGACTTTGCCGGGATTGGCTTTAGCGAAGGCGGCAAGCTCCTTGAGGTTGTTAATCGGGGAGGAGGTGTTTAAAGCGAAAGCACCTGGATCATCGATCAGGTTACCAATCAGGTCAAAGCTCTGCCAGGTGTAATTGGAAGGACGCTCGATCGGGATCGACAACATATTAGGTGTATTGACAAAGCCAATGGTGTAACCATCTGGTGTGGCCCTGGCGATCTCAGTAAAACCAATACCACCGCCCGCACCCGGACGATTAGTCACAATGATGCGTGCATTATTGCCTAGATTTTTTTCAATGTAAGGCGCAATCAAACGCGCAATCAAATCTGTGCCTCCACCTGGCGCGAAGGCGATGATCATCGTGATCGGTTTGGAGGGATACTGCTGCGCCGCCGCCGAACCAGACCAAGCCGCTGCAGCAAGCACAGCAACGCAACTCAGACGACCCAATTTATTGAAGACTTTTTTCATACTCATTCTCCTCGGTTTATGACTGTTGTACTGTTTAAGTGTTGTTAGCCAAACATCTTTTTGTATCTTTCCAAAAACACTGGAAATACTTCAGGGTTGACCAAGCGCGGCGGACGTTCTCCACGCAGGATCACTTCGATTTGAGCTGCCCCCATGGCTGCAGCATTGCCACGCGCCTCATGTTTGACGCCAGCAGTGTGATAGGTGGCCGTGACATTAGGAAGACTCAGAAGAGGATTGTCAGGCGCAGGGGGCTCAACGGACCAAACATCCAGACCCGCGCCCGAAAGATGCTTGTCCCGCAGGGCTTCATAGAGGGCTTGCTCATCGTGAATGCCACCACGTGCGGTGGCAATGAACACAGCGCCTTTTTTCATGGCGCGGAACTCTTTGGCACCAATCCAGTTTAGGGTCTCAGGGGTTCGAGGGCAATGGACCGTCACCACGTCGGAACGCGCCAAAAGATCCTCGAAACTCACAGGCGTCGCACCACGTCGCTTGATTTCCTCATCAGACAAATAGGGGTCATAACCCAACACGGTCATGTCAAAACCTTTTGCCAACTCCGCCATGCGTGTGCCGATATTGCCCACACCTACGATGCCGATCGTCGAGCCCCGAATATCATTGCCCATGAGATCTTCACGCGTGGTGTAAGCATTGGCGCGCATGACACGATCGGACTCCGTGATCCGGTGCTTGACGGAAAGCAACATTCCCATGGCGTGTTCGGCCACAGAGTTAGCATTGCAACCAGACTGGTTGACGACCAACACGCCATGACGATTGCACGCCTCGACATCGACCGGATCGTACCCCGCGCCCGAAGTGGATGCGCACAATAAATGAGGCATCTTGCTGAGCAAAGCCTCGTCGACCCACCACTTTGAGGGCACCTCGTCTCTCGCTGCGCAGACATGGTAGATGTGCGCTTCTTTAAAAAGCGCAAGCGTCTTTTGCTCGTCATCCGAGTACTGACACACGGACACATCTATGTCCTTGAGGCCACTCATGTGCCGATCAAACGCTGGGTTCAGCCAAAAATCAAACCGCACAACCTTTTTATTCATTGTCTCCGTCCAATAATGGACTGCCCACCGGAGTGGGCAGTGTGACTGATTTTTATTGATTCAGCGCATACTGTGTATCAGGGTATGCGCTTATAGCGGTGAAGCATTACTTGAGAATGCCTTTTGCGCGCAGGGACTGATCGACCCAGCTGCGATCCAAGGTACCTTTAGCGATTTTGACAAAAATCTCTTTTTCTTTCTTTTCAATATCAGCCACGAGTTTTGCCAACTGCTCAGCCATTTCTGGGCGAATCGCAAACACGCCGTCCTGATCACCCACAATGATGTCACCGGGGTGAACGACCATACCGTCCACACATACCGTCACATTGATCTCTCCTGGACCTTCTTTGTAAGGGCCGCGATGCGAAATGGAGCGTGCGAAGACTGGAAATTTACCTTTACTCAAGGCATCAAAGTCACGAATAGGACCGTCAATCACGAAACCAGCAATCTTGCGGCTTTCGGCCAAGGTGGACATGATTTCACCGATGATGGCGTTGCGCTGGAGACCTCCCGCGTCGACCACGATCACATCGCCAGGCGCAGCCATATCAATCGCCTTGTGCACCATCAGGTTATCGCCAGGCGCTGTTTTGACCGTAAAGGCGCGACCCAGAATGCGGCCTCCTTTATGGATCGGACGCAGATCAACCGTTCCATTGGTGCGGCTCACGGCATCACTGATGTTTGCCACGGCGAATTTAGCGAATTTCTTCAGCGTGGCGTTGCTGACGGTGTGCTTGTGTGTGTTGACTGCGAATCCTAGGTCTGCCATGTTGACTCCGTTTAAAAAAATAAAGAGTGTGAAAAAAAATAAAAGCTTAGCGCTTACCGACGTGAATGAGCGAAGCCGGGCTGAGTTCATTCAGTCGGTTGATACCCATCATCGCCATGTTGCGTGAAATCTCTTGCGACAGCAAGGAAATCGCATGATCTACCCCTGCTGGGCCACCCACCGCGGCAGCATAGTTAAACGGTCGGCCCAAAAACACACAACGTGCACCAAGCGCAAGGGCTTTTAAAACGTCCGTCCCACGCCGCACACCGCTGTCAAGCATCACAGGGCCATCTTTAAACTGATCTAGAATCTGCGGCAACATCCGCAGGGGTGGTACCACGCCATCAAGCTGACGGCCGCCATGGTTGGAAACAATCACGCCATCCATGCCGTATTGTCGCGCGAGCGCAGCATCCCCGGGATGCAAAATCCCTTTGATCACCATCGGACCCTTCCAGCGAGCTCGAATCTCCCGCACATGATCCCAATTGAGATGGCCACGCGATGAAAAATCACGCAACACATTTTTAGACATGATGGGAGCGCCGCGGGTCGCAAAGGAGTTTTCGAAATGCGGCATACCGTGACGCATCAACGTTTTTAAAAAGGTGCCAAACAACCACCTCGGATGCGTGATCCCCTCCCAAGCTAAACGCACACTGGGCCTGAGCGGTGTCGAAAACCCTGAACGAACATTGTTTTCGCGGTTCGATGCTGACGGCGTATCCACCGTGATCACCAAGGTTTTAAAACCAGCCGTCGCGACGCGATCGATTAAGGGCGCAATCTGCTCAACCTTGCCGGGCAAATAGGCTTGGAACCACGTATCTGGCGCGACGGCGATCAGCTCTTCCATCCGGATCAGCGAAGAACCGCTCATAATCATTGGAATATCCGCACGCTTTGCGGCTTCGGCGAGAACGACATCGCCCCGATACGCTGACATCGCGGTAATGCCCATCGGTGCCATGCCAAAGGGTGCTTGGTATTGCTTTCCAAAAATCTCGACGGTTTGGGAACGCTGTGAAATATCGACCAAAATACGGGAAACAAACTCATATTCGGCAAAGACATCACGGTTCGCGCGCAGCGAGTAGCAGTCCTCGCAGGCGCCTGCAACATAACCAAAAATAGGTTTCGGCAAGCGTTTTTCCGCAGCCCTCTCAAAATCCGCTAAAGACAAAATCTTGGATAAAGCACGTGTCTGAGTCATGGTTGTTATTTTGATTGTGTGTAAATAATCTTGTTGACGGCCTCCGCTGCCGCCGCAAGTCCCATCGATGCCGTGACAGTAACGCTTGAGCCGTACCCAGCGCAAGAGAGGCCTTGCAATCCAGCCTTTGTGGTCACCTCAGAGGCTTGCCAGGCCTCAGGCAAAATCGTTGGCTGATCGAGCCACAACACCCGCACACCCATTTTAGGAGTGCGCTTGCGTGACTTGCCCGCTTGGGTAGCGGCCCGGGCAAAGCCATGTTGCTTTCTCAAGACATTGCGCAACCTGGCGAGAAGAGCGTCATGGGTGGCCTCGGACAAATCTCCCACGCGCAGGGCAAGCACATTCGTTTTACCTCCTGCGCCCCCGCAAACGATGAGCGATTGAGCTCTCGCCCGGGCCTGAAGCGCCATCACTACCTTGGCGCTCATTTGATCGGTGCAATCAATGACGACACTGAGGGTTTCGGGCAGAACTTCATGGACATTTTCAGGCGTTAAAAAATCGTCCACCAGGGTGACTTGGCATTCTGGGTGAATCCCTTGAATCCGAGCCGCCATCGCTTCGACCTTGGACTGCCCAAGTGTCTCCGAGAGGGCATGCACCTGTCGATTGATATTGGATTCGGTAATGTGATCGAGGTCAATCAAGGTCAAGGCTCCGATCCCGTGGCGAGCCAAAGCTTCGGCTGCCCAGGAACCCACCCCGCCGATACCGACGACGGCCACATGTGCTTGACGCAACGCAACATACGCTTCCAAGCCAAACAAGCGAGCGAGTCCACCGAAGCGGCGTTCTGCCTCGCTGGTGTCATCGATACGAACATTCGACTGAACTTCTGCCTGAACGCCGTGCATTGAGTATCCTGTGGTCTGCTGAATGATGCATTTTTGCATGATCCAGAAAAAAACTGGCATTCTCTCTCGACAAGAGTCCGCCAGAGGAACACAATTTGAATCTAACACCGTGAGCATGTCGTCCCCATCCACCCCATCTTCTGCCAAATCGTCCGCCATCGCCGGACCGATTGCCCTATGCCTGCTCCTCTTGTTGATCCATATGGCGATCTCCGGTGGTCGCGTGGCGGTGTCTCTCACTGCGCTTGAGCTCAAACGCTCGACCTTCGAGGTCGGTATCCTCATCGCAGTCTTTGCCCTCTTGCCGATGCTGCTTTCGATCAAAGCTGGTCGCATGCTTGATCAGATTGGCCCTTGGCGCCCGATGAGAGCGAGCGCCTTTGTGGTGATTGTTGGCACCATTCTGCCTTGGGTCTGGCAGGACTTCGTTGCCCTAGTTATTGCCGCGGCCTGTGTCGGTATCGGTCACATGATTTTTCAACTCGCCATACAGCGGCAAATGGGCTTGAGCGCCGGAGAAGAGCGGCTCCGCAATTTTTCCTGGCTATCCCTCTCCATGGCCACCTCTGGTCTGCTCGGACCCTTGCTAGCGGGAATGTCGATTGACTATCTTGGTTACCGCGCCGTGTTCGCCTTACTGGCGATTTCTCCAGTGATCTGTGTGTTTGGTCTGTATCGCGTCCGCAATTATCTTAAGACCTCCCATACGCCCCCCACCGCCGTCAGCGAAAAGAAACAAAGCGTCACTGACCTGATCTCGAGTCCAAAGCTTCGTCGTGTCTATACGGCCAACATGTTGCTCTCCAGCGCCTGGGACACGCACATGTTCGTTGTACCGATTTTCGGTGTGATGGTAGGACTTTCAGCCACCACAATCGGTCTGATTTTGGCCTCTTTCGCGGCCGCCACGATTGTGATACGGCTAGCCTTGCCCTTGCTGCAACATCGCGTTCGCCCCTGGCAACTCATCCATTTTGCGTTACTGGCAACGGGTCTAAACTTTGTGCTGTATCCATTTTTCGAGCAAGTCTGGATTTTGATGACCTTGTCTTTTATTTTAGGCCTCGGACTCGGTTCAACGCAGCCTAGTGTTTTGACTCTTTTGCAACAGAATGCCCCTGCCGGACGTGCAGGAGAGGCCTTTGGACTGCGCATGGCCTTGATTAATGGCTGTCAGGTCACACTACCACTTGCCTTCGGTGCTCTAGGCGCCGTGATCGGGGTCATGCCACTGTTCTGGCTGACCGCCGTTGGACTCGGCGCTGGCCGTTGGTTCACCCGCCATGCAGAGACAGCAAAAAAGGCTGAAGGTGACTCGTCATGAGCGCATCCTCACATATCCCTGTTGCCCCGCCTCTCAACACGTTTACCCGCTGGCCCGAAGAGCGTCTAAAAACATCGCGCGAAGCCGCACTCAAAGATTGGTGCGGTATTCAGGACGTTTGGGTGTTTGGCTATGGCTCACTCATCTGGAAACCCGAGTTCGACTTTATCGAGCAGCGGCCCGCTTTGCTCCCCGGTCATCATCGTGCGCTGTGCCTCTGGTCTCGTATCAATCGTGGTACGCCTGAGTTACCCGGCCTGGTGTTTGGGCTGGAGGTTGGCGGTAAATGCAATGGCATGACTTTTCGCGTCGCTGCCGACCAAGTTTTTCCGATCTTTGAAACACTTTGGCGTAGGGAAATGTCGACGGGTGCCTACCACCCAAGCTGGATTGATTGCCAAACGCCCCAGGGTGCTGTCAAGGCGCTCGCTTTTGTGATTGATCGTACAGGCCCGGCCTATGTGCCCGAGCCTTCCGATGACGCTCTGATCGAGATTATCTTGAGAGCCTCTGGCATTTACGGTTCTTGCCTTGAATATGTCACGCAAACAGCCGATGCGCTTGAGGTTGCGGGTATTCACGATGCGAGGCTGAAAGCGCTCGTGACACGACTCAAAGAGAGACTTCATCAACGCTAGCCAAAATGGTATCACTCCCTTTCCTGACAGCAGGTCAATCAAAGCAACCCGACTGATGTCACGGTAAACTCTTTGTTACCCTTAACTCACGTTTGGCGACCGCTCACAGCGCGCCGTATCGGACCCGAATCATGTCTATTGCCGATATCCGACAAAGCTACGAAAAATTCACATTGTTAGAAAAGGATGCCAAAACATCCCCTTTCGAACAGTTTTCAGTCTGGTTTGACGAGGCGTTGCGTCAAAACGTCCCCGAACCCACTGCGATGACGCTGGCGACTGCAGATGCGCGGGGACGGCCCTCCTCGAGGATCGTGCTTCTCAAAGGCGTGGACGACCAAGGTTTCTTATTTTTCACCAACTACGAATCTCGCAAAGGTCTCGAGCTTGCCGTTCAGCCCTGGGCGAGCCTGCTCTTTTTCTGGCAACCGCTTGAGCGCGAAGTCCGCATCGAAGGTGTTGTTGAAAAAGTGACGGCTGCGGAGTCCGATGAGTACTTTCAAACACGTCCGTTCGGCTCACAGATTGGTGCCTGGACCTCTCCCCAGAGCCGCCCCGTCACGCTCGAGCAACTTGCCGCGACCGAAAAGGCGCTCAAAGAACAATACGGCGATCAAAAGCCTCCGCGTCCCCCCCACTGGGGCGGCTATCGACTCAAGCCCGAGTATTTCGAGTTTTGGCAAGGGCGCCCTTCGCGCCTGCACGATCGCCTGACCTACCAAGCCACCGCTGCGGGACAGTGGTCGATCGGACGGATTGCTCCCTGATATGAACGCCACTTCCCCTTCTTTTGATTCGACTTTTTTCAGGGCAGCACTCGGCAGATTTCCTACGGGTGTTACGGTTATTACCGCTGCGGCTGAGGGCATGGCACCGGTTGGTCTCACCGTGAGTTCGTTTAATTCCGTTTCACTCGATCCACCTCTTGTGGTCTGGAGCCTGTCGCGCAATTCTTCTTCGCTCAAGACCTTAGAGCAATGTGATCGCTATGTGATTCATGTCCTGGGTTCGAACCAAATGTCGGTCTCCCAACAATTTGCGAGCGGTCCTGCGGCCGAGCGTTTTAACGGCATTCCCCTGACAAGTGCGCCCAATGGTTCACCTCGGCTCGATCTGCCGTGTGCCGCGTGGTTTGAATGTGCCAATCATCGTCGCTACGAAGAAGGCGATCACATTATCTTTATTGGTGCCGTAGAACATTGCGCGCGCACTGAAGCGCTACCTTTGGTCTATCACGCCGGCGGCTATGATCTGACGCCTGCTGACGTGCGTAAATAAATCAAAATATCACGAGACATCATGAGTACAGATATTGATTGCATCGTTGTTGGAGCCGGTGTCGTTGGGTTAGCGATCGCACGCGCCTTGGCGCTCTCAGGTCGCGAAGTGATGGTGGTCGAAGCCGCCGAAGGGATTGGCACTGGTACCAGTGCCCGCAACTCCGAAGTCATCCATGCAGGCATTTACTATCCTGCGGGAAGCCTTAAGGCCAAGCTCTGCGTAAAAGGCAGGCACATGCTTTATGCCTATTGTGCTGAAAAAGGTGTTGCGCATAAAAAGATTGGCAAACTGATTGTCGCAACCAGCCAAGAAGAGATTCCTAAGCTCACCGACATTTTGCAGAAAGCCCGTGTCAACGGGGTCGAGGATATGGAGTTGTTGACAGCGCAACAAGCGATGGCACTCGAGCCGGCGCTCTTTTGTACCGCTGCGTTACTGTCGCCGTCCACGGGCATCATTGACAGCCATGGTTTGATGCTCGCCTATCAAGGTGACGCCGAAAACGCCGGAGCGCAATGCGTTTTTCATACGCCCCTCGCGACTGGACGGGTCCGCGAAGGTGGCGGATTTGAGCTTCAGTTTGGGGGCTCAGAGGCCATGAGCCTGTCTTGCAACGTACTGATTAACGCCTCGGGCTTGCATGCGCCTACCCTCGCGCGTCGCATCGAAGGCATCCCTCCAGCCTCTATTCCTAACGAGTATTTGTGCAAAGGCAGTTACTTTACCTTGCAGAGTCGCGCGCCCTTTACGCGCCTGATTTATCCTACACCGCACCATGCGGGTCTTGGGGTTCATCTCACACTCGATCTCGGAGGTCAGGCCAAATTCGGCCCTGACACGGAGTGGATTGACCGCGTGGATTACGACATCGACCCTAGCCGCTGCGATGGTTTTTATGAAGCGGTTCGGAGTTACTGGCCAGGCATGAAAGATGGCTCGTTGTCGCCCGGTTACACCGGTATTCGACCTAAAGTCTCCGGACCACACGAGCCTGCCGCCGACTTTATGATTGTGGGTCAAGCCACCCATGGTATCCCTGGCCTGGTTAACCTCTTTGGTATCGAATCGCCAGGACTCACCTCTAGCCTCGCGATCGCAGAGGAAACCCTCGTCCGCCTCCATCCCTAAGCCAGAGAGACACTCAACATGTCACACCCCGTTCCAGACGCTCACGGACTGAATCTTTTTGCAGCGGACGCGGGACGTGACCTCCTGGCCTGCTACCTACCTAATGATTTACATGCGCATTTGTTGCCGCATCTAGAGCGACTTGGAGGCTTGGCAGGCGCCTTGCTCGACGATCTCGCCGGCGTCGCTGATAAACACCCCCCCACGCTCTCCGTGCGTACGCGCGCAGGGGTCGATACCAATCAAGTCGACAAGCATCCCGCGTATGTCGAGCTTGAGCGCTTTGCCTACAGCGAATTCGGACTCGCGGCGATGTCGCACCGGAGTGGCGTGCTTGGTTGGCCCACGCCCATGCCGCCCGCGGCTAAATATGCATTGACCTATTTATTTGTGCAGGCTGAGTTTGGCTTGTGTTGCCCTGTAAGTATGACCGATTCGCTGGCCCGGACCTTGCGCAAGTTTGGTGATCCCGCGCTGGTCGAGCGAGTGCTCCCCATGGTCACGACGCAAGATTTTGACGCCCTTCATCAAGGCGCCATGTTCATGACCGAACAAGGTGCGGGCTCGGATGTGAGCGCGACAGCGACCGAGGCCGCCTTGGGCTCGGATGGTCAGTGGCAGCTCTCTGGTGACAAATGGTTTTGTTCAAATCCCGATGCGGGTTTCGCCATGGTGTTAGCACGCTCCGAGGCCGTTGACGGACTCAAAGGCGTGTCCTTGTTTCTGTTGCCGCGCACGAAGCCTGATGGCTCGCGGAACAGCTATCGCATTTTGCGTTTGAAAAACAAACTCGGTACGCGCTCAATGGCGAGCGGTGAAATTCGTCTCGAAGGGGCCTTTGCCTGGCTCGTGGGTGAACGCGGCCAGGGTTTCAAGCAGATGTCGGACATGATCAACAACTCGCGGCTCTCCAATGGTGTGCGCGCCGCGGGACTCATGAGACGCGCCTTGACTGAGGCCCTCTACGTCGCCAAGCATCGCCAGGCGTTTGGCAAGCGACTCGACCAGATGCCCTTGATGCAACGCCAACTGAGCAAAATGGCCATGCTGACCGAGCAAGCCCGCACCATGGTTTACCAAACTGCGCGAGCGCTGGCGGCGGCGGACGAGGACGCCTCAAAGCGTCCACTCATGCGCATCATGACGCCACTGATCAAGTTTCGCGCCTGTCGCGATGCCCGTAAAGTCGCGGGCGATGCCATGGAAGTCAGAGGTGGTTGCGGCTATATCGAGGAATGGAGTGATCCACGGATCTTGCGCGATGCACATCTTGGGTCTATCTGGGAAGGGACGAGCAATATCGTCGCACTCGACGTACTTAGAGCCATTCAGCGCGAGGATTCACTCCCAGCCTTACGCTTGCATGTAGAGACATTACTTGCCGAAGGCGCATCCGTCAGCAATTCCTTGGCCGCTCTGCAAGCCGAACGCATCGAGCGTGCCTTTGCCTTCGCCGCGACAGCCAGCGACTCAAACAACTCCGAACAAGCAAGACAAGTCGCCACCTCCCTCTACAACGTCGTCACCATGGCGGGTATGCGCTGGGAGGCCAAACAGGCCAAGATGCCCATCCGCAGCCTTCTTGCCGACCTTGTCTTGCAGCATCGTCTCGCTGCACGTGACCCGATCGCCGATCCACTTTTAGCGGACGCACGTCTGGTCGACTGGTTATCCGCCTCGATTTAACCCTATGATTACACTTATCCCTTTTCTCTAAAAAGAAGACAAGAAAAATGAGCCAAGCACCCTCCCCCAGCAAGCCTCGCACCGGCGGTCAGATTCTCGTCGGTCAACTCGTCAGCCATGGCGTCAAGCACGTATTTTGCGTGCCTGGCGAAAGCTTTCTTGCCGTACTCGACGCCTTGGTGGATGTCAGCATCGAGGTCACGGTTTGTCGACAGGAAGGCGGGGCCGCCATGATGGCTGACGCCTATGGCAAACTCACGGGCACCCCTGGCATTTGCATGGTCACGCGCGGGCCCGGTGCTTCTAATGCCTTGGCCGGTATCCACATCGCCAAGCAAGACTCCACCCCGGTGATTGTCTTTGTTGGACAGATCGAACGCGGCATGCGCGAGCGCGAAGCGTTTCAGGAAATGGACTATCGCGCGGTCTTTGGACAGGCCGCCAAATGGGCCACCGAGATTGACGATGCGACGCGAATCCCCGAGATCTTGTCGCGTGCCTTCCATGTTGCGACCTCAGGACGCCCTGGTCCCGTGGTCATTGCCTTGCCCGAGGACATGTTGGTTGAAATGGCCACGGTCGCCGATGCACCACACTACGAAGCCATCGACTCCGCACCTGCTGCCGGTCAAATGGCTGCCTTGGCAGAACGCCTGTCTAAAGCGAAAGCACCCGTCGCGATTTTGGGTGGCGCACGCTGGAGCGCACAGGCCGTCGCACAGTTCGCTGAGTTCGCCGAGCGCTTTAAGCTGCCGGTGGCGGTGTCGTTTCGTCGCCAAATGCTTTTCCCTGCGAACCATCCCTGTTTCATCGGTGATGTCGGCATCGGTCTGAATCCCGACTTGCTCAAGCGCGTACAAGACGCTGATCTGGTGCTGCTTGTCGGTGGTCGCATGTCTGAAATGCCAAGCCAGGCCTATACGCTTTTCGATATTCCCGTGCCCAAGCAAGCGCTTGTACATGTGCACCCTGACAGTGGCGAACTCGGTCGGGTCTACCGCGCTTCGATCGCGATCAATGCTTCACCGATTGCCTTTGCCGCCGAATTGGCCGCGCTCCCAACGCCTACGGCAACACCCTGGGCAGCGAGTACCGAGGCTATGCACAAAAGCTACCTCGCCTGGAGCGATCCAGCCCCCATCAAAACGCCCGGTGCCGTGCAAATGGGCGGTGTGATGGAATATCTCGAGGCGCATTTACCCGCTGATGCCATCATGACCAACGGTGCCGGTAACTTCGCGACTTGGCTGCACCGTTTCCACCGCTTTACGCAATTCGGTACCCAACTCGCCCCGACTTCAGGCTCGATGGGGTACGGACTGCCTGCTGCGGTTGGTGCCAAGCGCTTCTCACCTGAAAAACTGGTCGTGTGCTTTGCTGGTGATGGTTGTTTCATGATGCACGGTCAAGAGTTCGCGACGGCTGTTCAGTACAACTTGCCTATCATCGTGGTGATTATCGATAACGGCATGTTCGGCACAATCCGAATGCACCAGGAAAAACATTACCCCGGCCGCATTTCCGCGACGCACCTGAAAAATCCAGACTTTGCTGCTTATGCGCGCGCCTTTGGCGGTCACGGCGAGCGGATCGAGAAAACCGAAGAGTTCGGCCCCGCCTATGAGCGCGCGGTCGCGAGCGGCCAGCCCGCGATTTTGCATTTGTTGATTGATCCCGAGGCCATCACCCCAACGACAACCATTGCCAAGCTCAGAGCCGCTGCCCAGAAAGCCTAAGGTTTTCGGATGTACCTGAGTCGGCATTTTGTAAAATTTTGGATAGTTTTTAATTTGGAGCATGACAATGGCTGAAGCCTCTTTTAACTGGGAAGACCCACTCTTGCTGGATAGCCAGCTGACCGACGAGGAACGCATGGTGCGCGATGCTGCACGCTCCTACTGTCAGGACAAGCTGGCCCCACGCGTCCTCGAGGGTTTTCGTCACGAGAAAACAGACGTCAAGATTTTTCCTGAAATGGGTGAACTTGGACTGCTTGGCGCCACGATCCCTGTTGAGTACGGCGGCTCTGGCTTGAACTACGTCAGCTACGGTTTGATCGCCCGCGAAGTTGAGCGCGTAGACTCCGGTTACCGTTCGATGATGAGCGTGCAGTCGTCACTTGTCATGTTACCGATCAACGAATTCGGCAGCGAAGCGCAAAAGCAAAAATATCTGCCCAAACTCGCCCGCGGCGAATGGATTGGCTGTTTCGGTCTGACTGAACCCAATCATGGTTCTGATCCAGCCGGAATGGAAACACGCGCCGTTAAAACGGCCAATGGCTACTCCTTGACCGGCAGCAAGATGTGGATCTCCAACTCCCCCATCGCGGATGTGTTTGTGGTCTGGGGCAAGTGCGTGGGCGGCGATTACGATGGCCGTATCCGCGGTTTTATCCTTGAAAAAAACATGAAGGGACTGTCAGCACCGGCTATTCATGGCAAAGTCGGTTTGCGTGCCTCCATCACGGGTGAAATCGTGATGGACAACGTTGAAATCAGCGACGAACAAATGTTGCCTGGTGTGTCCGGCCTCAAAGGCCCCTTTACCTGCCTCAATTCCGCACGCTTTGGTATTGCTTGGGGTGCACTCGGTGCTGCCGAGTTCTGCTGGCACATGGCGCGTCAATACACCATGGACCGCAAACAATTCGGTCGCCCACTTGCCGCGAATCAGTTGATCCAGAAAAAACTGGCCGATATGCAAACAGAAATCACATTAGGCCTACAAGGATGCTTGCGTCTGGGTCGTATGAAAGATGAAGGTACTGCAGCGGTTGAAATCACGTCGATCATGAAGCGTAACTCCTGCGGCAAATCGCTCGACATCGCACGCATGGCGCGCGACATGCTAGGTGGTAACGGAATCTCTGACGAGTATGGCGTGGCGCGTCACTTGGTCAACCTCGAAGTGGTCAACACCTACGAAGGTACGCATGATGTGCACGCGCTCATCTTGGGTCGTGCGCAGACAGGCATCCAGGCTTTTTTCTAATTTTTTCCTAAAAGGTCTGCTTAATTCAGTGATCAAGCGTGCTCTGTTGAGCACGTTTTTTTATACATCGTCGTCCAATCACGCCAAGGGTGAGTGCGGACATCACTAGTGTCCAGACGATTAACGGTCCGCTCGGCAAATCCAGCCATGCAGAAAGCACCAAACCTGTTAAATAGCCTGTGAGCGCAATAGTGAAGGCCAACCATTTCTTGTATCGATTATCCTGACAAGCCGCAGCACCCAAACTCGGAACGATCAAGGTCGCAAACACTAAGTAAACACCCACGAGCTGGACCGAAATAGTAATTGCTATGGCAAAGAGCGCATAAAATGCTTTCTGTTGATGTCGTAAGAGATACATCAATAACAACAGTATCAAGGTGGCTAGCGTTGAATACATCAACTTTTCTTGCCCCACCCACAACAATTGCCCGGATAACAACTCATTGAGTTGATTACCACCATGGGGATGACTACTTAAAAGAATCAAAACAGCCGTCGCAGACAACACGAACACCACACCGATGAGTGCCTCTTGATAACGAGGCCATAACTTTTCTGTCATGCTAAACAACCACGCAGCTAATAAAGCAAGCCCCATTGCACACGCCTGGGTCCAAACAGGATCAATTTGCTCCCCAAGCACAGCGATAGCAAGATAAGCGCCAAGCCCCGCAACCTGCGCGATCGCCAAGTCAATAAAAATAATACCTCTGTTCAATACCTGCATGCCTAACGGCACATGTGTCGCGATCACCAACAAACTTGCACACACGGCGAAGATCAATAGATCGACAGGCACACCACCAGGCAAAATAAAATCAATATTCATGCCCTTGAACTATCCACGATTCCAAGCCTGCAATAACCGCCGGATCGTGTCATCAAACAGTGTCTCCAAGGTTCTCGACTCATTATTTCCGCCGACTGTGAATGGCAAAATAACTGAAGGGATATTTGCTTTTTCGCTGAGCCATTTCGATGCGTTCTGATTGAGATACACGGGTGACAACACCATTTTGGCGTTGATTTCAGACTGCTTTTTTAGAATCGTACTCAGTTGTGTGACAGATGGATCTACGCCCGGTACGATCTCAAGCACGCCGACCTGATCCAAACCAAGCCATTCATTCATGTATCTGAACGCATCATGTTGAACCCATACTTTTGCGCCGATCAAGGGTCTAGCTTGGCTTTGCCAACGTTCAAGATTTTTTGACCAAGTCGTCAAAAATATCTGTAATTGCTCTTGATAGTGAGTCGTATTTTGAGGATCTAAAATTATCAACCGTTCCGTCATGGCACGAGCGATCGGCATGAAGTTTCGCGCATCGGTCTGGATATGTGGATTCCCTGAGGCATGAACGTGTCCCATACTTCGATCTGGCGCACTATTGATATCGAGCACTTGCACATAGCTTGCTGCCTCCAACATACCGAGCTGGCCAGGAAGAATTTTAGGGTTTCCCGCGTCGCGCTGCAGAACAGGAAGCCAGCCTGCCTCAAGGTCTGCTCCTGTCGCAATCAACAAATCTGTGGTTCTTGCTCTTGCAAGCAATGAGGGACGGGCCTGGATTTGATGAGGGTCTTGCAATGCAGTGGTTGCAATGAAAACCTTTACTTTATCCTTACCTAGCATTTGAGCAAGTGCACCCCACTCTGGTACCGTGGCAAAAACATTGAGCGTAGCGCGGCTTGCCTGAGGAAAAAAACAGCAAAGAATGACTGTAAAAGTCACGAGCCATTTAAGCGACATTCGATTTAGTTTCATTGGAGATTCGCTTAAAAACGATGCGCACCATGGGCTCCGAGGCTCATGATGTACTGAAGATAGATTTGATTATTCGGCATATTGGGTCCATACACCGTGTCTCTCGCAAGCTGCAATCGAAGCATCGAATTTTCTGAATTTGCCCAATCCAACATCAGCGTATTCCGTGTTGGATTCCACGGCTCAATTGGCGTGCCGTCCAATGTGCCTGGACTGAATCCATAGTTGGAATTGCCTGCGAATAATTGATCAAAGCGATAACCTACACGCCACCTTGGCATGAACTGGTAAATCGCCTGGACATAAAAGCCACTCTGTGTGTTTGTGTATGATTGACCTAGACAGGGTGCCTCACAATTTCCAAAGGGTCCCTGTCCTGAAAGGGCTGCTGATCCCTTTTGTGTATTCCAAAAAGCTTCTCCTTGTAATTTGAAATTTTGTCTACTTGGGTTTCCATTTGGCGCCCATTTATAAACAAAATCTGCAATCACGATATTTGTATTTCCCGTGAAATCGAAGGAGTCTGCATTGTCATTAAAAACGGAGATATTCGGTCTATCGCCTGTGGAAGCAGATACAAATGACAATCCACCGAGCCAAGATGAAGACTCATTAAAGTCACCACCTGCTTTGGCATAAAACGTACTTAGTCTTGGTTTATTTTGATTGAAATTATCGCTATTCGGATAATGCATACCCTGCCCGAGTTCCGCGCCTAGTCTGATATAAATCTTGTCTGTCGGGGCTACCCATGAAAGCTGTGCGCCCGTATTGTTCAGCTGCCCACCAAAGAAGGCCTTGTAGACCAGGGGGAGATCCACAAAATCCCACGCATGAGGATGATTGTTGTTGAGGTAGCCGACATTTGAAAAGAACTTACCGCCTTTGACTTTTAAGCCAACAGGTAAATTGATTGTCTCAAAAAAGGCCTCCTCAAGTGCAACATGAAACTCAGAACCCTCTTGTCCCAACACTAGGCGAGCCTCTGCTCGAAACAAATTATCAACCGTACCTGCGATTGCAAATTCAGACTCTCCAAGACTGAAGCCGCGCGGGACACTCTCCCCACCAGACGGTATAAATCCTCGTCTAAACGATTCTGGATTTTGACTCTGTGACGAATATTTGCCGTCCAAAATCAATGAAATTTCAGGTGTCACCGCACCTATTTTCGGTAGAGTGATACCGGAACCCAACGATGAGGGAGGGTTGCGTGTCACGACACGTGCTTGCTGCGGGATGGGAGTCAAGTCACCTGCTTGACCATTGACTGGCTGCGCAGGGGAGCTTGCACTGGTCATCACGGCTGTGCTCGTTGGCACCGCCTGTGCTGTCCCACCTTTGTTTGCCGGGGTTGTTGGGCCCGCTATTGTGGCGGGCTGAGGGCGTACGGCCTGTACTTTTTGCAACGTCTCAATTTTGCGCTCAAGCGAATTAATCCTTTGCTCATATTGCTCACGCATCGCGCGGACACTTTCCTGAAGTTTCTCAATATCCGCCGCAGAAACCGACTGCGCAGTGACAGGAGCCACCAGCGGCACAGAAATTGCTGCCAACATGACAAAACGTTGGGCTAAACGTCTGACTAAAAGCATGACAAGCTCCTCTTTTCTCTCAACAACACTCGATGATTGAGAACACCAATATTGAAAATTTGGCTTCTGTATTAATGATAATAATAGCTCATTATCATTAAAGATCAAGCTCAATTCGAACTAAATGTTCAAATTGTGACGCGCAGGGATTGAGAGATTGTCTAGAACAAGGGCATCAAGAACTTGAGCGTTCAGGGGGAACATGCACGAAGGCTCCCCTTGGTTTTGTGACTAAATCGAAAAGTCTTGATCAAAATTAGGTGGGCGTTTTTGCAAGAAGGCATCCATCCCTTCTTTGCCCTCAGGACCTGCCATGCCGATAAATTCGAGCGCGAGTGAGGCATCGAAAATCGGACCGGCTTGACGCAACCAGCTATTAAGAGCGTGCTTGGTCCAACGCAAGGCACCTGGAGGACCGTCGGCGAACTTGCTGGCGATATCGATTGCTTTTTGTTCGACTTCCGCATCATCCAATGCCATCGAAATCAGATTCATGCGGTCTGCCTCTTCACCGGTAAAGGTATCAGCAGTCATCAGGTAATACTTGGCTTTGGCCATGCCACATAATAGTGGCCAAATAATCGTGGCATGATCGCCCGAAGCGATACCAATTTTCAAATGTCCATCTGAAAATTTTGCATCTTTTGATGCAATCGACACATCTGCCAAAATCAACAGAGCAAGGCCAGCACCCACCGCCCAGCCACGCGCGGCTGTCACGATCGGCTTGCTGCAATTGATCATCCCGTTGACGAGGTTACGCGCTTCGCGCATGGCTTCCATACGCTGCGCGTAGTCATCACACACTTTGCGCTCGTGATTCAAGTCACCGCCCGCCGAGAAGTTTCTGCCCTCGCCTGTCATGATAATCGCTGACACCGAAGGATCGGCATCCACATCTTTCCAGATCTCTGAGACCTCTCTGTGCATCGTCGCATCCATCGCACCCATCTTCAGTGGAGAGGCGAGCGTGATACGCAGGACACGGGGATGGGGTCGATCAAACTTCAAGCGTGTATAACGATCATAGCAACTTTGCATGGCAAAACCCTTTGAACAAAAAGATTAAAAATTAATTCAAGGACTGCTTAAGCTTTCTAACAGCACTATCAGGTGTGGTCATCACCCGCGCCTGCGTGCGAATCGCAGGATGATTTGCCGCAGCCGCCATCGAAAATTGACCCAGTACGATAGTTGAATACTGACTAAGTCGATTAATCTGCTCTGCAATCAAAAAATCGTGCTGCGCTTGATCACGGGCTAACAAGGCATCCAGCGCACCATCCACCATGAAAGAATCCACCTGTACCTCAACACCCTTTTCTTGCATCATCTGAGATAGCTCATCGCGCAGCGTCTGCAAAGAAGGGCCAAAGGTCGTTAACATCGCGATCGTGCCACCCCGTTCGAGCAACTCTTCAAACATCGCTTGGTTGGAGGTCAGTATTGGAATCGATTGCTGAGTTTTGAGATAATTGATGGCTTCGCCAAATGCCGAGCATGTAAACAAAATGCCATCGGCGCCCGCGTCTACGCAGTACTGACCCAGTCGTGAAAACCGCTCAATCATTCGAGGGGTCATTTTCCCGTCGGCCAACATATCGACGGCCAATGACTCCTCGAGCACATTGATAATGTTCGCCTCTGGCCATTGCTGTTTGAAACTTGTGGAGGCCGGTGCCATCGAAACGTCAACGGCATGCACAAGAAAAATACGGGGTGAACGCATCATCATTATTCCGGCTGGATCCCAGCATCTTTGACAACTTTTCCGGCTCGTGCGATCTCTTGATTGAGCAGCTCAGCAAGCTGCTTGGATCCACCAATCATGGGAGCAGCGCCAATGGAACGAATTTTTGCATCTGTTTCTGGGTCTTTCAGCACAATCTCAATCTCCTTGGAAAGACGATCAATAATGGCCTGAGGCGTTTTTGCGGGAGCAAAGACGCCCACCCAGGCGCTGTACTCAAAGCCTGGTAAGCCAAGCTCCGCAACAGTAGGCAGATCAGGAGCTTGCTCTACCCGCGTCAAACTCGTCACGCCAATCGAGCGAATCTTATCGGCTTTAATATTGGGTACAGAGGTTGCAACGGGTTCGCACACGATCTGAAGCTGCCCACCCATCAGGTCATTGAGTGCTTGTGGCGAACTTTTATAGTTAATCATTTTCAGATCAATGCCCGCCATCGTACGGAACATTTCCATACAAATTTTAGAACCCACTGTCGCGGTCCCGTAGTTCAGCTTGCCAGGATTTTCTTTGGCATAGGCAATAAATTCTTTTAAATTTTTTGCAGGAACATTCGGATTAATCACCAGCACGTTATAAAAATCTTTCAGCGCCATGGATACCGGTGCGAGATCATTGATAGGATGGAAGGGAAGGCTCTTACGCAATTGGTAGTTAGCCGCTAAGGTCGTACTTGAGCCGAGCACAAGCGTATAGCCATCGGGATCCGCCTTGGCACCCGCGTTCACACCAATCACGCCTTCAGCACCCGGGCGATTTTCCACAATGACTTGCTGCCCCAGTCGCTGCGATAACTTAGCTGCGACAACGCGCGCCACCACATCGGTCGCACCACCTGCCCCCAAGGGTACGATGAGCTTGATCGCCTTGGAGGGATAAGCATCCTGAGCGAGTGCAGCACTTGCGAAAGCAGACGTTATTAAAGCAACTGCACAGAGTGTTCTTAAAATACTTTTCATCATTGTCTCCAGGTTGGATATGGACTCTTTTGAGTTCTCTTATCTTTGTACCGAATAGATCAGATTGTTGGGGTCGCCCCACCATCTAAAGGTAAAACAATACCATTCAGATGTCTGGAATGCGGGCCCGCCAACCACACGACAGCCTGAGCGACATCTTCAGGTGTGCCTTGTCTAGACATATATACTGGATTTGCCGAAGGACTCGAGACCAATTTCGCAGCCAAGGCATCGAAACGGGCTGAAGCAATAGGGCCCGGCGCGATCGTGTTTGCCCGTATGCCCTGATCCTTGTATCGGTCAGAAATACCTTTTGTTAACAAGTTTACGGAGGCATTCATGCACCCGCCAGGTAAGTGTGCAGGCGAAGGTAGTTTTCCTGCCTTACCAGAAATATTGATGATCACGCCCCCACCCGCTTTGAGCATTGTTGGTAAAACAGCACGCATCGAGCGCACATACACCATCAACTTATTTTGAAATGTTCGTTCCCAATCATCGTCCATCAAATCAAGAAACTCACCAAAAGTCGATGAAGCGGTTGAATTGATCAAAATGTTTATTTTTCCTGACTGCCGAACAATCTCTCGTGCAGCATGTGTCACCTCATCCGCACTAGTAGCGTCCAGCATACGTACTCTCGCTTGGCCACCTGCTTGTGCGATTCTATCTTGTAGCGCATCGAGCTTGACTCTATCGCGACCGCTTAGCCATACGGTGACACCTTGCAGTGCGAGCAACTCAGCCACTGCAGAGCCTATCGCACCCGAGGCACCTAGTACCCAAGCACACTGACCATCTAGTGTGTCGTTGTCGCGCATATCCTGATGAACGTATGTCATCAACGTATTCCTTCCTTGTTTCTATTCAACCGTGAGTCTCTTTTTGACGATAGCAATCAGCACAAAAGTGGATGCAGCTAGTACACCATGATTATTCTTAAAAGGCTGCCGCTGCGCGCCCAAGACGATCTTTGATTCCCAGCCATTCGGGAGTATCCGGCACCTCTTCCCACAGCATAAAAGCATAATGATTCTGATCTAACGCACGCAGCGTTGCATATAAGGCATATCCATACGCCTCAGGCTGAGTAGGCATTGAGACCCACTCAATGTTCTCAAGCTGAGGATGTAAAGCTTGATCGATGCTGTGTGTGACACACACTATTTTTTTCGTTGAGTGCGACAGCTGTTGCAGCGCGGCGGACATGATCCCTGTTCGAGTGACAAGTTTGATCGGGGTTTGAGGCGCGTAATGTGACTTGAGCGCACCTGATACACGAGGCGCCTGTGCATCTGGTTGGGATACAGGCATCTCCAGTATCTGCGAGATTTGTTTCGACGTCACGTACCCTGGGCGCAACAGCACAGGACCGACCCCTTGATTCAGACGCGATAGATCAATAATGGTCGACTCGATGCCAACTTCGCTAGAGCCACCCTCAAGGATTAGCATGCCTGCAGCGACAAGTTCGGGAAACTCATCGCGAACGTGTAAAGCTTGTGTAGGCGAGACTTGACCGAATTTATTCGCAGAAGGCCCCGCGATGCCGCCCTGACCCGAGGGCTTACCCGCAGCAAACGCACGAATCAGTCTTTGTGCAACAGGATGCGAAGGGCAACGCAGACCCACGCTATCCTGACCGCCACTCACCACATCAGAGATATGTGCGGCACGCTTGAGAATCAAGGTCAAAGGCCCTGGCCAAAATGCATCAATCAGGACGCGCGCTTCATCTGGCACCGAAGCCGCCCAATAAGACAAGTCCGCCTCGGGGGCCACATGCACAATCACCGGATGATTAGAGGGTCGACCCTTGGCTTGATAAATCCGCTCGACCGCCTCGCGACTCTCCGCATCCGCACCGAGCCCATACACTGTCTCGGTTGGAAAGGCGACCAAGCCGCCTTGAAGCAACACCTGCGCAGCGTGATTGATTTCGCGATCAGAGGCAGTAGTCACTGAGCCGCCGCGTTAAAGCGTTGCCGCAACGGGCAAACGCAAAACCTGCACCACTTGATTGGCATGTGAGACCGCCTCAGCAAGCGTCGTACCCGTGCAATTGACATGACCCATCTTGCGCGCACGACGCGCCTCGCGCTTGCCATAGAGATGCAAAGACGCACCCGGCACGGTTAAGACCTCCTGCCAGTTAGGCTCAGCTTGTCGGTCATCTGTGCCTGGATACCAGACATCACCTAAAAGATTAAGCATCACCGCAGGGGCGAGCAAACGCGTACTGCCCAGTGGCAAACCCGCCATGACACGCGCCTGTTGCTCAAACTGACTGGTCACGCACGCATTCATGCTGAAATGACCACTGTTGTGAGGACGCGGTGCGATTTCATTGACGAGCAACTGATTGTCGCCCAACACAAAAAATTCTACACACAGCACACCTTCGTACTTGAGGCCTTGCGCGATGGCCAAGGCCGCTTCAGTTGCACGTGTCGTCATCGCGACCGCTTGCATGTCAACGGTTGTCACGGCCAGGATACCTTGTTCGTGGACGTTGCGCGCGACCGGAAAGACCGCGCACTGACCATCCAAGCCACGCGCGAGCACGACAGAGAGCTCTTCTTTGAGATCGAGCATGGCTTCAAGTACGCAAGGTACGCCACCACACTCAGCGAACGCTTTCAATGCCTCCTCGAGCGAGCGCACGCGCGCCTGGCCTTTGCCGTCATAACCGAGGCGTGCGACTTTTAAAATACCGGGGAATAAATGCGCACCTGCTGCGCGCAAGTCTGACTCCGCCCGGATCGCGGCATACGGTGCGACTGCGACGCCCTGACTAACGATAAACGCTTTTTCTGCAATGCGATCCTGAACAATCTCGACCGCATGCGCCCCCGGTGTCACGCGGCAATGCGCTGCCAAGGTCAAGAGACTTTGAGCGGGAACGTTTTCAAACTCGGTGGTCACGGCCCGGCAGCGTTGCGCCAATTTGATCAGCGCCGTTTCATCGTCGTAGTCCGCTAGGATATGCATATCGGCCACAGAGGCCGCCGGGCCCTCTGACGCGGGATCTAGGACGGCCACGCGATAGCCTAAAGACTGTGCGGCATGACAGAACATGCGGCCTAACTGACCGCCCCCCATCAGACCCAACCACTCACCCGGTGCAATCACAGAGGCACCCGCATGGCACGTGCCGCCTCAGTCTGGCGCGCACGAAATGCGATGAGCTTTTCACGCAAGACGGCATCGGTCGTCGCGAGTGTTGCAATCACGTGCAAGGCGGCATTCGCAGCGCCCGCTTCGCCGATGGCAAAGGTCGCCACCGGAACACCCTTGGGCATTTGCACGATGGACAACAGAGAGTCCTCGCCACGCAAATACTTGGAGGGCACAGGCACACCAAACACGGGGACTTCGGTCAGTGCGGCCATCATGCCTGGCAGATGGGCTGCGCCACCCGCACCGGCAATAATGCCGCGCAAACCTCGAGCGGCTGCCTGCGCGCCATACTCCGCCATATCGAGCGGCATACGATGCGCGGAAATCACCCGAGCCTCGCAGGGCACACCAAAATCACCCAGCATATTGACCGCGTGTTGCATGACTTCCCAATCGCTGGATGATCCCATAATCACACCCACAAGCGGTGTACCAGCAGAAGATAAAGAAGTCATATCAAAGCCTTGCGAATAAAAATAGGACAGTGAGTCGATTAAGCGGTCAAACGATCAAGAGCTTCGCGGTATTTAGCCGCAGTTTTAGCAATCACGTCAGCGGGTAGTCGCGGTGCGGGAGGCGTTTTACCCCAGTCTTGCGTCTCGAGCCAATCACGGACGAACTGCTTATCAAACGAGGGAGGACTGATGCCCTCGCTGTAACCATCCGCAGGCCAGAAACGTGAGGAATCGGGTGTCAACACCTCGTCCATCAAATGCAACGTACCGTGCGCATCGAGACCAAATTCAAACTTGGTATCCGCGATCATGATGCCCTTGGTTGCGGCAAAGCTCGCAGCCTCGGAGTACAGACGCAAAGTCACCGCACGAATGCGCTCAGCCATCTCCTGACCGACTTCTTTGATCACATGTGCAAAGTCGACGTTTTCATCA
This sequence comes from Zwartia lucis, assembly GCF_965234455.1. Lineage (GTDB taxonomy): Bacteria > Pseudomonadota > Gammaproteobacteria > Burkholderiales > Burkholderiaceae_B > Zwartia > Zwartia lucis. The sequence goes on along the minus strand of NZ_OZ248476.1, from coordinate 52,748 downwards.
TGCAAGCCCATTTCGGCTTTGGCGGCAGGCGTAAAAAGCGGCTCAGGTAATTGGCCAGCTTGTTTGAGACCCGCAGGCAATTGAATCCCGCAGACCGAGCCTTTGGCTTGATAATCTTTCCAGCCTGAGCCAATCAGATAACCACGTGCAACCGCCTCGACCATGATGGGCTTGAGACGTTTGACCACGACAGCGCGTCCAACAACCTGATCGCGCTCATTCGGTGCGACCACATCCTCAGGGTTGATCCCTGTTGAGTGATTCGGCAACACATGTGCGAGCTTTTCCAACCAAAAGTCTGTGAGCTCCTTGAGGACCTGACCCTTACCGGGGATCGGATCATCAAGAATCACATCAAAGGCGGAGATACGATCGCTCGCGATGATCAAAAGCTTGTCTTCGCCCACCGCATACATGTCGCGCACTTTGCCGCGCGCAAGTAGCGGAAGAGATTGAATGCTGGATTGATACAGTGCTTGGGTCATGTCGTTTATTGCACGACCTGAGACAATTTACCAGCCGAGTACTGGGCTGCGACCTCATTAAGAGGCACAACCTTGATTTTACTGGCGTTGCCGGCCGTACCGAATTGCTGGTAACGCGCGATACAGATTGCCTTGGCCGCCTCACGTGCTGGCTTGAGGTATTCACGCGGATCAAACTTGCCTGGATTTTCAGCAAAGAAACGGCGGATCGCACCGGTCATCGCCAAACGAATGTCGGTGTCGATATTGATTTTGCGCACGCCAAACTTGATGGCCTCTTGGATTTCTTCGACCGGCACACCGTAGGTTTCTTTCATGTCACCGCCAAACTGACGGATCTCAGCCAACAAATCCTGTGGCACGCTTGAGCTGCCATGCATGACCAGGTGGGTGTTGGGCAAGCGCTTGTTGATTTCCTTGATGCGGGAGATCGACAAAATATCTCCTGTGGGCTTGCGCGTAAATTTATAAGCACCATGACTAGTGCCGATCGCGATGGCGAGTGCATCGAGCTGCGTACGGCGCACGAAATCTGCTGCTTGTTCAGGGTCGGTCAACAACTGCTCCATCGTCAGTTTGCCGTCGGCGCCATGACCATCTTCTTTTTCGCCTTCCATCGTTTCGAGCGAGCCTAGGCAGCCCAACTCACCCTCGACCGTGACACCCAGCTTGTGGGCCATCTCCACGACCTGCTTGGTCACGGCAACGTTGTAGTCATAGTCGGCGATCGACTTGCCGTCTTCTTTAAGCGAACCGTCCATCATCACGCTAGAGAATCCGAGGTCAATCGCGCCTTGGCAAATCTTGGGTGACTGGCCATGATCCTGGTGCATCACAACAGGAATATGGGGGTAGGACTCGACTGCTGCTTGAATCAAGTATTTCAGGAATCCCTCTCCTGCATATTTGCGTGCACCTGCAGAGGCTTGCATGATGACGGGGCTATCGGTCTGAGCCGCCGCTTCCATGATGGCCTGGACCTGTTCGAGGTTATTCACGTTAAACGCGGGAATGCCATAACCATGCTCGGCGGCGTGGTCCAGAAGCTGGCGCATGGAAACTAAAGCCATGAGAGATCCTTTTTAGAGCAAAATGTCAGGGTTGTAGGGAATTTACCGAGTATTTTACGGCAGCATGGACGTATTTGCCCTCTGCTCCCAAAAAACTCATTTCCAAGCAGTTTTGATCCTCTAATGAGAAACCTCCATGCCGCACGGCAATCCAGATTTAAACAGCACAATCCCCACAATTTCTTGGCTTGTAGGCGAGCAAACACTCACCTCAGCCTGGCGCTCTGAAAACGGCTGGGCGCCTCCCAAGCGCACGATGCTCGCCGATGACACGATGAGTGCCGATACCGCCTACAGGCTGGCAAGCGAAGGCGTCGCGCTGATTTGGACCGGTGACTTTCAAAATGCCCGCCAACTCTTGCACGCGTTGGCGCGACGTACAGCTAAGCGTCGTCCAAAATACCTAGAACTCCCCTACCCCGAGCGCTTTCACCAAGTCAGACTGGCGCGCGCGCAACGTGCCCGTACCTTGGGCATGCTGTGCTTGCCTTTTGAGCCCCATCACCTGCTCAAACACCGCCGCGCGCCTGACGTCAAAGGGGCATGCCTGGCCGCGCACGGTGACAGCAAAACCAGCTACATCATGCCTTTGACCGAGCTGCTGGGTCTCATCAGCGCCTTTGAATGGCGCAAAAATGGCATTGACATCCCGGCGCTAGGTGCCCGTATCCATCCTCATTACGGAGTGTTTGCCCCCACCCGCTCCGAGTATTTGGAGCTGATTGCACAGGCACCGCTCCCGCAAGGACCGGGCATGTTGGGTCATGCTTTTGATATCGGCACAGGTACGGGCGTCATCGCCGCGCTCCTACTCAAACGAGGACTGACGCATGTCACCGCGACAGACACACAGTCGCGTGCCCTGGACTGCGCCCAAGAAAACATCGAACGCTTTGGCTTATCTTCAGGCGTAAAGTTTGTGCAAGCGGATTTATTTCCCGACGGACAAGCAGACCTCATCGTCTGTAACCCACCTTGGCTGCCAGGCCGTCCTGCCTCGGGTCTAGAGCATGCGATCTACGATCAGGATCAGCATATGCTCAATGGTTTTTTAGAGGGTCTGCGCGCGCACCTCACCCCTCAAGGCGAAGGCTGGCTGATTTTGTCTGACCTTGCGGAGCACTTAGGGCTGCGCACGCGTGAAGACTTGCTAGATAAGATTGAAACCGCAGGACTTCGCATCATGGAACGACTGGACATTCGTCCCATGCATACCAAGACCAAAGACGAGGAGGATCCTCTCGCCGACGCGCGCCGCGCGGAGGTGACCTCGCTGTGGCGTCTACGTGCCTAAATCTTGCCCGCTTAAGCTGCTGGCGGTCGGCGCGCGGACTTGGGTCTAAACGCCTTGACGACAGCATCGTCGGTCTCGATGTAAGGTCCGCCAATCAGATCAATGCAGTATGGGACGGCCGCAAAAATGCCGGAGGCAACAACCGTGCCGTCCTCGCGCTTGAGCCCCTCGAGCGTTTCGCTGATCGCCTTGGGTTGTCCGGGTAAATTGATGATCAGCGCTGCGTGATCGTCAGTCTCTCTGAGGACGGCCACCTGTCGCGACAAAATCGCGGTCGGGACAAACTGCAAACTGATCTGGCGCATTTGTTCGCCAAAGCCTGGCATCTCACGGGTCGCCACTGCCACAGTCGCTTCTGGCGTCACATCGCGACGCGCAGGGCCCGTCCCACCGGTCGTCAGCACCAGATCGCAGCGTTCGACATCCACCAACTCAACCAGCGCGGCCGAAATTGTAGGCGCATCGTCCTGAATCAAGCGAGTAACGAATTCGATCGGGGTTGTGACGGCCTTTTCCAACCATGCCTGCAAGGCAGGGATACCCTGATCCTCGTAGATACCTTTTGAAGCACGATCTGAAACTGAAACAAGACCGATACGAATCGTATCGGGGTGGCGACTCGCGTTCATCTTTGATACACCTCGAGCTGCGCTCTTAACTGTCTGACTTCTTCCACCAAATCCACCATCAGCGCTGCAGCGTCCAGATTGACATCGAAGTCTCTCTGCGTGCGGGCAATCTGACGCGCGCGTGCCGCCGCGGCACTGGCGAACACCCAAAGATCGGATGGTGTTTCTGCCGGGGGGGCATCGCATTCAATCGCTACGAGGCCTTCATGCACGAGGCTCACCACCCAATCAACGTGTTGTTCACATAAATACGCCATCTCAGGCAAGGACAATGGCGCAGTGCCATCCACCATCACAGCTGAATAAATCGTGACCGATTTCATCCTTGTACTCCCAAATGACGGCGCGGATTAAAAGGTGCGGCCTGCGCGAGCGCCTGATAAGCGGCCTTGGCGGCATCTGTGGTTGCAGGTGGCCACACCACATCCAATATGAGATAAAGATCACCCGCTGGATCACCAGGCAAGCCTTTGCCACGTAATCTGAGCTTGCTACCCGGCTGACTCCCCGCACTGATACTGACCTCGACCTCACCCTGCAAGGTCGGCACATGAACCTGGCCGCCGCAAGCGGCCTCCCACGGCGTGACAGGCAGCTTCATGCTTAAGTCTCGTCCTTGCACTTGATAAATAGGATGCGCAGCAAAGTGCACAGTCAAAAACAAATCGCCTGCCGGACCACCAGCCTCGCCAGGCATGCCCTGACCGGACAGTCGAATCATCTGGCCTGCCCGCACACCCACGGGAATCTTGACACTTAAAGTGCGATTGACGAGCTGAGGGCGGCCTTGCTCATCGAGCTGCACTGAACGCAAACCAAGCTCGCGCGTCACGCCATTGAGGCTGTCTTCGAGCGAAATTTCGATATCGGCGTGATGATCTTCGCCCTTGAAGGATTGTTGCGCTCCCGCTTGGCGCGAATCTGCGCTTGGGCCACGCCGCTGCCGCTCGGCTTGCTTAAACAAGCTGGATAAAAAGTCATGGAACTGCGCATCATTCGGCGCATGGCCATCACCACCCGCGAACTCAAAGCCGCGATCCCAACCTGGTTCGGGCGCAGCGCCCCCAGAGGAAACATTTGTTCTGAGCTGATCGTAAGCCGCACGTTTTTCTTCGTCACGCAGCACGTCGTTGGCCTCATTGACCTCGCGCATGCGAGTCTCCGCGTCCTTTTCCTTGCTGACGTCTGGATGGTATTTACGCGCGAGTTTGCGATAAGCTTTGCGGATATCATCCTGCGAAGCCTCTGGCGTGAGCTCAAGCGTTTTGTAGTAGTCTTTAAATTCCATGTGTGCGGCCGCAAAAAATGCGCCAAAAGGTGGACATACCTTCACAATGGGGGCTAATTCACAAAAATACAAGCCCTTTCAAAATACGAACCCTTATGCAAATCAATCAAATTCCTTTTGGCACCACCGACTGGTCAACAATCCCTGCCACTGAACACCCCGGCACAACAGGCAAAGCGTTTTGGCGAACACAGCAATTTGGCACCATCCGGGTCAGAATGGTCGAATACACACCCGGCTATCTTGCGGATCACTGGTGTGAAAAAGGGCACATTTTGTTGTGCCTGAGCGGCTCTTTAAGGACCGCGCTCAAGGACGGCCGTGTCTTTGACCTGCAGCCGGGTATGAGCTATCAGGTCGCGGATCACGCAGAGCCACACCGGTCCTCGACAGAGACGGGTGCAACTCTGTTTATCGTGGATTGATTTAGCCTACTGCGCGCTTTTGCAAAATATCGACGGCAGGCAGCGTTTTCCCCTCGAGGAACTCCAAGAACGCACCCCCACCTGTGGAGATGTAGCCGACCTTGTCAGTAATCCCAAACTTAGCAATCGCAGCAAGCGTGTCACCGCCACCCGCAATTGAAAAGCCCGCCGACTCAGCAATTGCGTGAGAAACAGAAGCGGTTCCTTGTGCAAAGGTCTCAATTTCAAACACACCGACCGGACCGTTCCAAACAATCGTCCCAGCATTTTTCAAAATCTCAGCCAACTGAACTGAGGTTTGCGGACCGATATCCAAGATCAAATCATTCGCCTCAACATCTTTTGCAGCTTTGGTGGTGGCCTTGGCTTGCGCAGAAAATTCTTTGGCGCAGACCACGTCGGTAGGGATCGGTACAGCCGCACCACGGTCCTGCATTTTTGCAATGACCGCACGAGCTTGATCGAGCTGATCAGGCTCGGCGAGAGATTTACCAATCGGCAAACCCGCCGCAAGCATAAAGGTATTGGCAATCCCGCCGCCCACAATCAGTTGGTCAACCTTGTCGGCTAACGACTGGAGAATGGAAAGCTTGGTGGATACTTTTGAACCGCCAACAATCGCGACCAGAGGGCGCTTGGGCGCCAGCAAAGCGCGACCAAGGGCCTCGAGCTCAGCTTGCAACAAAGGCCCTGCACAGGCGATCGGGGCAAACTGCGCGATGCCGTGGGTGGTGGCTTCGGCGCGATGCGCAGTGCCAAACGCATCATTGACATACACATCACACAGCGCCGCCATTTTTTTGGATAGCTCTGGATCGTTTTTCTTTTCGCCTTTGTTCACGCGGCAATTTTCGAGCAAGACCACGTGTCCAGGCGCGACTGAGACACCGTCCACCCAGTTTTGTATAAGCGGCACAGGCATCCCCAACAGCTCGGAGAGTCGTTTGGCAATCGGCGCCAGCGAGTCTTCTTGCGTCAAAGTGCCTTCAGTCGGACGCCCCAAATGCGAAGTCACCATCACTGCAGCGCCCGCGCCCAGTGCCAGGCGAATACCTGGAACCGAGGCACTGATACGCGTGTCTTCGGTGATGTGACCTGCGTCATCAAAAGGAACGTTCAGATCAGCGCGAATAAAGACGCGCTGACCTTTTAGTTTGCCGGCCTGTGCGAGTGCAGAAAGGGTTAGAACGGTAGTCATGAGCAGCTTATTTTTTACAGATAATTATTTACAAAAAATTATTTAGCAGACATCAAGGCAATCGTCGTATCAAGCATACGGTTGCTGAAACCCCACTCGTTGTCGTACCAAGAGTTGACCTTGACCAGATTGCCCGAGACCTTGGTCAAGGTTGCATCGAAGTTGCTCGAAGCAGGATTATGGTTAAAGTCGACCGATACCAACTGCTCGGTGTTGTAAGTCAAAATACCCTTGAGTGGACCAGCCGCGGCGGCATCTTTGAGGATGGCGTTGACTTCTTCCACAGTGGTATCACGCTTGGCCGTAAAGGTCAGATCCACGATCGAAACGTTGATGGTCGGCACGCGCATCGCAAAGCCATCCAGCTTGCCATTAAGCTCGGGCAAGACCAGCCCAACAGCCACTGCAGCACCTGTCTTGGTGGGGATCATGCTCATAGTGGCAGAACGGGCACGACGCAGATCTTCGTGATATACGTCGGTCAACACTTGATCATTGGTGTAGGCATGGATCGTCGTCATCAGACCGGTCACAACACCCAGTTTTTCATGCAAAGGCTTGACCAAAGGTGCCAAACAGTTTGTTGTGCACGAAGCATTTGAGATCACAGTGTGCTCTTTCTTGAGCACGTCCTGATTGACGCCAAACACGATTGTGGCATCCACATCTTTGCCGCCAGGTGCGGAGATGATGACTTTTTTAGCGCCACCTTTGAGGTGGGCTGAGGCTTTTTCTTTGCTGGTGAAAAAACCTGTGCACTCGAGCACCACGTCGACGTTCAAATCGCCCCAGGGCAACTCGGCAGGGTTACGATTGGCCAGCACGCGGATCTTGTCGCCATTGACCACCATGTAGTCGCCCTCAACGCCGACGGTGCCAGGAAAGCGGCCGTGTGCGGTGTCATATTGCGTCAGGTGGGCGTTTGTCTTGGGATCACCCAAGTCATTGATGGCCACGATTTCTATATCGTGCTTTTTGCCACCTTCGTAATGTGCACGCAAAATATTGCGACCAATACGACCATAACCGTTAATAGCAACGCGAATTGTCATGAGACCAAGCTCCTAAGTTTGGAAAATTTATAAGATATTTTTAACGGCCTGAGCGACTTTTTCAGCAGTCAGTCCAAAGTGTTTAAACAACGCGCCAGCAGGTGCCGACTCGCCGTATGTATCAATCCCCACCACGGCACCTTCAAGTCCAACATATTTGTGCCAAAAGGCGGTGACACCTGCCTCAACCGCGACGCGGGGCATGCCCTTAGGCAAGACCGAGGCGCGCCAAGCGGCATCTTGTTTATCAAACACATCGGTGCTGGGCATGGAAACCACGCGCACGGGGAAGCCTTCGGCCGCCAACAATTTTTGTGCCTCGATGGCGAGTGCCACCTCGGAACCGGTCGCGATAATCGCAGCCTTGGCGCCCTGAGCGTCTTGCAACACATAGCCGCCGCGCACGACCTGCTTGAGCGTTTCGGCACTGCGCGCCATGAAGGGCAGATTTTGCCTGGACAGCAACAGTGCGGTTGGGCCGCCTGCATGCACATCCATCCCGATGCTGCTGGGACGCTCGACCGCGGCCAACCAAGCAGCCATGGTCTCGACCGTGTCGCAGGGCCGCCAAACGGATAAATTGGGGATCAAACGTAAACTGCTCGCATGCTCGACCGACTGGTGGGTCGGTCCATCCTCGCCCAAACCAATGGAGTCGTGGGTAAAGACATACACCACACGCTGTTTCATCATCGCGGCCATGCGCAGCGCGTTGCGTGAATAGTCGGAAAACGTCAGGAAGGTGCCACCAAACGGCAAGTAGCCGCCATGCAGCGCAATGCCGTTCATCATCGCTGACATCCCGAACTCACGCACGCCATAATTAATATGACGACCAAACTGAATGCCATCCGCGCCAGAACGCACAGCCGCGACGCCCTTCCAATCAGTAAAGTTCGAACCCGTCAAATCAGCAGATCCACCCAGCATTTCGGGCAATACTTCGACCAAGGCGGTAATGGCTTGCTGAGAAGCCTTGCGCGAGGCAACGGTCTCTGCTTTTTCATTTGTCGCAGACAATAGTTTTTCAGCAACTGCCGCAAAATTGGCGGGCAAGCTACCTTTCATGCGGCGCATAAATTCGATGGCTTCAGCAGGGAATTGCGCTGTATAGGCGTCAAACGTTTTCTGCCAGCCCGATTGCACCTGAGCGCCCGCGCTGCGTTGGTCCCAACCGGCGTAGACCGCCTCTGGAATCTCAAAAGGCGCATGGGGCCAACCAATCGCAGCACGCGTGGCAGCAATTTCTTCTGCGCCAAGCGGCGCGCCGTGAACCTTGTCGGTACCCGCGACCGTCGGGGCACCCTGACCAATCACGGTTCGGCAAATGACCAGCGTTGGACGACCGTGTTGTGCGCCCAGCTTGTGCGCCTGACCTATCGCAGCATGCACCGCCTCGACATCATGACCATTGGCCACACGCAAGACGTTCCAGCCATAGGCTTCAAAACGCTTAGCGGTATCGTCGGCAAACCAATGTTCGACCTTGCCATCAATCGAGATACCGTTATCGTCGTACAGCACGACCAACTTGGAGAGGCGTAACGTACCCGCCAGTGAACAGACCTCGTGAGAAATACCTTCCATCAGACAACCATCACCCACGAAAGCATAGGTATGGTGATCGACAATTTTGTGCTCTGGGCGATTGAACTCAGCGGCCAACAAAGACTCAGAGAGCGCCATCCCGACCGCATTGGCCAAGCCTTGACCCAAGGGTCCTGTGGTGGTTTCCACGCCAGAAGTCATACCCACCTCTGGGTGGCCAGGCGTTTTAGAGTGCAATTGACGGAATTTACGCAGCTCCTCCATCGGGAGGTCATAGCCCGTCAGGTGCAGCAACGCATAAATCAGCATCGAACCATGACCGTTGGACAACACAAAGCGATCGCGGTTTGGCCAGGCAGGATCAGCGGGGTTGTGGCGCAGGTGTCGGGTAAAAAGTGCTTCGGCCATCTCGGCCATCCCCATAGGGGCTCCGGGGTGGCCGGAATTGGCTTGTTGGACTGCATCCATGGCAAGTGCACGGATGGCGTCGGCAAGTTTGACGGGGGCGGCGATAGTTGGGCTCATGCGATGGGTCCCGGCCGGGTGCTCACGGGATCAGAAAAATGGGTTACAAAACGTAGGAGTTTAGCACCCGTACATCCACCAAGACACAACCGAGCACCCTGCATGGCTGACCCCCGCTTTTATTGTCCAGAACCCCTTTCGCCCAGACAAACCTTGGCCCTCCCTGCGTCGGTGGCCCACCACATCAAAGTGCGAAGGCTCGAGGCGGGCAGCACCCTCATTTTGTTTGATGGCCGCGGCGGCGAACTCCCAGGAACACTTGATTTTCAAGGGAAAATCGCCTCTGTGACGCTGGGCGACCTTCATCCAAAAGAGAGCGAACTGGCGGGTGAGCTCTGCCTGTTCCAGGGGCTGCCGTCCGGTGACAAGATGGATTGGGTGATCGAAAAAGCGGTTGAGCTCGGCGTGAGTCGTATCGTTCCTATCAGCGCACATCGGAGCATCCTTAAGCTCTCGGGTCCCAGACTTGAGAAGCGCTTGGCACACTGGTTAGGGATTATCGAGTCAGCCTCTGAGCAGTGTGGCCGCAATCGGCTGATGCAAATTTCACCCCCGCAAACGCTCGAAGAAGCCTTAGGCGCTCGTGCAATCGGAGAGCGTCTGTTGTGCGACCCCAACAGCCGCGAAGACCTAGAAACAAGACTTTTAAATCCTCTATGTCAGGCCAAAACTGAACGTGCGCTCACCTTTCTGGTGGGCCCTGAAGGAGGCTGGAGTCCCGAAGAAGTTCAAAGCTGCGAGCGCAACCAGACTCTGTCGATTCGCTTTGGCGCACGCGTACTGCGCACAGAAACCGCAGGCCTTGCCTTGGTCGCCGCAGCGACTGCCTTGTTACGCTGGTAACGTATGGGCAATGGCTAGGCCATCTACTCAGGCCGGCGCATCACTCCAGGCGTTCACAACGCCGGGCATCGCATCGGGATGCTTGCCCGCATGATGAATGCCAAATATAAAAACTCGGCCATTCTCACGCGCGAACTCTACAGAATCATTCAAAATCTGCAAAAACTGCTCTCCATCCGAGACAATCGCCGGATCAGCGGAGTGCAGATTATTCAAAACCAGAACGAAACCGCCTTCTTTTTGATCAAGCAGCGTGTCGCACAGACAGTCATACAACCCATCAAAATTAGCACCAAAAAATTGCGGATAATCAACGGCCTTGACGATGGCGCGAAATACAGCCGAACGGCTGCGCGCTTTATCGCAATCAGCCGCGAACCATGCAAGCCCTGCCTCTTTGGCTGCGGCAGCGACCACATCCTGTCCACTCTGAGGGTCAAAGTCTCCGCCGCGCTTCATGAGCTGCCGCAGTTTTGGCTCAAGTGTTTTACCCATACTGATGGCTCCTTCAAGCAGGCCACTCTATTGGATGACTCCATCACAGCAAAATAACTGAATGAATCTATTTCTATGATCGTAAAGTTTTTATACTGGAAATATCACAAACAGTCACGACAATAAAACAATTCTTTACAACAAAATGATGCGGCGCAAGAAGAAATTTACAGCAATTTCTTTTGTAGGTCCTCATAACGTGGATCATTGGCCTCCACCACCGTGAGCGCAGTCATATTCACGATACGGCGCACTGTCGCGCTCGTTGTCAGAATGTGCACAGGCGCATTCGCACCCAACAAAAACGGCCCAACAGCGACATTACCACCTGCTGCGGTTTTGAGAAGATTGTAGGCAATATTACCGGAGTCTACATTTGGACAAACCAGCAAGTTAGCCGCACCTTTGAGTGTAGACGAGGGTAGTATTTTCAAACGCAAAGCTTCGTTCAACGCACAATCACCGTGCATCTCGCCATCAATTTCAAGGTCAGGCTGCTGCGCACGAATTAATTCGAGCGCCTTTTGCATCTTACTGCCAGACTCGGAGCTACCAGAACCAAAATTAGAACGCGACAACAAGGCAACTTTGGGGATCACATTAAGACGACGCATCTGATCAGCCGCCGCAATCGTGAACTCTGCAATTTGTTCGGCGGTAGGATCATCGTTGACATGTGTGTCGACCAAAGCCAGCGTCTGTTCAGGCAGCAGCAAGATATTCATCGCCGCATACGTTGCCGCTCCGGGACGCTTACCGATCATCTGATCGACATAACGCAAATGATCTGCATAGCCACTGACCGTTCCGCAAATCATGCCGTCCGCGTCACCCATGCGCAACATGGTCGCACCGATCAACGTCAAACGACGACGCATTTCGATACGGGCCATTTCTTTAGTCACACCGTGACGACACATTTTTTCCCAGTACGCAGTCCAATATTGATGGAAGCGCTCATCAAACTCTGGGTTGGTGACTTCGACATCCTCGCCAAGGCGTAAACGCAAACCAAATTTTGTAATGCGGTCAGCCAGCACCGAAGGGCGGCCCACCAAAATAGGCTTGGCGAGTTTTTCGTCAACGATCACCTGCACAGCGCGCAGCACACGCTCATCTTCGCCTTCAGTGAAAACAATCCGCGCCTTGGCGCCGGAGCGCACGAGCGCTTTCGCCGTGGAGAACAACGGGCGCATGAACGCGCCAGAGCGGTATACGAACTGCTCGAGTTGTTCGACGTAGGTATCGAGATCGGCGATCGGTCGTTTTGCCACACCACACTCCATCGCCGCCTTGGCGACCGCAGGTGCGATGCGCACAATCAAGCGTGGATCGAAAGGCTTGGGAATAAAAGATTTAGGGCCGAACGAAACGTCATAATCGCCATAAGCGGCCGCGACCACTTCGCTTTGCTCTTCTTGGGCCAGATCGCAGATCGCAATCACCGCAGCCTTTTCCATTTCACGCGTAATCGTGGTGGCGCCCACATCCAAGGCACCACGGAAAATGTAGGGAAAACACAAAACGTTGTTGACTTGATTTGGATAATCGGAACGTCCGGTGGCCATCACAATGTCATCACGCACCGCATGCGCCTCGGCAGGGAGGATTTCTGGATTGGGATTAGCCAGCGCCAAAATCAGCGGGCGCTTGGCCATCACCTTGACCATCTCCGGCTTGAGCACACCACCCGCGGACAAACCAAGAAACACATCTGCCTCAGCAATAATGTCAGCCAATTTGCGCGCGTCAGTTTTTTGGGCAAACCGCGCCTTATCAGGGTCCATCAGAACCGTGCGTCCTTCGTAAACCACACCTTCGATATCGGAGACCCAAATATGTTTAAGTGGCAGCCCGAGATCGACCATCAAATCCAGGCACGCGAGGGCCGCAGCACCCGCCCCCGACACCACAACTTTGACCTTGTCGATCTCCTTGCCGACAACTTTCAAGCCGTTGATAAACGCCGCCGACACGCAAATCGCCGTGCCATGCTGATCATCATGAAAAACCGGGATGCGCATGCGCTCACGTAACTTACGCTCGACCGTAAAGCACTCAGGCGCCTTGATGTCCTCGAGATTGATGCCCCCAAACGTCGGTTCCAGACTCGCGATGATCTCGACAAGCTTGTCGGGATCCTGTTCATTAATTTCAATATCGAACACATCAATACCGGCAAACTTTTTAAACAATACCGCCTTGCCTTCCATCACAGGCTTGGAGGCCAGCGCACCGATATTGCCCAGACCCAGCACCGCCGTGCCGTTTGTAATCACACCGACCAAGTTGCCTCGCGCGGTGTAACGAAACGCATTGGCAGGGTCCGTCACAATCTCTTCGCATGCTGCCGCCACGCCTGGCGTATACGCCAAGGCAAGATCCCGCTGATTGGAGAGCATCTTGGTCGGCGCAATCGAGATTTTGCCGGGACGACCCTGCTCATGGTAATCAAGAGCGGCTTGGCGAAAAGTCTTTTCCATATCTGTAATGGCCCTTTATCAGGTCAAGTGAGTGGGTTGGATTCTAGCCCTTTTGCGGGAAGAGTCCGACCGAATAGCCCCGTTGGATCCAGGGTCTGTTTGATAGATTGATCAAGTTCAAGTGCGGACTGCCTGACCGTGGCAGGATCGACCGCGTTTTGTAAAGAGGGCAAGGTTTCGTTCGCCATCGAAGCAGGCGTAGGTATTTGCAACCATAAGGCCTGTAACCATGCAAGACTACCACCATGACCTTGAAACAACCAAGCCAAATTCAGCGAATCGCCAGATTGCGGCATCAAGCCATCCAGACGATAACGCAAAGGCCAATTTTCATATTTTGCACATAACGCGGCTTGGGGAGATTGCGCCAGATCAAAAAGGCTAGGAATTTTCTTTTGTAAAGACAAGCTTTTAAGGGGTCTGCTTCCCGAGGCGCCAAAGGGTCCGAGCATTTCAAGCGTGCCATCCGCAAGCAACACCTCGGCCTGCACAATCCCACTGTGCATGAGACGACCCTCAAAGGGACTGGCAAACCACTGCGCCAAAGTTTGATGCGCATGCGTGGCATCGAAAGTATCAGAGAAAATACCCACACCTTGCTGGTGCAAGGACCAAAGTGTCACGCCGGCATCTGCTCGCCATAACCCGACAGCGGCATCGACAAGCTCCAACTGAGCCCATTCTGCACGAGAATCGATCCACAAGATCGGACGCCCTGGGTCCGGATAGGCCTCAGAGTTCATCAGGATGAACTGGACTCCAAGCTCACGGCATAAGGCCTGCGCATGCATCACATCACCCGGCCGAGCAGGCTTAAGCCATGCCTGAGTGCTCTGATCCTCCTGATCCCAGCTCACCGAACCCACGCACGTACGCGAAAGCCTGGCACAAAATTGCCCCCAAGGCGTCGCAGACGTTCTGCGTCCAGTAAGAAAAGCCCTTCGAGAAGGTTGAGTAACCACTACAATTCTGCTCCTAGAGGGAGAATGGCACGATGACGGCACTTGCAGCACGCACCCACGATACAGTCACATTTCACGCGGTCGAACTTCTAAAAGAAGCCTCAGCGCTCACACGTTCCGGTATCGACGTGATCAGCCTTGGTGTTGGAGAACCAGACTTTACCGCAGCGCCGGCCGTTGTGACAGCCATGACACAAGCCGCACGCAGCGGCAAAAGTGGCTATTGTCCTCCAGCCGGTCTACCCGAGTTGCGTGAAGCGATCGCTAGATTCTACGCCACTCAACTCGGTGCATCCGTCGATCCGAGCCGAGTGATCGTCACCTCCGGAGCAAGTGGCGCACTTTTGCTTGCAGCCATGGCGCTTGTCAATCCAGGCGACGAAGTCCTCATGCCCGACCCTTGCTATCCGCCCAACCGAAATTTTGTTGGCTCTGCGGGTGGCACAACCAAACTCATTCCCACCACGGCTGCATCGCGCTTTCAACTCTCTGCCCGGGATATTGCGCACCATTGGGGTCCAAAGACCCGCGGGGTCCTGATTGCTTCACCGAGCAATCCGACAGGCACGTCGATCGAAAGAGACGAACTCGCCCGTATTTTTAAAGAAGTGCGCACGCGTCAAGGTTTTGTCATGATGGATGAAATCTATCTCAGCCTGTCTTACGATGGCCTACGTCAGTCTGCGTTGAGCTTGGATGACGACGTGATCATCCTCAATAGCTTTTCCAAATATTTCAACATGACGGGTTGGCGTCTTGGTTGGATGATCGTACCACCTCACCTTGTCGCACCCATTGAAAAAATGGCGGCCAGTCTGGCCATTTGTGCGCCCACTCTCGCGCAACACGGTGCGCTCGCATGTTTTGAGCCTGAAACACTCGTTTTATACGAAGAACGCCGCGAAGCGTTTCGCACCAGACGGGACTTTATTGTGCCTGCGCTCGAATCACTCAATATCAGCGTGCCTGTCAAACCCGATGGCGCGTTTTACGTCTATGCTGATATTTCAGCGCATTCGCAAGACAGCAGCGTTTTTTCACAAGCCCTTTTGCACAGTGCGCGCGTCGCCGCTGTTCCCGGACTTGATTTCGGTCCAGCCCATGCTGCGAACACCATGCGTTTTGCCTACACCACTAGCCTTGAACGACTGCAAGAAGCCATGCATCGGATCAAAACCTATCTCGGTTAACCAAGAAGCAAACCAGGAAGCACACCTTGAAATACAAAGACCTGAGAGACTTCATCTCACAACTTGAGAAAAATAACGACCTCAAGCGCATTGACACGCCCGTATCAAGCTTTCTTGAAATGACCGAAATCTCAGATCGCGTCCTTAAAGCAGAAGGCCCAGCTCTGATTTTTCAACACACCATGCACGATGGTAAAAAAAGTGACATGCCGGTTCTCACCAACTTGTTTGGCACACCCACGCGGGTCGCACAAGGCATGGGGGCGGCAGACACCACGGCGCTGCGTGACATTGGAGAGTTGTTAGCGAGCCTGCGCGAGCCCGAGGCTCCCAAAGGCTTTAAAGACGCACTTGCCAAAGTATCTATGCTCAAGGCCGCCCTCTGGGATATGAGCCCAAAAAACGTTCGCGGAGCGCCCTGTCAGGAAATCGTCTGGGAAGGCAACGATGTCGACTTGGCCAAACTCCCGATTCAAACGTGCTGGCCAGGCGATGTGGCTCCCCTACTGACTTGGGGACTCGTTATCACACGCGGACCGAACGCCAAGCGTCAAAATCTCGGTATCTATCGACAACAAGTTGTCGGTCGCAATAAGCTCATTATGCGTTGGCTCTCACACCGTGGCGGCGCCCTGGACTTTCGAGACCATGCGCTTGCACATCCTGGCACCCCATTCCCAATTGCCGTCGCACTTGGGGCGGATCCCGCCACTACACTTGGAGCAGTCACTCCCGTCCCAGACTCCCTGTCCGAATATCAGTTTGCAGGCTTGCTCAGAGGCGGGCGTACAGAAGTCACCTCCGCGATCGGTAGCGGCCTCTCCGTTCCCGCTACCGCGGAGATCATCCTAGAAGGCCATCTACTCCCGAGTAGTGATCCACGCGCGATCAAACCCGTCGTGCCCGAGGGCGTCAATCCACCCCCTTCTTCCGGCTACGAATTAGCCCTGGAAGGGCCTTACGGGGATCACACCGGTTATTACAACGAACAAGACTGGTTTCCTGTCTTTACCGTCGATCGCATCACCATGCGACGCAATCCGATTTATCACTCCACCTATACCGGCAAGCCACCTGATGAGCCTGCCGTCCTTGGCGTCGCGTTGAACGAAGTCTTTGTTCCTATCTTGCGTCGCCAACTTCCCGAGATCGTCGATTTTTATCTGCCGCCCGAGGGTTGCAGCTATCGACTCGCCGTCGTGTCGATTCGCAAACAATATCCGGGACACGCCAAGCGCGTTATGTTTGGGTTATGGAGTTTGCTCAGGCAATTCATGTATACCAAATTCATCGTGGTGGTCGATCAAGACATCAATCCGCGCGACTGGAAAGAAGTCGTTTGGGCGATGACGACGCGGATGGATCCCGTCAGAGATACTTTGCTGGTTGAAAACACGCCCATCGACTATCTGGACTTTGCCTCTCCTGTTTCAGGACTGGGTGGAAAAATGGGGATGGACGCGACCAATAAATGGCCAGGCGAAACGCAGCGAGAATGGGGCAAACCGATTGCCATGGATGCCGCGACCAAGGCGCGTGTCGATGCGATTTGGGGCTCTCTGGGTCTTTAATGCTCTAGATTTTCACCGCGCATGACTGCGACGACCCAGTAAGAGCCACAGAAAAAATGGTCCCCCCACAAGGCTCGTGATGATACCCACCGGTATTTCAGCGGGCATCACGACGATGCGTGCCAACCCATCGGCAAGCAGTAAGGCAGCAGCGCCACTGATCCATGACATCGGCAATAACAAGCGATGATCGGCACCTAGCCACAAACGTACGACGTGAGGCATCACAAGCCCGATGAACGCAATGCCGCCCGTGACAGCAATCAACGGTCCAACCAAGAGACAAATGGTGACAATGAGTTCGAGACGCACACGTTTTAAATCAAAGCCAAGGTGCTGCGCCTCTCGTTCGCCAAGCAACAGCGCATTCAACACACGCCAGCGCAGCACGAGCCAAAGCGACAGCAACACGGACCAAGGTAATAACCAAACCAAACTCGACCAACTTGCACGCGTCAAGCTTCCTAGAGACCAGAACGCAAAACTACGAAATTGCGTATCCGACGCAAAGGTGATGAGTAAACTCACCAAACTCAACGCAAACGCATTGATCGCGATCCCCGCGAGCAACAAACCCGCAACCCCGGGAGTCCTGCGCCCGACCACATAAGCCGCGACAGTCGCAAGCGTCGCCCCCGTAAAGCCTGCAAGGCCCGTCGCGAGCACACTCCCAAAGCCAAAAAGCAGTGCAGTCACAGCGCCTAACGAAGCACCTGCCGAAATACCGATCAGCGTTGGCTCTGCGAGAGGATTGCGAAACAGCGCCTGCATCACGGCACCGCTCAATCCAAGCGCTCCTCCCACAATGATGGCGAACAATACGCGTGGTAGACGTAACTCAAACAACACCGTCTGCAATAACGGATCACCCGCTTCACGCCCCGCGATGAACGCAAAAAAGTCAGACCATGACACATCCACGGCCCCCGCACGAAGCGAGAGCAAAGCGAGACAAAACAATAGAAACATTCCGCCCGACAAGAGCGCCACTCGCCTGCCAGCGATGCTTGCCGTCATCGCCATTAGCGAATCGATTTGACTTCGATCACGGAGCGCTGCCCAGACTGCATGATCTCCTGTTTCATGACGAGATTCAAACTTGGGCAAAACCAGTCCGTCACTTGCGATTGAATGGGCGGCAAGGGAATCATTGCGCCTCGAAGCTGCACGAGCGTTGGATCGGTACCCCGTGAATAGCGCACCGGCCAGCAGGATTGCTGACCTGCTGCAGTTTCAATACGCTGCTGCTCGCCCACCGTCTTTTCGCCCATCCGTACCGTCAGAGGTGTCGTGGGACCTTTGCGCGGATCACCGATTGCCAGACGAAATGATTGCGGTGCAAACCGTTGACCAACTGCACTGATCGGCGCGCCATAACCAAACAGACTCAGCATCTGTACGTCAATATCAGGATCCCCTGCTTTTTTAACCTCGCCCGGCTTAGCCAAACTAGTTTTAACGCCCTCTACACGCATCACGTGATCCACATCGGTTTCGCCAGACAACATCCCTAATAAAGCGTAATTCACATTTCCCTTGATGAGCGCTTGGCACTGCTTGGCCGATGACTTTTGTACCTGACTAAAATTGAGTTTGGCAGCAACTTGAATGAGGCCCGAACCGACGATTTCTATTTCGCCGCCATTATGGAAAAATTTCGCTTGGCACACATCGGCGACTGCCACATTCATCACCCCGAACAAGACCAAGGTCGACCAGAGATATTTCAACTTCATGGTGATCTCTCCCGATTACTTGGTGGTGAGCCAAGCAATCAATGCATTTTCAAAAGAACGAGCTTCGTGCGCTCGCTCATGATTCACCATACTGACCACGACATAACGCTTGCCGCTGGTCGACCAGACATAGCCTGCGACCGACCGGACATCACGTAACGCGCCCGTTTTTAAATGCGCAAGCGACTTTGTCGCCGGATCACGCAAACGATAGCGCGTCGTCCCATCCACGCCCAAGATCGCAAGAGAAGACACAAACTCGGGCATGACCGGTGAGATCCACGCACGGTTGAGCATCTGCGTTAGGCTATCTGCCGAGACCACACCATTTCTTGAAAGTCCTGAGCCGTTATCCAGCACCATACCCGTCATCGGCAAGCCCTGCCGGGCGAGTACCTCTTGGGCGACCTGCACACTACCCGCTACGGTCGCAGGTTGTCGTCCAGCCTCAGCCCCAAGTGTCAGTAGCAACACGCGCGTCATGACGTTGTTACTGCGTTTATTGATCAAGCGAATCACTTCGGATAAAGGCGGCGACTGATGCGAAGCGACCGCTACGGCACTGCTTGGAATCGTTCCCGAACGCACTTGCCCCGTCATCGTGCCGCCGACCTCGCGCCAAATTTCACGCAAAATACGCGCGCCGAACTCCTGCTGCGACAAGGCCAGGCGGAACACATCAAACTCCCCGCAGGAACCTGCGCCACGTCCGGAGACACGAATGCGCACCTTATCCCCACTCACCGTGGTGTCCGTGGTGACA
The DNA here is from genome assembly GCF_965234455.1 of Zwartia lucis. Lineage (GTDB taxonomy): Bacteria > Pseudomonadota > Gammaproteobacteria > Burkholderiales > Burkholderiaceae_B > Zwartia > Zwartia lucis. The sequence continues at coordinate 33,191 of NZ_OZ248476.1, read as the reverse complement.
GAGGGCGACCCTGGACACTGCCCCTCCACCCAAGCCACATTGGCATCGAGCTCGACGCCTGGGATAGGAGGATCCACGAAATGTTTCCAGGTTTTAGTCGCTGGGTCGGGTGAGAAAACGAGACGCATCGCACCAAAACCCACCATAAACGCGTCTGGGCTCGCGTTGTAGGGTCGATCTGCCGAACCGTCAAACGTGGAAGGATCAATCGTCACATCACCAAAGATTGAACGATCAATCACAATATCGGAGATCTCCTTGATCCCGCGCAAACGCAAATCACGCATCAACCGCCAGACATCAGGCAACATCAAAACGGGATCGCCACCCGCTCGCAAATACAGTGGGCCACTTAACACGCCTTTTTCGTTGACACGCGATTGGGCATCCAACATGAAATTGGTATGCCAGACATAATTGGGACCCAAGCGAGAGAGCGCGGCATAGGTAGTCACGAGCTTCATGACCGAAGCTGGATTGCGCGGGGTTTCAGGCGCGACTGCCATCAAACGCGGCCCGCCCACCTCTTGAACAACCATGGACAAGGCCGATTCAGGCAATTTGGTCTGGGCCCAAGCGCGGGCAAGCTCGGGGGGCATAGAAATCGTCGCAGCAGCTTGAGACGCCACAGGAGCTTTTGCTTGGGCTTGGGCTTGAGCAACGCTCGGGGAAAACACAAGTCCAATACCCAGCAACAAATTCGCAGCGATCAAGCACTGTCCAATAAGTTTGTGCCAAGCCCGCTCATTCACACCATTCATGCCATCACCTATTTATGGGTTTAAGCCGACAGCATACAAAAAAAGGATGCGGACAGGCTTAAAATAAACGGTTTGTCTATCGAACTGTCTTTCAAACCTCTCCAGTCTGCTCAAAGGTTGCACGCGTGCCCACCTCTCTTTCACTGTCTGATTTTGACTATGTACTCCCGGTCGAACTCATCGCGCAGACCCCAGCCGAGACGCGCGCATCCAGCCGCCTGCTCCATGTCGACGCCGCAGGGGGCTTGCACGACAGTCAATTTGCGTGCTTGACACAATTGCTCAAGCCCAACGATTTGCTCGTTTTTAACGATACACGCGTGATACAGGCGCGTCTTTTTGGTCAAAAAGAGACGGGTGGAAAGGTTGAAGTCTTAATTGAACGCATCACCGCGATCAACGAGGCGCTTGCCCATATCAAAGCGAGCAAATCACCCAGTCCAGGTTCTGCGCTGCGTCTCGCCAACGCAGTGGATGTGACCGTCTTGGGGCGTGCTGACGACCTGTTTCTCCTGAAATTCGACGCGCCTGTTTTAGATATCCTTGAACAGCACGGCACAGTCCCTTTACCGCCCTACATTCACCATCAACCGGATGCGCAAGACCTGCTGCGCTATCAAACTGTGTATGCGCGAGCGCCTGGCGCCGTTGCGGCACCCACAGCGGGACTCCACTTTGACCAAGCCATGTTCGAACAACTTGAACAACTTGGCGTTCAACGGACCTTTGTCACCCTCCATGTGGGCGCTGGCACGTTTCAGCCCATTCGGGATGGCGATCTTGCCAAGCATGTGATGCATGCCGAGTGGTATACCGTGCCGGACTCGACGATTCAAGCCATCTCACGCGCAAGAGCACTCGGCGGACGTGTAATTGCGGTCGGTACAACTAGCGTCAGAGCGCTTGAGTCTGCCGCCAAGCTCGATCCCGCACTGACTCAATCCCAGTCAGGAGACACTCGACTCTTTATTCAACCTGGGTTTGAATACAAAATCATCGATGCGATGATCACTAACTTTCATCTCCCACAATCGACACTTTTAATGCTGGTTTCAGCCTTCATCGGCCTCGAACCGATGAAACGCGCCTACCAGTATGCTATCAAGGAACGCTATCGCTTTTTCAGCTATGGTGACGCCATGTTTTTAGAACGGACGACCTCCAATTGACGCAACCGCACACTGACGCCCCTGTTGACTCGACGGCTGCACACGACAAAAAATCAGGCTTGAACTTTGAGCTCCTGGCTACCGACGGCCAGGCCCGCCGTGGTCGCATGACCCTCAATCACGGCGTGGTGGAAACGCCTATCTTTATGCCGGTCGGCACCTATGGCACCGTCAAAGCCATGCTGCCCCACGAACTGCTGGAGGTCGGTGCTCAAATCGTACTCGGCAACACGTTTCACCTCTGGCTGCGACCCGGCACCGAGGTGATTAATAAGCACGACGGCCTGCATGGCTTTATGCAATGGTCAAAACCCTTGCTCACAGACTCCGGTGGCTTTCAGGTCTTTAGTCTTCAAGGGATGCGCAAAATTTCCGAAGAAGGCGTGAAATTTGCGTCCCCCATTGATGGTGCAAAGCTTTTCCTAACACCCGAAGAGTCGATGCGGATTCAGACCGAACTGAACTCTGACATTGTCATGGTGTTCGATGAATGCACGCCTTATATGATGAATGATCGACCCGCGACAACCGAAGAGGCCGCAAGCTCGATGCGCATGTCCTTGCGTTGGGCGCGGCGCTCTCGCGAGTCTTTCGATACCCTTGCAAACCCGAATGCCTTGTTTGGTATTGTTCAGGGCGGCATGTTCGAAGCGCTGCGAGACGAATCCCTCGAAGGGCTCAAAGACATCGGTTTTCATGGTTATGCGATCGGCGGCCTGTCCGTTGGCGAACCCAAAGAAGACATGTTGCGCATCCTCAATCATGTCGCGCCTCGTCTGCCCGAACAATCCCCACGCTACCTGATGGGGGTCGGCACGCCCGAGGATTTAGTCGAAGGTGTCGCCCAGGGGATTGACATGTTTGACTGCGTGATGCCCACGCGCAACGCCCGAAATGGCTGGTTATTTACCCGTTTTGGCGACATTAAGATCCGAAACGCAAAATACCGCGGTGACACTCGCCCCCTTGATCCGAGCTGCGGCTGCCATACCTGTCAGCATTTTTCCCTGTCTTATTTACATCATTTGCAAAGAGCCAACGAAATTTCAGGCGCAAGACTCAACACGCTGCACAACCTGCATTTCTACCTCACCATCATGGCGGAAATGCGAGAAGCCATCGCAAACGGTACATTTAATGCTTGGAGGACACAGTTTGCGAGTGATCGTGCCTCCAAGTCGGTACAATAGCCATCACCTTACTTTTTCTAAAGGAGACCTTAATGTCTGCTCAAGCAATATCCGGCCTCGTGCTGGCACAGGCTGCTGATACAGCTAGCTCACTCATGGGAATGGCCCCCATTCTCCTGATGTTCGTTGTGCTTTATTTCCTGATGATTCGTCCCCAGATGAAGCGTCAAAAAGAACACAAAGCACTGTTGGCCGCCTTGGCCAAGGGTGACGAAGTCATCAGCGCTGGTGGTTTGCTTGGCAAAGTCACCAAAGTCAGCGACAACTATGTCACCATCGAAGTCGCTGAACTGGCAGACAAGCCGATTGAAATCATGATGCAAAAAGCATCTGTTTCCGCCTTGCTGCCAAAAGGCACGATCAAAGATCTGTAAAACAGCGCGAGTATCGCCCCGCTGCGCGTTGCGCGGGGCGCAATCCCTTTTAAATTCCCGTCGGCAATGAACCGCTATCCTCTTTGGAAATACCTGACGGTGCTGATCGCGGTTGTGATCGGCCTGCTCTATACCCTGCCAAACCTTTATGGCGAGTCTCCTGCTGTGCAGGTCTCGAGCGCCAAGGCAACGCTCAAAATTGATACCGCTACGCTGGATCGTGTGCAAACCATCCTCAAGCAAGCTGATATCCCCAATACTGGTGCATCCTTCGAACTCAACGGCACTGTGGGTACCGTGCGCGTGCGCTTCCCCAGCACTGACATTCAACTCAAAGCACGAGACCTTATTGAGAAAGCACTCAATCCAAATCCAGCCGAACCCTCATATACCGTCGCACTCAACCTATTGCCCGCCTCGCCTGCTTGGCTGAGCGCAATTGGTGCCAATCCAATGTATCTGGGTCTGGATCTGCGTGGTGGCGTGCACTTTCTCTTGCAAGTCGATATGCAGGGTGCCTTGACCTCCCGCTACGATGCCTTAGTGACTGATTTACGTGGAGCCTTGCGTGACCAACGCATCGAGACCACCGGAGTTGAACGCGAAGGTATGTCAGTGGTCTTGTCTTTTAATAACGCAGCAGCTCGCGACCGTGCTGTGTCGGCAATACGCACACGCAACCCCGATCTCCAGATACTCGAGCGCACCGAAGGCGTGCGGCTTCAAATTGTCGGTCGCCTCAGCCAAGCTGCCATCACGACCGTGCAGTCGAGCGCACTCAAGCAAAACATCACTACGCTGCACAATCGGATTAACGAACTCGGTGTCGCCGAACCCATCATCCAACAGCAGGGTGCCGACCGCATCGTCGTTCAGCTGCCTGGTGTGCAGGATGTGGCTAAAGCAAAAGATATCTTGGGGCGCACCGCTACACTCGAAATTCGCATGGTTGACGACTCGCCCGCTGCCAATAGCGCGTTAGCTGCCGGGACTGTACCTTTTGGTCTGGAACGCTACCTCGATCGCGATGGTCGCCCCATCCTTGTGCGCCGTCAGGTCGTCTTGACAGGTGAAAATCTTCAAGATGCACAAGCGGGTCGTGATAGCCAAAATCAACAACCTGCCGTCCATCTGACCTTGGACTCAAAAGGCGCCCGAATTTTCCGTGACGTGACGCGCGACAACGTTAACAAACGCATGGCGATCTTATTGTTTGAAAAAGGCCGTGGCGAGGTTGTCACTGCACCTGTGATTCGCGCTGAAATTCCGGGTGGCCAAGTACAAATCTCAGGCAGCATGACGGCCGAAGAAGCTGCGGACACCGCCTTGCTCTTGCGCGCGGGCTCATTGGCTGCCCCGATGGAAATCATCGAAGAACGCACCATTGGACCAAGTCTCGGTGCTGAAAATATCGAAAAGGGCTTTAACTCCACGCTCTATGGATTTATTGGCATCGCAATTTTCATGGTGATTTACTACCACCTGTTTGGCGCCTTCTCTACCGTGGGTCTAGCCCTCAACGTCGTACTGCTGCTTGCATTGCTCTCCATGCTGCAGGCCACCCTGACCTTGCCGGGCATTGCCGCGATTGCGCTGACCCTTGGCATGGCGATTGACTCCAACGTGCTGATCAATGAGCGAATACGAGAGGAATTACGCAACGGAGAGTCGCCGCAAAACGCGATCAATCTCGGTTTTGACCGCGCCTGGGGCACGATTATTGACTCCAACTTAACCACACTGATCGTCGGCGTTGCCCTGTTGGTGTTTGGTTCGGGTCCGGTACGAGGCTTTGCAGTCGTTCACTGCTTGGGTATTCTCACTTCCATGTTCTCGGCGGTCGTAGGCGTCCGTGCGCTTGCCAACCTCTGGTACGGACACAAGAAAAAACTCCAGTCGATTTCAATCGGCACTGTCTGGAAGGCCAAGGACTGATCATGGAACTCTTTCGAATCAAACGCACCATCCCTTTTATGCGGCATTCGCTGGTGCTTAACATCATCAGTGTGCTTTTCTTTGTCGCGGCCGTATTTTTCATCATTACACGCGGCTTTCACTTGTCCATCGAATTCACTGGTGGCACGGTCATGGAGGTGAGCTTTACACAGGCTGCACCCGTTGACCAGATCCGAAGCTCAATCTCAGGTCTAGGCTACACAGACTTTCAAGTCCAAAACTTCGGCACTTCACGTGATGTGATGATTCGTTTGCCCCTGGCCGCAGGACAAAGCTCTAGCGTTCAAAGCGAAGCCGTGATGACTGCCCTGAAACTAAAAGATGCAAACGTCGAACTTCGTCGTGTCGAGTTTGTCGGCCCGCAAGTCGGTCGTGAGCTTGTTGAAAACGGCTTGCTCGCCTTACTGTTTGTCGTCATAGGCATTACGCTCTATCTCGCCATTCGCTTTGAATGGAAATTCGCCATTGCAGGCGTGCTGGCCAACTTGCATGACGTGGTGATCATTCTCGGTTTCTTCGCGTTTTTTGGCTGGGAGTTTTCACTCGCTGTCCTGGCCGGCGTCTTGGCAGTCCTTGGCTACTCGGTCAACGAATCGGTCGTGATCATGGATCGTATCCGTGAAAACTTCCGCAAACATCGTGATGCCTCCGTCGTTGAAGTCATTAACAGCGCCATCACAGATACGATTTCTCGTACCATCATTACCCATGGTTCAACTCAAATGATGGTGCTGACCATGCTGATTTTCGGTGGTCCAACATTGCATTATTTTGCGTTAGCACTGACCATCGGTATTTGGTTCGGTATCTACTCTTCCGTGTTTGTCGGCGCATCGATTGCGATGTGGCTCGGTATCAAGCGCGAGGATATGATTAAACCCGTCAAGAAGAAAGACGAGATCGAAGAGACTTATCAGGAATAAACAACCCCGACGCCCACGGGATCAACACCCGCTCCGGCACCATCATGCAAAAAACAGACAATCCCAAAAGAGTATTCATCCGCACCTTTGGCTGCCAGATGAACGAGTATGACTCCGACAAAATGCTTGATGTTCTGGGACAAGAACGTGGCGTTGTCGTCACACAAAATCCCGAAGACGCTGACATCATTTTGTTCAACACCTGTTCCGTGCGAGAAAAAGCGCAGGAAAAAGTTTTTTCCGATCTGGGTCGTATCAAACACCTCAAAGCACTCAATCCCGATCTCGTGATCGGTGTAGGTGGTTGCGTCGCCAGCCAAGAGGGCTCGGCCATCGTCGATCGTGCGCCATATGTCGATGTCGTATTTGGTCCGCAGACTCTACACCGTCTCCCTGAGCTCATCGCTCGCCGACGCTCCGAAGGTCGCTCACAAGTCGATATCAGTTTTCCTGAGATCGAAAAATTCGATGCGATGCCTCCCGCGCGTGTCGAGGGCGCGACTGCCTTCGTCTCGATCATGGAAGGCTGCAGTAAATATTGCAGTTTCTGTGTCGTGCCCTATACGCGGGGCGAAGAAATATCACGTCCGTTTGAAGATGTGTTGACCGAAGTCGCCGACTTGGCTGATCAAGGCGTCAAAGAAGTCACTCTGCTTGGACAAAACGTCAACGCGTATCGCGGCCGCATGAGCGCAGACGCCAATGCCGAGATTGCTGACTTTGCCACACTCCTCGAATATGTACATGAAATCCCAGGTATCGAACGCATTCGCTACACCACCTCACACCCAAAAGAAATGACGACACGCATGACCGAGGTCTATGCGCGCTTACCGAAACTCGTGTCTTTTCTTCATTTGCCGGTTCAAGCAGGCAGCGATCGCGTCCTGGCCGCCATGAAACGCGGCTACACCGCGATCGAATTCAAATCCGTTGTGCGTAAATTGCGTGCCGCGCGTCCCGGACTGACACTGTCCTCAGATTTCATCGTTGGCTTTCCTAGCGAAACCGAAGAGGACTTCGAAAAGACCATGAAACTGATTGAGGAAGTCGGTTTCGACACCTCCTTTTCGTTTGTGTACTCACGTCGCCCAGGCACACCTGCCGCCGACCTCACCGACGATACCCCACAGACAGTCAAGCTACAGCGCCTGCAACGCCTGCAAGCACGCATCAATGAGCAAGCGCATGCGATTGCCCGCAGCATGGTCGGCTCGACCCAACGTATCCTCGTTGAGGGGACTTCTACGCGCGATCCCAACGAGCTCTGTGGTCGTACCGAAAACAACCGTATCGTCAATTTTCCCGGGCATCCTCGATTGATTGGCCAGATGATCGATGTTGTGATCACCGATGCGATGACCAACACATTCAGAGGTCGCGTCGCGATTCAAGACGAGGTCACGCAATGAGTCGCCCCCACGTCAAGACTTCCTCGCGTGCGCGTCCCCTACCCGTCAAAATGACGCTTGAGGGCAGCAACCAACAACTAGCCAACCTGTGCGGTCCCCTGGATATCAATTTGCGTCAAATCGCCGACGGTCTCGACCTCGAGCTGACCCGGCAAGGTAACAAACTCACGATTCGTGGCGCGCATGCCGAGGCCGCGAGCAAAATGCTGTTCGCGTTTCATGACCGTGCTGCGCAACGAGCCTTGTCTGTCGATGACATTCAGCTTGGCTTAGTCGAGATTGGCGTGGGTCGCTCCATCAACCCCACCATGTCAGCTTTCGATCCAAGCGAATTTCCACCGCTCGATGACGAGAGCGGCACCATCGCCTTGCGCACACGTCGTAGTGATTTGCGTCCTCGCACCCCTAGACAACGGGACTATCTCAACAACATCCTCAAGCACGATATCACCTTTGGCGTGGGTCCCGCCGGCACAGGTAAAACCTGGCTGGCTGTGGCGTGTGCGATCGATGCGATGGAGCGCGATACCGTTCAGCGCATCGTACTGACACGTCCAGCCGTCGAGGCGGGCGAACGTCTAGGTTTTCTCCCTGGTGATCTTGCTCAGAAAGTCGATCCCTATCTACGTCCACTTTACGATGCGCTCTACGACTTGATGGGTTTTGAGCGCGTGCAACGTTTATTTGAAAAGCAATCTATCGAAATAGCACCATTGGCTTATATGCGAGGTCGTACTCTGAGCCATGCCTTCGTGATTTTGGACGAAGCGCAAAATACGACTCCCGAACAGATGAAAATGTTTTTGACGCGCATCGGGTTTGGTAGCAAAGCCGTCATTACTGGCGACCCCTCGCAGGTTGATTTACCCAAAGGCCATAAAAGCGGCCTTGCACATGCGGTGAAAGTGCTCGAGGACGTCAAAGGCATCGCCGTGACCAAATTCACCAGTCGCGATGTCGTGCGGCATCCTTTGGTGGCCCGTATCGTCGACGCATATGAACAAGCTGAACAAAACGCCAGCTGAGCTGTCGCTCACCATCCATTACGCGGTCGAGGCGCCAACGCTGCCGCGCTGGAAAATACGACGCTGGGTTGAGCGCGCGATGCTCGCAGCCCAAAAAGATGGCAAAATTTCTTTTAACCGTATGCAAGTTGGCCTTCGTCTGGTCGGAACAAAAGAAGCGCAACAACTCAATGCCAGCTACCGTCACAAAGACTACGCCACCAACGTGTTGACCTTTGAGTATGGCGTGCAGCCTGATGGCACCGCCGCAGGTGATATTGTTATTTGTGTTCCTGTTCTCAAACGCGAGGCCAAAGAGCAGGGTAAAGATTTTCTTTGTCATGCCGCGCATTTAATGATTCACGGTACCTTGCATGCGCTGGGCTTCGATCACGTCAAGCCGAGAGAAGCTCAACACATGGAATCCTTAGAAACACTTATTCTCGCGTCGATGGGGATCGATAACCCTTACTTGATCCAAGAGAAATGACGCGACTTTCAGGTTATCCTTATCTTTCCTAAACTCTGTCCTTGGACGATGTCAGATCCCTATCCTGCTGCCGACGTATCTACTACGTCGGCCAAGCCAAACCGCCCCCGCCTGCTTGATCGCATTCTCTCGCTAGTTCGCCGTGAGCCCGAAGACCGCGAAGGCATCGTAGCCGTACTCGATGCCGCCCGCGAACGCGAGCTCATTGACGCCGACGCCTACTCCATGCTCAAAGGCGCTTTAGCCGTTTCTGAACAAACCGCAGTCGACATCATGGTGCCGCGCGTACGCATGGATTTACTGGACGTGTCGCAACCAATCGCGACCCTCATGCCAGAGATCATCGAGACTGCGCACTCACGTTTTCCAGTGTTCGAGGGCGCTCGGGACAACATCATTGGCGTGGTAATGACCAAGGACCTCTTACGTCATCTGCTCAATACCGAGTTGACACTGCGCGACCTCGTAAGACCTGCTGTTTTTATCCCCGAATCCAAACGCCTGAACGTCTTGTTGCAAGAATTCCGTCGTAATCGCAACCACATTGCAATCGTCATCGATGAACATGGTGGCATCACCGGTCTCGTCACACTCGAAGACGTACTTGAGCAAATCGTCGGAGCAATTGAGGACGAGTACGACGTAGATGGTGCAAAAACGATTTTCCCTGATGGCGTGCACGCTTGGCGTCTCTTGGCCACGACCGAAATCGAAGCCTTTAACAAAACCCTGGATGCTGACTTGCCAGCGGGTGAGTACGACACTGTGGGTGGCTGGCTTGCGCATGAGCTCGGCCATATCCCCAAACGCGGTGATGCTTGTCAACATGGCGACCTGCGTATCGAGGTCATGCGCGCTGATGCGCGACGCGCACTTTGGCTTCGTGCCAAAGCCCGCCGCAAGGCCGAACCAATGCGAGTCACACCTCTAGCGTGAATACGCTCTGGCTCAAAGGACGACTCGCACTCGGATTGCTCGCAGGCGGCGCACTCCAAGCACTGAGCTTTGCGCCTGATCCGCTACCACAATGGGCGCTGAGTCCCTTACAACTTTGCACGATGGCATGGCTCGTCACATGCATATGGCGCGCGCCCAACGGCCTGTTCGCCGCTCGCAGAGCCTGGTTGTTCGCTTTGGGTCATTTTGTTGTCGGTTTGTACTGGTTGACCATCAGTATGTATGTGTATGGGTATATGCCCATGCCACTCGCGATTGTGGCCCTGGTCGCGCTAAGTGCCTATTTGGCTTTATTTGCCAGTCTGGCCGCATGGCTCGTCCATCAAATAAAAGCCGTTTCGCAATCCTCACTCTCCGCAACACTGTGGTCAAGCTTCGCTTGGGCAAGCGCGTGGACCATTTCCGAATGGCTGCGTGCCACACTTTTTACAGGCTTTCCTTGGCTCAACATCGGTTACGCACACGTCGATAGCTGGTTCGCCGGTTGGTCGAGTATTTTAGGCTTGTATGGCGTGACTTTTGTGACAGCCTTTAGCGCAGCGGCGATTGCTGCGCTGGTTGGACTCCGACCAAGAACCCAAGTTCAAACCCATCGCGATACAGCCACGCGCGCCACAACAGCCCTGCACGGTGTAGTAGGCTTACTCGCGCTCGCGTTTGCGTTCATCGGCCTGGCCCTCGGACATATCCAATGGTCGACCCCTGCCGGTTCACCGCTCGTGGTACGACTCATTCAAGGCAATGTCGATCAAGGCGTGAAATTCTCACCTGACCATCTTTATAAAATCATTCAGCAACATCAGCGCCTAGCCGCTACCCCCGCGCCAGCCGGTAGTCCACAACCTCAGGTTGTACTATTGCCCGAAACGGTGATGGCCGTGTTTCAACATCAAATCGCACCCGCAGCTTGGCAGGCCTGGATCGATGTGGCGAAAGCTCAACAAAGCACGATCCTGATCGGTTCTGCGCTGTATGACACCAAGACCGGTGCTTACACCAATAGCGTCATTGGCATCGATGCTGCCACAACAGCGCAACAACTGGTCGAAGCCACCATGGTGCAACGCTACGACAAAAGTCATCTGGTGCCTTTTGGTGAGTTTGTTCCCTTTGGCTTTCGATGGTTCGTCAACTTAATGTCGATTCCGCTCGGTGACTTTACGCGCGGGACGTCTAAACAAAAACCATTTGCCATCGCTGGTCAACGGATTGCGCCCAATATTTGTTATGAGGACGTCTTTGGCGAAGAGCTACTGCCCGCCGTGCGCGGGACTGTCGGCGCACAGGATGGTGCGACTATTTTGGCAAACTTCAGCAACCTCGCATGGTTTGGCGACTCGTGGGCGTTGAGGCAACACTGGCAGATGTCACGCCTACGCGCCATCGAAACATCCCGCCCCATGTTGCGCACGACCAATACCGGCGCGACCGGTGCGATCGACCATCGCGGCCACGGCATCGCACAACTGCCTCCCAACCGCGTGGGCGTGCTCGACACCACTATCCAAGGGCAGCAAGGACTCACGCCTTACGTGCGCATAGGTAATGGACTGATCCTCGGGCTCTGCGTACTGATCCTTTTTGCAGCGTGGTGGAGGGGTAAAGGCCACCTCGACCGCAGCGTATGAGCGCGCTCCGTCTCCAAGCGATCGAACACATCGCCGACGTCGAGCCTAAGCAATGGGATGCACTTGTCGCAGCGAGCGGGGGCTCTGTACTAAGCCAACACGCCTTTCTTCAGGCCTTTGAAACCTCAGGGAGCGTCGCCCCCGACACCGGTTGGCAACCCAGGCATTTTTTATTGTGGGAAGACGAGCAACTGGTGGCTGCGATTCCACTCTATGCCAAGAGCCACTCCTACGGCGAGTTTGTATTCGACTGGGCTTGGGCTGAAGCCTACCAGCGTAACGGTTTGGAGTACTACCCCAAATGGCTCTCAGCCATTCCCTTTACACCCGTGCCTGGTTCAAGGCTCCTGACAACGGAAGCCTACCGTGCGTTAGCTGCAGCCGCCTTGTTGCAGTGGGCTAAAAAGAGCGGCCTCTCCTCTCTCCATGTGCTTTACAGCACGCCCGAGGACACCGAGGCGCTCCTTAACGCCGGCTGTATGCGTCGGACCCACACACAGTTTCATTGGTACAACCGCGACTGGCCTGATTTCGATACCTTCCTAGCGAGCCTGACACAGCCCAAGCGTAAAAAAATCCGTGCCGAACGCCGTAAAGTCCGCGAAGCCGGCGTGACAACTTGCGTTCGTTCAGGTGCGCAAATCACCGCAGAGGACTGGGCGTTCTTTTATCGCTGCTATGCCAACACCTATCATGTACGTAGAAATACGCCCTATCTCACGCCGGAGTTTTTTCTGTCGGTCGGGCAAACACTGTCTGAGCATTGCGTCATGGCAATCGCCACCCGTCGCGATCAGCCAATCGCCGCTTCGTTGCTGTGGCTCGATACCGTCAACGGTCAACGCAAGCTGTACGGCCGCTACTGGGGCGCACTTGAACACGTCGATTGCTTGCACTTTGAACTGGCATACTACACGCCACTTGAATGGGCGCTCGCGAATAATATCGCCGTGATCGAGGGCGGCGCTCAAGGCGAACACAAACTCGCCCGCGGCTTTGAGCCCGTGCAGACCCAATCCGTCCACTGGCTCGCGCACCCCGGTTTTGCGGATGCCGTAGAAAAGTTTCTAGAACGGGAGCGCGCTGGGGTGGATCACTATTTGGGGAGTCTGAGCTCGCCATTTCGGGGGGAGATTGGAGACTGATTAACAAACCATTACTTGATATTTTGATGCCTACGCTGCCAAGCGCCAACCCGAGCGCGTATCGGACAAAATGAGCTTTCCACCTTGTCGAGAGTCAAGTTCTATCAATCGGTTAATCATTTCCTGAATTTTAACGTTTCCATCAAGCTTTTCAAGATACAGCAATCTAATTAGACGATCGTAACCCTTAGGCATGCGACCACGACGCTCCCATAGCGACACCGTTTGTTCAGTGCTACCCAAGAGATCTGCTAACCGCTTTTGCGAAAGTCCGAGCTCTTTTCTTAGAAATCTAGCTTCAGTCGCACTTAAGCTGGACTTCGCAGCGATTGAGCGGCCGATAACCTCATGCAAGTCATCGACATCGCTAATCGACACGGCCTTTTCTCCGTCGATCTCACAAATGTCATAGCCATTCGTCAGCCAAACATTTTGTAATCCGCTTTCAGTGTAGTGATACATGTAAACCTTCATCCTTCAGAAGACCGTAATTACAGCAATCATTTTTCCTTGAATGCCTTTTTTAAAGCAACGGCAACATGCACTTCATCACCTGCGTTTAAGTGCCGCATTGTGACCCTAACATCCCCCCTAATATCTAAATGCGCACTCTCACAAATATGACCAAATCTCAAGCAGCATAGGACCTGTTTAAAGGTAATGCTTCTTTGGCGCATACGCGTTTTGGCATGCGACAACATATAAACATTGGCGCTGTCTGTTGCTAGCTCACGAACCGTACGTAAAGCATTTGCGTCGTTAAGACGAATAGGAATGACGTTGATCATACCCATAATTATTATTGGTACGATACAGGAATGCTAACGTTTTTACATCCTTAAATAGACGTTACATTTTGACTTAACCGCACATGCATGATGATCTCTGAAGTGACGCCGACTTGCGCGAAACCCAAAATTTGTGCATAATCCCGTTTCTTCGCTGTCGACACATCCAACAGTAATGTTGGGTGCCATTATCGAAGTCAGCACCTCCAAAGTTCTCTCAGTTCGGTTCTTTTGCGGTCTGTACTGAAATTCTTGGGGGTATAGCTCAGCTGGGAGAGCGCTTGCATGGCATGCAAGAGGTCAGCGGTTCGATCCCGCTTACCTCCACCAGTCTAAGCGAGGAGTTGTTTTTAGTCCTGTCCCCTTCGTCTAGAGGCCTAGGACATCACCCTTTCACGGTGAGTACAGGGGTTCGAATCCCCTAGGGGACGCCAGTTTTTTGGCATCAAGCAGTTTTAGTTTTTACCGCTGCGGAGCGGTAGTTCAGTTGGTTAGAATACCGGCCTGTCACGCCGGGGGTCGCGGGTTCGAGTCCCGTCCGCTCCGCCAAGCACGTAAAGTATGCACCAAATACATCAAGCGCCTTTATAGACGCTTTTTTATTGTCCGTCTCAAACATACTGCGAAAGATGTAGACTAGTACTATGAACTGGTATGTCATCCACACAAAACCCCGCCAAGAATCTCGCGCGCTTTTAAATCTAGAGCGTCAGGGGTACGAGTGCTTTTTACCCACGATCGCAAAAAAGAAAGTCGGTCACACTGCACTTGAGCTCGTCACCGAGCCGCTGTTTCACAGATACTTGTTTATCTCACTCAATACGGATCTCAACAGCAAAAGCTGGTCACCCATTCGATCAACACTTGGCGTGAGTAAGCTTGTGACATTTGGTAGCGAGCCGGCAAAGGTTCACCATCACCTGATCACTCAGCTCAAAGATAATGAAACTAACCTGAGCAGTCAGCCTCAATCGCCCTTTCAAGCAGGCGACATTGTCACCATTCGTGACGGTGCGTTTGCGGGGATTGAAGCCGTCTATCAGATGGATGATGGAGAGGCACGTGCCATGGTGCTGATTGAACTACTTCATCGACCGACACGCATGGCGATTCCGATTACTAATTTGCAACGGGCGAGTTAACTTTGCTGAATTTCCTGGGTATTGGCGCTCAAAAATGCGGCACGACTTGGCTGTTCCAGACGCTTAGCGCTCATCCAAAGATTTGCTTTCCTGCCGGCAAGGAGATTCATTACTGGAATCATCCGAACGACAGATCCGTTGACTGGTACGCGGATCTGTTTTCTGATAACAAGCTTTGCAACGGAGAGATCACACCAGCGTACGGCATCCTCCCGACAGCGACCATTCACCGCATACATAGTCGCTGGCCGAACTTGCGTCTCATATATTTGACTCGAAACCCAATCGATCGAGCATGGTCTGCTGCTCGAATGGCTTTAATGCGTGCAGAAATGACCCATGAAGAAGCATCAGATGCTTGGTTTATCGATCACTTCTACTCTCAAGGTTCGCTAGCACGTGGTGACTATGGGGCTTGTATCCGCAACTGGCTCAGTATCTATCCAAAAGAACAACTTCTTGTAATAAGCCTTGAAATGATCGCAGCAAATCCGGTAGAAATGGCAAACCGTTGTCTGACGCACATTGGTGCATCCCCCATCTTCACCTCTAGCGATCGCGAGAACCTCTTAATAAAACTCTTCGAAGGCGATCGGATACCTCTTCGACCAAGTCTTGCACCTGTACTGCACGAAATATACAAAGAAAAAATGAAGTGTATGTCAGAATATCTGATCAAAATCTGACTATTCCAATTCAATACATCTCCCGCTGCATTCAAACTCAACGTTTAAGACAACACTCATCGGCATAAGAGCTCAACACTCTCCCTCGTGTAAAACTGCCAATAAGCGCCTTCTGTAGCAAGAAGCCTCTTGCCAATACTTTGAAGAGTCCTTTGGTCATAGAGTGGATTGCTATTCCTGCTTGCCAATGGCTCGCACAAAGCCTGAGCAATCGGCGTAATAGTTTGAAGGTTCGCCCCACCCGAACTAATGAGATCTTCATATCGAAGGATACGATTTACCGGAATATAACGCTGGTATTGCTCATAAAACCAGCTCAAAAGATGCAATTGACGGGCTGTTTTGTCGCCAATACAAGCAAGTGCCTGCCGAAGCTCCGCATCTAGGCCTTCCGCAGCTGGCGCATGGCCGTTTTCCACAGGCATGGCCACACTGCTCCATGAAGCCAGAACCGAAAGAGGATTACGGATCACCGCATAACAAGGAAAAAAAAGGACGAGCTCACGAAGAAGTGCTGTGAATGCTGCAGGATGCTTAATCACCAAAAGGAACCCAGGATCTAATTCTTTTTTCACTTTAATCAAACCCAGCGGGGATATGCTTTGGCGCAATCCTGATTGGGTTCGTGTCTCGCCGACCGGGTTATCAGGCACGGCGCCTAAAATGTTCTTTGAAAGAACTTCCTTTCGAAAAGAAATAGACGCTCTAGCTTCCTGAAAAAATTGTCTAATTTCTTGACAGATGACTTCGCGAGACT
The DNA here is from genome assembly GCF_965234455.1 of Zwartia lucis. Lineage (GTDB taxonomy): Bacteria > Pseudomonadota > Gammaproteobacteria > Burkholderiales > Burkholderiaceae_B > Zwartia > Zwartia lucis. The sequence continues at coordinate 16,809 of NZ_OZ248476.1, read as the reverse complement.
CAAGTTTAGAAAACTGGTTGACATTCATAGGCTCATGCAAAGCCACTGCTTGAGGCAACTTGTTCAACAAATGGCATGTCAGTGTGGTGCCCGATCGCGGAATCCCTGTCAGAATGATGTTCTCTTGTTCCATGTCAATTCACCACAACAATTCAATATTATCCAGTAACTCCAAGAAAGCCCTGCGCTCCTCGAGCAACCCATGGTTTGCAACGGTCCGAGCTGCATTAATCTGCATCTCCTGAATCTTGAACGGAGAAATTCTCAACGCGTTTTCAGCATCATAAAGAATATTGGCTAAAGTGTAGGCAGGTACAAAGCTGTTTAGTCCGTTGATGCAGAACGAGCGATTGCCGACACAATCGGGACAAACCACAAGCGTTCCTGCTGCCATCCCCTCCAGCGCTGGCAAATAAAATCCCTCTTGATATAAGGGCAAGAATACAGTGACTTTTACCTGATTGAGAAACTGAAGAAACTCAGAGCGAGGGAGAAACTCAGTCAGAAGTTTTACCTGAAGTCCTAGGCGCTGTAGGGACAAAGTGAGGTGATCACCAAATTGAGGCTGCTTGACGGCAACTATTAAGACGTCGAGCAGACGGTCAACATGATGACTCGGCGCAGGAATCAGAGAGCGATCAATCCCATTGGGGATCACATACAAAGGACCATTCACTTTGTGCGATACTTCAATCGCTTCGCGAATCTGCGGACTCACACAAATGCGGATTGCTTTGTGTTTTAGAAACTCAGATCGAGTATCGGCAGGCTCAGAATGCGTAAGCCCTTGTATCAAATTGATAATCGGAATATCAGAGTGAGTGCGCTGGCTCTCTGAGAGCCTCAACCAATCAAAGCCTGCCAAAAATAATACATCAGATTGCCCAGCTGGGCACTCCTCAAGTTCATGACTACTTATACCCAACCATGGGTTACTTTCATCCCATCGCGAATCTTTTGTAAAACTAATGCGAGGCACATAATCTGACGATGCTCTAACGTGATTGTAATAATCCCATACCTTTAAATGTCCTCCAGAGAAGCCTCTAAAATCTCGATAAAAATAAACAGTACGCGGCAGGTGGTTCAACATACTCATCGAATACTTATCTTATAAATTTAAGGATTGTCTTTGAATCATGGCCTTGGTGGCCGGAAGGGAATCCGAGTGAAGCGATCGTACCCATATCTTGAACTTCGAATCCGTATTTCTGCCCCATCTCTTTGTAAAAGTCCATCGTTCTCCACACTAGCGGAAACTCCCGCCAGACTGCATCATTAGACTCTCCTATATTGACATTGGCGTAGAAACATCCTGAAGGCCGGAGTTGATTTCTAATAAAACTCAAAGCGTCACTCAAAATAGAATCTGTCATATGTATCAAGACAGAAAATGCCCAAATAAAGTCAAATTTTTGTTCGATACTTAAGGTCGACAAGTCACTCGCATGAATAAGCGTAGGCTTTTTATCTAACAGACCTTCTTCTCTCAATTCTTTATCAGCTTCACTTAATACCTCTGCACGCACGTCAACACCAAAATAATGACCGACGTGTAGGTAACTGATTATCGGAGTTCCACCCCGTAAGGTGCCACAGCCCAGATCGAGCAAATAGTGCTCTCTACTTAAACCAATTTTTTTGAGGAACTCAATCTGAAAATCACGTTTCATCCTCCAAAGGTGGGGAGGACCGACTAAAGCATGACGATTTTTAAGGTCTACAGAAAGATCTAATTTTTGCATCGCAGTATGGTTTCCTATGTCAACCGGCGTCGGCTTTCTGTACAAAATGTTTGAAATTACAAAGTTTATCAATCAGCTCAGTTGTAGAAATAGAGGGCGGCAGAACAATGCCTTTTGAGTAACTTCGGACTGTATCGCCTTGCGCTCCGATGTCAAAGGCAAAGACGGGTAATTCAGTTGCAATACATTCATGAGTGGTATAAGAAAAAGTCTCAGGCCAAATGGATGGTAAAAACCAAAAATCTATCGAATACCCCTTGGCAAGATCACTGATTTGATCTCGTGAATACCGACCATGCTCACTAAGTTTTTCATGTGAATAAGACGAATCTAATTCACCGATAATGACTATTTTTAATCTGTCACCTGCCGTGCGAGCGATTTCATGTAAAACCTGTGCGCCTTTACTGTATACGATTGAACCTAGAACACCCATCACAGGAACTAAATTTTTTGTTGAATTTACTTTTCGAGACGGAGTATTTAATTGATGTGGTTTAACATTGATTTTATGTTGAAGTTGTGGCCAAACTTGTAGCAATATTTTTTTACTTGACTCTGAAAACACCTCGATTTTGTATGCTCGCTCAATTAAAGAGAGCCAATTAGATCTCCACTCACTAATTGTCTTAGATAAATTTCCCGTTTTATCTTTTATGTTTTGGTAACACCCTTCACACACTGAGGATATCGGGAGTTCACAGTATCTATCCTGATCACTCATTAAATTATATGAAGGACAGAGCGGAAAAAAATCGTGGAATTGAATACGAAAGCGATCATGGCTTGTCATATGCTTGACTAAGCTATTGATTAAGTTAAAAGGAGACTTAGAGGCCACCAAGCAAGAATATACAATCTCTTTCATAGGCAGCATTTTTATATATTCACTCAATTCATCGAGTTGAATGTTGCCTTGCGTCACACCATTTGAGGTATGCAACTCTAACCACAAGGTTCCATTGATATCACCTTCGCGTATGACGACTGAAGATTGCTGACGCCTTATTCGAGAGACGATGACTGACTGTAACCAAATCTCAGCACCTCCACCTAAACGATGGGCAAAAAAAACAGGGATCTCTCCCTCTAAACCGATCATGACCAAACCGAGTGCGAGGCGTTGCCCAATCGCGGGATCCTCAGAAATAAATCGTTGTACGCGAAAGTCATAATCTGAGTATCGCTGTTGAATGAGTTGGTTGTTGTTGGTGATTAAAACTTCCTTATCCGCACCAAAAGACATGCCTCCTCGATGCTCAACAAATAACGCTCCCGTGAGCATATGCTTACCCCCCAGTTGAATCGCTTGCTGACACCAATCAACCTCTTCGCCATAGCCACGTCCAAAAGAAATATCGAAGCTAGGTATCTTATTAATCCATTCCTTCGACATCGCCATGCAAAAGCCAACACCTGTTGGAATTTCTATCAGAGTGTTGATGGGATCAAATTGGCGCGCAACGATATCAATCTTGTCAGCAACCCCTAGGTGTAGGTTTTCGGGTTTGCATATTAATGGGACATTTGCGATTTCCCCATTGTTCGTCATCGGAGTCACCGAAGACACCCGTGGATCCTCAAGTATTGGTGAAATCAGACGCTCTAACCAACCTTCAGGCACGAAAGCATCTGTATTTAAAATCACTACATGTCCTAAAGCTTCCTTCAACCCACGATTCACAGTATGAACAAAACCTTGATTTGTTGATTGCTTGATAAATTTGCTAGAGGGGCGTTTAGCAACAAATTCAGCACAGAGGTGAGAAATGCGTTGATCTGTTGAGGCATCATCAATCAAGATAACGATATGCTCAAATGCTGTGTAGCGATGAAGCCTTCCCAAGCATTCGCAGACATCTTCAAACGCATTGAATATAGGCACAATGATAAAGACAGGTTCTTGAACTAAAGGTAGAGCTTGCGCCTGCGCGAAGCCTCGAAACAACCCTGTTTTGGCAGTTGGCGCACGCATAGCCTGACAAGACTCATACTCTGTCTTTAGTATCGAATCAAAATTTGAGTGATGACCCATGCTACTCAGTTCTTTTCGAGCATCTTCAATATAGCCTGCCAGTCTTTTTAATTTCACAGACCACAATAACGCGGCATCTCCCATCGCGTCAGCGATCTTTCTGATCGCACCGAACATTCGATCTTCGTCTGCATCAGATCTAAATCTATAATCTAAAGCAAAAGAAGATATTGCCCACTCCGCTTGAAGGGCAGAAGGTGGCGCATGTTCAATGTAATCCAAGAGCTCTGGATAGCGGCCCAGTCGCGTTAATGACAAAATGTATAGTCCGCTGGCACTTGTGTCATCCGGCAAGGACTCAAGCAATTCTTTGGAAAGTTGTGCGGCTAACTCAAACCTACAATGCTCAATCTCAAGACGGGTGATTTGAAGTTTAATCGGCCAATGATCTTTGAATGATCTGCTCAGACTACTTACAAGCTTTTGTGCCTTTTCTAACTCTTTGGCATGAAGGAACGCATCGAGTAATAGGGCGAGCTCTTCAAATAAGAAGTCACTATTCTTAATTTCAACGCGACCGAAATCATCTAGACGCGTGTTTTGAGCATCACATTTTTCTAATTTAGCTGTAGATCTATCTTGATCTGATTTATACATGTATGAAAATAGGAAAGAGCCTCAAGACGATTGCCAATAGGCATTGCGGATGAGTTTAAAATGATCCATGATCACATAATCACCGACCATGTAACCGATTAGGTTTTATAACTCCGTACGAAGTGTTTCACAATTCCTTAATTCGGGTTGCACAACTTCCTTGAAATCGCCTTATCAAATATCAAAAAATGAACGTACTAATATGAGCAACAACAACCCATGCCAAAAATTGGTTGTTGTGCTTGGCATGCATCGCAGTGGCACGAGTGCCATCACACACGCTTTGACAACAATGGGGGTAGAACTTGGTGACACTCTATTGATACCGATGCAAAGTGTGAATGAAAAAGGATTCTTCGAAGATATTGATTTTACGTCGCTTAACGAAGAACTACTTCGAGCGTGCGGGCGAACTTGGTTTAGTTTGGAACCCTTGCAATCATCTGAAGCAGACTTTCTATGCAACCGTGGCTATTTACAAAAAGCGATACAACTTTTGAGGAAAAAAGTATCGACGCATCAATTTTTTGGTCTAAAAGATCCGAGAACAGCCAAACTCTTACCTTTCTGGTCTCGTGTATTTAGTCTCTGCGATCTCGACGTAAGGTACCTTTTAGTATTGCGCCATCCCATGAGTGTCCAACAGTCACTCAAACTCCGGGATAGATTTGAATCAGTTTTATCATATTATTTATGGGCTGAGCACATGCTGGCCGCACTCATATACAGCCAAGACTTGCTTAAGATCATCGTCGACTATGATAGTTTTGTCGAAGATCCTCAAAATGAAATCCTTCGCGTCGCAAGACGACTAGAAGCAAATATAGATCAAGAAGCGCTTGAGTCATACCAAAGAGATTTCTTAGAACAGAGCTTGCGACATACGCACTTTAAATTAGAAGATCTCGAAAAAAATAACGATATTCCAGTTATCGTAAAAAAAATCTATCGATTCCTTTTAGAAAAAGTGAAATCCAATGATTTCCTAGTAACCCAAAATGAGACGGTCTTAATTCAAAAATGGCAAGAAGAAATCAACGAGATTCGCCCACTCTTTAGACTAGTAGATCAACAACAAGATCAAATCACTGAGCTTAACGCTGAGACAGTTCGTCGAGGTGAGTGGGCCTTAGGATTAAAGAATGATATTGCTCATCTCAACACTGAATTAAAACAACGAGAAGATCAAATCACTGAGCTAAACGCTGAGACATTTCGAAGGGGTGAATGGGCTCTAGGTTTAAAGAAAGAAATAGATCAACTCAACACTGAATTAAAACAACGAGAAGATCAAATTACCGAGCTTAACGCTGAGACAGTTCGCCGAGGCGAGTGGGCCTTAGGCTTAAAAGCTGAGCTCAAAGATGAGCGAGAAAAATTACGTCGGATTTCTTCGAGCAACTCTTGGTTAATCACCCTTCCTTTGCGTGAACTGAGGCGCTGGATTTCATCACCTCTACAACAAACAAAAAAGTATATAAAAAAGGCGCTGAGTCTAACTAAAAAAATTTACCAATCACTCCCAATTAGTATTCAAACAAAAACAAAACATCGGAATTTTATTTCTAAAATTTTTCCTCAGCTATTGGTGTTATCAAATAGTCATCCTAGCACTATCACCCACTTTACAGCCCCTCATAAAAACGTTAGCCAACCTGCGAGCAATCTTGCCACGACAGAGCTCAGTGAGATAGCAAGTCTTTTATCATTTCCTACATATGATCAACCACTCGTTTCAATCCTTATCCCCGTTTACGGGCAAATTCATTACACCCTGCGTTGCTTAGCATCCATTACTCGCCATCTGCCTAATATTCCATTTGAAATTATTATTATTGATGATTGTTCGCCTGATCAATCCACTAAATTTTTATCCCTCATCAAGGGGATTCGTTTATTAAAGAATGAAGACAATCAAGGCTTCATCCGCTCCTGTAATGCTGGAGCATCTGTAGCAAAAGGCCAATATCTCTATTTTTTAAATAATGATACTGAAGTGACTGCGGATTGGTTAGATGCTTTATTGAGGACTTTCTACGAACTTCCTGGAACGGGTCTTGTCGGTTCGAAACTCGTTTATCCAGATGGTCGCTTACAAGAGGCTGGCGGCATTATTTGGCAAGACGGAAGCGCGTGGAATTTTGGTCGTCACCAAGATCCATCGCTACCTATTTATAACTATGCGCGCGAGGTTGATTATTGTTCTGGTGCTTCAATTATGGTGCAGACTGCACTTTTTAAGGAATTAGGAGGTTTTGATGAGCACTACCTACCGGCCTATTGCGAAGATGCCGACTTAGCTCTGCAAATACGCGCCAAAGGGTATCGGGTGATTTATCAACCCCTATCCACTGTGATTCACTTCGAAGGTATCACCTCTGGCACAGATACCACTCAAGGTACAAAAGCATATCAAGTCGTCAATACCGAAAAGTTATTTACACGATGGAAACAACGACTCGCGTCTCATCAAGTATCTGGACAGGATGTTGATCAGGCAAAAGATCGCACTGTGAAACGTCGCGTACTAATGTTAGATCATTGCACGCCGACACCTGACCAAGATGCTGGTTCAATCGATGCCTATAACCAAATGATGTTGTTTCGGGAAATGGGCTTTCAGGTCACCTTCATTCCTGAGGATAATTACCTTTTTGTCCCCGGCTATACACCTGCATTACAACGTGCTGGTATTGAGATGCTCTATGCTCCTTATGTTGCAAGTGTTTCGAAGCATCTAAAGGAGTTTGGACAGCGCTACGATTTGGTTTTCATCTCGCGGCCTGTCACTCTTGAGCGAAATCTAGCTTTAGTACGCAGATACTGTCCCGAAGCTAAGATCTTGTTTCACACCGTTGACTTGCATTACCTTCGCATGTCAAGGGAGGCAGAACTCACACAATCTGAGGATGCAAGACGTAAAGCCGAGCAAATGAAAGAGATGGAGTTACAGCTGATACGACTTGCTGATATGACGACGGTTGTCAGCACGTACGAAATTTCAATCCTTAGTGAAGAACTCCCTCACCACAAAATCCGACTTTTACCATGCGCTAGATTGACACAATCACCCAAAAAAGGATTACTAGAGCGGAGAGATATTGTGTTTATCGGTAATTATCAACATCCGCCTAATGTAGATGCAGTCAAATTCTTTACTCAAGAAATCATGCCGCTCCTTCGCCAATCTCTGCCTGGAGTCAGATTTTATGTCGTTGGCAGCAAGCCATCACTGGATATAAAGGAGTTAGCCTGCGTAGACATCATTATTACTGACTATATTCCAGACCTCACTTCCTTTCTGAATAACATCCGTCTCTCTGTCGCACCTCTTCGTTACGGTGCTGGTTACAAAGGAAAGATTGGAAGTGCTATGGCGGTTGGTCTGCCTGTAGTCGCGACACCTATTGCCGCTGAGGGCATGTCTCTCACTCAAGGGCTCAATATACTGATTGCAGAGGATCCCAAAGCATTTGCAGATCAAATCACCACCCTTTATCATGATGAAAATCTTTGGGACAGCCTAAGCAATAATAGTTTGAGTTTTGCTGAACAAGTGTGGGGAGCAGAGCCCGCCTGGAACATCTTGGCAAATACGCTGGCTGAAATCGACATCACCGTCACTCGTAGCCCATACCCACTCACGCTGTACACCGATCGTGCGGTTCTGATTTAAATTCATACAATATTTTTACTGGCTCTAAAATGCATGGCTCAAAAATCTCAAGCTATTTAAGTTTTTTACTCACTTTATTTTGCCTAGGTATTTTTGTATTTATCAGTACTTTCAACATTCAGACACCAGGCCTTTACTACGACGAAGCTCTTTTTGTGAATGCTGCATCTGGTGGAGTCACAGACCTGTTTGTTTACAAGCGGTTTGCAGGCATACCCACCATGCTCATGCCTTATATAGGCGCTTTAAAGTCATGGTTGTATTTTCCAATTTTCACTCTCTTTGGCATTGATATTGTCACGATTCGCTTGCCTGCAATCCTTTTAGGGGCATTGGCACTTGGTTTAACGTGGCGATATATTCATCAGCAATTCGGTGTCTTGCCCGCTTCGCTCTTTTTGATGATGGCTTCAGTCGAGCCCACTGTCATTTTTCATTCTAGATTGGATTGGGGACCGACTGCCTTAATGATGGTGCTGCGTGGTGGATTACTTTTATCGCTCACAACTTGGATTCAATCTGGTGACAAACGATATTTAATATTTAGCCTGATATGCGCAGCCTTAGGTGTGTTTGATAAGTTGAACTTTATCTGGATCGTTACTGCAGTCTTTGCTTCGGCTCTGTTTGTTTACCCCGAGCGTTTTTTTCCTGGCACCAAGACTCACCGCAGAAAGATCGTGCTTTGGTTTGGTTTCGGATCAGTCATTTTCTTTATTCTAGCCGCCTATTTCAATCCATTTAGTATTAATTTATTCAAAGAAATTGGTGTCTTAGACCTTGGTAATCGCACGTCAAGCTTCCTATCCCTTTTGAAGGATACCATCCAAGGAGTGGGTGTTTACAAGTTTGTCATAAACGGCGAACATCCCAGTTTTAGTCAACACGCATTTGTCTTAGGCTTAATTACTTTTGTAGGGTTGTGTGGCCTAGTGATCGGCCTTCGAGGTGGCAAACTAAATATTCGACCACTGATGTTTCTTGCGCTGGTGATTTTTTTCATTTGCTTTCAGTTATTTTTTACTAAGAGTGCGACTGGTCCACATCACTTTGCTACCCTTGCCCCCTTATGGCTCATCTTTATTGCTGTGGGCTTATCTGGAGCGATAGAGGCTCTACAAGAAAGATTCAAAACACTGATTCTCCCAGCAGTATTCCTACTTATGACTTCTTTAATAATCACTTCTATCAGATTGGATATTGAATATCTGAGTGGATTTAACAATCCAACCATCTCTCGTCACTGGGATCCTGCTGCCTCGGTTTTATTAACCTCTGCTCTTGAAGACCAACAGAATATCAAAGTCGTGGTCACAGTAGACTGGGGCCTTGCGACCAATGTGCAAGCGCTTTCTGAAAACCGATTAAAAGTGATTGATTTATGGCCACCATTTAATGATAAGTTATCTAATGATCAGCTTAGTTGGATTCGCACTGAATTTATAGATAAAGGTGCAGCCTTTGTCTTGCACGCCAAAGATAGGGAAACTTTCCCAAACACACGTCTCAGATTTCTTGAGGCGCTTAAAAACAACGACTGGCCTTTACGTCATACCCTCACGATTCATACGGCTGATGGTCAACCATATATTGAAGTGTATCTTCCCTTCGCCATTCAATAGTATTTCTTAGCCTGTTGATCGCATGACGCGAGGGCATCTCTAACAAATGGATGACGGCGAGGCGCGTGCGATGTGTCGATTAATCCACTTCATCGGCCCACACGAATGGCAATTCCGATCGCGAATCTAAAGCCTGTGGGTTAGTCGCTCAATCGAAAGCTCAATTCGCCTGTCTCTCATTACCGTTCCCGCAACGCTTCACCAACGACTTGTAAAGGTCCGATGATATATTCGAGCACAGTTTTTTGTCCTGTGCGGATATCGACGGTAGCAGTCATGCCCGGGGACGGCTCTATTTTCTTGCCTTTGCGCATTAGGTTCTCATCCGTAATGCGCACTTGGATTTTGTAATAGGACTCTTCGAGGTCAACGGGTGGGCTACCGGGGCGACGGGCTTTGGTTTCGTCGCGCATGGTGTCGGCGCTCAGATATTCTAGAACGCCAGCGATACCACCGTACTTGTTGAAGTCATACGCTGTGAGTTTAACGGTGGCTGGTTGACCGAGCTTGAGAAAGGCAACGTCTGCAGGGCGAATAAAGGCCTCGACAAGGGTGTCTTCGTCCGTAGGAACGATTTCCATAATGTTTTGACCTGCCTGAATCACACCACCCACGGTATTGACTAGGATATTTTTGACAATGCCGCGCATCGGTGAATAGATCGAAGTGCGTTTAAACGCATCCTCACGCGCACGGGCATTTTCCCGAGCTTGTGCAAGCTCGGACTCGACGCGTACGAGCTCATTATTGGCATCGGTCAGATAGCGGTTGCGACGCTCAGCCATGCCACCGGCAATATCGGCACGCTGTCGTTGTAGGCGTAACAGATCGATTTCAGAAATCACGCGCTTTTGGACCAATGGACTCACGAGTGCGATTTCACGATCGAGTGTGGCGAGGGACTGCTTCATCGCAGCGAGCTGGTCGTCGAGGGCTTGTTTGCGAGCTTGATAGGCTTGTCGTTCGCGCTGAGCGATGGCAGGGACTGCGAGGACCTCTGCGTTGAACTCGATCGGGGTGTCGGAGGCTTCTGCCCTCAGGCGCGCGGCCTGGGCGGACAGAGCCAACCATTTCTCGCGAGCCTCTTGAAAGATCGGGCCAGAGCGGGAGTCGTCGATGCGTAGGAGCACTTGGTCTTTTTCAACGACTTCGCCCTCTCGCACGAGCATTTCACTCAGGATACCGGCATCCAGACTCTGGATGAGTTGTTCGCGGCTTGAGGGGATGACGCGACCTTGGCCAGTCACGATTTCGTCGAGATGAAAAAATGCAGCCCAAGTCAGGCCTACCACTAACAACAGGCCGGTCGCCATGATCAACAAATGGCTGGCGCGACGCTCGTCGTCTTCGACGGTGTATTTGGCGGTTTTAGAGTCAAAGTCGCTCATGTTATTTCCCCCACTTGACGTCATAGCGGGTGGGCGTGCGAGTCGTGCGCCGGATGCCTGTTGGGCTCTGAGTCGCAGGCGAGGTCTGCCCAGGAGTGGTGCTTGTTGAGCCGCCAGTACCCGCAGAACTCGGTCCGCCCGTAGGGCGCCCGCTAGACATTTTCTTTAAAAAGTCATCACGATCCGTATCCAAAAACACTGCGCCTCGGTCGATCATCACAACACGATTGACGAGTGCGAGTAACTGGGTGCGATGCGAAGACAGAATAACCGTACGACCTTTGCACCATTCTTGCAGGACTTTGATCACACGGACTTCGGTTTGGGCGTCCATATGTGCGGTGGGCTCGTCCATAAACACGTAGACAGGGTTGCGTAACATCATGCGAGCGATCGACAAAAGTTGTCGCTGCCCACCAGACAGACCACCACCGGCTTCGGTCAGCAACATGTCCAGACCGCGCGAGCTGCTAGCCACAAGCTCGTAGAGTCCGAGACTTTTGAGGACATCGAGGATTTTTTGATCACTGATGGTGTGGCTAGAGAGCACCAGATTTTGCCGGAGTGTGCCCATGAAAAGTTGAGTGTCTTGACCGACATAGCCAATTTTGTCTCGGAAGGCAGTAGGGTCGATCTGGCGGATATCGACGCCATCGATCAACACGCTGCCGCCGAGCGGAGTGTAGAGACCGGACAGCAGTCGCAAGAGGGTGCTTTTGCCACTACCTACGGTTCCCACGAGGGCAACACGATCGCCGGCATTGACGTTCAGAGAGATACGACGCAATACTGGCTGATTGGTTGAGGAGGGGTAGGCAAACTCCAACTCTTTGGCTTGTAGAGCACCGCTTAAGTGATCTGGCACGATGTACTGCATCTCGGTGTCTTGATCGCGGGGGCGCTTCATCAAGCCTTCGAGGATCTCGAGGGCGTTAATCGCCTGCTGGTAGCGGGCTGCGAGCGACATGATGCTGCCAAGCGGTGCGATGGCGCGGCTGGCCAACATCACACAAGCGATTAGTGCGCCTAGTGTCAGCTGGTTGCTATGAATCAGATACACACCGACTACGATCACGCCCACGGTGGTGAGCTGTTGCAGCATGGCAGTCAAGCCCGTGATCAGATTGGTCACGGCGCGAGTAGCCTTATAGGATTCGGCGCTTGCCAGATTAGCGATTTCCCAACGGCGCTGTAGGTAGCGCTGTTCATTGTGGGCTTTGAGGGATTCGAGGTTGAGGATGGACTCGACCAAGACGCTTTGACGGTCGCCGGCTTCTTTCATATTTTGCCGGATGGCTTTGGTCAGCGCAGGCTGAGACAGGATCCCGACCAGAATCAGGATTGGCACGGCGATCAATGGCACGATCACGATCGGACCTCCGATTAGCCAGATGATGCCGAGAAACATAAAGATAAAGGGCAGGTCCGCGAGCAGCACCAGCGAGGCCGAAGAAAAGAAATCGCGCAGCGCGTCAAAATCACGCATGGAGCTCGCGAACACGCCGATCGAGTTGGGGCGATGCTCCAAACGGATGGTCATGATTTCACGTAAGAGCGTCGCGTTGATCGCGAGATCGGCTTTTTTACCCCCCAGATCGACCATTCTGGCTTTAAGCCAGCGCATCAGAAACTCAAAGACAATCGCTAGAGACGTGCCGATGGCTAGGGTCCAGAGTGAGGCATAGGCCGAGGTAGGGACGACGCGGTTGTAGACGTTCATCGTAAAGAAAATGGTCGCGAGCGTGAGGATATTTGCCAAGATCGTGGCTAACATCGACTCAACGTAAAACTTGCGAAACCGCCAGAGGGTGCCCCAGAACCAGTTGAATGCTTCTCCCTTAAAAGGGCTGAGAGGATCAACGCCTTTTTTGGCGCCGGCTTTAACCACGAGAATCTGATTGGTGGCGAGGGCGTCGAGCTTGTCTAACGCAATAGTTTCTTTGTTTTGCTCATCCGTCGCATCCGAAAAAGTGACGGTGGCCTCACCACCGGAAATGCTTCTCAGGATCGCAGCGCGTCCATCGATCAAAGGTAGGATGACGGGCAACACGTAACTGGGCAAGGTGGAGGCTTTAGCCTGCGACCAGGCAGCAATCATGCCGTGCTTGCGAGCCAGGTCGGGATAGGCGTCGACGCTGACACGCCCGTCATCATCGACGACAAAGCCCTGGGCCGCGCTCACGCGGTTAACCGGTAAGTCGAATTCGTGCGCGAGGGTCACGAGACACTGCAAAACACCGTCGTGGACCTTGGGCGTGTCAGCGCTTGGGGTGTGTGCCTCAGAAGCGCGCGCGGTAGAGCTCGAAGTTGCAGTCATACTTTATGTGCTTAAGGCCTGGGTGAGGCCGTTGCTGCGCCTGTTAAAGAGCCGGTGACGGGCACTGCCGAAGAGGTGGGCAATTGAGACGCTTTGGCTTGGTTTGCCTGGTAGCTATTGGCGAGATGACCAAGGTTCGCGAGGATCGTGGCACGAAAATTCAGGGCGTCGAATTTGGCGGCGACTTGGTTGACTTGATAGTTGTACAGATCGCTTTGAGCATTTAGGAGGTCTAGCACCTGACGGCGTCCGATACGGTATTGCTCCCAATAGCCATTAAGAACCGCCGAGCCGCTTCGTACTTGACCGACGGTAGTTTTGATCCGGTTTTCAGCGGATTTCCAATTGGACCAGGAGCTGCGCACGCTTTCCTTGAGGGTGAGTTGCGTGTCCTTGAGCGTGTGCTCGGCAGCCTCTAGCTTAGCTTGGGCTGTTTGGATGGAGCCGTAGGTGGTGCCCCCTTGAAAAATCGGCACAGTCACAGTCAGTTGGGCCACATAGTCGCCCTGAGCCGTCCCCTGATTCGTTTGCTTGCCATAGGTCGCATTCACTTGAGGGGAATGCTGGGAGCGGGCGCTGGCGAGGTTGGCACGTGCGGCATGGATCTGAGCGATTTGCTGTGCAATCACAGGATTAGTCTCACCTGTGAAGGAGAGCGCATTTTCTAGACTAGAGGGCAACTGACCAGGGATGGCCTCAACGCCCTGAGGTTGCGGAGGGACGCGTCCGAGCAGCATACGTTGCAGACGGGCATTGGCATCGGCCAATGCAGCCTGAGTCTGCTCTAAAGCTAACATGGCATTGTCCATCCGGCCTCTAGCTTGCTCGAGATCGACTTGGCGACCAACGTCGACTTGAACAATCGTATTAATGTACTGATAGATCCTGCGGTGAGCTGCTAGGTTTTCCGAAGCGATGCGTTGCATTTCCAGGGATCGAGCCCAATTGAGGTAGCCTTGGACGGCAGTCAGAGCCACTTGATCCCGGGTGATGTTGACCTGTTGACGACCTGATTCGGCCCGCGCTCGCGACTGCTCGACATCCGCCTCGATACGTCCGCCCGTCCAAAGATTGATGCTGACAGTAGGTGACTGGATCCAGTTATTGGGGATCCCGGGGGCGTTGTAGGAATTATAAGTACCTGACCAAGAGACTTGCGGCCAATGCGCGCCCTGAGCTCGGGTGATGTCAGCGATGGCTCCTCGTTCGTTCGCTTGCGCTGCCAAGATGCTGGGATATTGTTGTAAAGCAATCAGCACAGCCTCGTGCATATTTTGAGCGAACGAAGGCGACTGCAGCACGAGCAGCAAAGCAGTGGCAAAACATAACAGCAGGTTCACAAAATAAAATCCGCATTCGTCATTGAATTCAATTCCATCAAACCTATCTGGAAGTCAGCCGTGGTGTCACCGTTGACGTCACCATAAACTACTACGATGTCACTATCGCTATCACCATCCATATCTAAACTTTCATACCAAACTGAATTGGCTTTAGCCGTAGTGTTGTTAAAGGTGAAGGCCTGATCTCCGGATACGTTTGTATTGGCATCAATCCCACTTAGGTCAACAAGGTCGGATTTAGACACAAAATCTAAAATAAGATCCATCCCAATGATCAGTTCTATCCCAAGGTCTGACTTCGAATCTTCAATCGAGTTGTAATCAAAGACATCATTACCAAGGCCGCCTTGTAGCGTATCGCTACCATGCCCACCATTGAGCGTGTCATTTCCAGCACCAGCTGAGATCAATTCATCTCCCCTACCACCAGAAAAGTCCTCGTTCAGACTTGAGCCGTAAAAGACATCGTCATACTGACTGCCTTGGACCGCATTGACACCCGAAAATGTATCCACTCCGACTAAACCTGGATCCTTATTGTCAATCAGATACTGACTGCTGTAGGACTGACCTAATGTAAAGTCGATGGTCACCCCGGCATACGCTTGACTGAAACTCAGTTTCGTATTGCCATTTCCAATCACAGTGTCGTTTCCGAAATGTCCCTCAAACTGATTCAACGTGCCCAGCGACCCCGCGTTCAGGCTTGTCGCGCCAAATCCACTCGCATCATAGATGTCGTCACTCACCGTGCCCCAAATCGCCTCGACGCTTCTCAGGGTATCCGTTTCAAGTCCGCCAGACGCCACACCTTGGGCCATATTAAAAGTCATTCCTTGAGAGGAAATCTTATTGCCTGAGGCATCCACTGCAAACTTTACTTGACCATCGTGAATGATCCATGATCCGGTATCGAAGCGGGCCATATCCCAACCTCTTCCACCATCTATCGTGTCATTCCCACCGGCTCCTCGGAACACCTCTAGCGCATCATTTAAAGCATTTCCCCCTACAAGGCTATCGCTATAAGCGCTACCAAAAAAACCGTTGACACCAGAAAACGTATCCGCCCCAATGTTTGCCGCTTGAGTACCATCCAACCCATAAGATTGACCAGTAATCAAGTTTGCATAAACAGCAGCGCGTGCTCCATCAAACCGCAGAATGGTTTGACCATTACCGTAGATCGTGTCGTTACCATTAGCGCCTTGGAAATTGTTGGCAAGCGGAGATAATAAAGAACCCCTTGTTTCACTTGCTGCATTGAGAGATGTCAGGCTGTAGCCTCGCGCATCAAACGTATCGTTCAATTGAGAACCATAGACTCCCTCAATATTTCTCAACGTGTCAACTCCGTTCGACTTACCTGTCACCCGTCCAGCACCAAGGTCAATATTCAACCCAGTCAACGTGAGCGTACCTGACGTGTACTCAACTCGATCGTAACCACTGCCACCATCGATCGTGTCGCTGCCCAACGTTCCTCTATACATTTCAACCCAGTCGTTGGCTTTGTCACCCAGCTTAATCACATCAGCGTAACTAGTACCCTCAACAGCACTGACGCCCCCCTGAATGGTCTTTTTACCAAGATAAATACTCTTGGCCCAGCCTTGGCTGAGATCAACCTGCACCCCACCAAAGGTGTTGCCCGACGGAATACCCAAAAATAGCGTGGTCGCACCATTACCAATAATTGTGTCATTTCCCCGCAAAGCGTGAAAGCTATTACTCAGACCTGATGATCCGTAATTTCCATTGCCAGCCTGCAAACCAAAAGTTTCGGCTGAATATACATCCGAATAATCTGTTCCCACCAACGACTCAATACTAATGAGCGTATCAATACCTGTTGTTGTTTGATCTACAACAACTGTTCCCGCGCCAAGCTTGATCATGGCCCCTTTCTTGTGGTTCTCGAGCCATAGCTGGACCAAGTCAAAACCGGCACCACCGTCAAGCACGTTGTTACCGAGACCACCAACAAGCTTATCGTCGTAAGCACTTCCTCGAACCGCTTCGATATTGGTAAGGGTATCTACACCATCAGCTCCTGCAGACCGTCCGGTTGTTAGATTGACCTCAA
>NZ_OZ248475.1:0-265799 GCF_965234455.1 Zwartia lucis | reverse complement strand
GCGAGGGTGTAGACGATGTCCAAACCCTGCTTTTGCGCGACTAATACCGCTTGGTCGTTGATGGTTCCGATGTCGCTCTCTTGGCCTCCAGAAAAAGCAAAGAAGATGGTTTCCGACAACGTAATGTCTGCTCCAGATACGGTCGATACTATCGTTGAGAGTTTTGTCAGATATGGATCAGACCAAAAAACTTTTTGTGTCATACATTTAACCGAAGTAATACTTGAGCTTGTTGCGCAATGACTCGAAGTACTCTTCGTTCATTTCAGCAACAATCGGTGAATTCATTCCATCCAGTACTTTTTGACGCAAAACAGCGAGCTCTTCTTTACGCGTTACAAAACGCATCATGAAGTCGTGAGCATAATCCAGTCCAGCATAGCTCGCACTTTCTGAAAGAGCAGATAGCTGAGCATCCGTTAAATCTAATGTCATCTTTGGCATACCCCAATGCTAGGCGTTGAAATTGAGTTTGGCAATCACTGGATACTGCCCGATACATCCAGTTACAAGCCCACAAAAGCAAAAACCCCAGCGCGAACGCAGGGGTTTTTTCAGTTTCAGATGGTGGCCCGGGGCGGAATCGACCAGTGCCGAGGATTTCTAATCCTACCTCTCGACTGCCTTTTTAAACGACATCAAAAACCAATCGTGTAGGTGGCAAGAACAGTGGTGGTTGATACCGCCTGAAATGGCTCTTGACGATAGATACCCGTGACACTAAAGCGTTGGCTCTTGGTGATGTCATAGTAAACGCCCACCGTTGCCGTTGGTCTTGTCTTTACTGGGTTGGGATTGAAGTTCACTGGAGTTAAGCCAGTAACCCCAGTAGCCGAGTACGTACCATTAGCCGTGTTGATGTCGGTTTCGAGGCCTGCACTAGCAAAGAGCGTGGTATTTGGAATGCCGCGATAACGGGCTTGCGCACCAGCAAGTGCTGTTGTGGCATTGGTGTTCAGAGCTGAGTAGGTGAGTGACGCTGTTACTGCTGAGCTGGTAGCTTCGGTATAACCGCCCATGTTGTTTCGGGTATAGCGCATGCCCACATAGGGACTGACTAGCATATCAGGTGCTAGAACAAAACCATACTTGGCCGTAATTTGCGCGCCTTGGCTGTTTAAATTAGATGAGCCAGTGCCCGCTTCACTTAGGCCCACGATTTGGCGATTGACCGTGGTGTTCTTTTGTCCATAGGCTGCAGATACTTTGACTTCAGTACCCGTGCCATCGATGCGTTGGTTCCAGACACCAAATAAACCAATGAGCGGCGAGCTGTTAACGAGGTTTACGGTAGAGCCCGTATTATTGACGGATAGGTTCTGATCGGCATAGGCGCCAATCCGCATAGTAGGTTTAATGCGATAGGCAGCAATCAGAAGCGCGCTGGTGTTATTTAAGCCATTGGCAGCGGATACTGCGGTATTGCGACCACCCGCAGACACGCACACATTGTGCTCACCAAATAC
The DNA here is from genome assembly GCF_965234455.1 of Zwartia lucis. Lineage (GTDB taxonomy): Bacteria > Pseudomonadota > Gammaproteobacteria > Burkholderiales > Burkholderiaceae_B > Zwartia > Zwartia lucis. The sequence continues at coordinate 264,333 of NZ_OZ248475.1, read as the reverse complement.
CGGGCAGTCATAAGAGAAGCTGTTGGCTAGAACCGAATTTTGTAAGGCATAGGTGTTTTGTAGGGCAGCGGCATTATTGACTATGGACCGCTGAGTGCCCATGAGGGAGACGCCAGCAAACGCAAGATCGAATCCCCCGCCATTAGCAACCAAGGCCCACGTCATATTATCGTAGGCACCAGAAGACGTTCCGGTAGGAAGAGCGGTCCCGCTTAAAACACCAGAGTAAGAGCGCGAGGTGATAAAGGGTGCGCCATAAATATCGAAGTTAGTGATGGGGGTTGAGCCAGGGTTGGTTACAGCCAACTGACCATAGTGCGAAGCTGAGTTAATGATGACCTTGTAGTTGGTGGGCAGATTACCCCTGTACGTTAATGCCGTAGTAGATGGGGAAGAGCCATTACCGCCTTGGGCGTTGCTCAAGGTGCCGATGGTGCCTGGGTTACCAATTCCGGTTCCACTATCTCCACCTGAGATCGTGCCCGAGTTGGTCAACGTCTCGATGGTGCCGTCGTTGTAAATGCCATATCCACTCTCTCCAGCCGAGATCGTGCGGTTGTTGGTCAACGACTCGATTGTGCCGTCGTTGTAAATGCCAAATCCACTCTCTCCAGCCGAGATCGTGCCCGAGTTGTTAAGGGTGGTGATGGTGCCAGGGTTATAAATTCCAACTCCACCAACTCCACCAGATCCAGCAGAGATCGTGCCCGCGTTAGTCAGGGTAGTAATGGTGTCTGAGTTAAGAATTCCGTATCCAATATCTCCAGCCGAGATCGTACCCGAGTTGGTTAGGGTATTGATGATGCCAGAGTTAAAAATCCCATATCCATCGTCTCCAACCGAGATCGTGCCTGAATTGGTAAGGGTGGTGATGGTGCCAAAGTTATAAATTCCGTTTCCAACATCTCCAGCCGAGATCGTGCCCGAGTTGGTGAGGGTATTGATGGTGCCAAAGTTATAAATTCCGTTTCCAAGATCTCCCGCCGAGATCGTGCCCGAGTTGGTGAGGGTATTGATGGTGCCAAAGTCGTTAATGATCCCGACTCCACCATCCGCCGTGATCGTGCCCGAGTTGGTTAGGGTGGTGATAGTGCCATCGTTATAAATTGCGTATCCACTATTATCAGCTGAGATCGTGCCCGAGTTGGTGAGCGTGGTGATAGTGCCACCGTTATAAATTCCGTATCCACTATCTCCAGCCGAGATCGTGCCCGAATTATTATTTAGAGTGGTGATGGCCCCTGCGTTAACAATTCCAGCTCCACCAGCTCCACCAGAGATCGTGCCCGAGTTGGTGAGGGTGTTGATGGTACCTTCGTTTGAAATTCCGATTCCACCCGCTCCAACCGAGATCGTGCCCGAGTTGTTCAGGGTGGAAATGGTGGCTCCGACACCGTAGTTCTCTATTCCAACGACTCCGATGGCACCTGCAATAGACTCAGAGTTGTTCAAGGTGGTGATGGTGCCAGTGTTATGAATTCCGGCTCCCTTCCATTCAACCGAGATCAAGCCCGAGTTGTTCAGCGTGGCAATGAAACCTTGGTTATAAATTCCATATCTCCTCTCTTTTCCAGCCGAGATAACACCATTGGCTGTATTGTTTATCGAATTCCCTAAACCCGAAACACTAATTACCGTTCCCCCAGAATTCGACACTTCGACTAGGCCGCTTGTGGGAGTGCCAATAGTGAGGTTTGCGCCTGTCAACGAGATGCCAGTATCACAAGAGCTGCTTACTGTAGTGTCACCTGACACGATTGGGCAGGGGGTTTGGGCATGGACACCCGCCATGGCAATGAGGGTCGATCCCACTACAAGGGCAATCTGTTTAATGGCAGAATTAATCACGAATTTTGTCCATTGAATCAAATACGTTTGAGTTCTTAGTTAACAATTGTCATTTATTCGCCCTGGATTTACTAGCTTTTTGACTAGTAATTAGCGCTGAAGCTCGAAAATAACCATCAAAATCTGTCAAAGCAGGCTGACCAAGGCCTCGGTCCTCTGCCATGCCCCCCGTCTCTTGACTACACGTTCATACCAAATGCTTTTTCAAAAGGACATGACTCAACTGAACTGTCGTGTAACACGACACTCGAACATCAAGCCAAACTAGCAGCCGCCATCGTGGCAGTTAATTTTGAGTAATGCCGCTCAATCATCAAGACCGAATTGCCCATCTGCCGAGCCAGAGTGTGTATGTCAGTGCCATTTTCCAGCAGTTCCAACGTGGCGTAGGTGTGGCGTAACGAATACAGCGTTCTGACCTGACCATTACCCGTCCGTAGCAATCCCGTATCCTTTAAGAGCCGCTTGAACATGCCATCCACTCGTGCTGGTTGATGCAGATCACTTGTGCGAAATACCAGCTGCGAACAATTACTGGTCAATAATTGATCAAACGAGATCCCAGCAACGTCACTCTGTCTGGCGTGCAATCGTTCCAATACCGCAACGGCAGCATGTTTGGCAATCAGCCAGCGCCCACCAGTTTTGCCATCGACCCAGATGCGCAAATATCTAACGCCCTTATCTGTATGCCAACTGACGTGCTGCCATCGAACGCCCAAGGCTTCAGTGCCGTGTCGCATGCCTGTGTACAGCAACATTTCCACATAGTCCCGCACTAGTGGTCGTGTGATCCGCTCTATCGCTAACCTGCCCTGACCAGTCCATGCAGGCATTGCCGCTTGTAGCTGATCAATCTCAGCACGAGTAAACGCTGGTCGGGCAACACTCTTGATGCCAATCGTGGTCAGCCGAGGTATCTTGGCATTTGGGCTAATCCATCCGTGTCTTACGCCAGTTTCACGCAGACGATTCCAAGCCGACGCGAAGTTCATCAGGGTGGATGCTCTAGGCTTTTTCGCCATCTGCCGATCACGCCACAGTTCAAAGTCCATGATGTCTTGATGGGTCAGCTGTTCAAACTGCCTGTCGCCGAAGTAGGGCAGGAAGTAACGCTCAATACAACTGACATAGCTGTCGTATGCGGTCTTGCCACGAGCAGCATCTATCAGTCGCCCGAGTTCTTCCAGTGTCGCAGCCGCAATTTGTGCAAAGCTGCGTGCCGTGTGTGCTAAGCCCAGTCTCTGGCGAAATCTGGCAAGGTCATAGGCTTCACAGGCAACTTCTACTGCCAGTTCAAGTGATGCACGTTTCGTCGATTGTCTATGCCATGCTCCGTTCCGGATGCGGTAGCGGAATTGCCATAGTGGGCTATCTGTACGACGAAACACAACTACATCACCGTCCCGTAACTGGACGCTTGTGGGTTGTGCGTATTGGAGACTGTGGAGATTTGGTCGTTCGTAGGTAGGTCGGGGCACAAGTGCGAGAGTAGGTAAGAGATCTCGCTTGCGGGACATTAGGTGTTGAATATGGTTTTGTTCATATCGCTATTTTAATTTCTGATTTTGTAGAGGTCGACCTGAGTTTTTGATGAATGCGGTGTCGAAGTGTCGTGTTACACGACAGTTATGAATCAACCGTCCCGTAACTGGACGCAGCAGGTTTCGTCCGTTCAAAAGCACGTTGCCAACCTGTAAACCATGTGCTCGGTATAAAAACAAGCCCAGAAATGCAAAAACCCCAGCGCGATGGCAGGGGTTTCTATAAATTCAGTGGTGGCCCGGGGCGGAATCGACCGGGGTATTGAGGATATCTGACTCTAGCTCCCTTTTATCGAAGTTTTTCTTCCAATCAGTACCGCTCCCAATACCGCAATAGCAAAAATTACATTAAATAAAGTAATGGGTTCCTCTAATAAAAAGTACGCACCTATCAAAGTCAAAAAGGGTTGTAAAAGTTGAACTTGACCAACTCTTGCGACTCCGCCTAAAGCAATTCCTCTGTACCAAAAGAAAAACCCAATAAATGCTGAAAAAAAGCTTACATACAAAAATGAGATGAAAACACCAACTGATAAATCGGTTAGAGCTATATTGGCAAAAAGATAGGTGGCAGGAATATTGATAGGCAGAGTCATTGCCACTGTCCAACTAATCACCTTGATAGCGCCCATCTCTTGAGCTAACTTGCCTCCCTCGCTATAACCAATTGCCGCTGTAACGATGGCAAGTAATAACCAGATATCACCAAATGCCAAACCACCACTATCAATCATTGAGTAGACTAAAACGAGAAGTGTTCCACAAACTGCGGTAATCCAGTATGCAAAGGATGGTCTTTCACGAAATCGAATGGCCCCTACCGCAGACATCGCTAAGGGAATAATTCCAAGCACGATTCCGCTGTGTGCTGAGGGCAACGTTTGCATCGCTAGGGATGTAAAGATTGGAAACCCATACACCACACCAAATGCGGTGATTAGGAGTTTTTTAAATTGGGATTTTGTTGGTAATGGCGACTTGGTTAGCAACAACAATAGCGCGCCACATACGCCAGCAATAACAGCTCTACCAAATGACACATAAAAAGGTGTCATCTCCTGAACCGCAATGCGAGTGAAGGGCAAGGTGAGGCTAAATATGGCCACTCCAATAAAGCCGATCAACATTCCTTTGGTTTCTTTTGTCATCACAACATTCTAGATGAATGTCGTTTTAAACGACATCACAGACCCCCAAAAGCAAAAACCCCAGCGCGAACGCAGGGGTTTCTATAAATTCATTGGTGGCCCGGGGCGGAATCGAACCACCGACACAAGGATTTTCAATCCTCTGCTCTACCGACTGAGCTACCAGGCCAACTGAAGGACGAAATATTACACCAATTCAGACAAGCATGCTTAGTCGAGCTTGGTGCTGGTCCGTTTGAGGATGGCAGAATAAAAGTCACTTTCCTGGGCGAGCATGGTGCTGAGTTCTTTTGGCGACACCACAGTGACGTCCATCGCCTGATTTTCAATCTTCTTTTGAATATTGCCATCTTTTTGTATCTCAGCCATGGCGCGATTGAGTTTAGCGACGACGTCGGGGGGCGTGTTGGCGGGCGCGAACATCGCCGTCCAAGTTCGGATACCAAAATTCGGAACGCCACCTTCTGCAATGGTAGGAATATTATTCAAGGTACTACTACGTTCGGGGCCTGTAGTCGCAATGAGTTTGATGCGACCGTCTTTGACCTGCTCCATCATATTGCCGACTAGGGATGTGATCATGACATCGACGCGTCCCGCAACGAGATCATTGAGTGCTACGCCGGCACCTTTATAGGGGATATGGAGCATATTGATCTTGGCGGCATCGTTTAGCGCCTCCGCAGCTAAATGCTGAGCTGAGCCGTTTCCCGAAGAAGCAAAATTCACCTTGCCAGGGTTGGCTTTTGCATACTTGATCAGATCGCTAACACTGTTGACACCGATGTTGGCGGAAACTAAGACGCCCATGGATTGGGTTGTCGCTAAGGAGACGGGTTGCAGGTCTTTCAGAACGTCATAGGTCGGTTTTTTATGCAAAAGCGGTGTGATCACCGTGGCGGGGGTGCCCCAAAACAGGGTGTAGCCGTCCGGCGCCGCTTTAATGACGGAGTCCGTGCCAATAAGTGTGCCAGCACCTGCGCGGTTTTCGACCAAAACAGGCTGGCCAAGCTTAGTGCTAAGTTCTTGGGCAAAAAGTCGGGCCACAATGTCGGTAGACCCGCCTGGCGCATAGGCCACGACAATGCGAATGGGTTTGTTGGGGTAGTCTGGGCTGGCTGAGGCTTGCTGAGCGGCCCAAAGCGGCAAAATTGCGAGTGCGGCGCGGGTGATTATTTTTTGAATATTCATATCGGTCTCCTGTGTAGGGCATTGTACGGAATGTCTCGGGCTCCGGCCCAGCCAAGGGCATTGCGTGAACAACTTGGTTTGCACCCTTATAATAAGGGTTGTTACGTAGATCTAATAAAAAATTCCTTTATCTATGTCGGTTAGCGTCCTCGCTCTTGGGTTGAACCACGTCTCGGCACCTGTTTCGGTGCGCGAGAGGGTATCTATGCCTGATGATTTAGTGCAGCCGGCACTGAATGCCTTGCGTCAGGCCTTCGGTGGCGCGGTCAAAGAAGCCGCGATTCTTTCAACCTGTAATCGCACTGAGCTTTACTGCGCTGCTGAGCCGCAAGTCGCGCAACAGCTCCCTGCATGGCTCGCTGACTTTAATCGTATTGAGGCTGGGGAGCTTGCACCACACGTGTATTTGCATGGGCGAGATGATGCTGTGCGACATGCTTTCCGCGTCGCGAGTGGTCTGGATTCCATGGTGTTGGGCGAGCCTCAGATCTTGGGGCAAATGAAAGATGCAGTGAGGGCTGCGAGTGATGCGGGTGCGCTGGGTACCTTGTTACATCAGCTCTTTCAACGCACTTTTTCCGTGGCCAAAGAAGTCCGTTCCACCACCGCGATTGGTGCGCAGTCTGTTTCGATGGCCGCTGCCGCTGTGCGACTTGCTGAACGCGTATTCGGTGAGTTGTCGACATCCAAGGTGCTCTTTATTGGTGCTGGCGAGATGATTGAGCTCTGTGCGACGCACTTTGCTGCCCGTCAGCCAAGTGCGATCGTGGTTGCCAACCGTACCCTTGAACGTGCCGAGTCCCTGGCGAAACGTTTCTCTGCTAACACCATGCGCTTGGCAGACTTGCCTGACAGATTGGCTGAGTTTGACGTGGTGGTGTCCTGTACGGCCAGTACCTTGCCTTTACTGGGTCTGGGGATGGTCGAGCGCGCCACAAAACAACGCAAGCGCAAGCCGATTGTGATGGTTGACTTAGCCGTGCCCCGGGACATTGAGCCAGAGGTCGCGCAGCTTGAGGATGTCTATCTGTATTCAGTCGATGATCTTGCCTCCGTGGTGCAGAGTGGTACGGAGGCGAGACGCTCTGCCGTGGTGCAGGCCGAGGCCATCATTGATACTCGCGTCAGAAACTTTATGCACTGGATGCAAGTTAGGGCAAATGTCCCCGTGATTCGCGATCTGCAAACAACCGCTCAGGCTGTGCAGGCTCAGGAGCTTGAGCGCGCACGCCGGATGCTGGCTAAGGGCGAGTCGCCCGAGGCCGTTCTCGAGCAGCTCGCACATGGTCTAACGCAAAAATACTTGCACGGAACTTTAGCTGCGCTCAACCATAGCGAAGAGGCAGAGCGTCAACAATTGCTTGGCTGGCTGCCCCGTATATTTCCGTCTGGATCCGAACGCCGTTAGCGACACTGCTGACTGATCTCGCTTTAAGCGAGTGGTACGCCGTTCTGATCCCCCCAACTTTTTTACACAAGACCGTTCCTCATGAAACCTTCAATGCGCGCTCGCCTTGAGCATCTTTCCCGTCGCTTGGTCGAGGTGGATGCCTTACTTTCAGAGCCTGATGCGGCTAATGATATGAATCAGTTTCGCAAGCTTTCGCGTGAACGCGCTGAGCTTGAGCCAGTCGTCAAGGCGTTCGAAGCCTTTGAGGGGGCGAATACTGATTTGGCCGGTGCCAAGGAGATGCTGGACGATCCCGAGATGAAATCGATGGCGCTCGAAGAAATCGAGGCGTGTAAACAGCGCATTGAAGCACTCGCTGCCGATTTACAACTTCAGTTATTGCCCAAAGATCCTGACGATGGGCGAAGCGTCTTTGTAGAAATTCGCGCTGGCACAGGTGGAGACGAAAGCGCGCTTTTTTCAGGTGACTTACTCAGGATGTACACGCGCTACGCCGAGCAGCAAAGCTGGCGCGTCGAACTGATGTCAGAGAGCGCCTCCGAGCTGGGTGGCTACAAGGAAGTGATCGTTCGCATCGACGGTGATGGTGCCTATGGACGGCTCAAGTTCGAGTCTGGGGCGCATCGTGTTCAGCGGGTGCCTGCGACGGAAGCGCAAGGCCGTATTCATACATCAGCTTGCACCGTTGCAGTCATGCCAGAGGCTGATGAGGCGACCGATATTGTGATTAATCCCAGTGACTTGCGGATAGACACCTTTCGAGCGAGCGGTGCAGGCGGTCAACACATTAACAAGACCGACTCTGCAGTCCGTATTACGCACTTGCCAACCGGTTTGGTTGTGGAATGTCAGGATGATCGCTCACAGCATCGCAATAAAGACAAGGCACTGCAGGTTTTAGCCGCGCGCCTCAAAGACAAAGTGCAACGGGAGCAGCATGACAAAGAAGCCGCGCAGCGTAAAAGCCTAGTGGGCTCGGGTGATCGTTCCGAACGGATCCGTACCTATAACTTCCCGCAAGGTCGCTTGACAGATCATCGCATTAATCTCACCTTGTACAAATTGGGCGCCATCATGGAGGGCAACCTGAGTGAAGTCACCGGGGCATTGATTGCTGAACATCAGGCAGAGCTTCTTGCCGCGTTGGGCGACGGCGTCTGATGCAGACCGGCCAATCCCTTTTGCAGTTGTGCGGTTTGCCTCGGCTAGAGGGTCGTATGCTGCTTGAGTTTGTTTTGCAAAAACCCCGCGAGTGGCTGCTTGCGCATGATACAGACCCGCTCACCCCTGAACTGTCGGCACAGTTTTTGACGCTTGCGGCCCAGCGACGACAAGGCGTCCCCATGGCGCATTTGATCGGTTGGCGCGAGTTTATGGGGCATCGTTTTGAGGTCAACGCCGCGGTGTTGATTCCACGTCCTGAAACTGAACTCTTGGTTGAGGTGGCTTTGGCATCCTTGGCTGGATTATCGAAACCTGCCGTGCTTGATATGGGCACTGGGAGCGGCATTGTGGCGATCAGCTTGGCACTTGCCCGCAAGGATGCCTTTGTCACCGCGACAGATATCAGTGTGGAGGCTTTGGTCGTGGCACAGCGCAATGCTCAGGCTTTGAGCTCACGCGTTCAATGGCGGCAAGGGAGCTGGTTTGAGGCCTTGCCGCAGGAGGCAAGATTCAATGTGATTGTGTCTAACCCCCCTTATATTGCCGCCAACGACGATCATTTACTGCAAGGCGACTTGAGGTTTGAGCCTGCCCAGGCGTTGACGGATGGCCGAGACGGCTTATCCGCACTTGAAATGATCATTCGTGGGGCGGGTAGCCGACTTTTTTCAGGCGGTAGCCTCTGGCTCGAACATGGTTATGATCAGTCTGAGGCCGTGAGCCAATTACTGACTCAGTCAGGATTTAACGCGGTGCAAACACACGCCGATTTGGCGAATTTGCCGCGTGTGACCGGAGGCGTGTGGGCATAAGGATTTATCTCCACTCTGCCTCTTATAATATTATTTTTGTGGTTATTCCCACCTCTATTTTTTTATCGATCAGGACTATCATGAGCGACGTTCAGCAATTTATCCGTGACACCGTCACAAAAAATCCGGTTGTATTGTTTATGAAAGGTACAGCGCAGTTTCCACAGTGTGGGTTTTCTGGCCGTGCAATTGAAATCCTCAAAAGCAACGGCGTGACCAAGTTGGTGACTGTCAATGTGCTCGAGGACGAAGAAGTCCGCAGCGGCATCAAGACCTTTTCGCAGTGGCCAACCGTCCCTCAGTTGTATGTCGGCGGCGAGTTTATCGGCGGCTCAGACATCATGGGCGAGATGAACGCGAGTGGCGAACTCAAGACCGCCCTGGATCAGGCTGGCGCCACCACATAATCTTACGTCGAAGGGACCTGTTGGCGGGTCAGTGGGATGACGGGAGCTAGACTCTCCGTATCGTTATTTCCGAAGATTCGAGAGGCGCTGGATCAAAAGCGGTGTCCCCTAGTGGATTCGCTTTTCCGTCAGGTCTTAACCCCACAAAATCAAACAACTGTGGGTCCATCAAGTGAGACGGTGTCACGTTAGCTAAGGCTTTAAAAATATTCCAGGCACGCCCAGGATATTTTTTATCCCACTCCAGCAGCATGCGTGTGACTTCTTTACGCTTCAGATTTTCTTGCGAGCCGCACAAGTCGCAGGGGATGATGGGAAACTGTTTCCAATCTGCATATTCGATCAAATCTGTCTCGGGTAAGTAGGCGAGGGGCCGAATGACGGTGTGTCGACCATCATCTGAAACAAGCTTGGGTGGCATGGCCTTGAGCTTGGCGCCATAAAACATATTCAGAAAAAAAGTACCGAGAATGTCATCGCGGTGATGACCCAGCGCGATCTTGGTTGCGCCAAGCTCAGTGGCCACGCGATACAAATTACCGCGCCTCAGTCGAGAGCACAATGAACAGGTTGTTTTACCCTCTGGGATCAGTCGCTTGACGATCGAGTAGGTGTCGCGTGTTTCGATGTGAAACGGCACGCCGACTTGGGTTAAATACGCAGGTAAAACGTCGGCGGGAAAGCCCGGCTGCATCTGATCGAGGTTAACGGCGACGATTTCAAAATCAATCGGCGCACGACTGCGCAAGGTCATCAAAATATCGAGCATACTGTAGGAGTCTTTGCCTCCGGAGACACAAACCATCACACGATCGCCGGCTTCGATCATATTAAAGTCAGCAATCGCTCGACCCGTTTCGCGCATGAGTCGCTTTGAAAGTTTGTTTTGTTCGAGACGCAGTCGCTCGAGGCCTTCCTGCATGATCAATAGCCCTGTTGTTTGAGGTGACGCGTCACGGTCTCACGGTCACCTGAAAAAATAATCCGGGAGGCTTTGCCAGCCCGTTGATGTTCATACATTGGATCGTAGTATTCGGTGAGTAAAGGCCGAATCCAATCGCGGTGTGCATCAAGCGCACCTGTGGCCTTTTGCGAAGCGAGCGCCTCAAGCATGCGTTGATTCAGGCGGGCATGACGTTCACCCCCTAGACGTTTGTAGAGATTTTGCAGGCTTTCCAAAAGCCGTGCTGAAAAGGCTTCAAAGCCAGCCTCTGTGCCAAGTTTGCGCGCAAACTGTCCACCAAGATCTTCGACATAGTCATGCAAGATACGCTCGACCCGGGACTCCGTCGGTTCTTCGACCCAAACCACAGGACTCACTTGCATGATGTCTCTTAAGGGAATGGGGAGGGCGCATTTGCCTATCAGGCGTGACTCGTCCTCGAGCGCGATATTGTGTTTGCCAGCGGCATGCAAACGCATAAACGCAATCGCCAAACTATTATCAAAATCAATTTGTACGGGTTGATCGGTCGCATGCTTACCAAAGCTTGAGCCCCGATGGTGCGCAAGCTTCTCAAGATCGATCGTGGCATTCAGATGGTGGATGACCTCAGTCTTGCCGCAGCCGGTAAATCCTGCGACCAGCACAAATTTAGAGGTTGCAATCGATTTGGTTAGCTTTTCAATCAAAAAACTGCGCATGGCCTTGTAGCCACCAATGATGCGCGGGTAGGGCAGCCCGGCTTCCATAAGCCATTGCTGAGAGATGCGGGAGCGTAACCCGCCTCTAAAACAATAAAGATAGCCTTCGGGGTGCGCCTGTGCAAACTTGACCCATTGTGCAACGCGTTGCACTTTGGTGTCGCCTGAGACAAGTTCGTGACCCAAGATGATTGCTTTGTCTTGACCCGCATTTTTGTATTTCAACCCGACAAGGTGACGCTCCTCATCATTCATCAAGGGTAAATTGACCGATGCGGGAAACGCGCCTTGAGCAAATTCAACAGGTGCACGTACATCGAGCAAGGGCGCACCGCTCATGAGAATCGAAGCAAAGTCTTCAGTATCTGGCCGCGTGCTCATGGTTGGCGCGTGTCCTGAAGGATGCAATCTGCTAGTGGGGGGGCGGCAAGAGTGAGCTCAAAACAGCGCAACTCATCACGTCTAAAAACATGGACGCTGATCTTTTGATCAGGCTGGTAGCTTGCCAGAATTGCATCCAAGGTATTGGAGACGGAGTCTATACGGACGCCATCAATCGCGACAAGGAGGTCATGGGCTGAAAGGCCCGCAGTATGCGCGGCACCGCCTTCAAGGGCGGCAGCAATCACCATGTGTTCACCCTGTTTCCGTGTGCGGATATCTAAGGATGGTCGGGCGTTTCCAGTTTTCCATTCTAGACTCAGGCCCTGCGTTGTAAACAGTTGTTTGAGCGGGAGATCTTCGCGTCCATAAGCCCAGCGCTGAATCTCGTCCGAGACATCGACACCGGTCGCATCGCGCACGAGTTGTGGAAAGCCTTTCTCTGACAGTCCGATAGGATTGCCTTGATAAAAGTCACGACCATAACGCACCCACAGCAAGCGCATCACATCATCGAGACTATGCTGATGGTCTGTCGCGAGACGAATCGTGAGGTCGAGCGCGAGTGCGACCAACGAACCTTTTGTGTAGTAGCTAATGATGGCATTTGCTGCGTTTTCATCTTGCTTGTAATAACGCGTCCAAGCATCAAAAGAACTTTCTGCAACGGATTGTTTGTGACGTCCGGGCATGGTCATGACAGAGGCGATTTGTTTGCCTAGCGTCTTAAGGTAAGTTGGCTGATCAATCACGCCACTTCTTAGCAAAAATAAATCATCGTAATAGGACGTGAATCCTTCAAAAATCCAAAGCAAGCGCGTGTGACTTTCAGCAGCAAGCCTGTAGGGCGCAAAGGCGGCAGGTTTGATGCGTTTGACATTCCACGTGTGAAAGTACTCGTGACTGACCAGACCTAAAAAGGTTTGATACCCCTCAGGCGCTTTGTCATGCTCGAGCGTGGGCAGGTCTTTGCGTGAAGCCATCAAGGCTGTGGAGGCACGATGCTCCAAGCCGCCATACGCATCTCCCGTCACCATGGTCATAAACACGTATTTATTTGCGCTGTCGAGAAACGGTACTCGCGCTGTTTCAGGTTCAAAGAAACGGATCTGCGCTTCGCAGATTTTTTTGACGTCCTGCGCAATGCGCTTGAGATCAATATTTGGAACTACCCCAGTAAACACCATTTCGTGTTTAGCGCCGCAGGCCTCAAATTTGATGACTGCCGGGGTGCCCATTTCTACAGGATGGTCAATCAGTGCATCATAGTTTTCAGCAAGGTACGTCCCAAAACCATTGCGAGAAATTTTTGCATTGACGCGTGTATCTTGGGGCAGGCTCGTAAACGCATTCCAACGGGCGGGTCTTGGGGGCTCCAGGAGCGACAGACGGCAGGGATGATCTTCTTGGCCGTGCACCTGAAAAAAGACGCTTGTGCCATTGAAAAAGCAATGCGTTTCGTCGACATGGGCGCCGCGTACGGACAAATCCCACGCGTAGATCACCGCTGTGATGATGACGGGGGCTTTGCAGGGCGCAATACGCCAGCGATGATTATCTAACTTGGTAATAGAGACTTCTTGATAGCCTGATTTCGCTGAGATGTGCTCGAGATGCCGTGAAAAGTCGCGGATCAGGTAGCTGCCTGGGATCCAGGCCGGCAGGGAGATGATTTGCCCTTTTGGGTCCGGCTCCGCAATGCGCAGAGTCACGCGCAGGCGATGTCCCGACAAATCAACGGGTTCTAGGCTGTAAAGTAGAGGTTTGCTTTTAAGTTTACGTTTCATAGCCTCTATCTTATTTCACATTTTCAGGAAGACATCATGAGCGAAAGTTTTGTGTTGGTTGAAACGCGGGGCCGAGTGGGCCTTCTGACCTTGAATCGCCCCAAGGCGTTAAATGCGCTAAATGACCAGCTGATGGATCAGCTTGGGGCCGCCTTGATTGCGTTTGACGCCAATGACGAAATTGGCTGCATTGTCATTACCGGAAGCGAAAAGGCGTTTGCCGCAGGCGCAGATATTGGCGCCATGAAAGATTGGTCCTACATGGACGTTTATCGTAGTGAATACATCACCCGCAACTGGGAAACATTGCGCTCAGTCCGCAAGCCTGTGATTGCCGCTGTGGCGGGTTACGCGCTGGGCGGCGGTTGTGAGCTTGCGATGATGTGCGACTTTATTTTGGCGGCTGACTCTGCAAAATTCGGACAGCCAGAAATCAAGCTGGGTGTCATTCCTGGGGCGGGTGGGACGCAGCGATTACCGAGAGCCGTCGGCAAGGCAAAAGCAATGGAGATGGTCTTGACTGGGCGCATGATGGATGCCGCTGAGGCTGAGCGGGCAGGCCTGGTGTCGCGAGTCATTCCCGCAGAGCGTCTTTTAGATGAAGCCATCGAGACTGCAATAGTGATCGCTGGCATGTCGATACCCATCGCAATTATGGCAAAAGAGTCCGTCAATCGTGCATTTGAGTCCTCGTTGCGCGAGGGAATTTTGTTTGAGCGTCGCGTTTTTCATGCGTGCTTTGCGACAGAAGATCAAAAAGAAGGGATGGCCGCTTTTGTGGAGAAACGAAAACCCAGTTTTAAAAATAAGTAACTTTTTATCAGGTGGGTGGTGATCCCCTTTGTTTTGGCAAGAGCGGTAATTAACCAGCATATTTATTAAAAAAGGGTCAAGCTGATGGATGCCAAGATCTTGGATTGCACCACCTATAAAAAACAGCTATAATAATTGGGTTTGCCGGAAAGTATAATTTTTTTTATGGCTGACTCAGCGGCAAAACAAATGCAAAAGCAAGTAGAACCAATGCAGGTTGATTCGGTTGTTTTAACCGAGGCAGATTTGGTTTTGATTGATGCGCGTGCTCGGGAAGATCTGAAACAGGTTGTTTTTGCTCAAGCACTATCAGCAATATTTGTTGCATTATTTGTTTGGCTGGTTGGCGGTATTGATGCGGGGTGGTCAGCTTTAGCTGGTTCTGGTGCTTACTTTATCCCTAACTCTTTATTTGCAATGCGACTATTTTTAGCGACATTTCGTCCTGGTGGATCAAGTGCCCTCTTGTTTTTGGTGGGTGAGTTCATCAAAGTATGCGCAGTAGTCGGATTGTTGTGGTTGTTAGCTCATGTAGGTGCTGAGCGCGTGGTGTGGCTGGCTGTCATCGCCGGCTTGATCGCAGCGCTCAAAGGCTATATTTTGGTGCTGATGTTTGGAAAGCGTGCGGTAACGCGCCCAACAAACGGCTAGTTTGACGAATTTTTTAGAGAACCCTCATGGCTGCTGCAGCTGACGTATCGCCCCAAGCCGCATATATTCAGCACCACTTGGTGCATTTCAATAGTCTTGGCGAAAAGCAAACCGCAATCGCCAACTTTGGCGTGATCAACTTCGATTCAATGTTTTGGTCGTTCTTGATGGGTTTAACCGCGGTAGGCTTAATGTGGTTTGCAGCTAGAAAAGCGACCTCAGGTGTTCCAGGGCGCTTTCAGGGTTTTATTGAAATGCTGGTGGATATGGTCGACCAGCAGGCCCGTAGCATCATCCCAAGTGAAGAAACCCGCAGGTTAGTTGCACCACTAGCTATGACGGTTTTTATGTGGATTGTGCTGATGAATGCACTAGACTTGATCCCTGTGGATCTTGCGCACTACGTCTTTCATTTGATGGGTATTGGCATAAACAGCACGGACCCCCTCCATTTTCATCGCATTCTCCCAACTGCTGACCTAAACGTACCGATGGGTATGTCCATGGGTGTATTGCTGTTGATGTTGTACTACGGCCTCAAAATCAAAACGCCTGCAGGTTTCGTTAAAGAATTGTTTACTGCCCCTTTCCATGCACACGGTTTTGCTGCGGTCCTTTTAGCTCCAGCCAACCTCTTCCTCAATCTTGTGGAGTATGCAGCGAAGTCGGTGTCACTTGGTATGCGACTATTTGGCAATATGTTTGCCGGTGAGCTTGTATTCATGTTGATCGCTCTGTTGGGTGGTGCTTGGACAGGTTTTAATTCGATGAGCATGAGCTTAGGAATAGCCCATATTTTGGCTGGCTCAGTTTGGGCGATTTTCCATATTCTGATTGTGTTGCTGCAGGCGTTCATTTTCATGATGTTGACCTTGGTCTACATCGGGCAAGCTCACGAAGGCCACTAAAAGTGTAGTGAGTGTTACGTCAAGTTTGCGGCTTGATAGTTTTTACTTGGCGGTTTTGTAGTTTGAATTTTGACAATTTTAATTTTTGATACATAGATAATAATTAAGGAGTTTTCATGACTAACGTCGCTTTCGTAGCTCTCGCTTGCGGTTTAATTATCGGCTTGGGTGCTTTTGGTGCCTGCGTGGGTATTGGCATGATGGGTGGCAAGTACCTTGAAGCTTCAGCACGTCAGCCTGAGCTGATGAATGCTCTGCAAACTAAGATGTTTTTGCTGGCTGGTCTGATTGATGCCGCGTTTTTGATTGGTGTAGGTATCGCCATGTTGTTCGCTTTCGCAAATCCTTTCGTCTAATCGATAGGATAATCACAGGCCTTTTGGGTAAGTGAACGAGTGCACGTGCTAAGGGTTAATGTTTTCACCTTTGGCTTATTGATTCAGCCCTTCCAAGCAATTTCGCCTGAAGGGTACAAGATGTAATAGGGAAACGACCGTGAATCTGAACGCGACGATCTTTTTCCAGATGATCGTGTTCTTTGTCTTAGGTTGGGTCACGATGAAATTCGTGTGGCCACCTCTGACAAAGGCTATCGACGAGCGACGCCAAAAAATCGCTGAAGGCTTGGCTGCTGCCGAAAAAGGCAAGATAGACCTCGCTCAAGCTCAGGCGCGCATTGGTTCGATCGAGGCATCTGCGAAAGCTGAGCTCCACACCCGAATGATTGATGCTGAAAAGCAGGGCGCCCAAATTATTGAGCAAGCCCGTGCCGAAGCTGAAAGAGAACGCGCACGCATTCTCGCGCAGGCAAAACAAGACGCAGCTCAAGAAGTGCAGCGTGCTCGTGATGTACTGCGTGACGACGTTGCTAATCTCGCTGTCAGAGGTGCCGAGCAGATTCTCAAGCGCGAAGTGGATGCCCGCGCCCACGCCGAGTTGCTCACGCAACTTAAGGCGCAGCTTTAATCTCCGGGGTCGACATGGCAGAACTATCCACCGTTGCTCGTCCTTACGCTGAGGCTCTTTTTGCCGTCGCGCGTCAAGACGCTGCTGGTTTGGCCGCATGGGCTGAGCAGGTCCAGCAGCTAGCTGATATCGCAGCGGTCGAAGACGTGCGCGTCGCAATGGCCGATCCGCGTCTCGAAGACGCTCAGCGTTCGAGCGTATTTTTGAGTCTGGTTAAGCCTGCAGCATCTGCTTCGCTACAAAATTTTGTAACGTTATTGGTTGCAAACGACCGTCTCTCACTGTTAAGTCATATCGCGGAGCAGTTTCATGCTTTGCGCGACGAGGCTGAAGGTGTTGCGCAGGCTGACATCACTAGCGCTTTTCCAATGACTGAGCAGCAAGTCTCAGATCTAATTAAGCTGCTTGAGCCAAAATTTGGTCTCAAGCTTAAGCCCCACGTGAACGTTGATGCCTCCCTGATTGGTGGCGTGCGTGTTCAAGTGGGTGACCACGTACTCGATACCTCCGTGCAAGCGCAGTTAGTCCGCATGCGCGACACGATGGCGGTTTAACCCGCCCCAAAGATTCCAGGAGTCTGAACATGCAACTCAATCCGTCAGAGATTAGCGAACTACTCAAGAGCCGTATCGAAGGTCTGGGCACATCGTCCGATATTCGTACACAAGGCACGGTCGTTTCCGTGACCGACGGCATCACCCGCATTCATGGTCTGTCAGACGTGATGCAGGGAGAAATGCTTGAGTTCCCCAATAACGTTTTTGGTCTTGCGCTGAACTTAGAGCGTGATTCTGTGGGCGCTGTTATTTTGGGTGATTACACAGGCGTTTCCGAAGGTGACGCAGTCAAGGCAACCGGCCGCATTCTCGAAGTGCCTGTTGGCCCAGAGCTGCTTGGGCGCGTAGTGAATGCTTTGGGTGTGCCGATCGACGGCAAAGGCCCAATTAATGCCAAAGAAACAGACGTCATTGAAAAAGTAGCGCCAGGCGTGATTGCACGTAAGTCCGTGTCACAGCCTATGCAGACTGGCTTAAAGTCAATTGACTCCATGGTGCCAATCGGCCGTGGTCAGCGCGAACTCATCATTGGTGACCGTCAGACGGGTAAGACTGCTGTCGCGGTTGACGCGATCATTAACCAGAAAGGCAAGGGCGTAAAGTGCGTCTATGTCGCGATTGGTCAAAAGGCTTCGACAGTCAATAACGTACTGCGCAAACTCGAAGAGTTTGGCGCGCTTGACTACACAATCATTGTGGCAGCCACAGCTTCTGACTCCGCTGCGATGCAGTACTTGTCAGCGTATTCTGGTTGCACGATGGGCGAATATTTTCGCGATCGCGGCGAAGACGCTCTAATTGTTTATGATGACTTGACCAAGCAAGCGATTGCTTACCGTCAGGTTTCATTGCTTCTGCGTCGCCCTCCAGGCCGTGAAGCATATCCTGGCGATGTGTTTTATCTTCACTCACGCTTGCTTGAGCGGGCCGCTCGCGTCAATGAAGCCTACGTCGAAAAGTTCACCAACGGTGCAGTAACAGGTAAGACTGGTTCACTCACAGCATTGCCAATTATTGAGACGCAGGCTGGTGACGTTTCCGCCTTTGTTCCAACCAACGTGATTTCGATTACTGACGGTCAAATCTTCCTTGAGACCGACTTGTTCAACGCTGGTGTCCGTCCCGCAATTAACGCCGGTATTTCGGTGTCGCGAGTGGGTGGTGCAGCGCAGACCAAGATCATCAAGAAGCTCTCCGGTGGTATTCGTACTGACTTGGCTCAGTATCGGGAACTCGCAGCGTTTGCGCAGTTTGCTTCCGACCTCGACGATGCAACACGTCGTCAGCTTGAGCGCGGTAAGCGCGTGGTTGAGCTACTCAAGCAGCCTCAATATCAGCCATTGCAAGTTTGGGAGCTCGGTGTGATCCTGTTTGCCGTGAACAACGGATATTTGGACGACGTCGAAGTCTCCAGCGTGTTGCCCTTCGAGAAAGGTATCAAAGACTATCTCAAAGCGAAAAACGCTGCGATGATCGAGCGCATTGAAAGCACCAAAGAATTGTCGAAGGACGATGAGGCAGAGCTGGTTGCTGCATTGGTCGACTTCAAAAAGAACGGTACCTACTAAGTAACCCGCTATAACGACGACCCGACTTCATTGTTGGGTTGTGCGCAAAGCAGATGGTCTGAAACCTGAACGACAGGTCTGACACAGGAAGCGAAATGGCAGGAATCAAGGAAATTCGAACAAAGATCAAGAGCGTGCAAAACACGCGCAAGATCACCAAGGCGATGGAAATGGTCGCCGCCTCCAAAATGCGCAAAGCGCAGGAAAGGATGCGAGCTGGTCGTCCATACGCGACAAAAGTCTATGACATCGCTAGCCACTTGATGGAAGCGAATCCCGAGTACACGCATCCCTATTTGATCGAGCGCAATGACCTCAAAGCAGTGGGTATTGTTGTGGTCTCGACTGATAAGGGTTTGTGTGGTGGCCTAAACACCAACATCATGCGCTTAGTCTTTAGTCGCATGCGCGAGTTCAATGGCAAAAATGTACGGACTCAATTCACCGCCTTCGGTAACAAAGGCTTGGGTGTGTTGACACGTATTGGTGCTGATGTTGTCTCTCAGGAAATCGGCTTGGGTGACAAGCCTGAGCTCGATCGTTTGATTGGCGCGATCAAAGTGCAGTTAGATGATTTTCTAGCGGGCCGTATTGATGCGGTTTACATCGCAACCAATCGGTTCGTCAATACAATGAAGCAAGAGCCAACGTTTACGCGCCTTTTGCCTCTGCCAGGAAAACTGGTTGATCCTTACCATGCCTCATCAGCATCTGGACAAGACGGCGAAGCCGTTACGGCCGAACATGGTTGGGATTATTTGTACGAGCCTGATGCTCAGACCGTGATTGACGAGTTGTTGCAGCGTTATGTCGAAGGTCTTGTGTACCAGTGTGTAGCAGAAAGTATGGCGTCAGAGCAGTCTGCCCGAATGGTTGCCATGAAGGCGGCATCGGACAACGCTAAGAAGGTCATTGGCGACTTGCAACTCGTCTATAACAAGACGCGTCAAGCCGCTATCACTAAAGAAATTTCGGAAATCGTGGGGGGCGCCGCGGCTGTCTAATGTTTAGACTGCCTAACGGTATCCCATCAGACTTTATCAAGTAAGGATCAGACATGAGCAACGGAACCATCGTTCAGTGCATCGGCGCCGTGGTGGATATTCAGTTTCCCCGCGATAACATGCCCCATATTTATGAGGCGCTCCGCCTAGCGGACGACACTTCAAAATTCGCTGAAAAAGGCTTGACCTTTGAAGTGCAGCAGCAGCTCGGTGACGGCGTTGTCCGTACCATTGCGCTAGGTTCAAGCGACGGCTTACGCCGTGGCATGGCTGTGTCAAAAACAGGCGCACCTATTTCTGTGCCGGTCGGTACAGGTACCCTCGGCCGTATTATGGACGTGTTGGGTCGCCCGATTGATGATGCGGGTCCAATCGCCAGCACAGAATTGCGCGCGATTCACCAGCCTTCCCCAAAATTTGACGAGCTCTCACCTTCGGTTGAGTTGCTTGAGACAGGCATCAAGGTGATTGATTTGGTGTGCCCTTTCGCTAAAGGCGGTAAGGTTGGTCTGTTCGGTGGTGCTGGTGTTGGCAAGACCGTCAACATGATGGAACTCATCAATAACATCGCTAAACAGCACAGCGGTTTATCCGTGTTTGCGGGTGTAGGCGAGCGCACACGTGAAGGTAACGACTTCTATCACGAGATGGCAGAGTCAAACGTATTGGACAAAGTGGCGATGGTGTTCGGTCAGATGAACGAGCCACCAGGTAACCGTCTGCGTGTGGCACTGACCGGTCTGACAATGGCCGAGAAGTTTCGCGATGAAGGTCGTGACATTTTGTTCTTTGTGGACAACATCTACCGTTACACCTTGGCCGGAACAGAAGTGTCCGCTCTGCTGGGTCGTATGCCTTCAGCCGTGGGTTATCAGCCAACACTTGCCGAAGAAATGGGCGTTCTTCAGGAACGTATTACTTCGACAAAGACAGGTTCGATTACGTCGATTCAGGCTGTCTACGTGCCTGCCGATGACTTGACCGATCCATCACCTGCCACGACATTCCAGCACTTGGATTCGACGGTTGTGTTGTCGCGTGACATCGCTTCGCTTGGTATTTACCCAGCGGTTGATCCACTCGATTCGACCAGCCGTCAGCTTGATCCTAACGTTGTGGGCGAAGAGCACTATAACGTTGCGCGTGGCGTTCAACAGACGCTTCAGCGTTATAAAGAATTGCGTGACATTATTGCGATTTTGGGTATGGACGAATTGTCTCCAGAGGACAAGCAAGCTGTGGCCCGTGCGCGTAAGATTCAGCGTTTCTTGTCTCAGCCATTCCACGTTGCCGAAGTCTTTACCGGTTCGCCTGGTAAATACGTTCCTCTGTCGGAAACACTCCGTGGCTTCAAGATGATTGTTGATGGCGAGTGCGATGCACTGCCAGAGCAAGCGTTTTACATGGTTGGTGGCATCGACGAAGCCTTCGAAAAAGCCAAGAAACTCCAATAAGGATACGTCATGGCTACCGTCAAAGTTGACGTCGTCAGTGCAGAAAAATCTCTGTATTCTGGTGTCGCAAAATTTGTAGTTCTGCCTGGTGAGTCGGGTGAGTTGGGTATTTTGCCCGGTCACACGCCTTTGATTTCACGCATCCGTCCTGGATTGGTGCGTATCATCCTCGAAGACGACTCCGAAGAGTCAATCTTTGTGGCGGGCGGACTTCTTGAGATTCAGCCTGGTCACGTGACTGTGTTGTCTGACACAGCTATCCGTGGTGGAGACTTGGATGCTGAAAAAGCTGAAGCTGCGCGTATGGCGGCACAGGAAGCTCTCGCCAATGCGAAGGACAAAGCGAGTATGGACGTGGTTCAGGCCGAGCTTGATATGTTGGCAGCGCAAGCGAATGCGGCACGTCGCATTCGCGAGATCACAAACAAGCAGTAATCATTCGGCTACTTTGTAGCGCGGCTGACTGAAAACACGCCTTAGGGCGTGTTTTTTTATGTGCATGCATCTCTTATGCGTGCTTATACGATTGCGTTGATTCCGTATATTCGCTTTCACTTCAAATCTCTAATCTCAAAGGATTTGGAGTGACTTTCCATGCGACAACAAATTGATTGCGCTGTGCTTATTCTCGCAGCACACCAGGCATGGTTGCCAAAGGTTTTAAAAGACTTGGAGCCTGCGCTAAATAGAATCAAAATTCACGCCTTGGAGTGGGAGGCTGGCCATGATCTGGATCTTGAGTTCAGTCTTGATCGTGCATCACCTGTGAGCTTGCCCTTTGAGACGTTGGCACAGGCGAGTATCGGGCTCAGACGCTATGATGTTGTGCTGTTGCCTGTCTCCATGGAAACGATCGCTTGGACCCGTCAAGCACTCGCAGCGATCCCGCGAGGACCCTTCATACCTTTGGTCGGTGTGCTTAAAGAGATGCGTTCTGCAGCAATTCAAGATTTACTCGAAATGGGGTTAACGGATTTTGTTCGTTTACCAATCTGCACGGATGAGTTTCGCGCAAGATTGTTGCATTCGGTCACGTCCGTACCAAGACCTGGAAGCTTGAGAGAGCCCTCGTTGAATTATGGACAAAAAATCGCTATTGCCAGAGGTGTGCTCCCTATCATGGGAGAGGCAACCCTGCGTGATTGGCTGGATATGACAAGGCGTAAAAATCCAGGCTTAGCGACTCTTTCTACAGAGCAGATTCAAAAGATACTGGCAGGTCAATTGCCCCTTGGGCCAGAAAGTGAGAAAGATAGAAAGGAAAGGTTGAAGTTGGAGAGAGTAGAAAGGATAAAGAATATAGAAAAGCAAGATGAAAATGAGATAGACGCATGCTCTACCTCAATAGGGGAGGCATCAGAGCCAGTAGGCCATGGTCATGACAAGCAAAGACACCTTAAAGTCGTCAAAACAAAGCTCATCGAAGAGTTTGAGCGCGCATACTTGACAGAGGCAATGGATAGAAACAGAGGAAATATCGCCAATGCTGCGCGTTACTCAGGAAAACATCGCCGTGCTTTTTGGGCATTGCTGAGGAAGTATGACATCGAAGCTGAAGATTTTCGGACTTAACATTTTCGGACTTAATATTTCGGACGCATCACATCTCGAGCATCATCGCGTCATGGTTCCAGGAGGGTAAAATGATGACAATGTTATTGAGATGCGACTCTTCGTGGGGTCCGGACCGCCCGATTAAAGGATTTTTGTGTCAGTTGCCCCCTTAAAAAACGACCTTTTGCTTCGTGCACTGATGCGTCAGCCCGTGCCTTACACCCCAACATGGTTGATGCGGCAGGCTGGCCGCTATTTGCCTGAATACAACGCGACACGCGCACGCGCAGGGTCTTTTATGGGTCTTGCGCAAAATCCTGATTACGCAGCAGAGGTGACACTGCAGCCGCTTGAGCGCTTTGCTTTGGATGCGGCAATTTTGTTTTCGGATATTTTGACTGTGCCCGATGCGATGGGGCTTGGCCTTTCCTTTGCGCAAGGCGAAGGTCCGCGATTTGCGTATCCGATCCGTGATGAGCAGGATGTCGCAAAATTAGCCGTACCGGATTTGTCTAAACTTCAATATGTGTTTGACGCGGTGCGCGTCATTCGTCGTCAACTCGATGGACGTGTGCCCCTGATCGGCTTCGCGGGTAGTCCCTTCACCGTGGCCTGCTACATGGTTGAAGGCAAGGGTAGTGATGATTATCGTTTGATCAAAAGTATGCTTTACGCTCGGCCTGATTTGTTACATCGCATCCTGAAAATTAATGCTGAAACCACGGCACAGTATCTGAATGCCCAAATAGATGCCGGGGCGCAGGCTGTGATGATTTTCGATAGCTGGGGTGGCGTCTTGGCGGATGGACTATTTCAGCAGTTTTCATTGCACTACACCAAACAGGTCGTCTGCGCGCTCAAGCGTCAAAGTGAGGGACGTACCGTTCCTGTGATTGTTTTTACCAAAGGTGGCGGACAGTGGCTTGAGTCGATTGCCGGCTGTGGTGCGGATGCGGTGGGCCTGGATTGGACCGTTGATTTTGCAGCGGCGCGACGGCGTGTCTCTGATTTAGTCGCTTTTCAAGGAAATCTTGATCCGATCGCTTTGTTCGGTGGTGAGCCTGCGATCAGACAAGAGGTGCGTCGTGTTTTGGATAATTTCGGACCAGTAGGTGCTGGAGGTCATGTGTTTAATTTAGGACACGGCATTTCTCAGTTCACACCACCAGAGTCCGTTGAGGTGCTAGTAGACGAGGTTCGTGCGTATAGCCCCAAGCTGCATGGCTCATGTGCTTAAAAGTGTGTAAACATGCGCCTTTTAAAAGAATAATCGCTGTAATCCTGCATCGAATTGAGGTAGTTGTGCACAGCAGTAAATATAGTCGGGAAAGCCCTGAATTCAGAAAGGCAATTCTATGATAGTTTTCCAAATTCTTGATAATAAAAGAAAATAGTCGTAAATAATTATTAAGTCGACGTGTTATTTAGTAGGTATGAACTAATCGGAAACCTGAGGTACGCTAGTTTTCCCCAAAGTTATCCACAAGTGACAACATGGTTTTTTTGAAGCCATGATTTGTCAGGCTTTTAGACTCAAAATCAAGAAACAACATTAAGTTCATGTCAGATTTGCGTCATTTATCGATGGACGGTACGGCCTCTTCTGAGGCCTGGGTCCGCGTGGCGCTGGATGTACCTTTAGAGGGGCCATTTGATTATCGTTGCGCCCAATCAGTCGTGGTGGGTGATAGGGTTATTGTTTCCTTTGGCCGTCGCAAAATGATTGGTTTGGTTGTGGAGCTCCCTGCAGAACCAGGATGCGACCCGAGTCTGGTCAAAGCGGTCGAGACGGTTCTTAAAGATATTCCACCCCTGACAGCGAGTTGGTTAAAGTTCACTAAGTTTGCCGCAGACTACTATCAACGCCCTTTGGGTGAGGTTGTCATGCCTGCCTTACCCGTCGCATTAAGAAGCCTAAGCGCCTATGAGGGCAAACGCTCTGGGGGTGGTCCTGTCGAGCGTATCGATCAGCGTCGCGCACCCAAGCTCAAGCCAACGGAGTCTTCGCCAGCACCCATCCTCAATGATGCTCAGCAACGCGCTGCAGAGTTGATCGCGGCTGCGCAAGGTTTCCAGCCTTTTCTTCTGTATGGGGTCACCGGAAGTGGGAAGACGGAGGTGTATCTTCATGCTGCAGCGCAAACCTTGGCGCGCGGCAAACGGGTATTGATGTTGGTCCCTGAAATCAATCTGACGCCCCAATTTGAACAATCACTGCGCGCCCGCCTCGAGCCCGTAGCGGGCGTTGGTGGTGTGGCCGTTTTGCATAGTGCACTGTCAGATGGCGAGAGGCTGAGGGCTTGGTTACGCGTTCAGCGTGGTGAGGCCAAAGTGGTATTGGGCACGCGGCTCTCTATCTTTGCGCCCATGGATGATGTGGGTTTAATTGTCGTCGACGAGGAGCATGATCCCTCTTACAAACAACAAGATGGGTTGCGGTATTCGGCAAGGGATCTTGCTGTGTGGCGAGCGCATGACTTAGGTATTCCTGTGGTGCTGGGTTCTGCAACGCCCTCTCTAGAAAGCTGGGTGCACGCTGAAAAAGCGAACTACACGCGCTTGGATTTGCCTGCGCGCGCGAGAGAGGTGAGCTTGCCGTCGGTGCGTCTTGTCGATACGCGTCGTCTCAAGATGGAGCATGGGATATCCGTGCAGTTGCTCGATGCCATGCGCACGCGCTTGGACAATGGCGAACAGATATTGATTTTTTTAAATCGCCGTGGCTACGCCCCGGCTTTGCATTGCACGTCGTGTGGTTGGGTGAGTCAGTGCCCAAGGTGTACGACGTTTACCGTGCTGCATCGCATGACGCCCGGTCGGCATCAGTTGCATTGTCATCACTGTGGTTTTCAACAACGTGTTCCGCAGGCTTGCCCTGATTGTGGCGATCAGGATATGCAGCCGATTGGTCGCGGCACTCAGCGTATCGAAGAGCATTTGGGGTTACTGTTTCCAGAGGCGCGGGTAGCACGCATTGATGCAGACAGTACGCGTAAAAAAGGCAGTGCGCAGGCATTATTTGCAAGTGTGCATGCTGGCGAGGTGGATATTTTGGTGGGGACGCAAATGGTCGCCAAAGGGCATGACTTTGCCAATCTTGGTCTAGTAGGTATTCTCAATGCGGATGCGATGCTTTTTTCGCAGGACTTTAGGGCTCCGGAAAGACTGTTTGCCCAACTCATGCAGGTAGCCGGCCGTGCGGGTCGCCATACCGGGCATGGTGAGGTGATCGTGCAGACAGGGTATCCAGAACAGTCCGTCTATCAGGCTTTGCTCAAGCATGACTATGCTGGTTTTGCGCGTCATACGATGAGTGAGCGTGAGGCGGCCATGTTGCCACCGTTTTCCCATCAGGCTTTATTGAGTGCTGAAGCGCGCGAACTCAATGTCGCGTTAGAATTTTTGCAAGCAGCGAAGGAGGCTGCGCAAGGCTTGTTGCAGGCGCAGCAAACCGAAGCTGTGATTACGTTGTACGACCCAGTACCTTTACGTATTGTGCGTGTCGATAATATGTGTCGAGCGCAACTCCTCGTCGAAGCGACGCATCGTCCTGCACTCCAGTTGCTGATGCGCCACTGGTTAACTGCCTTGCACGACCACCCCGATCTGCGTCGAGTACGATGGCAGCTTGAAGTTGATCCGCTCGAAATTTGATGGCCCCCTATGTCGACGTCTTTCACTAATGGTCTGAATGCTGCTCAGCGTGAAGCTGTGCTGTATCTTGATGGACCCTGTCTGGTGCTGGCAGGAGCAGGCTCAGGAAAGACTCGTGTCATTACACAAAAAATAGCGTATTTGTTGTGTGATTGCGGTTATCCCGCACGCAACGTCCTCGCGCTCACTTTTACCAACAAGGCTGCGCGAGAAATGGAGGATCGAGTCAAGCGTTTGGTAGATCCCTCGATTGCGAAAGGCCTCACGATCAGCACGTTTCATTCGCTCGGTGTGAAAATTTTGCGCGAAGAGGCGCCACATGCAGGACTGAAGCCACAGTTTTCAATCTTTGACTCGGATGATGCGCTAGCAATTATTCAAGATTTACTAGCCACGACGGATCGAGGTCGTTTGCGCGCCGTCCAACAGACGATTTCACTTTGGAAAAATGCGATGTTGGATCCGGACGCTGCGGCCAATTTTGCATCGACGCCCAGTGAAGTAGAGGCCGCACGGGTCTACAGAAGCTATGACGCCACGTTGGCGGCATATCAAGCGGTGGATTTTGATGACCTGATCGCGATTCCGGCACAGATCTTTGAACGCAGCATCGAAGCGCGTGAAAAGTGGCAAAAAAAGGTACGTTATCTCTTGGTCGACGAGTATCAGGACACCAACGTGTGCCAATATCGTCTTGTGCAGTGGCTCACTGGCGCGCGTGCCATGTTCACAGCGGTTGGGGACGATGATCAGGCGATCTATGCCTGGCGCGGAGCGACGATCGAGAATCTGGCTAAGTTGACGACCGATTACCCACAGATCAAACTGGTCAAGCTTGAGCAAAACTATCGCTCAAGTCAAAGTATTCTCGCCGCTGCTAATCATGTGATTACAAAAAATCCAAAGCTGTTTGAAAAGAAGCTATGGTCTGAGCATGGCATGGGTGACGCCATCAGCGTGACTGCGATGGCAAGTGATGAGGTAGAGGCGGAGAACGTCGCGATGAAAATTTCTGCGGCGCGTTTTGAAAAGCAGGCCACCTGGAAAGATTTCGCGATTTTGTATCGTGGAAACCATCAGTCTCGTATTGTTGAACAAGCGATGCGCAATCTGCACATTCCTTATACGATTTCTGGTGGCCAAAGTTTTTTTGATAAAGCAGAGGTTCGTGATGTGCTGGCCTATTTGCGCTTGATTGCGAACGAAGACGATGATCCCGCTTTTATTCGCGCGGCCACCACACCAAAGCGAGGGATTGGACAAGCCACGCTTCAGACGCTCGGGCAATACGCAGGAGAGCGAAAGATTTCTCTTTTTGAGGCCTTGTTTGAGCAGGGCATTGAGCCCCGCCTCAATGCGCGTCAGCTTGAACCTTTACGCACCTTTGGTGAGTTTATTGTTCGTGTTCAGTATCGTGCCGGCCGTGTTGAGTTGGGACAGACGGTACATGCTGCTGAGCCCGCAGGCATTATTTTGGATGACTTACTCAGCGCAATCCAGTACGAACGTTATCTCTATGACACTTTGGATGAAAAACCCGCCCAGTCACGCTGGCAAAATGTCCTTGAATTGGTGGGTTGGCTCAAGCGCAAGGCAGAGGCCGACAGCATGGGTCTGATTGATATTGTGCAACATGTGGCGCTGGTCACAATGCTTGAGCGCAGCGAGGAGGATGAGCCAGATGCTGTCAAGCTTTCGACGCTCCATGCTTCTAAAGGTTTGGAATATCCTCATGTCTATTTGCTCGGTGTGGAGGAAGGTTTACTGCCGCATATGGGGCGTGACGAAGAGGATATGGATCCTGCGAAAGCGGCAGATGCCTTGGTCTCACGTATTCAGGAAGAGCGACGCTTGATGTACGTAGGCATTACACGCGCTCAACGTAGTCTCCATTTGAGTTGGTGTCAAAAGCGTCGTCGTGCGCGCGAAGATTTGGTGCGTGAGCCCTCGCGGTTTATCGAAGAAATGGGGCTATCTGCAGCATCGCTTCAGTTGCAGCCTGATACGATGAGCCCCAAAAATCGCCTTGAGATGCTCAAGGCGATGCTAAACAAAAAAAACTAGTACAACAACGCATACAAGCAATTACGCTTGGAGATTGGCAAGTGTGTGTCGCCAAAACTGCAGTCGTCTTGGGAGCGTGGACACAAAGATATGTTCGCGTAGTGTATGTGCACCATCACCCTCCGCGCCTAGTCCATCGATCGACGGACAACCGATCGCAGCTGTAAAGTTCGCATCACTGCCACCACCTGAGACAGGCGCTTCTTCGAGTACAAAGCCGGCCTCGGTTGCGAAGGGTTTGAGGGTTTCCAGTAGCTTGTCAGCCGCAGGCGACTTGACCATAGCGGGTCGATTGAGTTCAACCTCGATATTGAGTGTGACGTCGGGATCAACAGGTTTGAGCGCTTGCATGCGCGCTAGAATTTCTTGGCCTGTTGGTTCGTCAGGGATACGAAAGTCCACCATGACTTCGCAGTGCGCAGGAACTGTGTTTGTGACAGTGCCGCCAGAGATCGTTCCTACACTGACTGTGATGCCACGGCTGTAGTCTGTCATCGCTTCAAGCGCTAGGATTTGATGTGCCATTTCGCGAATCGCGCTACGTCCTTTTTCATGCGCCATACCTGCGTGCGAAGGCCGGCCGGTGATGACGAGTTTTAACATTCCCGTTCCTTTGCGTCCGGTCACGCAGCGCCCACCGTTTGGTCGGGCAGGCTCAGGCACTAAGGTGTAGACCGCGCGTTTGGCAAAAGCCTCGATATGTTCGCGCGAAGCATGGCTTCCGACCTCTTCGTCTGGCACAAGGAGAAAATCAACCGGCATGGGGGTAGAGCCAGGTTTGGAAAATTCACCAAGCGCGGTCAAGGCCAAGAAAGTACCGCCCTTCATATCAAAACTACCTGGTCCATACAGCTTGTCGTCTTCGATCCGGCACGCGTTGGTTTGAAGGGTACCGTGAGGGTGGACGGTATCAATATGCGCGAGTAATAACAAACCTGGGCGGGTATCGCCCTGGGCACGATTCGATGCATGTATCAGCGGCAGCTTTGTCGGACCGATTTCGCTCAGATCAACGTTTAGCCCTGCGTCTTTGGCTTTTTTTACAACAATCTGCGCCATGCGATGAACTGCAGCAGGATCGTTGGAAGGAGACTCGCACTCGATCCAGGTTCGAATGCCTTGTGCGAGTGCTTGTGCCTCGGGTGTCATGGCGGGTCTATCGAGTCCTGGTGTGGTTGCGGTATTCATGAATGTCCTCTTCTCAGGTCGCTATTTGTGTTCTTTTTTAAAAGATACTCTATTTCTGAGGTTGCGAATGGCTTCAGGAAGCTCGCCTGCGGTGAGGCCGATGGGCCCGATGCCTTGAGCCACTAATGTATCGGCCGCTGCACCGTGCAGCCAAACAGCGGCTGGGATGGCCTGCTCTGCCGGGATGCCTTGTGCGAGCAGACTACCCAAAAGGCCGCTGAGCACATCGCCCGTACCTCCGCTTGCCAGCCCAACGTTACCCGTTGTGTTGACTTGCCAGTGACCATCAGGCGCACACACAATCGTCCCTTTGCCTTTTAAAACGACCCATGCGTGATACTGATGGGCAAGTGCTTGTGCAGCCTTTGGGCGATCTGCTTGAATGTTGAGCGTATCTGTCTGGAGCAGTCTGGCGGCTTCGGTTGGGTGTGGAGTCAGCACAACAAGCCCAGGTCCCCAAGTCTTTGAAATATCGCCCCGCGCCAATGCGTTGAGCGCATCCGCATCGAGAACGAGAGGGCGGGCCGAACGCATGGCTAGAAGACGTTGGAGCAAAGTGAGTGCGGCAGGTGCATGACCGAGACCACAGCCGGCGACCCAGGCATCTAGGGTGGCGGCTTGCTCGACGAGCGTGACTGCGTCATGCAGCATAAGTTCTGGGTTGATGCTGTCGTAGGCGACAGGCAAAGGGGTTTGGGTCAACGCAAGATAGACTTTACCGACGCCGCTTTTGAGTGCAGCGCGACCGGCCAGAATGACGGCACCTGTCATGCCACTTGAGCCACCAAGAATGCCCACTGAACCAAAGCTGCCTTTGTGTGCCTCAGCATTACGGACTGCGAACAGCTGGGGAAACTGTTGCTCCGTAATAGGACTTCCACTGGAGTGGCGAGGTGTCATAGGGATCGTGTGCGGTTGATATAGCGCAAGTCAGGTTGAGGACGGATATGACGAAGACGGTGAATATGACTATTATGCAACAGCAAGCGTTTGATCTTATTTGATTCAGGAAACCATATGAAAACGATTCAGACAGTAGGAGTGGCCGGTGCCGGCGCAATGGGTCGAGGTATCGCACAAATAGCGGCCCAAGCAGGCTTACGCGTCAAACTGTTCGACACGAACCCGGCAGCGCTGAACTCAGCGCGCGACTCGCTGACCAATACGTGGACGATGCTGGCCAGCAAAGGCAAAATGACCGAAGAGCAAGCGCATGAAGCGTTGGGCAAGTTGTATCTGATCGACGAGATCGAGGATCTGTCGGATTGTGACTTGGTGATCGAAGCCATCATTGAGCGACTCGAGATTAAACAGCCATTTTTTAAACAGTTGGAGTCGGTTGTATCCTCCGATTGCATACTCGTCTCTAATACCTCCTCGCTATCTATCACTGCGATTGCCGCTGGATGCGAACGTCCTGAGCGTGTCGCAGGCTATCACTTCTTTAATCCTGTCCCGCTGATGAAGGTCGTTGAGGTGATTGACGGATTACGAACGGATCCTGTGGTGGGTGATGCCTTGATGGCGTTATCGGTCCGCATGGGACACAAGCCGGTTCGCGCGAAAGATATGCCTGGTTTTATTGTGAATCATGCGGGTCGTGGGATGAACACCGAGGGTTTGCGTGTCGTGCAAGAAAATGTGACGGACTTTGCAACGGTCGATGGCATTATGCGCGATCAAGCTGGCTTTAAAATGGGACCGTTTGAGCTGATGGATTTGACGGGTCTCGACGTGTCACATGCCGTTATGGAGTCCATTTACCATCAGTTTTACGAGGAGCCTCGCTTCAAACCCTCACCGATCGGAACAGTGCGTGTGGCGGGCGGGCTCTACGGGCGCAAAAGTCAGGGTGGATTTTATGCTTATGCGGATGGTCAGAAGCTGCCTGTAATCGAAGCTGCTGCGCCGGTGCTGACTGGTCCGGCCAAGGTTTGGGTGAGCCCTGCGCATGCTCTCGGTCATACTCGTGCGACTGAACTGCTTAAGAGACTTGATGCGAATATTCAAACCGGACATCGACCCGATGTGGATAGTCTCATCATCGTGACTCCTTTTGGTGAGGACATATCGACGGCAGTTTTCAAACAAAAGCTCGATGCTGCACGTACCGTGGGTATCGATATGCTTCATGATGTTGAGCATACGCGTAGGCGGACTTTAATGGTTTCACCAGCAACCCATTCGCAATATCAAGAAAAGGCGCATGCCATCTTTGGTGTGGATAACGTTCGCGTGAGCGTTGTGAGAGACTCTGCGGGTTTTGTGGCGCAGCGGATTGTTGCGATGATCGTGAACGTCGCTTGCGATATTGCGCAGCAGGATATTGCAACCCCTCAGGATATTGATCTTGCCGTCAGTCTGGGTTTGGGTTACCCCAAGGGGCCTTTGGGCTTGGGTGATGCCTTAGGAGCTGAACATATTTTGGAGATTTTGCGCAATATGCAAAGCGTGACAGGCGACCCGCGTTATCGTCCCAGCCTCTGGTTGCAGCGACGTGTTCAGCTTGGCCTGTCATTATTGAGCACCTAAGCGCAGTGCAATCGTGATGGTTGAAAAAAAGCCCTCAAAGGAGATTTTTATTTGTAGGCTTTTTTCAGCATTTATTGGGATCTTCTTTTGGTACTTCCTAGCATTTTCTGCTAGTCGAGTTTGATGCCTAATTTTTTAGTAATGCTCCCGTATTTACCAACTTCAATTTTAATTAAGCTAGCAAATTGTTCGGACGAATTACTGATTGCATCTGCACCATTTCTGTCCATTGCGGCTTTGAAATCAGGAGTTGCTGTAATAGCAACAAGTTCTTTATTTAATCTGTCAATAATAGGCTTAGGGGTACCAGCTGGGGCCAATATGCCTAGCCATAAAGCAGCTTCGAAGCCTGGATAACCCAGCTCTGCAACCGTAGGCGTATCCGGAAGCGCTGGCGAGCGCTGTGGGCTACCAACGGCTAGCGCACGTAGTTTATTAGTTTTAGCGTGCTGCAGTAAAGCTGGCATAGATCCAAAGAGAACCTGCACCTGATTAGAGACTATGGCTAAGTCTGCTGCGGCATTACCTTTGAAGGGGATGTGAGTCATATTCATCCCAGTAACGTCGTTCAACATTTCCATCGCAAGCTGAGTAGTGGAACCATTGCCAGCAGAGGCATAGTTCAATTTGCCAGGTTGACTTTTAGCTAAGGTGACGAGTTCAGCCAAAGAGTTTGCAGGAACTTGTGGATTAACGACTAACAAGTATGGGGTCACAGCGACAAGGGAGACCGGAGAAAAACTCTTGATTGGATCATATCCGAGCTTGGAGTAAGCACCAGGTGCTACTGCCATTGTGCTGGTGGTACCCAGCGTGAGTGTGTAGCCATCCGGAGCTGCCTTGGCCGCAGCATCAGTTCCAATAGTGCCACCCGCACCACCTCTATTTTCTACAATAATAGGCTGGCCCAAACGTTCGCTCAGTTTTTGAGCCACTATCCGTCCAACAATATCGGTTGATCCACCGGCTGGAAAAGCAATAATTAGGCGTATTGGTTTATTGGGATAGTTAGCTTGCGCATGCGCTAGAAGTGGTGAGCCTAGTAAAATAGCCGCCGTTAAAAAAAAGCGCGCAAATTGGGACATTTTTTGTTTCATACTAAGAGTCTCCTAATTTATTATTTTGAGGTAGTGGCTTAATTACAAAGTAGCATAAACTTTTGCCAACGACTATTTGTTATGATCAAAAAACTGTAGCAAAGTATTAATATTTCTTCTAACAACAACCGCATCAGATATCATCTACTCAACGCCAAAGGACTGTAATGAGTGCAGAGTTTGTGATTGCACCTCCCAAAATAAATTCAATACCCCTGCAAGGGGATTCCCGGCGCTTTGCAGTAAATCGTATTTTCTGCGTTGGACGAAATTATGCGGATCATGCTCGTGAAATGGGCCATGATCCAGACCGAGAGCCGCCCTTCTTTTTTATGAAGCCGGCTACTGCGATTGTGACTGATGGTCAAGATATGGCCTATCCAAGCTTATCAAATGATGTACATCACGAAATTGAAATGGTTGTAGCGATTGGCAAAGGCGGTTCAAATATTTCCTCCGAAAAGGCACTTGACCATGTTTGGGGTTACGGTGTTGGTTTAGATATGACGCGCCGCGATTTGCAAGGTGAGGCTAAAAAAATGGGCCGCCCTTGGGATACGGGTAAAGCATTCGATCAGTCAGCGCCTTGTTCAGCCTTGATACCCGTTAGTCAATGTGGTCATCCAAGCCAGGGAGCGATTCAACTCTTTGTGAATAATGAGTTGCGTCAAAAAGGCGATTTAAACCAACTTATTTGGAACGTACCAAATACGATCGCTTATTTATCGACATTATTCGCACTTGAGGCGGGAGATTTGATTTTTTCAGGCACTCCAGTTGGTGTGGCAGCAGTTAAAAAGGGAGACCTGCTTAAAGGACATGTCGAAGGACTGTCTGATTTAACTGTTCGGATTATTTAATATTTCGATAGCCGGCTCCTCGAACCCAGTCGGCTTCACCATAGTCAAGTAAGAAACACCAAGCCCTCCTTCGAGGGCTTTTTCAATGTGCGAGTGATTGATTATTTGGCGGCGTCGACCATGTATTGTGTCGCAGCACGCAGATCGGCATCGCTCGCACCGGCAGCGCCACCTTTGGCTGGCATGATGCCCTTACCAGAGATCACAGCGGCAACTAGGGCATCCATGCCTGTCGCAATACGCGGTGCCCAAGCTGTTTTGTCACCGAATTTTGGAGCACCAGCAACGCCGGCGATATGACATGCTGCACAAGCTTGTTTGTAAAGCTTTTCACCCACATCGCTCGTGGCAGGAGCGGGTGCAGCAGCAGCTGCAGGTGTTACCGTGGGCGCAGCGGCGGCATTTGTTGCGACCACCATTGGAGCAGCGGGAGCTGGAGCTGGAGCGACAGCTGCAGGTGCTGCGGCTGGTTTGGGCTCGGCAGGTTCGGCAAATTTGCCGCCCGCGCTGTTTGCCATATAAACCACGGCGCGTTCGATCTCAAAGTCGTCCAAGGAAGGATTGCCACCCTTAGCAGGCATGGCGCCTTTGCCTTTGATGACACTCGCAACCATTGACTGCAAACCCGTCGCATTAGGACCTGCCCAGGCCGTTGCATCTGCAAATTTAGGTGCACCGGCCGCGCCAGCGTCATGGCAGCTTGCACAGACCGATTTGTAGATCTGCACGCCAGTCTTGAATACTTTTGGACCGCTTGCGTCAACGAGATCTAGCTTTGCCACGGGGGCGATGCGCTTTTGTATGGCTTCAGGCGTGAGCGTGTTTGAGCCCGCGCCAACTTGGTCACCCGTGGTGACGAGGTTGACCAACAAAATAATGATGATGACGGGCAAGATGAAAGACAGCACGATCGTGACGATCAGCTGCTTTGGAGTCTTGATGGGCGAATGATGCTCTTCGTGTGGCTGCGTATTGCTCATGACCAAATCCTGCGAGACTTAGGCTGAAGACGTGCGTAGCCGAGGTTTTGAGCACTCCGGATAAGCAAGAAGCCAACCATAGTAGTTAGACGGTTTTCTTATAACCAAAGGATTATAGCGGCATCAGGGGGGCTTAGTGAGCAAGGGAGTCGGAAATCCCTATTCCGAGAAAGAGCGATGTGCTTCTGCCGCTATAATTCGCCCGCTGGCGCCCGTAGTTCAATGGATAGAATAAGAGTTTCCGAAGCTCTCGATACAGGTTCGATTCCTGTCGGGCGCACCAGAGCCCTCAGATCGGCTTTTTCAGCGCTTGATGAAAGCGCGCGACATAGTCGTCAAAACTCTCCCTGTCACTGGCCTCAAGCTGTTGCTGTTCCATGAGGGATTGGGTCGCTTGTGCGTGTGTGGCGGCGAGCTCGGCTGGACTCAGGCCCACCTTTCTTAAGCTCAAGGCATGTGCACGGCTTTGCTCAAGGGTTGCGTCGTGAAAGGACATCTTACGAGTGATGAGTTTTTCTAAAAACTGAGCAGAGGGGGTTGTTGCGGGATCCGCAACCTTGGATCGCTGGACAGCAACGGCATTGAGATATTTTTTTTCGTCCAAGGCATCGTCTAGCGTCTGAGCGCATTGCGCGATGTCATCCAAAAGCTGTTCTGCCCACTGCTTGAGGGAAATTTCTTTGCCGAGCTTGGTGAGCTTGAGCTCAGGTTGTCGACCTTGCTTGACGATTGTCGCGAAGTTGGAGGCACTCTCTGAGCACCAACCACTATCTGCGAAAGGAGGGCTTTCTTGTAAGGCGCAAAAAAGTAGGAATGCATCCACAAAACGCGCTGTTTCAGCGGAAATCCCGGTGGCCTGAGTGGGGTCAATGTCAAGACAGCGTACTTCGATGTATTGAATGCCGCGCTCCGCTATGGCGGTGATGGGTCGCTCGCAAGGACCTGTTGTGCGTTTCGGGCGGATGCTCGAGTAAAACTCGTTTTCAATTTGCAAAACATTGGTATTGAGTTGTATCCACTCACCGTTTCTATGCGTGCCAATTGCCTGGTAATCAGGCCACGGCGTGGTCACGGCATCATAGAGCCGCTCTAGAAAGGTGTTGAGGTCGTTGTAACAAAGCTTGAGTCCAGACTGGGCTTTGTTTTGATAGCCTAGATCACTCATCCTTAAGCTAGTGGCATAGGGCAAATACATGGTTTGCGCATCGAGTTCAAGCAAATCCCCTTTTTTTCCTCGCAAGAAGTCTTTAGACAAAGCTGGGGAAGCACCAAAAAGGTACATCAGCAGCCAGCTGTAACGGGTGAAATTGCGAATCAGTGAGATATAGCCAGCCGAGCGGCGGTCCTGGGGCGTTGACTGAGGAAGGTCGAGCTGGTCCCAAAACGATTCATCGAAAGAAAAGTTGTAATGCAGTCCTGCAATGCACTGCATCGTGCGACCGTAGCGCTCTGCCAGGCCTCGACGATAGACATGCTTGATCATCCCGGTGTTCGAGGTGCCATACCAGCCAATCGGGATTTGGTTGTCCGCAGGGAGATGGGAGGGCATGGAGTGATTCCACATCAGCTCGTCTGTCAATGTGGTGGCCACGACGCGATGCACCTCATCGAGTTCTGCCATCAGGCTATCAACATGATTGTGCGTGCCCGTAATCAGCTCTAGCAGGGCTTCTGAGTAGTCGGTCGTGATGCGCGGATGGGTGAGCGCCGAACCAAGCGCGATAGGGTGTGGGCGCTCAGAAAGCGAACCTTTGGCGTCTACCCGAAGGCCCTCTTTTTCGATGCCGCGCTGCGACCCCCGGAGTATTTCAGGATGCAATTGAAGGGTGGCAAGACGTTGGGTCAGTATGGACACGGGTAAACCTATTGCTGAAGCGGAACAAAGCATTTTAAGGGATGCGTCAAGGTACACCTCGGATGTTAAAAATAGAGGACAATTTGCTCTAATTCTGTTGATTATCCGATTGTGACGCTTTTCGAGGCAATGCGTGCGTACTTTTATTTCCTTTTCAATGTTGTGGTTATTTTTTGCTGTGTTGGCGGGGTGTACGCCTGAATATAACTGGCGCGAATCCATGGTGGCTCAGGATCGTGGGGTCATTATGTTTCCTTCACGGACCAAAACGGAGCAGCGTCAAATCGATGTGGAGGGTGTCGCAGCGACATTTGCTTTGACCTCTTCTGCGGTGGGGGAGGCTGTTTTTTCGGTTGGTTATGTTCCTTTGCCAGAGTCCTTGAGCCCAGAAAAAAGTGCTGCGTTAGTCAAAACAATCGTCGCCGCCTTGGCCGCGCGGGCTGGAAAGCAAGCTCCGGAGTCTGCCCTACAGGGTGAGATTTTTACTTTGGATACGGTTGTAGCGAACAAACCCTCTCTATTGATGGCGAAAGTCGCGGTGCATCGCGGCATGTTGATTCAGGTGGTTGTTTCAGGACCGAAACAATCGCTTTCAAATGAAAATGCGCTTGAGTTTGTTCGCTCACTTCGACTGAGGTGAGGATGGCCCGTGAGTAGGCCTAAACGCAGGGCTTGTGCGACGCCAGCCTGTCTGCCGTAGACATTAAGTTTGCGGCAGGCGTTTAAAAGGTGAAAATTGACCGTCCGCTCTGAAAGGCCGATGATCAGCCCGACTTCCCAGCTGGTTTTACCCGCAGATACCCATTCTAGGCATTGCAGCTCGCGTCCGGAAAGACGTGGATGTGTCATGAAAAGAGATCCCCAGAGGGCGCAAATGAGAATGCGTTAGTTTGAGCGTTCATGACTCTAATTAGAATGCGCAGAACCCCTTTGATGGCGTGCTCTTTTGTAAGAAAGTGTATATAAGGAAGGCAGGATGTAACCAATTGGAAGCAGTCTGTCGGCGCCATGGACTGCCAACTTCGCGCCGCGATGTTAAACTTTGGTAACAGTTGGCGCCGATTTGCTCGATCCGCTTGCGGGCGCCTCATAAATCCCGCTAAAGAAGGTCCGTATGACTGATTCGTCCATTATTCAGGACGCGTGCCAAGCACAAAACATCTCCCCCTCGCCCTCAGGGTCGGTCGGTGTCGTCCATACACAGTTTTTGCATTTTGATGAGCCCCTGCCCTTGGCGAGTGGTCATACCTTGTCGGTCTATGACCTGGCGATTGAGACCTATGGAACATTAAACGCTCATGCAAGTAATGCGGTGCTGATTTGCCACGCATTGAATGCCTCTCATCATGTCGCCGGAATTTCGGCTGAAAATCCAGAGGACATCGGTTGGTGGGACAACATGGTGGGCCCTGGCAAACCGGTCGATACCAATGTTTTTTTTGTGATTGGCGTCAACAACCTGGGTTCATGTTTTGGCTCGACTGGGCCTGCAAGTATTCGGCCTGAAACGGGCAAGCCTTGGGGTGCTGCCTTCCCTGTGTTGACCGTTGAGGACTGGGTGTTGGCGCAGGCGCGAGTGGCGGATCTCTTCGGAATCAACAGGTTCGCCGCTGTGATGGGCGGATCGTTGGGCGGGATGCAGGCACTCAGCTGGGCGATCACGTTGCCTGAGCGTGTCGCGCATTGCGTGGTGATCGCCAGTACGCCACGATTGTCTGCGCAAAATATTGGCTTTAACGAAGTCGCTCGGCGCGCCATCATCACTGACCCCGAGTTCCATAACGGGCATTACTATGCGCACAATACGGTGCCGCGCCATGGCTTGTCCGTGGCAAGAATGATTGGTCACATCACTTATCTGTCCGATGATGATATGGCAGAAAAATTTGGTCGAACGCAACGCGAGCCCGCGGCGGACGGTGCTTACCATTACGGTTATGGTGTGGAGTTCGAGGTCGAGTCTTACCTCCGGTATCAGGGTGAAAAGTTTTCCAAGTATTTTGATGCAAATACTTATTTGCTCATTACGCGTGCACTTGATTACTTTGATCCGGCAAAGAGAACGGGTGGAGATTTCGCGCGTGCGATTGCACCGGCACTGGCTGATTTTCTTTTGGTCTCATTTACGACCGACTGGCGGTTTCCGCCAGAGCGTTCCCACGAAATTGTGCAGGCTTTACTTAAAAATGGTCAGCCTACAACATATGCGGAGATCGATGCACCACACGGACATGATGCCTTTTTGCTAGACGACTCGCGTTATCACAATCTGATGCGTGCTTATTTTTTGCGGATTGCAGCGACTTTAGTCCAAGAGTCCGCTCCAGCCCTGGCGACGAGCGGGGTGCAAGCATGAGTGAACAACTCAAACTGAGTGGCCAAACGATGCAAGGTGATTTGCGCGGAGATTTGGCGCGGATCGCACAATGGGTTCAGCCAAACAGCCGTGTGTTGGACTTGGGGTGTGGTGATGGGGCGCTACTTGCACACTTGCAGCAGTCCAAGAGCGTGCAGGCCGTCGGCGTTGAAATTAGCGATGATAGGGTGCTGAGTTGCGTTCAGCGCGGTGTCCATGTGATCCAGCAAAACCTCGAAGACGGGTTAGCGATGTTTGATGATCAGCAGTTTGATACGGTCGTGCTGTCCCAGACGCTACAGTCTATGCATAATACGGAGCACATTTTGCGCGAGATGGCGCGTGTGGCGCGCGAGGGGATCGTTTCTTTCCCCAACTTCGGTTATTGGCCGCACGGATGGTCAATTTTGCGTGGTCGCATGCCAGTCACAGGGCAGATGCCCTATGACTGGTACAACACCCCCAATATTCACCTTTGTACGCTCAAGGATTTTGAGCGCTTGGCCAACACGCTGCAGTTCACCATCCTCGAGCGTGCCACCTTTAATGATCAGCACGAGGTGAAATTGTTTCCAGGTTGGCGCAGCACGCTTGCCGCATATCGATTTACGGCTAGGTGACACTCATGACTCCTCAACAAGCCCCGCAATCAGGCGTCGAGACGCAGACAATTCCTGCGTCAAAACTATATACCAGTAAACGTGTCGCGCCATTGCTGGCACTGGGTTTTGCGAGTGGCTTGCCTCTGGCGCTGACGGGTGGGACGTTGCAAGCGTGGGCAACGCTTGAGCAAGTGTCTCTTCAAGAAATTGGCTTTCTGACCTTGGTTGGAACGGCTTACACACTCAAGTTCCTCTGGGCTCCGCTGATTGATCGTTACGCTCCGCCATTTTTGGGCCGTAGGCGAGGATGGATGCTCGTGATGCAGGTTTTACTCGCGCTCGGCATCATGGCGATGGGGTTGATGTCTCCTGGTCAGAGTCTGTTGCCTCTTGCCTTGCTTGCAGTCGCTGTGGCTTTTTGTTCCGCAACGCAGGATATTGCTTTTGATGCTTATCGCAGCGATGTGCTGCGCAAAGAAGAAAGAGGGGCGGGTGCTGCCTTGTCTGTGCTGGGCTATCGACTTGCAATGCTGACCTCTGGCGGGCTGGCCTTGATTTTGGCGGATCAGTGGTTAGGTTGGGGTTACACCTATATGTTGATGGGGGCGTTGATGTTGGTGGTTGCACTCGCCACGCTGTGGGCGCCCGAGCCAGAGGTGCCCGCGCAGACGCCACGCTCACTTTCGAGGGCTGTGTTTGAGCCCTTCAAGGAGTTTTTCAGTCGTCCCGAAGCTATCACGGTCTTGCTGTTAATTGTTCTCTATAAGCTAGGGGATGCGTTCGCGGGCGCGCTTTCGACGACGTTTCTCTTGCGTGCCGCGGGCTACTCGGCGACCGAAGTCGGAACGGTCAATAAGTTGTTGGGGTTGACGGCAACGATCGTGGGTGCGCTGACGGGTGGTGCTCTCATGGCGAAATTAGGTCTGTACCGATCGTTGATGTTTTTCGGTTTGCTGCAGGCACTCTCTAATCTTGGCTATTGGGTCATCTCTGTTGGACCGCACAATGTCTACTTGATGGCCGCTGGTGTGAGCCTTGATAACTTGTGTGGTGGTATGGGCACCGCTGCGTTTGTTGCTTTGTTGATGGGGCTGTGTAATCGAGAGTTTTCTGCCACGCAGTTTGCCTTGTTGTCGGCGCTGTCTGCGGTGGGTCGTACTTACCTCGCAGGACCCCTGACTCCACTATTGGTGTTATTTACTGGATGGCCTACTTTTTTCTTGATCACAGTGGCGATTGCTTTTCCTGGCTTGTTGCTGTTGTGGTGGCGTCGCCGCGATATCGAGCGTATCGATGCCGCGGGAGTATGACGCGTAGCATTCAGGTGCGGATAGCTTTACTTTTTCGCCGCGAGTGTAAAGTCGTAATCGATGGTGAACGGTGCGTGATCAGAGAAACGTTCATCTTTGTAAATGCGGGTTGAGCGCGCCAGCGAAGCAATCCCCGGCGTGGCGAGCTGGTAGTCTAGGCGCCAGCCTACGTTCTTTGCCCAAGCCTGTCCTCGATTACTCCACCACGTGTATTGCTCGGGGTTTGGGTCGAGGTTTCTAAAGACATCTACAAAGCCGATTTCTTCAAGGGTGTGCGTAACCCAGGCACGCTCCTGCGGGGTGAAGCCAGAGTTTTTCTGATTTGATTTCCAGTTTTTGAGGTCGATTTCTTTATGTGCGATGTTCCAGTCAGCGCAGATCACATACTCACGCTTCGTTTTTTTGTGATCATCCATCAAGGCTTGCAACCAAGGGCCAAATTTAGTTAAGAAGCGAAACTTGGCCTCCTGACGCTCTGGACCACTCGAGCCTGAGGGAAGGTAGGCGCTGACAACAGTTAAGTTGGACCAGTCGGCACGAATGACGCGACCTTCTTGATCAAACTCTGTACAGTCAATCCCAGTGAGTACGCGCTCGGGCTGTTGTTTCAAATACAGACCGACACCGCTGTAGCCTTTCTTTTCAGCTGCGTAAAAATAACCGGTGTAGTCTAGAGGATGTTGGTAGTCATGCTGAATGTCCGCTAGATGCGCTTTCAGTTCCTGAAGACAAAGAATGTCTGCCTGATGTGATTTCAGCCACTCCATTAGGCCTTTGTTGAAGGCGGAGCGGATGCCATTGAGGTTCAGTGAGGTGATACGCAGCAAGGCAGAACTCCTAGTCGGTGAGATAATGTGAGCGTTTAAAGTCGAGTCGAAACAGAAAGGAATACTATGTCACTAGGTGCTGATCGTCGAGAGTTTGTACAGTTTGCCTTAAAAGAAGGCGTACTGCGCTTTGGTAGTTTTGTGACAAAGTCAGGCCGCACGAGCCCCTATTTTTTTAACGCTGGGCTTTTCAATACTGGGGCTACTGTCGGCAAACTTGCGCAATTTTATGCGCAGGCACTGGTGGACGCCAAGTTGCCGTTTGATATGCTGTTTGGGCCTGCTTACAAGGGTATTGCCCTTGCAACAGCCACTTCGGTTGCCCTTTCATCGCACGCTGGGCTTGAAGGGCGCGATGTGCCGTTCGCCTACAACCGCAAAGAAGCCAAAGATCACGGTGAGGGCGGTGTGCTGGTGGGCGCTCCACTCAAGGGCAAAGTCGTCATCATTGATGATGTGATTACAGCAGGCACCTCGGTACGAGAGTCGGTTGATATCATTCGCGCGGCGGGTGCAGAGCCTTGTGCCGTGCTGATCGCGATGGACCGGATGGAGCGGGCGGGGCCAGATGGTGGGCTTTCGCCTCACTCAGCGGTGCAGGAGGTGCAGCAGCGCTATGGTTTGCCTGTTGTCAGCATTGCTTCTCTCGAGGATGTCCTGGCGCTGCTTGAGGATAATGCCGAGTTCGCCGAACACCGCGAGGCGGTGTTGGCGTATCGCGCGCGGTACGGCATTTAACTATCTAGCTTTGCCTTCAGGAGGTCATTGACCTGCTGGGGGTTTGCTTTGCCTTTAGCGGCCTTCATAATCTGACCGACCAGTGAATTAAAGGCTTTTTGTTTGCCGGCGCGGTACTCCGCCACAATCGCGGGGTGATCAGTGAGCACTGCA
Organism: Zwartia lucis; assembly: GCF_965234455.1. Classification (GTDB taxonomy): domain Bacteria; phylum Pseudomonadota; class Gammaproteobacteria; order Burkholderiales; family Burkholderiaceae_B; genus Zwartia; species Zwartia lucis. Next base: position 221,305 of record NZ_OZ248475.1, on the reverse strand, counting down.
TCTACCATGTCAGAAATGGCGCCCGAATCACTAATTTGCGTGAGGCCTTTCGCCTGAATAATCGCATCGGAATCACCGCCAAGCTCGCCTGCCCACATTGCAGCAAACACATCGCGGGCAATTTTGTTGGAGATGGTGCCGTCGATGATGCGGGCCAGAAGTGCTGCAAGCGAAGCGGCCGAAACCGGTGATTCGGTGATGTCTTTTTCTTCTCTGTTGAGCGTCGCAGAGACCTCACCCATGATCCAGTTGACGGCGAGTTTGGCTTGACCGGCAGGCAGAATCGCATTGACGCTTTCAAAATACACCGCGAGATCACGGCTGATCGAAAGCTGAGCGGCATCCACGGATGTCAGGCCAAACTCTGAGATAAACCGTGCACGCAAGGCGGTTGGAAGCTCTGGCATCGTCTGACGCACGGATTCAATCCAGTCTTGGGCAATGACAAGCGGTGGGAGATCAGGGTCGGGAAAATAGCGATAGTCATGCGCGTCCTCTTTGCTGCGCATGCTGCGTGTTTCGTCACGGTCTGAGTCATAGAGACGTGTTTCTTGAATGACGCGACCACCATCCTCAATCAGTTCTATTTGGCGCCGAACTTCGTAATGAATGGCGCGTTCAAGAAACTTGAAGGAGTTCACGTTTTTAATTTCACAGCGTGTGCCAAACTCTTGTTGGCCGACAGGGCGCACAGATACGTTTGCATCAATGCGGAATGAGCCTTCTTGCATGTTGCCGTCGCAAATACCTAACCACATCACCAGGCTGTGTAGGGCTTTGGCATAGGCGACGGCTTCGGCGGCAGAGCGCATTTCTGGCTCCGACACGATCTCAAGCAACGGCGTGCCCGCGCGGTTTAGGTCAATTCCTGAGGAGGACTCGCCATGCGGACCAACAAAGTCATCATGCATGGATTTACCGGCGTCTTCTTCGAGATGCGCACGGGTCAGGTTGACTGTTTTTTCTTGATCGCCTACAAAAAAACTAATTGAGCCGCCTTGTACAACCGGGATCTCAAATTGACTGATTTGGTAGTTTTTTGGTGAGTCGGGATAAAAGTAGTTTTTGCGGGCAAAAATGGACCGGGGTGCAATGGTTGCGCCCACAGCTAAACCCAGACGAATCGCTCGCTCGACGGCTGCGCGATTCATGACCGGCAGAGAGCCAGGAAGCGCCAAGTCGACTTCGTTGGCCTGTGTATTGGGCAAAGCGCCGTAACGCGTAGAGCTGCCTGAAAAAATTTTGGTTTGAGTCGAGAGCTGGGTGTGCGTTTCCAGTCCGATCACGATTTCCCATGCCATTATTCTTGCCCCGCAACGCGTTGATGCCAGTCCGTGACTTGCTGAAACTGATGGGCAACGGCCAACAGTCGCCCTTCGTCGAAATAGTTACCAATAATTTGTAAACCGATTGGCAGGGGCTTGCCGGAGGCGCCTGGACCAAAACCGCAGGGAATCGACATGCCAGGCAAACCTGCGAGATTGAGACCCAAGGTGTAAATATCTGCTAGCCAATCTGCGGTCGGGTCATTTTGATTTTGCTCGATGGGTTGCGCGACCGTTGGCGTAACAGGGCCCATAATGACATCACAATGTTGCGTCAATGCTGCTTGAAAATCATCCACAATCATGCGGCGCAAACGTTGCGCCTGCAAGTAGTAAGCATCATAGTAACCATGCGACAGGACATACGTACCAATCAGAATGCGGCGTTTAACCTCTGAGCCAAAGCCTTCCGCGCGCGAGCGAGCAGTCATGTCTTCGAGGTCAGAGTAAGACTCGCTGCGATGCCCATAGCGCACCCCGTCGTAACGGGAAAGGTTGCTGGAGGCCTCTGCAGGCGCGATCACGTAATACGCGGGAATGGACAGCTCGGTGCGTGGCAAGGAAATGTCGACACGTTGAGCACCGAGCTTTTCAAATTGCTGCAGAGCGGCTTCGATGGCTTGAGCGACATCGTTTGACAGGCCTTCTCCAAAGAACTCCTTTGGTACGCCTATGCGTAAGCCCTTGAGCGGCTGAGTCGCATGATTGCAAAAGTTTTTGTCGGCATTGTTGTACTCAGCACGGATGCGCCCGGGTGCGTTGGGGACGCCTTTGCAGTGTTCTGCGCTCGTGGAGTCTTTATTGTCAAAGCCGCTCATGACATCAAGCAGGTCAACGAGATCAAGCGCGCTACTGGCTAAGGGGCCGGCTTGATCGAGGCTTGAGCCATAGGCGATCATGCCGTAACGCGAGACGGTGCCGTAGGTGGGTTTGATGCCGCTGACGCCGCAGAGTGCCGCCGGCTGGCGTACCGAGCCGCCGGTATCTGTACCTGTGGCGGCAATGACGAGTTTGGCTGCCACGGCTGCCGCTGAGGCGCCGGAGGAGCCCCCTGGCACAGCAGAGTTATCCCAAGGATTGTGCGTAGGACCAAAGGCGGAGTGCTTATTGCCGGAGCCCATCGCGAATTCGTCACAATTGAGTTTGCCAAGGGTGACGCAGCCTGCGGCGCGTAAATTGTGCACAACGGTGGCATCGAAAGGGCTCGTATATTGCTTGAGCATATTGCTGCCAGCAGTACTGCGCCAGCCTTGGGTCACAAAGACGTCCTTATGGGCGATAGGTAGACCCGTCAATAAAGTGCCGCGACCATTAGCCAATAGGTTGTCAGCTTCACGCGCCTGAGCAAGCGTGAGGTCAGCGTCGATGTGGACGAAAGCGTTCAAGCTGGCATGCAGCTCAATTTGTCTTAGGCAGTCTTGCGCAAGTTCAGTGGCGCTGAGTTGACGGTTTGAGAGTGCCTGATGGAGTGCGGCGATGTTTGGATAGCGCTGGAGTACGTTTGACATGTTATTCAATGACCTTAGGAACCAGGAACAGACCTTTGGAGGCGCCTGGGGCGTTTGCCATCAAAGCACCGCGACGCTCTGTCGAGGACAGCTCGGTCACAATATCGTCTCTCAGTCGGAGATGAACGTCTGAAACGGATGCCAGGGGATGCGCCAAAGGCTCTACACCTTGGGTATCGACCGACTGGAGTGTTTCAATAATGCCAAGTATTTTATTGAGGTCTGTCTGAGCCTGAGTCAGTTGCTCAGGAGTGAGATGGAGCCTTGCCAGGCGGGCGATACGTGTGACTTCTTGGTCTGAGAGGGCCATAAGGCAGGTTTAATCCATTGAAAGTGTTAGCCCGTGACTTTCCGAGCTTGACGAGAGTAAGTTTTGCCGTTGTGAGGGAATTATAAGTTATGATAGAGGGCTAATCGCCGCAGGTTGCGTGCGTCAATTTTTCCTATGGCTGGGCTCTCATGTTTGGATTCCTGCGTAGTTATTTTTCCAGTGATATGGCGATCGATCTCGGTACCGCCAACACCCTCATTTACGTCCGCGGCAAAGGAATCGTTCTAGACGAGCCCTCAGTTGTTGCGATTCGCCACGATGGCGGTCCCGGAGGTAAAAAAATCATCCAAGCCGTTGGTCGCGAAGCCAAGCAAATGCTCGGACGTGTTCCTGGCAATATCGAGGCGATTCGCCCGATGAAAGACGGCGTGATTGCCGACTTTACGGTGACTGAGCAAATGCTCAAGCAATTCATCCGCATGGTGCATCCACGTAATATGTTCGCGCCTAGCCCTAGGATTATTGTTTGCGTGCCCTGCGGTTCAACGCAGGTTGAGCGTCGTGCGATCCGTGAGTCGGCGTTGGGCGCGGGTGCCAGTCGCGTGTATTTGATCGAAGAGCCCATGGCGGCTGCGATTGGTGCCGGTCTAAATGTATCGGATCCGAGTGGCTCAATGGTGGTCGATATTGGCGGTGGCACGACTGAGGTTGCCGTGATCTCCTTAGGTGGCATGGTCTACAAAGGTTCTGTCCGGGTTGGCGGCGATAAATTCGACGAGGCAATCGTCAATTACATCCGTCGCAATTATGGGATGTTGATTGGTGAACCCACAGCAGAGCTCATTAAAAAAGAGATTGGTTCAGCTTTTCCGGGCTCTGAAGTCCGTGAGATCGAAGTCAAAGGCCGCAATTTGGCCGAGGGCGTGCCTCGCAGCTTCACAGTCTCGTCCAACGAGATTTTGGAATCACTGACCGATCCTCTTAATCAAATCGTGTCCGCTGTCAAAATCGCGCTCGAAAACACTCCGCCTGAGCTGGGTTCAGACATCACGGACAAGGGCATTGCGTTGACGGGTGGAGGCGCCTTGTTACGAGACCTTGATCGTTTGCTTCAAGAAGAAACGGGCTTGCCCGTGATCGTTGCAGATGATCCTTTGACCTGCGTTGTCCGCGGCTGCGGCGATGCGCTCGAGCACCTTGAGAAATTAGGCGCAATATTCATTAACGACTAGTCAGCCTGGCCTTTTGGGGTGCGGGTGACTTTGTACTGAGCTCTGATGCAACGACACGTCACCCTACGTCTTTTTCGGCGCGGAACCGCCGCCGAAGTCACCCTGACCTTACTGGTATTGCTCGCGATCGTCTTGTTGTTTACGGATGCGACATGGAGCAAAACAAATCCTGTTCGCCAGGTAATCGCCACAGCACTGTATCCCTTTCAACGCGTCGTACTTTTTCCACGTGACATGCTCACGATGGCCAATGAGTGGGCCAACGCGGCAGCACTGATCAAGTCTGAAAATGAAGCCTTGCAGCGGCAACGCATCACTTTGGCTCAGGTCTCAACGAATGCGGCGCTCCTTTCAGCCGAGAACACGCAACTGCGTCGACTGTTAGGTGTTTTGGAGACTGCTGTCGACCGCCCGACCGTCGTCGTCGAGGTGCTTTATGAACCAGTCAACGCCTTCACAAGACGTATTGTGTTTAACAAAGGTAGCCGAGCGGGTATCGCTCAGGGCATGCCGGTCATCGATGAAAGTGGTGTGGTCGGTCAAATCACCCGTGTCACACCAATGTCCTCTGAAGCAGCGATGTTGACCGATGAGATTGTGTCGATCCCAGTTCAGGTGCTTCGCAACGGTCTACGGCTTATCGCTTTTGGGTCAAACTCTCCCGGAAAGGTCGAGGTGCGTTACTTTTCTTCTGATGCGGATATTCGAGAGGGTGATCAATTGGTAACGAGTGGTGTGGGGGGCGTCTTTCCCGCAGGACTGGCGGTGGGACGGATCGACCATGTTGAACGTAATCCTGCCTCAGGTTTTGCTCGTGCGGAAGCTCAGCCCGCCTCTCATCCGGAACGCCACAGACATTTTCTGGTTTTACAAGTCCCCGTTGGGGATGGCTTAACGTCCTTGCCTTCAGCCGCTACCATTTCTTCGACGGGGCGTGTGGGTGCGACAGACAAAACCAAGTAATTACGAGGTCATGAAACCACGTTCAAAAAGACCACCCATGCCGATGGCTCACGCCGTTGGTCCTGAGTCTGTCGAGACAACTTCTGGTGCTGGGTATGTGTGGGCCACCATGCTGCTGGTATGGGTGTTGTCCTTGCTGCCTTGGCGCGTCTGGCATTCTGCGCCAGAGTTACTTCTGCTGGTGATTACTTTTTGGTCCTTGCACGACTCTCGTCGTGTCGGAATGGTGGTGGCGTTTTTATTTGGCTTGACGCTCGACGCGCATGATGTGGGGCCACTGGGATTGCAGGCGCTGATGTTCGTCTTGACCGTTTATGGGGCACAAGCCATGCAGCGTCGCGTGTTGCGCTTTGACTTGTTCCAACAAAGTATTCATTTATTGCCTGTTTTTGTGGGCGCGAAGCTTGTGATAGTTTTGATAGGCGCATTTTTGGTGAGTGCATGGCCCGGATGGTCTTGGTTATTAAGCGCTCTTTTGACCGCGGCATGCTGGCCGTTGGTGAGTTGGTTGCTTTTGTTGCCTCAGCATCGTTTGGATGATGCTGAAGGTGGCTCTACTTGAGCCTGATAAACAATGTTTGACTTCAAACAAATAGATCAACAGCAAAAAAAACGCTTCCTGCTCAGAGCTGGTGTGGCGGGTATTTTTGCGGTGATATGTTTTGGTTTGCTTGGTTGGCGCTTTTGGGTGCTACAGGTTGAGCGACATGAAAGTCTCGCCGCGCGTGCGGAAAATAATCGCATTGCTGTGTTGCCCATTCCTCCTCGACGCGGCGATATTTTTGATCGCAACGGCGAAGTACTTGCCCGCAACTACTTGAGTTATACACTCGAAGTCGTGCCAGGCCGTGCCGGCAATGTCGATGAGATGTTGAATCGTTTGACTCCCGTTGTCTATGTCAGTAGCGCGGACCAGCGACGTTTCAAGCGTCGTGTCAATGAGTCGGGTCGTTATGCCAGTATTGTTTTGCGCAATAACCTCAACCAGACCGAAGCCGCGTGGTTTTCAGCCCATTCCTTGCGTTTTCCAGGCGTGGACCTTCGCGCACGCTGGGTTCGCGAATACCCGCAAGGCAAAGCGGCGGGACATGTGGTGGGCTATGTCGGTCGAATCTCAGAGGCAGATGTGACGTCGCTCGAGGAGAAAGGGGAGATCGGTAATTATCGTGGCACCGATATTATTGGAAAAAAGGGAATTGAAAAAACGTATGAGACGGTTTTGCATGGCAAAACAGGCTTCGAGGAAGTCGAGGTCACTGCCCGTGGCAAACCTGTGCGTCGGCTCCGTAAGGTAGACCCTATTCCAGGTTCAAACCTTGTCTTGTCGCTCGATATGAATCTGCAGCGCATCGCTGAGGCTGCTTTCAAGGATCAGCGGGGAGCGTTGGTTGCGATCGAACCGTCGACGGGAGATGTCTTGGCTTTTGTTTCCCAGCCTTCTTACGATCCAAACCTGTTTATCGATGGCATTGATGTTGAAAGCTGGCGACGGCTTAATGAATCTCCGGATCATCCCTTGATTAATCGGCCGGTTTACGGAACATACCCCATCGGGTCGACCTATAAACCTTTTGTAGCGTTGGCGGCACTTGAGCTGAACAAGCGTCGCGCTTCTGATCGTATTAACGATCCAGGTTTTTTTGAGTTTGGTGGTCAGCGTTTTCGCAACTCGGGTTCGACTTATTTCGGCTCAATCGACATGCATCAGGCTCTGGTGGTGTCTTCCGATACTTATTTTTATTCTTTGGCTCCTGAACTTGGTGTCAATGCCTTGCATGATTTTATGAAGCCCTTTGGGTTTGGTCAGATCACGGGCATTGACATCGAAGGTGAGCGCAAAGGTGTTTTACCCTCGACAGAGTGGAAACGTTTGGCTTATAAAAAGCGTGAACAGCAACGCTGGTATGCAGGTGAAACAATTTCTGTGGCTGTGGGTCAGGGTTACAACTCTTTCACTTTGATGCAGCTGGCTCAGGCGACTGCGGTGCTGGCAAATGATGGCACTTATATGCGGCCGCACCTGGTGCGTGCGATCAAAAATCCAACATCGGGTGAGGAGCGTCTGACGGTGGCCGAAGCCTCGCATCGGATTCCACTCAAAACTGAACATCTTCAGACGGTCAAACGTGCGCTTGCCGATGTGACGGTATCGGGCACCGCACGCCAAGCTTTTGCGGGCGCGCCATATCAAACAGCAGGGAAGACGGGGACTGCCCAAGTTTATAGTTTGAAAGGTGGCAAATATCAAAGTAGTGAGATTGATGAACGATTGCGTGACCATGCTTTGTTTATGGCGTTTGCACCTGTCAAAGATCCCAAAATCGCGATCGCGGTCTTGGTTGAAAACGCAGGCTGGGGGGGGAGTGTTGCTGCACCGATTGCACGCAAGGTCTTCGACGAGTGGTTGTTGCGACAACCCAAGGCTGGAATCCTAGCGCGATGAAAGTCTTTTTTAAACTCCTCTTGCGCGTCGTCACGGCTTTTGATTGGCCGCTCATGATTGTGTTGTTGCTGTTGGGGGCGACGGGTCTTTTGGTCATGCATTCAGCCGTGGGCGGCACGGATTGGCGTTATGCGGATCATTTGCGCAATCTTTTGATCGGACTGGGTGTCATGTGGGTGGTGGCAATGGTGCCATTCCAATATATTTTGAAACTCGCCGTCCCTTTTTATATCGTGGGTGTAGTGTTGCTTTTTGGGGTCGAGTTTTTTGGCTCAACGAGCAAAGGAGCAACTCGCTGGTTGAATCTTGGCTTTATCCGTATACAACCCTCTGAAATGCTTAAAATCGCAGTGCCTTTGATGCTAGCTTGGTACTTTCACAAGCGCGAAAGCTCTTTGCGGTTTTATGATTTTTTCGCGGCAGGGGCCTTGTTATTAGTCCCCTTTGTGTTGATTGTTAAACAGCCCGATCTTGGCACGGCATTGTTGGTTTTTGGTGCTGGATTTTGCGTCATTTATTTCGCTGGACTATCATTTAAACTGCTCGCTCCGATTGTGATTGCGATTCTTGTCGGGATTGGCGGCATCCTCGTATATCAGGATGATTTGTGCAAGGAAGAAACAGATTGGGTGGTGTTGCACAGCTATCAGAAAAATCGTGTGTGTACTTTGTTAGATCCAACCAATGATCCGTTGGGCAAGGGCTTTCATACCATCCAGTCGGCGATCGCCGTTGGATCTGGAGGTGTGTATGGCAAGGGCTATATGAGTGGCACTCAAACGCATCTAGATTTTATTCCTGAGCGCACGACGGACTTTATTTTCGCTGTGTTCGCCGAAGAGTTTGGTTTGTATGGTGGTGTGACGTTGCTTGTTTTGTATTTATTGTTGATCTTCCGAGGCCTGACGATTGCAATCGGTGCACCAACGCATGCAAGTCGATTATTGGCGGGGGCGCTCTCGATGGTTTTGTTCGTTTATGTTTTTGTCAATATCGGAATGGTCACTGGTGTGCTGCCAGTCGTTGGGGTGCCGCTGCCACTGCTAAGCTATGGTGGAACTGCGCTCGTGACGATTGGAATAGCATGCGGAATACTCATGAGTATTCGTCACTATTCACCACATGCTGAGTCCTAAGGCTGCACTCGATTTCATCTCAGCGTAAAAGATGATCGGCCTGCAAGCCTTCAAGGAGTTTACGAACCGGGGCGGGTAGCCCAAGTGTACGTAGATTTTTATAGTTGACCCAACGACGTATGATCTCGCCAGAGGGAGGCTGCTCTGGTTGTGGTGTCAAGTCGGAAACATGCACAAGAATCGGCGTAATAGTGAGTCGGTAATGCGTAAAGACATGCAGAAAAGGCGTCAGTGTTTGGAGTTGTTTAGGCGCAAGACCTAAGCGTTCGCAAGCTTGTTGTGCATTGTGATGCGATTCGCACTCAGGCAGACTCCACAATCCTCCCCATATGCCTTGGGTGGGTCTTTGTTCGAGCAACACATGCTCGGCATGACAAGCGACCAACATCCCCGTACTTCGCTCAGGCAAGACTTTGCGTTTGCGTGGCCAAGGGAGTTCTTCGGTTCGGCCTGTCAAACGCGCTTGGCAGCTCTTTGCGAGAGGACAGTCCGTACAACGAGGTCGGCTGCGCGTGCAGACCGTCGCTCCGAGATCCATTTGGCCCTGCGTGTAGCGAGGCATCGCCTGAGGGTCGTCGGAGCACGTTTTCGCAGAGGGAAGCACCTCGCGTGCCCGTTGCCATAGCACAAGCTCTGTGGCCCGTTGTGTCGGATCGCCCTCGATCGCAAAATACCTAGCAAAGACTCTTTTTACATTGCCATCCATTATGGCCGCACGTTCACCATAGCAAAATGCTGCGATTGCGGCTGCCGTTGATGGGCCAATCCCTGGCAGTGTTGCGAGTCCCTCTGCATTTCCCGGAAAGACACCATGCCATTGCGACATGATGCGCTGTGCGCAGGCATGAAGATTACGGGCGCGAGCGTAATAGCCAAGACCCGCCCATTGGGCCATCACGGCTTCTGACGAAGCGTTTGCAAGTGCAGCGACGTTTGGAAAATGACGTAAAAAACGTTGGTAGTACTCAAGGACCGCACTGACTTGCGTCTGTTGCAGCATGATCTCCGAGAGCCAAACACGATAGGGATCTTGCGTGTTTTGCCAAGGCAGATCATGACGTCCGTGGACACGTTGCCACCCGATAATCCGATCGGAAAGTTTCATCGCGGCGCAGTGACTTGTCAGAAGCGGGTGTTGCGTTGCACGGACCATCTCGCCGAGAGGGCGCCTAAGGCGGCAACAATTAGAACACTGACGGCGAGGACAGGAGGGGCAGGCAACGACAACGCAAATTCAGTATCGTAAGTACGGGCAAGTGCCGCGAGTGCATCATTGAGCGGCGCGAGCGTTAAGCGCGCGACGCCGAAACTAATCAGCGTCGCGAGCGAACAGGTGAGTGCGCCCAGATATAAAAAAGGACGCCGAACAAAGGACTCCGTTGCGCCTACGAGGCGGGCCACGCCGATCTCCTCGCGCTGCGATAGGGCTTGCATACGCACGGTATTAAAGACCGTGGCAAGCACAACCAACATCACGCTGAGGGCAAGTAACAATAGACCAATCCGACCAAAGCGCAGGAGAGCTTCGAGACGCTGTACCCAGGCGCTATCAAGTTGCACAAGATCAATGCCTTGCCATGTTCGCCAACTCGCGGCCATTTGATCGGCACGTTTGGCTAGGTCGTCACCCGGGGCGAGTTCGACTACGATGGCATCGGGCAAGGGATTGACGGGGAGTACCTTAAGGGCTTGTTCCCAAGCTGGGTTTGCCCGTAGTTCCTCGAGAGCACGTTGTTTTGGAATGACTCGAACCTTGACGATCTGTCCTGCGTGTTCCTCACGGATACGGGTTGCGAGCTTATCCGCGACCCCATGAGCCGCATCGGTTTTTAGAAAAAGCGTGAGCTCTGGGGTGAGTGAAACTTGGCGAGCGACAGGCTCGATCGAAATGAGGAGCGAGGCGCCTAGCAGGGGTAGTGTCAACGCCAGTGCGATGACTAACAGATTAGTGAGCGAAGAGATGGGTTGCGCCCAAAGTCTTCTGAGCGTGACCACTAAAGCATAGCGATGAAGTCTGAGGAGGCTTTTCATCGCGCAGCGCCCCCAAGGTGTGGTTCGTGATAGCCGGACTCGGGCGATTGAGTCGTCGCAGTGGCAGGTCGTCGAGAGGCGGAGTCGGCAAATTTTCCGGGCTCAATTTTGAAGGCCCGTGTCGCGTATTCTGCCATCAGCGCATCATCATGCGAAGCAATGACTGTCGTGACTCCGACGCGATTGAAGTCTTTGAAGACAGACATGATTCGGCGTGCTGTCTCGCGATCAAGGCTGGCCGTGGGTTCGTCAGCGATGAGGATGGCTGGACGATTGACGATTGCGCGAGCAATGGCGAGTCGTTGCTGCTCACCCCCAGAGAGTTCGATGGGAGGAGTATTTTCCTTGGTGCTCAAGCCCACTTTGTCTAATGCCGCTCTGGCGCGAGCTCGGGCAACATCAGAGGCCAGTCCTGTGACGGTCAACGGGAGCAAAACGTTATCAATGGCACTGCGATCGAAAAGAAGGTGGGTATCTTGCAAAATGACGCCCACCGATCGTCTCAGGTAGGGTCGGGCACGGGCAGAAAGTTGTTCGAGTCGGTGCCCGTTGACTTGGATCGATCCCCGACTTGGGGCTTCGAGGCCCCCAATGAGTTTAAGTAACGTGGACTTGCCAGCACCGGAGGGACCTGCGACATACACAAACTCTCCGGCGGCGACACGGAAAGAAATATCGGCGAGGATGTTGCGTCCTTGGCCGTAAGATTTGAATACATGCTGAAATTCGATCATGACATCACTTAGGTTATTCCCTTATGATAACCCTCCTCTAGCCTATTTTAATAAGCATATGAGACAAGAATTATTGACGGCGAGGGATTTCCCCCATACATTGCTAGTGCGTGTGCGGCTAACATGGTGCCTTGCACAATTAGACCTGCGGTGAGCCCGATAGGCTGCCGTGCCCCTTGGTATTTCGGAGAACGAGTGATGAAATTTTTAAAATTAGCAGTAGTCGGCGCAGCGATGCTTGCGGCCACCACCGTCGCACAGGCAGGTCCTACTTTTGATAATGTCAAAAAGAAAGGCTTTGTTCAATGCGGTACCAATACAGGTCTGGCTGGCTTTTCAGCACCTGACAGCAAAGGCGTTTGGTCAGGTTTGGATATCGACCTTTGCCGTGCAATTGCAACCGTGATGTTCGGTGATGCGTCCAAAGTCAAGCTCACCCCCCTGACTGCACAGCAACGATTTACCGCCTTGCAGTCCGGTGAAATCGATGTGTTGACACGTAACACAACACAAACGATGACCCGCGATACTTCGTTGGGTCTGATCGGTGCCGGCGTGAATTTTTACGATAGCCAAGGCATCATGGTTCGTAAAGATTTAAACATCAAGAGCGCCAAAGAACTCAACGGTGCCACAGTATGTGTTCAGCCTGGTACAACCACTGAATTGAACTTGGCCGATTGGTTCCGTGCCAACAAACTGACCTTCAAGCCTGTCGTGATCGAAAAGGTTGACGAAGTTGTTCGTGCGTATGACTCTGGACGATGCGATGCCTATACGACAGACAAGTCAGGTTTGGCCTCTTCCCGCACAACGTTGAAGAATCCTGCCGCAAACGTGATCTTGCCTGAGGATTTCTCCAAAGAACCTTTGGGCCCGCTGGTGCGCCAAGGTGACGAGCAGTGGTTGAACGTGGTCCGTTGGACACTGTATGCCATGCTCGAAGCCGAAGAGTATGGCATCACACAAAAGAACGTCGACGAAATGCTCAAGAGCACCAATCCTAACGTTCAACGCATTTTGGGCGTGACGCCTGGAATGGGGAAAAACCTGGGTGTATCCGATAAGTGGGCTTACGAAATCATCAAACAAGTCGGTAACTACGGTGAGAGTTTTGCTCGAAACGTCGGCCCAAGCACACCGCTGCGACTTGAACGTGGCCTGAATGCACAGTGGACCAAGGGCGGCCTGATGTACGCCTGGCCCATCCGCTAATCTCTCTTGATACATAGGGGCGACCGCTTTGCGGTCGCCCTAAGTTATGACGAAGCTTAAAGAATCAAACGTAGCACCTCCTGCTCGAAGACGTTTGTCTTGGAATGATCCAGGCACGCGCTCGATTGTTTACCAAGTCCTTGCATTGCTCGCCGTAGGCGGTGTCATATGGTTTTTAGTTCACAATACCCTGACCAACCTGTCAGCGCGTAACATTTCGACAGGTTTTGATTTTCTCAATAGAGAAGCAGGTTTTGCGATTGGTGAAACGCCGATCGCCTATAGTCCCGCGAGCACCTATGGTCGGGCGATCACGGTCGGCTTGCTCAACACCTTGCGCGTCGCCTTGATTGGCATTGTGCTTGCCACGCTCTTGGGAACACTAATCGGTATCGCCAGACTATCGAGTAACTGGCTGATCCGCAATATTTCAAGCATTTACGTCGAAGTCATGCGTAATGTTCCCTTGTTGCTCCAATTGTTTTTCTGGTACGCAATTATCTCGGAAACGCTTCCGGGTCCTCGCCAGGCGATGCATCCATTGCCTGGAGTGTTTGTGTCGAATCGGGGCATGCAGATGCCTTCGGTTCATGGCGATGGTCTGCTGTGGCTGTTGGTGGGCGTTCTGGTTGCCATCATCCTGATGATCGTCATGACAAAGTGGGCGCGTAAAAATCAGGAAAAAACGGGCCAAATTTTCCCCACCGTAAGATGGTCGCTTGTATTGTTATTCGTGGTCCCAGCAGTGATGTGGTTTTTAAGTGGCACCACCTTGGCCCTCGATGTCCCTGAGCTCAAAGGCTTCAACTTTGTTGGCGGGATGACACTCTCTCCCGAGTTCGCAGCCTTGCTGATTGGTTTGGTTATTTACACTGCAGCCTTTATTGCCGAAGTGGTGCGCTCGGGTATCCAATCGGTCAATCGTGGACAATGGGAAGCCGCTGAGGCGCTTGGTCTCAAGCGCGGACAGATTTTGCGTTTGATTGTTCTGCCTCAGGCCTTGCGGGTCATTATTCCCCCGATGACGAGTCAGTATCTGAACATCACAAAGAACAGTTCGCTTGCGGTTGCGATTGGCTATCCCGATATTGTGTCTGTGATCAATACGACCCTCAATCAAACTGGACAGGCGATTGAGGGCATCATGATGATCATGGCGGCTTATCTGACGGTGAGCTTGTCAATCTCGGTATTCATGAACTGGTACAACAAACGCATTGCATTGGTGGAGCGTTGAGATGAGCACGCCTACCCACTTAGTTTCAACTGAAAAAGCGCCCTCAATTAGTGTGGGTGTATTCGCATGGATGCGGTCGCAGCTTTTTTCATCACCTATTAATAGTTTGCTGACTATTCTTTCCGTCTGGCTATTGCTCGCTACAGTGCCCGCGATGGTGGATTGGTTTTTGATCAGTGCGAATACCACTGCCTCGACAGGCGATGAGTGTCGCAAGTCGACGGGCGCATGTTGGGCGATGATTGTTGAAAAACATCGCCTGATTTTGTTTGGTCTCTTCCCTTACGACGAGCAATGGCGACCGATGATCGTGACCGGCATCCTGGTCAGTTCGATCATACTGAGCGGCTGGAGAAAGCTCTGGAATATCTGGTTGCTCGTCGTTTGGACGGTATCTCTGACTGCTGTGGCGATATTGATGTGGGGAGGAATGTTCGGGCTGACCTATGTAGAAAATACGCAGTGGGGCGGTCTGCCACTGACGCTCATTTTGTCTACGTTTGGTATCGCGCTGGCTTTCCCTTTGGGCATTGTCTTGGCCTTGGGGCGTCGTTCCAACATGCCTGCTATCAAGACGATTTGTATTGTGTATATCGAGCTCATCCGTGGTGTGCCGCTGATCAGTATGTTATTCATGTCAGCTGTGATGTTGCCTTTGTTTCTGCCCGAGGGAATGAGCATCGATAAGTTGCTGCGCGCGCAGATTGCCATCATTATCTTTGCGGCGGCCTATATGGCCGAAACAATTCGTGGAGGATTGCAAGCGATCCCCAAAGGTCAGTTCGAAGGAGCCGATTCCCTGGGCTTGAGCTATTGGCAACAGATGAGGCTCATCGTTTTGCCCCAAGCGCTCAAGATTGTTATTCCGCCTCTGGTGGGTTTGTTCATTGCTCTGTTCAAAGACACTTCGCTGGTGGTCATCATCGGCATCTTTGATTTGACGCAGGCTGCGAAGGCTGCTCTCACAGATTCAGCCTGGAGTGGCTTTAGTGTTGAGGTTTACGTCTTTATTTCTGCCATTTATTTCGTTTTTTGTTACTCGATGTCCAAATACAGTCAGTCTCTCGAAAAGCGACTGGCAACCGGTCATGAGCGTTAGGAGCTGCGCGCCAATCTCTGAGCGCGCCCGATTTCTGGAGAACATGTATGGCTGATGCCATCATCCGCATGAAAGATGTCAACAAGTGGTTCGGTAAGTTCCATGTGTTACGCAATATCAATCTGGAAGTCGCTCAAGGTGAGCGCATTGTTGTGTGCGGCCCTTCCGGTTCCGGAAAGTCGACGTTGATTCGTTGTATCAATCGTCTTGAAGAGCATCAAAAAGGTCAGATCATCGTCGACGGCACTGAAATCACGAATGATTTGAGAGATGTAGAAGCCATTCGTCGCGAAGTGGGGATGGTGTTTCAGCACTTCAACCTGTTTCCGCACTTGACCGTATTGGAAAATCTTACGATCGGTCCGATTTGGGTTCTGAAAACGCCCAAGGCCGAAGCCGAAGCTCGTGCCATGAAATACTTGGAGCGTGTCCGGATTAGCGAGCAAGCGCTCAAGTTTCCTGGGCAGTTGTCCGGCGGTCAGCAGCAGCGCGTCGCCATTGCCCGTTCGCTCTGCATGGATCCAAAAATCATGTTGTTTGACGAGCCGACCTCGGCGCTTGATCCTGAGATGGTCAAAGAAGTTCTGGATGTGATGATTGGACTCGCCGAAGAGTCAGGTATGACCATGATATGCGTGACGCACGAAATGGGTTTTGCCCGTAAAGTCGCCGATCGCGTGATCTTTATGGATCAGGGCGAGATCATCGAGGAAAACAAGCCTGAAGCCTTTTTTGATCATCCTCAAAATGAGCGTACCAAGCTCTTTTTGAGTCAAATTCTCCACTAATTGGAACAATGATGAAAACCTTACACGGCAAACTTCGCAGAATCTTTTTGTTAGCGCTTGGTTTGAGTAGTGTGTCGTTTGGTCCGATGGCTCAAGCGCAAGTTGCTAGCGATTGGCCTACCAAGCCTATTCGTTTTGTCGTGCCTTATCCACCTGGTGGTCCGCTTGATACGATTGCGCGGGTGTTGGCCGAACAGGTTAAACCCACCCTTGGACAGGCGGTCATCGTTGAAAATCGCCCCGGCGCGGGTGGCAATATTGGTGCCGATCTGATCGCCAAGGCGCAGCCCGATGGATACTCGCTGGTCATGGGTGCGGTCGCGACCCACGCCATCAATCCCTCCCTTTATAGCAAGATCCCATACGATGCTGTTCGTGATTTCACGCCTGTCGCGCTTGTGGCTTCAGTACCCAATGTGCTGATCGTGAATAAAGAGTTCGCTGACAAAAATGGCATCCGTACGATGCAGGATTTAGTCAAGTATGCTCTGGCTAATCCGGGTAAGCTGAATTATGGTTCCGGTGGCTCGGGCAGTGCGGGTCACCTCGCAGGCGAGTTGCTCTCGGCTAGGACAAAGCTCAAGGCCGTCCATATTCCTTATCAGGGTGCGGCTCCGGCAAAGCTTGCTTTGCTTGCCGGACAATCAGATTACATGTTTGATAATCTTGCCTCTGCGGTGGGTCTGATTAAGGAAGGTAAAGTCCTTGCCTTGGCGGTGACGACCGAGAAACGCTCAGACATATTGCCCGAGGTGCCGACGGTGCAAGAGACAGGAATCAAGCCTTTTGATATTGGGACGTGGTTTGGTGTCTTTACGACTGGGGGTACACCTCCTGCTGTGGTAGCTAAGCTGCATCAAGCCTACGCTGCAGCCTTGGTAGATCCCGCGGTACAGGCACGACTCAAACAGATGGGTTCGAATGCGTCAAGTTTGACGCCCGCACAGTTTGCCGAGATGGTGGTTCAAGAGGGCAAAAAGTATCAGGAGCTGGTCAAGCTCTCGGGTGCCAAGGTTGATTAATGTTGTCGCAGTGACTCGCCTGCGTTGGGTGCAAGACGCCAAAAGGCAAGGCTAGCAAGTGCACACATTGTGCCGATCACAATAAAACCGACCATCACGTCAGCGGCGATCAAGGTATCACTGCCTCGCCAGACCATGCTTAGATTCAGTGCTTCGGCGGCAACACCGACACCCAAGCTAATTCCTAATTGCTGTGCCATGGCGGCAAAGCTGCTGGCTCGGCTCATTCCCGCATGCGCAATGTCGGCATAGGCGAGCGTATTGACGGCAGTGAACTGCAAGGAGCGGAAAAACCCGCCTACCAATAAGATGCCTAGCATGATGATGCCTGGCATTTCTGGAGTGAAACTCGCGCAGGCGGCTAGGCTCACCCCGGTCAAGATCGCATTGATGGTCAGCACATGCCGATAACCCCAACGGTTGAGAATGCGTGGAGCCGCCATTTTCATGAGGAGCGAACCGATCGCGCCCACAAAGGTAATGAGCCCAGCCGCGAGCGCGCTCATACCAAAGCCGATCTGTAGTAGCAGCGCGAGTAGGTAAGGGGTGGCACCGACCGCAAAACGACACAAATTTCCAGCGAGAACCGCTGCCCGAAACGTCGGGATACGCAGCAATTTCAAGTCAAGAATTGGGTTGGGATGTCGGCGTGCGTGCAAAACATATAAAGCACCTGTGATCAGTCCTGTCCCGATGATGGCCAAGGAGATCCACCCAGAGGGGCCGCCATGGCCGAGTGACTCAAAACCGCTGACGAGGGTCGCCATGCAAATGGCGCTGAGTAAAAATCCAATCACATCGAGTCGGGGCGGCTCGGCATCGGCCGGCAGCTCTTTCACATAATGAATGATGAGCCAAATCCCAAGTAAGCCAATCGGTATATTGATTAGAAAAATCCATTGCCAAGAGGCATAGGTGACCAATAGTCCTCCCAGGGGTGGGCCAGCCATAGGTCCAATCAAGGCCGGCATCGATAAAAAGGCCATCGCCTTTAGTAAATTATGCTTAGGAATGGTTCTAAGCAATATGATTCGGCCGACCGGAACCATCATCGCGCCACCCAGGCCCTGAACGACACGCGACATCACAAGCTGCGTCAGAGAGTTTGAGAGCGCGCAGGTCAGCGAACTGAGGGTAAAGAGGGCAATGGCAGCAATAAACACCCTACGCGCGCCGAAGCGGTCTGCGGCCCAACCACTGACGGGTACGAACATCGCAACCGCAATCAGGTAAGACGTAATCGTGATATTCATACTGATCGGATCAGAGTCCAGATCACGTGCCATGGAAGGCAGTGCCGTGATCACGACCGTTGAGTCCAGCATCTGCATCAGGAGCGCGCAACCAACAATAAAGGGCAAGATGCGCTGGGCGGGGGTGGGTGCTTCATGGGGATGGCTAGACATTGGCGGCTCTACAGTACACTAGCAAGCAGTCTAACCTTTTGTTGACGAGTTATGGCAGACCAATACACCTCAGAAATCACACAGTTCCTCCAGAAATTCAAGTCGGAGCATCCTGATGTCGAGCAACGCCAACGCGACGGCCGTGCCCGCCTCTGGGACCGTCCGCAAGACCCTGAGTTGACCGAAGCATTCAAACAGGCGCGCGTCCGTCAAAACCCCTACGTCTATCAGAACGACTAGAACTCGATGGTGCCCAATCAAGTATCAGGCGATAGCCTGAGTGCGCTCGTGGATCCCTCGATAGACACCACCCCGGATGTCATCGATGCGGTTGCACTTGCACGACTGTATGGCGAACCTTTGTTCTCGTTGCCTAATGATTTATATATTCCGCCAGATGCGCTTGAAGTCTTTCTAGAGACGTTTCAAGGGCCTTTGGATTTATTGCTCTACCTCATTCGCAAACAGAACTTCAATGTTCTGGACATTCCGATGGCCGAAGTGACGCGACAATATTTGTCGTACGTCGACCAGATCCGGATGCACAATCTCGAGCTTGCCGCCGAGTATCTCTTGATGGCTGCGATGCTCATCGAGATCAAGGCGCGCATGCTGTTACCGATCAAGAAAACAGACTCTGGTGAAGAGTCTGAGGATCCGCGCGCAGAACTCGTCAGACGTCTGCTCGAGTATGAGCAAATGAAACTCGCAGCCCAAAAACTGGATACCTTGCCACAATTGGGACGTGATTTTCAGCGCTCACAGGCTTTTGCGGATTTGCGTATCGAGCGCGCATTGCCCGAAGTGAGTGTCGATGATTTGCGTCAGGCCTGGATTGATATCATTAAGCGCGCCAAACTGAACGCCCACCATCACATTACACGTGAGCAATTATCGGTACGTGATCATATGACGCATATTTTGAGGCGCTTGTCCGATGTGCGATTTATCGAATTTGGCGAGCTCTTCATGGAACGTATTTCAGAGGGGGCAGCTGTCGCTGTCGTGGTCGTGCACTTTCTCGCATTGCTCGAACTTTCTCGTGAATCTTTACTCGAAATCACACAGGCCGAGCCCTATGCGCCTATCTATGTGCGACTGGCCTACACCAGTGCTGCGGTTTGACCGCTCGTCATACCGCGTCCGGAGAATGTATTGAAGGTTGTACATACGATTGAAGAGTTGCGTGACCAACTGCGAGGCCAGTTGCGCGTTTCTTTTGTGCCTACCATGGGTAATCTGCATGAGGGCCATTTGGCGCTCATGAAACTCGCCAGACAGCATGGTGACCCTGTTGTCGCGAGTATTTTTGTTAATCGCTTACAGTTTGGTCCCAACGAGGATTTTGAACGCTACCCTCGAACTTTACAGGACGATATTGCCAAGCTCGAGCGCGATCGGAATGTCTATGTTTTGTTCGCGCCGGATGAGCGCGAGCTCTATCCTGAGCCACAGAGCTATCGCGTCCAGCCTCCCCAAGAGTTGGGCGATATCCTCGAAGGCGAATGTCGTCCTGGTTTCTTTGGTGGCGTAAGTACCGTAGTACTCAAACTTTTCTCCTGTGTTCAACCTCGCGTGGCAGTCTTTGGAAAAAAGGACTATCAACAATTGATGGTGATACGCAATATGTGTAGACAGTTTCAGTTGCCCGTTGAGATCATGGCGCATGAGACTGTCCGCGCGGACGATGGCTTGGCGCTTTCGTCACGCAATGTCTATTTGCAAGACGCCGAGCGCAAAGAAGCGCCACAATTGTTTGCACTATTGCAGTCCATGCAAAGCAAACTCCGAGCAGGTATGCATGATGTCGAGCAACTCGCCGCGGAGGTCACCGCGGTCCTCGCCAAACGTGGTTGGGAGGTTGATTACATCGCCGTTCGTCGCCAGCGTGATTTACACAAGCCTACGATTGATCAAGTCGCTGCTGACGAGCCTCTGGTTGCATTGGCAGCCGCCAAGCTTGGTGCTACTCGCCTGATCGACAACCTCGAGCTTTAACAATACGTATATAGGCCGTGATGGTTGTGATGGTGTCAATAGGTACCTAGGGTAAATCCGCCTGTCAGATTTGACAGCTTACCTTTGAGTCCGTGTTCTGCCAGACTTTGCCTCGTGTTGATACGGAGGCAAGATGAAACATCCTGACGATAATCGTGGTGCGGGTTGGCGAGCACTGACTGCGCGAGAGCGCGATGTGATTCACCCCGTCGCGGAGGGTAAATCAAACAAATTCATCGCAATCGAATTAGGGATTTCGATGCGAACCGTTGAGGCGCATCGCGCACGCATTTTTTACAAAATGGGTGTGCGCAATGCTGTACAACTCGCTCGCGAGGTGTGTACGAATCCAGAGACTTGATCAAAGCATCCGTTAAGGACAGTTGGGTGCTGTGGCCTTGTTGAGCTCGTCAATCGGATCGAGATCAGGCTGTCGAGTCAGCGTGTACGTGAGGTTGACCGAATCGCCATTGATGGAGACGAGGCGCAGTACGTTGGTCGAGGTCAGCGCGAGCTCTGCGCGGACGTTACCCGAGGGGTTAAGCAAAATAATGCGGGGAACGGCCTGAGGAATAACGCGCCAGCAGCCTTGATCAGTCAGTGAAGAACCACTTTTGCTTGCTAGCTCCAAATACGCGGCCCTGGCGCGCCAGCGACCATTGGGTGCCAAGCTGATCGTGATGCGCTGCGCTGAGCATTTCATTTCAGGATGAAAGCAGGGCAAGGTGCCGGCAAAGGTCAGCGGTTCGGGAAACAGAGAGGCTTGGAGTGAGTCGATTGGCAATGCTGCTTTTGCGCTCTGATTGGCGTTAGCCGCGGCTTGAGTCGCACCGGATGGTTGACCTTGCACTGGCGCGGCGTCCGAAGCGCGTCCTTTTAGGCCAATTTGAATCTGGCTTGGTGCTCGCATCGTCTGACTGCCGTAGGGTGACTCGGCATACTCAATGGCGTCCGTGGTTGAGCTAGCAACCGGAGGGTTGTAGTAGCCGGGCTGTTGCATTTGCTGTTGCATCTGGGCGCAGCCGGCAACGGCGACGGGCAAGCAAAGGGCAAGAGTGCGGTAAATCGTTGCACGGAGAGAAGAGTGCCCTGCAGTTCGTCCTGACATGATGACATTCCCAATTAAAAACAAAAGGATCTTACTAAGAATGATTGCATTTTACGCACTTGGCCTAATGGGTGCACATCTCATACAAAGGAAAGATTAAAGTGGATGAGCAGATGTGGATCGCGCTCGTGGGGGTCATGATAGGTTTATTGTTGTCTGTACCCCTGCTTTGGTTATCGTGGAAAATACCTCAGCAACTCTTAATGGAGGATTCTGGGCTGCGTTTGTTGACTTGGACCGAACCAGCAATTCGCGCGCTTCAGTGGCAGGATGTTTTGTTTGTGTCGCTGTTATGTGTATGCGCCTCGAGTACAGCCTTAATCTGGGGGCTGGAAGTCGAGACGGGTGTGGCATTTGCTTTTTGCGCCATGCTTTTGCTGCTTGCCCGGATTGATGCTCGTACGCATTTGTTGCCGGACATACTTACGCTGCCTCTTTTGTGGCTGGGTTTGCTGTGGCATGCTGCAGGCTTGGGCGAGCGGTCGCTGGAGCTCGCGGTTTGGGGCGCTGCTGCGGGATATATTGTCCTTTGGCTGCCTGCAGGCTTGATGGGTGCCTGGCTGGGTAAGACGCTGATGGGACATGGAGACTTCAAACTCTCGGCTGCGATTGGCGCCTGGCTGGGTTGCTGGGCTTTACCTTTTGTGTGGATATTGGCGTGCACCTCAAGCATTTTGTTTGTCGCCTTGGCAACGCGTTTCGGTGGGCGTCGGTTACGTGAACCCATGCCTTTTGGGCCAGGTTTGGCGCTTGGAGGTATCCTGATGCTGTTTTTTGATACGTTGTAAGCGAATTTCCAGGAGAAACAGGATGTTCAAGTTAGGTCTGACCGGAGGAATAGGCTCAGGCAAGACCCATGTCGCTAATTTATTGGCGAGCTGGGGGGCGACTGTGATTGATTCGGATTTGATTGCGCACCAGCTCACTGCGCCGGGCGGAACAGCGATCGAGGCTATTCGCCATGCTTTTGGCGCTGGGCTGATCGACGAGAATGGCGCTCTTGACCGGGGTCGGATGCGTGAACTGGTGTTTGCGGACGCCCGTCGCCGGATTGAGTTAGAGGGTATCTTGCATCCTCTCATCGCGAAGGAAGTTCTTCGCCAAGCCCATGAGGCAAAAGGGCTTTATGCTGTTTTTGTTGTTCCGTTGCTGATCGAGTCCGGACGCTGGCGCGATAGAGTCGATCGACTTTGCGTGGTTGATTGCGAAGAGGAGACGCAGGTTGCCCGCGTACAAGCTCGCAGTGCAATACCCATCGAGACAATCCGCCGGATTATGGCGGCGCAGGCGTCTCGGACTGAGCGTCTAAGTGCGGCTGATGATATAGTTTCCAATATGGCAACAACATCCTTGGCGGAACTTGAAAAACAAGTATTGGTCTTGCATAAAGCGTGGTGTAACCTAGCGAAGTCGGGCTAAAAGCGTTAAATCTACCGCAAATGCCGCATCGGCTTGGATGATAAGAACCAGTGATTCTTTTTGAATACCCATTTAATGAGCGAGTCCGTGCGCTAATGCGCCTGGAGTCTCTGCTCGATCGAGTGATGTTCTTTGCCAGGCCTGGCGATGCGCGGCACCATCAGGTCGCGCTCGCGGCATTGTTTGACTTGCTAGATGCGACCGAACGTACCGATATGAAAGGGACTGTCCTCCAAGATTTAGAGCGACAGCGAGGTGTTTTGCAGTCATTACGAGATCACCCTGGGGTGGAGCCGAAAACATTGGCTGACATGCTCGTAGAAATCGAGAGTGTCATTACCAACCTCAATGCTGCAGGTAAAACAGGTCAGGAACTCAGAGCCAATGAGTGGCTCAGTAGTTTGCGAGGACGCTTAGCCGTGCCCGGCGGTGGCACGCAGGTGGATATGCCTTCCTTTCATGCCTGGCAATACAGAACAGAAACGCAGCGTTGCACAGATTTGCAGCGTTGGATGTCTTCTCTCATGCCCTTGCAAGCAGGGATTAGTATGGTCATGCGCTTATTACGCGAGACGGGGAATCCTACGGATGCGGTCGCACCGCAGGGCGCTTATCAGCAAATGCTTGCTGGCAAAACCTATCAGTTGCTTCGCGTCTGGGTAGATGAGTCTGCGGGCGTTTTCCCTGAAATCAGCGCCAACAAATATATGGTCTGGATTCGTTACTCCTCACAGGATGGCGAACAGCGACCACAGGCGGTGAATCATGACGTCGCCTTCAAAATGACCCTTTGCGCCCTTTAGGGCCTGCTGGAATTCATATGTCTGAAAGTAATGTGGCAAGGTCAGCGTTTCGCTCACCCTTGATCTGGTTGATTATTGCCTTGGTGCTGGCGGGCCTTGGTTGGTGGCAGTTTGGCGATACGAAAAAAGTGGCACCAAAAGGGCCCCCTGCTGGAATGAGTGCAAGTACGCCTGTCAGAGTAGCTGCGGCGCGCCTGCAGGATCTTGATATTTACCTGCGTGGGCTCGGTACGGTGACCGCCTTAAACACCGTGACTGTGCGAAGTCGAGTGCAGGGTGAGTTGCTCGAGGTATTGTTTAAAGAGGGCGAGCAGGTCAAAGAGGGCACCTTATTGGCGTTGATTGATCCAAGGCCTTTCGAAGTCGCGCTCAATCAAGCCCTGGGAACGCAACAGCAAAATGTGTCGCAATATGAAAACGCTAAACGTGATTTGCAGCGATATCAGACCTTACGCAAACAAGACTCGATCGCTCCCCAGCTTCTAGATACGCAAGCAGCGCTCGTCAGAAAGTTTGAAGGCCAGATCAAAAGCGACCAGGCGACTGTTGATAACGCACGCCTTCAGTTGAGCTATACGCGCATTACAGCGCCTATCTCCGGCAAGCTTGGTTTGAGACGTGTGGATGCGGGTAACTTAGTGAACGCGAATGATCCAGTGGGTCTCGTCGTAATAACCGAGACTCAGCCCATTTCAGTTGTCTTTACACTTCCTGAAAATGATTTACCTGCGGTGCGACAGCCGATGCTCGCAGGACAAAAGCTCGAAGTCGATACTTACGATCGCGCGGATGCCAAGCGTTTGGCGCAAGGCATACTCATGTCCATTGATAATCAAATAGACATTACAACGGGCACGGTCAAGCTCAAAGCGGAGTTCAGAAACGCGGATGATGCTTTATTTCCCAATCAGTTCGTCAATGTTCGCATGAAGGTTAGAACGCTTAAGGGTGCGTTGACAATTCCCGCGAGTGCGATCCAGCAGGGTAATCGAGGTGCATTTGTTTACGTCATTGAACCTGAGGGTACGGCCTCTGTGCGTGTGGTAAAGGTGGGAGACAGGACCGCGGAGTCCTTGGTGATTCTCGATGGAATCAAAGCGGGCGAGCGCGTGGTACTAGAGGGTGTAGACCGTTTGCGTGAAGGTGCAAAGGTGCGCGTGATAGAGCCAAACAGATGAATATTTCCCGGCCATTTATTCTTCGGCCTGTCGCGACAACGCTTGCGATGATCGCGATGTTGTTGTGTGGGTTGATTGCCTATAAATGGTTGCCGGTTTCTTCATTGCCCGAGGTGGACTACCCCACCATCCAAACAACAACGTTTTATCCTGGCGCGAGCCCAGACGTGATGGCGGCCTTGGTGACTTCGCCGTTAGAAAGACAGTTCGGACAAATGCCGGGTCTACGCCAGATGTCGTCAAGTAGTACGACAGGCGCTTCTTCTATCACCCTACAATTTTCTTTGTCGCTGCCGCTTGATGTCGCGGAACAGCAGGTGCAGGCAGCGATTAACGCCGCGTCGAATTTACTCCCTAAAGAATTACCGGCACCGCCCGTCTACAACAAAGTGAACCCAGCGGATGCCGCTGTCATGACGCTTGCCATTACTTCGCCAACGGTCCCCTTACCTCAGGTGCGTGATCTCGTCGATACGCGTATGGCACAAAAAATATCGCAAGTCTCAGGCGTCGGTTTAGTGACGATCGCCGGCGGACAAAGACCGGCGATGCGTATCCAGGCTAATCCACAAGCACTCGCAGCCTACGGCTTGGCGCTTGCAGATGTTCGAACGGCCGTGGTGGCCTCTAATGTGAATCAGCCTAAAGGTACGCTTGACGGCCCGATGCGCTCAACC
Source organism: Zwartia lucis (assembly GCF_965234455.1). Classification (GTDB taxonomy): domain Bacteria; phylum Pseudomonadota; class Gammaproteobacteria; order Burkholderiales; family Burkholderiaceae_B; genus Zwartia; species Zwartia lucis. The sequence continues at coordinate 195,712 of NZ_OZ248475.1, read as the reverse complement.
ACGATCGATGCCAACGATCAGCTTCGAAACCCCGCAGATTATCGAGATCTCATTGTGGCGTATCGAAACGAGGCACCTTTGCGCCTCAGTGATGTCGCCGAGGTGGTGTTGGATGCGGAAGACTCACGTCTGGCGGCATGGGCTAACCAGCAGCCTGCAATCTTGTTGAACGTGCAGCGTCAGCCTGGCGCAAACGTGATCGAGGTGGTTGACCGCATTCAGAAATTATTACCCCAGCTTAGAGCGGCTTTGCCTGGCAACCTTGACGTCACGGTGATGTCGGATCGCACGCAAACAATTCGAGCCTCGGTTAAAGACGTTCAGGTTGAGATGCTGATCGCCATTGGCCTGGTTGTGCTGGTCACGTTTGTGTTTTTGCGAACCTTAACGGCTACGCTCATTCCTAGTGTCGTGGTGCCATTGTCGCTCATTGGTACCTTTGGCATCATGTATCTCATGGGTTTTAGCGTCAACAACTTGACCTTAATGGCTTTGACGATCGCGACAGGTTTTGTGGTGGATGATGCAATTGTCATGATTGAAAATATCGCTCGTTATCTTGAGCGCGGCGAAAAACCACTTCAGGCCGCGCTTAAAGGCGCCTCGCAAGTTGGATTTACCTTGGTGTCCCTGACCCTGTCGCTGATTGCGGTGTTGATTCCCTTGTTGTTTATGACCGAGGTCGTCGGACGCCTTTTTAGAGAGTTTGCGATCACCTTGGCGGTTGCTATTTTTCTATCGCTGATTATTTCACTGACGCTGACGCCGATGATGTGCGCCCGTTTGTTGCGTGCGGGCAATGAGCAGAAGTACGGCTGGATTGCTCGCAAAACACATGGTTGGATTGAAGCGCTCATCCGTAGCTATGCCCGCGGTCTGAAAATAGTGTTACGGCATCAGACGCTGACCCTCTTTGTCGCCGTGGGTACCTTTGTCTTGACTGCGCTTCTCTACTTGGCCGTTCCCAAGGGGTTTTTTCCTGCGCAAGATTCAGGACTGATTCAATTAGTCACGCAAGCACCTCAAAATTTATCCTTCGATGCGATGTCGCGGCGTCAGCAAGAGGCGGTAGGTGTCATTTTAAAAGATCCGACTGTGGCGAGTGTCGCCTCCTTTATTGGAATTGATGGCATCAATGAAACAGTCAATACCGGTCGAATTCAGATTGCATTGCGTCCTCACAATGAGCGTGATGAAAATGTGACCCAAGTCATTCAGCGCTTGGAAAACGAGTTGAGTCTCATGACGGGCTTGCGGTTTTATTTTCAGCCTGTTCAAGATCTAACGGTCGAGGATCGGGTGAGTCGTACCCAATATCAAATGACGCTCGAGGCGGCGGATGCCTCACTCTTGGCGCAATGGGTACCTAAGTTGGTGGATCAACTGAGGGTTCAGCCCGAGTTGACGGGCGTCGTGGATGATCTACAAGAGGATGGTCTGAACACATTCATTCACATCGATCGTGATGCTGCGGCAAGGCTGGGGGTGTCTGCGGCCGCGATTGATGATGCCCTCTATGATGCCTTTGGTCAGCGCCAGATTTCAACGATTTTTACACAATCCAATCAGTATCGTGTCGTGATTGAAGTCCCCGCGCAGTTTCGACGAGACCCGTCGTCTTTAGGTTCGGTCTATGTCAAGAGCAATTCGGGTAAGCCCATTGCGCTCAATACCATCGTCAAGGTCACGGAAGGTCGGACTCCGCTGGTCATTAATCGCTTGGATCAATTTCCTTCTGTCACGATCTCTTTTAATTTGAGTCCGCGGACGTCTTTGTCGAGTGCAGTCGATGCAGTGACACGCGCGACACAAGAAATCGGAATGCCCTTAGGTATACAAACTCGTTTTCAAGGTGCAGCACGCGCATTTGAAGCCTCTCTGTCCAGCACCTTGTTGTTGATTCTCGCGGCCATTATTACGATGTACATCGTACTGGGTGTGTTGTACGAGAGTTTTATCCACCCCGTGACGATTTTGTCGACCTTGCCCTCTGCTGCGATCGGCGCGCTGCTTGCCTTGTTGGTGACAGGACGCGATCTCGACATGATCGGTATTATCGGCATTATCTTGTTGATCGGCATCGTCAAGAAAAATGCGATCATGATGATTGATTTCGCTTTGGATGCCGAACGCAAGTCAGGGCTTTCGCCTAGAGAAGCGATCGAACAAGCCGCACTGTTGCGGTTTAGACCGATTTTGATGACCACGCTTGCCGCGCTGTTTGGTGCGATCCCACTGATGCTCTCGACCGGAACGGGCGCAGAGCTCCGTCAGCCTCTCGGCTTGGTGATGGTGGGTGGTTTGCTCGTGAGTCAGGTATTGACCTTATTTACAACGCCCGTGATTTATTTGTTTTTTGATCGGTTACGTCCGCACACGAAGCGGGCCCCAGATGCATCCGTGACGCCATGAATATTTCAGGCCCTTTCATCGTACGTCCGGTCGCGACGACGCTGATCTGGTTGGGCGTGGTATTGGCGGGTTGGCTCGCGCATGGTTTGTTGCCGATCGCACCGCTGCCGCAGATTGAGCTCCCAGTCATTTCTGTGCGAGCCAGTATGCCTGGGGCCAGTCCCGAAGTGATGGCTGCGACGGTCGCCACGCCTCTAGAACGTTCTCTCGGCACGATCGCGGGTGTGACGGAGATGACCTCGCGCAGTACGACAGGTCAGACGCGTATCACGCTTCAGTTCGATCTGAGTCGTGATATCAACAGTGCCGCCACAGATGTGCAAGGTGCGATTAATGCCGCACGCGCTTTGATGCCGAGTGGTTTGCAGGGCAACCCCTCGTATCGCAAGGCGAATCCTTCGGCCGCCCCCATCATGACCTTGGCGTTGACGTCTGCGACACTGTCTCAGGGACAACTTTATGACATTGCCTCGACGACGGTTCAACAAAAGCTTTCTCAAGTGCAAGGTGTCGGCGAGGTGCAGATTGGTGGAAGCACCTTGCCCGCCGTGCGCATTGAGCTCAATCCCGATGCTCTGGCGCAATATGGCGTTGCGCTGGAGGCGGTCAGAGCTGCGATCGCTGCGGCAAACTCGACAAAGCCTAAAGGGTTTTTGGAAAATGACAGTAATCGTTGGCTGATTACGGCCAACGACCAGCTCTGGAAGGCGGCGGACTACAGACCTTTGATTGTGTCGTGGCGCAATGACGCGCCTGTTCGGCTCTCCGATGTTGCCAAGGTTGAGGACTCAGTCGAGGACGTCAATAACATTGGTTATTTCAATCACCAGCAGGCGATTTTGGTGTTGGTGCGCAGCGAAGCCAAAGCAAATATTATCCGCACTGTCGATGAGATCCGCGCGGACCTTCCAATATTACGTGCCATGTTGCCCGCCGATGTGAATTTGAGTGTTGCCCAGGATCGTACGCCTAGTATTCGTGCTTCGGTCAAAGAGGCTGAACATACGTTGATCATTGCAATTGGTCTTGTGATGTTGGTGGTGTTGTTCTTTTTACGCAATTGGCGCGCTGCGTTGATCCCGACGGTTGCTGTACCGGTCTCCTTGATCGGTACTTTTGGTGTGATGTATTTGCTTGAGTATTCGCTCAATACGATGTCGTTGATGGCTTTGATCGTAGCGACGGGCTTTGTGGTCGATGATGCGATCGTGGTGATGGAAAACATCATGCGCCATCTCGAGCGCGGTGAATCAGTCAAGCGGGCCACTTTACGTGGGACGCGGGAAGTCGGATTTACGGTGTTATCGATGAGCATTTCACTGATCGCTGTTTTTATTCCAATTTTATTAATGGGGGGATTGCCGGGACGGTTATTCCGCGAATTTGCTGTGACATTGTCGGTCGCGATTTTGATTTCTATGTTTGTTTCCCTCACGTTGACGCCCATGATGGCCGCACGACTCTTAAAGCGAAAAGCCCCCGAGTCTGAGACGAAGACGCGCGTCAGTTGGTTTGAGCGGGCGTTGAAGCGCAGCATGGACGCGACCGTCAATGCCTACTCGCGGTCCTTGAATTGGGCGTTAGCGCATGGTCGTTTCATGATGCTGTTACTGGCCGCGACGGTAGGCTTTAATTTTTATCTGTATGGTGTGATCCCTAAAGGATTTTTTCCACAACAGGATACTGGCATGATGCTTGGATTCTTTTCCACCGATGATGGGACATCGTTTGAATCGATGAAACCCAAACTGGATCGGTTTCGTCAGGTACTAATGAAAGATCCAGCGATTAATACCGTCACGGCCTATGCGAATGGTCGGGGTGGCAGTAATACCAGTTTTTTAGCGGTTCAGCTTAAACCGTTGAGCGAACGCAAGGTGCCTGTGCGCCAAGTCATCAACCGCCTCAGGCCTCAACTCGCCAGCATTCCGGGCGCTAGGCTGTTCTTAATCCCTCAACAAGACATCAGGATAGGCGGGCGACAAACCAGTTCTCAGTATCAATACACATTGATGGCCAACGAGCTCTCTGATCTCAAGGAATGGTTACCGAAAGTGCAGCAAGCCATCGCACAGCTTCCTGAGCTTGTAGATGTAGATACGGATGTAGAAGATCGAGGGCGACAGGTTTCCATTGTGATTGATCGCGATGCCGCACAGCGACTGAATGTGCCGATGGCAAGTATCTCGGCGGTTCTGAACAACTCATTTAGTCAGCGCCAGATTTCGGTCATGTACGGAGAGAGAAATCAGTATCGTGTGGTGATGGGGGTCGCGCCGCGTTATGCTCAAGGCATGGAGTCGTTGAGCGATGTTTATGTTTTGAGTAAAAGTGGCCAGCGCGTACCGTTGTCCGCATTCGCAAAATTTGAAACCACCAATGCACCACTGAGTGTCCGGCATCAAGGTTTGTTGGCTGCCGATACGATTTCCTTTGATTTAGCACCCGGTGTGTCGCTCGGACAAGCGAATGCGGCGATTGAGCAGGCGGTTGCTTCGATCAATTTGCCAAGCGACAGGATTCAGGCGGGTTTTCAAGGGACCGCTGCAGCCTTGCAGAGTGCCCTGGCTAATCAACCTTGGTTGATTTTGGCGGCACTCATTACCATGTATCTGGTGCTAGGTATGCTGTACGAAAGCACCATTCATCCGCTGACAATTTTGTCGACACTACCGTCTGCGGGCGTTGGGGCCTTACTTGCTCTTTTATTGCTAGAGACGGAGTTCAGTCTGATCGCCCTCATCGGGGTGTTTTTGCTGATTGGTATTGTCAAGAAAAACGCCATCATGATGGTTGATTTTGCGCTGGATGCGCAAAGACGGCTTGGACTCTCCCCGCGCGAAGCGATTCATCAAGCGTGTTTGACACGTTTTCGGCCGATCTTGATGACGACGTGCGCGGCGATTTTCGGTGCCATGCCTCTTGTGTTTGCGACAGGAGCAGGCGTTGAGTTGCGCCAGCCGTTGGGCATTACGATTCTTGGGGGTTTGTTGGTGAGTCAGCTGCTGACGCTCTACACTACCCCTGTTGTGTATTTGTATTTAGATCGCTTCCGTCTGTGGCTTGCGGCGAGGTCTCTTTCGCGATCAGATACTCTTTCTTCTAGACCTGGATCGACACCTCTATGAAGTCTGGTTTGTTGCGTTCGTATGTCATGCGTTTAAAGCAGAGGTGTCGTCTGGCGGGCATGGCGAGTGTGTGCGGCCTTTCTTTGCTGCTGGCTGGCTGTATGGTGGGCCCGGATTACGTGCGTCCAACGATGGATGTCGGGACGCAGTTTAAGGAAACACCGGGATGGAAGGTCGCGCGTCCGGCCGCGAACGAGCCTCGTGGTCCCTGGTGGTCGATGTACAAGGATCCTGTACTCAGCGACTTGATCACGAAATTGAATATTTCCAATCAGAATATTGCGTTAGCCGAGGCGAGATTCAGGCAAGCTGTCGCGGTGACGCAGGGCGCGCGTGCGCCCTTGTTGCCCTCGCTTTCAGCGACGGCCAATACCACGCGCAGTGGTGGTGGCGTCTCAAGTGGCACGAGTGCCGCGATGACGGGTTATGGTTTGAACGCGCAGGCTATTTGGCAGCTCGACATTTGGGGCAGCATTCGCCGCAATATCGAAGCGACAGATGCGACCGAACTCGCATTGGCCGCAGATGTATCGGGCGCTCGGCTCACGGCACAAACCGCGATGACGCTGGCGTACTTGCAGGTACGCGTGCTGGACGAGCAGCAGCGTTTGTTGGCGGCAACGGTAACGGCCTATGAGCGCGCACTCAAACTGACACAGAATCGCTACAACGCAGGGATCTCTGGGCAGGGTGATGTCGCGGTCGCGAGCACCCAGCTTGCGAGTACACGTGCGCAACTCATCGATTTAGAGCAACAGCGGGCTGTCTTTGAGAATGCAGTGGCAGTTTTGCTTGGACGGCCTCCCTCTACGTTTTCGATTAAAGCCGAAAAAGTACCTCTCATTCCTCCCGCTGTGCCCGTGGGTTTACCTTCAGAGTTGTTGGAGCGTCGTCCGGACATCGCCGCTTCTGAACGGCGGACTGCTGCCGCGAACGCGCAGATTGGCGTGGCGACGGCAGCTTGGTTTCCGAGTCTCACGCTCAATGCGAGTGGAGGGTTTCGCAGTAACGATCTCACGCAATGGTTTAGTGCGCCCGGCCAGATTTGGGCCCTGGGTCCACAGCTCGCCGCCTTGATTTTTGATGGAGGCGCGCGTCAAGCGCAAATTAATCAGGCGCGTGCGCAATTCGATGCTCAGGCGGCGACTTATCGTCAGACGGTATTGACGGCCTTGCAAGAAGTAGAAAATGCGATGGTGCAAATGCGCGTCTTCGAGCAAGAAGAAGTCGTGCAAAAGCAGGCGGTTCAATCCGCTCAGCAATCATTAAGACTGGCGCGCAATCAGTACGATCAGGGTTTGATTGACTATTTGAGTGTCGCGGTGCTTGAAACCACCGCACTCAACAACGAACGCACCTATATCACTCTGGTGGGCAATCGTTTTGCTGCGAGTGTGAGACTCGTTGCTGCTTTGGGTGGAGGTTGGTCCGCAGAAGACCTCAAGAGCCTCGATGACTCAGGCAATCCATCCGCGAATCCCAGCAAAGCCGTGCCCACCAACTGATTGGGCGTGCGCAAGCGTGGCGGCGGACTGGCCACCTAAAGCAAAAACGGGCAAACCTGCCTGAGCATTGAGTTGGGCGAAGCTGTCCCAGCCGATGCCGGGATGTTCTGGGTGCGAGGCGGTCGGTAGAACCGGCCCTAACACGGCAAAATCAGCGTCGAGTGTGCGTGCGTGTTCGAGCTCGGCGAGGTTGTGCGTGGAGACGCCCACACGCTTGCCCTTGTCCAATATCGGCCGGTTTGTCAGGGTTGCGGCATCTTGGGAGCGTAGATGGACACCATCGGCTTCATGCCACCAGGCCTCGGGGTGAGCGCTGTTGATTAAGACACGAGCGCCAACAGCATGGCAGCGGGCAAGCATGGTTTTCAGGGCTTGATGCAGATCCTGTTGTGCGGGACCGCCCGGCCAGCCTGGCTCGCGCCATTGAAACAGCTTGATGCCTGCTGCGAGTCCTTGGTCTAGCTTGTTTAAAAACTGGGGAAACTGCTCGGGTGATCCGGCCGAGGAAATCGCATAAATGTTCGGGAGTTGTAGCCAGCGCAGGGGAGGGTAGGTCGCGGGTAAAAGCTGGGGGACGTCTTGAGCAGTGTCGATGGGTACCCAGCGCAGTAATTGTCCCTCCAAACCTTGCGGCTCGCCTGACCACTCGGTGACGCGACAAAAGGCGAGTCGAACGGTGGTGGTGGGGTACTTGTGCACATAGGTCACCCAGGGGGTAGTCTGGGTGACGGTGATGCCGATTTCTTCTTTTAATTCGCGAGTCAGTGCTTGTTGAACGGATTCGCCCGCTTCGAGCTTGCCCCCAGGAAGCTCCCACCAGCCAGGCCAAGGTTTATCGGCTGGGCGGTTGCCTAAAAGCACCGTGCCATCGGGTCGCAGTAAAACGCCTACTGCGACGTCAATGATTTTCTCAGGCATTGCGGGCAGCCCAGTCGCGGGCGAAGTGCCAGGCGATACGGCCTGAACGTGAGCCGCGTTCGAGCGCCCATTGCAGCGCTTCGGTACGTGATTCAAGGATGCTTGCTTCTGAGCATCCTAAGGTGCGGAGCCAGTGATACACGATGTCCAGGTAGTCGTCCTGGCGGAAGGGGTAAAAGGACAGCCACAAACCAAAACGCTCTGAGAGAGAAATTTTTTCTTCGACAGTTTCACCAGGGTGCAGTTCGCCGTCCGCGCCGTGTTTGGCCTGGAGGTTTTCACTCATGTACTCGGGCATGAGGTGGCGACGGTTGGAGGTCGCGTAAATCAGGACGTTATTGCCGGCAGAGGCAGCCGAGCCGTCCAGAACGGATTTGAGTGCTTTGTAGCCAGACTCGCCTTCTTCGAAGGACAGGTCATCGCAAAATACGATGAATTTCTCGGGGCGCTGAGCCACGAGATCAACAATATCAGCCAGATCACTCAAGTCAGACTTGTCGACTTCAATGAGACGTAGGCCACGATCACCGTAGGCGGTGAGCATGGCTTTGACGAGCGAGCTTTTACCTGTGCCGCGCGCGCCGGTCATGAGGACGTTATTCGCAGGCTTACCCTCGATGAAATGACGCGTGTTGCGATCGATGACTTCTGTTTGACGCTCGATATGCTGCAGGTCTTCGGTATGAATGAGCGAAACGTTGGCGATTGCATCGAGCCAGCCATGCGAGGTCCCGCGTTTACGCCAGCGATAGGCGCGCGCGTCCCAGTTTGTGGCAGGTGGCGCGGGTGGTAACCAAGCCTCGAGTTGAGTGAGAACGCGCGTGGCGCGTGCGAGCAGGTCGGCCATATCCTGGCTCGTTGTATGCGTAGGAGCGGTCATTAGGATCTGTAATCTGCGTTGATGCTGACGTATTCATGCGAAAAATCGCAGGTGTAAACGGTGTCGGAAATCGTGCCGCGACCCAGCGCGATGCGCACGAGGATTTCGGACTCTTTCATGATGCGTTGGCCATCGGCCTCTTGGTAGTCTGGATTGCGTCCGCCTTGGGTGGCAACCAGTACATCGCCGAGCCAGAGCTTGACGCCGCTGACCTCGAGATCGGTGATCCCTGCGTAGCCAATCGCGGCCAGAATACGGCCTAGATTTGGGTCGCTGGCAAAAAAAGCGGTCTTGACCAGTGGCGAGTGCGCCACGGCATAGGCGACTTGCAAGGCCTCTTCGGTGGTTTTTGCTTCTTCGACGCGAATAGTCATGAATTTGGTCGCGCCTTCGCCGTCACGCACGATTTTTTGGGCCAGATCGGCGGCTGCGTCTGCCAGCGCGGCTTTAAGTGCCGCGTAATGAGGATGTGCGGCGCTGTCGATGTTCAAGCCACTCTTGCCTGTGGCAATCACAATGAAAGAATCGTTGGTCGAGGTGTCACCGTCAATCGTGATGCGGTTAAAAGACACATCGGCGAGTTCTTTGGCGAGCTGATTGAGAAGGGGTTGGGCGATGCCGGCGTCGGTTGCCAGATAGCTCAGCATGGTCGCCATGTTGGGACGGATCATGCCGGCGCCCTTGCTGATGCCGGTAATGGTGATGCTGCGGTCGCCCAAACTCACGCGTTGTGAGTGAATTTTGGGCTGGGTGTCGGTTGTCATGATGCCGTGCGCAGCCGATACCCAGTTGTTTTCACTGAGATTTTTAAGCGCACCAGGCAGGCCTGCCTTGATGCGGTCAACGGGTAGCGGCTCGAGAATGACGCCCGTGGAAAAGGGCAGAATCTGCTTGCTGTCGAGCTGCATGAGGGCAGCGAGTGCCTGACAGGTTTCGTTGGCAGCTTGCATCCCTGGCTCGCCGGTACCGGCATTGGCGTTGCCCGTGTTAATCACCAAAGCACGAATCGGGCCTGCGCCGGCTAAATGCTGCTGGCAGACGAGAACGGGGGCAGCGCAAAAACGGTTGCGGGTAAAGACGCCTGCAACGGTTGAGCCAGGGCTCAAGCGAAAGACCGTCAAGTCGCGGCGGTTTGCCTTGCGAATGCCGGCTTCGGTGACGCCGATTTCGACACCGGGGACGGGAAATACCGCTGCATCGGACGGGATATGTAAATTAACGGCCATGTTTGATCTGCTAATAAGGAGTTGAGCAAAGTATCATTATCACCTGTTTTTCATCTCGCTGAGCGGGTCGGAAGCGTTGCACAAAGGGGCTCACCTGCTACTATTTGCGCTGCAGTAGCAACCCCCTTTTTTGCCCAAAGCAGGGCAACTGATCGCTCAGGAGACTTTTTATGCGTTTGATAAAGCAACTTCTTGCCTTGGCCGTACTAGTGCCGGGTTTGGCGTTCGCGCAGGCACCGATCAAAGTCGGCATCGCGAATGATTTGTCCGGTCCTTTCGCCGCAATCGGAGCGGAGGCGCGCGATGGTTTTAATCTCGCGATCAAAGAGTTGGGTGGCAAGCTCGGTGGGAAACCAGCAGAGTTTTTGCAGACGGATATGGGCGGCAATCCTGATCAAGCGCGTCAGCTTGTTAATCGTTATATTCAGCGTGACAAGATTGATTTCTTTACCGGCCCGATCGGATCGAATGTGGCTTTAGCAGTCGGCCCCACCTTGTTTGCCGCCAAGATCCCTTATCTTTCCAATAACCCCGGTCCCAGCCAGTTTGCGGGTGCGCAGTGTAATGACTACTGGTTCGGCGTGTCCTACCAAAACGATGCTTTTCACGAGGCAGCAGGCAAGGTCGCCGCTGACCGTGGTTTTAAGAATATGGTGATCATGGCCCCGGATTATCCGGCTGGCAAGGACGCTCTAAATGGTTTTAAGCGTGGCTACAAAGCAGCGGTGAGTCAAGAGGTCTACACCAAGCTTGGACAGATCGATTATGCGGCTGAGTTGGCGCAACTCCGTGACGCTAAGCCAGAGGCGGTCTACATCTTTTTGCCGGGCGGTATGGGTATTAACTTTATCAAGCAGTTTGTCTCTGCAGGTCTGAACAAGAGCATCAAGCTGGTTGGTCCTGGCTTTTCAGGCGATGAAGATGTCATCCGTGCCGTAGGCGAGCCCATGCTTGGCATGTTTAATACGGCCCAGTGGGCCCATGATCTGGACAATGCTCAAAACAAAAAATTTGTCGCAGCCTTCCGCAAGGAGTACAACAATCGCACACCTGCCGTCTATGCGGCCCAGGCTTACGACGTGATCATGGCGATTGATGCCGCTGTCAAAGCAACCAATGGCAACGTGGCGGATCGTCCGGCGGTCTTGGCTGCGCTTAAAAAGGCAGACTTCGCTTCAGTGCGCGGACCGTTCACGTATGGCATCAACAACTTCCCCATCCAGCCTTATTACCTGCGTGTCATTGAAAAGAACGCAGACGGTCAGGTCACCAATAAGTTGGTGGGCAAGGTGTTTGACTCCTATCAGGACGTCTACGTGGGTCAATGCAAGAAATAACATGAGTTCGACGCTGATCGCCGAGCAGTTACTCAATGGACTGCAATTCGGCCTGATGTTGTTTTTGATTGCAGCGGGCCTGACGTTGGTGTTCGGGATTCTCGATATCCTGAACGTGGCGCATGGTTCGCTGTATATGGCGGGCGCTTATGTTGCTGCTCAAACCATGCAGGTCACACAGTCTTTTGTCGCCGCGGTGGTGGTCGCGGCCGTGGTGACAGGGCTCGTGGGCTTGGTGCTTGAGCTTGTCTTGATCAGAAAGCTTGTCATCCGCGATCACCTGGCTCAAGTGCTCGGCACGTTCGCGGTGATTTTGATTGCCAATGACGTGATCAAGATGATCTGGGGACCTGCCCCGATGATGATGAGCATGCCACCTGCGCTATCGGGACCTGTTCAACTGACGTCAGAGCTGCTGTACCCGGCGTATCGGCTGTTGATCATTGCGGTGGGCTTGGCGGCGGCCTTGGGTCTTTATTTATTTGTGACGCGCACGAGAGCCGGCGTACTCGTACGCGCGGGGGCGTCCAACCGACAGATGGCCACCTTGATGGGCGTGCGCGTACCACTGTTGTTTCTGGGGGTCTTTGTGCTGGGTGCGATGCTGGCCGCGCTTGCGGGTGCTTTGCTCGGGCCTGTGACGGCGATTCAGACAGGGATGGGCGAGCAAATTCTGATTTTGGTGCTGGTGTGCATCGTCATCGGCGGGATTGGTTCAATGCGAGGTGCGTTTGTGGGTGCTTTGCTGGTGGGCTTTGTGGACACGGCAGGGCGCGCCTTTTTACCCTCATTGTTAAAGATTTTTTTCTCGCCTGCCGTCGCCTCTAGCGTGGGTCCGACGTTGGCGGCATTATCTATTTATATCCTGATGGCGGTGGTGTTGGTGTTCCGACCTTCAGGATTGTTTCCGGCGCGCGGTTGATGATGCGCAAGTTTTTCACTGCGACCAATATGTCTGTGCTGGGCTTAGCCTTGCTATTGTTGTTCCCGCTTGTCGCGCCTGTGCTTAATCTTGATTTTTATGTTTCGTTTGTCCGGCGTGTCTTGATTTTTGCTTTGGCCGCGACGAGTTTGAATTTTATTTTGGGTTACGGAGGTATGGTCGCGCTGGGTCATGCGGCATTTTTTGGTGCTGGCGCCTATGTCGTCGCGATGCTCTCCGTCCAAGGCGTCTCGCAAGCCTTGATAGCCTGGCCTGTTGCGATGTTAGTCGCGGGTGCCTTAGCGCTTGTCATCGGCTTTATTTCCTTGCGCACGCGTGGCGTGTATTTCATCATGATCACGCTGGCCTTTGCCCAAATGGTGTTTTATCTGTTCATTTCGCTGCGGCAGTATGGAGGCGAGGATGGCATCAACGTAGCAGGCCCCAGCGTTTTGCCCGGCCTCAATCTTGCGAACGATCGAACATTTTATTATGTCGTGCTGGTGGTGGTGCTGGCCTGTTTGTGGTGGCTCAATCGTCTCATCCAAGCCCGCTTTGGTCAGGCCTTGCAGGGCATTCGAGAAAACGAGTCTCGAATGGAGGCTTTGGGCTATCCGGTTTTTCGAATCAAGCTGCTGGCCTTCGTCATCGCAGGCGTGATGGCTGGGCTCGCAGGTGCACTATTGGCCAGTCACAATCAGTTTGTCTCTCCAAGCCTGATGCACTGGACGGCTTCGGCCAATCTCATCATTATGGTGATTGTCGGAGGCATTGGTTTGCGCTATGGCGGACTTGTGGGGGCCGCGGTGATGCTGTGGCTCGAGGAAGTGCTGCGCTTGTATACAGACTATTGGCACTTGCCTTTGGGCGTGCTGTTGCTTGCGATTGTGTTGTTTGCGCCGAGAGGGTTGGCGGGGATGTTTAAACGGGGCGCTGCGCGATGAGTGCTCTTGTGTCTAACGCCGTGTTGGAGGCGCAACAGTTGAGCAAGCGTTATGGCGCGCTGGTCGCATGCGATCAGGTTTCGCTGTCTTTGTTGCCTGGTGAGATTCATGCTCTGATTGGACCCAATGGCGCGGGCAAGTCTACGCTGATTCATTTGCTGTCAGGCTCGGTTGCCGCAGATAGTGGTCGTCTTGCGCTTCAGGGGCATGACGTCACGCGCGCGAGTTTGCACCAGCGGGTAGCAGCGGGTTTGTCGCGTTCTTATCAGATCACCAATATTTTCAAACAGTTCAGTGTGTATGAAAATTTGTTGCTCGCAGTGCAAGCGTGTTCGGGCAGCAGCTTTAGTTTCTGGCGTCCCCGCGCGCAGGATAAGGCCTTGTATGAGGCTGCGGAGTCTTTGGCGCGCGATTGTGCGATCGCGCCCGCTGTATGGCATGTTGCTGCCGGAACGTTGCCGCATGGAGAGCAACGCAAACTAGAGTTTGCCTTGGCCTTAGCTTCTAAGCCATCCGTGCTATTACTTGATGAACCGATGGCTGGCATGGGGCCGGATGAAACCATTAAGCTGACCGAGTTGATTGCCTCGATGCGCGGACGCACCACGATGTTACTGGTCGAGCATGATATGCAGGCGGTTTTTCGGCTTGCGGATCGTATCTCTGTCTTGGTCTATGGTCGTATGATCGCAACCGGCACACCCGAGGAAATCCGCAATCATGCTGGCGTGCGAGAAGCGTATCTGGGTGAGGAGCAGACTTGATGTTGCACGCCCATCACATACAAAGCGGATACGGCCAGAGCCAGGTGTTGTTCGATGTCTCGCTTGAGATCCAGCGTGGCGAGGTCGTGGCCTTGTTAGGGCGCAACGGCATGGGTAAAAGTACGCTAGTCCGGACGTTGTTTGGTCTACTGCCCTTGACAGCAGGCACCCTGAGTTTTGAGGGGGAGAGTATTGCGGGCTGGGCGTCTGATCGCATCGCGCGCTTGGGTTTGGCAATCGTGCCCGAAGGGCGGCAGTGTTTTCCCAATCTGACAGTCCGAGAGCACCTCGCGGCGTTTGCCGCGCACCGCAATCCCGAGATCACTGAGCCTTGGGATGTTGAGAAGGTCTTTGAAATCTTTCCTCGTTTGCGCGAGCGGGCACGCAATATGGGTAATCAACTGTCCGGTGGCGAACAACAAATGCTAGCGATTGGACGAGCGTTAGTGACCAATCCCAAACTGCTCGTGCTGGATGAAGCGACTGAGGGACTTGCTCCTCTTGTGCGTGAAGAAATCTGGCAATGTCTTGCGCGTTTACGCGAAAGCGGACAGACTATTCTCGTGATCGACAAGTATGTCGAACGCTTATTAAAGCTGGCCGATCGGCATGTGATTTTGGAGCGGGGCGCGGTGGTGTGGCAAGGTAGCTCCGCTGAGCTGGATACCCAGCGGAATCTGTGGACACGTTATCTGGGCGTTTAGCCTTTGGCTAAGCGCGCAAACACTTTGTCGGCAGCGGCGATTGTCGCGCTAATCACGCTGTCATCATGCGTCGAGGAAACAAAGCCGGCCTCATAGGCTGACGGAGCAAAATACACCCCTTCGTCTAGCATGGCATGAAAGAACACCTTGAACATGTCGATATTGCTGGCGGACACTGCGGCCAGTGTGGTCGGGATATCGTTTGAGAAATACAAACCGAACATGCCACCCTCGCTGTCCGCGCTAAACGCGATGCCATGCGCATGCGCGCGCTCGGTGAGTCCTTTGGTGAGCGCGCGTGTTTGTTTGTCAAGCGCTTCGTAAAAGCCTGGTTTAGACAACAGCTTGAGGGTGGTGATGCCAGCGGCGACCGCGACAGGATTGCCCGACAAGGTGCCAGCCTGATAGACACCACCTAGAGGGGCGATATTTTTCATGACCTCGGTACTGCCGCCAAAGGCTCCGATCGGCATGCCGCCACCGATGACCTTGGCCAAGGTGGTGATGTCGGGCTTGATCCCGGTTAGGCCTTGAACGCCCTGAGGGCCAACGCGGAAACCTGTCATGACCTCATCGAAAATCAACAAGGCGCTGTGTGCCGTGCATTCGCTGCGTAAGGTTTCAAGAAAGCCTGCGATTGGCTTGACCATGTTCATGTTGCCCGCAATTGGCTCAACGATGACACAGGCGATCTCTTTGCCATGCTGTTTAAACGCAGCTTTGACACCCTCGATATCGTTGTAGTCGAGCACGATGGTGTGCGCCACAAACTCTGGGGGGACGCCCGCAGAGGTGGGGTTGCCAAACGTCAAGAGTCCTGAGCCCGCTTTGACCAACAGGCTATCCGCATGGCCGTGGTAACAGCCTTCGAATTTGATGATTTTGTTGCGACCCGTCGCACCACGTGCAAGACGGATCGCTGTCATCGTGGCCTCTGTACCAGAGCTCACCAAACGAACCTGTTCAAGAGAGGGCATACGCTCAATCAGCATTTCCGCGATGATGACCTCAGTCTCTGTTGGGGCGCCATAGGACAAGCCGTGCACGGCGGCATCCTGGACCGCCTTGACCACCTCGGGATGTGCGTGACCAAGAATAGCCGGACCCCATGAGCCGATGTAGTCAATGTAGCGTTTGTCATCGGCATCCCAAAAATAGGGTCCTTGAGCGCGCGCGACAAAGCGCGGTGTGCCGCCGACTGAACGGAAGGCCCGAACGGGAGAGTTGACGCCACCGGGGATGCTGCGACAGGCGCGTTCGAAAAGTTCAACGTTGCGTGACATAAAAAATACTCCGTTCAAACAGGAAGAGAGGATATAGAAAGAGGTGAAGCGGGTGGCATCTGCGTAAACGGCGCTGATAAAGCGCGCGCTGCGGCTTCAATATCGGGCGCCAAGAATAGGCTGCCGACGACGGCGATCGTATCTGCACCGGCGTTCGCTAAAGTGGGGGCTTGAGCGATGCCGATACCCCCGATCGCAACGACGGCGGGCCGAGGCTCGCCCAAAGCTTGGCAAAGTGCTTGCCCCTCGGACAGCACGCTCAGTGGCGCTGTCGGAGCGTGTGGTTTGGTGGAAGAGGCATACATGGCACCAAAGGCGATATAGGCAACTTTTAGCGCGAGTAAGCGTTGGGCGCGTTGCGGATCGGCATAACAGGAGACACCCAGAAGCATCTCAGGGCCGATTTCGCGGCGAACAAGCGCCGGATCGTCATCATGCTGACCCACGTGCACGCCATGGGCGCCCAGCTCAAGCGCAAGGCGCCAGTCATCATTGATCAGAAACACCAGGCCGAGTTCGTTGCAAACCGGGAGTAAGGTCTGCGCCAAATGGCGGCGCAGTGCAGGCTCAGCGGTTTTGTGACGAAGCTGCAAGGCCTTCATGCCACCGCGTGCAGCGGCGCGTACCGCGAGCTCGAGGCGGGCGGCATCATCCCAGTCTGGGGTGACGCCATAAAGGCCAGTGGGAAACTTAAGATTCGGTTGCATCAGAGAACAAGGACCCATTAAGGAGCGATCGGTATACGTCGGGCGATCAGGTGCCCCATGCCCGGTTGAAAAGACTGTAACAGGGCTTGCCCCGCATGGGCGCAGGCCTGCTCTGCAGCGTTGGGGACGCTTAATCCGCGCGCCAGCAGGCAGGCGAGCGCCGTGGCGATCAGGCCACCTGAGTCGCGGGTCCGCTCTGAAAAGACCGGGCTTGGCCAGGCGATCGTTTCACTTTCAGGTCCAGTGAGCACGTGAGCCTGATGGCCTGGGCGCTGTTTGACCCCAGTCACAAGCACCCACTGGGCACCAATGGCTTGAAGCGCTTGGGCGCCTCCGGTGTGTCCGGAGGCCTCCATGACCTCGTCGCTAATCCATTGGGTCAGTCGGCGTGCTTCAATGACGACAATATGGGCCTGCGGTACAAGCAGCTCAATGACGGCGCCAATCAAGTCGTCAACCTCGTCCTCTTCTTCGGCGGGGGTCTCGGTGTCGATTTCCTGTGCGCCGAGGTGTAAAACCAGAGGGATTTGGCTGTAATCCGCAGCGATTTGTGCGACAGCGCTGACGGCAGCCACCGAGGAAAGTGCGCCGACTTTGATCGCTTGAACAGGGATATCCTCTAGGACGCAGCGCGCCTGGTCATCGATTTGCTCGGCGGAACAGGGGAAAACGGACTCGCTTTTGGCACTGTCTTGGATCGTAATGGCTGTCAGGGTAGAGACGGCGTGCCCACCGAGTGCGGCACAGGTGATCGCGTCCGCGGGCAAGCCATCCGAACCGGTCGGGTCAAAAGGGCCGAAAAGAAGAGTCACGGGTGTTGCGATGGGTTGATTCATGTCAAAAAGACAAGCGATGTGTAGGCACGCATGGATAGGTTTGGTTAAGATTGACCCCATTGTAAGAGATGACCCGTTTTACCTGTCTTTTTCCTTGAGGACAGACGGGTTCCACTAAAAGAGAGAAAGATGCGTACTTGGATGTGTTTGATTTGTGGTTGGATTTACGACGAAGAAACGGGCGTACCCGAAGAGGGGATTCCTGCCGGCACGCGCTGGGAGGATGTTCCGCCAAACTGGGTTTGCCCCGAATGTGGCGCGCGCAAAGAAGATTTTGAACTGATGGAAATCTAGTCCGCGCCTATGGACGTATCGCAACGCGCTGCCGAGACTGTGACCGACTTGTCGAATCAATTTTTGATGGCGATGCCGGGCATGGTGTCGGGTGATTTGGCGGGGACGGTTATTTATTTGTGTGAGCACAGTCCAAAAGGCGCCTTAGGTCTTGTGATCAATCGGCCGACGGATTTGAGTGTCGCTGGCTTGCTTGAAAAAATTGACCTCAAGCTCGAAATCGCCCCTGGACAATGTGCTGAGCAACATCCGGCACATCTGCCAGTGGTATTTTTCGGTGGTCCGGTGCAGACCGATCGCGGTTTTGTACTGCATTCGCCCGCAGGTGATTACAGTTCAAGCATCAAGTTCGGACGCATGGCCCTGACGACCTCGCGCGACGTGTTGGAAGCGGTCGCCCAAGGTCACGGACCACAACAAATATTGGTCACGCTAGGCTATGCAGGATGGGGCGCAGGTCAGCTCGAAAATGAGTTGGCTCAAAATGCCTGGCTGAGCGTTGCTGCGCAAGAATATATTATTTTCGATACGCCACCCAAGGATCGCTACCCCGCAGCACTTAAGTTGCTTGGCATCGATCCCGTTATGCTGATGGGTGCGGCAGGGCATGCCTGAAGAAACCTTGCTAGCCTTTGACTATGGCGCTAAAAAATGTGGCGTCGCGATGGGTAATACCTTACTCAAACAAGCCCGTCCTCTGGATATTATTTTGGAAGCGACGCGCGACGGACGTTTCAAGCGGATCGAGGCTTTGCTCAAGCGCTGGCAACCTGAAAGACTGGTTGTAGGATTGGCGCTGGCGACGGATGGTGACGAACAATATGCCAGTCAACATTGTCGTCGCTTCGCGCGTCAACTCGAAGGGCGGTTTGGTTTGCCTGTTGTGTTGGTTGACGAGCGCGGCTCGAGCGTTGAAGCTCAAAAAATCACCGGGAATGAGCTTGACGATGCGGTCGCTGCGGCGATCATTTTGCAGCGTTATTTTGATGCGTTGACTTAAATGATTCCGGGCTAAATGAACGCATGCGCAACCCCCAACTAAACCCACGTGGTGCGCTCACACATCTGCTCACAACCGAAGGGGTGTCGCGGATAATACTGACGCGCATTCTCGATGCGACTGAGTTGTTTTTCACTCCAACAGAAAGTGAAATTAAAAAAATACCGCTCCTTCAAGGAAAAAAAGTACTGAGCTTGGTGGATCAAGATATCGCTGCTCAGGCGCCAGCCGTCATGCGCGGATTTGAGCGCGCGGCGCAGAGTTTATCCGCAGAGTGGTGCGGTATCCAAACATTGCCAAGCACCTCGAAATCTTTTCTGGCCAGTCTTGATGCGGATATTATTGTCTTGCGCACCCAAGCCAGTGGCGCGCCTTATTTAATTGCACAACATGTTGGACCGCATGTTCATATCATCAATGCGGGGGACGGCAGCCATGCTGATCCGACGCGCGCCTTGATGGATATGTACACGATTCGTCGCGTTAAAAAAGACTTTGCGCATCTCACTGTGGTGCTGGTGGGAGCCGTATTACATTCGCGTCAAGCGCGTTCCTGTATTCATGCGCTCACAACCTTGTGCGTCGCCGAAGTTCGCGTGGTCGCACCCTTGACGTTGTTGCCCGAGGGGCTTGCGCAACTGGGTGTGCGTGCATATACGGATTTGGCGCAGGGGCTACATAACGCTGACGTTGTCATCATGCTGGAACACGAGCCTTGCGAGACTGACCATACCTACATCCCTTCGGTTCAAGAATATGTCAAATGCTATGGGCTGACAGAGGAAACACTAGCTGCTGCCCAAGACGATTGTTTGGTTCTTGGTGTGCAAGCTCAAGGTATCGAGCAAGAGGCTGCAGGTCTTGCGGTGCGCATGGCGGTGATGAGTTTTGTTGCGGGGGTATCGGCATGAGGCTACATATTCAGCAGGGTCGAGTCATTGATCCTGCCAATGGCCTTGATGCGTATGCGGATGTCTGTATTGCCGAGGGCATGATTGTCTCAGTGGGGGCGGTTCCGGAGGGCTTTGTTGCAGAAAGAGTGCTTAATGCATCTGGCATGCTTGTGCTACCCGGCTTAGTGGATCTGTCTGCCCGTGTAGGGCAGTCGGGCGATGCCTCTACTGCCGCCTTGGCCGGGGGCGTGACAAGTCTCGTGCAGCCACCGGAGATGCTGCTAAATCATGCGCTCGAGTCACAGGCCAAGGTTTACCCCCTAGGTGCGCTGACGGTAGATTTGAACGGCCAGGCTTTGACGGAAATGGTGAGGCTTTCCCAAGCGGGTTGTGTGGGGTTTTCACAGGGCGATAAGCCCGTGCAAGATACTGCGGTGCTTTTACGTGCGATGCAATATGCGAAATCGTTTGACTGTGCGGTGTGGTTGCGGCCTCAAGACGCATGGCTGTCGCGGGGCGGTGTCGTTGCGAACGGGGCGTATGCGTCGCGTCTGGGTTTAGCGGCGATTACTGTCGAGGCCGAGACCATTGCATTGCAGACCTTGCTGTCGTTACAGCGCATCACTGAAGTGCGCATGCATCTTTGTCGTTTGTCGAGTGCCGAGGCGATCAACATGGTGCGCGCAGCGAAAAAAGAAGGGCGGCCTATCACCTGTGATGTGGCGGCCAATCATGTGCATCTTACCGATATCGATATCGGTTATTACGACAGTCTTTTTCGGCTTGACCCTCCCTTGCGGGGTCAGCGTGATCGCGACGCGATTCGACTTGGACTGTTGGATGGCACGATTGATGCAGTGTGCTCGGATCACACCCCACTGACGGACTTGGATAAAAATCTGAATTTTGTCGATGCGGTACCAGGCGCCATGGGTTTGGAGTTGTTGCTTTCACTGATGCTAAAGTGGGCACAAGAGGCACGTGTACCCTTGCTAGACGCGCTCAAACTGGTCACGCATGCTCCGGGTCAAGTATTGGGTCAAAGTGCCAGATGGACCGTTTCGCCGGGTAGTCTCACTGTAGGCGCGCCTGCGGATGTATGCGTCGTGGATCCAGAGGAATATTGGTTAGTATGCCGTGAAAATATTCACAGTGTTAGTCAATGCACGCCCTTTCTAGGTCGTGAGTTGCCTGGGCGTGTGGTTTTAACGGTCATGCGCGGTGATCTTGTTTGGGAGCGATCTCGTTGAAAGTCTTGCGTTTCCTTTTAAGGACCACGGTGGTATTGATGTGGGTGTTTTGTGGGTTGTTGACGCTCGTATTGATATTTCCGCTGGCTGGGCACAAAGGTCGGTTAGCGCTCAAGCGCAGTTGGTCTGGTGTGTTGCTCTTGTTGTGTGGTGTGCGAGTGTCGTATTCAGGTGAGCCTCTGCGCGAGGGACCTGCACTTTGGGTGATCAATCATGTGTCCTGGCTTGATATTTTTGCGATCAATCATGCACGCGCCGCAGTGTTTATTGCCAAGAGTGAAATCCGACGCTGGCCTGTGTTAGGTTGGTTAGTGGCCGGAGCGGATACGATTTTTATCGAACGCGCTTCGCGCCATGCCGTGCAAAAAGTTGCCCGTGCGATGCAGGATACATTTGAGCGTGGCCAAGTGGTAGGCTTGTTTCCCGAGGGCACGACGTCACAAGGTTACGATTTGTTGCCTTTTTATGCCAATCTTTTTGAGCCTGCTCGGCGTGCAAATGTCCCGATACAGCCCGTGGCCTTGTTATTTTTTCATCACAATAAACGCAGTGATTTCGCGGCCTTTGTGGGCGATCAAAATCTACTGCAAAACTTATGGACGGTCTTGGGTGGAACAGGTATCAGGATTGAGGTGGCGTTTTTAGCGCCGCTCTGGATGCCAAATGGCGAACCCGCACCAGCGCGTGCAGCGCTCGGCGCGCGTGCTCACCAGGTCATCAAGGAAGTGGTGTTGAGGCGCTAGGGCCCTACACCAGTGTCCTGTGCTCGGGGTCAGTCGATTAGCAGCTTTGGCAACGAGGGTGTGCACGCAGGCGGGAATAAACGCCGAGAGCGTTATTCGCAAAAATCTTCTTTTTCTGCGTACTATCCGCCGAAGGGGAAGCGTCAATATAGCGACGTGTGTCGTCAAAATAAAAGTTGGTGAGCGGATCAATGCCTTGCACCGCACCGACTGTTTCTGACGCGAACAAAATGTTTTTGTTGGGGACGACACGCAGCAATAGATCAATACCAGGCTGATGGTACACGCACGTATCAAAAAATACGTTATTCAGCACTTTTTCCTCCAGCGAGGAGATGCCCATGTCAAGCGCCATGCCGCGATAACGACCCCAGTGATAGGGTGCTGCACCACCACCGTGAGGAATAATGAACTTGAGGGTCGGAAAGTCCTTGAAAATATCCGAGGTCATAAACTGCACAAAGGCGGTCGTGTCGCCATTGATGTAGTGGGTGGCGACCGCGTTGAAATGTGGATTGCAGGAGCCGCTGACATGGATCATGGCCGGAACATCGAGTTCGACCATTTTTTCGTACAAGGGATACCACCACTTTTTGTCCCACAACGGCGGGTCGGTCCAGCGTCCGCCTGTTGGATCGGGATTGATGTTGGCACCAATAAAACCAAACTCGTTCACGCAGCGCTCGAGTTCTTCGATGACGCGCCTACCGGGTTGCACGCCAGCCGCCTGAGGCAGTTGACATACGCCGATGAAATGATCCGGGTAGAGTTTGCAGACGCGATTGATCAATTCATTGTTGTAGCGCGCCCAGACGACATTGGTATCCTCGTTGCCCATGTGGTGGTCCATCGCGACCGCTTTAGGCGAGAAAATCGTCATGTCGATGCCACGCTCTTTCATGATGCGCAACTGATTATTATCGATACCATGACGGATTTCGTCGTCGGAGACGGCGGGTGGTGGGGCCGTCGGGGCTAGACCTGTTCGCTGAAACTCGGCGATCTGGTCGGCGCGAAACTTGGCGACTTGGGGTGGGGTGGTCGTAAAGTGACCGTGGCAATCGATGATCATGTTTAAGCTCGGTAAACGATGAAAAAGAGCACTTTACACAATTTTTACGCGTTTGACGGACTTGTCCCTTAGGATAATATCTTGCGACACGATTGTTTATCTTTTGCCAAACAGGAAGCCTAAGCCATGTCCAGCCCCGTGAATCAGCAGACCCTAGACTGGATCGCTGTCTTAGAGCAGCGCGCGACGCGTCACGTCGTGACCGTAGGTGATCACCAGGTGGTTTGGCGGCAATTCGGTGAGGGATCGCCTTTGGTGCTGATCCATGGCGGGCATGGCAGTTGGTTGCATTGGGCTCGCAATATTGAAGTCCTTTCTAAAGATTTTTCTCTGTGGATCCCCAACTTGGCGGGCTATGGCGACTCGAGCGACCCCCGCTTTGATGACTTTTCAACCATGGTCGATGTCACCGCAGAATGTCTGACGCAACTCTTTGGCTGCGGCACCCCTTTCGATCTGGCGGGTTTTTCTTTTGGGGGACTCGTGTCTGCTAATTTAGCGGCCAAGGGCCTGCCGGTTCGCCGTTTGGCGTTGCTCGGCCCCGGTGGCCATGGTGGTCCGCGCCGAGAACGCGGCATGCTCATCAACTGGAAGCGCGCAGAGACGCACGAAGAGCTGATTGAGGCGATGCGCTTTAACTTGTGGGCGCACATGATTTACGCTGAGGCGCACATCGATGCTTTTGCGATGGGGATCCATACCTATTCGTGTATCAACACCCGCTTTCGGAGTCGAGGTATCTCGGGGCGCGGCTTGTTGGGCTCAGCCCTTGATGCATACAGCGGAGAGACGTTGATTATTTGGGGGGAGCATGACATCACCTGCACCCCAGAGTATCTGATGACGCACATGATCAACGGGCATGCGAGACGCCAAGGCTTGATTTTGCCCGAAGTCGGTCATTGGGTGAATTACGAAGCAGTCGAGCCCATCAATGTTTTGCTAAAAGACTGGTTCAAAGTAGGTAGGATTGCGCAGGGGCTATAGCCCCCCCCCTCTCAGTCCTCGTGCGGGTCGAGCATTTGCGCGCAGGGGACTTGGATCACGGCATGGTCTTGTAGGCGCACCGCAGTGAGATGGCCGCCCCACAGACAACCGCTATCGAGACAAATCACATCGCTGTCGAGTTTGAGGCCGAGCGTGGACCAATGCCCAAAGACGACGGTCACGTCACGCGTTGCGCGCTTGGGTAAGCTAAACCATGGGATGAGATCTATGTCATCTGGCGCGGGCTCGATTTTGACATTGAGATGCATTCGGCCTTGTTTGTCACAAAAACGCACGCGCGTGAGTGCGTTGATGATCACGCGTAAACGATCTGGTCCTTTGAGACGCTCATCCCAGTGATCTGGCGTGTTGCCATACATCAGTTGTAAATGCTTTTTCCAATCTGCGCTTTGAAGCGCGGCCTCGACTTCGCTCGCAAGTTCGAGCGTGTGTTCGGCATCCCATTCTGGCAGCACGCCCGCATGAACGAGTAAGTGACCATAGGCGTAATGCGCTAATGGCTGATGACGCAGCCAGTCAATGATGGCTTGCGCATCGGGTGCGGCGAGGACCTCGTCCAAGGTGTCCTTTTTACCGTTCTTTCGTACCCCAGCGGCCATCGCTAATAGGTGTAGGTCGTGATTACCTAACACCACCGTCGCACGATCACCCAAGGACATGATCCGACGCAGAGTCGCCAGCGATTGTGGACCACGGTTGACCAGATCACCCGCAAACCAAAAGTGCGCGTCGACATCCTCTTGGATATCGGGCTGAGATAACAAGGTATCAAGAGAGCCGCAGCAACCTTGAATATCTCCGATCATCCAGATGCTAGACATACTCATATGGCTGATTTCTTCCAAAAGGAGCGTGTGCGTTGACGGTTCGCGATGGCATTACGATTTTCCATTGTAAAGACCGCAGTGAGCGCGAGAATCATCGCGCAGATATTAGGCAGTAGTGCGGTGACGACGGGCGACCATTGATAAAGCAAACTGACATTGAGTGCGAGTTGGTTAATCATGAAAAAACCAGTGCCCAGCAAAATCCCGAGAAACACCTTGGCGCCTACACCCCCTCGACGTGTTTGCATAAAACTGATCGGCGCTGCGATCGTCAGCATCACTAAAAGAGTGAAAGGATAGGCGAGTTTGCGCCACATGGCGACGATTTGACGATCGGCTTGAAGTTGGTTGCGGTTGAGGTATTCGATATAGTCCTGAAGCGCGAAAAAAGACATGCGTTCTGGTGTCAAAATCCGGGCGATCAAGCGTCCTGCTGTGAGGGATGTGTCAAAGCTGCGCTCGGCCGACTGCGTGATGGTCACAGAAGGCGTCTTAGACACCTGGGCATCGATAAGCGTTTGTTCGAGCGAGGGTGCAATATGATTCTCTGTGACTATTTGCATCACAAGTTTGCCATCGACAAAACGACCGGCTTCGGATTGTGCAACGAGTGAGAGCGTCCGGCCATCGGGAAACTCGTAGACGCGCAGATTGGCGACGTTGCCAGAGGAGAGCAAGTTGCCGACGTTGATGATGCGGGTGCCGCCGTTGGGCGTAGGCTCCTTAAACCAGTAGCCACTCGCTAGACGTCCGCCCTCGACTTTACCGCGCATAAGCAAGTTGGTTTCGCTACTTTTAATTTCAGCCATCGGAGTTAAAAATTCAGACAAAATGAGAGCGCCGAAAATAATCGGTAGGGATACAGTCCAGAGCATTTTTAAAAGGCCAAAGCCACTGACGCCAGAGACGCGCAAGATGACGAGTTCGTTGCGCTGAGCCAAACCTGATAGCGCCAAAATCGCGCCAATCAGCACGCCAATCGGCAGTAGATCGTAGAGGCGTGTAGGGGCAGACAGCAGCTGCAAATAAAACAGCGCAGTGAGCGGAAACTTGTCACCGACCGTGTCAAGCTCGTCAACGAGCGTAAAAAAAGTAAAAAGTCCGAGCAGGGCGATCAACACCACGGAGGTGGAGCGATAAATTTCTCGGGCAAGATAACGTCGGGCAGTTCGCATAAGTCTAAGTGTAATGCCCAATCACGATCGGTTGAGCTCTGCGCGTAAAGTCGCAAGAACGGGCTGGACATCAGGACGCTTTCCATGCCATAGAAAAAAACTCTCAGCGGCTTGACCCACCAGCATACCCAAACCATCACTGATTTGAGAGGCTCCCTCTTTTTTTGCTTGAAGCATAAAGGCGGTTGGTTTGGCGCCATACATCATGTCGTAGGCCCAGGCGCCGGGTGCATAGAGTCCCAAGGGTAGTTCGGGGGTCTCGCCGGTCAAGCTGCTGGCACTGGCGTTAATGACAAGATCCCAACCGGTGGGGTCCAAGGCTTCATTCAAGCGACCTGCCGACAGTACTTTCAAGGCGATCGGTGACGCGGCGTGCCATTCAGCGACCAGCGCCTGGGCCCGCTCGGCTGTTCGGTTGACGACGAGCAGTCGGGCGCAGCCTGTTTCAAGCAAGGGGCCTAGTACGCCGCGCGCGGCACCCCCCGCACCTACCATTAGGATTCGTGCACCCTCGCACCGGACTCCTAAGCGTTTCAGGTCTGCAACTAAGCCCACGCCATCCGTATTGCAGCCATGCAAGACGCCTTGACGCATCCATAGCGTGTTGACCGCTTGCGCTTGTTGTGCCCGCGCACTGAGGTGTGCCCGAGCCAGCTCCCACGCTTCGAGTTTAAAAGGGACCGTGACATTGAGTCCCCGACCGCCATTGGTGAAAAATTGCATCACGGTGTGCGTGAATCCATCTAGTGGCGCTTCCAGATGTTCGTAGATCAAGGAGATATGGGTTTGCGCTGCAAATTGTTGATGGATGGACGGTGAGCGGCTGTGTTTGACGGGATGACCGATCACCGCAAAGCGCGCCGGTGTGGACGAGGAGGGTATGGATGTCGATTTGACGTTGAGGGTCATGGTTGTCGTGCCTCTAGTGTGCCGTGAACGAAATGCCAGGTTCGGGTCAGAACAAGCTGGTCGATTTGTCGAGCCATGTCAGCGGGAAAAGGCGCGAAGGGTGCCGAAAGTTGGGCAATACGTCGCACGGCTTGGTTCAGTAAAGGTTTGTCGGAGGGGCGATTAATCGTGAGGTCCACAATCGTTCCATCCGCGCGTATGGTCAAGGTCGCTTGCACGCTGCCATAGAACTTGCCATCAACGCCACTGGGGTAGTGTTCCGTGCCGACTTGTTCAATACGCTGCCGCCATTGATCAATATAAGGTGCATAGGAGGTTTTGCGCGCAGATACAGCATTAAAGTGTTTGCGAGGTTGTGCGTTGTCGCGCTCAACCCGCTGTTTTAGTACGGCGATTTGTCCGTTGAGAATCACACTGTCTTGATCGACTTCGTCCTCTCCGGCGATATCGCTTGAGTCGGTGGGGTTTGTTGCGGGACGACCTTGGGTGACCCGCTCACTGGACATGAGTAGGGTGAGAAGCTCTTGCTGTTGCAGTTCAAGTTGTTGCCTTTGTTGGGTCAGAGCCTCGAGCATGACGGGTTCGACGGACTCGCCCGCGAGCGGAACGAGCGTCGTTTGGTAGCCGGTTTGCGCGTGGCCGCCGCCGTCAACATTGGCTTGTGCGAGTAGTTGCGCCTGACTAGGCTCGCTTTCTGTCGCGGCATTGACCATGACAATTTCGAGCTCAGAGGGTCTAGGTGTCGAAACGGGGGGCGCAGTCCTATGCCAAGCGATTAATGCCAAGTGTATGGCAACAGACAACAAAAGCCCCCAGCGTAAAAAACGCTGCTGCGCAATGAGCCAGCTTGCGATGCCGGGCGAAGACGCCTCTGCGAGGGAGGGATTGCTGATGTTCACGTCGCTTCGATCAGATCCTCAGGTGGTTGGCTATCCATACTCTCGATAAAACGGCAATCCATGTCAAGCGCAAGTTCGTCAATAGCCGTGATCTGTAATAAAACGCGCTGTCCCCTGTCGATTGCAGGGAGTCCGGCTAAACGCACGATCATTGGGGCATGGCTCAGGCGCACCAAGTCCTCTTTGAGTACAGTGGCTTCGCACTCAGTGATATTTTGCTGTTGTAGCCAGCGCAAGCACCAGTAGCGCTCCATGCTGTTCTGAAAGTCATGCCATGCGACATATTGTGACTCAAACCCGCCGATGATGGCGAATAAATCAGCATCGCGAGGTTTGAACGGAGCGACCAGAGGCGCGGACACGCCATGCTCGATCGCCGCGATCAGTTGCCACTGATTCACGAGGTCGACGTAGCGTCGTAATGGCGAGGTGCACCATGCGTATTGCGCAACGCCGATCGCCTCGTGTGGAAGTGCGTGCGTACTCATGCGTACACGTCCAGTTTGTTGTGAACGATAGATGCCGGGAAGGCCGTGCGTCGCAAGCAAGCCACCCCAAGTGCTATTGGCCAAAATCATGAATTCGGCGACCAATCGATCCAGAGGTGCATTGCGCAGGCGCGGCACGATCCGCACGGTTGAGTGAGGATCGTTTGGGTCGCCGTCCACGTAGAAACTGTATTCGACGCGATTGTTGTTTTCAGGCTTGCCGCGGACGATCTCGCGTTGTTTGCAAAGCGCGAGCGACAGTTGCCAAAGCGGTCGAATCCAGTCGTTATAGGGAAGTTCGATGCTTGGGTCCGCTAAGGACTCTTCGGTGATGAAGTCATCTAGAGCGTTGTGACGCAAATTGGCGCGTACGGTCAAGCGTTCGAGACGACTTTCGTGCGAGAGGATTTCTCCTGTAGCGGGGTTGGCGGTGACGTACAGCGACAGCACCGGGACAGGGCGACCCTCGTCTAAGGAAAAAGCGGCGATCACTTCGTCAGGTTGCATCGGAATTTTGTCGCCTGGCATGTAGACCGTGGACATTCTGGCGCGTGCAAGTTTGTCGAGTGCGCTGTCTTTAGTGACGGATAGACCAGGCGCTGCGATGTGGATCCCGACGCGCAAATGACCATCTGGTAACTGAGTGACTGACAGTGCATCGTCGATTTCGGTGGTGCTGATATCGTCCACCGAGTAGGCCTCAACGTCTGCGAGTGGGAGCTCGTGTGCGCTCTCCGGGACGTCGCAGGGTGCAAAGTCCGTCCCGCGAGGAAAATAGTTTGCGAGAAAGCGTCCCTTGTGCAGCGCCAGCGCATGCGGCCAGGCACCCGCATCGAGCAGGAGCCGTTCGGGTGAGGTTTGGCGTTGTGCGCAGGCCGCGTCGAGTGCTTTCCAAGCCTGTGAGTTTTTATCGGGCTTAGTCACCAAGGACATCGCGGACAGAGCAACCTCTGGTGGCAGTTGGCCTGCAGCGATCGCTTGCGCCCACTCCTCGGTTTGTAACGCTGCCCGTTGCTTCTTTTCCTGAGCCGCGAGTGCCGCAGCCAAAATCTCAGGAGGTGCCGCGCGATAGCGACCTCTGCCCCGGCGATGAAAATAAAGCGGGGCGCTATGTAGCCTCAGCAACAAGCTTGTTTTTTCAAGAGTATCGGGCGAATGTCCGAAATACTCCGCACCCATGGTGTCAATGTCAAACTCATCAGCCGGCGCACATTCCCAGAGAAAAGGCAGGTCGATCTCGTTGGCTAAACTTTCTGCCTGAGGTAGCAGTACGTCCGGTTTGGGGGTCGCGAACGTGAACAGGCAGTTGGCTCGCTTGACCTTGCTGCGTTTGCCGGACTCCGACTCGACTTGCAGTGTCGCATCGGCTTCGGCCATGATGTGGCCTGTTTTAAACGCGCCATCTTCTTCATATAAAACGTACATGGATATTGGTATTCCGGTGAATCTAAAAAGAGAGCTTGTTAGGCCGACGAGGCGGCGAGCGCCTCAAGGAGTCGACCATGCACGCCGGCAAAACCGCCATTGCTCATGATCACAATGTGGTCCCCCGCCTGCGCCGCGTGTTTGATCGCTTGAATGAGTGGCTCGATTTCGTGATGCGCTTGCATGCGTGAGCCAAGCGAGGCGAGCACTTCGGCAGGCTCCCACCCTAGGGCTTGTTTACCTTCGCGTTGTCCATAGCAAAAAACCAAATCCGCGTCGGCTAATGCTGCGGGCAAGCGTGCCGCTATGGTACCGAGTTTCATGGTGTTGGAGCGTGGTTCGAGCACGGCGAGGATACGTTGCGCGCCTATCTGCGCGCGCAAACCTGCCAGAGTCGTTGCGATTGCAGTGGGGTGATGCGCAAAATCATCATAGATCGTGATGTCCCGGACAGTACCTCGCACTTCCATGCGACGCTTGACACCGCTGAAGTTGCAGAGCGCGGCGATGCTGTCTTGTGGTGTGACGCCGACGTGGTGAGCGGCGACGATGGCTGCGAGTGCGTTGTGCTGGTTGTGCGCCCCTGTGAGTGTCCAATCAATGTCACCGTAGTGCTCCGCACCCTTTGATACTTCAAAAGAGACTGCATCAAGTGTGCGAGTTTGCCAACCGTCGTGCGTATTGATTAAGGTGTGCCCGGCCCAGCAGCCACGAGCGATAACCCGCGCCAGCGCATCGTCTCGCGCGGGCGTGATGACCAGGCCGCTGCGGGGAACGGTGCGCAGCAAGTGATGAAATTGGGTCTCGATCGCGGCCAGATCCGGAAAAATATCTGCATGATCGTATTCGAGGTTGTTCAAAATAGCCGTGCGCGGTCTGTAATGAACGAACTTAGAGCGTTTGTCGAAAAAGGCTGTGTCGTACTCATCGGCTTCAATCACAAAAAAGGGTTGTTCGACGTCAAAGCGCGCTGAAACCTCGAGGCCGGGTGCGACACCCCCGATCAGAAAGTTAGGTTTTTTGCCGGCGCATTGCAAAATCCAGGCCAACATAGAACTGGTTGTCGTTTTGCCATGCGTACCCGCTACGGCGAGAACGTGCTGGCGTTGCAGGACAAAGTCGCCTAGCCATTGCGGACCTGAGGTGTAAGGCAAACCTGCCTCCAGGATAGCTTCCATCAAGGGGTTGCCGCGCGAGACCACATTACCGATCACAAAAAGATCAGGCTTGAGCGCCAGTTGGTTGGGCTCAAAGCCCTCGATCAGGTCGATACCTTGCTCATCGAGTTGCGTGCTCATGGGGGGATAGACCCCCGCATCACAGCCCGTGACACGATGTCCCGCGGCGCGCGCGATGAGCGCTAAGCCACCCATAAAGGTGCCGCAAATTCCCAGTATATGCAGATGCATGAACAGTCTCCTGCCGACATTGTAGAGGCAGTTGTCTCAAGACTCGCCGGGGGTTAAACCTTGTGCGGAATCAACGTATTCGGGGCGAGGAGGCGCTATGATAGAAAACATGAAGAGAAGAACGGTGATCTTTGGAGGAGCAGGTCTTGTGGCGATCGCCACCACGGCGTGGTTTGCCTGGCAGTCGAGCTCGCGCCGCGCGCCTGCTGCGAATCGCGCAGTAGGTTTACCGGGTACGATGCCACAAAAAATCGAGCCTAATCCTCGCGTTTTGTACGAGGCGACGTTCCCAGATTTGACGGGCAGCCCGGTCGCGCTCAAGCGGCTCCTTGGTCGTCCAGTCGTCGCCAACTTTTGGGCAACTTGGTGTGCGCCCTGTGTCGAGGAGATGCCGCAGCTCGATGCCTTATCCAAATCTTTACCAGAGATTCAATTTGTTGGCATTGGTATAGATACAGCATCTAACATCTCTCAATTTGTAACTAAAATACCCGTTTCTTATCCTTTGTATGTGGCCGGTCATACTGGGATCGTCTTGGTCAGAGAGCTCGGCAATGCGGCGGGCGGACTCCCTTTTACCGTCCTGTTAGATGCAGAAGGCCGCATTTTCGACACAATTCTTGGCAAGGTTTCAACCGAGGATTTAAATGCAAAAATCGGTCGCTTAGTCGCAAAATCAAAGACGTAGATAGACAAATGGCGTGATTTAGCGTAAAAATGCGTACCTGATCATTGCTTTTGGCGAGTTGGCATGGCTCAACACCTTCTTGTTCTAAACGGACCCAATCTGAATTTGCTCGGGTTGAGAGAGCCGCATCTCTATGGGCATACGTCGCTGCCTGAGTTAGAGGCGGGTCTTGTGACGCTTGCTCAGACTCTCGGCGTTTCGCTGGCTACCTTCCAGAGCAACCACGAAGGCGCCTTAGTCGATCGCATACAAGCGGCGCGAACGGACGCAACCGATTTCATTATCCTGAATGCGGGTGCCTACACACACACGAGTGTTGCGATTCGAGATGCCCTTGCGGGGGTTAAGATTCCCTTTGTGGAGGTTCATTTGTCGAACGTTCATAAACGCGAAGAATTCCGTCATCACTCCTACCTGTCTGATCTGGCGGTAGGTGTGGTGGCAGGTCTCGGCCCATCGGGCTACGAGGCTGCAGTGCGCTTTGCCGCTCAATATGAGCTTATCTAGAACTTTACGGAAATACTATGGATCTGAGAAAACTTAAAACCTTAATCGACTTGGTATCCGAGTCAGGCATTGCTGAGCTTGAAATTACAGAGGGCGAAGGTAAGGTTCGTATTGTTAAGTTTTCACAGGCTTTACAGCCTGTCGCCTACGCTCCGGCTACTGGGCAATATGCACCCGCTCCAGCGGGCGCAGAGGGTGTAGCGTCTGCCGCAGCGGTTGCGCCCGTACCCGCAGCAGTTGTCGGACACACGGTCAAGGCGCCTATGGTTGGGACCTTCTATCGTGCGCCCAATCCAAACTCTCCTTCGTTTGTCGAAGTCGGTCAGACGGTTAAAGAAGGCGAACCTTTGTGCATCATCGAGGCAATGAAATTGCTCAATGAGATCGAGGCAGACAAATCCGGAGTCATCAAAGAAATTTTGGTTCAAAACGGTGAGCCGGTCGAGTACGGCCAGCCTCTTTTTGTGATCGTTTGATATGTTTGAAAAGATTCTGATCGCCAACCGTGGCGAAATCGCGTTGCGTATTCAGCGCGCGTGCCGTGAAATGGGTATCAAGACCGTTGCGGTCCATTCCGAAGCCGATCGCGATGCCAAATATGTCTGGCTCGCGGACGAGTCGGTCTGCATTGGCCCGCCAGCTTCGCGCGATAGCTATTTGAATATGCCGGCCATCATTGCGGCCGCTGAGGTCACTGATGCTGAAGCCATCCATCCAGGTTATGGTTTTTTGTCCGAAAACGCCGACTTCGCCGATCGGGTAGAAAAGAGCGGTTTTGTGTTCATCGGCCCGCGGCCTGAATCGATTCGTCTGATGGGCGATAAGGTGAGCGCTAAACAAGCCATGATCGCGGCCGGTGTGCCCGTCGTGCCTGGTTCGGCGGGTGCATTGCCTGATGACCCGAACGAGATTTTGCGTACGGCCCGTGAGGTCGGTTATCCCGTCATTATCAAAGCGGCAGGCGGTGGTGGTGGACGAGGCATGCGCGTCGTGCACACCGAGGCGGCTTTGCTCAATGCGGTCACCATGACCAAATCTGAAGCTGGTGCGGCGTTTAATAATCCCGAGGTCTATCTCGAAAAGTTTCTTGAAAACCCCCGTCACATTGAAATCCAGGTGTTGGCGGATGGTGGAAAAAACGCTGTGTGGCTTGGTGAGCGTGACTGCTCTATGCAACGGCGTCATCAGAAAGTCATCGAAGAAGCGCCTGCTCCCGGAATCGATCGCAAACTGATCGAAAAGATTGGTGAGCGATGTGCCGACGCCTGCCGCAAGATCGAATATCGCGGCGTCGGTACATTTGAGTTTCTGTTTGAGAATGGCGAGTTTTATTTCATCGAAATGAACACGCGCATTCAGGTTGAGCATCCTGTGACGGAGCTCATCACTGGCATTGATCTGGTGCAGCAGCAGATTCGTGTGGCGGCAGGAGAAAAATTCCTGCTACGTCAAAAGGATATTACGTTCCGCGGTCATGCCGTGGAATGTCGTATCAACGCCGAGGATCCTTTTACCTTTATGCCGAGTCCTGGCCTCATCACCAACTGGCACACGCCAGGTGGACCCGGTGTGCGCATCGATTCGCATGCGTTTAATGGCTACTTTGTGCCACCAAATTACGACTCGATGATTGCAAAGGTTATTACCTATGGCGATACACGTGCACAGGCGGTGGCGCGTATGTCGATCGCACTGTCAGAGATGGTTGTCGAAGGGATTAAAACCAATATTCCTCTTCACCGCGAATTGATGGCCGATGCAAAGTTTGTTGAGGGAGGCACCAGTATTCACTATCTCGAACACAAGCTCGCTTCCCGCGCCACTTAACAGCGTTTAATGGCACGTAACGGAAAACACGATGCGTGAACTGGTACTTTTGTGTCCTGGCTCTCTCGCAGAGCCCCTCTCCGACGGTCTGCTGGAGTCCGGTGCATTGTCCGTGTCTGTCGAAGACGCAGACCTTGACACCGACGAGGAACAGCCGCTTTTTGGAGAGCCTGGCAGCGAATCCAATACGCAAGCTTGGGCGCGTAATCGTCTTGTGGTCTTGTTGGCGGACGGTACTGATCCGGAACAATTATTGGCCAGCGCCCGTCAAGATCTGGATACAGACGCCGATCTGCCATGGCATTTACGTCTGGTTCCCGATGCGGACTGGGTCCGACTCACGCAGTCACAGTTTGGACCCATCTCGGTGGGTGAGCGCATTTTGATCGTACCGAGTTGGCATGCAGAGCAGATGCCTCAGACATCTGAGGCCGGACATATCGCGATCCAATTGGACCCAGGCTTAGCTTTTGGCACAGGCAGCCATCCTACAACCCATCTTTGCCTTGAATGGTTAGCCGATGAGTTAGCGACCGGCTCAACAGTGTTGGATTATGGATGTGGCTCAGGGATTTTAGCGATTGCCGCCAAAATGCTGGGTGCCTCAAGTGTGACAGGCATAGACATAGACGAACAAGCCGTGCAAGCGACGGCAGACAATGCAGTGGCCAATCATACAGAGGTCAATGCGCACCTGCCCGAAGGTTTGGTGGATGGTTTGTTTGATGTGGTCGTCGCTAATATTCTTTCCAATCCTCTAAAGGTTCTAGCGCCGATGCTCTCGATGCGTGTGCGTTCGGGAGGTTATTTGGTGCTGTCGGGGGTACTTGAGCGGCAGGCCTTAGAGGTCGCGCAGGCTTATGCCCCTTGGCTACCAA
Source organism: Zwartia lucis (assembly GCF_965234455.1). Lineage (GTDB taxonomy): Bacteria > Pseudomonadota > Gammaproteobacteria > Burkholderiales > Burkholderiaceae_B > Zwartia > Zwartia lucis. Next base: position 160,854 of record NZ_OZ248475.1, on the reverse strand, counting down.
TGACCGTCTGGCAAGCCCGCGATGGCTGGGTTTGTTTGGCTGGTCGCAAACCCTGAGGTGTTCGCATGAGTCTAATTACGCGTTGCCCAAAGTGTCACAGCGACTTCATTGTCAAACTAGAACAACTGCAAGCGCTGAATGGTTTAGTGCGTTGCGGGACCTGCTCGCATATTTTTGATGGCTTTGCGACGCTCGAAAGCCAGCTCCCCACGTTAACGCAGCGTCCAGGTGTTGAGCCAGTTCGGTTTTCAACGCCAGCAGCGACAAACGCGTCTGCAGTTTCTGTAGCCTCGGCTGCAGAGCCCGCAGTATTACGGCATCGTGCTGAAAGAAGCGAGCCCTTAGAACGTAGAGAGCAAGAGATCCCTGAGCCCGCAGTATTTACTGCGCGCGCGGATGCCGAATCCTCCAGGGCAATTCTAGGCGAGTCCCGACTTCGTGGCGAAGGCCCTTCGGTGGGGAGAACGCAGCCAGAGTTTTTAGTCGATGAAGTCGATACGCCGAGACTGAAGATGCTGCTGTGGAGTTTGGCAAGCGTACTTGCGCTTGGGTTGCTAGTCATTCAGCTCGCTTATGTTTATCGTAATGATATTGCGACACAGTTCCCCTCATTTCGCCCCGCTGTTGATGCGATGTGCTCAAAACTCGGCTGCGAAGTGAGCCTACGTCGATATATCGAGCGGATTTCAGTGTCCGTGATTGCTTTTGAGCGTCAGGCGTCTACAACCCAAGAGGGTAAGCCTGCCGAGATGTCCTTGAGATTTTCTATGCGTAATCGCTTGAATCAAGCGCAACCATGGCCTGGGCTGACTCTTGAGCTCACGGATGCGTCCGGAACTGTCGTATCACGTAAACGCATGAGTCCCAACGATTATCTCCCTACCCAATTGGTTGATAAGCCTTTCGCCTCGAATCAAGAAGTCAGTCTTATTTTGCCCGTTACTGTGACAGGTTTGCAGATTAACGGCTACACGCTTAAACCATTTTTTCCTTGAGGCATATAACATGACAGCCCCAGTTTTAATTTGTGGTTCAGTCGCTTTCGATACGATCGCAGTCTTCGAAGGACAGTTCAAAGACCACATCTTGCCCGATCGCATTCATGCGTTGAGCGTGTCCTTTTTAGTCCCTCGTATGCGCCGTGAGTTTGGCGGTTGCGCAGGCAATATTGCCTACAACTTGAAACTTTTGGGTGGACATCCGATTCCCGTCGCTACGGTTGGTGAAGACGCGTCAGATTATCTGCAGCGCTTTAAACAGCTCGGTATCGAGATCAAGATGATTCGTAGTCTGCCCGGGACCTTGACCGCGCAATGTTTCATCACGACGGACTTGGATGACAATCAGATCACGGCCTTTCATCCAGGGGCCATGGAGCGTTCTTCGGAAAATGATTTAACCGGTCATCAGGCGGCCTGGGCGATCGTGGCGCCTGACTCAAAAGCCGGCATGATGGCCAACGCCAAACGCTTGCATGCCCAAGGGACGCCTTTTATTTTTGATCTGGGTCAGGCGATGCCTCTTTTCGATGGGGATGACATTATGAGTATGCTTAGCTTGGCGCAAGCGCTCACTGTCAATGATTATGAAGCAAGCGTTGTGGAACAACGCACTGGCAAGACAATCGCGGCACTCGCTAAAAACTTACGGGCGATCGCTGTGACGCGTGGCGCAATGGGTGCGACGCTCTATACTGAGGGTCAAGAGCATCATATCGACCCAGTTAAGCCTCAAGGACTTGTAGATCCAACGGGTTGCGGTGATGCGCACCGAGCCGGTTTGTTATATGGTTTGACGCAGGGCTGGAGTTGGTCAGATGCCTGTAAACTTGGAAATCTGATGGGATCGATCAAGATCGCTTCGCGTGGTCCACAAAACCATGCGCCAAGCCGAGCCGAGATTGACACAATGCTCAGCAGCTATTGCAATTTACGATTACCTGTTTGAGCGTGTTTGAAAGGATTCTTGTGATGAATGAAAAATGTTCTATTCGGGCCAAGACTGGCTTTCGTCTAGCCTTGAGTGCGCTTGCGTTGTCCAGTATTGTCTTGGTGACGGGTTGCGCCAAACCCTCAGCCTCTGCGAATGTCTACAACTATAACCAGACGCAGCGCGATCAGATTGTCAGAAATGGAACGGTGATTAACGTACGTCCCATCACGATTCAGAGTGATCAGACATCGGGTGGAGGGGCGATTGCCGGTGGAGCGATAGGCGGCGTGGCCGGTAGCGCCGTTGGTGGCGGTACAGGGCGCACCTTGGCGGTTATTGGTGGCGCACTCCTAGGGGCGCTTGCGGGCAATGCAGTTGAAGAGCGGATGGGAAAGAAAGATGGGCTAGAGATCACTGTTCGTTTGGATAACGGTGAAACGCGTGTGATTGCTCAGGAAGCAGACTTGCCAATTATGATGAATCAACGCGTCCAGGTGGTGAGCGGCGCGGGACCGACGCGTGTGGTCCCGCTTTCAGGCAGCTAAAGCCTCATTACAGAATGAACAGCGGGAAGAGTTGGTAGGTGATGCGGTTGAGCACCATGATGGCGATTTGCGCCAAAACCAACAATACCAAGGGTGATAAGTCTAAGCCACCTAGTTTGGGCATGATGCGACGGATCGGCTCGAGCAAAGGCGCGGTCAGTGTCCGCAAGACGGGCATGACAGTTGCCATGGGATTGACCCATGTCAGCACGGCTTGAATCAAGGTGAGCCAGACAATCAGGTTGAGTGCCCAACGCCCAACCGTCGCAAAGCCTGCACCAATGACGCCCGGAATCAGCTTGACCGGGAGCATGCTTGCGGTAGACACAAACCATAACAAAAGCAGATAAGCGATCGCCGCGAGGAGCGCGCCTAGCAGGCTTGCCCAGTCGGTGCCTCCGTCTGTGGGCACCAATCGGCGCAAAGGCGTGACGAGCCAATTAGTGACTTGGTTAACGGCTTGTGAGATCGGATTAAAGGGGTGGAGCTTGACGGCTTGTAACCACGCGCGCACCAAAAGCACTGCGCCAATCAGAGTAAAGCCGATATCGAGTAGGAAGCGGAGGATTTCGCCAATCATAAGAGAGTCTGTCCCGAGTGGAGAAAAAAGATTGACATTGTCGCATGCGAGTGCGAACTCTTGGGAGACCGAGTTTGTTTATGGGATAAAAAAAACCGCCTGGCGAACCAGGCGGTTAGGTCTAGCAAACCTCAGCTAAAAGCTCAGGGACGGCCACCCGTAGGAAAAGGCCAAGACGCTGCAGGATTCAGGGCTGTTTTTGCACCTGGAGCTGCGGCGGTCGAGGGGGCAGCGGCTGCCGGCTTTTTAGCGGGAGCTTTTTTAACTATTTTTTTTTTGCAGCAACTTTGGTCGCAGCTGGCTTTTTAGCAACGGCCTTTTTGGCGGCAGGCTTTTTAGCTGCTGCTTTCTTGGCTGCTGGCTTTTTAGCTGCAACTTTCTTGACTGCTTTTACGGCTTTTTTAGCTGCTGGCTTTTTGGCCGCAGCTTTTTTTGCTACTTTCTTGACTGCTTTTTTTGCTACAGGCTTCTTAGCAGCGACTTTCTTGGCTGCTGGCTTCTTTGCAACGACTTTCTTCGCGGCAGCTACGGGCTTCTTAGCGGCTGCTTTCTTTACTGCTTTTTTTGCTGCTTTTTTGGCTGTTGCCATGGTAATACTCCTTAGTTCAGGGTCCCAAACATTAAAACCCGTGCTTGACTCCGCCCACCATGGGAGGATGTGTCGCCCGAGTTATTCATCGTCACAAGCCGCTACCAAACATCGGTAGCATGTGATTTGTGCTGATGAATCCGGCACAGCCATTTGAACTGCCTCCCATTAGGACGCGAAGCATTTCAAATGGCACCAGTTGGCAGGGTGAGCCGCCGACTGGCAAGTACAAAGTGAGATTGAAACTCTGACTAGAGACTTATTCCCAATTGAGGGCGCCTCCAGTCTGATACTCAATCACACGCGTTTCAAAGAAATTGCGTTCTTTCTTTAGGTCAATCATTTCTGCCATCCAAGGGAAGGGGTTTTCTTCTTGGGCGAACAGAGGTTCGATGCCGATCTGCTGGCAACGACGATTAGCAATAAAGCGCAGGTACGATTTGAACATGGGCGCATTCAGACCCAGCACGCCGCGTGGCATGGTGTCTTCGGCGTAGGCATATTCAAGGTCGACCGCTTTGGCGAACAGCAAGCGAATTTCTTCGCGGAAGGCTGGCGTCCAGAGTTGTGGATTTTCGAGCTTGATGGTGTTGATCAGATCAATGCCGAAATTGCAGTGCATGGACTCATCGCGCAGGATGTACATGTACTGCTCGGCAGCACCGGTCATCTTGTTTTGGCGACCCAGCGCGAGAATCTGAGTGAAACCAACATAAAAGAACAGGCCTTCCATCAGGCAAGCAAACACAATCAGCGACTTCAGCAGCGTTTGATCCGTTTCGAGTGTGCCGGTTTTGAAGTTCGGGTCTGCGATGGCGTCAATGAAAGGGATCAGGAACTGATCCTTGGCGCGAATCGAAGGCACTTCGTTGTATGCATTAAAAATTTCGGACTCGTCGAGGTCTAAGCTCTCAACGATGTACTGATAAGCATGTGTATGAATGGCTTCTTCGAAAGCCTGACGCAACAGGAACTGGCGACACTCGGGCGCAGTAATGTGACGGTAAGTGCCCAGCACGATGTTGTTGGCCGCGAGCGAGTCCGCTGTCACAAAGAAACCAAGGTTGCGTTTGATGATGCGGCGCTCGTCATCAGTCAGTCCGTTAGGATTTTTCCAGAGGGCGATGTCGCGCGACATGTTGATTTCTTGGGGCATCCAGTGGTTAGCGCACGTTGCGATGTACTTTTCCCAGGCCCACTTGTATTTGAAGGGCACGAGCTGATTGACATCGGTCTGGCCGTTGATGATGCGTTTATCGGCAACATTGACACGTGTTGCGGGGTTAGGTGCCACGGGTGAGTATGTGAGGCCGGGTGTTGGTAAAGCGGTATCGCCAAAGACACCTGTGGCCGCGCGCGCAGACATGGATGCTGCCAGTGATGCGGGTTGCACGGAGGAGAGTGCTCCGCCCAAGCCGGCAGGCGGGGCGGTTGTGGTCGTAGGTTCGTCGTTCCAGCTAAGCATAATATTTTTCCGGTGGCGGTTTATTGGCAGGCTTCGCACTCTTCGAAACCTGGATCGCCAGGTCTCATGGTGCAGGCCGCCCCGAGAATTTCAGGATCGGGTAATGTGGGAGCGGCTGAAGCGAACGTACCGCTAGTCGCGCTCGCACCAGATACATTGACTGCATTGAGCTCACCACCACGCCCTGTTGATTTTTCAGCACTCGTCGCGCCAAGCGTACGCAGGTAGTAAGTGGTCTTGAGACCACGCAACCAGGCGAGCTTGTACGTGTCGTCGAGTTTCTTGCCGGAAGCACCAGCCATATAGATATTCAGTGACTGCGCTTGATCGATCCATTTCTGGCGACGTGCGGCGCACTCGACGATCCAGTTTGGTTCGACTTCAAAAGCTGTCGCGTATAGGGTACGTAAATCGGCCGGAACGCGATCTATGCGGGACAAGCTGCCATCGAAATATTTGAGATCGGCGACCATTACTTCATCCCAGAGGCCCAGTTTCTTGAGGTCACGAACAAGGTGTTCGTTGACAACAATGAACTCGCCGGAGAGGTTCGATTTAACGTACAAGTTTTGATAAGTTGGCTCGATGCACGCGGACACACCAATAATATTCGAAATTGTTGCTGTTGGGGCAATTGCAACACAATTTGAATTGCGCATGCCTTGTAGTTTGATGCGTTCACGCAACGAATCCCAATCCAACGTACTGGATTCATCGACTTCAACATAGCCGCCACGATGTTCACGCAACAGTGCGATGGAATCATGCGGCAAGATACCGCGTGACCACAACGAACCTTCGAAGCTTGCGTAACGACCGCGTTCTGCTGAGAGATCGCTGGAGGCGCTGTAAGCGTAATAGCAAACGGCTTCCATCGAGCGATCTGCAAACTCAATCGCGCCTTGTGACGCATAAGGGACGCGCATCAAGTGTAGGCAGTCTTGGAAACCCATCATGCCCAAGCCGACTGGACGGTGACGCACGTTAGAGTTGCGGGCTTTTGCGACGGCGTAGTAGTTGATGTCGATTACGTTATCAAGCATGCGCATCGCGATCTTGATGGTGCGCTGAAGCTTGTCGTGGTCGAGAGACAGCGTGCCGTCTGCGTTTTGTTTCAAGTGCGCAGGCAAGTTGACCGAACCCAAGTTACACACTGCAATTTCTGTATCGTTTGTATTCAGTGTGATTTCTGTACATAGATTTGAGCTGTGTACGACGCCCACGTGTTGCTGTGGTGAGCGGATATTGCATGGATCTTTGAAGGTGATCCATGGGTGACCGGTTTCAAACAGCATCGACAGCATTTTGCGCCAGAGATTGGTCGCAGGCATTTTCTTAAACAAAGGCAAATCGCCACGTGCGGCTTTTTCTTCGTAGCCTACGTATGCTTTTTCAAACTCGACACCCACTTTTTCGTGCAGATCCGGGCAATCGGAGGGTGAGAACAATGTCCAGTCTCCACCTTCGATCACGCGTTTCATGAACAAGTCAGGAATCCAGTTTGCGGTATTCATGTCGTGGGTACGACGACGCTCATCGCCTGTGTTTTTACGCAGATCTAGAAACTCTTCGATGTCCAAGTGCCAGGACTCGAGGTAGCAGCACACGGCGCCCTTGCGTTTGCCACCTTGGTTGACGGCCACAGCAGTATCGTTGACCACTTTAAGGAAGGGCACGACACCTTGGCTTTCGCCGTTGGTGCCTTTGATGTGGCTTCGCATGGCGCGCACAGGTGTCCAGTCATTGCCCAAGCCGCCAGCATATTTGGCCAGCAATGCATTTTCTTTGATGGCTTCGTAGATGCCGTCCAGATTGTCAGACACGGTGGTGAGATAGCAAGACGACAGCTGTGAATGCAACGTACCAGCATTGAACAGCGTTGGCGTGGAGCTCATGAAATCAAAGGACGACAAGATCTGATAGAACTCAATGGCACGTGTTTCACGGTCCACTTCAGCAATTGCCAAACCCATCGCGACACGCATAAAGAAGACTTGCGGGAGCTCGATACGCTGACCACGGATGTGCAGAAAGTAGCGGTCATACAGGGTCTGCAGACCAAGGTAGTCAAACTGCAGATCGCGGCTTGCATCCAGTGCGGCCGCCAAGCGTGGCAGGTTGTAGCGCGAAAGCTCTGAATTCAGCAGGCCAGCTTCGACGCCGCGCTTGATGAATTCAGGGAAGTATGTGGCATAACGCGTTGCCATGTCTTCTTGCGAGGCGTCTTCGGACAAGACTTCTTTGCGGATCGTATGCAGTAGCAGACGTGCGGTCACCTTGCTGTAAGCTGGATCGTTTTCGACCATCGAGCGCGCTGCTAAAATCGCCGACTTGTAGACCTCGTCGACGGGTACGCCATCGTAAATGTTCTTGAGTGTTTCGCGCTGAATCGCGGCGGTGTCGACGAAATCACCCAAGCCGAAGCCTGCTGACTCGATCGTGGCCTGTAATTTTGCCAAATCAAGAGGTTTGCGTACGCCACCATCTACGACGTGAAGCGTTGTGGCTTCGGCCGGTGCTTGTTCAACTTTGGCTTTGGCGCGCTCTTGAGAACGGCGCTCGCGATATAACACGTAGGATCGCGCAACATCATGCTCGCCTGAGCGCATCAAGGAAAGCTCGACTGCATCCTGGATGTCTTCGATATGAAAGGTGCCACCATTGGGACGGCTGCGTACGAGCGCCTGAACGACTTGACGCGTCAAGGAATCGACGAGTTCGCGCACGCGCGCGGAGGCTGCACCTTGGCCGCCATTCACAGCTAAAAAGGCCTTGGTCATGGCGATGCCGATCTTGCTCGGCTCGAAATTGACCACTGCACCGTTACGGCGAATGATGTGGTATTGAGTCCAAGTGGCCTCTGTTAAAGGCACGTCTGTATATAAAAACTGGGGTGCGGCTTCGCGTTGCGACACTGAGCTGGTGGAAGTTTGCATTTGGGCTCCTGCAAGGTGAATGGGGCACACGCCCATTCGAATTCGGTCATAACAAGCCATGTAGTCAACCAGGAAGCCTGCGTTAGAGCTGTTAGCATCTTGGCAAGCGACCACTACATGTAGTGTTTAATTTTCTATTGGATACCAATTCTAGTGTTTGAAACGAGGCTAGGCAATCATTTAATTTATTATTTTTTAGCTATCGTTAACCCTATAGTTCAAAAAAGTGTGGTGTAAAAGCAAATCTCGGCGCTTGTCCAAAAGGGATTTTTATTAAATCAACCGAGATGTGACTGTTTTTGTCTAAATATGTAGCACTATTGCGGTTACTTATTTCGTTTTTGATGTTGTTGCGTTGAGGTGTTGATGTCCACTCTTGGTTTATTTCGCTGGTCTGCAGCGAGTCTGTGTTTAGTATTAGCGGGTTGCGGCATTCCGCGACCTTCTGACTCGTCGTTGTTGCTTGCGCCTGAAAACTTACCTGAACCTGTCTGTGTCGCGCCGTCGGCAGAACAGTCGCTAACAGGTGTTTGGTATGTGGTGCGTAAACAAGCGGATGTCGCAGGCGAAGTTCAGACGCTATTGACGTTGACGGCCGACGGTAAGATGCGTCAGCAGATCCGTGTCAAACAGGGACGTAATATTCGTTCTGAGCTCCGCGAAACGGGCTGTTGGGAAGCACCACAAGGAAAACTTGTGGTGCGCATCAGTCGCTCGAACGGTGAAATGGTCGATTACCGCGACCCGATGTACACGCTGACTTACTTAATAGAGCGTAACGATTCGCGCCGGGTTGTCTTTCGTGAGGACAAGCCGGGTAGCAAGCCGATGACTGGCCAGCGCGTTCAAGACAGCTTTAGGCTGATGTAAATCACTCGTGGAATGCGAGTGATGTCAAACTAAAGCGAGTCTTTCCAGTACTGTATTTTTTCCTAAAATTTCCAACACGGCATCGATCGCCGGTGTTTGCGTGATGCCCGCCACGGCAACGCGCAAAGGAATAGCAAGCTGAGGCATCTTTAAGCCATGCGTCGAAAGCGTGGACTTAATTAACGCACTGAGCGCTGCCCGTGTCCACTCCAATTCGGCGGCTTGCGAGGCAAAATCTTTTAAAACAAGACGCGTTGGCTCGGTTAGATGTTGAGCAACGAGCTCCGGCGCCGCCGGTTCAAACGCACCACAAAACAACATGGCGCTATCGGCGAGCTGTTCAAGCGTTTCTGCGCGGTCTTTTAATAAGGCAACGACTTGGGTCAACGCGACTTTTTGCGTGTCACCCCCACGTGCAGTGATGCGCGGAGCAACCGCACTGGCAAGGGCTGAATCATCGCTCTGCTTGATATAGTGGGCATTGACCCAATTGAGTTTTTTGGGATCCCATTGCGCGGCGGACTTGGATAAATGTTGTGGATCAAACCACGTGACGAGTTGCTCGCGAGTGAACAGTTCGTCATCGCCATGACTCCAGCCCAAACGCGCCAAATAATTGATCATGGCCTCGGGTAAATAGCCATCCCGATCATACTCCATGACACTCACCGCGCCATGTCGCTTGGAGAGTTTTTCGCCGTCCGGTCCCAAAATCATGGGCAGATGTCCGTACTCAGGCACAGGAACGCCGAGGGCGCGCAAAATCGTAATCTGGCGGGGTGTGTTGTTGACATGGTCGTCGCCACGCAGCACATGGGTAATACGCATGTCCCAGTCATCCACGACCACGCAAAAGTTGTAAGTCGGCGTGCCGTCGGGACGCGCGATGACGAGGTCATCGAGTTCGCTGTTATCGAAGGTAATGGGCCCCTTGACCATATCAACCCAGCCCGTCGCGCCATCCTGTGGGCTTTTAAAACGCACCACGGGTTTGCGATCCGAAGGGATAGGCGGCAAGGTTTTGCCGGGCTCGGGACGCCAAGTACCGTCGTAACGTGGCTTTTGACCCAGCGCACGGGCGCGCTCACGCATCTCGTCGACTTCGGCAGGAGAGCTGAAGCAATGATAGGCGGTGCCCTGCGCGAGCATGCTGGCCACGACCTCGCGGTAGCGAGCCATATGCTGCATTTGGTAGAAAGGACCTTCGTCAGGGGTGAGACCCAGCCAAGCCATGCCATCTAGGATCGCTTGAACCGCCTCAGGGGTCGACCGCTCAAGATCTGTGTCCTCGACACGCAAAATAAAGGTGCCACCAAAGTGTCTGGCATAAGCCCAAGAAAATAAAGCAGTACGTGCGCCACCCAGATGAAGAAAACCGGTGGGCGAGGGCGCAAAGCGTGTACGAACAGGTATTGAAGGGGAAGACATAAATAAAACCTATTAAATCAGCACGCTTTGTAAAAAACGTGAAATGTCGTGAATTTCCTCTGGGCAGACGGAGTGCTGCATCGGATAGGTATGCCACTGGACGGCGTAGCCAAGCGCGGCGAGTTTTGCTCGGGAAGCTTCAGCGCGCTCGAGGGTGACAACGGGGTCATGCGTACCGTGGGCCAGAAAGATCGGGGTGTCCACATTGGCGGGTTGACGTTCGCTGTCCGCCATATCGATCAGGGGCAAGTAGCCGGACAATCCCATCAGTCCCGCGAGCTTGAAGGTTGAACGCAAGCCCGTGTGCAAGGTCATCGCGCAGCCTTGAGAAAAGCCGGCAAGCACGATCCGTTCGGTCGGGATGCCGCGCGCGTTTTCGCGAGCAATCAAGGCCTGAATCGCGCGCTCAGAGGCACGAATGCCTTGCTCATCCTCGCGTTTGACGAGGTTGGGTGTCAGGATGTCATACCAAGAGCGCATCGCCATGCCGCCGTTGATGGTCACAGGCTGAATCGTGGCATGTGGAAAGACAAAGCGTACAGACAGTGAGGCGGGTAAGCGCAACTCATGTACGATGGGCGCGAAATCGTGCCCATCGGCGCCAAGGCCATGCAGCCAAAGGACACAATGTGTTGGATTGGGGCCCGTGTTGTGCTCGACGCATTCAAGCAAAGTATTGGTCGTCATGCTTCGGTATCCGGATCTTGGAGAGTTTTGAGCGCCTGAAAAAGCGCGCGATAATGTTTGCGTTGTGGCTCTTGGCCTTGTCGCAGAGATTCATTCGCCGTGGCTTCTTTGCGCCCTTCACGAATGAGCGTGCGGATATGCTGAATATCCGCCTGAGGATATTTTTCCAGCAAGGTGGTGAGGGCGCTGTCTTCTTTGAGCAGGCGATCACGCAAGGCTTCGAGGCGATGCATGGCTCGCGTTTGGTCACGAGAGCCGTTTTTCCAAGTGTCCAACAGCGTGCGGATTTCCTCAGCAGGGGCATCCCGCATCAGTTTGCCGACGTAATGAATCTGCCGTCGAAGGCCTTCGCGACTCGTTGTGCGCTGTGCCAGACGAATCGCGTCATAGAGGCGCTCGGCCAACGGTAGTTGTTTAAGACGCTCTGGGGACAGGTCCACCAGTTCGCGTCCGAGGTCGACCAAAGCAAGCATGTCGCGCTTTAATTGCGACTTGCTGGGGCCGTCGTAGAGGGACTCATCGGTCCCGTCAGGTGTTTGAGGTAATTCTTGTGTCATACGGCTATCATAAAGCCTCACGCTAACGGACTAATATGGCTACATCAAATTCTTTTCTTCCAGTTGCTCAAAATCGACCGATTTTCGAGGATTTAGTGACTCAGGCGCTCAAACATGCTCAAGGTCTGGGCGCGAGTGACGCTGCTGCCGAGGTTTCTGAGGGACGCGGCTTGGCCGTGTCGGTCCGGAAGGGCCACGTCGAAACGGTCGAGCAGACGCGCGATCGCTCGCTCGATGTGACGGTCTTTGCTGGGCAACGCCGCGGTTCCGCCTCGACTTCTGATTTTTCCACCAAAGCGTTACGCGAAACGGTTGAGGCGGCTTGGCACATTGCGCGGTATACGGCAGAGGATCCCGCTGCAGGGCTACCAGAAGCCGATCAGTTGGCCATTGGTGTCAAAAATAAGCTGCAGCTCCATCACCCCTGGGCGTTGAGTGTCGAAGAAGCCACAAGACTCGCTGTAGAGGCCGAGCGCGCCGCTCTGGCCACCGATAAGCGCATCACCAATACCGAGGGGGCGGGCGTTGATACCCACGAGGGACATTTTGTTCTGGGTAATACCCGTGGATTTCTGGATGGCTATGCGTACTCGAGGCACGGTTTGTCAGTTTCTCCCATTGCCGGTCGCGGCCGCTCGATGCAGCGTGATTATTGGTACACCAGTGATCGTCGTGCGGACCGACTAGCAGATCCGGCAGCCGTGGGTCGCTATGCCGCCGAGCGGGCGTTGGCGCGCTTGTCGGCTAAAAGAATCCCGACAGGGCATTTCCCCGTGTTGTTCGAGGCGCCTCTGGCGTTGGGATTGCTCGGGGCACTGACGCATGCCACGAGTGGTGGCGCGCTATATCGTCAAACGAGTTTTTTGCTGGATTCGCTCGGTCGTCAGCTTTTCCCAACGCATATCAATGTCCTCGAGGATCCCCATATCAAAGGGGCGATGGGCAGTTCTCCTTTTGACGAGGAAGGTGTAAAAACGCAAGCGCGTGACGTCATTCGCGCCGGTGTGTTGCAGGGGTACTTTCTCTCAAGTTATACGGCTCGCAAGCTCGGCATGGTGACGACAGGCAATGCGGGTGGCTCCCATAACCTCGTATTGCGTTCTTCGCAGACGCGTAAAAAAGACGATTTTGAGGCGATGCTGCGCAAAATGGGCACAGGCCTCTTGGTCACGGAGTTGATCGGTCAGGGCGTCAACTATGTAACGGGTGACTATTCTCGTGGCGCTTTTGGTTATTGGGTCCAAAACGGAGAAATCCAGCATGCCGTCGAGGAAATCACGATTGCCGGTAATTTAAAGGATATGTTTGCCCAAATCGTTGCCGTGGGTGCCGATGCGATCACCCGAGGCAGCAAAACAACGGGCTCGATCCTGATTGAGCGTATGGCGGTTGCGGGCACCTAGTTGGCTTACGAAATGATTTTGTTGTAAAATCAAAGGCTTTCCCCGAGCAATGACTCCTATTTGGAGTGATGGCTTTGGTTTTTGTGGGCGTATGCACGGGCGGGTAACAACGCATTGGCATAATGTTTTTATAAAAATCAGGGGAGTCTTTTCGGGATGGTCCCGGAGGGAATTTATTAGGATCCAATCATGAAGACATTTGTGGCCAAGCCGCATGAAGTCAAGCGTGACTGGTTCGTGATTGACGCGAAGGGCAAAGTCCTCGGTCGTGTGGCCAGCGAAGTCGCACGCCGTTTGCGCGGTAAACACAAACCAGAATTCACGCCACACGTTGATACGGGCGATTACATCGTCATCATCAACGCCGCTGAGATCGTCGTAACCGGTAATAAGTCGCAAGACAAAAAATATTTCCGTCACACGACATACCCAGGTGGTATTCGCGAAACGAACTTTGCAAAAATGCAAGAGCGTTTTCCGGGTCGTGCAGTCCAGAAGGCCGTCAAGGGCATGTTGCCCAAGGGTCCTTTGGGTTACGCGATGATCAAAAAGCTGAAGGTCTATGCTGGTGCTGAGCATCCGCACTCTGCCCAACAGCCACAGCCACTCGAATTTTAAGGACAGGCCATGATCGGTAATTGGAATTACGGAACCGGCCGCCGCAAAACTTCGGTGGCTCGCGTCTTCATGAAAAAAGGTGCAGGCAAGATCGTCGTGAACGGCAAGCCCGTTGACGAGTACTTTGCTCGCGAAACAGGTCGCATGGTGGTGCGTCAGCCTCTTGAGTTGACAGGTCACACTGCGTCGTTTGACTTTCATATCAATGTGCACGGTGGCGGCGAAAGCGGTCAAGCGGGCGCAGTGCGTCACGGTATTACCCGTGCGCTGATTGACTATGATGCAACACTCAAGCCCTCGCTGTCTAAAGCAGGCTTTGTCACGCGTGATGCACGCGAAGTCGAGCGTAAGAAAGTTGGTTTCCACAAAGCACGTCGTCGGAAACAGTTCAGCAAGCGTTAATGACGCATGCCAGAAAAAAAACAGACCGCGTAAGCGGTCTGTTTTTTTTGTACTCATGGGATAATGTTGGCATCATTCTAATCGTGCAGCCGTTTGCGGCGGATTCACAGGAGCACACGCGTGACACAAACATCAACAAAACGCATCAAGGTTGGCATTGTGGGCGGCACGGGTTATACCGGTGTCGAACTGTTGCGTATTTTGTCCCAGCATCCCCAAGTTGACCTCCATGCGATCACCTCCCGCAAAGAAGACGGGATGCCTGTGGCTGAGATGTTTCCCAACCTGAGAGGACATGTCAGTCTGGCGTTCTCTTCTCCAGACAAGGCGCCTTTGACGGGTTGTGATGTCGTGTTTTTTGCGACACCGCATGGTGTGGCGATGAGTCAGGCCAAGGAGCTACTTGCTGCGGGAGTGCGCATTATTGACTTGGCTTCGGATTTTCGTCTCAAGGACATTCAGACGTTTGAACATTGGTACAAGATTCCACATACGTGCCCCGAGGTGTTGGATGAGGCCGTGTATGGGTTGGTGGAGCTCAATCGCGAAGAGATTGCGCGGGCTCGCGTCATCGGCAATCCAGGTTGTTATCCCACGACGATTTTGTTGGGTTTGGCGCCTTTGCTTGGTGGTCAACCTTTAATCGATACTTCGGACATCATTTCTGACTCCAAGTCCGGTGTCAGTGGCGCTGGCCGCAAGGCTGAAGTCGGTATGTTGTTTTCCGAAGCGAGCGACAACTTCAAAGCCTATGGCGTTGCCGGCCACCGCCACCATCCCGAAATCAAAGCGCAGCTGGATCGCCTGGCTGGGACTTCGGTGGGACTGACCTTTGTGCCACACCTTGTGCCGATGATTCGCGGCATGTTTAGCACGATCTATGTGCGCATTTTGCCCGAGGCGCGCGAAACCGATTTTCAGGCCCTATTTGAAAAGCGCTACGCCAATGAGGCGTTTGTCGACGTCATGCCTGCAGGTAGTTTGCCAGATACTCGTTCGGTGCGTGCCTCCAATGCCTTGCGTATTGCCTTGCATCGTCCGGGGAATGGCGATCGCCTGATTATCTTGGTCGTGCAGGACAACCTCGTCAAAGGCGCTGCGGGTCAAGCGATTCAAAACATGAACCTGATGTTTGGTTTGCCAGATACGGTCGGTCTGAATCAGGTTGCGATCTTGCCTTGAGGGCCTTGTCTTGAGCGGCCCTCCTGAAGGCAGGTTTCCTTTCAAAACGCTTGTGTTTTGGATGTTGGGGGCGTTTGCCTTGATTGCAGCCGGCCTTTGTGCGGGTGTATTTTTAACTCAGCGCTCAGGGTCGGATGCGCTGGCATTGCAGTCACGCACGCAGCAAGCCTTGCAGGCACAAGTTCGCGTGGATCTGGAGGCCCAAGTTGCCGAGGCTCTGACGCACGCCCAGCAAGTGCGCAACGCGCTCACCATCGAGCAAGCGGCACGCGCCGAACTCGAAAAAAGTCTCGCGACTCTGCAGGAGGAGTTGGGTCGGTCCAAGGATCATTTGGCGTTTTACGAACAGCTTTTGCCTCCAGGTCCGCAAGGTGCAATCGCTTTGCGTGCTGTCGAGTTCGAGAAGCAGAATCAGACTCTTGCCTTCAGAGTGCTGCTGATGCGCAGTGGCAAGCCAGGCGAACGCTTCAATGGTCGCCTGCAGTTTGTGGCGAGTGGCCTCAAAGACGGTAAAGAGGTGACGGCTGTGTTGGAGCCTTCGCAGCGCGTAATGAATGTCAGCACTTCGAAATCCCCTCTCAACACGCTTGGTGCGGCGACGCAGGGAGAGGATAGTCTCAAGTTAAGTTTTGACCAATTTCAGCGCAGTCAGGGTGTGCTTGCCCTACCGAGGGACTTTCAGCCAACCTCTGTGGTGGTGAGTATTTTATCGGGTGAGATTGTCCTTGCTTCGCGCAAGGTTGATCTTTAGTTTCAGCGTAGAGTTGCGGTATAGTTGAGCAACTTAGTCGGGTATGTCCGACATCAGATTTATTTAGAAAGTTGCCCTTTAGCAGGGCAGGAGCCAAACATGAGCACATTGAGCCAAACTGTTGATCTTCAGGCACCCCCTACGCCTATTCTGTTCACTGATTCTGCTGCGGCAAAGGTCAAAGACCTGCTGATTGAAGAAGGCAACGCCAACCTCAAGCTCCGTGTGTTTGTTCAGGGTGGCGGTTGTTCGGGTTTTCAGTACGGATTCACGTTCGACGAGGACGTCAACGATGATGACACGACCTTGGAAAAAAATGGTGTGGCCTTGCTGGTTGATCCGATGAGTTTCCAGTACTTGGTTGGTGCTGAGATTGACTACAAAGAAGACATCGAGGGCTCACAATTCGTCATTCGCAATCCAAACGCGACGACGACCTGTGGATGCGGATCGTCGTTCTCGGTCTAAAGTGCTGGCAGCCTAGATCGTCTAGGCGGGCCAGCAGGCGCCAAGTATGCGCTGACCTGCCGCTCCGGTGACGGCTGGGTGGCCCGCAGCGACACCATGTTGATGTGCCCAAGCGAGCCAAGCAAAAGCGAGTGCCTCCACATCCTGTGTTTCAATGCCCACGCTCTGCGTGGTGCGTACAGGACAGGGTATCAACCTTTGTAAGTCCAACATGAGTGCCGTATTGCGTGCACCGCCTCCACAAACCAAGACTTCTTGCACATCGCTCGCATACCTGCGTAAGCATTGTGCAACCGTCTCAGCGGTGAGACGCCGCAGGGTTGCCTGAATATTTTGTTTTTCAGTGTCCGTGAGCGCATTGGGTTGATGGGTATCAATCCCAAATTGGGTCAGACGCTTTTCGAGCCACTCACGATTAAACAAGTCTCGCCCTGTCGATTTTGGGGCAGGCTGTGCGAACCAGGGCTCCGAACCAAGGAGAACTAAGAGTAAGTCTCTATCAGGCTCTCCAGCAGCACCCCAGGTACCGTTTTGATCAAAGCTGCGACCTGTGTGCAGAGCGCACCACATATCCATCAGCACATTGGCGGGACCCGTATCAAATCCAAAGGGGGGCTGCTGAGGTCTGAGGACGGTGATATTGGCGATACCGCCAAGATTTACGATCACGCGCGTGTGCGGTGCAGAAAAAATACCGGCATGGAAAATGGGCACGAGCGGGGCACCTTGACCACCAGCAGCCACGTCCCTGCTTCTGAAGTCAGCGATCACGCTGATACCGGTGAGTTCGGCGAGAAGGGCAGGCGCGTTAAGTTGAATGGTATAGCCGAGCTCAGGTCGATGCCTGACAGTTTGACCATGCGCTCCGAGCGCAGAAACCTGCTTGGGCGAAACCTCGGCCAGAGCAAGGGTATGTTCGACGGCTCGAGCGTAAAGCTTCACTAACGTGTTAGCAGCGAGTGCAGCGCGGCCAAGCTCGTCATGACCGCTCGCATTCAAGGCGAGCAATTCGGCTTGCAGGGCGGGCGGGAAATCGATCGAAGAGCGAGAGAGCAAGGTCGGACGACCTTGCGAATCAAAGCGCGCAAGTACAGCGTCAACGCCATCTAGGCTTGTACCGGACATGAGCCCTAGGTAGAGCGAAGTCGCTGCCAAGAGGACGTGAATCCGTTAGCGAAGCGCAATACTGCTGGTTTCGGGCACGGCTTCCTGAAACTTGGCGAGCACTTGCAGTTGCTGTTTAAAAGGGGCCACAACTTGAGCGAATTGCTCGCGATGTTCATCGGCGAGCGGTTTAGCCGTTGGCATATTTGCCGTGGCAGTCAGAGGATCGATAGGCTTGTCTGCGACGCGGAATTCGTAATGTAGATGGGGGCCGGTCGACCAACCCGTCGAACCAACGTAGCCAATCAAATCACCTTGCGAGACCTTCATGCCCGCCTTGAGGCCCGCAGCGAAGTGACTCTGGTGAGCATAGAGCGTTGTGATCCTGCTATGGTGCTTCAGGATGACGGTGTTGCCATAGCCATTTTGCCACCCCACGAAATCGACGGTGCCATCGGCTGTCGCGTGAATCGGGGTTCCGGTGGGGGCGGAATAATCGACACCGGCGTGGTGGCCAGACCAAGCTTGTAAGCCAGGTAGTTTGCGCATACCAAAGGTTGAGCTAATACGTGAGAATTTAAGCGAGTTGCGCAGAAAGGCGCCTCGCAAGCTTTCACCTTCGAGGTTGTAGTAGCTCCCAGTTTCGCCATCGGGGCTAAACCAAACGGCGTTATAGATCTTTCCGCCGTTGATAAACTCGAGCGCCAAAACGCGACCTGTTCCAGCGTTACGACCGCCGATTGTGCGAGTTTCGTACACCACACGGAACTGATCGCCTGTACGCAGGCCACGCAAGAAGTCGACTTTGTTACTCAGTACGTCGGCCATTTGCAAAGTGATGCCATCGGGAATGCCAGCAATATCAGTCGCTGCGAACAAAGAAGAGCGGATGGTGCCAACGGCAACTTCGATGTGCGTTTCTAAAGGCTGCAGGAGCTCTTCGGCTACAAACCCACCCTTGATGGCGGTGATTTGCAGTGTTTTTGCGATGCTCGGGCCATTTGTTTCGGCATTAGGGGTATGGAAGTAACGCACCCACAACAGATCACCATTGTCATCCGTGGCGGCTTGAACCGAGCGACCGACAATCAATTTGTAGACCGAACGCGCTTTGGGCTCACGTGTCAGGAAGCTGAGTAAATTGGCGTCCGAAACGTCCAGGCGCTTTAGAACAGTCGCAAGTGTGTCTCCAGAGCGAATACGCGTTTCCGTAATGTAAGGCGTTTCCTCTGCTGCTTGTTCGGTGACTATGGCTTCGGTTGGTGCGGGTACTGGAACAATATTCAGTACAAGATTTTGTTCTGGAGCGACTGGTTCGGTTTTGATCGCAGTATTAACACCGGATAAGCCAGTGGAGGCGTCCATGCTCGAGGGTTGCATGAAACCAAAGGCCACCGCACCCAACCCTAAAACCAGCGCAGAACTGATCACGACACCTCGCACCAAGCCTGAGCGACTCTCTTGCTGCCCGGACAGCGGTAAAGCCGCTGGGGCGAAGCTAGGTTTAGATGTCGAGTGATTCTTAAAACGCATCAGGTGGAAATCCTCTGTACTGAGTTTGGTACTTGTTTACAGATAACGATGCTTAAACACCACACTCGTGCCGGATTTTGCGTGGCAGAGCAAGATTAGTTTGCGTATGATGTCAATCTTGTAAAAAAGTATGTTAGCCGATTTCTAGCGATCAAACAGCTTTTTTGTCACTTTCACCGACCAAATTGGCTTACTTCTTTTATGTTGACGACAAAATACGCTATTACCCCCGAAGTAGAAGCTAACTTGCGAATAGTCGAGCGAGGGTGCGATGAGTTGTTGGTCAAGACCGACTTTGCACAAAAACTCGCACGCAGTCAAGCCACGGGGATACCGCTGAGAGTCAAGCTGGGCTTGGATCCTACGGCACCTGACATTCATCTTGGGCACACTGTCGTGCTCAACAAAATGCGCCAGTTGCAGAACCTTGGCCACACCGTTATTTTTCTGATTGGCGACTTTACGTCCATGATCGGCGATCCGTCGGGGCGAAATTCAACCCGTCCCCCCCTCACGCGGGAGCAGATTGAGGAAAATGCCCGTACTTATTATGCGCAGGCAAGCTTGGTGCTGGATCCTGCGCGTACAGAGATTCGTTACAACTCTGAGTGGTGCGATCCCTTGGGTGCGCGCGGGATGATCCAGCTGGCATCCCGCTATACGGTCGCGCGCATGATGGAGCGTGATGATTTCACCAAGCGCTTTAAATCAGGTGTGCCGATTTCGGTGCATGAGTTTTTGTATCCGCTTATGCAAGGTTACGACTCGGTAGCTCTCAAATCTGATTTAGAGCTCGGTGGAACGGATCAGAAATTTAATCTGTTGGTCGGTCGAGAGCTGCAAAAAGAATACGGACAAGAGCCTCAATGTATTTTGACCATGCCCTTGCTTGAAGGCACGGACGGCGTCGAAAAGATGTCCAAGTCCAAAAATAATTACATCGGAATTGGGGAAACCCCAGAGTCGATGTTCGGCAAAATCATGTCGATTTCTGACACGATGATGTGGAAATACTTCGATTTACTGTCTTTTCGCAGCATCGAAGAGGTGGCCGCCTTACGTGCAGAGACCGAGGCGGGTCGTAATCCCCGGGATGCCAAGGTGATGTTGGGTCAGGAGATCGTGGCGCGCTTTCACTCCCAGTCGGCGGCCGAGGCGGCATTGGGGGCTTTTGAAGCGCGGTTCCGGGATGGCGCTGTGCCTGAAAACATGCCAGAAGTCACCGTTGCGGGCGCCCCAGTCGGGATTTTGAAGTTATTGCGCGAGGCCGCGCTGGTGACCTCGGGTGCAGAGGCTCAGCGCAATATTGAGCAAGGCGGGGTGCGGGTGGATGGTGACCGAGTCGAGGACAAGTCTTTGCAACTCGGTGCAGGTACTTATGTGATTCAGGTCGGAAAGCGCAAGTTTGCCCGCGTGACTGTCGCCTAATCTACCCTTGGCGGTCTGTGCCATCTAGTCTGGCGCATCGCAGTACACTATACCCATTCGGTTTTCGTCCTTTTATTTTGCCAGGATTGCTATGTTTGATCGCACACTCACGTTAGACCGCGTTGACCCTGAAGTTTGGTCCGCCATTCAAAAAGAAGACACACGGCAAGAGCAGCACATCGAGCTGATCGCCTCCGAAAACTACGCCAGCCCTGCCGTGATGCAGGCGCAGGGTACTCAGATGACTAATAAGTACGCCGAAGGTTATCCCGGCAAGCGTTACTACGGTGGTTGCGAGTATGTGGATATTGTTGAGCAGCTCGCCATTGATCGTCTCAAGTCCTTGTTCGGTGCTGAGGCGGCAAACGTGCAACCGAATTCCGGCTCACAGGCCAACCAAGCTGTGTATCTGGCTTTCCTGAAACCAGGTGACTCAGTGCTGGGCATGAGTTTGGCGGAGGGTGGTCACTTGACGCATGGCGCTTCGGTCAATGCTTCCGGCAAGCTTTACAACTTTCATCAGTACGGTTTGGATGCGAACGAGGTGTTGGATTACGACAAGGTCGAAGAGCTGGCCAAGACCCAAAAGCCAAAGATGATCGTCGCAGGTGCCTCGGCTTACTCGTTGCGCATGGACTTTGAGCGTCTGGCACGCATTGCAAAAGACAGTGGCGCCTTGTTGTTGGTCGACGTTGCGCATTATTCAGGTTTGGTTGCGGGTGGTGCATATCCCAACCCAGTTCCCCATGCTGATTTTGTCACCTCCACGACGCACAAATCTTTACGTGGCCCTCGTGGTGGTGTGATCATGATGAAAGCCGAATATGAAAAGGCGATCAACTCCGCTATTTTCCCCGGGATTCAAGGTGGACCGTTGATGCATGTGATCGCTGCTAAGGCGGTGGCTTTCCGTGAAGCTGCAACGCCTGAGTTCAAGGCCTATGCCGCACAAGTGGTGAAAAATGCACAAGTTTTAGCTGAAACACTCGTCAAGCGTGGCTTACGTATTGTCTCTGGTCGCACAGAAAGTCATGTCATGCTGGTCGATCTGCGCGCCAAGGGCATCACAGGTAAAGAAGCCGAAGCAGTATTGGGTGAAGCACACATCACCGTCAATAAAAATGCGATCCCGAACGACCCAGAAAAGCCATTTGTGACAAGCGGTATCCGTCTGGGTACGCCTGCGATGACCACGCGCGGTTTTAAGGAAACGGAAGCACAACTGACAGGCAATCTGATTGCGGACGTGTTTGACAACCCCCGTGACCCTGCGAACATCAAATCGGTGCGTGAGCGCGTGAATGCGTTGACAGCATCGTTTCCGGTTTACCGTTAATCAGCGGGCAGCGCAGCGCGTTGCCCTGAGTATTTTGATCAAGGCGACTTCATGAAATGTCCCTTTTGCGGGCATGCTGATACACAAGTCATCGACTCGCGTGGCGCGGATGAGGGTGACTTTATTCGTCGACGCAGACGATGTCACTCCTGTGATCGACGTTTTACAACCTACGAGCGTGCTGCGCTTGAGATGCCGACAATCGTCAAAAGAAATGGCAGCAGAAATGAGTACGAAGCTTCAAAGCTTCGTGCAAGTCTGTCTTTGGCTTTGCGTAAACGTCCTGTCAGCACGGAAGAGGTCGACGCAGTGGTGGCTCGCATCGAGGAACGCTTGCTAACCAGCGGGCAGCGCGAGGTTTCGACCGAGTTCTTGGGCGAACTTGTCATGAATGAATTAAAAAAGCTCGACAAAGTGGCCTACGTGCGCTTTGCCTCCGTTTACAAAAGTTTCGAAGACATTGGTGAGTTTGTCGAAGCGATTCGCGAGATGCAGGGTCCTCCTGTGCTGCGCAAAACTTGATTATGAAATCCTCTCAACCCGTCGACGCACGCAATCCCGATCAAGACGTATTTTTTATGCGCCAGGCGCTCGCGCTCGCTGAGGGTGCGCTGTATGTGCCCTCACCCAATCCGCGCGTAGGATGCATCATCGTACGTCATGCACAGGTGCTTGGGCGGGGGGCGACGCAAGCGGTGGGTTCGCATCATGCAGAGGTGATGGCTCTACAAGATATGCGCGCTCGCGGCTTGACTGCCGAAGGTGCGACGGTCTACATCACGCTCGAGCCTTGTAGTCATCATGGTCGCACCCCACCGTGTGTCGATGCGTTGATTGCTGCGGGACCTGCGCGCGTCGTCTTTGCACACTTCGATCCCAATCCTCAGGTGGCAGGGCGTGGAATGCGCATGCTTCGTGAGGCAGGTATCGAGGTCAATGTGGGGGTGTGCGCGGATCTTGCGCTCGCCATCAATCCGGGATTTGTTTCGCGAATGACGCGAGGTATCCCGTATGTCTGGATGAAAATCGCCGCCTCGCTCGATGGACGAACCGCACTGTCCAACGGTGTTTCGCAATGGATCACAGGGCTAGAAGCACGTGCGGACGGACATCACTGGCGCGCGCGCAGTTGCGTGGTGCTTACCGGGATTGGAACGGTGCGCGCAGACGATCCTCAGATGACGGTCAGGCATGTGGCGACCGCGCGACAGCCACGTCGAGCCGTGATTGATCCGGGTTTTGACATTCACGAAGATGCCACCATCCTCAAGGGTGAAGGGGCGATTATTTTTACGGGCGATCAAAACGCAGAAAAGCGCGCGCGCTTGATGGACCGTGGCGTGCAGGTGGTTTACGTGCCCGAAGACGTTGCGCCCTCCGGCGGTGGTCGTCTGCGAAGACGCGTCGATATGCGTGCCATGATGCAATGGCTCGGGGAGCACGAAGCGAATGAAGTGCATATCGAGGCGGGTTCGGGATTGAACGGCGCACTCCTCAATGCCGACTGTGTCGATGAGCTGCTGGTGTACTTGGCCCCGACCTTGTTAGGTGAGGGGATGGGCATGGCGCAATTGCCCACACTGACCAAGCTCGAGGGCGTGCAACGCTTTGAGTTTATAGAGCTCAAGCAACTCGGTCCTGACGTTCGTTTGCGTGCGCGACTGCCAGAGCATTGGCGTGAACTCATGCAGAAAATCCATTTGACTGAACACAGCACAGGATAAGCACTCTAATGTTTACTGGGATCGTCGCGGCCGTGGGTCGCATTGAAAAAATAGAACCGCTTGCGGGTGGCCAGGCCGATGCGGGTGTTCATATTTCTATTCATGCGGGTGGCTTGGATCTAAGTGATGTCGGCTTGGGTGACTCGATTGCGATTCAGGGTGCTTGCATGACGGTGGTGTCTAAGCACGCTGAGGGTTTTGCCGTCGATGTGTCGCGTGAAAGCTTGCGACTGACGATGGGTCTGGACGCTCAAGGCGCAGTTAATCTTGAAAAGTCTTTACGGGTTGGTGACCAGATTGGTGGGCATATTGTTTCTGGTCACGTGGATGGTCTGGGCGAGGTGATTAAGTTTGAGCCAGTAGCCGAGTCTTGGGAGCTGGTTGTGCAAGCGCCTGCATCCTTAGGTCCATTTTTAGCCTACAAGGGCTCGATTACGGTTAATGGTGTGAGTTTGACCGTCAACCGTGTTGAGGACTTGGCGGGTGGGACGCAATTCAGTATTAATTTGATTCCGCACACGATTGCGGTGACGACTTTGCAGCACCTCAAGGTGGGCGAGAGGGTCAACCTCGAGGTGGATACGATCGCCCGGTACTGCGAGAGGATGCTCAACTATAAAAATATCGTCTGACCTTGATGGTAGGTGAGTGCTCGGCTTGTCTGCTCAGTCATTTTGACGCAATACCCTATATCGCGCCACTTTATTTGTCGTTATAATTTTATTGCGACAGTTAAATGGCGCGATATTTTTATTGACCGGTCTCATGGAGCGAAAGATATGCCACGATTCACATCGAAAGATGAGTTGAATCACTTGATCAAATTGATATCAGAGCATCAGAAGGGTATTGGTATTCGTGCGCTATTGCAGCTCCTCGGAGGCGGCTTGCCGCTCAGAAGTTTGCAGCGGCGTTTGGCTAAGCTGATAGAGCAAGGTCAAGTGCAGATGACTGGGGAAGCACGCGCTGTGCGTTATTGCGTCATTCCAAAACTGGTCAATGTACCAATCGTAAAAAAGTTAAAACTCAGGGAGCACACTTCTGACGATGAGTACGTCCCAACCTCAACAGAGGGCGAGCAGATTAAAGCCTACGTTCGCCAGCCTCGCCAGTTGCGCCTACCCGTCGGTTACAAGCTGCAATTTCTGGAGCAATACCATCCAAACCAAACCGCATACCTGTCAAAAGGTCTTCGCGATCAGTTGCACGCCATAGGACGCTCGCCCGCAGGCCACACCCCTGCAGGCACCTTTGCCCGAGACATTCTTAATCGTTTGCTCGTGGATCTTTCTTGGGCTTCTTCACAGCTTGAGGGGAATACGTATAGCCGCCTCGATACCGAACGGCTGATTGAATATGGTCAAGCTGCTGAAGGTAAAGATGCGTTGGAAACGCAGATGATCCTGAATCACAAAGATGCGATTGAATTTTTGGTGCGTAATCCCGACCATGCCAATCTGACGACGGACGTCATTATTTCGTTGCATGCTTTTCTATCAGATAGTTTGATGGCCGACCCCTTATCCTGCGGTCGTATCCGCAATCGGGCGGTAGAAATTGGGGGAAGCGTCTATTTACCTGTCGCCTTGCCCCAAAGGCTTGAAGAGCTGTTCGGTATTGTTATAGAAATGGCCGCGGAAATTCACGATCCGTTTGAACAGTCTTTCTTTCTCATGGTGCATTTGCCTTACTTACAGCCTTTCGAGGATGTGAACAAGCGAGTGTCTCGATTGGCAGCCAATATTCCCTTTATCCGACATAACCTGTGCCCTCTATCTTTCATTGATGTGCCGCAGCAGGCTTATGTGGACGCCATGCTCGGCGTATATGAATTAAATCGTATCGAGCTGCTCCGGGATGTGTTTGTCTGGGCCTACGAGCGCTCATGTCAACAGTACGTAGCGGTGAAACAAAATCTCGTGCCGCCTGACATATTTCGGCTGCGCTATCGGCAGGCGTTAAGCGAAGTCGTCGCGGCCATCGTGCGTCACAATGAACCTGCGACTGTTGATGCTGTTCGCCATAGAATACCTATCGCTGTCAAGAAGGAAGATCAGGAGCATTTCATCGAACTGGTACATGGCGAATTTAAAACCTTGCATCGAGGCAATGTCATTCGTTTTGGCATCCGGCCTTTGGAATTTTCTGCTTGGCATGAAAAGCACAACAATCAAGCTTAGCGAATGCTGTCTTTTCCCCGTTAATGCTAGAATAACGGGCTGTAGTGAAAACGGACAGGTGGCCGAGCGGTTGAAGGCGCACGCCTGGAAAGCGTGTATACGTTCAAAGCGTATCGGGGGTTCGAATCCCCCTCTGTCCGCCAGTAAATGATGAAGAGCCTGAAGAGCCGATCCCAGAAATCAGCCCGCCGGCGAGGGGTACTGCGCGGTCGGGGTGATGGTGCCCCGTACACCCAACTGATACGCCCTGGCCAAAAGCGCGTTGTACTCGGCCTCAGAGGGGAACTGCTGACGGGTTAGGATGGTGCCCGACGTTCCGTTTGCGTCCCCGACGATCATCCATCTGTAGTCCGGGGCGTAGTCGAGGATCCAGTAGTTGCCCGGCTCGTTCCGGTTGGGCTCGCCGGCGAAGCTCACGTTGAGGCGGGTGTTGAACGCGTTGACCGGTACGGCCGATCCTGTGATGCTCCAGTCCGGACCGCTGGGTCCGACGAATTTGCTGGAATTCTGCACGTTGATGCTGCCGTCGGGCTGGGGCGTGTAGACTGCTTTGACGTTTACGAGTAAGGCGGACGGACCTTGTTTCACGCTGCCCTGTTCGTACCAGGTGCCTGCATACTGATTGATATCAACCGGCGGCGGTGCGGGCAGCACGGTGCCCCCAGTCTCGCCAATCACGATCGGCTGGTTTGGGACATAGACGCCGTCGTTGGGATCGCCGTAGATGCCGTCATAGGGATCGGTCGGACCCCTGTCTCTGTACATGTCGTTGATCCAGCCGGTGGCTAGCGTGATCGCGGCGGCGCTCATGGCGCTGCCGTTATCGAGCTGAACGCCGAAGAACTGGTAGGGGTGGAAGGCTACGAGTTGCTCCGTGGTGCTGCCCCAATTATTCCCGGCCTGCGGCGGCGAGGCGATCTGGTAGAGCGGGATGTCCATGGCGTCGAGCTTGGCGAGCGAAGCGGGGAACTGGTCCGGGCTAGCCAGGCCGTCGAACATCACCACGCCCAGCAGATATGCGGCCGCGCCGTTGTCGACGGTGCCTCCGGCCACCTCTGCGGCGAACCCGCCGCCCAGACGCTCTCCGGCAAGCAGGAACTTCTGGGGTAGCGCCCGCTGATAGCCAGCGGCGGTCGCGCTCGTGGCGAGCGCCACACGGTCACCCCGCATCATGTCGGCGATCGCCTTTTGCATCTCCGGGCTGCCGAGATATCGCCCCGGCTGGGTCGGAATCTCGAAGGAACTGATCTCAGGTACCACGACAATGCTGTTGGTCTGGACTGCGATCTTGGCCGCCTGCTCGGACAAGGACGCCATGTCGCCGCGCTGGAGCCAGACGACGCCGTTGGGCGCGACCGTGCTGTCAGTCTGGGTCGGGAAGTACCAGTCTGCCGACGTCACGTAGCCCCCGGGGCTATACGGAATGGCGAGCGAAGACCTGCCGACTGTCACGCCGTTGTCGAATTGCGGAGCGACGGTCGCAGGCATGTCGTCGCCGCCACACCCGCCCAAACCAAGACACAGCACACCAACGATTAACAAGGAGATAGATTTTAAAATGACAGTATCCTAATTAGAAGTTGCGGGCAAAGCCGAGGGTGACGGTATTGCTGACAAAAATTATAGTTTGTTTCCTTGGTGAACCGCCCAAAAACCTCGTAGTGTTTGCTCAACTGATAAGTCACTCCAACGAAGGGGGTCTGCCAGCTGTTGGAGTGCAGCGGGCTCATCGGCGATGACGACTCTTAGCGATCGTCAACAATGCAGGGCCTGAAATCAACACTTTACGAATAAGTAAGTTTCTCATTTCACCACATGTTTTCACCACATGTTTTGGTTTTCAAATCTATGCACCGTTGATGGAGCATAGCTTAAAAAAATCGTTAAAACTGTCTTAAAAAACCGATCCACTATGTTTAGGCGGCGGCTCCAAAAACGGACAGCAACGAGACATTGATCAAGCCGTTGAATTGTGGAAAGAGTTCAAGCGGGCAAAGGCAAATTTACTCAAAAAAAATAAATCAATTGTGTCGACTAGCAAACGCAAAGGGTAATAAATATGGCACTAACCAGAGACTTTAAAGAAACGGTTTTGGCACGCGTTGAACGCGATCCTGAGTTTGCCTGTGCCATGCTGAATGAGGCAATCATGCTTTTTCTGAATGGTGAGCCCGAGACCGCAAAGCTTATCTTGCGCGATCTCGTCAACGCTACAATGGGGTTCGAGGGTTTGGCACTTTCCGTTGAAAAGCCAGCAAAAAGTATTCATCGAATGCTGTCCTCATCAGGCAATCCAACTATGTCAAACCTGGCTGCAATTTTTTCCGCTCTCAAATCAACGATGAAAGTAGATATCCAAGCTCACTGCGTCAGTGTTGCCTAAGTGGTTAGTATCCCTGCCGTAGACCAAAAACAAAAAACCTGAGCGGGTATGGGGGCCTCCATGCCAGGGATTTTCTAAGGCTAGAACGCAAGGCGGCACCAACCTTAGAGCAACATGCTGACGAGTTTCGCCATTGATCGCTCAGGGAGACATGGGTTGTTCTAAGTATGGCTCTTTTGTAAAGCGATCGTTTGCCGGACGCTGAGGTTACAAGCCCCGATTAAAGTACTAGCGGCAACTTCTTTTTTGCTTTAAATTCGGCAAAACGCGCTGCATCCGAACCAACTGCAAGGAAAAAGTCGTGGCCCTGCTTGTCATCAAAACCGAATGGACGGTTCTTTACATTGCCGGTCGCCACGTCCCCGTGCGCGATGTTGCATTGGTGATTGAAAATAAGCGTATTGCGGCGATCACGACTTCGCCTCCCGCAGACGCGCAGACAATAGAACTTAAAGGCGGCATTTCCTTGCCTGGTTTTATTAATCTGCACAACCACACCATCAATGCACCACTCTTTCGTGGCATCGTCGACGATCTCCCACGCAGCGCGATTGGCGAAAGCAAGGTGTACTCAATGCTTATGCCAATCGGTGGCCTGGCCGTTAGTTACCTAGAACCTGACGAACTAGAGTCGCTTGTGGCGCTCGGTCTTCTTGAAATTATAAAGAGTGGTACCACCACGCTGCTCGATCAATTTCGACCTGTACAAGCCTGCATTTTAGAGCTCGCCAAGCGATGGGGGCTCAGGCTCTATGGCGCACCCTACCTCTTTTCACCTACCGCTGCGGTGAGTGACGCAACCGTCGCGCGTGCAGCGCAAGGCAGCTTCGAAGGTGACAGTGGTATCGCAACGTTTAACCAATTATTTTCTCAATATGACCAGGGGGCTCAGGGCGGTACTCGTGTCATTTTAGGGCCTCATGCCGCCGACTCATGCGCCCCGGAGTTGCTCAAATCCGTTAATCAAATCGCACTTGAACGCGAACTATTGGTCACCATTCATCTTGCCCAAAGTCAGGGCGAAGTCGATCGCGTCAAGGCGGAAAGAGGAATGGGAACCATTGATTACATGGACTCTGTCGGTTTGCTCAGAGAGGGCGTAATCTTTGCGCATGGCGTACATCTCACTGACGACGAACTGCAACGTGTTGCTCAATCGGGTGCGAGCTTAGCGCACTGTCCGACGGTCTTTTTACGCGGAGGCAAGTCACCTCACTATGCGCACTTCTCGCGACAAGGTTTAAAAGTAGGTATCGGTACGGACGCAGAGAGAATGGATATTTTTGCGCAAATGCGTGCAAGTGGTTTTGCGTCTAAACAAGCGACGAGCGCAAGCCAAGGTGCAACCGCTGCCGAGTTACTGCATGCCGCAACGGTTCATGGCGCGAATGCTCTTCGACGTCCCGATCTGGGTCGGCTTGAAGTGGGCGCCGCTGCTGATCTTATTATTATTGATGCAAACAAGGCACACCTGCAACCCATTAATGACCCGATCCGTACACTTGTTTGGTACACCAGCGGCTCAGATATCGATACCGTTATGATTGATGGTCAGGTCATCGTTCGCAATGGCAAAGCGCTTGGGCTCGACGAGTCACTCATTATTCGCCAAGGATCTGCAGCTGCGCAAAAGGTCTGGGATGAAGCTCGCCGTCGCGGCCACTTTCCAACAGAAGCAGAGCCACTTAGAGAACCACATGGATATTAAGCAGCAACTGCTCGCGTGGATTGAACAAGACCGAGAAGAGATTATTCAATTCCTATCGGAGTTTGTTTCGACGCCTAGCCCTAATCCACCGGGTGACACCACGGCTGCGGCGCAGTTTATTTTTAAGCATCTTCAAAAACATCAAGTGCCAGCAGAAGTGCGTGCGGCCAAAGACTGGTTGCCGAATATTGTGGGCAGCTTCGAAGCTGCCCGACCAGGTCGACACTTAGTTTTAAACGGCCATATTGATGTGTTTCCTGCTGGTGATTCTAAAACTTGGTCTCGAGACCCCTGGAGTGGTGCGATCGAAGACGGAAAAATTCATGGCCGAGGTGTCGTGGATATGAAGTGCGGAACAGCCGCGTCGATCTGGACCTATATTTACCTTTATCGCATACGCGAACGCTTAGCCGGGAAGCTTGCGCTCACCTGTGTATCGGATGAAGAAACAGGCGGAACCTGGGGCGCAAAATGGCTGATCGAAACCTTTCCGACTGAATTCGCGGGCGATTGCATGCTCAATGGCGAGCCAAGTGTTCCCAATATGGTTAGGTTCGGAGAAAAAGGGACTCTGCGCGTCGCTTTTGAAGTTGATACCCCCGGAGCACACGCCGCCTACACCCATTTAAGCGATAACGCCATTAAAGTGGCAACCGCACTCATTCACGATTTGTATAGCCTCGAAAATCTCGAGATCGAACAAGCGCCTGAGGTCAGGCGTGCCATTTTGAACGGTGCCGCAGCGATCAACGCCGGCCTAGGCCAGGGTGCATCCGACATACTCAACCGTATTACAGTGTGCGTTGGGGTCATTCAAGGTGGCATAAAAATCAACATCATGCCCGGACACTGCCGTATGGAGGTCGACATCAGAATGCCCGTTGGGGCTACGCATTCGATGCTCATCGAACACATCGAACGGATTCTGACGCGCTATCCACAAGCGAAGTATTTTCCAATATGGACGCATTCTTGTGAACCGACCTACAGTCCACCAGATCACGAGATGATGCAAATTCTAAAAACGACTGTCACGGGTTTAGGTCTGCCTGAGCCCGCTGCAGCAGTGAGCCTTGGTGCGACTGATTCTAAGCACTGGCGACAATACGGTGTACCCGCCTATGTCTATGGCTGCCGCCCAACCAATATGGCTAAAGCGGACGAGCAAGTCGAGATTGAAGAGTACTTGCACATCGTGCGCACACACGTGCTGGCAGCTGCGGCTTACTTAGATGTTCGTTAACACAAGGCTAGTCACTCTTTATCAAGATACAGGAGCCATCAAATGACTTTTTCTATTTTGGGACGCTGCGCGCGTACCGGCATGTTCGGATTGGTGGTCACGACCTCGTCGCCCGCCGTTGGTTCGCGCTGCGGATATGTTGCAGCGGGTGTTGGGGCTGCGTTGACACAAAATCGAACTGATCCGCGCCTAGGACCTTTAGCGATCGATCTGCTCAAACGAGAATACACGGCTAAACAAGTCATTGCAGCAATCGTTGCCGCCACACCATATCATCGCTGGCGACAGCTGGCCTGCATTGATCGTCAGGGCGAGACTGCTGCCTTTACGGGTGCGAGTGTCAAGCCTGAGCACAACGAGGTGCATGGATTGAACTGCGTCTCAATTGCGAATATTGTTCGGTCATCTGAGGTGCCTGCAGCGATGGTGCGAGCGTTTGAGAGCGATCAATCAGCCCCCTTGCCGGTACGTCTGCTAGACGCCCTCGAGGCTGGTGAACGAGCTGGCAGCGAGTTTGTTCCCTTGGTCTCTGCAGCGCTTTTGGTGTCGCACGAGCACGCGTTTCCTTATGTCGATTTACGTGTCGACAGCGACCCCCAGCCTATCGCGCGACTACGCGCGCTTTGGCAAGAATATCAGCCGATGGCAGATTTATACGTCACCCGGGCTATTGATCCAGATTCACTGTAAGATCCTCACTGGCTATACTTCGCAACTACCGGAGAAAAATAATGAAACGCCTACTTTACATCACGTTCTTGACCATAGCGTTGAGCGTAATCGCCACAACTGCACGAGCACAGGGCGCAATCCGCGTCGCCGTTGGCACATCATTTAATCAACTCGATCCAGCCTTAACAACAATAGGCGATGAGTATGTTTATGTGCATCTGGTCTTCAATGGCTTGACCCGCATTGATCACAGTCTGAGCGTGAAGCCTGACCTTGCTGAAAGCTGGACCGTGTCAGAAGATCTAAAAAAGTGGACCTTCAAACTCAAGCCAAATGTTAAGTTTCATCATGGCCGTACGCTAGACGCGGACGACGTTGTCGCCACCATTAACCGTATTCTCGATCCAAAAACCGGATCGCGTGCGCGGTCTAATTTGGACATGATTGAGTCGGTTAATGCAATCGACCCGTTAACTGTGAGTTTCACACTTAAACTCTCTTACGCTGGCTTTGCCGATATTTTTGCTGATCGGCAACTCAGAATTATCCCAAAAGACCAGATCGCAAGCCTATCGACCCAACCAATCGGCACGGGTCCGTTTGTTTTTAAATCCTGGGCGCCTGGCGATCGCATGGAGTTGACTAAAAACGCTCATTACTTTGAAACGAATTTGCCCAAGTTAAGCGCAGTAACCATCAGGGTGATTCCTGAAGCCGCCGCGCGTATTGCAGCGCTCGAGTCAGGTGCAATCGATATCGTCTGGAACTTACCCTACGAATCAGTTGAGAAACTTAAAAAAAATCCGCTGGTTCGCGTTGATAGCGTATCGACGGCTACTTGGGATGGCATTATTATCAACAACGAACGTCCACCTTTTAACGACGTGCGTGTACGTCGCGCACTCGCCCTGACCATTGATAAGGAAGCGCTCGTCGAACTTGCATTATTTGGCCAAGGCGCACCCACGCATAGTCCGATTCCTCCAAGCCATCCCTACTTCAATAAAAACATCGGCTTTAAGAGCCCAGATATTGCTGCAGCCAAAAAGTTACTAACAGAAGCAGGCTACCCCAATGGCTTTGACGTTTCATTGCCTGTGCCACTAGAGCGTGAGCAGCGCGTTCGCTTGGGCGTTGCAGTCAGAGATATGGCTCGCGCTGCCGGCATTCGTATCAACGTCGAACGGGTTCCGTTCGCTTCATACGCAGCCAATGTATCGGGAAAGGCGCAAATCTACATCGATGGCTATTTTGCCCGACCAACAATCGACGCGGCACTTTACCCATTTTTTCATTCTGCGGGTAGTTGGAATCGTCAACTTTGGCGTTTTAAAGACGAACGCGCGGATAAAATTTTGGACGATGCCCGCAAAACTACCGACGAAGCCAGCCGCAAGGTCTTGTTTGAACAGTTTCAAACTATTGTCAACGACTCAGTACCTGGGGTCATTGCCTACTCAGCTGCGCACGTGAACGGTGTACGAAAGAGCGTTGAGAACTTCAAGTCGACTCCGATGCAGTGGCTGGAACTCAAAGATGTCAATTTAAGCAAATAGGTTACAGGCCAAGCGAGATGGGTTCTTATATTTTTCGACGACTGCTCGCAGTGTTGGGTGTCTTGCTTGCGGTATCTGTGTTGGTATTTGCGATTTCATCGCTCTTGCCTGCAAACGTCGCCTATCTTATTCTTGGTCCGTTCGCCCCGCCCGAACAGGTACGTGTGCTTGAATTGCGCTTAGGTCTGACCGACCCGATCTGGCAGCAATATTGGCGTTGGGTGAGCGGATTTCTCTCTGGCGACCTAGGCCAATCGATGTTGATGAATCGCCCAATTGCGCCTCTTTTAGCAGAGGCTATTGGCCATTCACTCATTCTCACACTGAGCTCCTTCGTCTTAATCGCCACGATTGGTGTCACCTTGGGCATCGTCGCTGCGCTGCATCACGGCAAACCCTTAGATCACGGCGTGTCGATCATTACCTACCTCGGTGTGGCGGTGCCGGAATTTTTCTGGGCGATTGTTGTGATCATGGTCTTTGCGGGCTGGCTCGGCTGGCTTCCCTCTTCCGGTTATGAACCGCTTGCGAGTGGCTTCTGGGTTTGGGCCCAGCACCTGATCGCGCCGACCTTAACGCTTGTCTTTGCTCACTTGGCTCACGTATCAAGATTGACTCGCTCAAGCATGA
The DNA here is from genome assembly GCF_965234455.1 of Zwartia lucis. Classification (GTDB taxonomy): domain Bacteria; phylum Pseudomonadota; class Gammaproteobacteria; order Burkholderiales; family Burkholderiaceae_B; genus Zwartia; species Zwartia lucis. Next base: position 126,944 of record NZ_OZ248475.1, on the reverse strand, counting down.
TCGAAATCATGCAAAGTCCTTACATTATTGCTGCGCGGGCCAAGGGACTACCAGAGCGCATCATCGTCAGGCACCACGCATTGCGTAACGCACTGCTGCCAACCATCACCGTATTAGCGTTGGATTTTGGTCGACTAATGGGTGGCATCGTTGTCGTAGAAACCGTGTTTGGCTATCCAGGGCTCGGTCGACTCATTGTCTTCTCGATCCAAAATCGAGATCTGCCCACTTTGCAGGCTGCAATCTTAGTTGTTGCCGCAATCTATGCTCTTGCTAATTTAACGGCAGACTTACTGTACGCGCGGTTAAACCCAAAGATTCGTTATGGCAGAAATGTCTCCTGACACCACCAACGTCCCCGACCTCTCAGCGCGCAGCCTGGGCCGTAAGCCTATGTCTTTACAATTAAAGATTGGTCTGCTGTTAACCCTGACGATTGTTCTGCTTGGTTTGCTTGCCCCGTGGATCGCGCCTCATCCCTGGGATACCATCTCGATCAAGTCTAGATTCTTGCCTCCGAATTCAACCTATTGGCTTGGAACAGACGAGTTTGGTCGAGATGTTTTAAGTCGAGTCCTGATGGGCACCGGGCTGTCAATCGCAATGGGGGTGAGTGCCACCCTGGTCAGTCTGGCAATCGGCATTCCAATTGGCTTAGCAGCAGGGTATTTTCAAGGACGTACCGATGAAGTCTTGATGCGCTTTGCGGACGTACTGATGGCTGTGCCACCAATTATGTTGGGCCTATTGGTACTCGCAGTCACCCCGCCTAGTCTTTGGAAAACTGCGCTCACCGTCGGGTTTGTCTATATTCCTCCGATTGCGCGTGTCACACGCAGCGTGACACTCTCTTTAGCGCATGAAGATTTTATTCAGGCAGCAAAAGCGCGCGCCGAAACAAACACTTATATTTTATTTCGCGAGCTGCTACCTAACGCCTGGCCACCCCTGATTGTTGAAGCAAGTCTGCGCGTCACTTATGCGATTCTTCTTGGCTCTGCTCTGAGTTTTCTTGGTCTTGGTGCACAGCCGCCTAGCTCAGATTGGGGGCTCATGATTTCCGAAGCCCGATCCTTTATCGATCGCGCGCCTTGGATTGCCTTAGCGCCAGGTTTGGCCATGTGTGCTCTGGTGATCGGTGTCAATCTGATCGGAGACGGTGCGCGCGAATACCTTGATCCGCGGCTCAAAGCGGGTGTTGGCAAAGCCTAGCATGCTAAACATCGACAACTTAAGCCTTCAATATCGTAGCCACTCTGGCCTAGTGCAGGCTTTATCTAACGTGTCGCTAAAGGTACGAAAAGGCTCAACTCTTGCTATTGTTGGCGAATCAGGTTCTGGGAAAAGTACGATCGCGCTCGCCGCGATGGGTTTATTACCTAATGAAGCGCAGATATCGAACGGATCGATTTTGTTTGACGGTCAAAATATCTTAATGATGACACCTGAGCAACGCCGCCACGTTCGTGGTGCTCAAATCGGGCTAGTTTTTCAAGACCCTTTTGCAGTCTTGAACCCTTCGCTAACGGTTGGCGATCAAGTCAGCGAAGGTCTCATTTATCATCTCGGTCTAAGCAAAACTCAAGCGTTAGCGCGTGCGATAGAGCTTCTGGATGAAGTGGGTATTGCTCGACCTGCGATTGTCGCCAAAGCCTATCCACATGAGCTGTCAGGAGGGATGCGACAACGCGCTTTGATCGCTGGCGCCTTGGCTGCCGAACCACAGTTTCTGATTTTAGATGAACCAACCACTGCACTAGATGTGACGATCGAAGCACAGATTCTCGATCTGCTTCAATCGCTTCAAGCTCAACGTAGCTTAACGATGTTATTCATCAGCCACAATCTTGGTGTTGTCAAACGCGTTGCCGATGAGGTTGCCGTTCTGTATGCAGGCGAAATTATTGAGCAAGGCGCAACGACCGAGGTACTTTTCGAGTCTCGACACCCCTACACAAAAGGTCTCATCGCAGCTGTTCCATCGCTGCGAAACCCAAAGATTGGCCCACTCGCTTCCATCGCAGGACGACTTCCGGACCTGAGGGTGCTTCCGACGGGTTGTCGCTTTGCTCCTCGTTGTCCGTTTGTCACTACGGGTTGCGACAGCCTTCAAACACTCACACGACTTGAACAACATCACTTAGTTCGCTGTCACGCCAGTGCAGCATTGCGACATCAACCGTGGCCGGTCAGTGCTGCGCCCACCCAGCAAGCGGGCATCACGCAGAGCTCGAAAACTATTGTTGAAGTAAAAAATTTGCAAAAGACATTCCGACAATCTACAGGAAAAATATATTTTAAAAACTTCTTGCCTAAAATAAAATATGACGAACACCACGCTGTCGACCAAGTCTCTTTAAAAATTAGGGCTGGTGAAGTTCTTGGCTTAGTCGGCGAGTCTGGCTCTGGAAAAACAACTTTAGGGCGCACCATTCTGCGGTTGCTAGAGCCCACGAGCGGTGAAATCAATATTGACGGAAAAAATATCAGTCAAACTGCGCAGTCTCAACTCACAGACATGCGAAGATGCGCACAAATTGTTTTTCAAAATCCGGATTCGTCGTTAAATCCTCGAAAAACGGTCAGACAGCTATTGACTCGACCGATCGAAAGATTTCAACTCGTCTCCCACGATAAGATTCCAGCCAGAATTCATAATTTGCTTGACTTGGTTCGTCTGCCGCATCACTATGCTGATCGTTACCCTCATCAAATGAGTGGTGGCGAAAAGCAACGTGTCAGCATAGCGTGCGCGCTTGCCACCGAACCGCGTTTTATTGTTTGTGACGAGCCTGTATCAGCGCTCGATGTCTCTGTACAGGCTGCGATCGTCAACCTCTTGAGCGATCTGCGGGAGCGCTTGCAAGTCGCCTATTTATTTATCTCCCATGATATCTCTGTCGTCGCTCACTTGGCCGATCGCATTGCTGTGATGAAAAACGGCCAGATCGTTGAGATTGGTGATACGCGAACGATCATCGAACAGCCGAGCCATCCCTATACTATTAAGCTTCTTTCGGCTGTACCCAGTCTTGAAAGGCGTTCATCCGCGTATTAAACGGAGCCATTGCTATGTCTGACGATCTTTATGCAACGCAGCTCGCAAAATTTATTGCCCGTACTCGCTACCTTGATCTCAGTCAGGCTGTCAGTCATAAAGCACTCGTTCACACATTAGATACCTTTGGTGCAGCACTGGCGGGTAGCACCTCAAACGAGGCAAAGTTAGCGCGCACTACCTTTTGCGCTGCGCAAGAGACTGGCGCATCGCTGTGCTGGGGAACTTCGCAACGCCTCTCTGCGCGCAGTGCTGCGCTTGTCAACGGAATCGCCGCACACGCTTTCGAGCTTGATGACACCGGAGGTTGTGATCACTCGGGGGCGGTGGTATTGCCGGCATTGATGGCCTTAATACCGACACTTAAGCGCCAAGTCACTGGCAAAGAACTTTTGACGGCGATCACGGTCGGCTACGATGTTGGGCGCCGAGTGCTCGAGTCGTTTGGTGGCTATCGGCCGCATAACGAAGCTGGCTGGCACTCAACCGGTACCTGCGGTGTGTTTGGCGCAGCGGCTGCCGCGGCCAATCTGTTACAACTTACAACTGAACAAACAATATCTTGCCTGGGCTTAGCGGGTAGTTTTTCGAGCGGCCTCTGGGGTTTCGTGCACGATGGCACGATGGCAAAAAAAGTTCATGCCGGTCGCGCTGCAGAGGGCGGCGTGCTTGCCGCACTTTTAGCCCGAGGTGGCATGACTGGCCCCCGAAAGGTGTTCGAAGATGTATGGGGAGGATTCTTCAATACCTACGGCCGTGAAGCCATCGACCGACACGCTTTAGTTCAAGCGCTCGGTCAAGACTGGAGGATGATGAACTGTGCGATCAAGCCATATGCCTCGTGTCGCGATACACATGCGGCCATCGATGCCATTGATCGCTTAGTCAGAGCACACCAGATTTCGCCTCAGGAGGTAAAAGAGATTCATATTCGTCTCAATACTTTTCTAGCTGGTATGGTGGGTGGGCGTGATGTTTCAACCCTACCTGCAGCGCAAATGAGCTTGCCATACGCCGTGTCAGCCCGTCTCTGTCTGGGTCAGGCAAGTCTTCAATCCTACTCTGATGAGAATCGTCAATCCGAGCAGCTACGAGCAATGATCGACCGAGTGATCATTGATATTGATGACTCTGTTCAGGCCAGTTTTAGCAGCGACGTATCGATCGTGACGACCGATCATAGAATACTGAAGGAGTCAACCAGTGTTGCATTAGGCGCTCCGACAAACCCCTTAACTCAAGACGCCTTAATAGAAAAATTTATGGTGCTTGCGCGTTATGCCCTGTCAGATGAACAGTCGTTACGTCTAGCTGTCACACTGCAGAATCTCGATACTCTAGAAGACTCTGCCCATTTACTGCGACTACTCGAGCCAACCGCCGATAATATTTAACCTGGATAATCGCTGTGGCAATAATTAGCCCAGTCACTCATCAGCATTTTTTGTTTGTCCAAATTTTCGCCATGCTGATAGGCGGCTTCAGCCTGATGAACAATTGAGTGAGAGAGTGCTTGCTCGATAACCTCTCTCTTTTGATCAGTTGTTTCACCCGCCCAGTCTCTAAACGATGCGCGAAACCCGCTGACGGTCAGACTAGTATGGCCAAGTGTGCCTTGAAGAAAAGCCATCATCGCAGCGTTAGATAATGGTTGAGGGACGCGGACTTGATCTTTTCGCCTGCTGCGACCGTTAAAGACATAAGGTGATCCATCGATACGGGTGAGTGATTTCAGCAAGTCAATTGCTTGCGGCGATAGCGGTACACGATGCTCTTTCTCTTTTTTTATTCTGTCTTCAGGAATGACCCAAAGCTCTTTCTCAAAATCAAACTCACTCCACTTTGCCTCAATGACTTCGCTGGTTATGGTCGCAGTCAAAATGCAAAATATGAGTGCTTGCGCTGACAAGATCGGATTCGTTCCGATAGTCTTAAAAAGCGCGGGCACTTCTATATATGGCATTGTCGGGTGATGCTTTACTCTTCTCCGTTTGCTGATAGTTGGCAGTAGCACTTGTAGCTTACCTTTCCATCTAGCGGGATTCTCGCCTGAGCTATGCCCCATCACGCTAGCCCAGTCCATTACGTTTACCGCAGCTTGTCCCAGTACATATATTGCTCCGAAGAAATGAATCGACATAACAGGATTTATTGTTGATATTTAATGGATCTAAGCAGCTATTGCATTGATTGATCGCTTGATCATCTATATTGCTGGATGATGGTGAATACCAGTGATTTTGATCAGGGTTTAGGCTTTCACTGTTTATGCTTTGACATTGGAATGTTTGGGATGCTACAGGCTGGTTTTCTGTGCTGGTATTGGTGCTATTCCCTTCGCCGCAGGAAAGCAGAAACGGAAAAATGAGTAATAGCGAAACGCTCTTTAATATTGAGATACCCTGTCCCCTTGTAAAACTATTATATGCCTTGGTAACTTTAAAAAAGGCAGCGAGTGTATTGTTAGCCTTGATGCGATATTTTGTAGGGCTCTTATAAGCTAGTTCACCCGTTGCAATAAATATTGCAGCATCAACAGTAAGCCACAAGAGAGAAGTGGGTGTGTCTGTAGTAACCGACCAAGTTAATGCACCTGTCGTAACGGGTTTCGACGTTCCCAAAAACTGAACTGCGGCTTTACAATACTATCCATTTACCTAGTATGTCTTAAACGCTTTTAAGCTGACTGAACATATGCATCAGGGAAGTTTACGTATCGGCTGAGTTGGCAAAAAACAGTTGTTATGAAAAGCACTTTTAGGTTAAAAGGAATATAGAAAAAGTATTAGAAAGAGATAGAAAACTTGGTTGGCTAGAATTAAGGAGACAAGTTGTGCAAGGCAAATCAACACTTAAAAAATACGATGTGGTTGTTGTGGGTTGTGGCGTTGCAGGTTTGAGCGCGGCAGTCGCTGCAGCAGAAGCGGGTGCCAAAGTCGCATTGTTAGAGCGGTCGACTTACGAAGAGCGTGGGGGAAACACCCGCTATACGGAAGCAACGCTACGAATGAAAAACGAACAAGAAGTGTCTCCCGATTTTGAAACACTTCTGGTTGAAAATAGTGGCTATTACATTCAGCCCGATTTTCAGGCAGCAACGGTTTTAGATTATGAAAACTGGCCGGCTTTAGTTCGCGCACTTCCCTTTACAGACCCTGATTTGATCTCTTGGTTTGTTGACTCAGTCCCAGAAGTGATTGCTTGGCTCAAACAGCGCGGCATTCAATTTGGAAGCACAGGTTTTTATGGTTTGATCCCTCGACCTTCGCCACGGATTGCAATTGTTGGAGGTGGTTTGCAACTCGTTGAAACGCTGACACCGTTTGCAGAAAAACTTGGTGTCGACTTTTTTTATCAGCATACAGCCAGAGATCTTTTGCAGTCTGATTCTGGCGCGATCAGCGGACTGGTCGCGACTAAGCTCGACAACGAGCCAGTTACGTTTGAGAGTCACTCCGTGATTTTGGCGAGCGGCGGATTTCAAGGTAATCCGGAAATGGTTGTTCGTTATATCGGAGCGAAAGGTCGTTTTCTCAGACCGATATCCAGAGGTGGTTACTACAATAAAGGCGAAGGTATTGAAATGGGTTTGCGAGTCGGTGCTGCGCCGTCAGGTGATTTCGCCGAATATCACGGTCAGCCCATTGATCCTCGATCAAGCGGTTCTGAGCCCTTGGTGATGGTTTACCCATATGGGGTTTTAGTTAACCGTCAAGGGCTTCGGTTTTTAGATGAAGCGCCAGGTCCGATCGACTCGAATTACGAAGAAGCTGTAAGAATAGTTGCTGAGCAAAAAAAGGGTATTGCTTTCTGCATACTCGATGACAAGATTAACGATATCAAAAATTGGCGCCGTACGGTGCGCACGGATCAACCACCCGAAACAGCGCCAGATATCAAGACGCTTGGTGAGCGCCTTGGGTTTGATGGTGCTGCTGCACAGAAGACTGTTGACGAATACAACCGTTGTTGCCGCGAGGGTATTTTCAATCCTGAAACCATGGATGGCTTGTCCACGGTCGGTTTGACGCCACCTAAATCAAACTATGCGGTGCCAATAGATAACCCGCCGTACCATGCCTATCCGATTACTTCAGCCAATACGTTTACCTTTGGTGGTCTTAAAATCAATACAAATGCTCAGGTCGTATCTCAGGCTGGTAGCGTTTTGTCTGGTCTGTACGCTGCGGGTGAGACTGCGGGCATCTATTACGGACGTTATCCGGGCGCAACATCCGTATTGCGCGGGGCAGTATTTGGTCGCCGTGCTGGAGAGCACGCAGCAAAGGCGCTTAAGGGTTAAGTTTTTTCATTTGTACGCATTCACTTTATCAGAATAAAAATCAGGAGCATTCCCATATGAAAACTGTACTTACTTTGAAATGGTTATCTGCAAGCGTTTGTTGTTTGCTTGCTTTCGCAGCGCAGGCTCAGAACTATCCTCAAAATCCGATCAAGATCATCGTTCCTTACAGCGCCGGTGGTCCAACGGATGTTGCGGCTAGAATTTTTGCTGAACGACTTGCTGGAAAAATTGGGCAACCAGTGATTGTTCAAAATTTATTGGGTGGTGGTGGTTCAGTTGGCACGGAAGCTGCAGCGCGCGCGAATCCAGATGGTTACACCTTTTATTTTGGTGCCAACTCGATGGCCATTTTTCCCTTTGTTAAATCAGCGGATACCACTTCCACTTTTAAAGCGAGCGATTTTGTTGCAATTGGCGGTATCGCGACGTCAGCCCATGTTTTATTAGCCTCCAAAAACTCAGGAATCACTTCAGTGAGTGACTTGGTAAAGAAAGCTAAAACTGGGGCCGAGGCAGTGTCTTATGGTTCTGCTGGTGCCGGCGGCTCGACGCATTTACCTTTAGCTTTTTTTGAGAAAGACGCGGGAATTAAACTGTTGCATGTCCCTTATAAAGGCGCTGCCCCGGCTTTTTTAGATTTGCTCGCGAGCCGTATTGACTTGTCGACTCCAGGATATTCGGCAGCCTTAAACGAGCCGATACAGAGCGGTAAAGTGACAGCACTTGCTGTGACGTCTAACAAACGCTTACCTTTTTTACCAAATGTACCAACCTGGGCTGAGCAGGGCTACCCCACCATGGTTTTCCCTATTTGGTATGCGCTATTTGGACCTAAAGGCACCCCTCAGTTCGTTATCGATCGTTTGAGTAAGGAGATGAAAGCGATGTCTGAAGAGCCAGACTACACCAAAAAACTAGCCGCGCAAGGCAACGTTGCTGAGTTTGTTCCACCGAAAGAGTTAGATCAGTTACTTGTTCGGCAAACGCTTGAGATGGGTCAACGTATCAAGGCTATTAATTTACAGTTTTAATCGGTCATACCCTGGAGTGCATATGTCTGTTGCTTTACACGCTTTAGGTGACTTTGTTGCCGCTACGCAATGGGATCACGCAAAGCCTGGGCAGCAACAGACGGTTGATCAAAGTATTCGGGCGTCTTTGCTTTGTTGCTTGCTTGGTATCGAGCGAGAGAGATCGACTTGGCCTTACTTTTTTAATAAAGAGGGCTTGAGTTTAGGTCAGCAAAATACCACTCGGATGCTTGGTGAAATCTTCACACCCTTGGATGGGATCGGATGTTTAGCCACTTTGGCTGGCGCTGCTGATCTGGATCCTATGGATCCGGGCCCGTCCCATACCCCTCTGCCTGCAACATTGGCTGCGTGTTTTACAGCAAAAATGCTCAACGCCGATGATCCTGAGAAATCAATCGATCAGGAGCAAATTGGAGGCGGTGTATTAGCGGGAATTGAGGCGGCATGGAGAATTCGACGTGCGATCACAGGCGCCCGTCCTGGTTTAGGGTTTCACAGTCCTGGTGTGTTTGGAACGGTTGCTGCCGCTGCGGCGGCTTCGCGCGTGTTGGGTTTGAATGCTCTGCAGTGTAGCCAGGCGATGGCGCTAGCCTTAACCCGAGCGTCGGGATTAGCTTCAAATAGCGCCGCGTCCATGGTGGGTATGACGCATTTTGGTTGGGGTACATTTCATGGAGTCGAATCAGCCTTACTCGCAGCAAATGGCTGGTCGGCCTCGAGTGATCTGTTTCGTGCACTATCAACGTTATTCGGAGAGGGAAAGGTTGATCTTGAACGTATGCAATTAGAAGACGGTCATTTCGATGCCGCTAATAGTCTCGTTTTTAAGCACTATCCTTGCAACATCTATACGAATCTTGTGGTGCAAATGCTCACTACTGTGAGCACCTCACCTGTCGATAAGATTCATGTCATGATGCCGTGGATTCCGCATTTAGATTGTCCAGCACCCAAAGATATGAGACAGGCAAGAAATAGTTTACAGGCAGTCGCAGCGATAGCAGGTGCTGGAGGGACTTCTTATAGTGCCTTTTCTAGTCCTGATGGTGCCTGGCAGCCTTCACTTGCAGTATCCCGGTTACTTCCTAATGTGGTTCTGGAAATGGACAAAGAGGCTCCCACCAAACTGAATGAGGCAAAGATATCCGTACGCGCCTGGCGCTCTGGAAGTTTAGTGTTGGATGCACATGGCTCGATGCAGGATTTAAAAGGATGGGGACGTGTTCACGCTGAAAGTCTCTTGGCAGGTTTGGAACAACAAGAGGGGCTCGAAGCCTTGTACGATCAAACTTATTCGAAGGGATACGCTTACCTTAAAAAGCGTATTTCATTTTTTCAAACAAAATAAATTTGCTTAATTGGTTGCCTCCTGCCTTCGTTGTGTAAAGCGCATTATGTGCACGGATACACTCGGTCTATAGCTCGTCAAAAAATGGAAGACCGATGAAAATCTCAATACGTTCCTTGTGTGCTTTTTTGCTGTTTGGTCTGTTGGTCGCTTGCAGTAATGCGCCTATTGTGCGAAGTGATTACGATCCACGGGCTGATTTTTCTGCTTATCGTTCTTTTGCCTTTATGGAGCCCTTGGGCACTGATCGAGCGGGCTACACGACCTTGTTGACCGAGCGACTCAAGCGTGCGGTGGCGCTGCAGATGGAGTCGCGAGGGTATATTTATCAAGAAAAAAATCCTGATGTATGGATTAATTTTCAATCACAAGTGCAGAGTAAAACCGAATACGTTCCACCTCCGCCCATGATGTGGGGCGTTGGGTACGGCTTTGGTTTTTATGGCGGATGGCCCGGCTATGCTTTTGGACCCGATGTGATCCAGTACAGCGAGGGCACGCTCAAGGTGGACCTTATCGATGCCAGACGCAAGCAAATGGTGTGGGAGGGCATCGGTACAACGCTCTTGGGTAATGCTCAGCAAACGGCTTCTGAGGCCATGGTCGAGAACATCGTGTCCTCGATCTTCACGCGCTACCCATTCCTAGCGGGCTCGGGAGTCGTTCAGAAGCGTAAATAGTGCGCCGTTCAGCATGTAAAAGATGAGTTAGCGAGCCTCATGCACTCTAGCGATGAGGCCCGCTCGTTCAAGTGCCGACACTATTTCAGTGAAATGTTGTTGGCTTTGCCGACCTCTTGCCATTTTTTGTTGTCAGCGCGGACAAAGTTTGCAAATTGCTCCGGTGAATCTCCGACAGGTTGCGCACCAAGTTCAAGCATTTTCTGTTGCATCTCGGGCGTTTTTAAAATCGCAACGATATGTTTGTTCAAACCATCAACGAGTGGCTTTGGCGTGCCACCAGGCGCAAACAAGCCAAACCAGGCCGACATGTCATAGCCAGGAACGCCTGCTTCAGCCAAGGTTGGAATCTCAGGCGCGGCAGGCCAACGCGTCGTGGTGGTGACGGCTAGTGCACGTACCTTACCTGCTTTAATCAAGGCCATTGATGAGGGCAGGTTGTCAAAACCGATTTGTACTTGTCCACCCATCAGATCAGTCAGCATGGGCGCGCCGCCTTTGTACGGGATATGCGTGATTTCAATCTTAGAGAGTTGCTTGAGAAGCTCTCCACTCATATGCGGTGAGCCGCCGTGGCTGGTGGAGCCAAAGTTGATTGTCCCGGGCTTTGCTTTGGCCAGGGCAATCAGTTCTTTGATATCTTTAGCTGGAAAATTGGGGCTTGCTAACAGAACATTAGGCGTGCTGGCGACAAGCGTGACGGGGACGAAATCTTTGGTCGGGTCGTAGGGAGGAGGTGATTGAAGCGCCGTAATAATGCCGTGTGAGGCGATGGTGCCCATCACGAGTGTGCGGCCGTCGGGGGCAGCCTTAGAGACTTGTTGTGAGCCGATGACGCCACCTGCGCCGGCTCTGTTTTCAATGACAACGGTCATTCCCGTGCGCTGTTGAAGACCCGGTGCAAGATTACGCGCCAACAGGTCAGTCGTGCCTCCGGGTGGATAGGGCACGACGATACGTAGCGTTTTGTCCGTGCCTTGTGCGCCAGCGATGGCAGACCAAGCGAGGAGCGTGCCGAGAGCAATGCCCTTGAGGGTTGTACGACGTGTTGAAGCGCGGTGCGGATGATTCATGGTGTCTCCTATTTATTGTGAAGTTTGGTTTGTCTCGACTTTTAGGTGATGAGTTCTGGAGCCTTTAGAAATATTTTTAAATGCTCGGGTACCTCGATTTCAAAGCCCAGCACGGCAGCTGAAAGAGCTTTGCCATAGTTGTCCAGACAGAGACTTCTGGAGACGCCGCCGCCGAGTGCGCCCTGACAGACAAAGTTCATCGCATGAATATTGTCAACGTCATAGCGTGTTACGGTGCCGGTAATCGCACCACTGTAAAATTTTTTGAAACGCTCTTCGGTGAGTTGTTCTTTGAGCAGGGGGTACAGCTCAGGTGCATAAGCAAAGACGGCAATATTTGAAGTGTTGCCTTTGTCGCCTGAGCGCGTGTGCGCAACATGTTGTAGTTTGACTTTCATGGCTTAGCTCTCAATATAGGTAACAGACGCTGGGACTTTTTCGCGTGGTACGAGGGAGGACCAGACGCCGATCACTTCTCGCGTGCGATCCTGATGCGGGACGCGTTTGCCGGTATGCGCGATGCCAGAGACCGCCATGCCATCGATCTCGCGTCCAACTTTGGCTGCTTCCTCTTTAGTTTTTGTACGTGCGGCGACACGTACGGCAATTTCATAGGGTTCGGGGGCGTCCGCTGGCGTGGCTGCGCCGTGAATGGCATTGAGACCTAGAAAGTCGATACGAAGATCTTCGGCTTGTAGCTTGACGATTTTGAAACGTTCTTCGAGGACTTTTTTAGCGATCTGGGCGCGGCGCAGTGCACCTGGGCCTGCATAAAAAAACATGTCTTCACCGATATGCCCTTCGGTGCAGCCAAGCGATACTTTGAGCGTGGGGGTGCGTGGCTTGCCGCCGATGTGGCTCACGCGGATGCGATCGGCGCCGACTTGCTCGAGTTTGACCGTCGTGAAATCGACCACGACATCGGGCGTGAGGTAGTTGGCGGGGTCGTGGACTTCGTATAGGAGTTGCTCTTTGACGGTCTGCAACGTGACGGCACCGCCTGTACCAGCGACTTTGGTGATGATGGCGCTGCCGTCTCGGCTCACGATTGCGATGGGAAAGCCGAATTTCCAAGGCTCAGGGACGTCTTTAAAGCCGGGGTCCATAAAATAACCGCCGGTGACTTGTGCGCCGCACTCCATCAGGTGGCCGATGCCTGTCCCTTGGCCAAGTTTGACGTGATCTAAGGGGTCCCAGCCAAACTCGAACATCATGGGCGCCATAAAGATAGACGGATCCGCGACGCGTCCTGTGATGACGATTTGAGCGCCAGCTTTCAGCGCCTCGACGATAGGTTCCGCACCTAGATAAGCCTCAGCGGAGATCAGGGTGGACTTAAGCGTGGAGGTTTTTTCACCTGTTTCCATAATCGTGTCGGTCATTTCCAAGACATGCTCGGTGATGAGGCTGCCGTTGACCGAGGCGATTTTCACACCCCTGTAACCTAACTCTTGTAAAAGTTCTGCAATGCGTCGTGCCGCAGCGTCTGGATTGATCCATCCCTGATTGGTGATGATTTTGGTGCCGCGTTTCATGCAGGCGGGGAGGACGGCCTTCATGCGGTCATCGAGATAGGTGTCGTAGCCCGGAAAAGACTTGTCGCGTCTGGCTCTGACTTGTGCGGCAGAGACGGTGGCCTCGGCCATGGTTTCAAAGCATAGGTAGTCGAGATCGCCTTGTTCTGCGTTTTGGGCAGCAGGTTCAACGCGATCCCCCCACCATGCAGCACCTGAGCCGATGCGAATGGTTTCTTTCATTATTTCGCTCCTTTTAGTTATTTTGAATGTTTATCTATGAATCATTGACGTAAAAGGCACTGACGTCAATACATACTGCCCACCCACACACATATTTGGTGTGGTCTTCAGGTGTTAAGGAATATTTTCATGCTCTACTACGACCAATTATGATTACTGTCGTTATTGCTTCGTATCGCTACGGGCACCTCGCTGCACATTGCATCGAATCTCTGTTGTCTCAAACAAGTCCCCCTTCAAGAATTTTATTTGTGGATGATGGCGGGATGGATTGCGCCCATCTTCCTGGCTTGTATCCAGATATTGAATACACCCTCAGGCCTAAAAATTTAGGTACGGTCAATAATTTTCAAGATATGCTCTCCCGTGTCGAGTCTCAGTATGTGCTCTTTATTGGAGCGGATAATTGGCTCAGGTCTGATTCAATCGAGCTCTTGTCTACCGCAACAACAGATATCGTGACCTATGACATCGTGGTGACCGGTGAGCTCAAAGAAGAAATCTTGACGCGCGTGCCTGGCGAGACGCGTCCACATTTGGGTGATTTGTATTGGGATCGTCAAGCGCAGCACCACGGTTCGATGATGTATCGCACGGATTTTGGTCAACGTGTGGGATACCAGAGGAGGTTCGAGCATATTGGTCATCCTCAAGAGGATTGGAATCTCTGGGACAAAATGCTGGAGCAGGGTGCGACGGTTGCGAGTTTAAAAGAAGGCCTGTTGTTTTACAGAAGACATCGAGAAAACTTTTTGAAATACGGCGAGCAAATTGATTCGCCGGTTGTGGAAATGTCTGCTTGAAAATTTGAGTGCTGTTGAAATGGTTTTTAAATGCAAATGAGGCTGCTATCCTTTTGGGATGCAGCCTCATTTTTGTTAATTGATTAAGAGGTGATCAACAGCATTGATGCGTCGTTTAGTCTACGCTTGCACCCGAACTTTTGACGATTTTCTGCCAGTTAGCTAAATCGTCTTTGATCAGTGTGGCGAACTGTTGAGGTGTGCTCTCAAGCGCCTCACAGCCTTGCTTGAGTAAACGCTCTTGGACGTCTTTGTCAGCCAAAGCTGTCTTGATGGCGGCGTTGAGCTTGTTGACGATGGCCTCCGGTGTGCCAGCAGGCGCCAAAATGCCGTACCAAGGTGTTGAGCCAAAGCCAGGAATCGTTTCGCTAATAGAAGGCACGTCAGGCAGCGCACCGATGCGTTTTTCGTTGGTCACAGCCAAGGCTTTGATTTTTCCGGATTTAATTAAGCCTAGGGAGGAGGGCGCACTTTGTACTGAGACGGGAACGATTCCGCCTGCCACATCTGCTGCTGCTGCAGATGCAGTTTTGTAGGGCACATGTTGTATGTTGAGGCCGATCTGCTGTTTGAACATTTCCATAATCAGATGATTGAGCGTGCCATTTCCTGCTGAGGCATAGTTGTACTTGCCTGGGTTGGCTTTGATTTGAGCAATCAGTTCATTGACATTGTTGGCTGGAAAGGTGGCATTGGCGACGAGCACATAACCTGCGCTGGCCACGAGGCCAACCGGCGTGAAGTCTTTGATGGGATCAAAGCCTGTGGTTTTATAAAGCCAGGGGTTGATGACCTGTGCGCCGTTGGTCGTGAGCATCAATGTGTAGCCATCTGGTTTAGCTTTTGCCGCTGCAGCGGTGCCGATGTTGCCACCCGCACCCGTCCGGTTTTCAACAATAAATTGCTGGCCGAGAACCTCGCTGAGCTTGGCGGAAATAATGCGGGCAATGGTGTCGTTGGCGCCACCTGCGCCTTGGGGCACGATCACGTTTACGGGTCGCGTTGGGTAATTTGCTTGGGCTGAGGCTGTGCCATGCGCCAGGGCGATGAGGGCAGCACCTGCGACGAGGGCACGAGTCATGGTCGAAATAATGCGCATGTCAATCTCCGATATTTTTGTTAGAGGTTCGTTTATACCGTAAGCACCTTACTTTGGTCATTTTTTTGTACTAAAAAGAAAGTAGATCTTTACGCCTTACCTCAAGGATGGAAAGAGTAACGTGATATCAAAAAATGAATCATTAATGAGTCATAAGCGTTCGTTGTGATACATTAATGAGTCAAAAAACAAATAGCGACTTAGTCTACATAGCATGGTCAAGCCTGTCGATAGACCTTATTCCCAACACAGTCAGGATGCTTTGCAATTGTTAGGACAGTTGATCCGCGAAGGGCGAATCGCTCGCGCGTTGACCACGACCGATCTAGCGTTACGAGCGGGGATCTCTCGTGCATTATTACAGCGGATTGAGCGTGGGGATCCCGGGTGCTCTGTGGGCGCGATATTCGAAGTGGCCGTGCTGTGTGGCGTTCCTCTGTTTGAGCCCAACTCTAGGCTCCTCGCGACGACCTTAGCCAGGCACTCTGAAAAAATGACGTTGTTGCCAAAAGCGGTTCGCTACCGTTTGAAGGAACCCAACGATGACTTCTGAACAGGTGCGGGAATGGTCGGATATCAGTAGTTTCATTTAAAAATCTTTGAAGTTAAATTTTCATATTAAAATTTGAACGTTATGTTCACCCTCCTCCCACTCAAACGCCTCGCTATGCATCTCCTCGCGGTGATGTTGCTGGCCGTTTCTGCGCCTACGATTTCCAAAGTGATCGTGATGCATGGGGCACAGTCTACATTGATGGAGATTTGTACGACCGAGGGTGTTCAACGTATTAGCCTCACGGACGCGGGCCTAAGTGTGCAGGACTCTTCAGATGGGCAGTATGTCCATGCTGAGGACTGTCCGTATTGTCATCTTCAGCTCAATCCATTTACCTCACCTTCGACGCCGACTTTTTTGAGCGTTGATGTCCTTGCATTTTTCCCCACGCTTTTTTATCAAGCACCTAAGGCTCAGTTTGTCTGGGCACCTCAGCTCGCTCGCGCTCCGCCTGTCCTCTCCTAATTTCTAAATCCAGAGAGCCTCTCGCCTATGGGCGCGAGGTGCTGCACTGATTTATTTGGAGAAGTCATGAGCCGAGTCCATCTCTTTCGCCGTGCATTGTTGGTCAGTGTTGCAACGCTGCCCTTTGCGATGGAAGTACACGCCCACACCTATAAAGCCGATGGTTTAAGAGTCGATCATCCCTACGCGACACGAACACCGTCTGGTGAAAAAAATAGTGCTGTGTATTTCCGTTCTATTGATAACGTTGGAAAAACTGCCGATGAGCTTATTGGTGCCCGAGCCGATATCGCCGAGCGAGTCGATATTCGGCTTACACAGCTTGGTGCTTCTGCCGCAGAGGATCTGCTCGTCAAGGAGGTGAGCTTACCCAGTGGTCAAGGCCCTTCATTTAGGCACAATGCGCCAAATGGTTATTACTTGTTGTTGGTCAATCTTAACGCGCCATTAAAAAACGGCGATCGCTTTCCGATCTGGCTGATGTTTCGTCACGCAGGGGAAAAGAAAGTCATGGTCTGGGTACAGACACCTAGAGGCTCACAAGCGCCTCAGCACGATCACAAACATTAAGGAATAAAGATGAAAACCTATTTAGCTTTAGTTGGAACATCGCTGTTGGTTGCATGTTCGACCGTCCCTTCACAACAGGCTGCCACTCAGCCCGTTGAGTTGCGTTTTCTCGCAGAGGTCAACGGACAGGCGTTTGAATGCGGTCAATCCTATAAAAATATTGGCACGACACGCTCAACGATGACGCCCAACGATTTCCGGATGTTTGTCAGTCAAGTTCATTTGATGACGGCAGAGGGAAAGGCTGTCCCAGTGCAGTTGGTTCAAGACAGTACTTGGCAGTTAGAGGGTATTGCTTTGCTGGACTTTGAGAATGGTCAGGGCCCATGCGTAAATGGTACGCCTCCCATGAATACGGTTGTCCGTGGCATCGCGCCTGTAGGACAATATACCGGTGTCAAATTTACTGTGGGAGTACCTTTTGAGCGTAACCATGGTGACCCCACGGTTGCGCCTGCGCCTTTGAGTTCGACAGCCATGTTCTGGACGTGGCAAGCAGGGTACAAGTTCATTAAGTTTGATGCGTCGACTTCAGGTCGTCCCTTACATACGGCGCAGTCAGCGGCGCATGGGAGTGCCAGTGCATCTGGTTTTTCGGTGCATTTAGGGAGCACGCTGTGTGCTTCTCCAGCTCGGACGCAAGCCCCATCCGCCTGTCAGAATCCTAACCGGATTGACGTGACACTGATTGACTTTGATTTAAAGAAAAATCAGGTGGTGGTGGATATGGGGAGAGTATTGGCCCGCTCTAATGTAGATGTGAATGCACCCAAGACTTCGCCGGGCTGCATGAGCTTTCCAAAGGATGCGGATTGTCCGCTTATCATGAATGCGCTGGGTCTGCCCTACGATGGAAAGGCACCCTCGAGTCCTCAGCAGTTCATCATTAAACGGTAAGCCGATGAAGTTGCGTTTGCTACGCCTGGCCGTGGTGTCCTTTTGGAGCATCATGGCAAGTGCCGCACAGCTTGATGTTGCGGCGCAGACTTATCAGTGGGACATTCCTGCTTGGGTACCCGTGCCTGTCGTGCCAGACGACAATCCTATGTCGGATAAAAAAGTCGAATTAGGTCGTCATCTTTTTTACGACAAACGCTTATCGGCTGATCAAACGATGTCGTGTGCGACCTGTCATCACCAAGACAAGGCGTTTACGGATGGTCGTCGGTTTGCAAAAGGGATTAGCGGTCAGCAGGCGATTCGCAATGCAATGTCACTGACAAATGTTGCGTATCTGCCTGTGTTGACATGGTCCAATCCTCTTTTGACTTCAATGGAAGCCCAGGTGTTGATCCCGCTTTTTGGTGAGCACCCGGTTGAAATGGGCATGGCGGGGAAGGAAGCAATTTTGTTTGAGCGTTTGAAAACAGAGCCGGTCTATCAGCGTTTATTTCGTGACGCTTTTCCCAAAGAGGCGCAAGGCGGTGAGACTCAGCTGTATTCCCTTTCAACGGTCACAAAGGCACTCGCGAGTTTTCAACGCAGACTGTTGTCCTTTGATAGTCCCTATGATCGGTTTCGCTATGGTGGCGATCAGGCCGCATTGAGTCCGCAGGCTAAGCGTGGGGAGGCTTTATTTTTCGGTGAAAAAATGGAGTGCTATCACTGCCATGGTGGTTTGAACTTTACCGATAATATAAAGCACGCACGCCTGCCATTTCCGGAGCTTGGCTTTCACAATACGGGTCTCTATAACGTAGATAGAAAAGGCGCGTATCCTTTAGGTCAGACGGGGATCGAAGAGTTCACAGGAGCAGTCTCGGATATGGGCAAGTTTCGCACACCGACTCTGCGAAATATTGCTAAAACTGCGCCCTATATGCACGATGGTTCTGTGCCGGACCTGGCGACAGTGATTCGCGCGCATTATGCGCGTGCGGGTCGTGCCGGTGGAGAGCCTTCGGGTCCTAACCCGAAGCGCAGTGAATTATTACTGGGGTTTCAGGTGAACGAACAAGAGGTGCAAGACCTGATCGCGTTTTTGCATGCCCTCACGGATGAGAGTTTTTTGAAGGATGAGCGATTAAGCGATCCGTGGAAGCGGTGAGGCTTGAACGACATTTTTCCAGCCCCAGACTGTGATTCCGTCGCGTTCGAAGTTGTTTGTTCCACCATACAGTATGGTCGAGTCGAAGGACTCTGTGCCTGCGAGTGATTGCCACTTTTTAAGACTCTGAGCTCAGTCTGAAGCGTAGGTGCTGCATCACGTTGAGTCTTTTACAAATCCAAGTTTCAACTTTAGATTTGTAAAATATAGGGAAAAATTGATTCAGATGCTTGATTTAAATGGTTTTTCTAAAACCCAAATCCCGCGCCTGCACCAAACAATGTCGCAATACCGAGGATGGCAAAGATCGCCGCCGCAATGGAATGGACCAGTTTCATCGGGATCTTGTTGGCTAATTTATCCCCGAGAAAGACCGCGGGGACGTCCGCAATCAACATGCCGAGCGTGGTGCCGATCACCACTATCAGGGGGGCGGCATAATGGGCGGCCATAGCAACCGTTGCGATCTGTGTTTTGTCGCCCATTTCGGCGAGAAAAAAGGTGATGAGTGTGGCACCAAAGACGCCAAACTTTTGCGCGACTTTGGTTTCTTCATCCTCGATTTTGTCGGGAATCATGGTCCAGATTGCCATGCCGATAAAGGAAATGCCCAACACCCAGCGCAGTATTTCGGGCGTCACGGCTGAGGTGATCCAGGCACCGAGGGCACCTGCCAAGCCATGATTGATTAGAGTCGCCACCAGGATGCCGAGAATGATGGGTACGGGTTTTTTAAAACGGGCGGCGAGAATGAACGCTAAGAGCTGCGTTTTATCGCCGATTTCGGCGAGTGCGACAACGCCTGTTGAGACAAGGAGGGATTCCATGGAGGTCTGGGCTGGTGATTGGCGCAGCCGCGAGTGGCGAAAGAAGTGATCTTAACAGGGTGAGATATCAGCCTAAAAAATACGCAGCAGCCTTTGCGTAAAGCGGAATCCCAATAATTAAATTAAACGGAAACGTCAGCCCTAGCGACAAGCCAAAATATAGACTTGGATTGGCTTCAGGCACGGCGTAGCGCAACACGGCTGGCACAGCAATATAGGAAGCACTTGCCGCGAGTACCATCAGCAGCGTGGCGTTACCGGGTGATAGGTTGAGCAGTAACGCCAGACCGAGCGCAATCGAGGCATGCAGCAGAGGCCCGAGCACGGCGTAGAGAATCAGTACGGGTGAGATACTTTTAAACTGAGGCAAGTTGCGTGCGGTCATCAATCCCATGTCAAGCAAGAAAAATGCCAACATGCCTTTAAACAAATCGCCGGAGAAGGGCTGCATGGCGGTTTGTCCCGCCTCGCCGGTCATCAGGCCGACCACCATGGCACCCAGCAAAAGAAGTTGCGCGCCATCCGTAAAAGATTCGTGCAAAATTTTCCCAATCGGAATGGATTTTTGCTGACGTAAGGAGTTGGCAAGGGTGACGGCCAAAATAATAGCGGGCGACTCCATAAGCGCCATGGCTGCAGCCATGTGACCGCCATATGCGATTTCCTGATTTTCTAAAAACTGAATGGCGGTGACAAAGGTGACTGCACTGACAGAGCCGTAAGTGGCTGCAATAGCCGCTGCATCAAAACCTGAAATAAAGCGTTTGAGTATCCAGTAGCCCATAGCAGGAACAAGGATAGCCAACAGAATCGCAGCAGCCAAACTCGTTGCCACTTCGGTAGTGAGTCCAGACTGCGCAAGCGCAAAGCCGCCCTTGAGGCCAAGCGCCATCAAAAGGTAAAGCGATAAAAATCGCGAGATGGCGGGTGGGATTTCTAAATTAGAGCGGACAAAACCGGCGAGGACGCCGAAGATGAAAAAGAGAATGGCGGGATCGAGAAGATTTTGCATGAATGTCCTTTCATGCAATCGTAGTTTGAGAGTGAATACATTGTAAAATCGATTTTGATGTATCTATATATAGATAAAAATCTATGAATATCACTTTTCGGCAGTTAAAACTTTTTCTTGCATTATCTGAGTCAGGTAGCGTGAGCGCGGCAGCACGGGTCATGCACGTCACACAACCGACGGCATCTATGCAGCTTAAAGAGGTGACCCAAGCGATTGGCGTGCCTCTCTATGAGGTGATCTCAAAAAAAATACATCTCACGGATGTTGGGCGTGAACTTGCGCTCGCCGCACGGGAGATGGTGCAAACATGGGCTGCCTTTGAGCAGGGAGTCGATGGTATCAAGGGGCTTGCGCGGGGCAAACTCAGGGTTGCGGTGGTGAGTACAGCTAAATACTTTATGCCGCGTCTCATCGGGACTTTTTGCAAAAAGTATCCAGAAATTGATGTGTCGCTTGAGATCTTGAATCGTGATGGCGTGGTGCAACGTATGCGAGACAATCTTGATGATCTCTACATCATGTCGCAACCACCCATTGGTCTGGACCTCAGTGATGAAATATTCATGGCGAATCCGCTCGTTCTTGTAGTGGCAACACGTTCGCCGTTAGTGAAAACAAGCGGAGTGAGTCTCGCAAGCCTGGCTGAGCAGCGATTTATTCTCAGGGAAAAAGGGTCGGGTACAAGAATGGGGGTTGATCAGTTTTTTAAGAAACACAAATTTCGACCTGACATCAGAATGGAGCTTGGGAGTAACGAAGCGGTCAAAGAGGCCGTGGCGGGAGGGCTTGGTATCGGTATCGTTTCTCGCCATGCCTTACACGGTCATCAAAAAGAACATGGCGTGGCCGTTGTCGATGTCAAGGGTTTCCCCATTCAATCTAATTGGCATATCGTGCACCCCGCAACTAAGCGGTTATCGCCGGTTGCCACCGCTTTCAAGCTTCATATGCGCAAAGAATTGGATCGTCACAAATGAGTGTTTCCAGGCTATGGCTGTTCGCGATGACGATCCTCTTAGCGATTTTCTCTAATGCTGCAAAGGCTGAAGTTTACGTGGAACCGAACAAGCGTGGCACACTGATTATTGTTGGTGGGGGGGACACGCCATATACGATTCAAAAACGTTTTATCGAGCTTGCAGGTGGGGCAGTAAAGGCGAGGATCGCTATTTTCCAGATGGCCTCAACAGGGGATGACGAAGAGGCAGAGGAGGTCCTTGCAGAATTTAAATTGTTAGGTGCGGAATCCGTGATTCTCAACTTTGATCGTAAGCAAGCCGAGTCTGAAGCAATGGATGTATTACTTTCAGGTTTTACGGGATATTGGTTTCTGGGTGGAGATCAAAATCTACTAGTGGCTTCTTTACTAGGAACGCGTGCCCTTAGGAGGATTGAGTATCGTTATGAGCGAGGCGCTGTCGTGGGCGGTACCTCTGCAGGCGCATCCGTCATGACAGCAACGATGTTGACTGGAGAGCGAAGAGCGGCCACTGGCAGGATCAACGAAGAACCAAACGCCGTCGCCATGCGAAGCACAGAAGTCGCATTTGGATTTGGCCTGTTACCAGGCGCGATTGTGGATCAGCACTTTAGTAGACGTTCGAGAGACAATCGTTTGGTCAGTGCAGTGTTGGATCATCCTCAATTACTCGGTGTGGGGATTGACGAGGAGACTGCTTTGATCGTGCGTCCGGACGGTCGTTGGGAAGTTTTAGGAAATGGGCATGTGAAAATATATGATGCCAGACGTGCCTATATCGTCAATCAGGATGAGGATGCTGTGGGTGCTTCCGGTATTAGAATGCATGTCCTGCCGCGCGGTTCGCGTTTCGATCCTAGGTTGGGAAGGATGGGATCGTGGCGCAATTAGTTTGTTGTATGACTCTTTCAGCTGAGGGAGCGGAGACGTTTATATGATTTATCTACATAAAATTTTGCCATACGCGATATCACCACTCGTATTGATTATTGTAGTTGTGGCGTTTGGTATTTTTAAAAATAAAAAAAAATATAGCCTCATGGGCTTAGTACTTTTATATCTCTCAAGTACCTTTATCGTTGCAGATTTTTTATTTGAAAAAATTGAAGGTAAAGAGCTTAAGTATTTCGCTAAAGATGCAAAACTAGCGGATGGAATCGTTGTGTTGAGCGGAATGATGGTTCGGGTAGGTAGTGTTGCTGGTCCAGTTCCTGAGTGGGATGATGCGGATCGATTTTTCGCAGGGATTGATTTGTATCAGGCGGGTAAAGCACCTAGGTTGATTTTTACAGGAGGCGCTTTACCCTGGGAAAAAGGCTCTCAAAACGAAGGTGTGATTCTAAAGACCTTTGCGCAAAGAATGGGTGTGCCCGAAGCCAGTATCACCGTATCGAGAGAAGCTCAAAATACGGAACAGGAGGCTCAAGCAGTGTGGGATTTATTTGTGTCTCAGGTTTCTCAAGCCTCTCACGTACCTCATGCACCCAAAATTTTGCTCGTCACCTCCGCATTCCATATGCCTCGCGCTCAACGGTTATTTGAGCGTCAGGGGTTTGAGGTCGAGGCGTTTCCGGTGGATTTTAAAGTCGGAGCTAGGGTCGTGACGCCGATGGATTTCTTTCCCGATCCGCGTGCATTGCGTATGACGGATGTATTGGTGCGTGAACTGCTTGGACGATTTTATTATCAAATTAAAACGATGGTTAGCAACGCCTAGGCGGCTGATGCGCTTAGAAACTTACAGCTAGACCAATCGCAAAACCTCGAACATTGTCACCAAAAGCGTAACGTGCCACGACTCTGGTTCTCGTGACGAATGCTTTGTATTTGCTCGAGTCAAACTCGATTCCTGCGCCCACGGAAGTTAAGTTATTAAAACCCAGCAGACCGCGCTGGTCTCCTAGATAAACAGTATTCGCAGCCTCTAGGACATAGCGAAGAGGCTTGTCCATTACGACTAGGCCTGAGGGGGCGCGATAGCGCATATACAGGCTGGCCGCCTCCGCGGAAGATGACCCACTGACCGAAGCGGAGGAATCAAAGGTGCGAAGTCGGATGTTGGTGTAACGCAACTCGACATCGATTTCGTGCTCTGGTTTGACAAGGGTGTAGTCGAGCATGAGTGAGCCGCCTAAACCGTAGGCATTGAGTCTCCCTCTTTTTAAAAAGTCTAACGAAGGATCGAAGCGTTCATCAACAAATCTCCCGGCTAAGGAGGCATCCGATTCGAGATGAGCCAGAGAAAAGTTAAAAATGGGTCGTAGCACGAGATTGGGGGCAACGGGGAAGTCGTAGCCAACGCCACCTGATAAAGCGATTGAATTCCATCGGGCAGGTACGGTGCGAAAATCTTGCCCACGTTCGCTCACAAAAACAGGATCGAAGCGCATGACGGCGGCAGAGCCCTCAAGATAGACAGGGACTTTTTTGCTGATGGTTTCCCCGCCCGCGAACTGCGTCATGAACAAGCGATTTTGTCCGACTTGATCGTCGCGGATGGATAAAAAGCTGCTTGTTAGATCAGGTACTACGGAATAGGACATCATCGCGAGGACTTCATCCGCGCTTTCTTTGATTTTGGCGGCCGGCAACAGGCCGAGCCCCTTCGCATGAGGGGCGCTGAATGGCATCCCCGACAGGGCGAAAATCAGGACAAAAAATGCGTGAGCGAGAAAATGTCTATACATAAGGTGATTAAAACTAAAGCGCAAGCAATTCCCATACCCTAACTGGAGTACGCTTTTGTTTTTTTTGGGGTGCTCCATTGATCAAGGCAAGCATTCGTCCCATTGTTCCATAACAATTGTAATATTTAGAACTCGCAGGCGCGATCAAAATGTGATGGTGACCTTCTTCGCAAGACTACATCTCTACAGGAATATGTATGCAGACTCCACACCGCTTATCGATGATTGTGCTTGCGCTCTCTTTTGCTTGGGCTGCGCCAACGATTGGACAGTCCGTGGGTCAAGCCGGATCTGCAGCGCCCCAAGCGCAAAACGCTAATGCGCCTGTTTTCTCAGCGCAAGAAGTGGACGCGATGGTTGCACCGATTGCTTTGTATCCAGATGCTTTGCTTTCTCAAGTGCTGATGGCGGCGACTTATCCACTTGAGATTGTTCAGGCTGCGCGTTGGTCAAAATCAACGGGTAACGCCGGAGGTGAAGCTGCGCTGAGCAAAGTGAGTGATCAGACTTGGGATCCGAGTGTCCAGTCATTGGTGGCGTTTCCAAAACTGTTGACCATGATGAGTGATCAACTGGATTGGACGCAAAAGCTTGGAGATGCTTTTCTGGCGCAGCAGGGCGATGTGATGGATTCGATTCAGCGCTTGCGCCAGCAGGCGCAAAAAGCCGGAAACCTGAGCTCTAACAGCCAACAGAATGTTTCCACGCAAGGTCAAACAATCATCATCGAGCCCGCACAACCTAATGTGATTTATGTGCCTGCCTACAACCCGACCGTTGTGTATGGCACCTGGCCTTATCCATCATATCCGCCTGTTTATTATCCGGGCGTGATGAGTTGGTATCCAGGCCAAGCATTGGTCAATGGCTTGATGTGGGGAGCGGGAATTGCTGCAACTGGTGCGATATTCGGCGGTTTTAATTGGAATAATCGCGACGTCAATATCAACGTCAATAACTTCAACCGAATCAGTCGCAATAACTTTTATTCCGGCCAGGGTAACAGTAACTGGAAACACAATCCTCAGCATCGTGGAGCGGTCGCGTACCGCGACAATGTCTCACGTCAGAAATATTCAACTAGAGATGTTAGCGCGGTTAATGCACGCAATGAATTGCGTGGGCACGGTCCAGCTCAGGGCGGTGGCGCACTCGCGGGAGATCGCGCGCCTGTTCGTAATGCCGGCAATGCCGACAATGCTCCATCGCGTCCCGTTGCTGCGGCTCCAGCGCGTCCAATAGAGCAAAATCGTCCCGCACCTCAGAGGGAGGCGGTGCAACAAAGAGCGGCACAGGCTCAGCCTGCTGCGCGCGCAGATGCCTTTAGAGGGGTAGATGCGGGAAGGCAATCCATTGATCGTGGACGGGCAAGTGCGGCGGCTGCTTCACATCCCAATGTGGGTCATGGTGGTGGAGGACGACCTGGCGGTGGCGGTGGTGGCGGACGTATGCAAGGGCGCGGTTAAACACGTAAGTGACAACATAAAAAATTAATCTAGACTTTTATTGAGACCACCATGATTGCACGTATTGGTTCAGTATTGATGTTGACGATGGGCTTGTTGCTGACCTCGGCAACGGCACAGGCTCAACGTATCCAGCAGGTTTTTAAAACGCCGCAAGCCGCGATGGAAGAGTTCGGTTATGCCGTGAAAAACAAAGACGATCTTTTATTTAAACTGATGCTCGGGGATGACTACAAATCGTTTATTCCAGCGCCGACCAAGGAAGACTATCAACGCTTTATCGCCGCTTGGGATAAAACACACAAGATTGTGATGGACAACCCTCAGTTAGCCCACATCGGCGTCGGTGAAAAAGGTTGGACACTGCCGATCCCGTTGGTGAAGCAGGGAACGGACTGGCGCTTTGATTTGGATTTGGCTGCACAAGAAATGAAACAACGCACCATCGGCGCAAATGAAATCGCTGTAATGAGGGCGATGCTCGCTTATGGCGATGCGCAGATGGAATACGCAGAAAAAGATCGCATGAGTGATGGAGTACTGCAATACGCACAACGTTTGCAAAGCACACCGGGCACCAAGGACGGTTTGTATTGGCCGACTAACGCCGATGAACCGCGCAGTCCAATCGGTGAATTTTTCGCTGAATCAAAATCGATTGATGGGATTGATGAGCGCGGCTTTTATGGATATTTGTTTAAAGTCTTGACCTCTCAAGGTCGCGCCGCCCCTGGAGGGGTGCTCGACTACATCGTAAATGGACGTATGATTGGCGGGTATGCTCTGTTGGCATGGCCCGTGAGTTATGGTGAAACAGGCGTGATGACGTTCATGGTCAATCATGCTGGTCAGATTTATCAAAAAAATCTTGGTCCTGCGACAGAACGTTTAGCGAAACAAATTTCGACTTTTAATCCTGATGCCTCATGGCAAAAGGTTTCTAAAGACGATCTGTGATCGTAGGGTGTCTGCACTGGTTGATAATAGCGGGATTGATATTTTTTAAAATATTTACTTTTTAGGTTGACGATCTGTGTCGCGCGAGCTTGATCAGGAGTTTTTGCTTAATTCTCAGGCGTTGCTGCATGCTGTCTCACTGATGGAAAAGGTTTCTAATGTTGTGGATGCCGCCTCTATTGGTCGCGTATTACCAGAGACAGGAATGGGCTCGATTGAGACCTTGAATCAGCTTGCTCCCATCGTATTGGGACACGCCGCGCGACTTGGCGCACCGACGGCCTTTGCGCACAAGGACCCTCCAACCCCTTGGGTCACTTGGGCAACCACGCTCTGGAATGCGTCTCTCAATCAAAATTTGCTGCATCCAGCAACTGCGCCTGTCGCCCGTCAACTCGAAGAAAAAGTGATCGCCTGGTTATGTCCGTATTTCGGAATGACGGGTGGACATATGACTCCAGGATCGTCAGCGGCCAACCTCACTGCCTTATGGGCGGCCCGCGAATGCGCCGGCATCACAGAAGTGGTGGCGTCAGACTCTGCGCATTTATCGATTAAAAAATCTGCCCATATTCTCGGTTTGCGTTTTACGATAGTTCCAACGGACGCGCAAGGCGTTCTGAATCCCGAGGCTCTCCCCAAGGACATGTCTCGTGCAGCGTTGGTCTTGACCTCTGGCACGACGAGTGTTGGTGCACTCGATCCGCTCGCACTGATTGGCAGAGCGGCCTGGACCCATGTGGATGCGGCCTGGGGTGGTCCCTTGCGCTTAACCCGTTTTGCGCATCGACTCGACGGTATCGCTCGCGCTGATTCAGTCGCGGTGTCCTCGCACAAATGGCTGTTTCAACCGAAAGAATCCGCACTTGTTTTATTTCGTGACTCAGAAAAGGCGACCGAAGCGATTAGTTTTGGAGGCGCCTACTTGACCGAGCCCAATGTGGGCTTGCTCGGCTCTCACGGTGCGACGGCGATTCCATTGTTGGCGACCCTGATGAGTTGGGGGCGTGAGGGTGTCGCACAACGTATCGAGCGTTGTATGGCGCTAGCAGATGAATTGGCTGATTTTGTTCGCAGCGATACCCGGCTCGAGTTGTTTGCCAAGCCTACGACTGGCATCGTCGCATGGCGGGCCATGGAGTCAAAAACGATCGAACGACTCATGCAACAATTACCTGCAGGTATGATTTCAACCGTGACGATTGGGTCGCGTCAATGGTTACGCAATACTGCAGCGAATCCAAACGTGGACATGCCGTTGATGATTGAGACGATAAAAAAAGTATTGAACGAAGCATGACAGTAAATACCAAAATGAACACCAACACCAACACCAACACTAAACCAACGATTGTCCTGGCGCCTGGTTTTATGACCGACTATGACATGTGGAGTGACTTTGTTCCTTTTTTAAAGGATTACAACGTCAGCTATGCCGACTTTAGCGAAGGGACCACGTTGCAAGAGTTGGCCGCGAGTAATTTACGCCGCTGTCCAGAGCGGATTATTTTGATTGGATTTTCTTTAGGTGGCTATATTTGTCGCCATATGTTGTACCAGGCACCAGAGCGCGTGGAGGCGTTGGTCTTGATTGGAACTTCAACCAGGCCCACTGCACCGCCCATGACTGACGGTCCGGCCGTGAAGATGTTTCGCGGCATGAGTCGCAGTGCCCTTAGGCGTGCAGTGCATGAGGATCGTGAGAATGACGAGGCGCTGATCGATAGATTGAAAGATATGGGAGAGCGCTTAGGAGCTGAGGTGTTTGCACGTTTATCCGCGCTTGAGCGGAAATCTGATCTTGAAATGATGCGGACTATCCAATGCCCTGTCTTGGTGGTGACGGCAGATCAGGATCGGTTACGCACGATGGAGGAGGCCACTGAAATGGCTGAGGCCGCCAACGCTCCGCTTGTGGTGCTTGAGCATTGTGGACATATGATGCCGATGGAAGAGCCTAAACAGCTTGCCAATGTGGTGCTGAGCTGGCTTTCAAAAGAGCTTGGGCAGCTACGATCATCCTAGACAGTCGTCAGGATTTGTGAGCATGTCGGTCGCTATCGTGAGTTGTGGGTGCTAAAGTCAATTACTTGTTTTTAACGCATCACTCACTGGGATTTCTTTCATGATCGCTCGCAAGCTTTTTTCAAGTTTTTTTGCCGTAACCCTGATGGCTGCTGCTGCTGTAGCCGTCGCACAAACACCCACCGCCAGCCAACAAAAGCAAATCAAGGAAGCCGAGGAGCGTTTTGCTGCTTCGGACAAAAATGCCGATGGCAAGCTGACGCTCGAAGAAGCACAAGCCGGGATGCCGCGCATTGCTTCTAATTTTAAAAAAATCGATGTAAATAACGATGGTTTCGTGACGATCGAAGAAATCAAGGCCATGATCCTCAAGTAATTCTGCAGCGATGATGTGGCACAATAATTTTTCAATAACGCCCATCAAGAGTGCAGAAAATGTCCAAGCTACAGTCCCCAATCGCGCCCAAGCCACCGGGCGTCGATAGTTTTTCACCGAGAGTCTTCAATGGTGTTGCGCACTTTCCTCTTTATTACATGCGTGGAGGAACGTCGACGGGTGTGGTGATTTGGGAGCCACATTTGCCTGAGTCCCTTGAACTCAAAGAGGAGCTCATCCGTCGCATCATGGGTGTGCCTGTCGAAGGCGAAACCAAAGGCAACAAGCAAATCAATGGTCTTGGGCGCGGTCCCGCGACAAGCAATAAAGTATTCATACTGAATATGCACGAGGGTCCTGAAGCGGACTTGAGCAGCACATTGGCACAGCTCGCTGCAGACAAATCCGCAATTGACTGGAGTGTGAATTGCGGCAATATGTCTTCAGCGTTACCGCTGTACGCCCTAGAGACGGGCTTGATCCAAGCGCAAATGCCTTTGACGCAGATTCGGATTTTTAATACCAACACCAACGTCATTACCGACGCGCGTGTGAGTACTCCAGAGGGTAATGCCCTGGTGCCCGCTGACACTGAGATCCCTGGTGTGATGGGCGCTTTTCCAGGTGTGGAGCTCAGTCTTCGGCAGCCGATTGGCGCCAAGACGGGCAAGCTCTTTCCGACGGGTAATCGCAAGGACGTGTTTGCGGGCGTGACCGTGAGTTGTCTAGACGTCGCTGTACCGATGGTGATTGTCAATGCGGCTGAGTTGGGTCAGCAAGGTGATGAGACGATTGAGGCGCTGAATCAAGACCATGCACTCAAAGCGCGGCTGCGTGAAATCTGGGTCGAAGCGGGTCTAAAAATGGGACTCAAGAAACGCAATGGTGAGTTGATGACGCGACCCGAGTTGGGAAACAGTGAAACGGTGCCAAAGATCTGTCTGGTCTCTGCGCCTAAACGCACAGGACACATCACTGTCAGGTATTTTACGCCCCAGTCGGCCCACAACTCTCTTGCAGTGACTGGCGGGTGTTGTCTGGCGACAGCGTGTTTATTGCCAGGAACAGTGGCTCATGATGTCGCTCAACATCTGTCTGAGTTTACAAACGAAGAGCGTGAAATCGTCGTGGATATGGAAAATCCAGCGGGTATTTTGCGTGCCCGCATTCGCGGTGCATTGTCAGGAGACGGAGCCTCCATTCCCTGGGCGGCGTATGCGCGCAACACACAAGTATTTATGAGGGGGTATGTGCCGATTTATACGCCCTCAAAAGAGTTAATAAAATTTTTCTCAGGAGATCTGACTTGAAAACGATTATTGCCAAGCCTTTGACGACACATAAAGAGCCTAGCCCTAGTTTGCCTTTTGAAGTGAGTCTCTTAAAGCGCGTTCAGGCTTTTCTCGCGGACGACGAAGAGTTTGTATTCATTCCACCCTTTCGTGTCACGCGAGGCTGAGGATGTCTGTTGTTTTGTACTCGTACCGCCGTTGTCCATATGCCATGCGCGCGCGGATGGCGCTGTGGTGCGCCGAGATTGCCTTGGATGTACGCGAGATCAGTTTGCGCGACAAGCCACCTGAGTTGCTGGCGATTTCTCCCAAGGGCACTGTGCCTGTATTGCACTGTGCCGATGGACAGGTCATTGACCAGAGCTTGGATATCATGCGCTGGGCACTTCAACAGTACGATCCACTCGGGTGGTTGCGCTGGGAGGAAGACTCTGAGGCTTTCGCGCGGCAAGAATCGTTGATCACGTGCAACGATACGACGTTCAAGTATTGGCTGGATCGCTACAAATATGCTGAGCGGTACCCAGAGTTTGATCAGACCTATTATCGTCATCAGGCACTGAGCTGCCAGCTTGAGGTGCTGGAGCAACGCTTGTCTCAATCTGCTTTTTTAGGCGGCGAGACTGCGGACCTCAGTGATGTCGCGTTATTTCCTTTTATCAGGCAGTTCGCTGCGGTCGATACGAGCTGGTTTGATGCGAGTCCTTATTCTGCGACGCGACAGTGGTTGCGCGGCTGGGTCGAGAGCGAGCTGTTCAAAAAGATCATGGCTAAGCTGTCGGTTCAATAATGTGGCGGGAGTTCGTCGCGCAAATTTTGTAAGCCTGTATTGCGATCCTGAGGGAGCTGCTGGCGCAGTGCATTGACCTCTCGTGCAAGGGCATCAATGAGTTGTTGTTGACGAAAAATGGTTTGATTCAGCTGATCAAGCATATCGTCGGCAAGTCCGGTTTTGATCTCTAGATCCGTTAGGCGTTGCTCGAGAGAGGGTTGCGTATTCATAGGCTTCTTTTATGAGAAAGGCGACTCATGAGGTCGTCCGGGTAGAGGTTTGACGACCACGCATCACAACCGCAGCGGCAAAAAAGTTGAGGCCTGCTGCGAGGCCAAGCGGGAGCTGATAGCCACCACTCAAGTCAAACAGCACACCAAAAAAGGCGGGACCTAAGGAAGACATCAGCTGCATGAGCATCGCCGCAACACCAAAGATCGCACCAAACGATGCGGCACCAAACTCACGGCGCACAATGAGTGGCGGTAATGTGGTGATACTCCCTGCAGACAGCCCAAAGCCCAAGACCGCGATGATGAGTGCCCAGGTATGGTCGTTGAAAAAAGCACCTAGGCTCAGACTCACGGCCGCGTTGAGCAATACCCCGCACGCGATTAACCGAACATCCAGATGGTCTGAAAAGCGCGCCAGCAACATGCGTCCGAGAAACGCGAGAACCGCTGCGAGCGTGACACACAGCGCAGTACCTGAGGTGCCGATCGCGGGAAGCAATAACGACACCTGGTGAGTCAGAAAGCCGATTTGTACCATCAGCGCGAAACCAAAGGCCAGGGTGACGGTTCGTAAGGCTGTTGTACTCAGTGCCGCAGATCGCGTCCAGGTCCGAGGCGCTGAAGATTGCGTGCTGTCTATTGGTGCGATGCCATCGGGATAGAGACCCAGATCTTGCGGGTGTCGACGCATAATAAAAAAACTAATGGGCCAAACCGTTGTTAAAACGATCAAGGCGACCACAAGCATGGCAATGGAAAAGCTAAAGGTGCCAATCAGCGCGAGCAAAACAGGCACTCCGACCATACCGCCGATGCTTGCCCCCAACATGGCTGTGGAGACGGCACGTCCCTGATGACGATCAAACCAGGGGGCCAGGGAGGAGGTGATGGCGGTGGTCGACAAGCAGGCCCAACCTAGCCCCATCAGGGCAAAGCTAGCATAGACATGCCAGATTTGGGTGATGGCGCTCATGGCGATAAAACCACTTGCCATCACGGCGGCACCAAGCGCCATGACGCGTTGCGGACCGTATTTGGAAATGGCGCTTCCGACAAAACTCAATACTGAGGCGTTGACCAGAAAGGCGAGTGTCAAGGCCGACGACACCAAGCCAATCGACCAGTCGTGCAGTTGACTGATGGTGTGCAGATAAACGCTCGGTCCGTAGAGACCGAAGGACCAGGCGACGGTCGCGACCGCCATGCAGCCCGCAACCATCCACCAGCCATGAAAAATTGTTGATTTCATGGCGGATGGCGCCCACTGCATGGGTTTAGGCCTCGAGTTGGCAGGCTTTGAACGATGGTAGCGCTTCGCAACGTGCCGTCAGGGCCACGAGGTGAGGGAAGTCGGCGGCAACGGCAACCTTGGGGATCATTTTGTTGAGAAAGAACCAACCGACGGCGACGGTCAGGCAATCAAGGCGGGCCTTGTCGCCACCCGGAAACGTATTTTTGGCGGCGAGTTCCTCGAGCATGACCAGGCTGGCGCGCACTTGTGCACTAAGACCGTCGATGAAGGGCTGATGAACTTTTTCAGTGGGGCGCTTGAGGGGTTCGTACAAAATCTGAATCGCCTTGTCGAGGCCGCTGGTCATTACGGCGCAATGCTGGAGAATGTGACGGCGATCGGCGCCGCTGGCTGGCAGCAGTTTCTGGCCGGGGCTCATTTCAAGCAGGGTATCGATGATGGCCGAGCTTTCGACCAGGTGCTCGCCATGGTCCAACACGAGAACGGGTACCTTGGCGATAGGGTTAAACGACTTGATGGCTTCGACGTCTTTGGCGGTCGACAAGCTTTTATGCTCGTAGGGGATGCCGAGGGTTTGCAAAACGACGCCGACGCGGCGAACAAAGGGTGAAACATAGCGGCCAACCAAAATCATTTTTATCTCCAGTTTGTGTGGGTGTTGTGTATGGCGGTGTTGTATTGATTTACAGTTGAGTATCGCTCAAATTTGTCCTTGCACCAAGAGATCCTGAAGATGACTCGAAATATGCCCTTTAAAAGCACTTTTATAAACGGTGTTGCCTGGGTGATGGCCCTGGCCATTTCCTCAAGCGTCTTGGCTCAAACCAGTACTCAGAGCCCCAGGGTTGATTTTGGAGACTTTAAGATTGACCTGACTGAGGTCAGTATCGGTCGCTTTGCCGAGTATGCCCAACGCAAAGGTCTCGTGACCGAGGCCGAGCGTAGCGGAGGAGGTTTCGAATATGTGATGGGCTGGCAAAAGCGCCCAGGCTGGAACTGGCGCACACCCTTCGGCATCCCGGCTCAAGCCGATGAGCCCGCAGTTCAGATCAAGTGGGCGGAGGCACGTGCCTTTTGTCAGGATGCGGGCGGAGACCTGCCCACCAAAGCGCAGTGGCAACGGGCGGCTTACACCGAACAGCGTGACAACCCTCCCGCACCATTTATCAAGGGTAAAACCTACGAATATCCTACGGGCGATACTGGCCAGGGTGCCAATGTGAAGGGTGGCGCGGATGGCTGGGAGCGTCATGCTCCGGTCGGTCGTACGCGCGCAGGTGTCAATGGACTGTATGACATGGGGGCGAATGCCTGGGAATGGTTGTTGGACGCCCAAGGCAAGACACACCTGACCGCAGGAGGTTCCTGGTGGTATGGGCCTTCGCAAATGCGTGTTGAAGGCATGCAATACAAACCAGACGATGTGTATGTGGCCTATATCGGCTTTCGCTGCGTATACTAAGCTTTAACATCGTTTGTTCTTTATTTTAGGAGATCCCTGTGTCTACGCCTATCAGCGCTTTAAATCCCGATTTTGCCGTTGCGCCTCAGTTGCAGCCGGGTGATATGGCTGCGGTTGCCTCAGCGGGTTTTAAAAGCGTCATTATTAATCGTCCTGATTACGAATCGGGTCCGGATCAGCCAACGGCGGCTGCAGTGAGCGCGGCGGCTAAAGCTGCCGGTCTAGCCGTTGAGTATCAGCCGGTGGTGAGCGGCGGGATGACTGCGCAAGACGTCGAGCGCTTTACAGAGCTGTTAGGAACGCTGCCTAAACCGATTTTGGCGTATTGCCGCTCGGGTACCCGTTGCACAGTCCTGTATCGGGCCGCGACCGGAAATTCTTGATTTTGATCAATTGTCCGCATTTTCCCTATTGGGTTGTTACGGTTTAGGGGCTAGTATGTAGTCGTTCAGTTCTCTTTGGAGGAAAGTCTATGATGTTCCAAAAAATATTAATCCCGACCGACGGTTCCGCATTGTCAGCGCAATCCGCAAACGCAGGTATTTCTTTTGCACGCTCTACGGGTGCCGAGATCGTGGCACTCCACGTTTCACAGCCTTTTGCGGCGACGATGGGTTTTGACGGCATGTCAGCGGCCTATGCCATCACCGATGAGGACTATGACAAGGCGAATGCAGAGCAAGCTAAAAAGCACCTCAAAGCTGTCGTGGATCGCGCCGAAACCGCAGGCGTTAAGGCCACTGCGCACGCTGTGTCGAACTTCAATATCGCAGACGGTATTGTTCAATCCGCTAAGGATTATCAGTGCGAAATTATTTTTATTTCTAGCCATGGGCGCAGCGGTTTGTCACGTTTGCTGCTGGGTAGTGTGACGACCAAGGTTCTTGCGTTGACCCATACTTCCGTGTTGGTGTATCGGGTCAAAGACGAGGCGAAGTAATCGAGGTTAAGCAAGACCACACACTCATTGTGGAGATTGCTCGGGGGCTTATGTTTGTTTGTGATTTGCCCTCGCACTTGATCCTTAGCTGGCATATGATAGAGGTCACGCTAGGCTCAAGTGTGGCAGCCGTCGCTGCCCGTGAAGCCTCAGGAGAGCGCATATGACTATCAAAGTCGGCGATCGGGTTCCCGATGCCACACTCACAGAATTCATCGAAACTGAAACAGCAGGCTGCACCGTTGGCCCAAATGCGTTTAAAGTTTCCGACTTGGTCAAGGGCAAAAAGATTTTGATGTTTGCGCTGCCTGGCGCCTTTACGCCAACCTGCTCAGCCAAACACGTGCCTAGCTATGTTGAGCATTTTGACGCGATCAAAGCCAAGGGCGTTGACGAAGTGTGGTGCGTTGCCGTCAATGACGCCTTTGTCATGGGTGCCTGGGGCCGCGAGCAGAAAGCCGCTGGCAAGGTTCGCATGATGGGCGATGGCTCTGCTGAGTGGACTAAAGCACTCGGTTTGGAACTCGACCTCAATGCGCGCGGCATGGGCACTCGCTCAACGCGTTACGCAGCCTATATCGATGACGGTGTCGTCAAAGTTTTACATGTCGAAGGTCCTGGCAAGTACGAGATCAGCGACGCTGCTTCGATGCTCAAAGCGATCTAAGCGATTCGTTTTTTTGTAGGCTGAGTCTGACGGACTCGTTTCGTCACACTCACGTTTCATTTCATCCCGTCTCATGAGGGCCTCTGCCCTTTTTAGGCGGGATGTTTTCATATTCAGATGATCTCAACCCTCAGTTCCTTTCCCTCGCTGTATTTGGCCACGCTGTTGATGCTGGTCAGTACGGGACTATTCAACACCTACATCGCATTGAAATTGTCCGCCGAGTCGGTGAGCGCCTTTTGGATCGGGACACTGATTTCTGCTTACTACTTGGGTCTGGTGTTTGGTGCGCGGATCGGACATCGGTTGATCATTCGAGTGGGACATGTCCGCGCTTGCGCGACCGCCGCGATCTTGTCGATTTGTGCGGTGCTCTCTCAAAGTTTGTTCGACTCTTTGCCTATTTGGATTGGATTGCGCTTGATCGTTGGTGTGGCGATGTCGGTGCAATACATCGTGGTGGAAAGCTGGCTCAACGAGCAAACAGAAAACAGTCATCGCGGTCGTGTGATGTCGGTCTATATGGTGATGTCTGGCTCGGGCACCGCGCTTGGTCAACTCGCGATTACGCTTTATCCAACACACGATTTGCGTCCACTTATTTTTGTGGCGCTGTGTCAGGCGCTGAGCTTGTTACCGATCGTGTTGACACAACGCAAGTTGCCTATTCCACAGCCTCCCGCGCCGATCGACTTTCCTTATTTTTTCAAAGCCGCTCCGCAGGCACTTTTTACCGTATTTTTAGCGGGAAATATTTCCGCATCGTTTTATGGTTTGGCCGCGGTCTTTGCGTATAGCCAAGGTCTGACTACGCCGCAGATCGCGCTCTTCACGGCGACGAGTGTGATTGCAGGTCTGATGGCACAGTGGCCGATGGGTTGGCTCTCTGATCGCACTGACCGCACCAAGTTGATCCGCAATAACGCGGTCGTCTTTACTGTGATCGCGGTGCTGATGTGGGGCTGGATGAGTTGGCCGTATTGGGTGATGCTGATTTTTGCCGCGGGCTTTGGGGTGATTCAGTTTACCTTTTATACCCTGGCCTCTAACCTTGCCAATGACCGCGTCACTACTGAGAAGCGGGTGGGCTTGGCTGCAGTCGTGATGATGACCTATGGCGTGGGTGCCACGATCGGACCGATGATCGCGGGCGCCCTGATGCGTGCCGGTGGCCCCAATATGCTCTACGTGTTTAGTTCGGTGTGCGCCTTGATTCTGGTGTTGTTGATGTGGCAGCCTAAATGGACTCGGTAAGCCAGATCGCGCTCGGTGCGGCGATCACGGTCGGGGTGATGGGGCATCGCACTGCGATATGGAAAGCTGCGCTCTGGGGTGGTATCGCGGGGACTCTGCCAGATCTGGATGCGGTTATCAATCACGGCGACCCCATTTTAAATATGATCCGCCATCGTGCAGAGAGTCACTCTTTGTTGTACTTGAGCCTGTTGGCACCGATCCTTGGCTGGGGCTTGGCAAGGTTGCAGGGGCAGGGTCACACCACGCTGTGGCGCAGATGGACCTTGGCGTTTTGGTTGGCGCTCTTTACCCATCCACTTCTCGATGTGATGACGGTGTATGGCACGCGATTATTACTCCCGTTTACGGATCACCCGTTTGGTGTGGGAAGTGTCTTTATTATTGATCCTCTGTATACCGTTCCGCTTTTAATCGGTTTAGGTGCGGCGTTGATCTTGAAGTCTGCGCGTGGCTTGAAATGGAACGCGGTCGGACTCGCCTTTAGCACCCTGTATCTTGCGTGGGGCGTTGCTGTTCAAGCGCATATGACCCAGCTTGCGGAAGCTTCCTTAAAAAAGTCTGGCATTCAGGCTGAACGATTATTAGTGAACCCCACCGCGTTCAATTCAATTCTTTGGCGCTTGGTCGCGATGACACCCGACTCTTATTACGAGGGTTTCCGGTCTCTACTCGATGAGAAGCCTCAGATTACTTGGAGACAGTATCCCCGTTGCGATGCCTTGGCGCCTGTTGCTGCAAACAATGCGGGTGCCGCGGCGATCGCATTGTTTAGTCACGGCTTTTATAGTCTAGGTCAACAAGACGGACGCTTGACTGTGATGGATCTGCGCATGGGTCAGGAGCCGTACTATTTTTTCCGCTTTGACGTGGGCTCTTTGGAGGGCGGTGCAAGTCGTGAGATTGTGTCGCGCGCAGTGGGACAGAGACCTGATGTCGCAAGTGCCTTGCCCTGGCTTTGGGCGCGAATCAAGGGACAGGATGTGCCGCTGCCTGTCGCCGACCATACTGGTCGATCCATTCAAGCGCTACAGTTAGAACGTTGTGGTGCCCAATAAAAATAAAGGGGACGAGATTGACTCAGGTGCAGGCAAGACCCGGTAAGTGGTATTTTGGTTGGAACATTGTCGCGGTCGCGACGTTTATTACCTTGCTAACAGTCGGGATGAGGCTGGGCATCGGTCCATTTTTTATCCCTATGGCCGAGGATCTGGGCTTTAGCCGAACCTTGCTTGCGACAATCGTGGCCGTTGGGATGCTTTTTTACGGCATCGGTATGCCTATCGCCGGGATGTTGGTGGCTCGTTATGGCACCCGCTTTGTGTTGTTAGTAGGAACGGTGATTGTGATGGGTTCGGTACTCTGGGCCATCGTGGCGCGCGAGCCGTGGTCGTTCATGCTGTCCTTCGGTGTGTTGATGTCGGTCGGCCTGGCCTTTACCAGTCCCGTGGCGTTGACGCCGGTGATCAGTCGCTGGTTCACACGTCAGCGCGGCATGGCGCTGTTTTATCTGTCTACAGGTTCGATGGCAGGGATTGCGGTAATGACGCCCTTGATGACCTGGGCGATTGAGACCTATAGCTGGCAGGCGACCTTGCTTAGTTTTGCGATTGTGTTTGCATTATTAACCATTCCTTCAGCGCTTTTCATCATCAATGATGAGGCACCTGAAAACACGGACCTCTTGCCCTCGCAGATCAATGCGGAAAACAAACAAAGAGCCGCTGCGGCCTCTGCAATGACTTTTTCTGATGCAGTGCGTACGGTCGTGTTCTGGAAGATCTGCCTTGGATTATTTGTCTGCGGCTTTAGTATGAATCTGTTGGGGACGCACGGATTGCCGATGCTGATGGATCATGGTTTTGATTCGGCGACCAGTGCGATGGGAATTAGTGTCATCGGTATCGTGGCGATTTTTGGAACGTTGATTCTTGGACGCCTGGCGGATAAGCTCGAGCGTCGCAGTATTTTGGCTGTGATTTATTTTGTACGCGGATTAGGGTTCTTTGCACTGGTGATGGTGGGTACTCACGTTGAGCTGTTCGCAGCCTCTTTTGTTGGCGGCCTAGTCTGGGCGGGTAGCATCGCGATGTCCTCTGCGATTTTGGCCGATACCTATGGTGTCAGGTTGGTCGGTGTGTTGTATGGCTTGGCGTATCTCGGACACCAATTTGGTGCGACCTTTAGCTCCTGGATTGGTGGCTGGGGCTATGAGACATTTGGTACGCACTGGGTGGCGTTCGGGATGTCGGGCGGGTTGCTGATTGCAGCCGGGTTGATGTCGATGACGTTGCCGCGGAATGCGGTGCGAGGGTAGAGGCTCCGTTTTTTGATGCTAGCTAGCGGTAGTCTGCACTTTGAGGCGCAGGCCCATTGCTTTGAGAATAGCCGTTAGGCTGCTGAGTGCAGGGTTTCCTTTTGGGGATAGAGTGCGATAAAGCTGTGTCGGATTGAGCTGCGCCTGCTCGGCCACTGCCTGAATACCACCATAGGCTTGGGTCAATTGTCTCAACACGATAAGAAGCTCAGCTTGATCGCCGTCTTCGAGTATGTCGTTGACTACGTCTATTGCGAGCGCAGGATCGTTGCGATACAGCTCGGCCATTGCGTCGTCGTGTGGTCTACTTTTCATTGTCGCCTCTCCTTTGCCAGTCGTTAAAGTAAATAACAGAACGCGTAATGTCCGCATCTTGAGTGCGTTTGTCCCCGCCGCATAGAAGTAGCAACACCCGCTGTCCGACTAATGCATAGTAAATACGGTATCCAGGGCCTATGTCGATGCGCATTTCCCAGACACCATCACGGCAATATCTGTGGTCGCCGAAATTGCCATTTTCGATGCGAGTCATGCGCCTGATTATTGCGATCTTGGCTTGTTTGTCTCGCAACCGGCTTAGCCAATCTAAGTAGATATCCTGCTTATCTGCAAGACTTAAGTAATGTTCAATTTTATAAGCGATCATTTTCGTTTATAAACGAATTTAAGTCAAGATTTAAAAATGACGAAAAGTTCGCTTTGAAGAAAAACGGCGCAGGTTAAATCAGAGTGGCTGTAACGTGTGTTTCATGATGAAACACTTGTTTCCAAGTTGCCCAAATCTTGTTTGTGGGTCGTGGATCTATTGTCTTATTAAGCGACTTTTATATATTTAATTATAAAATAGTCGCGACTTTATTATAATTTACTATAAAATAGTCGCATGAAACGCTATCTCGATGACCTCGTCCTTAAAGATCTCCATCGCAAGATGGTGATCGTGACCGGACCACGTCAGGTCGGTAAGACCACACTTTCCAAACAACTGATGCCAAAGTTCGAGCGGGCTCAGTACTTGAATTGGGATGTTGCGCAAGATCGTCGCGTGTTGGTCGATCAAGCCTGGCGACAGGACGCTGGGCTATTGGTCCTCGATGAGATTCACAAGATGAATCTTTGGAATAACTGGCTCAAGGGCGTCGTGGATGGTCGACCAGCGTCGCAAGCTTTACTCGTGACGGGCAGCGCGAGGTTGGATACTTTCCGACATGCTGGAGAGTCGCTGGCAGGGCGTTTTTATTCTTATCGCTTGCATCCATTTTCGGTCAAGGAGTGGTGCTCGACGATGGGTGTAGAGCCTGCAGTGGCGCTCTCTCATTTGGTTGAACGTGGTGGATTTCCTGAGCCGTGCATGGTTGAGTCGACAGAGGACGCGAATCGTTGGCGATCTCAATATTTAACAGGGTTGATTCGCGACGATGTGCTTGAGTTTTCGCGCTTGCGAGAGGTCGGCGCTATGCGGCTTTTTGTCGAGATTTTGTGTGATCGAGTGGGCTCACCATTGTCATTGGCATCAATCGCACGTGACCTCGCGATTTCGCCCATGACCGTGGCGACCTATCTGGAAATTTTGCAGGCGCTTTTCATCGTTTTTACGATTCGCCCTTGGCATAAAAATATCGCCAGAGGGTTGCTCAAGACGCCGAAGATTTATTTTTATGACACGGGGCTCGTCAGAGGTGACTCTGGTGTGCGCCTTGAAAACGCGATGGCGACGATGCTTCAAAAGCACGTTCACTTTTTACAGGATAGCTCCGGACGTGAAGTAGAGCTGCATTATGTTCGCACTAAGGACGGAGCAGAGGTGGACTTTGCGATCAGCGAGGATCGTACTTTGACGCATTTGATTGAGTGCAAAGCAATGGATGATCGTGTACATCCGGCACTGGCACGGTTTGCAGGGGAGTTTCCAGACGCGACTGCGGTTCAGCTGGTGGGGCAGTTGAGACAAGCTCAGTCGAGACAAGGTGTGCTTGTGACGGATGCTGCGACGTGGCTTGCGGAGTTGTCGGCGTGAATTAGATAATTGCTTGTAAGCCTTTGTCTGCGAGTACATTCAGTAGCTTGAGGGCGGGGCCAGTGGGGCGAGTTTCACCTTGTTCCCATTTGCGTATCGTTGAGGCAGTTGTGTTTAGATGAAATATGGCGATCTTTAATCCCAACATACTTTCCAATCCTCGAGATTGTTGCCAGCTAAGGTATCGTCTTGAGACAGCTCAAGTTGTAGTTGAAAAATGTCCGGGGGGTGTTTGGTTCAGTATTCCGTTGGATGCGCTCAGCTCATCTTTTTTAAGCTCTCCCAGATATGACGCCTGAGCTTTAAAAACTCAGGGTCGGTTTTAATCTCGTCACGACGGGGGCGAGCAAAAGGGACGTCAATGATTTGTGCTATCCGGCCTGGCCTGGGTGACATCACCACAATCCGGTCAGCAAGATAAAGCGCTTCCTCTATGGAGTGGGTGACAAAAACGACTGTTTTGCGCTCACGCTCCCAGATATTGAGTAATTCGTCTTGAAGCAGATCGCGGGTCTGTACGTCGAGGGCACCGTAGGGCTCATCCATCAGCAGAATGCTGGGTTTGATCGCCAATGCCCGGGCGATACCGACCCTCTGCTGCATGCCGCCTGAGAGTTGGTGGGGGTAGGCGTTTTCAAAGGCGGTGAGGCCAACGAGTTCGACACACGCACGTGCTTGCGCGAGACGCTGCTGCTTTTCAACACCAGCCACTTCGAGACCAAAGGCGACGTTGTCGAGCACGGTGCGCCATGGGAAAAGTTCAAAGCTTTGGAATACCATGCCGCGGCCGTGTCCGGTGGTGCCGGTCACGTCTTGGCCATCGATCAGGATGCGTCCGCCGTCGCTGGTCTCGATGCCGTTGATGATTCTCAGGAGTGTGGACTTGCCACATCCTGAGGGACCCAGCAACACGAGAAATTCCAGATCTTTGACTTGGAGTGAAAAGTTTTCCAGTACCGGCAGGCCGCTTATGCCCTGCCGGTAGATCTTGGTGATCCCTTCGATCTCAAGCTTGAAATGTGCCAATTAGCCGAGCTCCTTGAGGGCTTTTTCCATGTACTGAGTGTCGATCGTTTTGGCGATGTTGGTACCGCGTTTGACCGTTCCGGCTTTGACGTAGACGGGCATGAGCTCTTCAAAATACTTGATCCGAAA
Organism: Zwartia lucis; assembly: GCF_965234455.1. Taxonomy (GTDB): domain Bacteria; phylum Pseudomonadota; class Gammaproteobacteria; order Burkholderiales; family Burkholderiaceae_B; genus Zwartia; species Zwartia lucis. Next base: position 84,455 of record NZ_OZ248475.1, on the reverse strand, counting down.
GCCGCCATCGTCAGGCCAGGCTTTAATTTGCTTGGAGAGGGTTTCCCAGACGGGTCTGAGTTGCTCTTCGGTCGCAGTCTTGGCGTCTTTGACGGTGGCGTATTTACGATAGCCCTCGGCAAAGTAGGACAGGCTTTGGTTGGTCTTGCGAAACGATGTCACGGTGGCTTTGAGCAGGTCAGTAATGGCGCGGGCGTTGTCTGCATTTTTGAGCCAAGAGCCTTGTACCAGCCATGCTTCCGAGAGCCAGGGGTTGTAGATTTTCCAGGGCTCGACCATGACTTTGTAATTACCCTGTTTGAGGATGTCGGCCGCTTGGTCAAAGTGCACGGGCACAGCTGCCACGCGTCCACCAAGCAGCGCGCGCATGCGTGAGCCTGAGCCGCCGACGTCCACTACGGTGGCGTCTTCGATATTGACGCCATTGCGTTCAAAAATACCGCTCAACATGACGTAGATAAAGTCGCCAGTTGAGTTCAGGGCGATGGCGTTATCTTTATTTTTAAAATCCGCGTAGCTTTTGACTTTGTCGGCGTTGACGACCAGCACTTGGCTGGTGTTGTTGTAGACCATACCGACCATTTTGACGTCTGCACCGACCGAGCCTGCGCGAAGGGCTGAGACGATGTCGGACTCGCCGACTTCGGCGGAGCCGGCCACGATCGATTGAGTCAAAACTTGCATGGACTCGATGCGTTTCATGTCGGAGGCGCTGTAGCCGAGGGCTTGCATGCCTTCGTTGAGTGCCATGATGGCGGGCACATGAATCGATAGCGTAAAGCCCAAAATCTGTGCTTTCAGGGCGCGATTTTTTTGCGCGAGGCTTAACGGTGCGTAGGACAGCAGGGCGGCTGAGCCCAATCCCATTCCGGCATGCTTCAGTAGATCTCTGCGAGTGATTGTCATGGTCTTCTCCTTGTGGCTCTTAATGAGCTTATAAAAGTTTTTACTTAAAGTCTCTGGCGTTGTTGTTCATACCAGGGTGCCAGATGTTTCCCCCATTGCGAAAGAAGGGCGTTTGCGATCAGACTGACAAACGCCAGGGTGAGTAGCAGACTGAGTAGTGAGCTGGTGTTGATCTCCATCCCGGACTGATTGATCAGGGCGCCGTAGCCGACGATGACAAACATTTCGGCCATCACCATGGCGCGGATAGCGTGTATCAGTCCGATGCGTGCGCCGGTAATGAGGTAAGGATAAAGCGCTGGCAGGATGATTTTCCAAAAAATTTGTGTACGGTTAGCGGAAAAGGATCGACCGACGGCGAGGAGCTCGGGGCTGATGCCTTTGGCGCCGTTGTAGGTGGTCAGCACGATGTACCAGACGGCTGCTAAAAACACGACGGTTGAGCGCAGGGTGAGTCCGGTCCCTAAAATCATGATCAGAATCGGGATCAGGGCGGCTGTCGAGGTCACTACAAAGATGCTGACCCACGGTCTGAGCATGGCGTCTGAGATCGTGGAGCGTCCCATCGCGATGCCCATCGGCATCCCGATCACGCATGCGAGTGAAAATCCCAACAACATTTGACGCAAGGAGATAAAAAGCTCCTGGAGCATTGTGCCTTCGCGCAGCATGGCCACATATTGCACAAAAACGGAGGATGCGGGGGCGAACAGACTGCTGCCGAGCTTAAGTCCAACGATTTCCCATAAGCCAAGCACGAGGCCAAAGCCGATCAGAGGCAGGAGCGCGTTTTTAAGTGTTTTCATAGGTCAGCGCCTCAAGTGCCAGTGCAACAGGCGTCGCTCGAGCATATGAATGATGCTTTGTGCGAGTAGCCCCATCAGGCATACGGTCATCACGACCGCCAGGGCTGCAGAGGCGTCAAAGGCTTGGGTTGAGCGCTTAAGGAGTTGTCCTAAATTGACGGCGGCAAAGAATAGTTCTGCGGTGATCATGCCGTTTATCGCTCGAGCCGAACCGACGCGGAGTGAGGCAAACAGAAAAGGTGTCAAGGCGGGAAAGACGATGTGCCGCAGGCAGTAGTAGCGGCTGCCACCAAACGATCGGCCGACATCAATCCATGAGGTTCTGACATCCCGTGAGCCCGCGATAATGACCACAAGGATGTCGAAAAAGCACATCAGAAACACGAGTGCAACGCGTGACTCGAGGAATAAGCCAAACCAGATAATCAGAAAGGGCACCATCGCTACAGGTGGAATGGCGTAGATGGCGTTGATCACCGGATTAAACATCCGATACAGGGTGTCGGAGCGGCCGAGCAGGGTGCCAAGTGGCACGGCGATCAAAAGCGCCAACGAAAAGCCTAGCCCGAGCTGCACCAACGAGCCGGTGACAGCCTTGAAGAGTCTGGGCGCAAAGACGGGATCGAAAAACTGCGCAAAAACGCTGAGCGGTGAGGGTAGGATAAAGTCAGAAAACTGTGTCGCACAAAGTTCCCAAACAAATAGCCCGATCACAATCGACAGTGCACCGAATCCCAGTGCTTTTAGTTTGGTGAGGGGGCTATTCACGGGATGTGAATGTTGAGCACCGGTGCGTGTTGTTGGGCACCGTAGACGTCTGTGTCACCGATGCCACCAGATGGAACGAGCCTAGGGAGGGTCGCTTTAAAGGCAAAGGCGGCATCATAGGGTGTAAAGAGGACGTCTTGTTCGTTGACGTTATAAAGTTTTGCGAACAGTTTTGGGCACAGCACGCCTGAGCGTTTGACCCGATTGTAGGCCTCGGCATTATCAAACACGACATCAATCGTGAGCTCGAACGGGCCAGCATTTTTGCTTTTGCATACGATGGCGAGATCTTTGATGAGTGGCATTTAGCGTTCCCTTTAAAGGTTTTCGTAATCGATCGGAAAGAGCTCGCAGGGATCGTTGACTTCGAGCACGTGGTGCATGGAAAACTGGTACATCGGCCCGCCTTCTTGATCTGAGGGTGAAAACGGAAAGGCCATATTGCCCTCTCGACACATCCGCCCCGGAAAGTCCATATGCAGCATTTGCGTGCGTGCAAGTGCGAGGACGCTATTGGCCGTTGTTTGATCTTTGGCGACGACCTCCACCAGAAAACCAAGCTCGTGGGCAGTGGCGTCTTGTACGGGTTCTCTTTCTGCCATGACACCGTTCAGTCCGTAGGTGCGGATGACCAGGGTGTACTCGGTGGGTTTGACGCCGAGGTCAGCCGCTTTGGTGGCAGTCAGTTCACGGATATTGGACAAAAAGGTCTTAACCGTGCTGATCAGCAACGGATCGTGTGTGCCACAAATAGTAAAGGCGCGATAGCCGGCCAACTCGGCTGCCTCAAGCTTGACCGTATAAGGATTGGTCGTCCAGGTCATGCCACGAATAATCACGGCACGATCGGTCACTTCTTCAAAGGTGCAGGCGGAGGTATCGAGGAGTCCACCAGGCTCGACGTGGTGAATCGGACTCGCGTTTTCATGTAGGCTGTGGTTTGCGATCGAGACACTGGTGCAGCGGCGAATGGGGTTCATTGCCTCGCATTCGACATCGCCATTTTTTCTGATCTTGACCATCAGGCAGTCGTGGCCTTTTGGAATAGCAGGGGTCGCGCCACACTCGAGCATTTTGCCGGCATACCAGGCTGCGGCGGGAGGAAAGCCTGCGTTGATGGCTGCTGCAGCCCAAGGTGAGGGATCGCTTGATCGCCCAGCTAATATCACTTGCGCGCCGGAATTGAGGGCTTGAGCAAAGGGCTCTGGCCCCATCATGCCGACGATGCGGATCGCGCGGTCAACGGTGGCGGGGTCAAGCTCGTGGTGTCTGCCTAGGGGACGGATCTTTTTTTGCTGAAGCTGTGCTTTGATGAAGTCGGGCTTGAGCTCGGCGTGGATCACGGCCATTTTGAAATGTAATTTATCTTCTGCGGCGATCTCTCGGGCCATTTGTACGACTAAATCAAGATGAGGCTCGCCGCCTGCTCCGCCGCAAGTGCCGATGATGAGTTTGCAGCCATGCTTGATCGCAGCCTTGAGCATCAGACGCAAGTCTCGTCGAATCGCCATCGGTGAGCAGAACGGTTTTCCGGAGCCCAGATAGTGCGGTCCCGGATCCACCGAGCCTCCATCGACACCAATCACGTGTGGCTTTAGGGCCATGCCTGCTTCGAGTGAAGCCTCGGGAAACCCGTAACCCAGAATTCCACTGGTGGAAAGCATCCGAAACTCATTCATATCACTCATGTGCAGTTATCTCCCGCGCTTTAGACTACGAAATTTAAACGTAATACGTTTTGTTTTAGTTGTATAGTCATTTAAAATGTAAAGGCTGTTATTGCTAGAGTCAACCATTAATTGCCATTAATTGTGCATGACCAAAATAAAAAGCACGCCTATTTTTGAACGTATTGAGCAATGTGTCCGAGAGGGGATTGCTTCGGGGATGTATGCGCCAGGCGCCCAATTACCTTCTGAGTCTGAGCTCGCGACTCGATTTAAAACGACTCGTGCAACGGTACGGCAAGCGTTATCGCGACTAGTGTTTGAGGGCATGGTGACGCGCCATGCCGGTCGTGGCAGTTTTGTCGCGCCAGTCATGATGGGGACTTTTCCGATCGATTCCCGCCATTGTTTACCTTTTGAGGATCAGGTTGCACTCGAGGGGCTCCGTGTGAGTTACCGCTCGCCAAACTATGAACTCGTGCAAGCACCTCCTTCGGTCTTGGCTCAACTCTCCTTGCCCAAGGGCACACAGGTGTTCAAGCTCGAACGTTTAAGGATGATCCATGACAACCCGGTGTGTCTGGAAATTCGTTACTTGCCGATTGAGCTCGGTCAGGCGGTCACAGGTGAAATGTTGTTGACGCAATCTGTGCACGCATTTGTGAGTGCAATCGTGGGGTACCGTGTGCCGACCATCGTGGTCCAGGTCTCAGCAATCGTTGCGGATGCCTTGCTGGCAAGCCGACTCGAGGTGCCCAAGGGGAGTGCGATGATCGTGCGAGATAATATTTTTCTGGACCCAAAGGGTCAGATCATGATTTGTGGCAAGTCGTTATTTCGTGGTGATGTAGAGACTGAATATGTGCTGGGGCCGGATTTGAGAAAGCCGGTGAATAAATAAATATATCAATTATTAGACGGAGACGAGATCATGTATGCACCCCCAAAAGAAATTGAGACCACTCTCTTTTCAAGTATTCCCGACCACTTGCGGATGAAAAATCGTAAATCTGGGTGGAGCTTTGGTAAGGGAAGCGACCACTTACATTCGTTTATTGAGGGACCATCGTTTGATCGAGAAGGTAATCTCTATGTGACAGATATTCCTTATGGTCGAGTGCTGAAGATCACGCCCGACAAAGAGTGGTCGGTCGTCACTGAATACGATGGCTGGCCAAACGGGCTCAAGATTCACAAGGATGGGCGTTTTTTTATTGCAGATCATCGCTATGGGATCATGCAGCTAGATCCGACAAGCGGCAAAGTTACGCCTGTTCTGGACCATGTGCGGCGCGAAGGTCTCAAGGGAACCAACGATCTGATTTTTGCGAGTAATGGGGATTTGTATTTTACCGATCAAGGTCAGACCGGTATGCAGGATCCGAGCGGTCGCGTGTATCGTCTGCGCCCGGATGGTCAGGTGGATCTGTTGATCTCAAATGTCGCAAGTCCGAACGGATTGGCCTTGAGTCCCAATCAACAGGTTTTGTATGTCGCCGCGACGCGTGCTAATCAGATTTGGCGCATGCCTCTGCATCCCGATGGAACAACGTCAAAGGTTGGTGCGTATATTCAGTTATCGGGAGGCTCTGCAGGTCCGGACGGCATCGCTGCGGATGTCACTGGTGGTCTTGCCGTGGCACACTGTGGTCTTGGCTCAGTCTGGATTTTCAGTAAGTTGGGCGAGCCACTTTATCGTCTGCGTTCTTGTGCGGGGCTATCGACCACGAATATTGCCTATGGTGGCGCTGAGAACAAGACACTGTTTATGACTGAATCGGACACAGGTAGCATCTTGATGGCAAAGGTGCCCGAGGCGGGCTTGGGAATGTTTGGGCAGGAGTAAAGGGGTAAATCAGGTTCGTGCTTTGACGCATTTGATCGAGTGCAAAGCAACGGATGCGTCAGCGGTCCATTTTGTCTCAACCCAGCCGCGCATGGTAAATCTGTAGCCAGCGCTCGGGGTATCGCCGCACAATCTGCTCAAAATCCTGATCAATTGTTTGGATAGCCTCTTGCTCGTCATACGATACGCTGTTGAAATCCATTACTCTGATTGTATGAACCGTGAAGTGCGCGGTTGCGTTGGGATCCCTCAGTAGATACAACGGAACCAGGCAGGCCTTTGATCGCATGGCGAGCTTGACGGCATAGCGTAGGTTGATCCCTTTGGGTAATTCACGACCAAAGCTTGGGCAGTGGACCTGATGTTTGCGCGACTCGTCAACGTGCAGCATGAGGATACTCGGCGGTGTTAAGAGCTCGTCTAAAATTTGACGGGCCAAGCCGGGTTTTGGAGCGGATACCCAGGCGGACTGCTTACCCAAAAGCAGCCTTCTACTGCGATTTGCGATCCAGCGATCGATAGGATCAGCGATTTGTCTTGCAGCCCCGCCCATTCTATAGTCAGGGGCTCCGTACCCAAATTCATGGACGATTGAAGCACCCACTACATCACCAAGATTAGAGAGATGGATGCAACAAAAAATAATTGGACGTTTTTGTTGTATCGCATGATCAAGCTCTTGATTGGGTATCCAGCGGACCCTGCCAACGCGCGCAATCCGATCTGCAATCAACATTTCTAGTGCGGCGCGACCGTTTTCTGCCTTGAGTAGCGTGAGTAATGGGCTAGGACGATCTACACCCAGAAATTTTAGATTTATCTCAACGCGGGGGCGGAGTTCGTTTTCTTTTGCCTCACGATAACGCCCCATCTTCGCACCCAAATTGGACACCCAATCAATCGGTAAAAGCCGGCATAAACAATAGCCAATGATTTTCCCCAGAGCCTGAACAAAATGAACGCGTTTCACGATTCGAGCTTTTCAGTAAAACCGCCAACACGCAACATCTTTGCAGCGAGCATATGGGCATGGATTGTTTCAGGCGTAGCGCTGAGTTTAGGAGCATGAGCGATAGGCTGACTGCACCACACCGCATAGTCAGTCGTGCCATCAGGCATACCCAACCAGGCATATACCTCTGGCAAAATTGGGGGATGGTCACCATACACACACAGCACGACAGGACGATTCAGCTTGGGTAGCGCCTCGCGCAGATACCCAAGCATCGCATCCGTGCCCGCCATGCGAGCCGCGTATTTATCCAAAACCTCGGCGGGCTCCGCACCCTTGCGGGTATAGGGACCATGTCCCGCCATAGTGACCGCTTGCAGAAATGTGGGACCCTGAGCGTGATTGAGCAACGAAACCAATGTCTCTCCCAAAGCAAGATCACTCACATAGTTTTCAGATGATGCAGGCGCATCAAATGCGGTCACATCTAAAAAAGAATCAAATCCAAGCTGAGGCATGACTCGATGTCGGTTGTAAAAGTTTTTAAGGTAAGGATGCACAAATATGGTTTCGTAGCCATTGACTTTCAGGTAGCGAGCTAGGGATCGTGGAGTATGCTTAAAGGCTAAAGCATAGGGTTGAAAGCGGTGTACACCGAAATGTGATGCACTCAGTCCTGTTAAAAACTCGAACTCTGTGCGGACAGTATTTGCGCCCCAAGCCGGGACGATCAAGGGACCATGGGCATGAGACTCATCGTTGAGTGCATCCAAGTTGACAAGCCAACGCTCAGACAGATGCCCTGTAAAGTGTCTCTTTAGGTCAAAAAAAGACTCTGCCTGTATTGCGATGAAATGCGGTAGGAGCTTGTATTCTGGGGCTTGGAGAGATAAAAAAGGTGAGCCTGTTTGGTTGGGGGGACGTTTAAGATCGTATCCATAAAGCGCAAGCGTTGCAAAGAGTCCCCATTGGGTGACGTCTGACTCGACATCGTAGTTGGTTGTGCGGCTATCTGTAGGCCAAGACAAACAAGCCCATCGAAGACATACTGCACCGCCAACGACGCAACCCATCCCAACCATCACGAGCGGGTTGATGTTGCCAGACCAAGGAGGCTCAAGCCACAGCCATAGAGTCAGCACGGACACAAAGGTACCGAGCATCAGCGCCGCTTTGAGCGAACCAAAAAAGGGAAAATACAAACGCGGATAGCGAAGCGCCTCAACAAAATAACTCCAGTCACTCGCCAGAAAAGGCTCCCGAAGGTGGGTATGCTTGGTGTTGTTGATGATGATCAATAGGACAGGCAAACCTAACGTTAAGGCAGAGGCCAACCAAGGGCGACGCAGTACAAGCAGATACAGCCCAAATACCGTAACCAAAATCGAAACGTGCATGACATTTGCACGCCAAGGTCGTCTAAAGACCGAATTCGGTGTTGGCGTCATCCATTGCTCGGCTGCCCACCCCCCGAGGAGGGTGGTCAAGACGCAGATCAACATCTCAGCCATAGCCGAATTTTCTCAAGAGCCAGCCAGAGACGCTATCTGGTAAAAGAGCGAGCGTATGGCAGCCCATACTCAAAAAAAAAGGAAAGCTAATACGGCCTTTGTTTCGATCCAGACCAAGACGAATGACGCGTGCTGCGCGCCCTGGCGTCCATTGCCAAGGCTTAGGCCCCGGCATGGCCATGCTCATGGGCGAGTCAACATAACCCGGCATCACCACATTGACACGGATGCCAGCAGAAGCGAGATCTGTGCGCAGGGCCTCGCCATAGGCTTTCAGTCCAGCTTTACTCGCGCTGTAGCTTGGAGTTTTTGGGAGACCACGCCAGGCGGCCAAGGAGCTGATTAAGGCGATTTGGCCACTACCACGCACGCGCATAGCAGGCAGACAGCCCTGAATCAGCCTGATGGCGGATAACAGGTTGACGAGCATTAACTCATGTGAAGCATCGGTGGACTCGTCAGGCTGTTCTGATGAGGTATGAATGTTTATGCCAGCGTTGAGAATTAGCAGATCAGGCACACCCTCATAGCATAGGCGCTGGGCCCAGTCTGCCACCGCATTAAGATAAAACAGATCAAGCGTTTCGATCTGAACAATGGCACCACGCTGCTCACATTGAAGAGCCAGCGATTCCAAGACCTCTGCATTTCGTCCATGTAAATGCAAAGTGATCTTAGGACCCGCATACTCTAACGCGAGTGCCTGACCAATGGCGCCTGATGCACCCGTGATGACGATATTCATGCATGCACCTCAACGCGAGCGGAGGGCACAACAGGCTGCACGATATCCATTAGCATAGCCAAGCGACTGGGAGACTCAAGAAGACGCGGGATTGCATTTTTAATGGCGAGTGCAATCCCTTCGGTGGTGTAGAGGCCGCCATTGACTTGGGTGAGATGAGTCACGACCTTTTTAAAGTCATTGAATAACACCATATCGACCTGACCAGGTTGACGCCAAAAAATATCCAGACTTTCCTGACATAGGAGCCCATCAACAGCAAAAATACTACGTCCAAGTGCTTTAACAGGGCAGCGATGAAAAAGGGCCTGACCAATTGTGGTGCTGTTGACAGTGATGAGTCCCTGTGCATGATCTAACAGGGTGGGTAAATGACCTGTCTCCAGATAATCCACTCGCTCAGAGATCTCTAATTTTGATGCGAGCTTGACAATACGGTCCCCGTAATCCATAACTCCAGGATCAAGTGGATGGTTTTTAACGACTAGACGGACATCCGGTGGAGCATGCTTGGCAAAAGAACCCAAGACTTCACGTAAAAGCTTTTCACTATCTGCATAGTCTGAGTGAAAACGAAGTTGTGCATCTCCACGGACTTGTAAAGCCAGGAGAAAATATTTTTCAGAGGTGATCAGAGACCGTACTTTTTCGTTATCTTTGGCGCGTGTGTTTCTAACTCGCATGACGCGTTTAGCGTAGGCTACGTATTCCTCATGAATGGTGTCGGTGACATGGGTCGGGTAGTTGGGATAAAAAATGGAGTTTGCGATACAGCCAAGGTTGTACGCGATGTCGTGCAAGACGCGCGCTTTTAGGCTAGAGGGAAGTGCTGCGGGAGGGGGGGCATCGTGCAGGATCCGTGCCGCGGTTCTGTACCATACGCTTTGCATGGGAAGTAATGAATAACCATTCACCCCCGTCGTTTCAAGCGTGATCCAGTCGGGTCGAAAATATCCCTCTTCGAAAATATGCACCTGAATACCAAGAGTAGATGCCAGCGCAATTGCAGGCACATGGACAGGCCGACAGTCTCCAAATAGAACAATATCCGTGGGGATGAGTTGAGTAAAGATCTGCTGATAAAAATCACATAACTGCTCGCGTCTCACGTGACAACCCGTGGAAGCACCTGTCCAATACAGCGTATCACCTACGGTGTACTGGATTTTTGAGACAGATTGACCCTCATTTCGCAGCGCCTGTGCCAGCCGCATAAAAAATGGGGACCGTAAGCCTTGCAGAAATAAAAAGTGCCTTGACGCCATTCCTGATTGATCCAATGACGTTATAGCTTAGACATCACAGTACACCAGGCATCGATCGCTTGGTCCACCATTTGAGTCGTGTGCTCACAGCACATAAAAAAACGAATACGTGCCGCCTGATCTCCCACTGCGGGATAGATGATGGGCTTTGCATGGATGCCTTGATATTCAAGTTTGCGAGAGATTGTTACCGCTTGGACAGGGTCGCCAATCATTGCTGGGATAATGGCAAAGCCCATAGCCGAGCCTACATTGATACCTACATCTTTTGCGCGCGTCAGAAAATATTTACTAATCGCTTGCAGGTGTGTAACACGTTGTGGTTCCGCTAGCATGATTTCAAGAGCTGCAAAAGCAGCCGCCGCGCTTGGTGGAGGTAGTCCAACACTGTAAAGAAAGCCTGGAGAGAAAAATTTAAGATTGTCGATCAGTGCATGTGATCCTGCAATATAACCGCCCGCACTCGCGAGTGTTTTACTCAGCGTTCCGGTCCAGATATCAACATCAGAACCTTTAAGATTAAAGTGCTCTCTTATGCCGAGACCACGTTGACCGAGGACGCCCAGTCCATGGGCATCATCGACCATTAGCAGGCAACACCACTTTTCCTTCAAGGCGACAAGGGCCGCAAGATCTGGAAAGTCTCCATCCATGCTGTAGAGCCCCTCAACGATAATCAGCACAGTTTTATATTTGTGCCGCATGCGAGTCAGTCTTTTCTCTAGATCGGCTAAATCATTGTGAGTAAAGCTAATACGATCCGCACGGGAGAGCTTGATCCCTTGCAAAATACTGTTGTGCGAAAGTTTGTCATGAATAATTAGATCATCTGGACCGAACAAATAGCCTAGAGCAGAGACGTTAGTGGCGTGCCCACTTACGTAAGTCAAGGCTCCATCAGTATCATATATTGAGGCTAGAGCACTTTCTAGTAATTGATGTACAGGGCGTTCTCCTGACACAATCCTACTTGCAGAAACAGATGTTCCAAACTGATCGATGGCAGCTTTCGCCGCAGCAATAACACGTGGATCACCATTTAATCCTAAGTAGTTGTAGCTTGAAAAATTGAAAAATTCTTTACCATCAATCGATGTTGTCGCGCCTGCAATTGAATCGTGAACAGTGAAAAAAGGATTTGGCGTATCGGTAACCTGTGCATAGTATCGAAGTGCCTTGACTTGTAAAAAACCAGGATGATTATCAAAATATTGAGAACGATATTTTGCATTAAAAACGGTGACATTGCTTTTTAAAGAATTTGACACGTATTGATCCAGGAACATTACTTCACTTGATTCTAAAATTATCGATTGCATTAAAAATTAAATTTTTGAAATGCTTCATTACTTTAAAGGAGTAGTTTTAAATTTTTGCTTATTGTGAAGAATTTCCGTTAACTTAATGACGAGATTGAATTCATCCCTAGCTAGCTTTTGCATCATGATTATGCAACGTGAAGCTTCGTCATGACTGATGTGTGATTTATCCTTGGTCAGATCTTGTAGATTGCGTTGAGGCCAATTTTCAAAAGGCATAAGTAACTCGGGACCTAACCAGTCGGATAGGGACTGCGCGCGCGGATATTGCGGAATTGTTTCCCCTCGTATCCACTTTCTTACTGTTTCCACACTGACATGGGGAAGATGACTTGCATGGAGGGAAAAGTCACGAGCAATCTTTGACATGGGTGGAATACGTCCTCCATAACGAGCTTGTAGACACTTTTTGAGTTCTGCAGAAAACCGATGTTTCATTTCCTTGATATCAGGGCTCATATCTACGTAGATGCCTGTGTGAAGTATTTTTTAAATTGATCTTAGGTTACACATATCGATAGTTTTAAGTACAAAAGTCTTTGTCAATTCATTGTGGAAACTAAGGTGGAACGGAAACTCAAGACAACTTTTTGCTAGAGTTTAAGCTGTAGGTTCCAGTTCAATTGCAGCCGCTCGGCGCTGCCCCGTGTTTACTTCTGTTGTTGCAGTTGCTTTGTTGTCTTTCACTATACTGCCAGAAACGTCTGAGGAGCGTAGCGGATCAGACGTTTCTGGCAGTGAATCACCATATTTTTCAAGAATCATCGCGCCGCCGCCGCTCGCGGTTTGATACACCGCATCTGGCGTTTGGTTACTAAGCGACTGGTGAGGCCGCTCTTCGTTGTAGAAAGCAAAGTACGCACTCAGTCCGATTACCAATTCACCCATCGTGGCGTAACCCTTGAGATAAATGTCTTCATATTTGACGCTGCGCCAGAGGCGTTCGACAAAGATGTTATCAAAGGCACGGCCTCGGCCATCCATGCTGATGACAACGCCCGCGCGTTTGAGTACCTCTGTGAAGGCAAGACTCGTAAACTGAGAACCTTGATCGCTGTTGAATATTTCGGGCGTGCCATGGTGGCGTAGCGCCTCTTCAAGGCAGTCAACGCAAAACACTGCATCCATACTGTTGCTGATGCGCCAGCTCAGCACCCGACGTGAATACCAATCAATGATGGCTACCAGATAGGCAAACCCATGAGCTAGGCGAACGTAGGTGATGTCTGTACTCCAGACTTGATTGGGCCTGACAACAGGTACACCACGCAACAGATACGGATAGACCTTGTGCTCGGGGTGAGCGCGGCTCGTGTTCGGACCAGGTGCCATGCCGACCAGGCCCATCGCGCGCATGAGCTTCTGCACACGTCTGCGCTTGATGTCATGCCCGAGCCTGACTAAAAAGACCACCATCCTACGGCTGCCGTAGAACGGGTGCCGTGTGTACTCTTCGTCAATCAGAGCGCTCAGCATCAAGTCATTTGAATCGATTGGCACAGGCTTCAGATGAGCATAGACCGTGGCACGCGAGACCCCTGCCAAACTGCATTGACGAACTTGCGAGAGCTCCTCATGCTCACCGATCCAGGACTCTCGAATCATGGCAGGCTGATCCCTGACTTTTTTTTAAGCCAATCGAGCTCTATCTTGAGTCTGCCAATCTCGCTGTACAGTCGCTCGGGTTCGGTATGCTCAGCCACAGGTGCTGGGGCCGGACCGCGTTTGCCTTCAAACAAGGTTTTGCATTGCGTTTGGATTTCTTTCTTCCATTGGCTTACCTGCACGGGATGAACACCAAACTCCTGGCTAATCTCGTTGATTGTCTTGACCCCACGCACTGCCTCAAGACCAACCTTGGCTTTAAATTCAGCCGAATGCACCTTGCGTTTCTTTCGTTCGGTCATGTTTGCTTAGTCCCGTTGTTGGAACATAGCTTAAACCAATCGCTAAAACTGTCTTAAAAAACCGATCCACTATAGTGTGCTGCTATTTGCTCGATGACAAATCCTTCCCAAGAGGCTCCCGTACTGGGGTGGCCTAAGAGGTCATTGGCCTCGCGAATGCCAAGTAAGTTGTGCAATAGTCCACTGTCACGCACATATATCTTGGGTGATTTCACCAGCCTTTTACCTAAGTTAATAAAATATGGCTCCAGACGCTTGACCATAAGCATGTCACATAAGTGATCAAGATAACGTCCAGTCGATGTAGCAGAGATGCCCAGCGAGCCAGCTACCGCTGAAGCATTAAAGATTTGGCCATGAAGGTGTGCAACCATCCGCCAAAATCGATGCATCAGTTGTGGATCGACATTGATACCTAAACTTGGTAAATCCGTGTTTAAGAAATGTCGAATAAGTGCTGAGCGCCAGTCCCACGATGCATTGATGTTCTTGGCCAAGTAACTATTTGGAAAGCCGCCTCTAAGCCAAAGAGACTGGGTATCGTTAAAATTTTCATACACCTCACTTAGTACGAGCGGAGACATATCTACTAGAGACAAGCGTCCTGCAAGAGATTGTGATTGCTTGAGTAGCTTAAAGGATGCTGACCCTAAGAGCAAAAACCGTCCTGGACGGCGATCTGCGTCAATCTCTCCGCGCATTTCACTCAGCAGTTGCGGGTGATTTTGAATTTCATCCAAGATCACTAGTCGTTCGCGATTTTCTGCAAAAAATGCTCTTGGGTTTGATAGTTTTGCTAAGGCCTCTGCTGAATCTAAATCTAGATAAAATTTATAAAAAGTGGTGTGAGTCTGCGACCGAGTCCAATCTCAGCAGCAACCGCCACCAGATCGAATAGGGTTTACGATTCTCCATCGCTAGCCTTGTGCGGATGACAAATATGTAATGCAAATAATGCGTAGAGGTCAGGACAAATTCGGTAATATATTTAACTTACTCAAGATCATTGATGGATAGAAACAGATGAATCATCCCTTACAGAAGAGTGCATCGCTTCGGCGTTCATTCTTAATGATGCTTTTGGCTTTGAGTACAGCTCCCCTTGATGCTTTAGCCGCAGCCTCTGAGCGAATGATGACTGTCTGGAAAGATCCTGACTGCGGCTGTTGTGCAGAGTGGGTCAAGCATCTTGAAAAAAATGGTTTTGTTGTCAAGATCGTGGACACAGGGAATCAAGCGATACGCACACAATTAGCTGTTCCACCAAAGTTTGGCTCTTGTCACACGGCTTTAATTCAGGGCTATGTCATTGAGGGTCATGTCCCTGCTGCAGACATTCAGCGACTTATTAAAGATCAGCCTCGTGCGCTTGGTTTGGCTGTTCCTAAAATGCCGATTGGCTCCCCAGGTATGGATGGTCCCGAGTATCGAGGCAGACGCGATCCTTATGAGGTGTTGCTCATTCAAAAAGATGGCAGATCTTCGATATTTAGTTCATACAACCAACATTGAGATGAGCACGACCTAACCTGTTTGACCGGCTGTGGTGAACGGATCGACGCTATCAAGCAATAGTGGCAATCACAATAGCGTTTTGCTCGATCGCGGCCATCGCATTTTGTCTGAGTTTGAGTGGACTTTCCGCATCGGCAAATCCTACCAATCCTTGCCCTGGGTTGAGTTGTAAAGATATCTCAACACCACTCACACCCGCTCCTTTGCGTACCACTTTTCCGGCGAGGAGATTGACGGCTCCCGCCGCAACAATCGTTGGGGCAACAGTGACTGCAGTGGCCTTAAAGAGTGCCAATACTGGTTGTTCAGGCTTAAGATTCAGGAGTTCAAGACTTTCCAGGGTGATACGTGAAATCAGGGCCTGACCATCCGCAAGCGACAAGCTGACTTGGGCGATGCCGCGGATCTTTTTGATTTCTTTGACTACGCAAGGTAATTGGTTACGCATACTTGTTCGGAAGCCAAAGCTGGCGATGCCACCGAGGTTTAGCCCAGAACCCTTTGAGGCCTCTGCGATTTGGGTTAAGGCTCTTTCACGGGCCTTGTTGAGTAGGTCTGCTGCCTGCAAGACTCGAATGCCCTCAGGTGTGAGCTTCGCACCGCCACCGCCTGATCCTCCAACAACTTTCGCCACCAAGGGAACACCCGCGAGGTTGCTGAGCGTTTCAAGGGCCTGCCATGCAGCCTTGTAACTCACCCCATTCGCTCTGGCAGCCTCTGAGATGGATCTCGCGCGATGGATCGCGCGCAATACTTCCAAACGCTTGTCTGTAGAGGCTGTTCCCAGCACTTCGCCAAAGTGGATATTAGGTGTCTTGATTGTCATGACGTGAAAAGTGAATATGAATATCGCTATTCATAAGTAGAATAGCGTATAAAATCCGATTTCTTATTGTTGCATATCGAAAGTCTTTATGAATACCTCCTGGCCGAAAAGATTGGCGTTTTGCGTGATTTCTCTCGCGTGGACGCATGACTCCTTGGCGGCCGATGTCAGCGTGGCGGTAGCGGCGAACTTTGCCGCACCCATGAAAATCATTGCGCAGGATTTTGAACGCATAACTGGTCACAAGGCAGTCCTGTCCTTTGGCGGCACAGGGCAGTTCTATGCTCAGATCAAAAATGGTGCACCCTATTCGCTGTTACTAGCTGCCGATGCGCATACACCGGCAAAGATAGAAAAAGAAGGCTTGGGTGTGACAGGCACGACGTTTACCTATGCTATCGGTCATTTGGTACTCTGGAGTAAAACCTCTGGACGGGTAGACGATCGGGGCGAGATTTTAAAAACGGGAAATTTCTCCAAACTCGCGATCGCGAATCCCAAGCTTGCCCCCTATGGCGCTGCAGCCATCGAGGTACTCAATCATTTAGGTATCATGAGTCAAGTCAAACCCAAGATCGTAGAGGGTGCAAATATTGCGCAAACCTATCAGTTTGTCTTTTCTGAAAATGCAGATTTGGGTTTTGTCGCGCTTTCCCAAGTCTATGAAAACGGCAAGCTCAAGCAAGGTTCAGCTTGGATTGTGCCCACTTCGCTGCATTCGCCTATCAAGCAAGATGCGATTATGCTGAATCCAGGCCGTGACAGTCCGGCGGCAATCGCGTTGTTGACCTACCTGCGCAGCGACGCAGCAAAAGCGGTGATCCGAAAGTTTGGTTACGAATTTTAAAAATATGATCTCGATTGTGACACCCGAAGCGATGCAGGCGATACTCTTGACACTCAAGCTTGCATCCTTGACAACGCTACTGCTATTGCTGATCGCCACGCCTTTGGCTTGGTGGTTGTCTCAGACGCAGTCACGCTGGAGGGCGCCTGTCAGTGCGGTGGTGACCTTGCCGCTTGTATTGCCCCCGACAGTACTCGGGTTTTATATTCTGATTGTGCTAGGTCCTCAAGGCTGGGTTGGACAGTTGACGCAGTCATTTGGCTTAGGCGTCCTCTCTTTTTCCTTTACAGGTTTGCTCATCGGCTCGATTATTTTTTCACTTCCCTTTGCCGTCCAGCCCATCCAGTACGCATTTGAGGCCATGGGCAGACGCCCGATGGAGGTCGCGGCTACGCTACGCGCCAGTCCGATGGATGCCTTTTTTACCGTTGCGTTGCCTTTAGCCAAGCCCGGACTGCTGACGGCCACGGTGTTGAGTTTTGCACATATGGTCGGTGAATTTGGCGTTGTACTGATGATAGGCGGCAACATCCCCGGCAAGACACAGGTCGTTTCTACGCAAATCTATGGCCATGTCGAAGCCATGGAATACACACAAGCACATTGGCTGGCGGCCGGCATGGTTGTTTTCTCGTTTGGGGTATTGATTGCGCTATCGCGACTCAAGCGTCGCAGTGAGCGAGTCATGCCATGACAGATACCCATTCAGCTCAGCAGGCTTTTCATCTTCGATTGTCATTGAACCTCGCAGACTTTACGCTCAATATCGATCAACGTCTTCCCGTACAAGGCATCACGGTTTTATTTGGACCCTCTGGCTCAGGTAAAACAACGGTACTCAGATGCGTGGCGGGGTTAGAAAAAGCCACGGGTGTTGTTTCTTTAGGAGATGAAATCTGGCAAGACAGCGCACGCCATATCTTCAAACCAACCTGGCAGCGTGAGCTTGGCTATGTGTTCCAAGAAGCGAGTTTGTTTGAACATATGGACGTGCGCGCTAATCTTCATTTCGGATTGCGTCGCGTTAAAAGAATTGGCCGAACCGGACAGACGCAAGATCTCGACGCGGCGGTGGCGCTTCTCGGAATTGATCATCTGCTTGATCGTTCGGTGACCAGCCTCTCAGGTGGTGAGCGTCAGAGAGTCGCGATTGCACGCGCCTTGGCGACACGCCCAAAGTTATTGTTGCTTGACGAGCCGCTTGCCTCTCTGGATGTGGCACGACGCAAAGAGGTACTGCCTTGGCTGGAGCGTCTCCATCATGAACTACGCATTCCGATTCTCTATGTCACGCATTCGATGGATGAGCTTGTACGCCTAGCTGATCATGTTGTGCTGTTGGAGGAAGGGAGTGTACAAGGCAGCGCTCCTCTTTCTAAAGCGATGGCATCGCAGGAGGTTGCGCGGGTCATTGGGGACGAAGCCGGCGTCGTGATAGTGGGTGAGGTCGCAGAAAAAAATGTCCAAGATCAGACAGTTAGGGTGCGTTTTGGAGACTGCTACGTTTGGGTCCCTGAACAGGCTGTGGTGCTAGGACAAAGAGTGCGTCTACGGATTCTTGCGCGGGATGTGAGTCTTTCTCTGACTGAGCACGACGATACGACGATTCAGAATTGCTTGCGAGGCGAGATCGCATCTATCGATGCTGATGTGCATCCATCACAGGTGATATTGCGTGTACGGTGTGGTCACGAGGTGATGATCAGTCGTGCCACTCAACAATCTATCGCTAAACTTGGGTTAGTCGTTGGGTCGAGTGTATGGTGTCAGATCAACGCTGTTTCATTGATTGTCTGAGCACCTAAATTGTGAAATCAATTTTAATGTGAGGTGATCAGCGAACGTTGCATGCTACCCAGTAAACGGCAGCGACGAGTGCGGTGGATCCCGCCATCGCGCCTCCTAAAAGTTTCCAAGTCATGCTGTGAAGTTCGTGATGAAGATCCGCTTTGGTCGCAAAAGTATCTAGCCGAGTTTCAATGCGCGTCAAACGATCTCGCGTTTCAATTGAAAATTTTTCTAGGTCCATAATTCTGGCTTGCACGCTTTGACTCCCTAATCAGCATGCGTAAAAGTCTCTCATAAGTGAGACTGAGTAACAAGCTTAAGAGTGCTACAAGGTGTTACACCAGAAATTTCATGGCTTTAGTTTTGTGAGAGGTTTTGTGATGGAAATACCCGATGATCAATCTGCAGGGCGCTGCGGCTCCACTCAGCATAATTAATGAACATTACAATTTGTAATTGATTTATTTACTTGAAACCACTTACCATCGACTTATTCTTAACTAAAGTATTTCATTATGAAACTGAACTCATTTAATTGTCTTGGTACTTTTAGAGTCCTATTATTAGGATCTTGCCTTAGTTTTTTATTAGTCATGACAGGTTGCGGTGGAGAAGATAAGACATCAGTTAACCCTGCGCCTCAACCGACAACAGCTAACACTACGCCTCCAGCGAAAGCGCCTATGCAAGCAGTACCCCCTAGAGGTAGTACGAGTGCCGGTGGTGGTGATTCTGCTTGTACGGACTCCAGACAGGCCAATTTCGCCTGGATCAACTCAACTGCTTATACCTTCAAGTTTTCTGCGCTGACTGGTAATCAGGCAAAACCTAAGGCCGAAAGTACTATTAAGCCTGGAGCGACCTTTCAAAATGTTGATGGACTGACTTGGAAGATTGATGTTTATGATTCGGCTGGTCAGACCCTTTTATATCCGACAACAGCAATACTCATGTGTAATTCCAACCAAAATAATCTTTATTCTTATGTCATGGATGACCAGTATAAGATTACGTGGACTTACACCGAATACAAAAACAATCAATCTTATCAAAATATGACTATTAATCTTGCCCCTCCAGTGGTGACTAATTCTGGGTGGGTAAGTGGCATGGGTAATAGTCTCTCAACGGCCACAGAGGGAAACAGCTTTTGGGGTATTGATTATGGCGATGAACCTGATCGCTGGACCGTCACTTCGGACGCCATTTATCAGCTTAATCAAGGTATCGACTATAACGGCGGCACCAATTACGGTAGTCGTGCCTTTCCCGTGGCGCTTGGTACCGATTTTGTTGCTACTCCAGGGCCAGGCGGGGCTAAGGATGGTTTGTGGCAACTCGATATTAAAGCGGGTACAACGGGCCTTTCCAATGACTCTTATATCGAGACCTTTTATCTTGCTGAGCGCATAAATCCAGCGGTGGGAACTAGTAACTACATGGATGGTAGCCCCAAAGGCGGTAAAAATAATGCTCCCGGAGGGTGGGGGTTAGAGATTGATATTATGGAGACCCGTTGGAATGCCGGGGGTGGAAGGATTGGCCCGCAAATTAACTTGCCTACTGGCTTGGGCGGCAACAACAGCACCTTTACTGGTTGGACCACAGACAGCACCTACTACAACACAGTATTAGGCTTGTGGTCTGACCCTGGTATTGGCGGCATGCCTAATCCGCAATTCGTCACCTATGGTGCACTGATTCGCGGAAATTCACTCTGGATTTATGCGTACAAACCTGACGGTAGTTTTTGGTACTCCACACCGGAGATTAAAAATAGTGGCACCTACGCATACACTTCACCGTTATATCCCTATATTGGCACATGGGCCGACCCTACAAATTATGGTACTGAAACGATTAATAATGTAACTAAGACTGGTTACAGCAACTACATTTATCTCTCTGCTGATGATCCTAAGATTCAAGGATTCAATCCATACGATAATCCCGACAAGTTTGGAGCTGCGTTAAAGTTGTTAAAGTAATGCAACGAAAGTATTTTTAGTAAATAGAGTATGTCATAACCATACGTATCCTTGGGGATACGTATGGTTGTCGGAGATTATTCGGGTTTTATGATTGAGCAGTAAAGTGAAATACGTAAAAGCAATTGCTCACTAACCTAACGGTAATGATTGCTGGCTAATATAGTAGTCAATAAGCTGTTGTTTAGCAGAATTTTGTGCTGACAACAAAGAGGCGGATAAAGGTGCCCTCATCTCATTTGGCAATAAGTCATTAATTAACTGACTCTTGATGAGAGTCACTCTTTCAGCATAAGAAGGGGATGAATACTGATTATCTAATTCTAACCCGGCATCGGATGATGTAAGGTCATAGAATTCGCCTTCCTGCCGACCATCATTAGCAATATCAACGGTACCAGGAGTCCAATTTGAATAAACTCCAAGCTTACTAGTCTTAGTTATCAAGCCAAGTATATGTCCGGCTGTTTGATTCATCTCATCATTTGGTGCCGTTACAAAATCTTGCCATAAACTGATAGTTTCATCTGTCGAAAAGAGTGCATAATCTCGCCCTTTAGCAGAAGCCGATTTTAGTACTGGAAACATATCAAACCTTTTACTGTAAAGGGTTGCATTATCTCCAGTTAACCATGATCGGGTTCCGTCATAAGCAAAACTCACCATCATCGCCACCAAATCAATGGATGAAGTAATTTGCGTGCGCTCTTGAGCAAGATCACCTGTAAATTTTCCAGAAGGATCAACCACTATTAGTGGTACACGAATAGTTTCATCGTATATTTCTCCTGACTTGTTTGAAACAAATCCATGTGATCCAGCCTGCTCACCATGATCGGATGTAAAAATAATGATCGTATTCTTAGCTACATCACTAGGAATTGATTCTAGAACCATCCCGATGCTTTTATCTACAATCTCCATTGACAATGTATAGGCGGCCATTCCTCTTTGCCAGTAACTATAAGGAGCAACTGCATTACCTAAAGTGGTCGTGGTGCCTGGTACATATGGGCTAAATCCCGCATAAACATGGCTGGTATCTGGGTAGGGCGTCACGCTGTAGCTGGTATTGCTAGGTAACTCTGAAGCAGAGCCAAATTGCATTCCGTTCCATTGCCTACATAGCATTTGATATTTCGGCTTATTCTTCCAAAGACTATCAAGGGCCTCCCAATTAGGCGGCACTGCAGGATAGCCATAAGCTGAGGCATTGAAATTATTAAAGATATTCGTTTCCCAATCAACGCCAGTAGCGCTAGGTTGTGAGCTATAAGTTGCAGCCTGGATTGACCCGGACGGATTAGTGGCGCCGCTTGTGAATAAATTGGTGAAAGTTTTAAACTCTGTTCCGCTTGGGAAGAACTGATAATCATGGGGATTTTGTAAACCCACAGTAAGGCACCAAGGCCGATCACCTACTTTTTTATTTTGCAGCCAGCTTGCAGCGGTCTTCGCAATAAACTCGTCGTTATAGAAGGGGTTCACCTCTCCATCGGAATTCACATAATTAGGGTCGCTATAAGTGCCCTGAAGATTGCCTGCATCTAAACTATATTGCTCGGTAATGCCATCAAAACCATATCGCGCCATACCTGTTTTCCAGGGCTCTGATAGATGCCATTTGCCCATATACGGAGTGTCATAACCAGCAGCCTGAAATAACTTGCCATAGGTGGGCATCTCAGGACTTAGCTCTGGTGGCGTATTTCCGAGTATGGGTGCATATGTAGCGGCACACCAAGTTTGCTGTGTATAGAGTCCGGTAACTAAGGTGGAACGGGAAGGCCCGCATGCGGTTGCGGCAATATTGTGATTTGAAAACTTTACGCCACGCTTCCACATAGTGTAAGTATTTGGCATGTAAGTTTTTATAAAGTCGTCCGCGCTATTGATACCTGAAGGAAAGAACTTAGGAAAGCGCATCTGATCAACCAGAATAAAAAGTACATTTGGCTGGCTAGTCTGCTCTGGTGCAGCTGTGGATTCTCCGCCGCAACCAGAAACTGCTGCGCTTGCACTTAATACTGCCGATGCTTTAAGGAAGTCTCTTCTGGAAATCTTGTGAGGATGTTTTTTTGAGTGCATACGTGTGTCTTCCTTAGCATATCTGTTTAGATATTTAAATATTTAAATATTTAGTCTCATAACCTAACTCCTGGGATTGCAGTGTGCTTGAAATCTGGGGCGGTAGATTTGGTTATATGCCAAGTCAGCTCAAAGGTCTGTTGCCTATTTAGAGTACCATCATATTGATAGAGGTCAAATGAGTCCGACTAAATGGACCTATATAGGTAGCAACCGGGCATGGAATGATTTACCGCCTTCAAGGCGCTATAACGAGGCTATATGGTGGGAGGAACGCCAAGAAGTTTTTGATCGCGAAAAGGATAGCTGTGCTAAGGAAACGGGAGACAGCAAAACACCAGGTGTGCCGTCAAGCCTTAGGGTCATAAAAAACAAGGCCTGGAATTGTTTGCGCCTTGAGCGGGCTCATGTCGGCCCTGAGTTCAATGGTGTTGCGGTCTGGATCACGAAAAAATACAGAAACCTGACCATCGCCAAACGTCACGGGCCCTTGCGTGATGGCAATACCGTGTTCTTGCAGCGTCTCAATGGCCTTAACAATATCAGTGACCCTGAGCGCCACATGCGTAATGCCTGGATGCTTTACGGGCAGATCCATCAAAATGTTTTTACCCTCGAGTGAGTCCTCGCCATTGAGAATTAAATTGATCTCAACTCCAGCGTCATTTTTAATAATGGCGACTTGATCAAAATCAGGTTCAAATAAAAGCTTAAACCCCAAAACCTCATAAAACGCCAAGGCACGGTCTCTTTGGGTCACCCGAATACCGATGTGATCAATTTTTTCAATGCGTATCATGAAATGATGGGCCTTGGTTTTTTGACTATTGACTTGGCGGAGAGGGTGGGATTCGAACCCACGGTGGATTTGCACCCACGCCTGATTTCGAGTCAGGTACATTCGACCACTCTGCCACCTCTCCGGCGCGTGCAATTGTGTGGATCAATCGCGATGTAGCAGTCGCTACACCTAGGTCAAGGGCGTCATTCTAGCAGAAACAGGGCTGTAAGCCGCTACACTATAGGGATTGATGATGATCTCAACCTACGCGCCGGATTAAGCCATGTTATTTCTGTTATCCCCAGCAAAAAAACTCGACTACGACTCCGCCGTCCAGACCGAAACCCATTCGCAACCTCTCTTTGTAAAAGAAGCCGCGCAGCTGATTAAGGTCCTCAAAACCCAGAGTGCCGAGGACGTCGCCGACCTCATGGACCTGAGCCCAGCGCTAGCCAAGCTCAACGTTGAGCGTTATGCAGCCTGGAAACCTACTTTTACACAGACTAACGCCCGCCAAGCTGTTCTTGCTTTTAATGGCGATGTGTATGAGGGTCTGGAGGCCAGTACGCTCAAAGAAAAAGACCTAGATTGGGCGCAGGATCACGTAGCGATCTTGAGTGGCCTGTATGGTGTGCTTCGCCCCTTAGATTTAATGCAGCCTTATCGTTTGGAAATGGGCACCAAAATCGCCAATCCTGGCGGTGCCAACCTCTATCAATTTTGGGCGAAAACGATCGCGCCTTATTTAAATGAGCGTCTGGCCAAAGATAAAGACCCGCTCATCGTCAATCTGGCCTCTGAGGAATACTTCAAGTCCGTCGATCAAAAGGCGCTCAAGGCCCGGATCATCCAGTGCGTGTTTCAAGACGCCAAAGGCCCGACTTGGAAAATTGTCAGCTTTCATGCAAAGCGCGCCCGTGGTTTGATGGCGCGTTTTGCGATTGAGAAACGCATCACCAAACCTGAGGGCCTGCAAAAGTTTTCGAGCGAAGGCTATGCGTTTGCACCAGAAGTGTCTACGGAAGACAAGCTCGTATTCCGTAGACCCGAATGACAAAGAGTCGGTCTAAAGCGATTTAGTGCATGCTCCAGCCATGGCTGACCACGACGGACTGACCTGTTAAGGCATTGCTTTCAAAGCTGGCTAAAAACGCAATCACGTTTGCGACGTCTTCGGTAGTGGTGAATTCGCCATCCACGGTGTCCTTGAGCATGACATTTTTAATCACCTCTGCTTCGGTGATCTTAAGTGCAGCGGCTTGCTCAGGGATTTGTTTTTCAACGAGAGGTGTGCGAACAAAACCCGGGCACACGACGTTGGCGCGCACGCCGCGTGGGCCACCTTCTTTGGCTACCACACGCGCGAGACCGAGGATGCCGTGTTTGGCGGCAACGTACGCGGCTTTCAAGCGTGAGGCTTCGTGCGAGTGCACTGAACCCATGTAAATGATTGAGCCACCTTTGCCACTAGCATACATATGCTTGATCGCAGCTTTGGTGGTGAGAAATGAGCCATCGAGGTGAATCGCGATGATTTTTTTCCAATCCGCGAACGGAAAGTCCTCAATCGGATGAACGATCTGGATGCCAGCATTGGCGACCAGGATATCGATGCCACCAAAGGTCTTAGCCGCGAGATCAGTGCCCGCATTGACAGCTTCTTCGCTTGTGACATCCATCACGACACCCATCGCCTTGCCGCCTGCTTGTCTGATTTGTTCGGCGACCGCATCGGCTGCGGCTTGATTGAGATCTGCGATCACAACAGTCGCGCCTTTGCGGGCCAGGGTCAGCGCACATTCGCGGCCAATACCGCTTGCCGCACCAGTGACTAGGGCAACTTTATTTTGAAGAGACATCTCATGCTCCTGAAGGGGGTTGGGTGGGGGAGATATTGCTATGAATAACCGCTATTTCATCATCGATATTGATGATCGTTTTTTGCATTTGAGTCATAGGATAAGCAAAGTTAGGCAAGCTTCCATCCACGATTGAGGTGGGGAGTGCGGGAAGGGGCGAGCTTCGGTCTGCTTGCAAATGCGGAACGATTTGAGAAAGATGATAGGTCACAATAGGGTTGGCTTGCGCAGAGGTTGTGAGCACATGCATCACCGCATTGATTTGAGAAGCCAGCATGTGCGTCTGAATCATCAGGTTGTTGAACTCGACCACATGCCACTGACGCGTGCGTGGCTCGAGCATCATGCGATAAAAGGCTTCGGCAAAGTTGCCGAGCGCGACATAGACGTTTTTGCGCGCAAGCCGCCAGGCAACTTCAGCGCGATGAATGTCGCTGTTCTGCGGGTCTTTTTTGTTAGCTTGCAGCGTATCAACGTAATGCAATCCTGCACGTAAATATTCCCGGTTAGCGTTGAGGGCAGCGCGCGACAAGGAGGGCATAAACTGCGCTTCCCACCAAGGCAAGAAGTAGCTGCAGGCAAAAGAAATCACCGAGCCAATCAGTGTGTCGATGGCGCGATCCGAGATGATGGTCGTTGCACTGGGATCGACAAAGTGAAACGCCAATAGCACCGCATTGGTATTAAAGACCGAAGCCATCATGTAATTGAGTTGCAGCAAACTGCCACCAATGATGGTGGACAACACCATCGCCCCAAAAAGCCACGTATTGTTGTTGGTACTGTACAACGCGCCTAGCGCAACAACACAACCCATCAACGTGCCAAACAGTCTCCAGCCGTTACGTTGACGCGTCAAGGCAAAGCCAGGTTTCATGATGATGAGAACCGTGAGCAAAATCCAGTAGCCTTGAGGTGCGAGTGCTGGAACCAAGGTCCACAAGGCCATTGCACATGCAGCCGCTAACGTGACGCGTAACGCATAACGACAAATGGGTGAGTCCAG
Source organism: Zwartia lucis (assembly GCF_965234455.1). Classification (GTDB taxonomy): domain Bacteria; phylum Pseudomonadota; class Gammaproteobacteria; order Burkholderiales; family Burkholderiaceae_B; genus Zwartia; species Zwartia lucis. The sequence goes on along the minus strand of NZ_OZ248475.1, from coordinate 58,065 downwards.
CCTTAAATTGCTGGTGAGCATACCCACACGATATTTTTCACGAGAAAGAAATTGACTGAGAGACTGGTCTAGCACCGTTGGCTGAATGGCCTCGGTATTTTTACTCATGTCGGTTAAGTTGATCATGCGTTGCACGGTATTAGCGCTGTGCCGTAATCGTCGCAAAATTTCGACACAGAGATGGTAGACATCAGGTTCCTGGCGCGCGTACCCATTTCGCTCCATTTGATCAATTTCAAATTCGAGGGCGCGTAATTCAGCCTTCACACTATTGCGCGGGGTCGCGATGCGTTCGCGTGCAATGGCCAGAGCGATCCTGTCCAAGTCGATGGAAATTTTATAGAGCGCATCCCGCATGAAAATCAGGATATCCGAGTCTGCAAGCTTGGTGCGTAAGAGCGAGTAGTCTGTGCGGGTTGCCACCAAGGTGTCAAGAATTTCGATGGTGTCGACAAAAAGATTCCAGAGCATCATGCGCTTTGGTTGATTCGGCGTGATTTTTCCGGTGATACCTCTCAGCACCATGTCACGCGCTGCTTGCTGCTTGTCCGTCATGTTCGATTGACTGGCAATAAGTTTACGATAGCTTTCATCCAAGTCATGATCGATGTTGTACATGTCCGCGCGTTGTGCCACGTAGTCTGACGTTGCAAAAAGCGCGACGGAGAGTGCTTGCTCTTTTTCCCGCAGGTTCATCGCTCGGCTGAGCGAGTAACTAAAAATCGTATAAAAAAGGCCGCCGCCTAAAGAGGTCAGGGTATGCAGCCAGACTTGGTCCGTCGAGAGGGCCTCGTGCATGGTGACGGTCATGAGCAGCAGGCAGGCAAAGCCGATTTGACCGCCTTTTTTGCCGTAAACGGACAGCATGGAGTACCCGAAGCATTGACCAATCACAGCGAGCCACAATAGCCATGGATGATTGGACGCTAGCCCGGTGATGGCGACTGTTAAGGTGCTCAGCAATGTGCCGCCCAGCATCTCCCAGCGACGATTTTCGTGGGCCCCCGGCTGATCAATAAAGGCGACGCACAAGGCGCCAAAGGTCGCAACGAGGCCTGCCGCGTAAAAACCGAACAAGCCGCCTAATATCATGACGGGCAGCAAGGTTCCGGTCGCGCGCCTCATGCCACTATATAAATGATGGCTATAGATAAAGCGCTGGAGCTGGCTGGCAGATTCGTTCATAAATCCTAGTTGCACCGCAGCAATTTGTGGCTAAGTCACCACTCTAGCGGAGTCCGACGGCAGTGACAACCACCTCCTGCCAACGGGCATATATTTGCGCTGCGACGCACAACACGTTAAAGTAATAGATTCAGGTGAAAAATACTTATCGTTTTTTTCGGCCGATGGCGTTCAACACTGGGTCATCACCCATTTTTGATGCGTTAAAACGTAAACTTTTGCTGCTGTCCTTGCCAAAAGCTCGGGTCAGCTGCTTCCGTTTCGATACAGTGCACCCCTGTTGGGTGCGTGCATAGCCTGATGGCGAATGCGTGCCAAGTTGGCAAGGTGGTCGGGTGGCCAAGCTCTGTGAGCTTGAAAACGTCGGCGCATGTTGCGGTTCTTGTTGCGGTTCAGCGTCTCTGACAAAAAGAGCGCAGTCATAGTGGCAAAGCCGGTAATGAAAGGAATGACATCATGGAACTCAATGGCGCAGACATCGTCACGCGCGTATTAGCCGAAGAAGGCGTAGAACATTTATTTGGCTACCCCGGTGGCGCGGTGCTCTACATTTACGACGCGATCTACAAGCAAGACAAATTCAAACATATTTTGGTGCGACACGAGCAGGCTGCGGTGCATGCTGCAGATGCCTATTCTCGCTCCTCCAACAAGGTTGGTGTGTGCTTGGTCACCAGTGGTCCAGGCGTCACAAACGCGGTCACCGGGATCGCGACCGCCTATATGGACTCCATTCCGATGGTCATCATCAGTGGTCAGGTGCCGACGCACGCCATTGGTGAGGATGCCTTTCAGGAATGTGACACCGTTGGCATCACACGACCTTGCGTCAAGCACAACTTCTTGGTGCGAGACGTCAAAGAATTAGCGGACACGATGCGCAAGGCGTTTTATATCGCCCGTACCGGTCGCCCAGGTCCTGTTCTTGTGGACATCCCCAAAGACGTCAGTTTTGCGCATTGCAAATACTCGCCCCCAAAGGCTGAGCCTGTGATGCGTTCTTATTCTCCGGTTGTCAAAGGTCATCAGGGTCAGATCAAAAAAGCGGTGCAGATGTTGCTGCAGGCCGAGCGGCCGATGATCTATAGCGGCGGCGGCGTGATTTTGTCGGATGCTTCACCTGAGTTGCAACAGTTCGTCAAAATGATGGGCGCACCTTGCACCAACACGTTGATGGGCTTGGGTGCTTATCCCTTTACTGACAAGCAGTTTGTCGGGATGCCTGGTATGCATGGCACCTACGAGGCCAACATGGCGATGCAGCACTGTGATGTGCTGATTGCCGTTGGTGCGCGTTTTGATGACCGAGTGATTGGGAATCCCAAGCATTTCGCTCAAAATCCACGCAAGATCATCCATATCGACATCGATCCTTCGTCCATCTCCAAACGCGTCAAGGTCGATGTGCCGATCGTGGGTAACGTCAAAGATGTGCTGATCGAGTTGATAGCCCAATATCAGGCTGCCGCCCTTGAAACGCGTCCAAACGCCGAGGCGTTAGCGAAGTGGTGGCAACAGGTTCAGGTCTGGCGTGGCAAAGAATGCATGAAATTTGCTGATTCCACTGAGCTCATCAAACCTCAGTCCGTGGTGCAAAAGCTCTGGGAGGTGACGGGCGGCGATGCTTACATTACGTCGGATGTCGGTCAGCATCAGATGTGGGCAGCGCAGTATTACGGCTTTGACAAGCCACGTCGTTGGATCAATTCCGGTGGCCTTGGCACGATGGGTGTGGGCTTGCCCTATGCGATGGGCGTTCAGATGGCTAATCCCGATGCAACCGTCGCTTGTATCACTGGCGAAGGCTCCATCCAGATGAACATCCAAGAGCTCTCGACGTGCCGTCAGTATCACCTGACACCCAAGATCATATGCCTGAACAACCGATATCTCGGCATGGTGCGTCAATGGCAACAAATTGATTACTCCTCGCGTTATTCAGAGTCCTACATGGATGCGCTGCCTGATTTCGTCAAACTGGCGGAGGCCTATGGGCACGTAGGCATGCGGATCGATAAGCCTTCCGATGTGGATGGCGCACTGCGCGAAGCGTTCAAGCTCAAAGATCGCCTCGTCTTCATGGACTTCATTACGGATCAAAGCGAAAACGTCTGGCCCATGGTCAAGGCGGGTAAGGGCTTGACCGAAATGTTGCTCGGTTCTGAAGATCTTTAAGGGGACCTCCATGAAACATATTATTTCTGTTCTGATGGAAAACGCGCCTGGTGCGTTGTCTCGCGTAGTGGGTTTATTTTCCGCGCGTGGTTACAACATTGAAACCCTGACCGTGGCTCCAACCGAAGACAATACTCTATCTCGTTTGACATTAGTGACGATGGGCTCGGATGATGTGATCGAACAAATCACCAAGCATTTAAATCGGCTGGTGGACGTGATCAAGGTTGTTGACTTGACTGAGGGCCCTCACATTGAGCGTGAGCTCATGTTGATCAAGGTTCGAGCGGTGGGCAAAGAACGTGAGGAAATGAAACGGATGGCGGATATTTTCCGTGGTCGTATCATCGATGTCACGGACAAGGCCTACACCATCGAACTGACGGGTAACCAAGACAAGATTCAGGCGTTTATCGACGCCTTGGATCGAAGTGCGATTTTGGAGACAGTCCGAACAGGCGTCTCTGGAATCGGTCGCGGCGAGCGTATCCTAAAGCTGTGATCTGCTACTGAATATTAAAAGTTTTTCCAATTATCCATTGCATTCATTTACAAAAATCTGGAGCCTAGAATGAAGGTTTTTTACGATAAAGATTGTGACCTGTCCCTAATTAAAGGCAAGACAGTTGCCATTATTGGCTACGGCTCACAAGGTCATGCGCACGCGCTAAACCTGCATGAGTCGGGCGTCAAAGTTGTGGTGGGTCTGCGCAAAGACGGTGCCTCCTGGAACAAAGCTGCAAACGCTGGCTTGAAAGTCGCCGATGTCGCCGATGCGGTCAAATCAGCTGACTTCGTCATGATGTTGTTGCCCGATGAAAACATCGGTCAGGTGTATCGTGAAAGCGTCCACAACAATATCAAGCCTGGCGCTGCCTTGGCTTTTGCTCACGGCTTTAACGTGCATTACGGTCAAGTGGCCCCACGTGCAGATATCGATGTGGTCATGATTGCTCCCAAGGCACCAGGCCATACTGTTCGTGGTACGTATGCTCAGGGCGGCGGCGTGCCATCGCTGGTGGCCGTTCACCAGGACAACTCCGGCTTAGCCCGCGATGTGGCCTTGTCCTACGCTTGCGCCATCGGTAGTGGCCGCGCAGGGATCATCGAGACAAACTTCCGCGAAGAAACTGAAACAGACTTGTTCGGCGAGCAGGCAGTGTTGTGTGGTGGTACGGTTGAGCTGATCAAAGCGGGTTTCGAGACTTTGGTCGAGGCTGGCTATGCACCAGAAATGGCCTACTTTGAGTGTTTGCATGAGCTCAAGTTGATCGTTGACTTGATCTACGAAGGCGGTATCGCCAACATGAACTACTCAATCTCGAACAATGCCGAGTTTGGCGAGTACGAGACAGGTCCAAAGATCGTGACCGATGCAACACGAGCAGCTATGCGTCAGTGCTTGACTGATATTCAGACAGGTGAGTACGCCAAGCGCTTTATTCTTGAGAACCAAGCAGGTGCGCCCGCGCTGATTTCGCGCCGTCGTATCAATGCTGAGTCGCAAATCGAAGTCGTGGGTGCTAAGTTGCGCTCAATGATGCCTTGGATTGCCGCGAACAAATTGGTCGACAAGACTAAGAACTGATTTGTTTTAAATCAGCAAGCATCTGAAACACGCCCCTCGGGGCGTGTTTTTTTAGGTTAACCTGCTACCTACAATGAATACACCTCTCTATCCTCACCCAATTATTGCCCGCGAGGGTTGGCCTTTTCTGGCTGGCTCGATCCTGATTGCTTTGCTTGTGACTTGGTGGTCGCCAGCTTGGTCTATTTTGTTCTGGATCATTGCGATTTTTGTATTGCAGTTTTTTCGCGACCCTGCCCGCTCTGGGTCGACCGAGCCCCGCGCGGTTATTTCGCCTGCAGATGGTCGAATTGTCGTGGTCCAAGAAACCGAGGATCCCTATGCCAAGCGCAAGGCGCTCAAGATCAGTGTTTTCATGAATGTTTTTAATGTGCACAGCAACCGATCGCCCGTGGATGGCGAAGTGCTGATGACGCAGTATTTCCCTGGCAAGTTTTTCAATGCCGCTTTGGACAAGGCCTCCCTTGAAAATGAGCGTAATGCGATGGTTTTGCGAACCCCTGCAGGACACACTGTGACCGCCGTTCAAGTAGCTGGTTTAGTGGCCAAGCGTATTCTTTGCTATACCAAACAAGGTGAAAGCCTGTACCGCGGTCAGCGTTATGGTTTTATACGGTTTGGTTCGCGCGTTGATGTTTACTTACCCCTAGGCTCACGCCCCCGCGTAGCGATTGGTGATAAGGTCAGTGCGACCACAACCGTGCTGGCCGATTTACCTGAAAAAACTGAGTGATAAAAATCCATGCCCGTTGATCCTTTGCGCGATCCAGCACAACGCCACCGCAGTATTTACTTGCTGCCCAACGCGTTCACGACCGCCGCTTTGTTTGCGGGGTTTTATGCTGTTGTACAAGCCATGAATAATCGCTTCGAAATGGCTGCGATCGCTATTTTTGTCGCAATGGTGCTCGATGGTATGGATGGACGCATTGCGCGACTGACTAAAACAACCTCAGCGTTCGGAGAACAGTACGACTCTCTCTCGGATATGACGTCCTTTGGCGTCGCACCTGCGCTCGTGATGTACGAGTGGATGCTGCATGACTTGGGGCGCTGGGGATGGCTGGCCGCGTTTGTGTATGTGTGCGGTGCGGCTTTGAGGCTCGCGCGGTTTAACACCAACATCGCCGTGGTCGACAAAAGGTTTTTCCAAGGCTTGCCTAGCCCTGCGGCCGGTGCGTTGATTGCTGGTTTTGTCTGGTTGGTCGTGGACAACCGTCTACAGGTCCCCAAAGAGTTATTGGCTTGGACAGCCTTTGTGATTACGCTTTATTGCGGCGTGGCCATGGTGTCCAATTTACCTTTTTATAGTGGCAAGTCCTTTGCTTTGGGGCGTAGCGTCCCCTTTTGGGTGATGCTGGTTTTTGTGGCTGTCTTTGTGTTTATTTCCAGCAATCCCCCCGTTATCCTGTTCGGCTTGTTTATCGTCTATGGCCTCTCGGGATGGGGGGTTTGGCTGTGGCGCTGGCACCGCGCCCGCGCCCGCGCCCACACCTCTTAAAACTTAGTGACGCCCCCCGATGCCGTTATCTAAGGTCGCCGGATCGGGAGCGGGGTGGAACCGGTTGACTAGGTTCCCTTGTGGGCCCATGTACACATACATCATCGAGGCCCAAACATTGTCTTGTTTGTATCGATAAGCCCAGACAATTTCGTGTCCCTTCGCGATGCCATATTTGTTGGCGGGCTCGCCAAATTCGCAGAGTAATTGCTGGTCAGTCCAACGTCCGTTTGCCAGTTTTTCAAAATTAGCATCTGTCAGGAGCTGCTGAAGACCGACAACCGTACCTTGGGGGGTCGTATTCGTACCCCAGGAATATTGGCCATAGGGCTGCATTGTCCAGATCAGTCGCTCTGTGCCGTCCTCTCGCTTGCAAGTTGTGGAGGGTTTGCCAAGCTTTTGAATCGCTTCGGCCACCGACATCCCAGGTTTTACGGACTGATAGTTGGCGCAACCCGCCAAAATAGCGACTGAAGCAACGGTAAGCGCTAGGCTACCAAGGCGACCAAGGCGCCGAGGCCGCTTTGTGAGGGCGTTGTCAGATTTCTGAGAGGGTAAGGCTGTCATTTTGGTCATCGCAGGGCTCTTTTCAGGGCAAATGAGGGCTCTGGATAGAGCCGCATAGGTTCATTTTAGCCAATCGGCTATAATTCGGCAGCTTTATCGATGTTCTTTATTATTTTTGTTTAATCACGTCAGGACGCCTCGGTCCTGTCGCTTGTCATCTGAGGTTATAGAAATGTCTGTTGCTGATATTAAAAAATCTGACATCGTCGCGCAATATCAACGCGCACAAGGCGATACCGGTTCTCCAGAAGTTCAAGTGGCTTTGCTGACAGCTCGTATCAATGAGCTGACAGGTCACTTCAAAACCCACATGAAAGACCACCACTCACGTCGCGGCCTGCTGCGTATGGTTAGTCGCAGACGTAAGTTGCTAGATTATCTCAAGAGCCGCAACCCAGACTCCTATCGTGCTCTGATCGAAAAACTCGGTCTGCGTAAGTGATCGGTATCCATGGGGCAGTCTCCCCGTGACTCAACCGTGGTCGATTGCGGCACTACTGCTGCAACGTCCACGGTTTTTCATTTGTAAGGAATAAATTGTCATGTTCAATAAAGTGACCAAATCGTTTCAGTATGGACAACATACTGTCGTGCTTGAGACGGGTGAAATTGCTCGCCAGTCCTCAGGTGCAGTCCTAGTAACGGTCGAAGACACCGTGATCCTTGCCACTGTTGTTGCAAAAAAAGATGCCAAATCAGGACAGGATTTTTTCCCCCTGACCGTTGATTACATCGAAAAAACATACGCCGCTGGCAAGATTCCTGGTGGTTTTTTCAAACGCGAAGGCAAGCCCTCTGAAAAAGAAACGCTGACGTCGCGTCTGATCGACCGTCCTCTGCGTCCCTTGTTCCCCGAAGGTTTTTACAATGAAGTGCAGGTCATCATTCATGTGTTGTCCTGCAATCCCGAGATCGATCCTGATATTCCCGCAATGATCGGCGCATCTGCTGCCCTTGCAATCTCAGGTATCCCATTTCACGGCCCGATTGGCGCCGCACGTGTGGGTTATATCGACGGTCAGTACCTGGTCAACCCAACAGCCACGGAGCTCAAGACCTCGCAGATGGATCTCATCGTTGCAGGTACAGAAGCCGCTGTCTTGATGGTTGAGTCCGAGGCACAACAACTGTCCGAGGAAGTCATGCTCGGCGGTGTCGTGTTTGGCCACAATGCCATGCAGGCGGTCATTGGCGCGATCAATGACCTCGTGCGCGAGGCTGGCAAGCCCGAGTGGAACTGGCAGCCTGCCGCCAAAAACGAAGCACTCATCGCTTCGGTAACGGCAGCAGCTCAGGATGCACTCTACGCCGCCTACCAGACGCGCCAAAAGCAAGAGCGTACGACGCAATTGCGTCAGGTGTATTCAAATGTTCATGCCAAGCTCGGCGAGGCCGCTGCAGCCCAAGGTGTTTCTGCACCCGATGGCGTGACGGTCGATAACATCTTGTTTGACCTCGAAGCCAAAATAGTTCGCAGCCAGATTCTGAGCGGTGAGCCACGTATTGACGGCCGTGATACACGCACCGTGCGTCCAATCGAAATTCGTTTGGGTGTGTTGCCTCGCGTTCACGGTAGCGCATTGTTTACGCGTGGTGAAACACAGGCGTTGGTCATTGCAACACTCGGTACCAAGCAAAATGAGCAAATCATCGATGCGCTCATGGGCGAGTACCGTGATCGTTTCTTGATGCACTACAACATGCCTCCTTTCGCAACAGGTGAAACCGGTCGCGTAGGTACGCCCAAGCGTCGCGAAATCGGCCATGGTCGCCTGGCCAAGCGTTCGCTCGTGCCCTTGTTGCCTGATGCCCAAGACTTCCAGTACACCATTCGCTTGGTCTCTGAAATCACCGAGTCAAACGGTTCGTCTTCGATGGCGTCCGTATGTGGTGGTTCGCTGGCCATGATGGACGCAGGCGTGCCTCTCAAGGATCACGTGGCGGGTGTTGCGATGGGCTTGATCCTCAACGAAGGCAAGTTCGCTGTCCTGACCGATATCCTGGGTGACGAAGACCACCTCGGCGATATGGACTTCAAAGTGGCGGGTACCGAAAATGGTATTACTGCTTTGCAGATGGACATCAAAATCCAAGGCATCACCAAAGAAATTATGCAAGTTGCGTTGGCGCAGGCCCGCGATGGTCGCTTGCATATTTTGACCAAAATGCGCGAAGCCATTCAAAATTCGCGTGGCGAGCTTTCAGCGTTCGCACCGCGTATGTTGAGCATGAAGATCAATCCTGAAAAGATTCGTGATGTGATCGGTAAGGGCGGCGCAACGATTCGTGCGTTGACCGAAGAAACGGGTTGCCAGATCGATATCTCTGATGACGGTACGATTGTGATTTCGAGTGCTGATCTTGATCGCGCGCACGATGCTCAGCGCCGTATTACTGAATTGACAGCGGATGTCGAAGTTGGTCAGGAATACGACGGTAGCGTTTTGCGTCTGCTCGATTTTGGTGCGATTGTTCAGGTCTTGCCAGGACGTGATGGTTTGTTGCACATCTCCGAGATCGCAAACTACCGCATCGCCAACATCAATGACGTGCTCAAGGTCGGTCAGGCTTTGCGCGTCAAGGTCATTGAGGCTGATGACAAAGGTCGTCTGCGTTTGTCGGTCAAGGCCATCGGTGGCATTGAGCAGCAGGGTGGTGCTCCAGCCGCTGACGCCGCCGCTCCTGCCGCCGCTCCAGAGGCGCCCGCTCAGTAAGCACTGACGGTCACCGCTAAAACCCTGTCTGGTCACAAGCCAGCAGGGTTTTTTTGCGCCAGTTCGTAGAGACCGGCCAAGCGAAACAATCGATCCCGACGCAACATGCCAAGCATGGGTTCTGGTTGCCTCCTCCCGCTTGAGACCAACTCGGCGACCGTGAGGTCGAGTGCCTCAGAGAGTTGTCGTCGATGCGTGGGCCACCATTGAGAAAGCAAACGATCGGGATCAATCAGTCCCAGCTGTTGGCGTCTGAGCTCAGAGCGACTGAAGTCTTTGATATTCCAAGTCAGTACACTGACTGAACCAACATGCGCGCCCATCACGGCAGCAATACCCGCAGCCGCGACATGTTTGTCTTTGCGATCTGTATGCTTGAGTGTGGTCTCGTGCATCGTGACATCCCCCATATCGGCAGCGGGAAATTGCGCTTGCATGTGTTGCCATTCGCCCTTTAATAGATCGGGATCAATGGGCCAAAGGCGGACTGCATTGCGCTGCCATTCTTGGCCAATCTTGTCAGTCCAAAGCGGATCAAATAGTCCGGCGCGAGCGAGATTAAGAAGTAGGGGGCGCAACAAACCTGACATCATGATGCAGGCATCTAATACAAAGGCTGGTCGCTTTAAATCGTTGAGATTAGGCTGAGGAGCTTCAGTCATGCAGGGTCTACATTATGTCAGAGCATGTTTCGCAGCTCGGACGATTGTTTGCGCATCTACACCAAAAAATGCTCTGAGCTCAGCACGGGTGTCGCTGCGCCCAAAACCATCTGTACCCAGTGTCATATAACGACGGCTAGAGGGTGTGTAAGCACGGACCGTTTCAGGAACCGCACGGACATAATCCGTCGCCGCAATAATCGGACCTTGGCTTTTGGAAAGTTGCTGATAGATAAATGGTACACCAGGAGCCGCCTCACCCTTGAGGGCCGCCTGTTCACAAGACAAGCCGTCACGCGCCAGTTCGCTCCAGCTGGTGATGCTATAGACGGACGCTGTGATGCCCTCGGCGCAGAGTGCTTGAGCGGCTTTAACAACCTCGGTCAAAATCGCTCCCGAACCAAGCAAGGTCACCTGGGCTGTTTCTTTTTTAGCCCGATAGACATTAAACAGATACGCGCCGCGGATAATGTCGTCGCGTACGTTTTCTGGCAAGGACGGTTGGGCGTAGTTTTCGTTCATGAGCGTGACATAATAAAACACATCTTGCTGCTCAACCATCATCTCCCGCACGCCCTGATCAATGATCACGGCCATCTCACCCGCAAAAGCGGGGTCGTAGGCTTTGCAATTTGGGATGGTGGCCGCATGGAGATGGCTTGAGCCATCCTGATGTTGCAGACCCTCACCGCCGAGTGTGGTGCGGCCAGACGTCGCGCCCAATAAAAATCCGCGAGGACGTTGGTCAGCTGCAGCCCAGATCTGATCACCGACGCGCTGGAAACCAAACATCGAGTAGTAAATATAAAACGGCAACATGGCTAAACCATGCACGCTGTAGCTTGTCGCCGCAGCGGTCCAACTGGCAATCGCGCCAGCCTCGGAAATACCTTCTTCGAGGATCTGGCCGTCGAGTGCTTCGCGGTAACTCAACACCGAGCCGATATCCTCAGGCGCGTAGCGTTGACCCACGCTCGAATAAATACCCACTTGTTTAAATAAATTGGCCATACCAAAAGTGCGTGCCTCGTCGGCGACGATCGGGACGATGCGCGGTCCCAGGACGGGGTCCTTGAGTAAATTACCGAGCACGCGCACAAACGCCATCGTCGTGCTCATTTCTTTGCCCTCTGCTTGAGTGGCAAACTGGCTATATTGCGACATCTCAGGGACAGCGACAATGTCACACGTGGTTTCACGCTTGGGTAAATAGCCACCAAGAGCTTCACGCCGCTTGAGTAAATATTGCATTTCCGGACTATCTGCGGCGGGGCGATAAAAGCTCAAAGAGGTCGCCTCTTTGTCACTCAAGGGCAAATTAAAGCGATTGCGAAACTCGATCAAATCGTTGTCGTCGAGTTTTTTCTGGCTGTGCGTGGTCATTTTGCCTTGACCCGCACTGCCCATCCCATAGCCCTTTTTGGTGTGCGCCAAAATCACCGTCGGTTGCCCCTTGTGATTGGCTGCCGCCGCATAGGCCGCATGAATCTTGACCAAATCATGTCCACCGCGCTTGAGACGATCGATCTGATCGTCCGTCATGCCCTGTGCGAGTCGAGCAAGTTCTTCGTTTTGTCCAAAAAAGGTATCACGATTAAAGCGGCCGTCTTTGGCGGCGAACGTTTGCATTTGTCCGTCGACAGTGTTGGCAAAGGCACGGGTGAGGGCACCTGTCAGGTCGCGGGCGAACAAACCATCCCAGTCACTGCCCCACACCAGCTTGATGACATTCCATCCTGCGCCTGTAAAAAGCTTTTCGAGTTCATCAATGATGCGCCCATTGCCGCGCACCGGGCCGTCCAGGCGTTGCAGGTTGCAATTGACCACCCAGACTAAATTATCCAGCCCCTCTCGGGCAGCCAGGGTCAAGGCGCTCATAGACTCAGGCTCGTCCATTTCTCCATCCCCAAACACACCCCATACTTTGCGGGACTCGCAATTGAGTAAGTTGCGATGGGTGAGATAGCGCATAAAACGGGCGTGATAAATGGAGCTGATCGGACCGATGCCCATCGAGCCTGTAGGAAATTGCCAGAAATCAGGCATGAGCCATGGGTGTGGGTAGCTCGAGAGACCTCGCGCTCCATGCGCGATGGCCTGAATCTCCTGCCGGTAATGCAGCAAATCTTGTTCTTGCAGTCTCCCTTCGAGATAGGCGCGCGCATAGACCCCAGGTGCGCTGTGCGGTTGGAAAAAAACCAGATCACCGCGGTGCTGATCAGGTCCTGTGCCGTGCCGTGCTTCAAAAAAGTGGTTGAAGCCCGTTTCAAAGAGATCCGCTGCGCTCGCGTAGCTTGCGATATGACCTCCAAGCTCTCCATAGGCTTGGTTGGCCCGTACCACCATCGCCAGTGCATTCCAGCGCATGATCGAGGCCAAGCGCTCTTCGATGGCTAAATCCCCAGGAAATACGGGCTGTTGGTCGACAGAGATCGTGTTGACGTAAGGTGTGCTGAGCTCGGGGCGCCAACCGACTTGGGCCGAGTTAGCGGTTCGTACGAGTTCATCCAGTAGGAATTTGGCTCGCTCAGGGCCCGCGGCCTCCAAGACAGCGAGCAAGGATTGTTTCCATTCTTGCGTCTCTTGGCTGTCTGAGTCGGTGATGGTATGGAGCCAAGAGGCGGGGCGGGGATCGATTGCAGCGTTCATCGTGTGGCCAGTTTAAAGATGCTTGATTAATAATCGATATTTTAGGGATTTGTTTGCAGCATGAGATGCCTTAATTAGTAGTTAAAATGATAATATGAAGCATTTAATTCTGATTTTTTAAAATAAACAGCATAATGAAATTAGATTTTATTGATTTAAAGATTTTGTCTGAGCTTCAAGCCGATGGCGCGCTCTCAAATATTGAGTTGGCACGCAGGATCCATCTGAGTCCATCACCATGCCTGGCGCGAGTGCGGGCACTGGAGTCGGCCGGTGTGATCGACCGGTATGTGGCTTTGGCCAATGCGACAGCACTTGGCTTGGGGCTCAATGTCTTTATCAACATCAGTCTTAAAAGCCAAAGTAAAGAATCGCTGGCGCATTTCGAGCAGCGCATCAGCGAACATGACGAAGTGATGGAGTGCTATCTGATGACGGGTGATAGCGATTACTTGATCCGTGTTGCGGTGACGGATATTGCCGCGCTGGAAAAATTTATCTTGGAGCAGTTGACCCCGATACCTGGCATAGAGAAAATCAGGTCAAGTTTCGCACTCAAACAGGTGCGCTATAAAACGGCCTTACCGCTTCCGACAAAAACGGACGTATAGTATCTATTCGTTACAAATACTGATCAAAGGATTCGCGAGACATGAGTGAAGTATTCACACCCACACCAGCTTGGCAAGAACAAATATTCAAGGTTCTCAAAGAAGGCGGCATTCAGCAAGTATCTTATGTGCCCGATGCCGGTCATGCGCACGTGATTCGCCGTGTCAACGAGGATCCTGCGATGCGCGCGATCGTATTGACGACCGAAGAAGAGGGTGTCGCGGTCGCTGGTGGCGCATGGTTGGGAGGTCAGCGTCATGCTCTGCTCATGCAGAGTAGCGGCGTGGGTAACTGCATCAATATGATGTCCTTGTTACAGAGCTGCCGCTTTCCGTTCTTGGCCTTGGTGACCATGCGTGGCGAGTACGCCGAGTTCAACCCTTGGCAGGTGCCCATGAGCAAAGCGACGCAGGCTTCGATGGAGCTGATGGGCATCAAGGTCTATCGCGCTGAGCGTGCCGATGAGGTCGAGGATGTTGTCGGAGCCGCACTGGACTTTGCTTTTGAGGGCGGAGAGCCCGTTGCCGTGCTGCTATCACAGCGCTTGATCGGCCGCAAAAAGTGGTTGCGTCACTAATTCATCAGATAGGAATTTCAATGAGTCAAGTTCAGTCTTCTAATAGCGTCATTGACCGTCGCGAATTTGTCAGTGCTTTGATTGCCAAGTGCCCAGAGTCTTTGATTGTGACGGGTTTGGGTTCTGCAACCTATGACGTGTTCGCCGCAGGTGATCGCGATAAAAACTTTTACCTGTGGGGTGCGATGGGTGGTGCCGCGGCCATGGGGTTGGGACTTGCCTTGGCGCAGCCAGACAAGTCCGTGTTAGTGATTACGGGTGATGGGGAGCAGTTGATGGGGATCGGTTCTTTGGCAACGATTAGTGCCCAAAAGCCAGCTAACCTCACCATCGTTGTGCTCGATAACGGTCACTTTGGCGAAACAGGGATGCAGTTTAGTCACTCGAGCCTCGGTACTAACATGTCCGCTGTGGCCCAGGCTTGCGGGATTGCCAACTCTTACCAAGTCAAGGATATGGCGGGCTTGAAACAGGTGGAGCAAAACGTCAATGCGCGTCAAGGCGTGACGTTCGCACAGATTATGGTGAAAGCCGATGATCTGCCGCGTGCTTTACCTTCGCGTGACGGCGTGTTTGTCAAAAACCGCTTTCGTGCCGCCTTGGGCCTGGCACCATTCTGAGTGACGGTTAACTGCGCGCATTGAAAACGACTCGTTTTCCTGCGCGTTATTTTTTTGTGGGATAAAGATGACACGCCACATCACCTTGTGCGTCGCGCAAGAGATGTGGATGCTCCACGGAACATTCCGGCCGACGTTGCTGGCAGCGTGGATGAAAGGAGCAGCCTGAGGGCGGATGCAACGGGTCTGGAAACGAAAGACCCAGACCCATGTCAGGGATTCCGAGGCCGGGCTCGGGCGTCAGTACAGAGGCCAACAAAGCCTGTGTGTAGGGATGCCGAGGATGTTTGAAAAGTTCAGCTGTTTGAGTGAGCTCGACAACGCGCCCCAAATACATCACAGCGACCTGGGTCGCGATGTGTTCCACGACGGCCAAATTATGACTAATAAAAACATAAGTCAGATTGAATTCTTTACGCAAGTCCAACAATAAATTCAAAATCTGGGCTTGGACAGAAACATCCAGCGCTGAAGTCGGTTCGTCGCAGATCACAATCTCAGGATTGATCACCAAGGCGCGCGCGATTGCGACGCGCTGTCGTTGACCGCCAGAAAGTTGTCCGGGCGTATTGTCCGCATAGCGTGCGGGCAAGCCCACGCGATCCAACATCTCGATGGCTTTTTTACGACGTTCGCTTTTTGTGCCTACGCCAAGTACATCCAGCGGAAAGGACACAATGGAGGAAATCGTCCGACGCGGATTCAGAGAAGAATAAGGGTCTTGGAAAATAGGCTGCACGCGACGCGCCAGATCGCGACGATCGATCTTGCTGATATCTTGCCCATCAATCAGGACGCTACCACGCGAAGGGGGCGTCAGACCCAATAACATGCGCGCAAGCGTTGATTTGCCACAGCCCGATTCGCCTACGATGCCCAGCACATCTTTGCGTTGCACCGACAGGTCGACGCCATTGACAGCATGCAGTGTCTGGCGAGGTTTAAACAAACCAGCGCTGACTGAAAAGGTGCGTTGCAGATCTTTTGTTTCAATCAGGGCAGTCATTGGCCTGCTCCGCTCTGTTGTGTTTCATTCATGATGCAGCGCCATTGTTGACCC
Organism: Zwartia lucis; assembly: GCF_965234455.1. Classification (GTDB taxonomy): domain Bacteria; phylum Pseudomonadota; class Gammaproteobacteria; order Burkholderiales; family Burkholderiaceae_B; genus Zwartia; species Zwartia lucis. The sequence continues at coordinate 42,155 of NZ_OZ248475.1, read as the reverse complement.
TGGCGAGTCTGATGCAAGGGGATGGTCTCGCTACAACGCGCTTGGGCGTATTCGCAACGATCTTTAAAGGCGCAACCCTTCATTTCGCCGATCAGCGAGGGCACAACGCCTGGGATGGTGCCAAGCTTGCCACCCGGAACTGTTTTGCCTGGAATAGGGATGCAGCTGATCAAGCCGCGCGTGTAGGGATGTTGCGGTGCTGCGAAAATATCCTCGGCCGTACCCTCTTCGACGATTTGTCCAGCGTACATCACGGCGACTCGATCGGCGATCCGAGCAACCACGCCTAGATCATGGGTGATGAGCACCATGGCGATACCAAGCTCTTTCTGCAAATCGGCTAACAAGCGCAAAATCTGCGCTTGAATCGTCACGTCCAATGCGGTGCTTGGTTCGTCGGCGATGAGCAACTCTGGACCACACATCAGCGCCATCGCGATCATGACACGCTGTCGCAAGCCACCAGAGAGTTGATGCGGATACTGCCCGAGTCGCTCGGCAGCAGAGGCGATACCTACCTTTTCCAAAAGCTCGACAGCACGCAGGCGCGCATCTTCAGCTGAGGCCTTGAGGTGATGACGATAGTGCTCAGTGAGTTGATCTCCGATGGTATAGGCGGGATTGAGGGCCGTCATCGGTTCTTGGAAAATCATCGCCATACGATTGCCACGCAAATCGTTGATGCGACTTTTGCTCGCGCGCGAAAGATCCTCGCCAAGAAATTCAAACACACGACTGCTGCGCGACGCGGTTTTAGGCAACAAACCCATCAAGGAAAGCGAAGTGATGGATTTGCCACACCCCGACTCGCCCACGATACAGAGCGTTTCGCCGCGTTTGACCTGGAGAGAAATATCGCGCACGACATGGAGGGTGCCACGTGGAGTAGAGATATCCACAGTCAGGTTTTTTACATCCAGAACAATTTCGTCAGTCACCATGATTAAGCTCTCTCGCCTGGTGTCAGGAGCTGATGGAGACCATCACCCGCCAGATTGATGGAGAAAATCAATAAAGCCAAGGCTGTACCGGGAATCGCAATTAGCCAAAAGGAAAAGAACATGTAGGACTTTGCCTCGGAAATCATCAGGCCCCAGGAGGGCAATGGAGGTTGGACGCCAAGCCCCAAGAAGGAGAGCGCAGCCTCAAGCAAAATCGCGCTGGCCGCCTCGAGCGTCGCGATCACGATCAAGTGCGGCATCACGTTTGGCAGCACCTCGGTGAGCATAATCCTCAAGGTTGAGGCGCCTGCAGATTGCGCGGCAGAGACATATTCCATCGAGCGCACTTGCTGCGTGGCACTGCGCATGACGACAGCGAAGCGATCCCATTTCAAGAGACCTAGCACCATGATGACGACCCATAAGGAGCCGCCGACCAGAGCAACCGTCGCGAGTGCCACTAAAATCACAGGTAACGACAGCCTTGTCGTCACCATAAACGACACAAACATATCGATGCGGCCACCAAAGTAGCCAGCTAGCATCCCCATCGTCGTACCGATGAGACCTGAGATCAAAGCAACACTCAGACCAATGAGCAGAGAAATCCGCGCCCCGTAAATCAAACGCGATAAATAGTCCCTACCAAGTTGATCGGTCCCAAGAGGGTGCACCCAGCTCCCTTTTTCATACCAGAAAGGTGGGACGGTGCGATTGGTCAAATCCTGAGCATAAGGATCATGGGGTGAGATCAAGGGTGCGAAGATTGCACAAAAAACGATGAAAAGTAGTAGGCCGCAACCCACATAAAGCGCTGTATTTTTTTTCATCTCAAGCAACCCGAATACGGGGGTCAAGCCAGGCGTTGGCAACGTCGGAGGCCAGTGTCAGCAAAATATAGATGACTGACAGCAGCAGGACGATCACTTGCGTGACGGGGAAGTCTTTTTGAATAATGCTTTGGTAGGCGAGATAGCCCAGACCATCCAAGGCAAAAATAGTCTCGATCACGACGGAGCCACCCAGCAAAAAGCCGAGTTGAACAGCGGCGAGAGCCACGACGGGGACGATGGCATTACGCAGTGCATGCTTAAAAACCACGCTGCTTGTTGGCAGGCCCTTGGCACGCGCGGTACGAATATAGTCGGCGCTGAGCACTTCGATCATGCCAGCACGGATGAGGCGCATAAAGGCAGGTGCTGCGTAGTAGCCGAGGGCAATCGAAGGCATGACGAAATGTTGCCAGGTACCGCTACCGGACACCGGCAACATCCGCCAGGTAATCGAAAACAACATAATCAAGATCAAGGCGAAAAAGAAATTAGGCATGGCCTGACCCACGACGGCAACGCCCAGGCACAGACGGTCGATCCAGCTGTTTTTGTAGATCGCAGCCAAGACACCCAGAGGCACTGAAATGATGAGTGCAAAAGTCAGTGAATACACGGCGAGCAACATGGTGGTTTGAAGCTTAGTAAAAATCAGCGTGCCCACTTCGGTTTTGAAATAGATCGACTGACCAAGATCGCCTTGGACGACCTTAAGCAGCCAGTTACCAAATTGCACAATGATCGGTTGATCAAAACCGTAGGTTTTACGCACCATATCGATGTCGACCTGACGCGCGCCCTCTCCGGCGATGGCTAAGGCCGGGTCGCCAGAGAGGTAAAGCAGCATAAAGGCAAGAATAGAGACGGTCAGCGCGACCAGGACGGCGAGTCCCAGTCGCTTCGTAATATATGCCAGCATAATGCCTTACCTGAGATACAAATAATTAAAAAATCATAAAGAAAGGATTACTTCCAGCTCATTTCCCAGAAACGCACTAACTCGTCGTGGTAGGGCTTGAAGTTCACTTCTTTGCTGGCAACATAATAGACAGGTAAGGTCCAGAGTGGCACGGCGTAAGCTTGATCCGCAATGATGGACAAAGCCTTTTGATAAACCTCTTGGCGCTTCTTCATGTCAACCGTGCTGTCACCTTCGTTCAATAGCTTGATGACCTCAGGGTTGCGACTGACGTCATCCGCGCCGCCACCAAAGTACACAGGCGTGGAGGCTGACAGGTCATTGACCAAGTTCGAGCCCCAAGTCTGATGTGTGAGGGCGGTTTTGTTGCCGCGCGCCAGATCGCGCATCGCTGCGTATTGCATGAAGCCTAACCTTGGCTTGATGCCGACTGCGCTTAGGTAGTTGATCATGGCTTCAGTTTGTGGACGCTCACGATAAGCCATCAGATCCACTTCAAAACCATTCGGATAACCCGCTTCGGCCAATAGTTTTTTAGCCAGTGCAGGATCGTACTTATAGACTTTTACGCCTTGGCTCGTGCAACCAACTTGTGAAGGTGTGCAAATGGAGTTGAGAATCTCGCCACCCCCCACGATATTTTTCAAAATCGCTTCGCGGTCAATCGCGTGAGCAATCGCATGACGTACGCGAATGTCCTTGAGCTGTGGTGCAGGCGTACCGTCACGGGAATTCATTTGCAGGAAGACGATGCGCATCGTGTTACCGCTTTGTACCTGTAACTGAGGAAAGGACTTGAGCTTATCAGCCTGGTCCTTGGGTACGTGCATGATGAAGTCTTCACCGCCAGACATTACTTCGGCCATCTGAGTTTGACGGTCAGGGATGAAGCGGATGCGGACTTTACCGATTGTTGGCTGTGCCTTTGGGGACTCTTTGAAATAATCCTTGTTGCGCTCAAGCGTCAAAGACTTACCAGGGATATGTTCTACCACCTTGTATGGACCAGAGCCGATTGGCTTGAGGTTCATCCCATTCGGACCGACTTCTTTGTAATACTTGGCGGGATGAATCGCAATCGCAGTGGCGAGATAGTCGATCGCAGCTGGGAAAGGCTGCTTGCTGATGATGCGGACTTTGTATTTGCTGATCTTTTCCGCTTTCTCAATCCAGCCCGTCACAGTCTGTTGTCTGGCTTTGTTGGCAGGGTCGGAAACGAAATTCAGTGTGAAAACAACGGAATCCGCGTCAAACTCTTCGCCATTATGGAACTTGATACCTTCGCGCAGATCGAATTCCAATGTACGGTCGTCAATTTGCTTCCAGCTTTTAGCCAATTGACCTTTGTATTCGCCCGTCAGGGGGTCGCGATAGATCAGCGTGTCCCAGACGTTGGCGGCAATAATCACGCCAATGCGTACGTTGTTGTAATAAGGGTCGATGTTTTCAGGCGTTTGGTCGTAGGCAAAACCAAGGGTGTCGTTCTTTTTTCCTGCGTGGGCGGGCAAGGTAAAGGCCACGGTAGCGGCGATGGCACAAGCCAGCAGACCCGCACGCAAACTAAATTTAGCCAAAGGGGCTTTTAAAGAGGTGCTCGAGTAGTTCATAGTATTCCTCAAGATCGGTTTGTCACGACAGATAGCAAGCATAATTCTTTTAACAGGTAAAACATCTTAGTGGCAACAGCTTGCCATCAGTAGTTTCACCCGGTTGACCAATCTATAGGCAATTACTGTGCCAAAATTACAGTATTAACTTTTACAAGGTGATGTATGCAGAACCCCGCGCTTGAACAAGCTGTGCAGTTTGCGAAGGATCATGAAAGTACTTGGGACCGCGACTGCACGAGTAGCAATTGGGGTGTGCATCACGGAGACCCTGCGCCCTACAACAAACTCTATGGTCCCGTGCACTCACGTGGCCCCAACTCTGGCACTATTTTGTTGCGCGGGAAAACCCTGACCTCATGGGGTGAGCCCAAACGTGCCGATCTGACCTTTAGCGTCGCCAAGACTTGCCTCGCTCTGTTGGCGGGTGTGGCCTTTGATCGCGGCCTCATCAAGGACTTGAACGAGCCGATCGGTAGGCAATTGAAGGGAATCGGTTTCGACCAAGGTAACAATGCGTTGGTGACCTGGGAACAGATGTTGCAGCAGACCAGCGAGTGGGAAGGCACCTTGTTTGGTCTGCCTGACCAAGTGGATCGCTACCGTGCCGTGACCTTTGCCAAAGCACCGGATGGTGTGAAGGGTGATGCGCGTCCCCTGCAGCCTGCAGGCACTTATTGGGAATACAACGACGTTCGCATCAATCAGTTGTCGCTCGCGTTGTTGCATGTGTTCCAGCGACCTTTGCCTGAGGTCTTTCGTGAGGCGATCACTCGCCCAGTTGGCGCGACGGAAAACTGGAACTGGGTGGGTTATGACGATGCGTGGGTGGAGGTTGCTGGCAAGCGTGTTCAATCCGTTCCTGGCGGAACGCATTGGGGGGGCGGGATGTCCATCAGCAGCGAAGATCAGGCCTTGATCGGTCAGATGATGTTGGATCAGGGCATGGCCAATGGCAAACGCGTGTTGTCCGCTGAATGGATCAAGCGCATGCAAGTACCATGCACGTTGGCACCTTTCTACGGGTATTTGGTTTGGCTCAATGATCAGCAAAAGGTCTTCCCAAGCGTGCCGGCCTCAAGCTATTTCGCGGTGGGGGCGGGCAGCTCGTTTACCTGGATCGAGCCGGAGATGGGCATGGTCGTCATTATCCGTTGGCTCAACTCCGCACATGCGGATGCAGTGTTTGGAAAGATTTATCAAGCCGTCAAGGCGATTGCCTGACGCGGTGTCGTCGAATCACTTTTTTAAACCCTTTTATGGGAAAACATGATGCAAAAAACTTTAATGCGACAATTTTCTTTTTCGGCTGCGACCACGGCGTTGGTGCTGACGTTGGCGACGGGTGGGATGCTGGTCGGTGGATCCCTGAGTCAGTCCGCGTTTGCGCAGACAAGCGCACAGTCAGCGACTCAGACCTTACCGCAACTCGAGTCACTGGTATCCTCGATTGCCTTGTATCCAGACTCACTGTTGTCCCAAATGCTGATGGCTTCGACCTATCCGCTCGAGGTTGCCGAAGCGGCTAATTGGTTGCGCAGCAATACACACTTGAAAGGCGACGCCTTGCAAAATGCGCTCAAGCCGCAGACGTGGGACAACAGTGTCAAGTCTTTAGTATCGTTTCCAGATGCTTTGAACTTGATGGGCAATCAGTTGAGCTGGACACAAAGCTTGGGTGATGCCTACCTCGCGCAGCCCAAAGACCTGATGCAAGCGGTGCAGGCCCTGCGCGCCAAGGCCAGACAGGCCGGCAATCTTAAATCCAACGAGCAGGTGGCGGTCTCGAGCGATGCCCAGTCCAACATCATCATCGTTCCCGCGAATCCTCAAGTGGTGTACGTCCCCACCTACAACCCTATGATGGTGTATGGAGCCTGGCCTTATCCTGCTTACCCACCTTATCCTGTTTACAACCCAGGTTGGGGGTTGATGAGCTTTGGTATTGGCATGGCAGTGGGCGCTGCGTTGTGGTCTACACCACACTGGGGTGCGGGATCGATCTCCATCAACAACAATACTTTTAACAATTTTAATAATCGTTTTAATTCAGGATCAAATCTGAGGTCCGACTATTTAGGTAATAACAGCAACTGGAGTCACAATCCAGCGCATCGTGACGGCGTGCCCTACGGCAATTCAGCATTAAACAACCGTTATGGCGAGGGCAATCGTAGTGACATTACACGTAACGATGTCGCACGCCAGCAAAATGCTGTGAATGATTGGAAAAATAACGCCTCACCTGCGGACAAACAGCGTGCTGACCAAGCCCGTCAAAACGCGCAAAATACCTTTAATCGCAGCGCGACCCCTCAGGAGCGCAGTCAAGCCAGTCAGATGAACCAGCAGGCGCGAAGTGATGCGACTCAAGATCGTGCAAACCCAAGTCGGGCGCGCGAGGCCAGCCAGGAAAATCAGTTGGGCCGCCAGGGACGCAGCGACTTTAGTGCTGATCGTTCCGGAGGGGGTGACCGCTTCGGTGGCGGTGGTCGTAGTTTCGGTGGCGGTCACTTTGGTGGTGGATTTAGACGCTAATTGTCCCTCCAGGCCAACTTCCTTTATTTATTTGGATACAGTCATGATTAAAAAATTATTAGCGACCGCGTTGTTTATGGCATTGCCTTTTGCTTCGGGTGCGCAAAGTACCCCTCCGTCTGATGTTTCGCTCGGTGCCATGATCAATCTTTGCCAGAGCCGCACTGATCTCGAAGCACAAACCTTTTGCTATGGTTTTGGCGAGGGTGTGTATCAGGGCTCAGAGTTAACAAAGGACCCCAAAGCCCCTAAAACCGTGTGTTTGCCTGCGGGTGGCGTAGCCCGTGACGAAGTGTTGGCGGAGTTCATTCGCTGGGCCATCGCCAACCCCCAATTCCATCAGGAAAAGGCGGCTGCTTCGATTTTGCGCTATCTCCCCATCCGCTTTCCTTGCAAGGGCTAAATGAGTTCGGCGCTTTTGGATACAATAGCGCCTCACTACCTGCCCCGATGATGAAATTGGTAGACATAGCAGACTTAAAATCTGCAGCCTAAGGGCGTGCCGGTTCGATTCCGGCTCGGGGCACCACTTGCTCGCCCAGCAAATATTCATTTGTCTATGGCGTCTTGCCGATGCCAGTCGAGAGATCGGTAAAAATCCTACGGAATTTGCTCACTTGAGTATTGTCTTTGGCCGAGGTCCTGAGGATAAAGCTCACAGGCATTGGTTTCAGATCGTTTGGTATATCGATGACTCTGATGTTGCCCAGCTTGACATGCATGTCTGCGGCACTCTGCGGAATCACGCTGCACAAATTTGAACCTGACAGCATAGTCAGGCTTTGAAAATAATTCGTTGTTTCAATGACAGGCTCTGGCAGCATCAAGCCTCGCCGTAGAAAAGAGTCTGTCAATTGTTGACGCAGGCTGGAGTCTGCTCTTGGCAGGACCCAGTCACGTTTCGCTAAGTCTTCAAACGTGTTTTTTCTTTTTTTCGCTTCTTTCGTTCCCTCAACAATGCAGATGTTTTCTGAATAAAGAGGGAAAAAAATTAATTCGTCCGTGTTGTGCATAGAGGGCATGGCAGCCCCAGACAATCGCCCGATCACGCAATCCAGTTTGCCTTCAAAGAGCTGGAGCAGCAGGTGTTTAGCTGTGCCTTCTTGTATAGAGACTGCTCCACCATCGGCCTCTCGGAAAAGCTCAATCACGCGAGGCAAGTAGGCAAACAGTGCCTGCGGGACGACGCCGACTCTGAGCAGTGGAGAGAGGTTTTTATTTAATTGTTTGACCTCATGTACGAGCGCGTCAAACTCATTCAGTATGGTCTGCGCACGATTGACCAATATGCTAGATGCCTCAGTTGGAACAACGCCTTGCGTTGTTCGCAGAAAAAGAGTCAACCCAAGTTGTTTTTCAAACTCTCTGAGCATGGCGCTCGCAGCTGGCTGACTAATACTCAAGTGCTTAGCTGCTTTATGCAGGCTGCCAAACTCAACAAGATGTTGCATCAGAATCAAATGTCTAAATTTGATGTGCGAGAGTGAGGGTTCAGAATGCATATTTTTAATCAATTATCATTAAATTTATGATAATCAAAGGTTATCACGAGATATAAATAATTGAATATTTAGTTCTTACGGTCGCTCCTATACTTCAGTCACCATTCAGTGATAAGGAATTTCCGTGATCAAAACAGCCCCATTCGCCTTGAGCGTATTTATTAGCGCTTTTTTCGCACTGCTGACTCCTGCGGCTCAGGCAGCCTGGCCCAATGACCAGCCGATCAAAATCATTGTGCCGCAAGCCGCTGGCGGCACAAACGATACCTTGGCCCGGATGGTAGGTGCTGAATTATCAAAAATCCTTGGACAAACTGTCGTGATTGACAATCGACCTGGTGCCTCGGGTGCGATTGGCATGCAGGCAACGGTGCAGGCACCACCTGACGGTTACACAATCGCTCTGGCTTCTGATTCAGCTGCGCTGATTGATGTGCTACGTCCGAATCTACCTTGGAAATTTAAAAGCGGTTTACAGGGTGTTGTGATGATTGGTGAGCAGCCAATCAGTATTGCGACATCCTCCAAGACCTCCTTCAACACTTTTCAACAAGTGATTGATGCTGCAAAAGCAAAGCCTGGAAGTCTGGGCTACGGCTCATCAGGCATTGGCTCATCTCAAAACATCGTCGGTGAGTGGGTGGCTAGCTTGGCAGGTATCAAGCTTGTGCACGTGCCCTACAAAGGCGGCGGACAAGCTGCGAACGATGTCGTGAGCGGGCAGATCCCTTTGGCGGTCTTGGGGCTTGCGCCAATGCTCAAGCAGCAACAGGCTGGCAATGTGCGTATTCTGGCGGTGACAACGCCGGAGCGCTCAACGGCGCTTCCAGACGTGCCGACCTTGACTGAGCTAGGTTATCCACAAATCGCGCTTGCACAATGGGCCGGTTTAGTGGCACCGGCTGCGACCCCACAGCCGATCATTCAAAAACTCTCGGATGCCTTGCTCAAAGTGCTTGCAGAAAAATCCATCAGTGAAAAGATGATCGCGGCAGGTATTACGCCCAAACCATTAGGCTACCAGCAGTTTGATGCGTTTTTGAAAAAAACAGTGGACACCTGGCAGCAGGTCGTACCAACACTCAATATTCAAATTCAATAACGTCAAACAGTTTCGCAAACCAGGCACATGATGAAGAAAACCAATATTGTTTTAATCCTTGCAGATAATCTAGGCTGGGGGGAGCTTGGCTGCTATGGCGGGGGCGCGATACGCGGGGCCCCCACGCCTCGCATCGACGCGTTGGCGAAGCAAGGCATTCAGTTGCTTAACTTTAACGTTGAGAGTGACTGCGTGCCGACACGCTCCGCCTTGATGACGGGACGCCATCCTATTCGCACAGGCGCCTTGCAGTCCGTGCCTGCCGGCTTGCCACAAGGACTGATTCCCTGGGAAGTCACGATCGCGGAGCTGTTGTCCCAGGCCGGGTATGCGACAGGCATGTTTGGAAAATGGCATCTAGGCGACAAAGAAGGCCGATACCCCAAGGACAAAGGGTTTGACGAATGGTATGGCATTCCAAGAACAACGAATGAAAGTATGTTCACTGAGCAAGTCGGCTTTGATCCTGAGGTTGTTGATGTCCCTTATGTGATGGAAGGGTTCAAGGGACGTCCGGCTGAAAAGAAAGAAATATACGATTTAGAAATGCGCCGACGTATTGATGGCGTGCTGACTGAAAAAAGTTGTGATTTCATCCGCAGAAAAGTCGCTGCAGATGAGCCCTATTTTTTATATGTTCCTCTCACCCAATTGCATTTCCCAACGTTGCCGCATCGAGACTTTGAAGGTCAGACGAAGATGGGCGATTTTGCGGATTCGATGATTGAGTTAGATGCGCGAGTGGGTCAAATCATTGATGCCGTTCATGCGACAGGGACGCAGGACAATACTTTGTTTATTTTTGCGAGTGATAACGGTCCTGAATATCGACGTCCTTGGCGAGGAAGCGCAGGAATGTGGACAGGGACTTATCACACCTCGATGGAGGGCTCCTTAAGGGTTCCGTTTATTGCGCGTTGGCCAGGCAACATCCCTGCTGGTGCCGTCTCTAACGAAATTTTTCATGTTGTGGATATTTACTCAACCTTGGCTGCGGTTGCAGGGGTACAAGTGCCCCAGGATCGTCCCATCGATGGTGTCAATCAAGCGTCATTCCTAAAGGGTGAAACACCGAGGTCAGCACGCGAGGGATTTGTTTATTTCATTAAGAAAGAAATGCGTGCGGCAAAGTGGCGAGACTGGAAAATGCACTTTGTTTGGGAGAAAGAACCGAATGAAGGCGCTAACCATTTGGAGACCCCTTATTTATTTAATCTCGTTCAAGATCCAAAAGAAGAAACAGACGTGAGTTCGACGCAGGGCTGGGTGAGGGGACCCATTCGAAAAATGATTAATGCTTTTCAGGCGACCCTAAAAGATACGCCACCGATTCCGCCCGGCGCACCGGATGATTTTTTACCTAAAGCTTGATGGTGGTCGCACCATGACAACTGCACGAACGCTTTCTGGTTCGAGGCACTACCAGCTCGTTCAGTCAGTGAATTGTTGCAATTGCTTTCAATTTTTAATCAATTATTCAGCGTTTTCGTACCATTCCGAATAGAAATCATTCAAACTCAAAGCTATGATTTTTGGATGGAAAAACGCGTGTACACACTTGAATTAATTGTTGAGCAAAACGGTAAGTTGATTGAGCGGCTTGACCGCAGTATTGAGCGTCTTGATCACAGCATGGCCAAGCTCAGTCAGGCAGTTTCTGATCTGAGGGTCGACATGATCCAGGGACAAGCCGCCCTGCGTCAGGACATCTCAGATGTGCGGACCGAGTTACGCTCAGAGATCGATCGGAAAACTTTCTGGCTCATGACTGCGCATTACGGTGCCTTGCTTGCGTTATTAGGTTTTTTAGGCAAGCACTTTATTGAAAGCTACTTTAAATGAACTGCGCCAAGCTTGAATGACTAGCCCCAGAGCGTTGAAATGGGTGCTGCCCACAGGCCATCATCCACAGGTAACGTCTCTTGACCGTCATAAAGTAGAACACCCATTTTGAATTGATTTCCAGCCAGGGCGGCGAGTTTTTTAGCCCATTAAAGTCACTCGCTTTGACTGTTGCCGCAGCTTTGACTTCTACGCCAACCAACTGTCCCTTCGCATTTTCTATGACGACATCTACTTCAACCTTTTCCGTGTCTCGGTAATACATCAAACTGTAGCGATCATCAGAAGTTGCGGTGTGTTTGAGCAACTCTCCAAAAACAAATGTCTCTAGAACATGCCCGAACGTTCACCCGCTTCAGTAGATACATCTGCTCAAAGATGTTGATGTACTTTGCTGCTGTCTTGCCGTCGAGCCCGACTTCTTCACCTAGCTTTGCGTAGTTGCACATCTGACCTGAGGTCTGCGCTAACGCTCTGAGAAATCGGGGTAACTCATCTAGCTTGTTAATGCCAGCAAAGTCACGGACGTCCCTTTGGATGATGGCTTCTAAATACTGCGTTGCCCAAGCCTGCCTTCTTTTAGCCTAAGTTTCGGAATTATTTCTGTAAATTACGGAATTTAAGACCGTGAATTACGGAAAATTTCTCTAGAAATTGTTGGGTTAAAACCATTAACCCCCTAAGCTTTGTCCTAGATCAAACATTGCTCACTGACATCTCCCCTGCGAGCGCCTCGTCAGGCTAACGTAGTCGTCATGCAAGGAAAGATCCTCATGACAACGACATTAGCTTCAGCTTTATCCGTTTTCTCAAACTGGCTGCCCTCCACGGACAGGTGGTTTAAGACCCTCGATATTCTTGGTCGCGCTCTATCACCTGTCGTTCAAGGCGGTATGGGTGTGGGCGTTTCCGCTCATCGACTGGCGGGAGCCGTTGCGCGAGAGAACGCGATCGGAACGATTGCCAGCATTGATTTGCGTCATCATCACCCCGACTTGCTTGAACAGACTGAGAAATCACGTGACCGGGACTTGATTGACCGTGTCAATCTGATCGCCTTGGACCGGGAGATTCAGGCTGCATTGCTTCACGCCCAGGGGAGGGGGCTCATCGCCGTCAACGTCATGAAAGCCGTGCGCGACCATCCCGCATTGGTCAGGCAGGCCTGTGAAAGTGGCGCGCATGCCATCGTGATGGGTGCTGGGTTGCCGATAGATTTACCGGAAATGGTGGCGGACTATCCCAAGGTCGGACTCATCCCGATCCTCTCCGAGTCACGTGGCGTGTCGATCGTGATGAAAAAATGGCTTAAAAAAGGTCGTTGTCCTGATGCGATCGTGATTGAGCATCCAGGTCATGCCGGTGGACACTTGGGCGCAGTCAAAATCGAAGACATTCATGCCGAGCGCTTTGAGTTTGAGCGTGTGATTGCGGAGTGTCACGCCATTTTTACCGAACTTGGACTTGGGCAAGATACGCCACCGCTGATTTTGGCAGGCGGGATCGATAGTCATGAAAAAGTCCGTTATTGGCTCAATGCTGGCGCTGATGCCGTGCAGCTGGGTACGGCGTTCGCTGTGAGCGAAGAGGGCGATGCGCACATTAATTTCAAACGCGTGCTGATGAAAGCAAGCCCTTCAGACATGGTGGAGTTGATGAGTGTGGCCGGTCTACCGATGCGAGCGGTTTCAACGCATTGGCTGAGTCAGTATCGGCGACATGAGTCGAAGATGCAGGCTTGCGCGAAAGCAGATCCCCGTCGATGTTCCCAACGCCTGGACTGTCTAACCCAATGCGGCTTGCGCGATGGCAATAGCAAGGCAGGACAGTTTTGCATTGATTTGAAACTTGTGGCCGCACTCAAAGGTGATGTGCAAAAAGGATTATTTTTTCGAGGGGCAGGGAGGCTGCCGTTTGGTGAGGTGATTCGTCCTGTTAAAGAGCTAATTGAATATTTATTGCACGGATATCCATGTCAAACACCAGCTTAGCTAACGTGGATTTTGATTCAAAATTAATTGCTCAACATGATTGCAGCGGTCCGCGCTATACCTCTTATCCCACAGCGGATCGCTTCATAGAGGGCAATATCGCCTCGATCTATCTGGAAGCAATAAAGTCCAGGCAAGTCGAGCGGCCTGCCGAAGACTTGTCACTCTATGTACACCTGCCGTTTTGCGATACCGTCTGCTATTACTGCGCCTGTAACAAAATAGCGACTAAAGATCGTTCACGTGCAGACACCTATCTTGACTATCTCGCGAGAGAAATTTGGCTGGTGCGCAAGCTGTTCGCACAGACTCCGCGTGTCAGTCAGTTACATCTTGGTGGTGGTACACCGACTTTTCTGACGAATGAACAGCTCGAACGTTTAATGGTGTTATTAAAAGCTTTCTTCGCGTTTACATCGGATGCAGAATGCTCAGTTGAAATTGATCCGCGGCGCTTGAACGAAGGCACGCTCGCGCTCTTGGCGCAACACGGCTTTAACCGCATGAGTATCGGTGTGCAGGACCTTGATCCTGACGTACAAAAGGCCGTCAACCGGATTCAGCCTGCTCGGATCACTGAGGAGGTGATGACGCAGGGGCGAGCGCTAGGCTATCGCTCCATCAATATCGACCTGATTTATGGCTTACCCAAGCAGTCTGTTGACACGATGCGTGCCACGCTTGCCACGGTGTTGACGTGGCGCCCAGATCGCATTGCGCTCTACAGCTATGCCCACTTGCCTGAACGCTTTATGCCGCAACGCAGGATTGAATCTGGCGATCTGCCGATGCCGAGTCAAAAACTCGCCATGCTCAAGCTCGCTGTGACGAGTTTGTTGGATGCCGGCTATGTGTATATCGGCATGGATCATTTTGCCCTGCCAGAAGATGAACTCGCCATAGCAATGGTAGCCGGAACTTTGCAGCGTAATTTCCAAGGTTATGCGACCCAGGCTGATTGCGATTTGATTGCCTTAGGTGTTTCTGCAATTAGTCGAATTGGCAATGTGTATGTCCAAAATCATCGCGTGTTGGAAGAGTATTACGCCGCACTTGATCGTCAAACATTGCCATTGGTGAAAGGCTTGCTCATGACGACAGATGATTTGATTCGATGCGCGGCTATTCATGAGCTGCTGTGTCAGTCAGAAATCATGATCCCAAAGTTTGAATCGCAATGGTCTGTTGATTTTGAAAGCTATTTTGCGCCTGAGCTTGAACGCTTGCATTCGCTCGTGCAGGACGGCCTGGTTGAGCTCACCACGCAACGTATCACCATCACTCCGAAAGGGCGTTTTCTGGCGCGTATTGTCGCAATGAGTTTTGATCGTTATTTGCGCGAAGCTAAAACGACTGCGCGCTACTCCAAGGTCATTTAGGGCTATTTAGTCACCCAAGAGCCTGACTCCAGACTGGCTTGGCTTAGCGCTTGCGCACTAGTTGCCAAGGCCGTAGTAAGTAGGTGACAGAGGCAAAGCCGCTCCAGACGTGTACAAGCCGTGTAAATGGAAAAATCACGAACAGTGTCATCCCCATCATCATATGCAGTTTAAACAACCAGGGTGCATCCAGCATAAAGCTTGCCGCATCCCCCTGAAAGGTAAGTAGATGTTGTGCCCACATCATTAAACGCACCATCAACTCACCGTCACTGTGTTGTGCGGATTCGGTAATGGTGAGTAACCCTAATAGCAGGGCACCCAAAATCCAACCAAGCAATAGCCAATCTCGTCTGCGTGTAGTGGCGCAGATGCGGGCATTGGTTAGGCGTCGGTAAAGCAAAATGGAAAGTCCCGCTAGGCAGATTGTGCCCATCGTGCCACCAGCGATCAGTGCCACCAGCTGTTTAAGGCTGTGTGTGACGCCTAAGCTGTCCCAAATCCAAAGGGGTGTGAGTAGGCCAAATAAGTGACCAAAAAACAAACCTAGTATGCCTACGTGAAAAAGAATATTCCCCACGCGTAACTGGCCGCGATGCAATAGCTGAGACGACTCGCTTTTCCAAGTGTACTGTTCGCGCTCAAAACGAATCAGGCTACCAAGTAAAAAAATGGTCAATGCAATATATGGATATATGCCAAAGACCAGTTGATTAAAGTATGTCATGTTGGGCCTCTTAAGTTCCAGAGCAAGATTGAGTGGACTGACGACTTGGTACTGAGTCGGGTGCTGGCTTTGATTGGAACCGCATCGTGTGTGTCATGGTAGGGCGCAAAAGAGGTTCGACCCCATCGACGCCTGCACCAAAGATTTCAAGCGCCTCATCCATGTCGCGAACAGGTGGTTCAGTGAACGCTTGTGGTGCAGTCGTGCAGTGGTTGCGAAGCAATATAAAGACGCAAGCGTAAGGACTTTGAGCGACATCTAACTTATTGCCAATCATTGCCAACACATGAATCGCATCGCCTAACAACGCTTGTATTTTGTTTTCTGGCAGTTGGGCGATGAACTCTAAAAACAGCGGAACATAGTCGGGTAGCTCTGTGGTGGATAGATCGAACCCGTGCTTGCGATATTCTTCAAGCAAATCGACCATCGCTTGACCGCGATCACGACTTTCACCGTGAATGTGTTCAAACAAATGCAGACTGTGTGAGGTGCTACGGTCAAAGGTGGCAACGTAGTTCTCTTGTAGGTGTATGAGCGAGGTACTACCTAGATAGTCAAGCAGTGGCGCTAGTGTTTGTCGAGTTTCCTCTTGTTCAAGTAGGTCGCGAAGTTCTGGTAGCGCTGCGAGTAGTTCTGGTTCGGGGTAACACAGCAGGGCAGATAATAATTTAAAACTTTGCATGAGCTATCTCCATCTTGCGTGCAGCGCACGCAAGATTTAAGCGTTAAAGAGTTTCGGTACGTGCTTTGCGCGACTTTGGCATCTCGATAAAAATATCGCTACCTTGCTTCTTTTTGCCAAAAAGAGAGGGCTCAGAAACACCGTCTGAGCAGCCATTGCCAAAGCTAAACCCGCAGCTTCCCTTTTCGTTAAAACTGTCTTCAGCCATTTCTTTGTGGTTTGAGGGCACGACAAAGCGATCTTCATAATTAGCAATTGCCATAATCTGATACATGTCTTCGACTGTTTCGGCATCCAAACCAACTTGTTCGAGTACTGCCGTATCAACGTGTTGATGCACGGTCTGTGCACGCTTAAATGCGCGCATCGCTAACAGTCTTTCAAGCGCGAGTAAGATAGGCTCTTCTTTGCCTGCAGTTAAAAGATTTGCTAGATAACGTATAGGAATGCGCAGACTTTTGACATCAGGGATTATGCCGTTCATACCCATGTGCCCAGCCTGCGCTGCGGCTTGTATAGGCGACAAAGGGGGTACGTACCAGACCATCGGGAGAGTGCGATACTCGGGATGTAGCGGGAACGCAACCTTCCACTGGACCGCCATCTTGTAGACCGGCGAGGCCGCAGCGGCATCTACCCACGCCTCTGGGATGCCTTGCTTGAGGGCTTCGGTGATCACGTGCGGATCGTGCGGATCAAGAAAGACATCGAGCTGACTTTGATACAGATCTTGTTCGTTGGGTGTGGCGGCAGCCGCTCCGATTTTATCCGCGTCATACAGTAAGACACCCAGATAGCGAATACGTCCAACACACGTTTCAGAGCACACAGTTGGTTGTCCCGCTTCGATACGTGGATAGCAAAAGGTACACTTCTCGGCTTTGCTGCTTTGCCAGTTGTAATAAATCTTTTTGTAAGGGCAGCCCGAGATGCACATCCGCCAGCCGCGACACTTATCCTGATCGACCAACACGATGCCATCTTCTTCGCGCTTGTAGATTGACCCTGATGGGCAGCTTGCCACGCAAGTCGGGTTGAGGCAGTGTTCACACAGTCGGGGCAGATACATCATGAAAGTATTTTCAAACGTCGAATACATTTCTTTTTGAACGCCTTCGAATAAGGCGTCCCGACTGCGTGAGGAAAACTCACCCCCTAGATCGTCTTCCCAGTTTGGCCCCCACTCGATCTTTTCCATCTTTTTTCCCGTCAGAACAGAGATGGGACGCGCGGTGGGTGGTGTTTCGCTCAACGGGGCATTTTGTAAATGCTCGTAATCAAACGTAAAAGGCTCGTAGTAGTCGTCAATCGCTGGCAAGTTTGGATTAGCCAGCATATTTGTCAAAATCTTCAGGCGTCCACCTTGGCGAGGCTCCAGCTTACCGGCTTTGTTGCGTATCCAGCCACCCTGCCATTTTTCTTGGTTCTCCCATTCTTTGGGATAGCCAATGCCGGGCTTGGTTTCAACGTTATTGAACCAAGCGTACTCAACCCCATCCCGGCTGGTCCAAACGTTTTTGCAAGTGACGGAGCACGTGTGACAGCCGATACACTTGTCCAGATTTAACACCATACCGATTTGTGCGCGAATTTTCATAATGAATCTCCCACCTCGACGAGCGGGCCTTCTAGCCACTCAATTTTGTTCATTTTGCGAAGTACAACGAACTCATCGCGATTACTGCCCACCGTGCCGTAGTAGTTAAAGCCCCATGCTTGTTGGGCATAGCCACCGATCATGTGCGTGGGCTTGAGCACAGTGCGTGTGACAGAGTTATGAATACCACCTCGCATACCACTGGTTTGCGCGCCGGGCGTATTGATATTTTTTTCTTGAGCGTGATACATCAAGCACGTCCCATCTGGTATGCGTTGACTGACCACCACCCGCGCAGTCAAGGTACCATTGACGTTAAAGACTTCAACCCAATCGTTGTCAACGATACCTGCCTTACGGGCTTCTTTTTCAGAGATCCAGACATGTGGGCCACCGCGACTGAGTGTCAGCATGCGCAGGTTGTCTGAATAGGTTGAATGAATACCCCATTTTTGATGGGGTGTGAGCCAGTTCAGCACCAGCTCGGTTTCGCCATTGGGCTTGAATCCTAGAACCGGCTTGATGGTCTTCGTGTCGATTGCAGGCTTATACACACATGAACCTTCGCCAAAATCCAGCATCCAGCGATGATCCTGATAGAACTGCTGGCGGCCAGTGAGCGTGCGCCAAGGTATCAACTCGTGCACATTGGTATACCCGGCGTTGTAGCTGACTTCTTCGCTTTCGATTCCAGACCAGGTAGGTGCTGAAATAATCTTACGTGGCTGAGCCTGCACATCACGAAATCGAATCTTGTCATGCTCACGACCTTGGGCCATATGACTATGATCGCGCCCAGTGATCTTTGACAAGGATTCCCAAGCCTTGACTGACACATGGCCATTAGTCTCTGGCGCAAAGGTCAAAATCATTTCGGCGGCGTCAATGGCGGTCTCTAAGCGTGGCCGCCCTTTGCTGATGCCTTCTTTCGTCACGGT
Organism: Zwartia lucis; assembly: GCF_965234455.1. GTDB lineage: Bacteria > Pseudomonadota > Gammaproteobacteria > Burkholderiales > Burkholderiaceae_B > Zwartia > Zwartia lucis. Next base: position 23,557 of record NZ_OZ248475.1, on the reverse strand, counting down.
CTTGTTGATGCCTTTTAGTTCGTGGACTTCGTGCTCAGTATTCCAGCTAATGCCTTTGCCGCCATTGCCGAGCTTTTCAAGCATCGGGCCAACAGACGTAAACTTGGTATAGATCTGGTTATAGTCTCGTTCAACGACCGTCATGTTGGGCGCGGTTTTGCCGGGAATCAAGTCACATTCGCCGTGTTTCCAGTCTTTAGGTTCAAAGGGTTGACCGAGCTCGCCAGGCGTGTCGTGCATCAGAGGTGTCAGCACCAAATCTTTGCGTGTGCCCAGATATGGCCCGCCAATTTCACTAAACTTTTTAGCTAATAGCTTATAAATTTCCCAATCGGTTTTGCTTTCCCATAAGGGTTGCACGGCCTCGCTGAGTGGATGAATGAAGGGGTGCATGTCTGAGGTGTTCAGGTCATCTTTCTCATACCAGGTTGCTGTTGGCAAAACGATATCGCCGTACAGACAGGTCGTGCTCATTCGGAAGTCAAGCACGACCAGCAAATCGAGTTTGCCTTCGGTCGCCTCTGCGTGCGCTTTCACTTCGCTGGGTTTGATGGCATCGACTTCGTCTGCAAACAAGGCGTTTTGCGTGCCTAGCAAATACTTTAAGAAGTACTCGTGGCCTTTACCGCTAGAGCCAAGAATATTTGAACGCCACACAAACATGTTGCGCGGAAAGTTCTCTGGTGCATCGGGCTCGTCGCAACTCATGTTGAGTAAGCCGTTTTTTAATTGTTCCGTAGCAAAAGCCACCGGGTCTTTTCCTGCTGCTTCAGCAGCCGCGACCACCTCAAGCGGATTAGTTTTTAACTGAGGAGCTGAAGGTAACCAACCCATGCGTTCAGACTTTGCATTTAGATCTAGGATACTGAGCTGTTTGTATTTGTTTGCCTCAGCGGTAGGTGACAAAATCTCATCGAGATGGAGTTTCTCGTGGCGCCATTGATTGGTGTGTGCATAAAAGAAGCTCGTGCCATTCATTTGACGCGGCGGTCGTGACCAGTCTAGTGCGAACGCGAGCGGTGCCCAACCGAACTGAGGCCGTAATTTTTCTTGTCCGACATAATGCGCCCAACCTCCGCCACTCTTTCCAACGCAACCGCACATCATCAACAAGTTGATGATGCCGCGATAGGTCATATCCATGTGGTACCAGTGGTTGAGTGCTGCGCCAACGATAATCATCGACTTGCCCTCGGTGTCGTGGGCATTTTGTGCAAACTCGCGCGCGACCTGAATCACTAGTTCTGGCTTAACAGTCGTATGTTTTTCTTGCCAGGCAGGTGTGTAGGGGATATCGTCATCGTAGCTTGAGGCAACATTTGCACCGCCTAAACCTCGATCAATGCCGTAGTTTGCCATTTGTAAGTCGTAGACCGTGGCAACGCGCGCGGACGTGCCATCAGACAGAGTAAGCGTTTTGACGGGTACGTGACGCACTAGCAATTCGTCATGTTCACCCCCAAAGTATGGAAATGCTACGCCAACGATTTCGTCGTGATTTTCAAGAAGCGTTAGCGTTGGATCAATAGCACGACCCGATGCCGCATCTTTTTTCTCTAGATTCCAGCGTCCAACTTGGGCCCCGTCGTTGACCTTGCCTTCGCCCCAGCGCAAGCCTATCGCGCCGTTCGGCACGACTAGTTCGCCACTGAGGGCGTCAAGCAGCAGTGTTTTCCAATCAGGATTATTGGCCTCGCCATGATTTTGCGTTAAATGTGATGCGCGCAAAAAATGGTCGGGCGCCCACTGACCATCGTGCTCTTTTAATAAAACCAGCATTGGCATGTCGGTGTATTGCTTGGCATAGTCGCTAAAGTATGGAGACTTGCCGCTTAGGTGAAACTCTTTTAGAACGACATGCCCCATGGCCATGGCCAAGGCAGCATCAGTGCCTTGTTTAGGTGCTAGCCAGATGTCGCCAAACTTGACCATCTCCCCATAGTCGCTTGAAATGGCTACGGTTTTGGTGCCCTTGTAACGTACCTCGGTATAAAAGTGTGCATCAGGTGTTCGAGTTTGCGGTACGTTTGAGCCCCATACCATTAGATAGGTTGAGTTATACCAATCGGCTGATTCGGGTACGTCGGTTTGTTCGCCCCATACTTGAGGGCTTGCAGGCGGAAGGTCGCAGTACCAATCGTAAAAGCTTAGGCATACTCCGCCGATTAGGCTGAGGTAACGCGAACCCGCAGCGTACGACACCATCGACATCGCTGGGATGGGCGAAAAGCCGATCACGCGATCCGGACCGAATTCTTTAATAGTAAAGGCATTGGCCGCTGCGATCATTTCGGTGACTGTCTCCCAGTCTGCGCGCACAAAGCCCCCTAAGCCTCGCACGCTCTTGTAGTGCTTCGCCCGCTCGGGGTGTTGGCTAATGTGTGCCCAGGCTGGGATTGGATCCATGGTGAGGCGCGCTTCGCGCCACATCTCCATGAGGCGGCCACGCATCATGGGGTGTTTGACGCGCTGCGCTGAATATACATACCAACTATAAGAGGCTCCACGGGGACAACCACGCGGTTCGTGGTTTGGAAGATCTGGGCGAGTGCGTGGGTAGTCAGTCTGTTGAGTTTCCCAGGTAATTAAACCGCTTTTGACGTAGACCTTCCACGAACAAGAGCCCGTGCAATTCACCCCATGTGTTGAACGGACTATTTTGTCGTGCTGCCAACGCTGCCTGTAGGCGTTTTCCCATTTGCGGTCTTCGCTTACGACTGCGCCATGGCCATTGGAAAACGTCTCGGTGGTGCGTGAAAGAAAATTTAAGCGATCTAAAAAATGACTCATGACTGCACTCCAATAATTTTACGAATGACATCTGCTAAATACAGGATTAGTGGGTATCGATGTTGAGTCTGGTTGCTAGCAGGGCATCGGTGCTTTGGCGCGCGCATACCAAATCCACGTGACCGCGACGCAGCTAAAATAAAACAACACAAAGCAAAATAAAGCGGCGTGGGGTGTACCTGTAAGGTCGATTGAGGTGCCAAAGCTCTTTGGAATAAAGAACCCACCATACGCACCAATTGCGCCTGAAAATCCCAAGACGGCTGCAGCCTCTTTGCTGCCATCAATCAATGCTTGCTTTTGTGAAACAGAATCAGGCTTTGCGCATCCCTGTCGATCGTTCAGAAAAATGACAGGAATCATTCGAAACGTCGACCCGTTACCTATCCCAGTGAGGGCAAACAAAATAATGAACAGAGTCAGAAAGCCAGTGAAATTTCCGGTGTTGCCCTGACTAGGTAAAAAATACATAACGCCAAGCACCGCGAGCATCATCCCAATGAAAGTCCAGAGGGTGACGCGGGCGCCGCCGATTTTGTCAGACACCCAGCCGCCTGCCGGCCGCACCATTGCGCCAACCAGCGGTCCGAGAAATGCATATTTAGTCGGGTTGACATTGGGGAACTGGGACTGCGTCAGTAACGCTAGGCCTGCTGAAAACCCGATGAAGGAGCCAAACGTGCCAAGATACAACCAGCACATCAACCAATTATGTTTGCGCTTGAAGATCACGGCCTGATCAACAAAGGAGGCTTTGGCGTCTGCGATGTCGTTCATACCAAACCAAGCGGCGACTGAAGAAAGTGCAATAAACGGTACCCAGATAAAACCAGCGTTTTGCAACCAAAGTGTGTGTGTCGCTTCGTTGGTGGTGTAGTCGTGGCCTGCGCCACCAAAGACACCGAAGGCTCCGATCGCAATGACTAAGGGCGTCACGAATTGCACGACAGAGACGCCTAAGTTGCCAATGCCTGCATTCAATCCTGTGGCCAGACCTTTTTGTGCCTTCGGAAAAAAGAAGCTAATGTTTGCCATTGAGGAACTGAAGTTGCCACCGCCTAATCCACAAAGCAAAGCCAGCACTAGAAGAGTGGGGTAGCTCGTACTGGTGTCGCGTAGTGCAAACCCCATACCGAGCGCGGGCAGAAGCAGGCTGGCGGTGGATAGAGCAGTCCAGCGCCGTCCTCCGACGATTGGGACTAAAAAAGAATAAAAAATACGTAACGTGGCTCCAGATAAAGCGGGCAAGGCTGTCAACCAAAACATTTGATTTTTGCTGAAATGAAAACCCGCTTTGTTCAAATTCACCACTACTACCGACCACAGCATCCAGACGCTGAAGGCAAGCATCAGTGCAGGAATTGAGATCCAGAGGTTGCGCTGAGCAATGCGGCGCCCTTCGGTTTTCCAGAACTCTTGTTGTTCGGGCTCCCAGCGGGTAAGCAGATAGCGTGAGGACATGGAAAACTCCGATGATGGCTGTAGGCTTATGGGTGAATGGAAAGTTCAGCGGTTGCGGGGATCTTGTTTGATGTGATGGCGCTAGGACCCACGCTGTCTTTTCTAAAACTGAAGTGCATCCAGACCAGAGAAACGCAGACGGTCCCGTAGAGCAACATGAAACTTGACGAGCGCACACCCGTGAGATCCACCATGGCGCCAAACATAATGGGCAGAACGAAGCCGCCGAGCCCACCTGCAAGACCTACCACACCAGACACCGCTCCGATATTTTCTGGAAACTCATCTGAAATAAATTTAAAGACAGATGCTTTGCCAATGGCCATGGCGATGCCGACCACAAAAAGTAGTGTGGTGAACAGAGGGGGAGTCAAGCCAATAAAGAAATCACGCGGCCCGTTAATGGTCATGACGGTGAAATTGGTTTGTGGGTAGCTTAGTAAAAAGAACGCGACCCAGCACACCCACATGACCCACCACGTGGTGTGATAAGCACCATAGCGGTCTGACACCCAACCGCCGACCGCGCGTAGTGCACCACCGGGCAATGAAAAGATCGCAGCGAGTAGTGCTGCTTTTTGCATATCGAAACCATATTCACCGACGTAATACTTTGTCATCCATAGCGCTAACGCAACATAGCCGCCAAACACGACGGAGTAGTATTGGCAATAGCGCCAAACTCTCGGGTTTTTTAGCATCACGAGTTGTTGTGAAAATGTCGTGCCAGCAGTGATGTGATGAGCGGGATTGGTGCTGGAAAAGATCCAGAACAGAACGGCTGTGATCAGCATTGCGACCGAGTACACTTGTGGGACAATCGTCCAAGAACCGGCTGCGGAGGCAATCAGAGCAGGGGCTACAAATTTAGTCAGTGCAGAACCCGAGTTGCCTGCACCAAAAATTCCCATTGCTAGACCTTGACGGTTTTTAGGAAACCAGCGAGCCACATAAGGAGTGCCGACAGAAAACGAGCCGCCCGCCAGACCGACAAAGCAACCAATCGCCAAGAAATGCCAGTACTTGGTGGCATAGGACATCAGCCAGATCGGTGCAACAGTACTTAACATCAGTAGAAAAAATACAATTCGTCCGCCGAAACGATCGGTCCAAATCCCTAGCGGAACGCGTATCAACGATCCTGTCAGAACGGGCATGGCAGCGAGCAAGCCAAACTCAGTCTCGTTAAGCCCAAGTTGCTTTTTGATTGGGATGCCTATGACTGCAAACATCATCCAAATAGCAAAGCAAATCGTGAAGGCAAGCGTACTAGAGGTAAGCACCATCGTGGAGGTGCGAGTTTGGAGGCGCATCGTTTGGCTTAAATATTATGTGGGCGATAAGCCTAAGACTAAAAGTTCAAGAGACTGATGCCTATTCGCCTCTGGTTGGGGCCAGAGTAGTCATCGGTGAGGGGCGTTCTAGTTCTTTCGCACTAGATAGGGCTTGTTCATACCCCGTTCAAGCAGTCATCGGTGATAATGAGTCAATGGTGTGCTTTCAGTGCATGCTTCATCGAATGTCTTTACAGAGGTCTACGTTTGGCATTGACTTGGTCTCCCTCTATCGGACGAAATCACAAACTCGGTGTGCGCCTCGTGTCGGTTTCGCTCGCCGGCCTAGTGTTTGGTTTGGCGATGGTGTTGGGCACCTTATGGTTGTCGTGGGCGTTGGAAGGCGCTGCCGCTGCAATCAATGACACTGGTAGCTTGCGGGTGCAGTCGGTACGACTAGGCCTGACTCTGAGCCAGTTACGTGATCAAGCCGCACCAGAAACTGATTTGGTTCGTCGTCAAAAACAAGCGCTTGACCAGACGCTTGCAAACTTACGTGAGGGTGATCCGCAGCGTCCGCTACGTATGCCAAGTAGTCATGCTGTACAAGAGCAGTTCGCTCGCGTGACGACGCTCTGGAGCGCAACGTTGTCACCATCCTTGGTGGCGGTGATTGATGGCGCATCAACTCAACCACAGGCCCTATCTGTTTATCTGCGAGAATTACCTAAGTTTGTCGAGCAAACGGATCAGCTCGTGTCACGTATCGAAAGCGAAAACAGTCGTACGACCACCTACTTGCGAGGTTCTCAGCTCGCACTGATCGTTCTGATGCTGGTGGGTAGCGTTGCGATTATTTATCTGCTCTATGGCTGGGTGATTCGGCCGGTGCAGGCATTGCAGGCGGGTATCGTACAAATGACGGCCAGAAACTTCTCGGTGCAAGTGCCTGTCGAGGGGCGCGACGAATTTGGCGAACTTGCCTCAGGCTTTAATGATATGGCCGCTCAACTCAAAGCCCTTTATGCAGATCTTGAAGATCGGGTCTCGCAAAAAACGTTAGAACTTGCGCAACAAAATCGTGCGCTTAGCACGTTATATGACTTCTCTTCTTATTTGAGTCAGCCTGGCGAGTTTGAGCAGCGTTGCGCTGGTTTTTTAAAAAAATTGGTTGAGTATTTTGGTGCCGATGGTGGCACAGTGCGCATTTTGGACCCCCGACAAAATAATCTGCACTTGACCGTACACCAAGGGCTTTCGCCAAGCTTTGTCCGAGAAGAGCAATGCGTACATGCAGGCGACTGCTTGTGCGGGGAAGCGGCTGTACTGGGCGAAACTCAACTACATGATTTTCGTCAATTGCCAGTAGAGCAACGCTATTTGTGTCGGGAAGAGGGCTTTAATTCAATTGCAATCGCGCAGATCACAAACGGTGCAGTACCCTTAGGTAGCTACACCTTACATTTTTCTGAGCCACGCGAGTTCTCTGGCGACGATAGACGATTATTTGATTCGGTCGGTCAGCATCTTGGTGCCGCAATCGAGAGCCAACGGCTACTGGCGCGTACCCGAGAGCTTGCGGTGGCGCAAGAGCGTAATTTGGTGGCGCAGGGCTTGCATGATTCGATTGCACAGGGGCTAAACTTTCTGAAATTGCAGGTTCAAATGCTCGAGGACTCACTGAAGCGTAAAGACGATACTGAAGTGACTGAAAGTATCCAGATGATTAAAACGGGATTGCGCGAAAGCTACGATGACGTACGTGAGCTATTGCTCAATTTCAGAATCAAACTCGAGGAGGGGGATTTGAATCAGGCCTTGCGTCACGCAGCCGAGCGCTTTACGCGTCAGACGATGGTTCCAGTTTCAATTCAAGCGGTGGGGCAGGGCGCACCCTTGCCGCCTGAGCACCAACTGCAGTTGCTCTTTATCGTCCAAGAAGCACTGTCCAATATCCGAAAGCATGCAAAGGCAAAAACCGTAAAAATTGTTCTGACTAATGCGCAAGATTTTGACTTGAGTGTGCAGGACGATGGCTGTGGTTTCGACATGATTGCCCCAAGTTTTGAGCCGGAGCAGCATGTCGGCTTAATCATTATGAAAGAACGTGCTGCCCGACTAGGCGCAGAATTAGCTGTTGCAAGCGATATGACGGGCACGCGTGTGATGTTGCATCTTGCGCATCACGAGCGCGTGGCGGCTTGATGACGAACACACCTATTCGTATTTTGCTTGTGGATGACCACACGCTGTTTCGTAGCGGCATTCGTTTGCTATTGCAGCGTAATCGAGATTTCGAGGTCATCGGTGAAGCTGTGGACGGGCTCGAGGGGGTCAAGCGCGCTAAAGAGCTCAAGCCTGATATTGTCTTACTAGATTTGCATATGCCTGGACTGTCTGGATTAGACGCTCTTGGGTTGATTTTGCAAGAAAGTCCCGCTTGCCAAGTCGTGTTATTGACTGTTTCAGAGGATGCAGAAGATTTGACCTTGGCACTCAAAAAGGGTGCTGCGGGCTACTTACTTAAAAATATCGATGCTGATTACTTGCTTGAGTCTTTGCGCAAGGTGATGCAGTCTGATGCGGTGATTTCGCCCGAGATGACTTCGAAGCTTGTCGCAGGTTTTCGTAAATCTGAACCGGCAGTGGCAAGCGAGATCAAAAAACTTACGCCTCGCGAAGGTGAAATGCTGGCTCAATTGGCACTTGGCTTATCTAATAAAGAGATTGCCCGAAAACTAGATGTAGCCGAAAGCACAGTAAAAATTCATTTGCAAAGTATCTTGAAAAAGCTTGGTGTAAATAACCGAGTGCAAGCAGCAATTTACGCGGTTGAACACGGTTTGACCGATCCCAGGTCGCCTAAGTGATTTGCTTGATTGAATTGCAACAATCCCTGTGCATTCAGAATCTCGACATATGAGCCTTGAACCGAAATGAGGTGCGCGCGTGTTAAGCGCTGTAATGCGCGCGACAAACTCTCGGCCTGTAAGCCCAAGCGCGAGGCGATCAGGCATTTACTGAATTTGAGTTGTGTTTGAGTGCCTTGCCTAGGTTGCTTCAATAAATAGTCGGCAACACGTTCGCTGGCGCTATGGGTGCTAACTGTCTCAATATCGTGCAAAAGAGTTTCAAAGCGAAGCGAGAGATTTTTCAGCATCTTGAGTGCAAACTCGGCTTCAAGCGAAAGAATTTTTTCGATGTCTCGCTTATCGAGACAGACGACGACGCTGTCATCGAGCGCCTGTGCGTCAACGATATGCGGATGGTTTAACAACATCAGTGTTTGGCCAAATGAATCACCTGGGCCAAACATCTCAATGACCTTGCCGTGACGGCTCCTCACAACGGGGATCGAGGCCTTGATCCAACCCACTGCAACGAGATAGACGCCGGAAGCAGCTTCGCCGCGTCGATATAGAAATTTATTCTTAAGAAGACGATGGACCTGAGCAGAGTTCGCCAAAATTTCGCACGATTTGCGATTAAGCGAGGAGAAAAGTGGCGCGTGCGCCAATAGTTCGCAGACATCAAGTGGTTTGGCCATGAAGACTCACCTATAAGAAAATGTTTGAAACAGACCTTGTAGCGTGGTGCGTCCTATGCGGCTTACTTCAGCGACGGGCAAAGAACGGGTTGTGCTACGAGAGCGCTGAACAGCATATTTCCGCACGCCTTGAGCCGAGAGGCTTTGTGCCAAATCAAGTAAAGCTTTTTCTGTGAGCCAGTCGGGATGCCAAGTGGTACGGCATTCAAAGGGCCCGCCCCATGCTATTAACGTCTCAAGGCACTGCTGCACCGGCTCTGCGCTTTGCTGGCGTCCAGTTAAGCCAGGATAGCCCCCTGGCGTCGTCTTAATGTCTAGGCCAACCCAATCCAAGCTGGGGAGCGCCTCGCGCAGGCGCAGTGGGTAGATGCCTGCCGTGTGAACAGCCACCTTAAAACCCAGCACTTTAACTTGACGAATCAATTGCGTACAAAGTGGGTCACTAAAGGGCTCTCCCCCTGAAAACACCACGCCGTCTAAGAGACCTACGCGCTTTTGAAGTGTCAGCAGGATGTTTTTCCATGATAGGGCTCCGCCTCGTTGTTGAAGGTGCGGGTTATGGCAGTAATGACAAGCCCATGGGCAACCTGCGATAAAAACTACAGCAGCAAGCTCACCGGGCCAGTCAACCGTTGAAAAGGGGACGAAGCCTCCGATACTGGGCGTACGCTTACCGTGATTGAGGTTCGTTAAAAAACAGTCGCTCATTAAATTCTCCCTGCTTGCCGGTGTTAAAGGATGTCACGGGACGGTGATAGCCCATCACGCGGGTCCAGACTTCGCATCGAGTACGGCGGGCTTGATCTAGCGCAATAACAGGTTGTTGAAAATGCAGAACTTCAGCAAGATTGGTCATGGTGATAACTCCGGTTTACAAAGTGGATAAATAGTTAAGCGTTTACTTCAAGATGTTGCTTGTACAGAAGAGATTCATCACACTTAGGACAAAACTCGTGTTGGCCCGATAAATATCCATGCGAGGGACATATCGAAAACGTTGGTGTGATGGTGATGTAAGGCAGCCGAAATCCTGCTAACGCACGATGGACTAACTGTTTGCAGGCTTGAGCCGACGAAATGGCTTCGTTCATGTACAAGTGCAGCACCGTGCCGCCGGTATAGCGTGATTGCAAGGCTTCTTGCATCTCTAGCGCAGCGAACGGGTCGTCGGTAAAGCCTACAGGTAACTGACTTGAGTTGGTGTAATAAGGCTGCTCTGGTGTACCTGCCTGACTAATATCGGGCCAGCGTTTCTTGTCTTCGCGGGCGAAGCGATACGTGGTGCCTTCGGCTGGTGTCGCCTCGAGGTTATACAAATGTCCTGTGGCTTCTTGAAACTCAGTCATCCGGGCTCTGACATGGTCGAGCAGTTCAATCGCGAGAGCGTGCCCAGTTGGTGTCGTGATGTCATGTTGATCGTGGCTAAAATTTCGTATCATCTCGTTGATGCCGTTGACTCCTAAGGTACTGAAGTGATTGCGTAGGGTGCCGAGGTAGCGTTTGGTGTAGGGGTAAAGTCCTTTATCGATGTAGTGCTGGACGACGACGCGTTTCTTTTCGAGGACGTCTCGCCCTAAATCCAGTAGGGCATCGAGTTGTACAAACAAGGCAGGCTTGTCGCCTGCATGCATATAGCCTAGGCGTGCGCAATTGATTGTCACCACACCAATGCTGCCTGTTTGCTCGGCAGAGCCGAATAAGCCATTGCCGCGCTTAAGCAATTCGCGCAGATCAAGTTGCAAGCGGCAGCACATCGAGCGCACCATGTGCGGTTCAAGATCTGAATTTAAAAAATTCTGGAAATAGGGCAAACCATATTTGGCTGTCATTTCAAACAGCAGGTCCGTGTTGGGGTGATCCCAGTCAAAGTCATTGGTAATGTTGTAGGTTGGGATCGGAAACGTAAAGACGCGCCCGAGCGCGTCACCCGCCATCATCACCTCGATGTAGGCGCGATTAATCAAATCCATCTCTGCTTGCAGCTCCCCATAGCAAAAGGGCATCTCTTCGCCGCCGATATAGGGTACTAGTTCTCGTAGATCGGCCGGGCAGACCCAGTCAAAGGTCAGATTGGTAAAGGGTGTTTGGGTACCCCAGCGACTTGGCACGTTCAGGTTGTAAATCAGCTCTTGGATGCATTGTTTGACCTGTGCGTAGGTCATCTGATCTTTGCGCACAAAGGCCGCCATATAAGTATCAAATGAACTAAAAGCTTGGGCACCGGCCCACTCGTTTTGTAACGTTCCGAGGAAGTTGACGATTTGTCCGACCGCGGCAGACATGTGTCGTGCCGGCTTGGCTTCGACTTTGCCGGGCACGCCGTTAAAGCCCTCGAATAACAATTGTCGCAATGACCAGCCTGCGCAATAGCCAGACAGCATATCGAGATCGTGGATGTGCAGGTCGCCCTCGCGATGCGCACGACCTGCTTCTGGGCTGTATACATGCGACAGCCAGTAATTGGCGGTCACCTTGCCGGCGACATTCAAGATCAGCCCGCCCAGACTGTAGCCCTGATTGGCGTTGGCATTGACGCGCCAATCGCGTTGGTCCAGATACTCTTCCATCGAGCTCTCTACATCTACGATCGTCTGCGTGGCTAAGTGGGCTTGAATCTTCATTAAACACCTCATATTGTGTTGTTTGATGAATCCTAACAGCACATGTTGTGTTTTTAATGACTTGCATAACGCTACTTTTGAAACCGTTGATAAAGATCAAGGGTGAGCAGGGCGCTCAAAAAGAGGTGCTGGTCAAATGACGCGCGAAAATTTTGCGATCGATGTCGCTTCGCGCAAGTGACGATCCTAGCTGTTCGCCACCCAGCTACCGCTTTTTCCACCATGCTTTTCAAGCAGTTTGACCCCATCAATCACCATGCCACGGTCAATGGCTTTGAGCATGTCGTAAATTGTCAGTAACGCGATTGAGGCAGCGGTGAGTGCTTCCATCTCGACACCGGTGCGTCCGACTGTTTCGGCATTTAAATCAATGCACTACAAGGTATAAAATTTTCTTTGTCCTGATCCTTCTTGGTTAGTGAAAGGGTACTGCTGTGCATAATACTATCACCTGTTGGGACAGGATTGGGACAAAATTAGGACAATGATTTTTTGCGACTGTAGTCCCAGCGGTTGAGCTTGTCGAACGGTTAGTGTAAAAATGTCGACGGTTATTTCAACGCCTACCCCACCCCTTAACGATTTCAGCCAAACGACACCCCACCGTACCCCCACCCCCCCTAAACAGCCCGTCATCTTTGGCTAAAGCTACGCACAGTATTTTGCTTAAACGATGCTGCTCGGGCATTAAAAAGTCACCCGAAGGTGGCTAGTAACCAAGTGGGTATGGGTTTGCTGTCTGCAATAGCTAGAGGTAGGGTCGCTGATGGGGTTACTAGGGATCTAGAAGGGAGCATGAAAGAACGGCCATCTTTGTTGACAACTACCGCCATAAAGTAATATTGTCTCCTATGGTTTTTTAGTTTTCTGAAGATAACACCTACGCGTTCGGCAAACTCCAGCACTTTCTATAGTTTTTCCGTCTAAACACTAAACTTTACCCTTTAGGTGAGCCACTATTCAAGACAAAGATGAAATCCCTCACGCTCCAACTGTCCAGTCCCCGCATGCACGGCGCCTGCCCTACACCCCGCCATCCATTACCATCCTACTTTCTCCCTTGCATAGATATACCGGTGGTGGCCCATTTGCCTCCATCAACGAGAGTATTGGTGGTGCTGCCTCATCGTGAGCGCAAAGCCCCCCAAGGTCACATTACTGAAGATTTTTTACGCCTACCCCATCCGTGAAACTTCATTGATGCCATGTATAGCGAGAGTCACTTCGTTTTTCGCTTACACGGAAATTTGCCTCCCTAAGGGACGTCTCACACATGCTGCATGAGCCTGTAACTCAACGTTTGCCTTGAGTTGCTGCCACGCTTAAGACGACAGAGATGTAATCGCATTTGTCAGATTCAGTGCCATAGTGTCTGCGAACTATCTTTCTTCACCAATCCGCCAGAACTTTACACAGAATTATTTACAGGCTCGGCTGCGTTCAAATGTGACCCACCCTTTGTCGATTTCAGCCAACAGAAACCCCACCATACCCCCACCCCCGTAAATCGACGGCTTTGTTGTGCAGACCTATGCACTGTATTTTGCACAAACGAGACTGTTCGGGCTTCGCCCCCGGGGGGTGTCAAAACGGTCGGGAACTGGTCAGACAGCGTTTAGGGAAATACCCCCCCCTTCGTTTTCTGTTGAAAAAGGGTGGGGGTAAATATTTTTTTCTGTTTTTGTACACTGCTCTGGCATTTGATGCGGGCGTTAAAAAGCCACCGGAAGGTGGCAAGTACCCACGTGGTTACGGGTCAGCAATGGCTATCACTTGCGTACAACTCGAGCTTGCCATTTACCGCCGCGGTTACGTAAAGTTGCCATGATTCAATCCTCAGTGGGACAGAATTAGGACAAGAGCGTTTTTATACCTTGTGCAGCAGCAGACTTAAAGCCCGGAAGTTAGTGACTACTTTTCCGCCACCCAGCTACCGCTCTTACCGCCATGCTTTTCCAATAGCTTGACACCGTCAATCACCATGCCTCGGTCAATGGCCTTGAGCATGTCGTAAATTGTCAGCAAAGCGATTGAGGCAGCGGTGAGTGCTTCCATCTCGACACCGGTGCGTCCGACTGTTTCGGAGGTCGCTGTACAGGTGACTGATGAGCTTTCTGAATCTATAACAAAATCAATTGTGACACTGGTCAGTGGAATTGGGTGACATAAAGGGATCAGAGCACCTGTCTGCTTGGCCGCCATGATGCCGGCTAATCTTGCCACACCCAAGACATCCCCTTTTTTCGCATCGCCCTGGGACAGTTTGATAAAAGTCCTAGGTTGCATCGTGATGCGTCCTTGTGCCACGGCACGACGATGAGTTTGTTCTTTAGCTGAAACATCAACCATGTGTGCCTGACCGGACGCGTCGAAGTGTGTGAGATCTTGAGTCATGAGGGTTTCCGCAGAGCCTGTAAGGCCTCAGGTGTATTGAAATTCGCGAAAGCTTCTGCGATGTCGAAACGCACTGGTATCGCACCTATAGCGTCTAGCCAAGTTTGTACTGCACCGTGGCCAGCATCGAGTTGTTTGCCAAGCGCGCCTGCGACGGAGGGCTTGAGCAGACAGCAGAGTGGTTGCGCGCTTTCGGATGTGAACGCATAGGCGGCCAGGGCTTGTGTATTGACTGTGAGCGTTTCTTGTAACTTTTCGTATAAGTCAGCAGGCAGTAAAGGCGTATCACAGGGGATGACCAAAAGATTATTTTTTTTACATCGCATCAAACCTGCTTCAATGCCAGCCATAGGTCCCATGAAGTCAGAACGCTCATCCATGACCACTGGATGTCCGGTTTGCTGGTAGGCGTCCACGTTGCGATTTGCACTAATGAGGATGTGTGCGGGAGGTGGGGTTTGTTTAATGAGTACTGCAAGCGCATGCTCGATAAGCGGCAAACCATGCCACATGACCCAGCCTTTGTCTTTGCCGCCCAAACGGCTTCCTCGACCACCGGCCAAGATCAATGCATCATATGAGTGTTTTATTTCCATCGTGCCGCTGCCTTATCGTCGCTGTCTCGCGCTTCAATCCAGCGCGGACCTTCGGGAGTCCATTCTTTTTTCCAGAATGGTGCTTCGGTTTTTAAATAATCCATGATGAAGTTGTTCGCCTCATAGGCATCGCCGCGATGTGCGCTCGCCGTGAGCACCAACACAATTTGATCTCCAGGATACATTTTTCCAATTCGATGCACGATGCGCGCGCCTTGTAACGACCAGCGCTCTGTCGCTGCATCCAAAATTTTACGCAAGGACTTTTCTGTCATTCCTGGGTAGTGCTCGAGCTCAAGGGCCACTACATCGTCGGCCAGATTCAGGTCGCGAACCGTACCCACAAAGGCCACGATGGCTCCGATGCCACGGTCTTGTGCCAATAGCGCGGTGTATTCACGACTCAGATCGAAGTCCGCGGACTGAACGGCAACGGATAAACGTGGGGTCGACTCAACGGTCATTTAGCCTCCCGTCACAGGTCTAAAAATGGCGAGCTCAGCGCCTTCGACTAACGGTGTGTCGAGCTCAATCATTTCCTGATTCATCGCGACGCGAAAGGCCCGGGAGCCATCAAAAGTTTGTGCCCAGACACCGCCCCGACTTG
Organism: Zwartia lucis; assembly: GCF_965234455.1. Taxonomy (GTDB): domain Bacteria; phylum Pseudomonadota; class Gammaproteobacteria; order Burkholderiales; family Burkholderiaceae_B; genus Zwartia; species Zwartia lucis. The sequence continues at coordinate 8,267 of NZ_OZ248475.1, read as the reverse complement.
AAAGATGTGCGATGAGATCGCGCACGGTATGAACAGACCCGGGCGCCACGATGCTCTCGTCTCCAATGCCGAACTTTTCTCTCAGTTGTGCGAAATAAAGAACGTTGATTTTCATGGTCTTTAGAGCATCGCTCAGGTTCAGTAGAGGAGCTCTGCAAGAGAGAGGTAGCGCAGTACATCACCACGCGCGATTTTTGTATCAGGTGCGAGATCCACGAGTCCATCGGCCCAGGCCAAACTGCTCATGACGCCAGAGCCTTGGTTGGGCCAGAGATCGAGGACTGGAGCGCCTGAGGTGTCGGCTGTGATTTTGACACGCAAAAACTCTCGGCGCCGATCGGGCTTGGGCCAATCAAAATTCGCCGTCGCAGTCAGGTATTTCAAGCCCGTATCTGTCGCACCCATGCGTTTAAGCAAAAAAGGTCGAGCCATCAATAAAAATGTGACGAACGCGCTCACGGGATTGCCTGGCAAACCGATAAAGTCCGTTTGACCGACACGCCCATAGGCAAGCGGTTTGCCGGGTTTCATGGAGATTTGCCAAAGATCGAGGCTCCCAAGCGCCATCACGGCGGCTTTGACATGGTCCTCTTCGCCGACGGACACACCACCACACGTGATGATGACATCATTTTCACTGGCGGCTTTGCTAAGTGCTTCGCGGGTGGCAAGCGCAGAGTCGCGCACAATGCCATAGTCATTCACAGAGCAACCCAGCTGCGCGAGCAAGCCGTTGATCGCATAACGATTGCTGTTGTAAATAGCGCCGGGGGCTAAAGGCTGGCCGGGCTCCGTCAGTTCATCGCCCGTAAAAAAGACACCGACTTTCAACAGATTGAAAACTTTAACGTTGGCCACACCAATTGACGCGAGCATCGCCAGTTGTGGCGCACCCAGACGTTGACCGGCTGCCAGCACGAGGCCTGCGGCTGCGATATCTTCGCCCCGGCGACGAATGTGTTGTGCCAGCTCGATAGAGTGAGTGAGGGCGATCGCGCCATCATGGTCTTGCGTGTGTTCTTGGGGCACCACGACATTGGCACCCTCGGGCACTGGTGCGCCCGTAAAAATGCGTGCCGCGGTATTCGGTGCAAGCGCAGTGCCTGTCTGGCCCGCTGCGATCCGTTGCGTCACGGGGAAAAGCTCAGGTAGCTTTTGTATGTCCTGAACATGGAGTGCATAGCCGTCCATGGCTGAGTTATCAAACCCAGGGACGTTGATCGGTGACATGACGTCTTGCGCAAGCGTGCGCCCCTGAGCGTTTAACAAAGGGAGTGTTTCAGTTGCACTCAGTGGCATCGCACTCGCCAACAAAATTTGGCGAGCATCTTCAAAATTTAGGAGGTTGGCTCTGGGTTTCATGCTGATACGCTTTGGGAAGACTCAATCCAGACTTTAACCTACCTTCGCGGAGACATTAACCCCCGGTTTGAGACATAAAGCGGATAATTTTTGTGGGCGCTTCGCGAAACTCATGGCGCTCGGGTTTGAGTTCGATACCTTCACGAAGCGCTTGCTCGAGCTCTGCATCAGAAATACCGGCGCGTAACAAGGGACGAAGCTCAAGTTTCTCTTCTTGTCCAAGACACAGATACAAGGTGCCATCGACAGATAAGCGCACCCTGTTGCAGGTTTCGCAGAAATGCTGACTAATCGGGGTGATGAGACCAATTTGTCCGCGACCATCCGCGGTGCGCCAATAGCGGGCAGGACCTCCGCCCATTTCTTTGATTTCTGGGATGAGCTCAAAGCGTTCACGCAAACGCTCGAGCACAGGCCCGAGAGGCGTGTAGCCTGAGGCTAGACCAGTGCTTCCCATCGGCATGGTTTCAATCAGACGCAAAATAAAGCCGCGGTTAATACAGAACTCGGTCATGGCCTCGACTTCGTGTTCATTGACACCGGGCATCACAACCATGTTGAGTTTGATAGGGGAGAAACCGTGCTCTTGCGCCGCGTCAAGACCCGCCATCACATCATCAATGGAGTCACGCCCCGTAATCTGCGTGACACATTCGCGATCCAAGCTGTCCAAGCTGATGTTCAAACGTGACACACCTGCCGCACGCAAGGCTGCGGCGTGTTTGGGCAGTTGGGTACCATTGGTTGAAAGGGAGAGGTCGCGGATGCCGGGCAGGGCGCTGATTCGTGCGGCGAGCTCGGGCAAATTGCGACGCAAGAGTGGCTCGCCACCCGTGAGACGAATACGCGAGGTACCCAAACGACCAAACGCACCTACTACGCGTTCGATTTCATCGAAGGTCAGCCAATTTTTAGGCTCTTGATAACCCTTGAAACTTTTGGGTAGACAATAGGTGCATTTCATGTCGCAGCGATCCGTCACCGACAGGCGCAGGTACTCGATGCTTCTACCAAAGCGGTCAATGAGAGGTGATGATGTTTGCGTCATTAAAGTTATATCCAGCCAAACATAACGAAAGTTTACTTAATGTACTCTTATTTTGAAGGCGGATGCGCAACTTCCCCATCGTTTCAGTTAGATAATGGAACGAGTCAAGCTTGGGTTGCCCGGCGCGACCTTGGGGAATGATCATAAACTATTGTTTTTATTGATTTTTTGGTGGATGCATGAATATTTACTGGACCGCGTTGCTGGTTGCAGGTCTTTTTGAGATAGGTTGGCCGCTGGGTCTGAAAATCACCGCGCTCCCTGGCATGAAGTTCTGGGGCATCGGGCTGGCGATCGTCAGCATGGCCTTGAGTGGAGCGCTTCTCTGGTTTTCTCTGCGAGGCATCCCGATTGGTACCGCTTACGCAGTCTGGACCTCGATCGGCGCCGTCGGCACCTTTGCGGTCGGCGTGTTCTTTTTTGGAGATCCGAGCCTGCCCATTCGCTGGGCAGGTGTCGCGTTGATTATTCTCGGGGTGATATTGCTCAAAATGGGTTAGGTTAAACGCGCGCAGTTGAGCGCGCGTTGGTTTTATGCATCCCTTTGAGCTTGAATCTTACCTTGCCGAATTGACTCAATAAATGTCAGGAAGTCCAAGTTATTTTGCTCGGCATATTGCACGGCAAATTCACCGATCGCCTGATCAAAACTTTTGCTTGTACCAAGGTAACCCGCAATCATGGCTGGGTCGCCTGAGCGCGCATGCGCACGTGCCAAGGCATGCCCACACATTTTTGCGTAAAGTCGAAGCGTTTCAGTATCCCAGTCTTCGATAATCGCGGAAAGCTTGAGGTCACGAAGCTGTCGTATATAAAAATCGCGCCCATTGATGCCACGTGTCCAACCTAAAAACACATCCGAGGCGGTTTGAATCAGACGTTGGCCATGTACCACGCGTTGCCCTTGGTTGGCATAGGCACTTTTACCTGTGTAGGGCTCAAGTACTGACTGTCGTGCTTCTTTGACCTGCAGGAAAAGAGGGTCCTTTTCCCCGGCCATGAACAAGGCCACACCACACATGGTCCCCACACTGCCGACCCCGACAACTTTTAGAGCGAGATCGCAGTAGTGAAAGCGATTAAAAAGCATGCGAACATGTTCTGGCAGACTTTGACGGTAGGCTTCAATCACAGTCGCATAGTTAGATTGAGCGCCGGGTGTCAGCATCTCCGTCGAATGAAAAATCAGTGGAGGTTCGTCCTTGATTTTGGGTTCACCCCCTTTGTGGACAACGAGTTTCGGATACATGATGTCCGGATGAGATTTACGCTGTTCTTGCGCAATTCGCTGGTCAAGACGTTTGCGGGTACGTTTGAGCACCTCAGGATCTGTCGAACGATGTGTGTAGTTTTGCAAATCAATTTTGTCATACCAGACATCGAGTGCGCGCATCCCAGCATAGTCAGACATTTTTTCACGGTATTCCCGTACCAGGTCGTTGACAATACTCGTAGCGTCAGTTGATGGCAGTTCGATATGCTTGGCTGCGATCACAACGCTTGCAGCGAGTCGCTTGACATCCCACTCAAAAGGTGCCGGCAAAGTTTCATCTAAATCATTGATATCAAAAACAATATTTCTTTCTGGTGTCGCAAATCCGCCAAAATTCATGAGATGCGCGTCGCCACATGCTTGGACGTAGAGGCCGCTCGTGGGCGTCTTTGCAAGATCCGACGCCATGATCGCTGCCGCACCTCTGTAAAACGCGAACGGAGACTGCGACATCCGTCCAAAGCGGATGGGGACAAGATGCTCAATCCGGCCGTCGTTCGACGCGGAAAGAATCTCGACTGGATCGTGGCGATTTTTTGGAGCATGCCATTGCGCTTGGGCACTACGCGGCGCCTTGTTACGTAGATTCTTGCCCTGTGTCGCTCGCGCCTCTGCACTCAGGTAGGGCAGGGAAGGTGTCTTAGAATGCTTGGCAGGCTTGATATCTGGTTTTTGAGAAGAATTTTTGGGCATGTTTTAGCTTCACTGGATTACGAGCCACGAGGGGTCAACGTGGAGAGGAAATAGGGGCGGTTCATCATATTGGAGTCATGGCTGAACATGCAAACTAAACTTGACTGCGTTCAAGAGCATTCTGTTCTGCAATAATATTGGATATTTATGGTCTGTCACTTGACCCTCTAACCTATGTTAGAGTCTTCGAAAGTGTCAGCTAACCCGCTGATTCACAACGTTCTTCGCTGCCTTTGCGTGAGCTCATGATGCATTCACGACTGATGACAATGCTTGCGCCAGACGGGGCCATCTTAGCCTCAGTGCTTGCAAAAATACCAAATCTAATGGCGCTCTATGTCTTTGGGAGCCATGTCCTCGGCACGCCCCGACCAGAGAGCGACCTTGATTTGTCGGTGTTGGCACCAGGCCTCATCGACCCGAACATGTTGTGGTCGCTATCAAACGACATTGCAAGCCTTGTGAATGGCGACGTCGATCTGCTCGATTTACGCGCAGCTTCGACCGTGATGCAGTATCAGGTTCTTTCAACCGGGAAAGCAGTGTGGGATATTGGATTGCAGGCGCGCCTGTTTGAAGTTTACGTTTTGAGTGAAAAGTTAGCACTTGACGAGGCGCGCGAACCACTTCTCAAAAACATTACTCGCGAAGGGCACGTGTATGCGCGATGACGTTCTGATTAACAAAGCCGCGACGATTGAACGATGTGTGGCACGTGCTCACGAAGAGTTTGATTACGATCCAACAACCTTCGGAACCAATTTTTCAAGACAAGATGCTGCCGTCATGAATATTCAGCGCGCCTGTGAGGCGGCATTGGACATGGGCCACCATATCATCCGCCGCGACCGTCTAGGTGTGCCTCAAAGTGCACGTGATGTCTTCGATATATTGGCACAGGCAAAGTGGATTGATCCGGCGCTTTCCGAATCACTTAAACGCATGGTTGGTTTTAGAAATATCGCCGTGCATGACTATCAAAAGTTACTGATGCCAATCACGGTAAAGGTGATTGCCGAGCATTTGGTTGAATTTCTTCAATACTCTGAGCAAATGCTCAAGCATGACGACCAGTCGCTCTAATTTTGGCGGAAGCGGTGTCAGAGTAAGTGCTTGTAATGCCTTGGTTGGCGTCAGCAAGCCTTAGTCTCCCCTGATTATTATAAGCCTTTGTATTTGCACACGTTGTTCCGCAGTAACTACTTATTGCGTGGCTTTGAACCGACCAAGATATTACGTTACTGACTAATGCCTCACAAGACCAATCACCATACTTCTGTGGGGACGATTGTGGGGATTTTCAAAGGAAACGTAATGAAAAACAGCCTGACTGACTTGTTTGTTAAAAACCTAAGCAAACCCGGTCGCTACACTGACGGCGATACAAAAGGTTTGAACCTGCAGGTCAAAGCGGATTTGAAGAAGTACTGGGTCTACCGCTACACCTTTGACGGTAAAAGGGTTGACCTAAGCTTTGGCTCCTATCCTGAAATTTCGCTTAAAGAGGCTCGCAAGCGAGCATTAGACGCCCGCAATAAGGTTAACCAAGGCACAGACCCTAAGCCCATTAAAAAGAGCGTAGTGGTCGCCAATGAACACAGCGAGTCGCCAGCCCTCACTTTCAAAGATTTCGCTGATTCAATCGTTGCCACCAAGCGGGCAGAGTGGCGAAACTTAAAGCATGGAGATCAATGGGCCTACACCTTAGAAACCTTTGCATACCCAACTATCGGTCATAAGGCATTAAATGAAATCGAGACCGAAGATATTTTGACTATTCTTAACCCGATTTGGATCACTAAGACAGAGACTGCTTCAAGATTACGGGGCAGACTAGAGTGGATACTGGCGGCGGCGACGACACGCAGGCTTCGTGTGGGGATCAACCCTGCAGCGTGGAGGGGGCATTTGCAAACCATCCTGCCCGCACCGGGAAAGGTCGCAAAAGTTGTTCACCACAAGGCGATGCCGTATCGGTCTTTACCAGAATTTATTGCAAGATTAAGAGAATTGAACTGTCCAGCCGCTTTGGCACTTGAGTTTTTAATATTGAATGCGTCTCGCACGGGTGAAGTAATCAATGGATTAAAAGTCGAGGTCAATGGCAATACTTGGAAAATTCCTGCGGAGCGCATGAAAGCCTATGTGGAACACGAAGTTCCGCTGTGTGAGCGTTCTTTGGAATTGTTGATGGGCCATAAAAACATCTTTGGTGACCTTGGAGAGTGAGTCTTGTGGCGGCTTAAGAAGGAGCCATTGTCGGGAATTCAATGACTTGTAGGCGAGCCTTTCCATCTGTGTGAATAGTGCTAGAGAGATGGATGACATAGGGGGGATATAAGTGGCTTTGAGGGGAGCGGGGGGTGGTTGTGGGGGTGTTTTCATATGCGAAGCTCCTGACGTGAGTGGAGGAAGAGAAAGCGTTCCCCGTTGGCCGGTCAAATTCCCCCATCTCTGGCCAGGTCAAACTCCCCCAGCTGAGCGGGCTGTAAATTAGGGCCAATCGCCCAAGTTTTAGCCGCAGTTCAGCCCCTGGCAGGACGTTATCTTTACCCCTCGACTGAGGGGAACTGGATTGAACGTCTTGAAACCGCACTTACAAACGACGATTTACACCTTGCTGGCCGCTAAAACGAGCCAGCATGAGATTGCGCGCGTCACCGGTATCGACCGCAAAACAATCCGAGGCTATGCACAACGTTGGCTGGCCGGGGATTCAAATTCCCCCGGGGTGGCCACCGGCTCCGAAGTTCAAATTCCCCCACCCCGGCCACCGGCTTTGGCGGGCTCTGGTTCGAGCTCGGCGTGCGAGCCGTACCGCGAGTTCATCACCGCGCAATTGCGGCTACGTCGCAATTACACCGCCATCTATCAAGACTTGGTCGATCAGCTTGGGTACACCGGTGGCTACAACAGCGTCAAGCGCTTTGCGGGCAAGTTACGCGAAGTCGATCCGGTTCAGTTCGATCGGCTTGAGTTTGCGCCGGGCGAAGAGGCGCAGGTAGATTATGGCGAAGGCGCGCCGACCAAAGTGCCAGGCACGCAGCGGTATAAGCGGCCACGCCTGTTTGTGATGACGCTACGGTATTCGGGGCGCAGCTTCCGGCGCGTCGTCTGGAAGTCCAGCAAGGAGGTTTGGGCGCAGCTACATGAACAAGCTTGGCGCTACTTTGGCGGTACCACGCAATATGTAGTGCTCGACAACCTCAAAGAAGGTGTCATCACACCGGATCTGTATGAGCCCGAACTCAATCGAGTCTACGCAATGGCGCTAGCTCACTACGGTGTCGTGGGTGACCCTGCTCGAATCCGTGATCCAAATCGTAAAGGTAGTGTCGAGAATGCAATTGGCCACACTCAAGCCACAGCGCTTAAAGGACGGCGGTTTGAATCCCTTGAGGAGCAAAACGAATTCCTCGAACACTGGGAAACCCGTTGGGCTGCACAGCGAATCCACGGCAGTCACAAAAAGCAGGTCGAAGCCATGTTCCAGGCAGAGCGCCCCTATCTAAAAGCGTTACCAATTACAGGGGTTCGTTACTTCAAAGAAGAGCAGCGCTCAGTGTGTGATGACACCTGCATTCGGGTGAATCACAGCAGTTACGCTGCACGCCCAGCTAAGATTGGTGATCGTGTGCTGGTTCGATTGTTTGACCACCATCTCGAGATCCGTGATCTAACAACGCAAGTGCTGCTGCGTACGCATACCCTTGTCGATCGCCCTGGCACGGTGGTGCTGCCAGACGAAGAGCGGATCTTTAATCCCTCACGCGAGACACGGGCTATCTTGCGTCAGGCGCAGGCAATTGGGCCTGCGACCCACGAACTGTGCGAAACATTATTCAAACAAGAAGGCCGTGTTGGGCAGCGCAAACTCTGGGGAATCGTGGG
>NZ_OZ248474.1:0-712502 GCF_965234455.1 Zwartia lucis | reverse complement strand
TGCCGTTCGACTTGCATGTGTAAGGCATCCCGCTAGCGTTCAATCTGAGCCAGGATCAAACTCTTCAGTTTAATCTCTGTATAAATCGTATTTCCTTGACCCAAGTCTCCTCAGGCCGGTTATACGTCGCTGCTCAAAGGAAGTGAGGTTATTTATATCAAGCTTTAACACTTAATATTCATTTCCAAACTTCTTTGTGAGCACTTGATTTCGTTTGCAATCACTGCACCTGTTACAGCACAGCAACCTGCGACACTCATTCCAAGCGCCCACACTTATCGGTTGTCAAATTTTTAAAGAACAAGGTACCGCCTTGCAGTGCGCTTTTCCTCGGCACATCATGCCTCAAGAATCCGCTAACTGCAGGTAATTTTCAAGATTTTTGGGTTAATTTCGTCTAAAAAGACGTTAATTCCACAGATCCTGCCAACTACTTTTTTCTTTTCCTCCGCTGTTTGTTCAGCAGAGAAACGAGATTATGCATGTATTTTTTAGGTGTGTCAAATCAATCTAGCGGAAAAATACGACAATCCCAATTTTTTTCCTCAATCGACACTCAGTTTGTCTGAGAATTGCTTTCGAAACTTTGAAATTTTGGGAGCGATCACCATTTGGCAATAGCCCTGCTCAGGGTGCAGGGAGAAGTAATCTGAGTGATATTGCTCCGCAGGCCAAAATATTGCTGCGGGTCGCATCTCTGTTGATATGGGATTAACATAGCGTTGCGAGGACTCTAGTCCAGCTACGAATGCTATCGCAACCGCTTGTTGGTCAGGCGTTTGAAAAAAAATAGCGGACTGATATTGCGGACCCACATCATTGCCCTGCCTTCCCGGCGTCGTTGGATCATGTGTGGCAAAAAACACCTCAAGCAACTCCTTATAACTGACCACCGCTGGATCAAAATCAATCTTGACGACTTCGATATGACCTGTCAGCTTTGTGCATACCTGCTCATAGGTAGGATGCTCGACCGAACCTCCGCAATATCCGGACTGAACAGCGTGCACCCCCTTCAAGGCCTTAAACACGGCCTCGGTGCACCAAAAGCAACCGCCCCCAAACACTGCGGCTTCTAATGTCGATGATTGATTCACGCTTAATTCCTTAGAGAAATGATCCATTGCGCCAGCTTTCCGGCATCTTGTTCGCTCACAGACTGACCAGGCATCGGCACCGCGCCCCACTGTCCACGTCCACCCTTTCGGATGACTTGGACTAAATAGGGCGCGACGTCCTCTTTATTGGCGTGGCGCTGAGCAATCGCCCTAAAAGACGGACCAACACGCTTATTGTCAACTTGATGGCAACCCAAGCACGCTCGGGCCTTGGCTAGCGCCAAGCCCTCTTCGAGCGTCAGCGCCGCAGGCGCGCTTGTCGGAGCGCCTCCAGATGGAGCCCCGCTCGCCTGAGCCGAAGAGGACACAACCATTGCCAAGGCGAGCGCGCAGGCATGGCCAAAACACCACACTGCCTGAGCAGACAGCATCTTACTTATCAAACGCATCAGTGACGGCTCCACGGCTTGCTGAACTCACTAGCTTGGCAAACTTGGCCAACACGCCACGGTTGTAGCGGGGCAAAGGTTGCTTCCAAAGCTTGCGGCGTCGCTCGATTTCAGCATCGGCAACATTAAGCTGAAGCAGTTGCGTATGCGCATCGATCGTGATGGAGTCACCTTCTTCAACGAGGCCAATCAAGCCCCCCACATAAGCCTCGGGTGACACGTGTCCAACCACCATGCCCCAGGTTCCGCCCGAGAAACGTCCGTCCGTAATGAGACCCACGGTTTCACCCAAGCCCTGTCCGACCAAGGCCGAGGTCGGCGCCAACATTTCGCGCATACCTGGCCCGCCTTTAGGACCTTCGTAACGAATCACCACCACATCGCCGTGCTGAATTTTGCGCGCCATGATGGCGGCCATCGCATCATCCTCTGAGTCAAAAACGCGCGCAGGTCCAGTAATCACTGGATTTTTTAGACCGGTGATTTTTGCGACACAGCCCTCTGGCGAAAGATTGCCTTTCAAAATCGCCAAGTGACCCTGTGCGTACATCGCATTCGGAATCGCACGAATCACCGTTTGACCTGCAGGTGGCTGGTCCGGCACATCTTTGAGCACCTCGGCAATCGTCTTGCCACTGATGGTCATGCAGTCGCCATGCAGCAGCCCCGCATTGAACAAAATTTTCATCACTTGGGGAATACCGCCTGCGCGATGCAAATCAACCGTTAAATACGATCCTGAAGGTTTGAGATCGCACAACACAGGCACGCGCTTGCGTACGGTTTCGAAATCATCGATGGTCCAAGGCACTTCGGCGGCATGCGCAATCGCCAAAAAGTGCAAGACGGCGTTGGTTGATCCACCAATCGCCATGATGACCGACACCGCGTTCTCGATGGATTTGCGTGTAATGATGTCGCGGGGCTTACGGCCGTGACGCACAGCATCGACCAAGACGCGCGCAGCCTCTGCGGCCTTGGTAATGGCTTCACCATCTTCGTTTGCCAAGGTGCTTGAATATGGCAGCGCCATACCCATCGCCTCGAACGAGGAACTCATCGTATTGGCTGTATACATGCCACCACAAGAACCTGAACCCGGAATCGCTTTTTGCTCGATCGCCTTGAAATCCTCGGTGCTCATGCGTCCCATAGTGAATTCGCCGACCGCCTCAAACACGGACACAATATTCAGATCACGACCTTTGTGCGAGCCGGGCTTGATCGTGCCACCATAAACATAAATACCAGGCACGTTGGTGCGCGCGATACCGATCATGCCACCAGGCATATTTTTGTCGCAACCACCCACTACGACCACGCCGTCCATCCACTGACCCTGAACGGCCGTTTCAATACAGTCGGCAATCACTTCGCGCGAAACAAGCGAGTATTTCATGCCTTCTGTGCCCATCGACATACCGTCTGAAATCGTGGGTGTGCCAAACATCTGGGGATTGGCCTTGGCTTCGCGAATCGCGATAATGGCGGCATCAACCAAAGGCTGTAAACCACTATTGCAAGGCGTGATCGTGGAGTGCGCATTGGCCACACCAATCATCGGATTGGAGAAATCTGCTTCTTTGTAACCCATCCCGTAGTACATGGAACGGTTAGGCGCGCGCGTGACGCCTTCGGTAATATTTTTGGAACGGTCGTTATTTGCCATGAGTAAACACCTATCAGTGAAGTTTGCAGCGGTTATTATCGGACATCTTTTACTTGGTGACTTGTGATGCTGCAATTTCCTAATTTTGACCCAATTGCGATAAAACTGGGGCCTATTGCGATCCATTGGTATGGATTAATGTATTTGACGGCTTTCGGTTCGGCCTGGTTGCTTGGGCGGTGGCGAATCAAGCAACAGAAAACGACGATGACGATGCGCGACCTGGAAGACATCATCTTTTACGGTGTGCTCGGGGTGGTAGTGGGCGGCAGGCTGGGCTATGTGCTGTTCTACAAGCCCGCCTATTACCTCGCACACCCCCTTGAAATTTTTTATCTTTGGGAAGGAGGCATGTCTTTTCACGGCGGACTCCTCGGCGTCTTACTCATGATATTTTGGCTAGCGCGCAGCCGCAAATATCCTTTTTTAATGGTTGGCGATTTCGTTGCACCCTTGATTCCGCTGGGCTTGGCCGCAGGGCGACTAGGAAATTTCATCAATGGCGAACTCTGGGGCAGAGCGAGCACGCTGCCCTGGGCGATGGTGTTTCCTCAGAGCGGCGACGGAATCGCGAGACACCCCTCACAACTCTATCAGCTCGGGCTCGAAGGCCTGGCTCTTTTCGTACTTGTTTGGTGGTTTGCCAACAAAGCGCGTCCGATGGGCCAGATCAGCGCAGTATTCCTGATGGGTTATGGATTTTTCCGGTTTATGGCAGAGTTCGCCCGCGAGCCTGACAATTTTCTGGGACTGCTGGCTGCGGGTCTCACGATGGGGCAATGGCTCTCATTGCCAATGATCATTGCCGGGGCCGCTCTGTATAAATGGGCTGCAAAAAAAGCCTAAAAATAAAAAAACAAGGATAAAAAAAGCCTGCCAATTCATATGGCAGGCTTTTTCTATAAATGCCCCGCTCGTGCCGTTTAGGCCGGCATCTCGAACCTAAGGTTCAAGTTGGCCACGTTCTGCTTGATTTCGAGCGCATCTGACTAGAGACGTGCATTCCCATCGAGCTATCCTGCGACCTGAATATGCCAAAGCATTGGTTCAGAGAATATATGACCTAGTGACGAACACAGCAGGGACAAACTTTACTTTCGACGAGGGCGGTTCAGCGGGGCTTGGTCCCACGGTTGGGAACCACAGTCACAAGCGCTTCATCGAGCATTGCATTCATATCGTCAATTCTACGCTTGAAGTCGCCAACCGCCAAACCGCCTAGCGGGCCGTCAGGTGCGCGCACCGAAAGCAGCTCAACCGCGATCTGGATCGCTGCCATCACCGCAATGCGCTCATTTCCGGAAACCTTGCCCGAACCTTGAATGCGCCCCGCAAGCTGACTGACATGCTGAGCCGCATCCGATAATGCTTGTTTTTCTTCCGGAGGACACGTTAAAGAATAATCGCGGCCTAAGATTGAAATATCGACGCGCTCCATTATTGCTTCTCCTCGGCCTGTGGCGCACCTGGCAAGCGCTCCAACACTGCGTCGATACGTTGCTGAGCTTGCGTCGTCACATCGCGCAACGCAGACACTTCTTTTTCGCGCGAGGCGAGTTGCGTTTGCAAAGCCTGATGCTCTTGCTTAAACAAATCTAAAGACCCTTGTAATACATCACGCTCCGACGCGGCAGTTTCAGCTTTACGACTCAAGGTCTTAGTTTGCGTGCCTTCTTGGGCGAGTTGCGATCGCAAAGCGTCACGCTCGCCCTCGATCTGCGCGAGACGCGCTCGCAAAGCAGTCTGTTCAGCGAACAATTGCTGGGTGTAGGCGAGTAGTTTCGCCAAGCGCGTAGATAAGTGATCGAGATCTTCAAGCATGTCGATATCGTAAAGCAAAAATGGAAAAGCGAAATAGGCTTAGCAACAACTCGTCGCGAATCCCAAGAAAAAACTCAACCTCTGTCAGCTTTGTCAGCCGGCATTCAGTTTCGCATGATAGTTGAATAAAGAACGCTTTTAAAAATCACAGCACACCACCTAAATCGAAGATATCAGGCGATCTTTGACTAAAGCGACCTAGGTATAACCCTTTTTTAGGGAAAACCCCATCAAGAATCTCGTGTTTTTTGGTTTGCATTGGTCGTACTCTCATTTACCATGCAGTCCGTGATGCACGCTTGTTAATTATCTCTTTCAAGAGTGCATTTGGTTTACCTGGCGGTCGTCTTTCGTCCCCAGTCTTAAAACAATTATTTGCAGCGTAGTCAAGGAGCTTGTCACCATGCAGGTTAAAAACAAACAGAACTTCTGGTCGGGAGTGATGTTCATTATCATCGGCTCGGCTTTCGCCTGGAAATCCCTCGATTACTCGATGGGTACTGCCGCGCGAATGGGGCCCGGCTATTTCCCTCACTGGCTCGGGGTCCTCATGGCGATCCTTGGCGTTTTGATTTTGTTGGGTTCTTTGAGCAAAAAGGCCGCCGCAACTGAAATCGATAAATTTGATTTCAAAATTGTTGCGATCATCACTGCTTCCGTGGTTGTGTTCGCCTTCATCTTGCAACCGGCCGGACTCGTCATTTCAATGCTTGTCTTGGTCATTATCAGCGCCATGGCTAGCCACGAATTCACCTGGAAAGTCACGATCGCCAACGCAGTCTTCCTGGCCATCTTGTGCTATTTGGCTTTCATTGTTGGTCTCAAGTTGGTGTTCCCGATTTGGCCTGCATTTCTTGGCATGAACTAAGGAGCACTGATTCATGGATCTTCTAAATAACTTGATGATTGGTTTCGGAGTCGCATTTACTCCTGAAAACCTCACCTATGCATTCTTGGGCTGTTTGTTGGGTACCTTGGTCGGCGTCTTGCCAGGCCTGGGTCCCGTGCCCACCATCGCAATGTTGCTGCCAATCACGTATGTGTTGCCCCCCATTGCGGGTCTGATCATGCTAGCCGGTATTTACTACGGCACGCAGTATGGTGGCTCCACAACAGCGATTTTGGTGAATCTCCCGGGGGAAACCTCCTCGGTAGTGACCGTGCTGGACGGGCATGCCATGGCTAAAAATGGCCGTGCAGGTGCGGCACTGGCTATTGCAGCCTTGGGTTCGTTCTTTGCAGGTAGCGTTGCAACGTTGTTGATCGCCGCGTTTGCCCCGCCGTTAGCTGAACTTGCCTTCAAATTCGGCCCCGCCGAGTACTTCTCTCTGATGGTGTTGGGTCTAGTCGGTGCTGTGGTGTTAGCCTCTGGCTCGCTCATGAAAGCCATCGCCATGATTTTGCTGGGCCTGTTGCTTGGCATGGTTGGTACGGACGTCAACTCCGGCGTGGCGCGTTTTGACTTCGGCATCCCCGAACTGCAAGACGGCGTGGGTTTTGCCATCGTCGCTATGGGCGTGTTCGGTTTTACCGAAATTATGACCAACCTCGAGCAAAAAGAAAACCGCGTCGAGGTGAACTCCAAAATCGGTTCGCTTTATCCCAACATGCAAGAATTCAAAGAGTCGTGGCCTGCTGTCATTCGTGGCACAGCCGTGGGTTCTGTACTGGGTATCTTGCCTGGTGGAGGTGCGGTGTTGTCATCATTCGCGTCCTACACCATCGAAAAGAAACTCTCCAAGAATCCTGAGCGTTTCGGCAAAGGCCACCCTGCTGGTTTGGCAGGCCCTGAGTCCGCCAACAACGCCGGTGCACAGACCTCGTTTATTCCTCTTTTGACACTGGGTATCCCAGGTAACGCTGTGATGGCGCTGATGGTCGGCGCAATGACCATTCACAACATCCAGCCCGGTCCTCAGGTGATGACCAGTCACCCACAACTGTTCTGGGGTCTGATCGCCTCTATGTGGATCGGTAACCTGATGTTGGTGGTGCTGAACCTTCCGCTGATCGGAATCTGGATCAAACTACTGACCGTCCCCTACCGCGTGCTTTACCCCGCCATCCTGCTGTTTTGTACGATCGGGGTGTACTCGCTGAACTACAACGTGTTTGACATCATCATCACGGCGATCTTCGGCATCGTGGGTTACCTGTGGTCTAAGCTGAAATGCGAAGGCGCGCCTTTGTTGTTGGGCTTGGTATTGGGACCATTGATGGAAGAAAACTTCCGGCGAGCCCTACTACTGTCTCGAGGTAATTTCATGACCTTCCTCGAACGTCCTCTGTCTGCCTCGCTCTTAGGTGTTGCTGCCTTGCTGGTGATCATCATTTCGCTGCCTTCCCTCAAGAAGAAGCGTGAGATTTTTGAGGAAACCTAATCCGTGGCATCGATCAACAGCAAAACCTACGAAGCCTCTTCACCCCGCAAAGTCGCATTTTTGGGCTTGGGGGTGATGGGTCTGCCGATGGCAGGTCATTTGGCGAAAGCGGGTCACCATGTCACGGTCTACAACCGCAACGCTCAAAAGGCGCAAGCCTGGGTAAAAGAGTTTGGTGGTCGTGCTTGCGCAACACCTCGTGAAGCTGCAAGTGGCGCAGAGATCGTTTTTTCCTGCGTCGGCAATGACGACGACTTACGTAGTGTTGTGTTGGGTGATCAAGGTGCGTTTGCAGGCATGCATGCGGGTGCCACCTATGTCGATCACACGACGGCATCGGCCTCCGTTGCACGCGAAATGCATGCCGTGGCACAGGGCAAATCGATTAAATTCATCGACGCGCCTGTGTCTGGTGGCCAAGCCGGGGCGGTGAACGGTATGCTGACCGTCATGTGCGGCGGTGATGCCGCTGACTTTGCACATGTGCGCGATGTCATCGCTGTGATGGCGCGTGCTGTGACCTTGGTGGGTCCTGTTGGCGCAGGCCAACTTGCTAAGATGGTTAATCAGATCTGTATCGCTGGCGTGGTGCAAGGTTTGTCTGAGGGCATCGCCTTTGGTCAGGCTGCAGGCCTGGACATGAAGCAAGTCCTTGATGTCATCAACAAAGGCGCTGCACAAAGCTGGCAGATGGAAAACCGTGGCAACACCATGGTCGACGATCAGTTCGAGTTTGGCTTTGCGGTGGACTGGATGCGCAAGGATTTGAGTCTCGTTTTGGACGAATCTCGCCGTAATGGCGCGCGTGTACCTGTGACCGCGCTAGTTGATCAGTTTTATGCTGACGTACAAAAAATGGGTGGATCGCGCTGGGATACCTCCAGCCTGATCAAGCGACTGAAGTAAGTATTAATTAGCACCGCTTAGCATTCAAGCAATTCAAATGACGCTTATGGTTTAAGCGTCATTTTTTTATGATGTGACTTGGGATGCGTGTTTATAAAACGGTGCTTTTAAACGTGATCTTGGGCCTGTGAAGCGGGCGTTTCGGCACCAAGTGGCCCCACCGCAACCGATGATTCAAAGCGCGACTCTTGGCCACGCTTAAAAATCAGGGGCGAGAGCTCGTTGAGCGCCTGTGTGTAAACGTCACGCTTAAAATCAATCACAGCTTCGAGAGACACCCAGTAATGACTCCAGCGCCACGCATCAAACTCCGGGTGGGGTGTCGCTCTCAACTTCACGTCTATGTCACGCCCAAGCATCCTCAGCAAAAACCAAATCTGTTTTTGCCCTCTGTAATGCCCGCGCGACTCCCGACGGATAAAGGTATCCGGCACGTCGTAACGCAACCACTCTCTTGTGCGTCCTAAAATGCGGACATGATCGGGTTGGAGACCGACCTCTTCGTGGAGTTCGCGAAACATGGCTTGAACAGGACTTTCACCGTGTTTAATGCCACCTTGAGGGAACTGCCAAGCATGTTCCCTGATACGCTTACCCCAAAAGACCTCATTTTTTTGATTAACGAGGATGATTCCGACATTAGGACGGTAGCCTTCGCGATCAAGCATGGCCACTCCCAACGAATTCAATACAATTGCATTTAATTATACGTACCTGTTGGGCAAATTGCCTTAATAAATTTTTCATCAAACAATGCGCGCATCCGCTTATCACATCAGCACTCTCAAAGAAGCCCCTAACGACGCCGAGATCGCCAGCCATCAACTCATGATGCGTTCTGGCATGATTCGCAAACTCGCCGGGGGCATTTACAACTACATGCCGCTTGGTCTGCGCGTGATTCGAAAAGTCGAACACATCATCCGCGAGGAAATGGACGCAGCCGGAGCGCTCGAGCTTTTAATGCCCTTCGTTCAGCCTGCCGAGCTATGGGTCGAGTCCGGGCGCTGGGAACAATACGGCCCCGAACTGTTACGTATCAAAGATCGCCATGGCCGCGATTTTGTTTTGCAACCGACCTCTGAAGAGGTTATTACCGATATCGCGCGCAACGAGATTCAGAGTTGGCGCCACTTACCCGTCAATTTCTATCACATTCAGACAAAATTTCGCGACGAGCGTCGCCCACGCTTTGGCGTGATGCGCGGACGTGAGTTCACCATGAAGGATGCCTACTCCTTTGATCGTGACGTCGCAGGCGCGCAAAAAAGTTATCAGGTGATGTTTGATGCCTACATGCGCATTTTCGAACGGCTGGGCCTGACCTTTCGCGCGGTTGCGGCGGACACCGGCTCGATCGGGGGCTCTCAGAGCCACGAATTTCAGGTAATCGCAGATATTGGCGAAGATCTGATCGTCTACGATCCTCGCTCCGACTATGCCGCCAACATCGAGTTGGCACCTGCGCCCTGCCTAATCAGTGATCGTGCGGCTCCGAGTGCTCCGATGCAATCCGTTGCAACACCCGAGGCCACTAAATGTGAAATGGTCGCGGAGATGCTCAAGGTTTCTCTGAGTCATACTGTGAAATCCATCGTGCTCGCCGCGGAACAAGAAGGCAAGCCTGCGCAAATCTGGCTGTTACTGCTTCGCGGCGATCACGAACTCAACGAAATCAAAGTGGGCAAGGTTGCAGGATTGAATAAAGGCTTCCGTTTTGCCACGGAGGCTGAAATTGTCGAACACTTCGGTTGCAAGCCTGGTTATCTGGGTCCTGTCGCGACCAAAAAACCCGTGCATATCGTGGCTGACCTGACCGTCGCCAAGATGCACGACTTTATTTGTGGCGCCAATCAAGAAGGTGCACACCTCACAGGCGTGAACTGGGTGCGAGACTTGCCCGAGCCTAGTTTGGTGACCGATCTGCGCAATGTGGTTGAAGGTGACCGCGCACCGGACGGCCAGGGGACGCTCGCCATCCAGCGCGGGATCGAAGTCGGACATGTCTTTTATCTTGGCACGAAATACTCCGAAGCACTGAAGGCGACTTTCCTTGATGAAAACGGCAAACCGGCGCTTATGGAAATGGGCTGCTATGGTATCGGTGTCACGCGTATTCTTGGTGCCGCCATCGAGCAGAATCATGACGCCAAAGGCATCGTGTGGCCCCGAGCCATTGCACCGTTTGAAGTAGCGATTTGTGCAGTGGGCTGGGGTAAAAGCGAAGCCGTCAGACAGGCTAGCGAAACACTCTACGCCGAGCTCAAGTCTCGCGGCATTGATGTCATCCTTGACGATCGCGACCAACGGCCTGGCATCATGTTCGCCGAATGGGAGCTCATTGGCCCCCCAGTGCGCATTACGGTTGGCGAACGCGGTCTGAATGACGGTATTGTCGAGATTCTTGGTCGCAAACAAACAGAAGCCGCGCGCATCTCACTTGCGGATTGTGTCAACCAGACGCTCGCATTGCTCGAATCCTCTTAAATTTTTATCAGGTTTTTATGCCCATCGAGCGCCCCAGCTTTAAACACCGCATGCCTGTCCGTGTCTATTACGAAGACACAGATATGGGTGGTGTTGTTTTTTATGCAAACTACCTCAAATACATGGAACGCGGCCGAACCGAATGGCTGCGTTCACTCGGCGTCAATCAGTCCGACCTTGCCAATCAAGAGCAACGTGGTTTTATGGTAGTGCGTGTCGATGTACGCTACATTTCGCCCGCACGCCTCGATGATTTGTTGCAGATTGAAAGCGAAGTCACACGGATGGGGCGCGCTTCGTTACACTTCTCACAGTCCGTGATGAGAAACGGGGAACTGATGACCCAAAGTAATATCCAAGTCTGTTGCGTAGAAACCGTTAATATGCGGGTCGCTGCAATTCCAGAATCCGTTCGCTCCAAATTAGCCGCAATTACTCAGGAATAAGTGATGCAAACTACCCAAGATATGTCGATGCTCTCGCTAGTACTCAATGCTAGCCTGCCCGTACAGTTCATTATGCTGCTACTCATTGGCATTTCCGTTGTCTCCTGGACTTTTATTTTTGCGAAACGCGCAACCATCAAAAAAACACTGCTCCAAACCAGACGCTTCGAAGACGATTTCTGGTCGGGTGGCGATCTTGCCTTGCTGCATCAGTCGATTTCCACACGCCGTGCAGAACAAGGCGCCCTTGCACGTATTTTTGACTCGGGCATGACCGAGTTTCTCAAAGCACGTCGCAGCGGCTCGACGACCGATGTCAATGGCACGATGGACGGCGCGCGGCGCGCTATGCGTGCGGCGTTTCAACGTGAGCTCGACGAACTTGAATCCCACCTCAATTTTCTGGCTTCTGCAGGTTCTGTTAGCCCCTATATCGGACTGCTTGGCACCGTATGGGGCATCATGGGCGCCTTTCTCGGTTTGGCCAATGTCCAGCAGGCAACCCTAGCCTCGGTCGCTCCCGGCATCGCGGAGGCGCTCATCGCCACCGCGATCGGCCTGTTTGCCGCCATTCCAGCTGTTGTGGCCTATAACCGCTACACACACGACATTGACCGCTTGTCGATTCGCTTTGAAACCTTTGTCGACGAATTTCTGAACATTCTGCAGAGGCAGGTGCGCTAATGTCCTCGGTCCGCTCAAGCTCCGGGCGTTCGGGTCGGCGCCTAAAAAACGAAATTAACGTCGTGCCCTACATTGACGTGATGCTCGTTTTGTTAGTCATATTTATGGTGACAGCACCTCTGATTACGCCAGGGGTGATCGAACTACCCTCTGTTGGGCAGGCTGCCAATGTGCCAGCAACGCCGCTCGAAGTACAAATCGAAGAGAACAGCAAAATTTCCTGGCGTAAACGTGACGCTGGAGCAACGTTTATTTCAGTCGAGCGAAGTGCTCTTGCTCAAACGATTCTGTCCGAACTCAAGCCTGACCAGCCCGTCATTATTTCTGCGGACGGCAAAGTCCCCTATGAGGTTGTGATGAAGGTCATGGACGATCTGCGGAAAAATGGTGTCACAAAACTTGGTTTGCTCGTGGATCAAAAGAGTGAGGCTGCCCCAGCGCCCAATGCATCGCCTAAACGTGCACCCGCGAACACACCCAACACAACCAACACAACCAAAAAATAAAAGGCTTCTCGCACACTCGCTTAGCGCTTGTTGCTCAACCCATGACCCCACGCTACGATCCCATCCCACCCGGGCCTAGTCTGCCACCCAAAGAAGCGCTCAATTGGCGCGCTTTTGGCTTGGCAATGCTTGCGCACGGTGTGTTGGTATTGTTTCTTGTAGTGGGTCTCAATTGGAAAAACGAAGCTCAAGGTCCGCTCCAGGTTGAGCTCTGGATGGACGGCACCACACCCGTTAATCCTCCGCCCTCAAAGAGCGAACCCAAGCCTGAACCTAAGCCGGAACCTGCGCCAGAGCCCAAGCCAGAGCCACCTCCGCCACCGCCTCCCCCTCCTCCGCCACCTCCGGTTGCGAAAGCGGCGCCTGAACCTAAGCCCGTCATCGATCCTGAAATTGCCCTCGAAGAAGAGCGCAAACGACGTGCAGAACTCGAGCGTGCGCAGCTTGAAAAAGAGGCCGCCGAGAAAAAAGCCAAGGAAGATGTTGCCAAAGAACAGCAGCGCATCAAGCACGAGCGCGAAAATGCGGAAAAACAAGAGCGTGATCGCCTAGATCAAGAGCGTAAGAAAGCCGAACGCCTTGAACGCGAAAAGCAAGAAAAACAGGAAAAAGAAGACGCCACCAAAAAGGCTGAAGTGCTGAAAAAACAGGAGGCCGACAAAAAGGCGGCTGAAGAAAAGAAAAAGAAAGAAGAGGACGCCAAAAAAGCGAAAGAAACGGCTGACAAAAAAGCCAAAGAAGAAGCCGACAAAAAGGCTAAGGCGGATGCCGCCAAAAAAGCAGCTGCTGACAAGGCTCTCAAAGATGCCTTCCGCAGCGACGCTCTTGGCGCAGCAGGCATCCCAGGTGGTACGGCAGACCGTAATCAAGCCGGCGGCGGCAACAATGAAGGCTATGGCGCCAAGGTCAAAGCCTGCGTTCAACCCGGTGTCTCCTTTCCGACACCCCCCCGCGGCAATACCAACCCTGCGGCGCAATTTCGTGTCGATCTGCGACCCGATGGCACGGTCGCCAGCGTCAAGCTGACCCGCAGCTCTGGTATCCCTAACTTTGATCGTGCCGTTGAAACGGGTATTCGCCGATGCTCCCCGTTCCCAACGCTACCTTCAGGCAAGCACCCCAGTTCTCTAGACGTCAATTACAATATGTTTGATTGACAGGAGTCCTGCAACAATGAAACTTCACCCATCATCTATGAACAGCTTGTATCCGTCATATATTCTTCACGCACTCAAGTCATGGCTCAACCTGACTTTGCTGTTGCTGCTGATCGGCTTTGGTTTTAGCGCCAACGCTCAATTACGTGTCGATATCTCGGGCACGGGCGCGCAACAGTATCCTGTTGCGATCGCTGACTTTAGCGGTGACGCCGCTGGTGCGCAGATCGCTGAAATTATTCGCGCCGATCTGACGCGGACCGGTCAGTTTCGTTTAATCAGTACAGCAGGCACGCCGCTGACCTATGCGACACCCATCGCCTATGATGAATGGCGTAAGCGTGGTGCCGACTTCCTCGCTTATGGCACCGTAACGCGCAATGGTGATCGCTTTGAAATCAAATACCGCTTGGGCGATACGGTCAAACGCGGTACGCTCGATGAGATCACGATTGCTGGCAGTGAAAAAGAATTACGTCGTATGTCGCACCAGATCTCCGATCACATCTACGAAAAAATCACTGGAATCCGAGGCGTATTCTCTACCCGCATTGCCTATGTCTTAAAGCGTGGAAAAACCTTTGAGCTCCAAATCGCGGACGCCGATGGTCAAAATCCCCAAGTCGCCCTGCGCTCTGGCGAGCCCATTATTTCTCCTTCCTGGTCACCCGATGGTTCCCGCCTGGCTTATGTGAGCTTTGAGTCTGGCAAACCCGTCGTGTATGTTCACCAACTCTCAACAAGCAAGCGCTTTCCAGTCGCCAATTACAAAGGCAACAACTCGGCGCCTGCCTGGTCGCCTGATGGCAATACTTTGGCTGTCGTACTCACGCGAGATGGACTATCTCAGATTTACTTAGTAAATGCCACTGATGGCGGGAATCTGCGTCGCCTGACTCGCTCGCCCTTGATTGATACTGAGCCATCGTATAGCCCAGATGGCAAGACGATTTATTTCACGAGTGACCGCAGTGGCAGCCCACAAATCTACCAAGTGAGCACGCAAGGCGGCGAACCTCGCCGCGTGACCTTCAATGGCAGTTACAATATCTCACCTAGGGTTTCTCCTGACGGGAAAACCCTGCTATCCGTGACGCGGCGTGACGGCTCTTATCGCGTCGCATCGTTGGATCTGGCGAGTGGCGCCGAATCGCTCTTAACGCAAGGTCGGGATGACCAATCACCGAGTTTTGCGCCGAATGGCATGCAAGTCCTTTACGCTGCCAATCAAGGTGGTCGCAGTGTTCTTGCAGGTGTTTCAAGCGATGGACGTGTGCGACAGACGCTATCCGTGTTGAATGGTGAAATTCGTGAGCCGACCTGGGGTCCCTTTACGAACAAATAGTTTTAAAAAGTTTAGTTAACATTTTTTGTATATAGTTGTTTGAATTTCTCTCTAAGGTAAATATCATGAGATCGCGTATCGCTAAAGTTGTGACGATTGCTGCACTCGCTGCCGGCCTGGCTGCTTGTAGCTCTGTTTCTCTGGACGACCAAGCCGGTAAAAGCGGTGCGGATGGCTCGGGCGTGTTAGACCCGTTCAACCCACAAAGCATTCTAGCTAAGCAGCGTTCAGTCTATTTCGACTACAACAGCTACACAGTCAGCGATCAATACCGCTCACTGGTTGATACACATGGCAAGTACCTTGTGAGCGCACCACAGCAACGCGTTGTCATCGAAGGCAACACGGATGCCCGTGGCGGATCCGAGTACAACTTGGCACTCGGCCAGCGTCGTGCAGAAGCCGTTCGTCGTATGTTGACACTGATTGGCGTGCCCGATACGCAAGTTGAAACCATCAGCCTGGGTAAAGAAAAACCCAAAGCCTTGGGTGACTCTGAAGCAGACTATGCTGAAAACCGTCGTGCTGACTTCAACTACAAGCGTTAAACTGATCAAATAGTTTGGTCAGTCACAAAGCGGCCAAGTGCCGCTTTGTTGTTAAAGGAGTGATTTTATGCGCACCAACACCCTCTCCTGGCGTTGCGTCAGTTCATGTCTCGTATTAATGAGTAGCGTGCTGCTGAGCCAGTCTGCGCTTGCTTTCACAGATGATGAAGCACGCAAAGCGATTCTCGATTTACGTCAGCAGATTCGCACAATGAACGAAGCGAACCAGCGTGCACGCATTCAACTCTCAGACCAAATCGAAGCGCTCGGTCAAGAAATTGTTCGCTTACGTGGCGACCTCGAACAGCTCGGTCGCCCAGCGGGTGCAGGCGGTGCAGCGGGAGGTCGCCCTGCCGATCCACGCTCACAAGATCCTCGCGAGCAAGCGGCATTCGAGCAGTCGATAGAATCCTTTCGCAAGGCTCAGTACAAAGAAACCGTTCAAAACCTCACTGCATTTTTGACGCTGTATCCAGACAGTAAACTCGCACCGACTGCTCAGTTTTACCTAGGCAGCAGCCGTTTTGCAATGAAGGACTTTAAGGGTGCGATTACAACGCTTCAAGCCATGGTACAAAAATTTCCTACTGAACCACGTGCTGCGGATGCATTGCTGATGGTGGCGAGTTCACAGATTGAGTTGAACAACCGTGCTGGAGCGAAAACGACTCTCCAACGTATCGTCAAAGACTACAAAGGCACCCCTGCTGCCGATACTGCAACAAAGCGTCTGCCACTCTTGCAGTAGACAGAACAAGCACTGACTTTATGGCGATTTAACCCGCAGAAAGCAGCAAGCAAGACACGCCAATCACAATCAATAAGATACCAAAGGTCTCTTGCTTGGAGCTTTTACTCAAAAATATACGCCACGACAGTAGCTGAGCAAACAACACCTCAATCAAGCCCAAGGTTCGCACGTTCGCTGCGGCCGTTAAAGCAAAGCCCAAGAACCAACCTTGCGACGCTGAGGCGCCAAGCAAGCCTCCCCAAATTGAAATGCGCCAAGCCTTGAGACACTTGATCCAAGCCTCTCGATGAAAGCTCATCATCCAAGCGGCAAGCAAAATCGTCTGCACCCCCAAGCCGCACGTTAAGGTCCATGAGGCGCGGACAAAGAAGTGCGCTTCCCCCAAGGCAATAATGCCACCCCTAAACGTCACTGCTGCGATCGCAAAAAATGCACCCGCCAGTAAACCCAAGGCTGCCGGCTTCCATGAAGACTCTTCAGGCGCAGTGGTACCTGGCTTGCGAGCCATGATCGTCACACCCACCGTGGCAATGATGATTGCCACCATTGCCAAAATAGAGATTCGATCACCCAACACGACCAGACCAAACAGTGCGACTTGGACAGGCTCCGTTTTTGTCCATGCGGTTACCACAACAAACGCACGCTGTCGCATCGCGGCGAGCATCAAGGCCGTTGCAGCGATTTGTGACAGCGCCCCCGCCAATACAAACAACACAAAGCTTAAGTCCATTTTTGGCATGACTGAACCAGTGAGCATCAGCGCGATCGCAGTGAAAAGCACAGCAAACGGAAACCCATACAGAAATCGAACCTGAGTCGCGCCCAGCGTGCCAAGCTGTTCAGTCAAACTTCTCTGAATCGCATTACGTCCAGCCTGAGCCGCTGCCGCAAAAATCGTTGCGGGGATCCATAACCAAGTCCATTCATGCACAAATGTCTCCTCTAGTATTTTTTATGAAACCTTGGCTGCATGCTCTTGCAAGAGTGTGACGACCGCCGGATCCAACGTGATCCCAGCAACCTGCTGTTGTGCCATTTTTTTCAGTTCAATTTCACCTGGCATGATGACTGGACGCCCCTCAACTGCAGGGGGGCTGTCATGCAAGATCGAAGCAAAGTCCATCATACGATCTGTCAACCACTGAGATGAACCCAACACGTTGGTATTAATCAAAATAAAAAAGTGCCCTAGGTTTTGCGGCTCATCCGGTGCATCAACCCAGGATTTGACGTGCGTCAGGTATGCAGCGTTGGACAACAGTCCCGCAAACATATCCACCATGAGTGCCAGTCCATAGCCCTTATGGCCGCCAATCGGCTGGAGAAAGCCGTCTAGCGCCGCTTTGGGATCGGTTGTTGCCCGACCCTTATCATCGGTTGCCCATGTATCTGGGATGGCCTCGCCGCGCTTAAACGCGTTACGGATTTTGGCGCGCGCCACCACGCTCATTGCCATATCAAGCAAAAAAGGTTGGCCATCCGGATTGGGGACGCCGAAACCCAAGGGGCTGTTACCCAAGCGGGCATCACTACCCCCCCACGGTGCAATCGTTGTCGTAGCGTTGCTACCAATAATGCTGGCAAAACCTTCTTGGGCGGCGATCAGGGAATAGGGGGAGATCGGTCCAAAATGGTTGCTGCCGCGGGCAAAGGCCATTCCGATACCGTATTGGCCCGCAGCGTCCATCGCGGCTCGCAGCGCATGCATGCCCACCAAAGGTCCGACGCCATTATCACCGTCCACGAGTCTGAGTGCAGGAGCGGGAGAGTCAACTTGAATGTTTGGTTGTGCGCGAATCCCTTGAACTAACAGGCGCTCACCATAGGACTCTACGCGTGACAAACCATGGGTACTCAAACCAAACAGATCCGCCAACACCAATATACGAACAACGTCTGCAGCGTCTGTTTTTGTCAGGCCAAGGCCTTGAAATGCACGCACGGCTAATGCTGTGAGCTCGGACTCTGTCCAGACTGTTCGTACTTGCCCGCCTTCACTCATTGCCAACACTCCTTTTGAATTCATTTTTTAGGCTATTCAGCCACCTGCACAAGCATACTCGGGAGCGAGGCTGCCGTCATGTCAGCCGCACGCGGTAGACAACCACCTGCCACTCATCCGCGCATCCAATAAAAAACCCTCGGATCTCTCCGAGGGTTTTTAAAGCGCTCCCCGAGACAAGTCTCGGGGTCAACGATGTAGACTTAGAAGCCCATACCGCCCATTCCGCCCATACCGCCCATACCGCCCATGTCACCACCACCCATACCTCCGGCTGCTGGCTTGTCTTCGGCGAGTTCGCACACTGCGACTTCTGTTGTCAGCAACAAGCTGGCAACGGAGGCTGCATTTTGCAGAGCTGTACGTGTGACTTTGGTTGGATCCAACACGCCTTGCTCGACCAGGTCACCGTACTCGCCGGTGGCGGCGTTAAAGCCGTAGTTACCTGAGCCGTTCGCAACGTTATTGACCACAACGCTTGGCTCGTTACCAGCATTCGCCACGATGGTACGCAGAGGCTCTTCGATGGCACGCAAGACAAGCTTGATACCAGCGTCTTGATCGGCGTTATCGCCCTTAACCAAGGCCACCACTGCGCGTGTGCGAATCAACGCAACGCCACCACCAGGAACGATACCTTCTTCGACGGCTGCACGGGTTGCGTGCAGTGCGTCTTCGACACGTGCCTTCTTTTCTTTCATTTCGACTTCGGTTGATGCACCGACGCGAATCACAGCAACACCGCCGGCCAATTTGGCCACGCGCTCTTGCAGTTTTTCACGATCGTAGTCGGACGTTGCTTCTTCGATCTGGACACGGATCTGCTTGACGCGTGCTTCGATCGACTTGGTATCACCATGACCGTCGATGATTGTGGTGTTTTCTTTGCCGACTTCGATACGCTTGGCTTGACCGAGTTCAGCCAATGTTGCTTTCTCAAGCGACATGCCTGTTTCTTCGGAGATGACCGTACCACCGGTGAGGATGGCGATGTCTTCGAGCATCGCTTTACGACGGTCGCCAAAACCAGGCGCCTTGACAGCTGTGGTCTTGAGGATGCCGCGAATGTTGTTGACGACCAGCGTGGCCAAAGCCTCGCCTTCGACGTCTTCAGCCACGATCAACAAAGGACGGCTCGACTTGGCGACTTGCTCCAAAATTGGGAGTAGATCGCGAATGTTGCTGACTTTCTTGTCGTAAATCAGGACGAAGGGATCATCCAACGCTGACACTTGCTTTTCAGGGTTGTTGATGAAATAAGGTGACAAATAGCCACGGTCAAACTGCATACCTTCGACGACGTCGAGTTCATTGTCGAGCGACTTGCCGTCTTCGACAGTGATGACGCCTTCTTTGCCGACTTTGTCCATTGCGTCAGCAATGATCTGGCCGATGGAGAAGTCACTGTTAGCAGAGATCGAACCGACTTGAGCGATTTCTTTGGTCGTGGTGCAGGGCTTGGAGAGCTTTTTGAGCTCAGCAACAGCCGCGATCACAGCCTTGTCGATGCCGCGCTTGAGGTCCATTGGATTGATGCCGGCAGCCACGTACTTGAGGCCTTCAACAACGATCGACTGAGCCAACACGGTTGCGGTGGTTGTACCGTCACCAGCGTTGTCAGAGGTCTTGGAAGCAACTTCCTTGACCAACTGTGCGCCGATGTTTTCAAATTTGTCTTTGAGTTCGATTTCTTTAGCGACCGACACGCCGTCTTTGGTGACGGTTGGGGCTCCGAAAGAGCGCTCGAGCACAACGTTACGACCCTTTGGGCCGAGTGTGGTTTTCACTGCATTGGCGAGAATATTTACGCCACGTACGATACGCACGCGTGCGTCATCGCCGAATAAAACTTGCTTGGCAGCCATTTATCTTTCCTTCGAGTGTTCTGTTTACTGGACAACCGCGAGGATTTCTTCCTCACGGATGACGAGGACTTCTTCGCCGTCGACTTTGACTGTCTGGCCGGCATACTTGCCGAACAACACTTTGTCGCCAACTT
Organism: Zwartia lucis; assembly: GCF_965234455.1. Lineage (GTDB taxonomy): Bacteria > Pseudomonadota > Gammaproteobacteria > Burkholderiales > Burkholderiaceae_B > Zwartia > Zwartia lucis. The sequence continues at coordinate 692,290 of NZ_OZ248474.1, read as the reverse complement.
TGACGTCCATTTTCAGGACTTTGCCATCTTCGGTTTGTTTGCCGGGACCAACAGCTAGCACTTCACCTTGATCGGGCTTTTCAGCGGCGCTTTCAGGGATGACGATGCCCGAGGCAGTTTTGCGCTCGTTGTCCAGGCGTTTGACGATCACGCGATCGTGCAGGGGACGCAGGGCCATGTAGAACTCCTGTTATATACAAAAAATAGGTTGTGAGAAAGACTGCTGGAGGATTGTTAGCACTCGTTGCAGTTGAGTGCTAATTATAAGGGCTGTTTTGGGGATTTCAAGTGCAGGGGGGTAAGTTTCTGAAATTCAGCTAGTATCAGGAAAAATCCGCTGGTCGGGCGAGGTCGCGCAATTGCGGTATATCAAATTCAAAGTCTTCACCGTTGGGCATCGCCAGAAGGTCAGCAATCTTCGCATGACTTGCGGTGATTTTCTTGTATGCAGCAAAGGTCAACAGTACATGCGCCGGCCGACCACGGTCCGTGATGAATACCGGTCCCGCTATTGCGGCTTTCTTGGCGCTGCTTAAGTCTTGGTTAAATTGGCGGCTTGAAAGAGTTGTGATGGTCATGGCTCACCTAAATCGAGAGGTTTCCGCATCGGGAAGCTTCTTCAGTTTGCAGGAAAATGGGGCGCTTTGAATGTTGCTCAGCAACATCAAACACCCCAGGTTTCCGGAACAAGAGATGCGAAAGAGTTATTTCCTAGCTGCGCGACGAGCCGCCTTGGCCGCCATAAAGTCACCGACAATTTTCGCGTGCTCCGCCGTCTTGTGCGCAATCGCCTGATACGCAGCCGACAACTCCAACAAATTAGACAACGACGACGTCTGCCCCTCGCGCAACAAACGTTTGGTCATCCGCACCGCAGGTGCAGAGTTGACCGCCATTTTGCGCGCCAGGGTTTGCGCCGTCGTCAACAGATCCTCCGCTGGCACCACACGCGACACCATGCCCCAGTCTAAGGCGGTTTTCGCGTCAATCGCCTCGCCTGTGAACGACATCTCGGCCGCGCGCGCCATACCGATCACACGCGGTAAAAACCAAGCGCCACCGTCGCCCGCCACAATGCCAACCTTGACGAAACTTTCGGCAAAGGTCGCATTTTCAGACGCAATCCGCAAATCACACATGCACGCCAGATCACAGCCTGCACCAATCGCCGGTCCATTGACTGCCGCAATCGTCGGGACCTCAATCTGATGGATTGCCAGAGGCAATCGCTGAATGCCCTGGCGATACTCCTGACGTAAAACCTCAGAGCCGAAACCAGAGCCAATCTGACGCTCCATCTCGTCGATTTTGCCGCCCGAAGAAAAAATCGGCCCATTCGCCGTAATGATGACTGCGCGCACGCTCGGGTCATGTTCAATGCGGTGACACGCCTCAAGCATCGCTTCGACAATGCCCGTACCCGTCAACGCATTGCGCGTCTCGGGGTGATTGAGGGTGAGGGTCACAACACCCAGATCGTCTTGCTCGTATTGAAGAACACTCGTCATGATAAAAAACCTTAATAATCCGGTGAAGATAAAAAATTAACGACCAGCGGCCTTGGCTGTGATACCACCCGCAACCCCAAAATCCGTTGCAGGACGATCAAATAAGATGACACGGATGTTTTGCTTGGAGACGCCAATCGCTTGCTCAGTAGCCTCAAACATGGCCGCAATGACGGCAGCCTTTTGATCCTCGGTGCGTCCACGGATCAAACCCACCGTGATCATGACCATTTCCTTGCCAATCTCACCCGCCACGATGACATGCTCGGCAGGGATTTCTTGCAAGACGACTCTGACCGAGGCCAAGGGCGCTCCGATGCTGTCCACCACGGACTGCGTCAGCTTTTTCAGCAAGTCCGTTTTTTTCGCAGCGCTGTGACCTTGCAGAATTTGAACGTTGAGCATTGGCATGGTGTGCTATCTTCCGAAAATGAATTGATAAGCCTGAATCCGTCAGGCGGCCATCATTTATAAACCAAGTTCGCAATCATGTCCTCACATCCCTCGCAACACAAAAGTAAAGGCGGCATTGGCAGAGTTTTTAAGGCAGCGAGGTATTCCTGGAGCGGTCTTCGTGCTGCGCTGCGCTATGAGGCCGCTTTTAGACAAGAACTCTTGTTGGTGCTACTCATGACACCGGTTGCGTTTTGGGTCGGTCAGGGCGCGATACAGATTATCTTGCTGCTCAGTTCCTTAGTGCTGGTATTAATCGTAGAACTCCTGAATTCTGCAATCGAAGCCGTCGCTGACGCCGTCACGCTAGAAAACAACGAACTAATCGGTCGTGCCAAAGATCTCGGAAGCGCAGCAGTTTTCCTTAGTTTGCTTTCAGCGGGCGTACTTTGGTTGACGTTGCTGATCAACAAGTGGTTTAACTTTATTTAGCTTAGATTTATTTTTAGGCTCTAATAGCACTTGTTTCCCCCTTTTGCACCTTACACGTATATTTCTGACATGTCTTTTATTCAAAAACTCAATGCCGCCTGGGCAAGCTCCCATTCCCTCTTGATGGTGGGACTCGATCCAGACTTGACCCGCATGCCGGTCGAACTCAAGGGCAAGCCAGACGGGATTTTTCAGTTTTGCAAACAAATAATCGACGCCACCGCACCCTTTGTGTGTGGTTTCAAGCCCCAAATCGCCTATTTCTCAGCGGTCGGAGCCGAGCGTCAGCTCGAGGACCTCTGCGCGTACTTGAGAGATAACTACCCTCACCTGCCTTTGGTGCTCGATGCCAAGCGCGGTGATATTGGGGCGACGGCCACGCAGTATGCACAAGAGGTCTTTGGGCGCTACGGCGCCGATGCGGTGACGGTCAGCCCGTATCTGGGGGCCGACTCTGTAGAACCGTATCTCGAATGGGAAGATCGTGGCGTCATCGTGTTGTGCCGCACATCCAACCCAGGCGGATCGGACTTGCAATTTTTGATGACGGATGGCGTGCCTTTGTATTTGCGTGTCGCCGACTTAGTCGCCAATAAGTGGAACAAAACAGGCCAGTGTGGACTCGTCGTCGGCGCAACCTTTCCAAACGAACTTGCCGCAGTCCGCAAAGCGATTGGAGATAGCGTTCCGCTCTTAGTGCCTGGGATCGGTGCTCAGGGCGGCGACATTGCCGCCACCTGCGCCGCGGGCTGTAATGCACAAAAAACCGGCATGATGATCAACTCCTCACGCGCGATTTTGTACGCCACAGGCAAAGGTCACTGGACTGAGGCCGCAGCCGCCGTTGCCAAAGAAACACGTGACGCCATCAATGCGCACAGATAGAAGCCTCAAACAAGCAAGGCGCAGGCCGAGCGTAGTGAAAACGCCACGGATGCGTCTCTGACGGCATCACGATCACCCTCAAACATTTGAGAAACCGCGTGCACGATCACGCCCGAGGGTGCGCGCTGGGCAAACCCGAACCACACCAAACCAACAGGCTTGCTGGCTGTACCACCTCCTGGGCCGGCCACACCTGTCGTGGTCAGCGCAAGCGAAGCGCGCGGCGCCATGGCCAACACCCCAGCTGCCATCTGGCGAGCGACCTCTTCGCTCACGGCGCCAAACGTATCCAGCGTTGCATATGCGACGCCGAGCTGTGCGTGTTTAGCACGATTGCTATAGGTCACCCAGCCCTGATCAAACCAGCCACTTGAACCCGGTATAGCCGTCGCGGCGCCCGATAGCAGTCCACCGGTACAAGACTCGGCAGTCGCCAGCCATCCTTGACGCGCAAGGAGTAACTGACCCAATTGAGTTGCGAGAGCTCGCGTATCGTTTTGCATCATGGATCTCTAAAAACTAGCGTTAGGAGAAATACGTCGTAGGACCGAAGTGCACAATCAACGCCATCACGATGAGCGTGTAAAAGGCAGCAAGCACGTCATCCAGCATCACGCCAACGCCCCCTTTAAAACGCGCATCGACTTGACGGATGGGTGGCGGCTTAACCGTATCAAAAAATCGAAACAGAACAAAGGCCACGCTTTGGGCCAACAGCGTTTCAGGCACTAGCCACAACACAAGCCAGAATGCGACAAATTCATCCCAAACAATGCCAACATGATCTTGGACGCCCATCGACTGACTCACGCGGTGAGCCGCCCAAGAACCATAAACAAAACAAAATAATAAAAAAATACCGATCGCCAGATTGCTCGCGCCGGGCGCGACCAAGACCCAGAGCAACCACGCCAACAAAGTACCCCAGGTTCCGGAGCCTGGACGAATCAAACCAGAGCCAAAGCCAAACATCAGAATGCGTGCTGGCGCAGAAAATACCCAGCGCAACGTAGGCCAGGTCGTGCGGTGCCGGGTTGAAACGCTCGTCATCTTAGCCCCGAAAATGGTCAAAGCCTTGCGGCAGAGGATGGATCAACTGCCCTGCCTCATCGAAAACCTGCAGGGCCGTTCCAGCGACCACTTGGCCAATACGCGTGAGCGCGACGCCTGCCTCTAACCCAATGCGCTCAATGCTCTCACGCTGATCCAGCGCCGCAGTCAGACACAACTCGTACACATCCCCTCCCGCCAGGGCTGCACGTCGCTGGTCGGCATGGGAAAGGTACTGCAATGCGGGATGCACAGGCAAAAGTCTCTCCTCGACGCGCGCACCAACCCCACTTGCCTGAAGGATATGGCCCAAATCCTGCAGCAAACCATCAGAAATATCGATCGCGGCATGGACATGCGCAGCGAGACGACGCCCCAAAAAAACTCGGGGGCTCGGCGTCTCAAGGGCGGCTCGCGTTTGCTCTAGCAAGGTGCCATCCAAACCAAACAGACCCCGTGATTTTTTTGTAAGAGGGCTTGCATCGATTAAGGAGCCCGCCAGCAGTCGGTAGGCAACATCAGCGGCACCGAGCTGGCCAGAAACCCAAATGTCATCACCTGCACGCGCGGCATTTCTTCGCATTGTCTGTGCAGGATCGACTTCGCCAAATACCGTCACACTGATGGCGACTCCGCTTTCACTGCGCGTGGTGTCACCACCAATCAACGCACAGCCATGTAGATCGGCCTGAGCATAAAACCCGTCCGCAAATCGCGCGACCCAGTCTTCATTAAAGCTTGGCAACGCTAGGCCGAGTAAGCATGCGACAGGTTTAGCACCCATCGCAGCCAAATCAGATAAGCTGACAGCCAGAGACTTGTGGCCGAGTGTGTAGGGATCCACATAGGGGAAAAAGTGTCTGCCTTCGAGCAACAAATCCTTGCTCGTTGCCAATTCCATTCCTGGCGTGATCCGTAACAAGGCGCAATCGTCGCCCCCGCCCAGCATCCCGGCGGGAACGGGACGTTTGAAAAAGCGAGAGATCAGGTCGAATTCGGATGTCACGATTGTCACGCTCGCATGCGTGCCTAGCGCCGGGCTGCTGCCCGAAGCTCTGTGGTGCGAACCTCGGCGGCCAGCTTATCCAGCACACCGTTGACGAACTTGAAACCATCCGTGCCGCCAAAAGATTTGGCTAGCTCCACCGCTTCGTTAATCGAGACGCGATAAGGGACGTCGAGCTGATGGATCAACTCAAAGCTGCCAATCAGCAAGATGCCGTGCTCGATCGGCGAAAGCTCGGCGAGTGGACGATCCACGAAGGGCGCGAATTTTTCGCGCAAAGCGGGAGCCTCACGCATCGCGCCGTGCAACAAAGTCTGAAACCACACAACATCGGCCAGATCGAACTCGTCCTCGTCCCGCAAATGGGCTTCTATTTCGCCGGCATCTTGCAAGCTTTCCGTATCCCGCACAAGCCAGGCATAGAGGCCTTGCAACGCCAACTCGCGCGCACGACGTCGCGCGCTGCGTGGGGGCATTGCGGGCGAATTAGCGTCTTGCTGGGGTTTGTTCAAGATCGTCATCCTCTTGGTCTTCTTCGTCGTCGGCTTCGGGCTCGAGTGCCGCGACTAAATTCGCCATTTCGACCGCACATTGCGCGCAATCACGGCCTTTATCCGCAGCGCGGGCTTCTGCCTGCTCATCTGTTTCGGTTGTCAACACACCGTTCGCAACGGGGATGCCTGTTTCGAGCGCGACGCGCGCAATCGCTGAGGCACTTTCGTTACTGACGATTTCAAAATGATAGGTCTCACCGCGAATCACAGCGCCTAGGGCGATCAAAGCATCAAACTCGAAGGTTTCGGCCATACGCGCCAAAGTCACGCCCAGCTCCAGCGCACCTGGAACAGTCACGACCATGATGTCGCGTTCGTCGACGCCCAAGCTTTCAAGCTCTTGGAGGCAAGCATCGAGCTCGATCAGACCAATGTCTTCGTTAAAACGGGCACGAACAATTCCGATATGCAGGCCCTCGCCATTCATGTCGGGGGTCAGGGTATATGGGCTCATGATGTGCTTCCTATGTGTTGCGGGTGGGAGGAGTGTGATCGTAACCGGTCACGTCGAGACCGAAGCCCGGCATGATACTGGGCATTTTTCGGGGACGCGCCAGCAAACGCATCTGCCCTACGCTCAGGTCGCGCAAAATTTGGGCGCCCATGCCATAGGTGCGCAGATCCATGCGGCCCGGCTCACGTTTGACTGGCACAGGCATATCGCCTTGCGAGGCTGAAATTTGATCGAAAAGTTGACTGGCGGAGCCCTGGCAATTGAGAAACACCATCACACCGGCTTCGCTTTCGCGGATCGCCTGGAGTGCCTCTGCGACGCCCCAACTATGTCCAGGACTCTGGACGTCCATTAAATCGAGAATCGAGGTCGGCTCGTGCACCCGGACCAAGGTCTCGCGGGCGGGGTCGACACGACCATGGACCAAGGCCAAGTGCGGATTGCCTGCCACCGTATCGCGGTAAGCAATCATATTGAACTCGCCCCATGGCGTCTTGATGCGACGCTCGCTGATGCGCTCGATCACAGACTCATGTTCGTTACGGTACTGGATGAGATCGGCAATCGTGCCGATTTTCAACTGATGGGTGCGACCATACTCGATTAAGTCAGGCAGACGCGCCATCGTGCCGTCCGACTTCAAAATTTCACAAATCACTGCCGCAGGCGTCAGCCCAGCCATCGCAGTCAGATCGCAGCCCGCCTCGGTGTGACCCGCGCGCACTAAGACGCCACCTGGCACGGCACGCAGGGGAAAAATATGCCCGGGCTGAACGAGATCAGTCGGTTTAGCATCCCGGGCTACTGCGACTCGAATGGTTCTTGCACGATCCGCCACTGAAATGCCAGTTTCCACGCCCACCGCAGCCTCGATTGAGACCGTGAAATTGGTGCCGTAGGGCGTACCATTGCGATTGGACATCAAGGGCAGCTCGAGCTGACGGCAACGCTCTTCGGTGAGAGTCAGGCAAACGAGGCCTCGACCATGCGTCACCATGAAATTGATCGCTTCGGGTGTGACGAACTCAGCCGCCATGACGAGATCGCCTTCGTTTTCACGATCTTCTTCGTCGACCAAAATCACCATACGCCCCATTTTGAGCTCAGAAATGATCTCAGCAACCGGAGATATCGCAGCCGCAAGATCGACATTGAGCGGCGAAATGGAGGAAAGTTTGGCAGGCATAGTGACGTTTAGTAGAAGCACATGTAAACACCTATTATAGAATCCCTGTAACCAAGCACACATAGAATCCTTGTTATATGCATCCGCTCACAGACCTTTCTGCTCAGCAGGCCGCCAATATTCGCTTTGTTTTGAGCGATATTGATGACACGATCACGACCGAGGGTCGCTTGACCAGTCGCGCCTATGCGGCTCTTGAGCAGCTGACTGAAGCGGGGATGATCGTCATCCCGATTACGGGACGGCCCGCCGGTTGGTGTGACCATATCGCCAGAATGTGGCCCGTTTTTGCCGTCGTAGGTGAAAACGGTGCTTTTTACATGCGGTACGACCGTCTCGCCAAGAAAATGCTCACCCATCACTTTGCTGAGGCTGCGCAACGACGGATGAATCGCCAAAAATTGAATGAACTCTCGACGCGTATTCTTAGCGCCGTCCCTGGCTGCGGGCTGGCCTCCGATCAACACTACCGCGAGGCTGATTTAGCGATTGATTTTTGCGAGGATGTCCCCCCGTTGAATGAATTCGAGGTACAAAAGATCGTGGGTCTGTTTCAAGAGGCTGGCGCGCAAGCCAAAGTCAGTTCGATTCACGTGAATGGCTGGTTTGGGAATTATGACAAATTGTCCATGACCCAGACGCTGTTTACTCGCGAGTTCGGTCTGAAGCTACAGGAGCAATTGGGGACTACACTCTTTATTGGCGACTCTCCAAACGATGAGCCGATGTTCGAATTTTTCGATTTATCCGTCGGTGTCGCGAATATTCAACGTCAGCTTCACCGCTTGAAGCACCCCCCAAAGTTTGTGACACCCTCAAAAGCTGGTGATGGTTTTGTTGACATAGCTCAATACATCCTACGAGCAAAAGGTTTTAAATCATAAGCTTCGGCCTCGCTTCACCGCCAACATTCAAGGACCTTTTTCTGGAGGGATACCGATGTCAGAACAAGAGCTCAAACTCAACGTGCCCGTCGATGTACAAGTCCATGTCGAGAAAGCCGTCAAGCGCGCTAAATTTTCTGAAATTCAGCTGCGAGCTCTCTATTTCGACACCCCGTCTCGGGCGCTTGCGCGCGCGCGTATTTCGCTCAGACTCAGGCTCGAGGGTCATCAATGGGTACAAACACTCAAAATGCCCGGTGAACACAGCCTCGCCCGTATTGAGATCAATCAAGACCGGCCAGATGCGACCTTGGACCTGGGTATCTACGCAGGCACACCCGCCGGGGATGTGCTGTCGAGTCTGACCGAACCTTTACAGGTCTGTTACGAAACGGATGTTCAAAGACTGTTGCGCGATATCCGCTCGCGCTCGGGCGCAGTCGAGCTTGCCTTTGATCGAGGTTGGTTGCGTGCCGGCACCTTGCAACTCCCCATTTCAGAAGTTGAGTTCGAACTCAAACGCGGAAAACTTGAGGCGGTTTTTGAAACCGGTCGAATATGGCAACAAAGATTCGGTCTGATTCTTGACTTTCGAAGCAAGGCGGAGCGTGGTGACCAACTCGCGCAACTTGCCCAGACACTTACCGCGCTTGAGGCGCAAGATACCCGCGACATCGCCTCAGTGGAGCAACAAGCCCAGGACAGGGCACAACAGGTGGCTGACTTTTGGAAACCTCGAAGCGCAGCGTCGATTGGCTTAGCGACTGTGATCAAAGAGCGTGATGCGGCTCAGGCGCTGGCAGCAGTCACGACTGAATGCCTCGAGCATATTGTGCGCAACACCGCAGTGCTGTGTGAGGTCGACACGGCAGGAGTTTGTCGAGTCGCCACGCCTGAGCACGTCCATCAACTGCGTGTAGGCATCCGCAGACTGCGCTCGGCCTGGTCATTTTTTGATGGCCTGACCGAGCTTCCTACCCTCGAGCATCGTCAGAAAATCAAGGCATATTTTTCACAACTCGGTGGCACGCGAGACGAGGACGTCCTAAAAGAATCCCTCCTTCCTTTGCTGGCCGTCGCTGGCCTGCCCCCGTTAGTCTTACCAACATCGACTCGTCAGGATTCAAGCGCACAAAACGTGGCGAGCACGGACTTTCAATCTTGGCTGCTCGATACGCTCGCGCAATGCACCATCCCTGCGATCACCTCAGTCGCCTTGTTAGGGCCGGCAGCTGCGACCATCAACGCCACTAGCACTGATTTTGAATTTCCTCGCGCTGTCCGACTCGAGCGCTTGCCTGCGCTCAAGCCTCTCTTGATCAAAAAACTAAAAAAATGGCATCAACAGATTGTGCGAAACGGTTTGGTTTTTCAAACACTTGACATTGAGCATCAACACGCGCTTCGCAAAAAATCCAAACGACTGCGCTACGCCTTGCAATTTTGTGACTCTCTTTTTTCCGAATCAAACTTGTCCATCTATCGCAAGCAATTGGCTACTGTTCAAGATATTTTGGGCGAAATGAATGATCTGTATGTGGCACAACCACTTTTCGAATCACTCAAAACAGATCAACCCCAAGCTTGGTTTGCGTGTGGCTGGATCCAGGCGCGCCTTGCGATGCTGACCAAAGAAGCAAGCGAGGCATTCAAAAAATTCGCAGAGACCCCACACCCCTGGCGTTGAACCTCGACGCGATACGCTTTTAGCCCACTACCGCCGCTGCGAACTCGGCTGCGACAAAGGGCTGCAGGTCTTCGATTTTTTCGCCGACACCAATCCAGTAAACAGGCACAGGGCGAACACCCTGACTGCCCGCAGCGACTGCGGCCAACGTACCACCCTTGGCTGTGCCATCAAGCTTGGTCACAATCAAACCGGTCAGTCCCACGGCCGCATCAAACGCGCGGATTTGCGCCAACACGTTTTGTCCCGAGTTTCCATCGACGACGAGCAAAATCTCGTGAGGTGCTGTGGGATCTGCCTTGCCGATCACACGACGGATTTTTTTGAGTTCATCCATCAGGTGAAGCTGTGTCGGCAAGCGTCCGGCCGTATCGACCATGACCACATCCATGCCGCGCGCACGTCCTGCATGAACAGAATCAAAGGCTACTGCCGCGGGATCCGCCCCTTCTTGCGCGATCACATCGACGTTGTTGCGATCACCCCATTCGATGAGCTGTTGGCGGGCCGCTGCGCGAAACGTATCGCCGGCAGCCAGCAACACGCGCGCACCGGAGCGCTGCAGCGCATAGGCGAGTTTGCCGATCGAAGTTGTTTTACCAGCGCCGTTGACGCCTGTGATCATCACGACAAGGGGTTTGACACGCCCAACATCGAAGGGCTTTTCCAAGACTTTTAAATGCTCGGTTAGCACCTCGCGCAAAGCTTGGCGCACACCTTCGGCATCCTCGATCCGCTCACGCTTGACGCGTTGACGCAGTGCCCGGAGGAGCTGTTCGGTGGCTTCGACACCCGCATCGGCCATGATGAGTGCGGTTTCGAGCTCTTCGAACAACGCTTCATCGACCCGCACGCCGATAAATAAACTACCAATACTTTGACCAGTTTTAGCCAACCCACCTTTTAGGCGCGCAAGCCAGGAGGCTTTCTTTTCTTCGTTGTGTTCGTCAATGACTGGCTCTAAAATCTCGACGGAATCAAGTGCGGGAGCCTCTACGGGATCCGGAGGCATAAACTGCGCCGCTCCCGCAGCGGCTACCCCAGCCACGCCGACCGAACCTGCGCCACCAAAGGCTGCGGCGAAAGAACTTCGTCTGAACGGCGTTTGAGAGGGAGGCGCCGCCTCTTGAGCAGAAGCAGTCAGTTCGTCCTGAGGCACGGGTGTCACAGGAGTCTGCGTCTCAGGTACGATCACCCCAACGGGGGGTTGATCAGAGCGATGCTCGAGCTCCTGAGGGGCGAGTGTGGGCAACTGATCTTCTACGGAAGACTCAGGTGGAGTTGGTTTTTTCTTGAAGAAGCGAAACATAGTGAAGAAGTATATTCGCATCGTGGCCGGTCAGTTTCGTCGAACACCTATTGAGGTGATCGACGCAAAGGGTTTGCGTCCCACACCCGACAGGGTGCGCGAAACAGTGTTTAACTGGCTAAATTATTTTTGGGGTGGCGAGTTTTCGGACAAACGTGTGCTGGATTTGTTTGCCGGCAGCGGCGCGTTGGGCTTTGAAGCCGCCTCCAGAGGGGTCGCGCACGTCCAGATGGTGGAACAGCAGCCCCGGGCTGTCGCCGCTTTGCGTGCTTTGAGAGATAAGATTGGCGCCAAAGCCGTGCGGATACACGCTGGTGACGCGATGCAGGTCCTTGACCGGCTCGAAGCTGCCCGGTTCGATTTGATTTTCATTGACCCCCCTTTTGGCAAAAACTGGCTAGAATCCCTCTGGCCTTTATTGCCTGACTTGTTGGAACCCAACGGTCTTGTTTATATTGAGGCTGAAAAACCGGTTTTAGCCCCGGACGGGTACAGCTTATTGCGCCAAGATCGCGCGGGGGCCGTACACTATCAACTCATTCAAATTGTTGCGCCGCAAAAATGATCACTGCTATTTATCCCGGAACCTTCGACCCCATGACGCGCGGGCACGAGGACTTGGTGCGCCGAGCCGCCAGCCTGTTTGACCAGGTTGTGATTGGCGTGGCGCACAGTCGCAAAAAAAGCCCTTTTTTCTCCGTCGACGAGCGCGTAGAAATCGCCCGCGAGGTCTTAAGCCACTATCCTAACGTCAAGGTCGCGAGCTTTGCGGGTTTGCTCAAAGACTTTGTGCGCGAACAAGAAGGCCGCGTGATTGTGCGTGGTTTACGCGCGGTGTCGGACTTTGAGTATGAGTTTCAAATGGCGGGCATGAATCGCCATCTGCTTCCTGAGGTCGAAACGCTGTTTATGACCCCCTCGGATCAGTATCAGTTCATTTCTGGCACGATCGTGCGCGAGATCGCCGAGCTCGGTGGCGATGTCAGCAAGTTTGTGTTTCCCTCCGTTGAGCGTTGGTTGCAAGCCAAAGCCAAAGAGCGCCGCGAACAAAGCGCGGCTGCAAACAAGGTTTAAGAATGGCGCTTCGAATCACTGATGAATGCATCAATTGCGACGTGTGCGAACCACAATGTCCCAATGATGCGATCTCAATGGGTGAGTCGATTTACATCATCAATCCAGATGCCTGCACAGAATGTGTGGGGCATCACGATGAGCCTCAATGTAAAGTCGTCTGTCCGGTCGACTGCATTGAGTTACACCCTCAATGGCACGAGGGCCAAGAAACCCTGATGGCCAAATACCACAAGCTCACAGACGCCAAAGCCGTCAAAGCTTAGGCCTTGGGTTAGCTTAGGCGCCTTGGGTTAACCTTGCGGCCACGCCACCGGCAGCGCCTCAGGATGCAGCTTGACCAAGCGACAAGTCTGACCGGCGACATGACTCATCCATGTCGCTGTCACGTCCCCCTCGTCGACAACTATCACGGACTGTTGACCGACCTGAACAGTACGCTTGACGCTATCATCGTCCTCGATCACATCGAGCGGGATGTCCACTCTCAGCATCCCAGGCGCACGCAATACCAACGCGCCCATCTTGATTTCGGTCGTCACAGTTAAAAGCGCAGCGCAACGCTCGGCACTCAGCCAGTGGCCCTCGGCATCCACCACAAACCAGCGCTGGTGATAGTCGGCCGCTTGGCGACGCTCGAGACCCGCACACCCGACAACGGGAAAATAAATTGTGTTCGATGCAGCAGAATTCATGTTTCGAGAGATCCGTTGTTTAATTTAAAACCTGTTTACACTTTAGCCTATCTCAACAAAGAGTCACAACCATGAACATTGACCGACTGGATCATCTCGTCCTGACTGTTGCTAGCCTTGAAAAAACCTGTGATTTTTATTCCAAGGTCCTTGGTTTCGAAGTCATCACCTTTTTGGGGGATCGCAAGGCACTTGGTTTTGGTCAGCAAAAAATTAATCTTCATCAAATAGATAATACATATGACCCTAAGGCTTTGCGTCCGACCGCAGGCTCAGGAGATTTGTGTTTTATTGCTTCGACGCCGATCGCCACGATCATGCAAGAACTTTCTTCCGCTGCTATTCCCATCGAGATCGGTCCCGTCGAGCGAACCGGCGCAATGGGAAAAATACTTTCAGTCTATGTTCGCGATCCAGATCAAAACCTCATTGAAATTTCAAATTACATCACCTAGGGTTTTCCCCACTCAACTCTTTCTTGACAGGCACTCAACCTAATCGTCATAGTGCGTTATAAAGAAAAAATATGTGTTTTATCAATTATAAAAATGACATCAACATCTGGAGACAACATGAGCACAAAGTACACACAAAGTTTGGCTGGCGCTTCGCGTCGTAAATTGCTGAAAGGCGCAGCAGCGACCGCTGGTATCGCAGCACTCGGCCTACCCGCGATCTCACTGGCACAAAACAAACCCATCCGCATCGGTATGCCGACGATTCTGTCAGGTCGTGTTGCGATGCTTGGTATCGCCTCGCGCAATGCTGTGACCATGGAAGTCGAAAAATTCAATGCTGCGGGTGGTTTGAACGGCCGCATGATTGAAATGGTCGTGCGTGACTCTAAGGGTCAGCCTCAAGAAGCCGCGCGCGTCGCACGTGAATTGGTCACAGGTGATGGTTGCGAAATCCTTTGGGATGCTGAAGCTTCCTCTGGCGCATTTGCCGTGCATGAGGTCGCAAAAGATCTCGGCGTGCTGGTTGTGCATACCTGCTCCGAGACCTCCTCACTCACTGCGGATCCAAAGCTGCGCGTCCCGACAGCTTTCCGCTGCGCACGCCAAGGCATTCATGACGCCATTGCGGGCGGTTCGTACGGTGCCGAGATTGCTAAAAAGCTCAAACTGACGCGTTGGATGAGTATTTCTCCAGACTACGCATACGGTCGCGATACCACGGCTGAATATTTTGAATACCTCAAGCATTTCAACAGCAATATCGAAGTCGTCGGTCAAGTTTGGCCAAAACTGTTTCAGGCAGACTACAGCGAAAACATCACACGTATGGTGCAAGGCAAACCGCAAGCGGTTTACTCCTGCTTGTGGGGTGGCGACATGACCTCGTTTATCGATCAGTCAAATATTTATGCGCTGTTTAAAGACAAGCAATTCTTTTCGCCTAACCTGGCCGAGTATGCGGTGCTCACGGCAGTCAAGAATGTTCCCCCGAACATGCACTCTGGCAATCGCTACCTGCGTAGCTTCCCCGATACGCCAGCGAATGCAGCTTTTTCTGATGCCTACCGGGCCAAATTCAAAGAGTTGGCCCTGAACTGGTCCTGGCAAAACGCAGCAGGTATCGGATTCTTGACCACCGCGATGAAAAAAGCGAACAGTGCTGACGGCAAGAAAATTGCCGAAGCGATGCGTGGTCTCAAGATCAACTCACCCTTTGGTGCAGACGGTACGCTCACGATGCGCGCAGAAGACAACACCATCATCAACTATGCGATCGGTTATGGCTCCTTGACCAACAAAGAGCCCTTTATGACCAACCAAGTCAACGGTAAGTGGGACCAGATCATCGCACTCGAAGCCGAATGGAAAAAACGTAAAGGCTGGGCATAAGCCGTCGCCTGAATGTTTGATCGCACGGAGTCTCACCCATGCTTGGGTTGAGACTCCGTTGCCTACACCCCGATACGCCTGTAACTCTCGGAGATATCCTTGGATCCCACCGCCCTCTATGAGTGCCTGACTTCTTTGTCTTGCATCGTGACCCAAACCAGCACCGGACTCATTGTGGGCTCGCTCCTCTTTCTCGTGGCTGCTGGTCTGACGCTGATTTTTGGCGTGCTGAAGGTCATCAACTTTGCACACGGCTCGCTCTACATGCTGGGCGCCTACATCGCACTATCCGCCTATCGCATCACCGACAGCTACGTGTTGGCCGCCATCATAGCGGGCCTAGGGGTCGGGCTGTTCAGCCTTTTCTTTGAGCGCTTTTTTATGCGCAAAATTTATAACGCTGATGTGTTACTTCAGTTACTCGTCTGTTATGCATTTATTTTGATTCTGGATGATGCAGTTAAGATCATTTGGGGGCATGAATTCCAGTCGATGGGAATGCCCGTCGCTTTTCAGGCACCACCCGTCTTTATCGCAGGCGGGATCGTGCCGGTGTTTTACATCTTCATGTTTAGTGCGGCCGCACTGATTGGGTTGGTGATGTGGTACGTCATGACACGCACGCGTATCGGCAAGGTCGTCCGCGCAGCGGCGCACAATCCTTCGATGACGTCTGCGCTCGGACTGAATACCACCTGGATTTACGCAGGTGTCTTTGCGTTTGGCGGAGCGCTGGCAGGCCTGGCGGGCGCGCTCGCCGCGCCGGTGCGCTCCATGTCTCCTGGTATGGGCTTTTCGATCTTGATCGAATCCTTCATCGTGACCGTGATCGGCGGCATGGGCTCAATTAGTGGTGCCCTAGTCGGTGCCCTGTTGATCGGACTGGTACGCTCTTTTGGTTCGATTGGCTTTCCTTTGTTCGTCGAAGGCATCATGTTCTTAGCGATGGCACTGATTCTGGTGCTTAAACCGAGCGGTCTGCTTGGCAAGGAGCCACGCTGATGAGCTCCTCCTTGACCTTTAATAAAGAACTCCTCCTTGCACTCGCAGGCTTGGCGATTTTGATCGTGATTCCGTTTATTTTTCCCAGCCGGGTGGCATTGGATTTTGTGATTCGCTTGGCCGCCTTTGGTTTGTTTGCAACCTCGCTCAATATTTTGGTGGGGTATGGCGGTATGGTGTCTTTTGGGCATGCTATGTTTTTTGGCGGTGGGGCTTACGCCTTTGGTCTACTGATGCAAAAAGGTGGCGCCTCTATACCGGTTGCCATACTCGGTGCAGTCGTTTTCTGCGCTCTGCTGGGTTTGGTGGTGGGTGCGATTTGCGTACGTCTTAAAGAGATTTACTTCTCTTTTTTAACGCTCGCCTTTCAAATGCTGATCCATAGCATCATTATCACCTGGTCGTCGCTGACCGGTGGCGATCAAGGCCTGATGGGCGGTATCCCGCGCGTCTGGGGCAGCATCAATCTGGCCGATACGCAAACGCTCTATTGGTTCTCCTGCATCATTGGCGTGCTTTGTCTGTTTTTAATGCGCTATATCTTGCAATCACCTTTTGGTTATACGCTCAGAATGGTGCGCGACAACGCGGATCGTGCCAAGTTTCTTGGCATCGATGTCTGGCGTGTCCGCCTCTACGCCTTTATCCTGGCGAGCTGCTTTGCAGGGGTGGGCGGGATCATCATGGCGCTGTTCGTCTCTGGCGCTTATCCTGAGTTTAGCTACTGGACCATGTCAGGCGAAGCGGTCTTCATGATCCTCATGGGTGGCCTGCATATCTTTATCGGACCTGTGGTGGGAGCGGCTCTCCTACTCGTGTTTAACGACATCATCACTCGGACTACGGAGTACCACGGACTCGCGCTCGGCGTGATTGTGCTGATTTTCGCGCTTGGGTTCAAGCGTGGCATCGCAGATTTTGTGGTGCAGCTTTTTGAGACGATTTTCAAACGAGGAGCACGATCATGAGCAAGCCAAACATCACTGTTGTCACAGGTGGTTCGAGCGGTATCGGTGCGGCTTGTGTACGACATTTGGCCAAGCGCGGCGATCATGTCATCTCGCTTGACCTGCCAGGTACGTGGTCCGAAGAAAAAATGCGGGCCATGGGTGTAACGGCCTATGCCTGCAATGTGACGGACGATGATGGCATGCGTGAGACTGCAGCCATGATTGAAGCCAAACACGGCCCTGTCACGGCACTGGTGAACAGCGCAGGGATTTTGCAAAATCGTCTATCCCCCGATTTGCTCACCATGACGGAATGGGATCGTGTAGTGGATATCGATCAGCGCGGGACCTATCTGGCATGCGCGATCTACGGTTCGCGCATGGTCGAACTAGGTGGCGGTGCGATCGTGAATATCGCCTCGATCACGTCCTTGCGTTCTTCGCCCCTGCATGCCTACGGTCCGGCTAAAGCTGCTGTCGCCGCCATGACGGCGTGTCTCGCGGCAGAATGGGGTCGCTCCGGTGTGCGTGTCAATGCTATCTCTCCCGGGTATGTGTTGACCGAGGCCTTGCAGGCTGCGATTGATCGCAATGATCGCAACCCGGAGGATCTCACGTCTCAAGCTGCGATGGGGCGCATGGTGACGACCGATGAAATCGCAGACTCCGTCGGCTTTTTATTGTCACCCGCAGCTAAAGCAATCACAGGCATCAATCTGCCTGTCGACGCAGGCTGGCTCGCAGGCTCGACGTGGCAGACCTACGGTGGCGTACCTAAAGCCCGTCACAAAAATCCGGATGGAGCGCACTGATGCTCAAGATTGAACACCTGAACAAATCCTTTGGTGGCGTCGTCGCAACCTCGGACGTCTCGATTCATTTTAAAACTGAATCACTGAGCGCAGTGATTGGACCGAACGGTGCGGGCAAAACGACTTTTTTTAATCTGATCTCCGGTGCCTTGATTCCGGATTCTGGCCGCATCATTCTGGATGGCGAGGACATCACTGGCCAAGCTAGCAGTGAGATTGTGCGCAAAGGCATTGGTCGGGCATTTCAGGTGGCCAAGCTTTTTAAAACCTTGACCGTCGAAGAATCCTTGCGTGGCGCGCTCATGTCGCCGCTCGGCAAGTCTGCGCAGATGTACGGTCGTTTTCCTCTGCAGCAAACGCGTGATCGTGCCTACGAAGTGATGGAGCAACTCGGGCTGCACACCAAAGCCAATGTCATCAGTGGCAACCTGTCCCATGGCGATCAAAAGCTTCTGGACATGGCGCTCGCCCTCGTCTTGCGTCCCAAAGTCTTGCTGCTCGATGAACCTGTCGCCGGCATGGGGCCCGAAGAGCGCGAGCAAATGATTGAAACCGTTTACAGCCTTTGGAAAAAAGGCGGACTCACCGTTGTGTTGATCGAGCACGATATGGAAATCGTGTTCAGAGTTTCTCAACACATCCATGTGCTTTCTTATGGAAAAGTCCTGGCCGAAGGTAGTGCCGAAGAGATCAGAAACAACCCAGCCGTCATTGAAGCCTATTTGGGCACGCCTCGGGAGGCACACGCATGAGTCAGCAGGTGTTGAAAGTCGAACAAATCAATGTGTTCTACGGGACGAGTCAGGCACTGTTTAATTTATCCTTTAACGTTCAAAAGGGTGAAACGCTTGCCTTGCTTGGTCGCAATGGCGCCGGCAAGAGCACCACGATGAAATCTGTCGCGGGTGTGATCCCTGCAAAAAGCGGTCAGATCACACTCCACGACCAGTCGATCAAGGGACGCGCCGCCCATTTGATTGCGCGCGCGGGGGTTGGTTATGTCCCGGAAGACCGTCAAATTTTTCCTGATTTAACGGTTGAAGAAAATCTAGAGATTGCCATTAAACGCGGCGCCAATGGCGAAGATGACTGGAGCATTGAACGTGTTTACGAAATGCTCCCTTTGCTTAAACCGTTACATGAGCGCATGGGTGGACAGCTCTCTGGCGGTGAACAACAAATGCTCACCGTGGGTCGCTCCTTGATGGGCAATCCGGACGTGCTGTTGCTCGACGAGCCCAGCGAAGGTCTCGCGCCAATCATGGTGCAAAAAATCGGTGATCTGATCCAGTCATTACGCGAGATGGGCAAAACAATCGTGCTAGCCGAGCAGAATTTGCATTTCTGTCTTGGGCTTGCCGACCGCGCGGTTGTGATCGACAAAGGCACCGATGTATTTGTCGGCACCGTTACTGAGCTCAACGATAACGCGGATATCAAGCAACGTTATTTGTCTGTTTAGTTGTCATCCTTGTGGGTAGCGCCCGATACTCTTGGCCCTACCCACAAATACTCACTACTCTCCAAACCCTCTGGAGACGATCACTTCGACCAGGTTAGGCCCACCACTTGCCATCGCTGCTTTTAGAACATCGGCAAGCTTGGTCGGATCGGTCACCACCTGTGAAGGCATGCCCATACTCTTGGCCAGACCGGCAAAATCAATCGCTGGATTATCTATATCCATGGCGACAAAATCATCTGTGCCGCGCATCGCGAGCAAGCGCTCCTTGATGATGCGATAGCTGCGGTTGTTGATGATCACGTAGGTGATGTTGAGCTTTAAGTGTGCGGCGGTCCAAAGCGACTGAATGCTGTACATCGCACTGCCATCGCCAATGGTCGCCACCACGGGTCGCGTAGGCTGCGCGAGTGCCACACCCACTGCACCGGCCATCCCAAAGCCCAAGCCGCCACTTGCCAAGCCGTAATAGGCCTGAGGATCATCCATCGGCAACAGCGCCGAGATTGCAGGCGAGGCCGTCAAGGTTTCATCGACCACGATGACGTCCTTGGGCAAAGCATCCACAATCTGACGCACGAGATAACGTTGATCGATCGGTGTCGTCGAGGCACTCGACTCAAGCTCTGCGTGCATCTTCGCTCGATTGGCAGACCAGTTGCGTGTCGCAAGATCTGCTAGTCGCGCTTGCGCCTGTTTAGCTTGCTTGGCGGTACGCATGCTGCGTAATAGGGGCAACAAGGCTAACAAGGTTTCCTTGACATCCGCACGCACGGCAGTGGCTGTCGAGTAATTTTTACCAAGCTCCCACTCACGCTCCGTAATATGCATCACGGGCATTTCAGGTGGCAAAGGCTCGACCGTACTCATTGGTGACATACGCAGTAAATCTGCGCCCAGACACAGCAGAAAATCGTATTGCTCGAGCGTCTGACGGACTTTCTTTTGATTGCGGGTCAAGTCGCCCATACATGTGGGATGGGAGGAAGGATAGCGTGAGTTGTAAGGTACCGACTCTTGATACACCGCGGCACCGAGCAACTCTGCTAATTCACACGCCTCGGCAAACATATCAGCATTGGCGATTTCACGACCGGCAACGATGACGGGCTTTTTTGCAGCGAGCAATTTTTCAGCAATGTCTTGCAGCGCACGATCACTGGGGCGCATACCGGTATCGACCAGCGTCGGAAAGCCAAACTCAATCTCTGCTTCTTCATCAAGCACGGAGCCTGGCAAGCTAATGAACACTGGGCCCATCGGTGGGGTACGTGCGATTTTTGCAGCACGACGAATGACGCGCGGCAGATCCTCAATGCGCGTGACCTCGAAGGCCCACTTCACCAAGGGTGCGGCCATTGGCACCAGTGGCTCATACAGCAAGGGCTCTTGCAAGCCATAACCGACCTCGTATTGGCCAGCGGTAATCAACAAAGGCGAGCCCGAAAACTTAGCGTTATAAATCGCACCCATCGCATGGCCCAAGCCCGGCGCGCAATGGAGGTTACAGGCGACCAGCTGATTAGACGCGCGCGCAAAACCATCCGCCATACCTACTACGATCGACTCCTGCAGGCCCAAGACGTAGGTCAGCTCGGGAAACTGAGGGACCGCTTCCATGATCGCGAGCTCCGTAGTACCTGGATTACCAAACAGATGGGTGACTCCTTCGTCGAGCAAGAGTTTGATAAACGCCTGGCGGCCGGTCATTTTTTGAATCGTCATTTTTTGTCTCTCCGTGATGCATGCGCATCAATTTTTCTTTGTTGATAGTCTGTTTAAAGACCCGCTAATTTTTGTAACTGCGCCGCATCCAGACCAAGTTTTTTCGCGGTCTCCAGCATTTCATTCCAAGTGGTCTCGTCGACTGGCACACCTTGTGCCAAGCGTTGCGCACGTGTTTTGCGCTCAGGCTCGCCAGCAATGCGAACTTGCTCGCCGCCCGGCTGAGGTGGCGAAGCCTTGACCCACTCGATAAAGGCCTTCATCTCGTGCTCAAAAATCGAACCATCGGCGAGCTTGGCAGGATCAAAAATAATCGAGAGCATGCCGTTGATAATGCGACGCTTGCCATCTGGTGGGGAGTGTGTCGTCATGCCGCCCGCCAAGGCACCGCCCAAGAGTTCACAAATCAGTGCCAGACCAAAGCCCTTGTGCTCGCCAAAAGTACAGAGCGCGCCAAGCGGTGCTTTCACCGCGAAAATGGGATTGGTGGTGGGACGCCCCTGGTCGTCGATCAGGTAGCCCTCTGGAAGCTGCTCGCCTTTGTTGAGCGCAACACGGGCCTTGCCCTGTGCGATCACGCTCGTTGCAAAATCCAGCAAGATGGGATCCTGACCTGGTACGGGAATGCCCACAGTAAAAGGGTTGGTGCCAAACCGCGCATCGCCACCGCCAAAGGGCGCCACAATCGGACGAGAAATCACGTTCACAAAGTGGATCGAGATGAGACCCTGCTCAACGCTCATCTCAGCCCATGCGCCAATGCGGCACAAATGGTGTGAGTTACCGAGCGCCAAAATGCAGCTGCCATGCTCCTTGGCGCGGGCGATACCAAGCTCCATGGCCTGATGGCCGATCGCCTGACCAAAGCCACACTCGCCATCCAGCCCGATCATGGCGCCATTGTCCATGCGCGTCTGGATGCGCGCATTTGGCTTGAGGCTCCCCTCTAAATACGCCTCGGCATAGCGCGGCAAAATCCCAACACCATGCGAATCGTGCCCGGTTAGGTTGGCTTGAATCAAGTTTTCTGTAACGAGCTCGATTTCCCGGTCATCGCTGCCAAAACCTTTTACTAGATAACGTACCGCAGCGCGCAAGCGCTCGACGGGGATGAGATGTATCTGAGCCATTTAGGGATTCCCTTTTTTGAATATTTTGTTTTGTCGCTACACCGCGGCCAGGCGGTCAACAGTATCAGGAAACTTCGCCACGAGCCGAATTAACAAACTCGCCTGTGCATTAGGCTTGGCACGACCCTGCTCCCAGTTTTCAAGAGTCCGGGGGTTGGTGCGAAGGTAGCCAGCGAAAACCGGTCTGGACATATGCAAACGCTCGCGTAAAGCGATCAACTCACTCGCTGATATTTCACAGGCTGGTTGAATGCTAATTTCATGCGTGCGCAGCGTTTGTTTACCCTTGCGTGCATTTGAAAGGGCATCAAATCCCTCTGTCATTTCCGTAAACAGGTTGCGCTTTTTCATCGTCTTATCTCCAGTTCCGCTTTCAACATACTTTTGAGCGCCTTCTTTTCCTGGGGGCTTAAGTCTTTTATCTCGTTCGCTGAAAGATTTTTTGTTCATATCACGAATAGGCGCCAATAGAGTTGTCATCACGAGTGAGCAAATGCATCAGCTTCGGATGAATAAATAGCTTGTCACGCCCAACGGTTCTTTCTTCCAGCACCCCAATTTCAACGAGTTGCTTGAGATAACGCGAAGCTGCTTGGCGACCGCCAATGTCTCTCTCTACGAGATTTTGGATTCGGCAGTACGGCAGGTCGAAGATCAAATCAACCAGCTCACGGCTATAAATTTTCGGTGCGGCCTGCTTTACATGGGTGATGGTCAGTGCTGACAGATTGCGGATCGCTGAAATCTTGGTCGTCGTCCAACGTGCCGTATCCTCAATCCCCTCTAGCAAGTAGATAATCCACGGCTCCCATGCTTGGCTCCGGGTGATGTCAAGCAGCAGGCGGTAATACTCGGACTTGGTCTTGATGATGTGTCGGCTGAGATAAAGAATCGGTAGCGTCAGCAAGTCTTCCTGAATCAAATACAAGCTGTTCAGAATGCGCCCTGTGCGACCATTGCCATCGGTGAAGGGGTGGATCGCCTCGAACTGGTAGTGCCCAACCGCCATGCGGATCAAGGGATCGATATCGCGCTGTTCATGAAGATAGCGTTCCCAGTTGGCGAGTTTTGTCCTCAGCAAATCTTCACCGACAGGTGGGGTGTAGATCACTTCTCCGGTTGCTTGGTTGGCGAGTGCCGTTCCCGGTACGCGCCTGACCTGCATCTCGATGCCCTTGATCCTTGAGCAAACCTGCTCGGCAGTGCGGGTGTTCAAAGGAAATTGCTTGAGTGCCCGATACCCTTCCAGTAATGCGCTGCTGTGACGTAAGGCTTCGCGGGTGGCGGGATCGGCACGTTCCCCGGCACTTTGATACTGAAAAAGTCGGTCCGTGGTGGTGACGATGTTCTCGATTTCCGAGCTAGCTTGCGCTTCCAGAAGTGGCAGCGCATTGATCAAGACCCCCTGATTGGGAATCAACTCCGCTGCCTGTTTCAGTTCCGCCAAGGCTGCGCGCGCAGCGATACACTGCTTGAGTACCGGGCGCGTTTCCACCTCTGCTGCTGGTGGCAAAGGGGGTAAGTCGTTATAGGGCTGGTCTGGACGCCAATCGGTCATGATTTAATTCTTCAATTTTTGCAACACATTCCCAGTTTATGTCGCTGGCGACAACAGGTCAATTAAATATGTTGCGATTCCCTTGAAATCACAACATATTCAATCAACCGCTTTCCGCCACTGCATCAAGCTGCAACGTCAGGCTTAATCGGCACAATGTTGCTGTCGCCCTTTTTCCACTCGTCCAAAAGGTAGGCTCACTGCTGCATCATCGTGGCCCGATTTTTCAGATATTAGGTATGGTTAAACGTTAAACAAGAAATTCAGTACATCTCCATCCTTGACGATGTATTCCTTGCCTTCGGCACGCATCTTGCCCGCTTCTTTTGCGCCCTGCTCGCCCTTGCAAGCGATGTAGTCCTCATACGCGATCGTTTGCGCGCGGATGAACCCTCGCTCAAAGTCCGTATGAATCACGCCCGCAGCCTGTGGCCCCGTCGCACCGATCGGCACGGTCCAGGCGCGAACTTCTTTGACGCCGGCAGTGAAATAGGTTTGCAAACCGAGTAATTTAAACGCACCTCGGATCAGGCGATCCAGACCGGGTTCTTGCATCCCCATATCGGCCAAGAACACCGACTTGTCTTCGTCAGAAAGCTCGGCGATTTCGGATTCGATGGACGCGCAAATCGCGACGACTGGCGCATTGCGCGCAGCGGCGAACGCGTTCAAGCGATCCAACAAGGGGTTGTTGGTAAAACCCTGATCACTGACATTACCCACGTACATCGCGGGCTTGGCAGTGATGAAACAAAGCGGGGCAATCAGTGCGAAGTCTTCGGGCGAAAGATCCAACGCGCGAATCGGCTTGGTTTGATTGAGTTGAGCAATGACTTGCTCAAGAATACCTACAACTTTTTGGGCTTCTTTGTCGCCTGAGCGTGCGGTCTTTTGAAAACGGTGCATGGCCTTTTCAGCCGTCTGCATGTCGGCAAGTGCCAACTCGGTTTCGATGACCTCAATATCGGCGATCGGATCGACACGACCGGCGACGTGGATGACGTTGTCATCTTCGAAACAACGCACCACGTTGATGATGGCATTGGTTTCGCGGATATGGGAGAGAAACTGGTTGCCCAAGCCTTCGCCTTGGCTCGCGCCTGCGACCAAGCCTGCGATATCCACAAACTCGACGGTGGCGTGCAGGATGCGCTCTGGCTTGACAATGGCTGCGAGGGCGGCCAATCTTGGGTCCGGTACCTCGACCACGCCCACATTGGGCTCGATGGTACAAAAGGGGTAATTTTCGGCAGGGATGCCTGCCTTGGTGAGGGCATTAAAAAGGGTTGATTTACCGACGTTGGGCAAACCAACGATGCCACATTGCAGAGCCATGAGAATCCCGAAGTCTTTAATAAGTGAAACAGCTGTATAGAATAGGAGTTTAACCGCTCCGCCCTTACTTTCTCCTCCAGATCATGACACTTGCTGAGCTTCTCGCCCGTCCTTTTGGCACCGTCCCAGAAATGATCGGTTTTGCTGCCTCGCAGCGACCTGCGCATCCCGCACTGATTCTGAACGCGCATACGCTTTCGTACGCGCAGCTCGATGCGCTGATCGCGCGGGTTGCCGCCTCCTTGCAGCGCGACGGTTTCGGCCCTGGTGACAAAATCGCCGCCTGCGCAGGGACCTCTTTGGAGTATGTCGCGCTTTTTCTGGGCGCCTTACGTGCCGGCGCGGTCATGACCCCACTGCCTCCCTCGGCGACGCCACAAAATCTTAATGGGATGCTCGCGAACTCTGGCGCCAAGATCCTCTTTCAAGATCGCGCCTGCGCGCTCAGCTGGCCTACCGATACCTTGGTCGACCAAGGTGTACGACGGATCTGGATCGACGCACTACAGGGCCCAAACAGCTGGGGGGCGTGGCTATCCAACGAGACGCAGCCCTCTCGGGTCGACACACAGCCCGACTGGGCCTTTAATCTGATTTACTCTTCCGGCACTACAGGCACTCCAAAGGGCATTGTCCAACCTTGTTCGATGCGCTGGTCACACGTTCAACGTGCGGCGACCAATGGCTATGGTCCAGACTCGGTGACATTGACCTCCACACCTCTTTACTCAAACACCACACTCGTCGCGCTGCTACCCACACTTGCGCTGGGCGGTACCGGGATCCTCATGGAAAAGTTCGACGCACGCCGCTATCTTGAGCTTGCGCAACAGCATCGGGGCACGCACACCATGCTAGTCCCTGTGCAATATCAACGTATCCTGGACGATCCGACTTTCGACCAGTTTGACCTCTCCTCTTTTCAGGCCAAGTTTTCCACCAGCGCGCCTTTTAGCGCGGCCCTCAAAGCCGAGGTGCTCAAGCGCTGGCCCGGTCGTTTAACCGAAATCTACGGTATGACGGAGGGCGGAGGCCGTTGCGAGCTTGAGGCGCACAATTATCCGCACAAACTACACACCATCGGTCGTCCCGCTAGCGGTCACGATATTCGACTGATCGACGAAACAGGAAAAGAAGTCCTCCAAGGACAAACCGGGGAAATCGTGGGGAGCTCCTCCGCGATGATGGAGGGCTATTTCGGCCTGCCTGAGAAAACCCGCGAGGTTGAATGGTTTGACCCCTCTGGCAAACGCTTTATCCGGACAGGTGACATCGCACGCTACGACGAGGATGGTTTTCTAATCCTTGCAGACCGTAAAAAGGACATGGTCATCTCGGGTGGTTTCAATATTTATCCCAGCGACCTGGAGGCCGAACTCGGCCAGCATCCCGAGGTGCGCGACTGTGCCGTGATCGGCATACCCTCGCGCCAGTGGGGAGAAACCCCCGTCGCGTATGTGGTGCTTAAACCGCACGCGACAGTGACCCCTGATGCACTGCTCGCGTGGGTCAACGTACGTTTGGGTAAAACACAGCGACTGACTGACCTCGTCTTGACGGACATTTTGCCCAGAAGCGAAATAGGTAAAGTGCTCAAGCGCGAACTCAGAGAACGTTACGCCGCGAATGCTACAGAGCACCGTCCGTAAGTTGAAGCGCCAGCCACGCAACGCCTAAAGGACCAGCATTAAAAAAAGCATGGACGAGGATTGCGGCGCCAATACCTCGCTGCACCCGGATCCAGCACAGTGCGAGACCCGTGACCCACTGGGGCAATACCAATACCGCCATCATCCACCAGGGAAGATCGACAAATTCATAGTTATGAATATGCAGTGCGGCAAAAGCCAACACAGACGCATGCATCACCACTGGGAAAGACCAACGATACATTCTGAGCCACTTCCAGCCCGATCCAGAGGGCATGGGCGCATGGCGCATCGACCAGATGAGCATCAGCATCACCAGCACAATCAAACTGCTCGCCCACCAAGCAAAGCCATTTAGAAAAACATAGGCCAACACAGGCACAACCAGCAATGCTAACTGAGGTCGGCGCACACCAAACCGAAAGAGCATCTCTTCAACGATCGGCGCCCACAGGAGCGCCTGAAACCAGGGCAAGTTTTGAGGGCTGATGCGATGCGTCGCTCCACTCATTTCATAAACCGTCAGGACCACGGGGCCGAGCACAACGATATTGATCAGCCACAAAGCGCCCGCCCAGGCGAGCAAGCGGGTCCAGCGACAAGAAGGTATCCAATCCGCGATCCAACCGCTGACGGGTGTTGGGTGCTTGACCTCTCGCTTGAGACTCGGGCGGCGCACAAAGCGTAAAAACTGTCGAAACTCGTCCCGAAAGCGCTGCGCTTTCATGCTGGATTATCGCGATGGAGCTGCTCGGTCGCCCGCACAAACTCACCTTTCAAAAACAAGGGCATGACTGCTCTACAGCGGGTAATGCAGGCGTCTATGGCCTCCTGATCTTCGCGGCGTGGCGGATGCAAGACAAAATCAGCCACCTCTTGTGAAAGATTCAAACTACGTGGATGCCCGATCCCCAAGCGCAAGCGCCAAAAGTTCGGGCTACCCAAGACGGCCTGGATGTCTCTCAGGCCATTATGACCGGCGTGACCACCGCCCTGTTTGACCTTAACCTGGCCCGGAAAAAGATCGAGCTCATCGTGCAGCACCAAAATTTCCTCTGGCACGAGTTTGTAAAAGCGCGCTAACGCACCCACACACTGACCTGAGCGATTCATGAAAGTTTGAGGTTTGGCCACCCAAATCTGCTCACCATCGAAACGCGCCTTGGCCACGGAGCCAAAGAAGGGCTTTTCAACAGTAAAAGCACTCCGCAGATCGTCGGCAACGGCGTCGGCAAGCCAGAAGCCTGCGTTGTGACGTGTGCGCGTGTAATCAGGGCCGGGGTTGCCAAGCCCCACGATGAGTTTGATCAGTTGTGTCATAGCAGCATTATGAAGACAAAAGCCCCATCCGCGCAAAACGGATAGGGCTTGGGGAGGACTTTAACACCACCTCAATGATCACATTATTCAGGGCGATACCCTGAAAGACGTGATTTTAGGCGGCAGGTGCTGAGCCTTCGGCGGCATCAGCGGCAGCGCCGCCTTTGACGATTGCAGTCACCAAGACTGGGTTAGTATCGCCACGGTGCGCGAGGTAAGTCACGCCTTTAGGCAAAGTAATGTCGGCCAAGTGAATGGACGCACCACCGATGAGTTTGGACAAGTCCACTTCAATAAACTGTGGCAAGTTGCTGGGCAAGCAGGCGATCTCGATGTCATTCATCACGTGCGAAATAATCGCGGCGCTGAGCTTGACTGCAGGCGAAGTCTCGGTATTTGTGAAGTGCAAAGGCACCTTGGTGTGGAGGACCTGGTCTGCGGATACACGCTGAAAGTCGACATGCATGACGATTTGCTTGTAGGGGTGCCACTGCACCGAACGCAACAGAACTTGGTGGCTCTTGCCTTCGATTTGCATGTCCAAAACGGAAGCGTGAAATTGTTCTTTACGCAGAGCGTGATAGATTTCGTTGTGATCGAGCTCGATATTGACGGGCTGCTCTTTGCCACCATAAACAATGGCGGGGACGCGGCTCGCACGGCGCAGGCGGCGGCTCGCACTCGTTCCCTGTACGCTTCGTGGGGTTGCATTAAATTGCATGAAAAACTCCAAAAGGGATGACAAGCATCCTGTTAAAACACGATCCGGGTATCGAACCGTGGCTTCGCAGTCCACCGCGACCAGTGAACCGCAAATTTCTTGACGCATCCGCTCGGGATGCGTCCTTGAATATCTAGTCTACAAACAACGAGCTGACCGATTCGGCGTTCGAAATACGCAAAATAGTCTCGCCCAACAAGGCTGCACAAGAGAGCTGACGGATCTTGGCACATGACCGACCCTCGTCAGACAGCGGGATCGTGTCCGTCACGACCAACTCAGTCAACTCTGAAGCTGCGATACGCTCAACCGCCCCGCCTGACAGCACAGCATGGGTGCAATACGCGTATACGGCTCCGGCACCACGTTCTTTAAGCGCTTGGGCCGCCTTGCAAAGCGTACCTGCCGTATCCACCATGTCATCCATGATCAAACACGTACGGCCGTCAACCTCACCGATGATGTTCATCACCTCGGAGACGTTCGCGCGCGGACGTCGCTTGTCGATGATCGCCAAATCAGCCTCTAGCTGCTTGGCGAGCGCACGGGCACGCACCACGCCGCCGATATCGGGCGACACCACAACCAGGTTGCTCAGGTTACGCCGCCAAATATCACCTAACAAAATCGGACCTGCGTAAATATTGTCAACCGGAATATCAAAAAAACCTTGGATCTGGTCAGCGTGGAGATCCATGGTCAAGACGCGGTCAACACCTGCGACTTGGAGCATGTTGGCCACAACCTTGGCCGTGATGGCCACACGCGCCGAACGCGGGCGACGATCCTGTCTCGCATAACCAAAATAGGGGATAGCTGCAGTAATACGTCCGGCAGAAGCGCGACGTAGCGCATCAACCATCACCATCACTTCCATGAGATTGTCATTGGTCGGGGCACAGGTTGGCTGCAAGACGAAAACGTCTTTACCGCGGACGTTTTCATTGATTTCGGCCATCACCTCGCCGTCCGAGAAACGGCCAACGGTCATCCGACCCAAGGACATGTCCAGATGATTGACCACATCAACGGCCAACCGCGTGTTCGCGGTGCCGGTAAAGATCATGAAACTTTCACTGAGCATGATGGGGGCAGTCACAGACCGTCAGAAACAAATGTGGAACAGCTCAACACAATTCGGGGCTGGGGAGGAAGGATTCGAACCTTCGCATGCCGGAATCAAAATCCGGTGCCTTAACCAGCTTGGCGACTCCCCAACTAGCTTTCAATCCAATACCGCAGTGGGTGTTCTGTTAGACCCTCACAAACCATCGTGGCCTGTATCGGGTTTGCAAAACAAGGATTAGCAACTTCCACTAATCCCGCACTCGCAATATCGAAAAAATCTACACGTATTTTAGCGAGCATTTTCTGCTGTGCCACCTCGGCCTGCTCGACACTCTGGAACCCGATAAAAAAACAGGACCCAGACCCAGTCATTCGCGCCTTAAAACCGGCTTTTTCTAGCCAGTCGTGCGTCTGACGTACAACCGGGAAGCGGTTTAAAACCACTGGCTGCAGATCATTATGACCAAACCCCAAACGAGTGATCATCTGGCGCTCAGAAAAGTCCATTATTTTGACCGTTTCAGTGTCTCTTGTCAAATCAGGTGCCTGAAAAATACCTTGGGTTGGCACGCTCTGAGCCGGCTGGACGATCAAAAAAGCCCCTTGCGGCAAGTCAACTGAGGTCAGCAGCTCGCCGACGCCCTCGGCAAATGCATTTTGCCCAAAGATAAATACCGACACATCCGCACCCAACTGCAGACCCAGCTGCATGAGCTGCACCCGATTCAACCCAGTACGCCAAAGACGATTTAAGGCGATTAATACCGTAGCGGCGTCACTTGAGCCACCGCCAAGCCCGGCACCGGAAGGTATTTGCTTGCGAACATGGATGTGTGCGCCCTGCTTTGTCGCTGTCGTTTGCTGCAAAAGGCGGGCCGCACGCACCACGAGATCCTCATCGTGCGCAACGCCTTGCATATCCGTTTCCCGAGTAATTTGGCCATCTGCGCGCGTATCGATATCTAGGCGATCAGCCAAACTCACGAACCGAAATACGGTCTGCAGCAGGTGATACCCATCGGCGCGCCTACCGATGACGTGCAAAAAGAGATTGAGTTTGGCCGGTGCGGGCAGGTCATACAGCATGGATTGACCTCAACTCCTTGCGCTCAAGGTGCGTCCACGACGAGGCGGATCACGACTTGCTTGCTCCCCTCAATACGAGACAAGACCAAGAGCCTGGGACCTTGCGCATCAAAGCGTCCAAGCTCTACGCCCCAGCCGCTTTGCGCAAAAGAAATGATGCGACCTTGCTCATCGCGTTTGACTTGCTGCATCGTGGGCGCTGCGCGCAAAGGGGTACGCAACCAGCTGCGGATCTCCCGGACAGGGACGGGCCGACCCATCACCTGTTGCACCAAGGTATCGGGATCGGATGAACGCATCGTCTCACCGTTCGCCTGCGTCAACACCGCCTGACCAGGATCGACCTGCACGCGTGCCAAGGTGCTTCCAAAAGGGTTGTTCAGATCCAGGGTTAGACGGCCACCGACATCGCGCCACACAAAGCTGCCCTGGACGGCTTCGGGCGGCTCAGAAGGCCCCTCTGCGCGCAGAGCAAAGCGCCCCTGACGAACGAGTTCATTCAGAGAAAGTGCCTCCGTCGAAGACGTCTGAGTCGATGGGACAGGTGTCGCGCACCCTGCCAAAACGAGCACCAACGCAAACACCGTCGCGACCCTCAACCAGCTCAAGGCTTGACTCCGAATCGCTTAAGTGTCTCTAGCAGCGTTTTATTTGAGGCCTCCTGGCTCACGCCCTGCGCCCAAATTGTTCTGGCCTCGCCTTGTCGGCCTAGTTTCCATAACGCCTCTCCCAAGTGAGCGGCAATCTCGGCCTCGGGCCGTATCGCATAAGCGCGTTGCAAATAATCCACGGCCTCTTGGAACTGTCCCGTTCGAAACTTGATCCAGCCCATGCTATCGAGAATAAAAGGATCTTTTGGGGCGATCTCAAGTGCGCGCGTAATGAGCGCTAGAGCTTCGGGCAAGCGTTGATTTCGATCTGCCAGCGAATAACCCAAAGCATTGTGGGCATGCGCATGTCCTGGATCCAAAGCAATCACCTGCCTTAACAAACGCTCTGTCTCACGCATTTGATTCGCACGCTCGTGCAGCATCGCGAGTTCGTATTTCACATTGACGGAGTCAGGCATCCGCTGATCGAGGGCCTGCATCCGTTTGATGGCTTCGGAAAGTCGGTTGGCATCACGCAGAATCTGCGCGCCCGCCGAGGCCCCCATCACGATCTCGTCATCCGTTTGCGCATTGGCCGAATCAATCAAGGCTAAACCTTCATCGACGCGTTTTTGCTTCGCGCGGATGAGCGCCTGTCGGATCCGCGAGGTATAGCGCATCGACGGATCGTCAATTTTGGCAAGCAAGCTCACCGCTTCGTCGAGTTGGCCTTGCTCTTCGGCAATTTTAGACAGGAGCTGGTAGGCCTCCGCAAGCGCTGCGGGAGCATCCGTAGCTCCTGCAGCTGCAGAGGCGCGCACGCGTTGCTCTTGCACAGAGACATACTGATCCAGAAAACCTCGCGCCTGCTCAAGTTTTTTGGCGCGATAGGCGACCTGAGCTTGCATAAACAGCAGATCAAAATCCTCGGGTGAGCGCTTGACCATCGACGTCAATTCGGCCATCGCCGCCTCAAATTGGCCACGCTCGGAAAGATGGCTCGCCAGCAACACACGCAGGCGTCTTGAGTTTGGCTGCAAAGCCACAAAATCAGTGGCTTCACGCAAAGCGCGATCGGGGTCAACGCTTAAACCATATTCGAACACTCGTAAAGCGGCTTCTTCTGAGCGCGGTGCGGCAGCCAACGCCAGGCGAGACTCTTCGAGGGCGCGCTCGTTATCACCCGCAGCACGGGACATATCAGCTAGCGCCATATGTCCCGCCGCCAAATGTCTTGCATTGCTGTCACCAATCGCCGTGCTCAAAATCCGTAATGCCGCGCGCTTGTCGGGCATACGGCTCAAGACCGCAAACGCCTGGCCAATCGCCGCGGACTTGTCACTCGCTGCGTCAATTTGTTTGCGCAACGCCGCCGCCAGGCCACTGGTTTGCCCAGAGGCCGCAGCAAGCGCCATTTCCGTCGAGGAAGCCTCTGGGTCATCCGGCATCTGGCGTAGCCAGACTCTTGAGGCATCAAGCGCGCCAGGTAAATTGCCGCCCGCGAGATAAAACTCCAACGCGCGACGCGCCAATCGGTAGTCGCCCAGCTCACGACTCAGATCCAGCATGGTCTTGCCCGCGGGCAAATAAGTGCCTCGCTGAGCGGAAATCTCTGAGGACAGAATGCGAAACAATATCGTTGAGGTCAGCGTCACCTCGGGCACCTGACCCGCGCGCAGGCGAATGCTCTGCGACTCAGGCACACGCGGTTTGATTTGAAGCTGGGCGCTTTGCCCCACCCCTTTGGCAGGACCCGCTTGCGCCAGAACGCTCGAGACCCATAGCAGAGCTGCACCCCCTATCAGAGCCGAGGCGCAAACTTGGTAAAAGATTGATTTAAACAACGACTTCACTCGACCCGCCTAGTTGGTGGCACAATCAACAGATTCAGTGAACGGATGTTAGCACTCAGCCATGCCAGAACTACCAGAAGTCGAAACAACTCGCCGGGGAATTGACGCCGTTGCAACAGGTCACACGCTCAAAAGAATGATCGTGCACGAACCTCGCATGCGCTGGCCCATTCCGAAAGATTTACCTGACTTGGTGGTCGGGCAGGTTGTACGAGCCTGTCGACGGCGCGGCAAGTACCTGCTCATCGAATTCGATCACGGCACGCAACTGATCCATTTAGGCATGTCAGGCTCTTTACGCAGCGTGCTCCATGGCGAACTCCTCAGAAAACATGACCACGTGGAGTGGCAGTTTGAGCACGTCACCTTGCGCCTTCACGACCCACGTCGCTTTGGCTCGGTTTTATGGCACCCAAAGAGTGCCGGGCCCATCGAACACCATCCCTTGATCAGCAAGTTGGGCATCGAACCCTTCGATCCGGGCTTTGATGCGAAATGGCTCAAAAAAGGCCTGACTGGGCGGAAAATGTCGATCAAACAAGCTTTGCTTGCAGGTGATGTTGTCGTAGGCGCCGGCAATATCTACGCCTCTGAAAGCTTATTTAGAGCGCGTATTCACCCTAAAACGCAAGCAGCAAGGGTTTCTCTCGCGCGTTGCGAGCGTCTAGTCACCGCACTACAAAGCACACTCCACGACGCGCTGCAGTCTGGCGGCAGCACGCTAAGAGACTATGTGAACGCCACCGGCGAAGCAGGGGCCTATTTCACCTTGCATGCAGCAGTCTATGAGCGGGACGGCGAACCCTGCAAGCGTTGCGCCACCCTCATTAAACGCATCGTGCAAGGTCAGCGCGCGACCTATTTTTGTCCGCGCTGCCAAAAGGTCTGAGGCACTCCCAACTTGCATCATCGCGCGCTTGGCAGGCTGCCGCGTCAAATCCCGTCCCAACATCGGATGAACGGTATCAAGACCACAAGCGGGACAAGGTCAGCATCAAGAGTACTGTCCACCAAAACCGCCATGTCATACGCAGCATCTCTATTTCTTTATCAAGCTTGCAGGACTTTGCCTGGGTTCATCAATCCATCCGGATCAAGTGCTTGCTTAATTTGTTTCATGAGTCTGAGTTCGAGCTCGCTTTTATAGCGTGTCAGCTCGTCGCGCTTGAGTTGGCCCACGCCATGTTCCGCACTGATTGAGCCGCCGTGGGCATGAACGCTGTCGTGGACCAGTTGATACACGTCGTATTGGGTGGCGAGAAGCTCTTGTTCGGTCTGATTGGGCGCGCGGGCGACGTTGTAATGCAGGTTGCCATCGCCCAAATGGCCGAACACAATATGCTGGATCCCAGGAAACTTGACTTGCAGTGCCGCATTCGTTTTTTGGACAAACTGTCCAATCAAGGAAATAGGAATTGAGACATCGTGTTTGATGCTCTTTCCAAGCTCCGCCTCGGCCAGTGGGATGCTTTCACGCAAATGCCAGATCGCCTTGCTTTGAGCAATATTTTCAGCAATCGCCGCGTCGACCACCAGTCCATCCTCAATCGCCGCACCCAAAACAGACTCAAAGCGCGCTTGCGCATGCTCGGCGCTTTCACTATCAGAGAGCTCCAAGATCGCAAACCATGGCGAATCCGCCGAAGGTCCTTCAAAGGGCAAACGTTGCTGAGGGTACAAACGCACCACGGCTTTGAGAACTGGCCCCATCATGACCTCGAAACCGGTCAAGGAGGCACCAAAACCTGCGCGGGCGCGCGACAGCATCGCAATCGCATCCTCGAGGGAGTTGAGCGCCAGCATCGCAATACGCTGAGCAACCGGAACGGGGTAGAGTTTTAGGGTCGCGGCAGTGATGATCCCGAGCGTACCCTCGCTACCAATATACAAATCGCGCAGGTCGTACCCAGTATTGTCCTTACGCAAGCCTCGCAAGCCATGCCAAATCTCTCCCTGAGGCGTCACCACCTCGAGGCCTAAAGCGAGTTCGCGTGTGTTGCCGTAACGCAATACCTGCGTGCCACCCGCGTTCGTAGAGAGATTGCCGCCAATCGTGCAACTGCCCTCCGCCGCCAAGCTCAGGGGAAACAAACGGCCCGCCGCACGCGCGGCTTCTTGAACAGCTTGGAGAATACATCCTGCCTCGACGGTAATGGTGTCGTTATCTGTGTCGATTTCCCGCACACGATTTAAGCGCGCCAGGCAAACGACAAGCGCGCGCCCTGTCTCATCTGGTGTCGCGCCACCGCACATCCCCGTATTGCCACCCGAGGGCACAATCGGAATCTTGTGCTCGGCGCACAGGCGTACCACGCCAGCCACCTCTTCAGTGCTCCCAGGGCGGACAACCGCCAAAGCGTCACCCCGATAACGGCCACGCCAATCCACCAAGTAAGGCGTCATCGCCTCGCCCACTAATACCTGGGTCGCGCCCACGATTTGCTCTAGTTGTTTCAACGCGCTCATTCAGTTCTCATTCATTATTTTTGCGGTTTCATTGACTTAAGGGTCGGACCTGCAGGTTGCAACAGGTCAAATTGTAGGTGAGTTACGGATTGACGAGTGCTAATTACGCCGATCTCTAGCGGGAAATATTCCTGTCAGATCGGCGATAATACGAGATCGGTGTTTTTTTGCTTCTGGAGTCCTTCACGTGCCTTCGTCCTTGCCCTTCCCTCATGCTGCGTTCAAAGCCTACGATATTCGCGGCGTTGTACCCACCGCTTTAAATGCCGATTTTGCGCGGCAACTTGGCTTAGGTCTCGCGGCGCGTGCGCATGCCTGTGGTGTGACGACCCTAGTGGTCGGTCGAGATGGCAGACTGAGTAGCCCGGAGTTGGCGGGTGCACTGCAGCAGGGTATGCGCGAAGGCGGCATCGACACCATCGATGTGGGTGAAGTGCCTACGCCACTGGTTTACTTTGCGGCCTACACCCTTAAAACGGGCTCCGGCGTTGCAGTCACGGGCAGTCACAACCCTCCTGAGTACAACGGGTTCAAAATGATGATGGGCGGCCAAACACTCCATGGCGAAGCGATCTTGGGTCTACGTGACGAAGTCGCTGCAGGTCCTGCCATCGCCGCCAAACCAGGCAAAGCCTCGGCTGTTGATATCCTGACGCCCTATTTGGCGCGCGTCATTGGTGACATCAAGCTCAGCCGGCCGATGAAAATCGCCATTGACTGCGGTAACGGTGTCGCGGCCGCTGTCGCTCCAGCCCTTTTCCGAGGTCTTGGCTGCGAAGTTACTGAATTATTTTGCACGGTCGATGGCACTTTCCCCAATCACCACCCCGATCCCGCCGACCCACACAACCTCGAGGATCTCATCCGCTGCGTGCAAACCACGGACTGTGAAATCGGCTTGGCCTTTGATGGTGACGGCGACAGATTGGGCGTGGTCACAAAATCCGGTCAGATTATTTGGCCAGACCGTCAGCTCATTTTGTATGCGCGCGACGTACTCAAGCGCTGCCCTGGCGAGACCATCATTTATGACGTCAAGTGCAGCCGCCATGTCGCCGAACAAGTGCGGGCCGCGGGCGGCAAGCCGCTGATGTGGCAAACCGGCCATTCCCTGATCAAAGCAAAACTGGCGGAGACCGGCGCCCCCTTGGCTGGCGAGATGAGCGGACACGTATTTTTCAAAGAACGTTGGTTTGGCTTTGACGATGGCCTTTACACAGGTGCTCGTCTGCTTGAAATCCTCTCCAGAGATGTCGATCCCTCGGCGGTCCTTGAGGCACTGCCCCAAGGCGTTTCAACACCCGAACTCAAACTTGAAATGGGCGAAGGCGAGCCGCACGCGTTGATCAAGCGCTTGCAAAACGAAGGGATATTTGCAGGTGCGACGGAGGTTTTCAAAATCGATGGTCTGCGCGCAGACTATGCAGATGGCTTTGGTTTAGCGCGCGCCTCTAATACGACGCCTGTCGTCGTCTTGCGATTTGAGGGAGATACCCTAGAAGCACTTGAGCGCATCAAAAATGTATTCCGCGAACAACTGCTGGCGCTTGCGCCAACGGTCAAACTGCCTTTCTAAACCTTTGTTCTCCCCACTTTGCTGAACCCTATGCCCTCATTGTCAAACAGCCCCGCTTGGAAACAGTTTTCACAAGCTGTACTGAGCAGCACCTCCAAACCTGAGGCCCTGCGTGTGATCACCGCGGCCGAACTCGAGGTGGATCTCACAACGCAGAGAAGTTCGCCCGAACTTGCCCGAGCGGCCGACGCCTTACTGACACAGCAAGGCTTTGAGCAATATCGACGCGACCTGTTCGAGGGTGCGGCCATCAACTGGACTGAAAACCGCGCGGCCTGGCACACCGCCTTGCGCGCGCCGATTCCTCCTGAGCCCGTCGCCGAGGCTGTCTTGTCTGAGCGCACGCGCTTGGCCAAATTTGTCGAGGAAGTCAATGCGCGCAACCAGTATCGCAACGTCGTGCATCTGGGCATTGGTGGCAGCGATTGGGGGCCACGTCTAGCTTTTGACTCGCTTGCAGGCTCAGGAACACGACGCACGTTGAGATTTGCCTCGAACGTTGATGCGCACGCCATCACTGCGGCACTCGAAGGGCTGGATGCGCACGACACGCTCGTGATCATTTCTTCGAAATCCTTCACGACGACCGAGTCACTGGCCAATGCTGCTTGCGCGATCGACTGGCTGCGTGCCAATGGCGTCGCTTACCCGCTCGACCACTTTGCCGCCGTGACGGCCAACCCTCAGGCGGCGCGCAATTTTGGCATCAACGACGACCGTATTTTTCAGTTTTGGGACTGGGTAGGTGGACGTTACTCGCTTTGGTCTTCGATCGGCCTGCCCATCGCGCTTGGCTTGGGTATCGACGCGCTCAATGACATGCGCGCTGGCGCGGCCGCAATGGACGAGCATTTTCTCAACGCCCCGATCGAACACAATGCCCCCGTGCAAATGGCCTTAAGCGCCGTGGCCAATCGCAGCGTGTTGGGCTATGGTTCTTTTGCACTCTGCCCTTACGATGCGCGTCTAGGCAGCCTTGTTCCCTGGTTGCAGCAACTCGAAATGGAATCGCTCGGCAAAGCCATTTTGCGCGACGGCTCAACACTCGACGTCCCGAGCAGCCCCGTTGTCTGGGGCATGCCTGGTACGGACAGTCAGCACACGTTTTTTCAATGGTTGCATCAGGATGGCAAGGGCGCGCCCGTCGATTTCATCCTGTGCGCAGTGCCCGATCACCGCCACACCCGACATCACCGCCTGCTAATCGCGAACTGCCTAGCGCAACGCGCGGCCTTGCTCGAGGGAAAGTCTTACGAACAGTCTCTCAAAGAAGTCAGCAAAACCGAAAAGGATCCCGAAAAAGCCGCTTTGCTTGCGCATCACCACGTGCATCCGGGCGGTCGCCCCTCCACCCTCATTGTGTTGCCCAAACTCGAAGCTCGTGAACTCGGCGCACTGCTCGCGCTTTACGAACACAAAGTATTTACCGAAGGTGTGCTTTGGGGAATCAACCCCTTTGATCAATGGGGCGTCGAGTTTGGAAAACGTTTAGCCGGGGATATCGAGCGACGACTTGACGCGTTAGGGAGCGATCCGGCCGTCAGTCCCTATGATCCTTCGACGGCATACTGGGTTCGCAAACTGGCTAGCGGATAACCCGCCCCCCCCTTAAAAAGGCAAAAAAAAGCCCAAGACTTTGCAGTCTTGGGCTAAATCCACCAAAGGAGGAGGGTGGAGGAGACAATCTTGGCAAGCTCAGGAGAGCTGTTGCTCTCAGTGTGTGAGTTAAAAAATTTGCTAGTTACCTTGGTCAAGAATTTTTGATTATTGCTACTGGTAATCACTAACAACTTAATTCAAAACACTTATGACTGAACTTCCATAAACAAATAGTAGCTGAAAACCTGGTGCAGCGCAAGAATCTTCTCTTTTTCCTACAAAAACTGAGTGAAATATTTTTTTTGATGCGCCGCAACAACACTTGCACCCTAAGCTCCTAAATTTTATAGGCCGTCCCCGTCATCACCTTGGCCATCACACCCATCAAAGTGCGCAAGGGCTTAGGCAAAGACGCTGCCCCCCTATGTTCAGCACTCAGCCGATGCTTGATTTCGTCACACTTCATTTGCTCAACGATCGCTCTCGAGCGGGTATCCCCCTGCGGGAGCTCCGTCAGATGGCTCTCTAAATGTGCCTCAACCTGACGCTCAGTTTCCGCCATAAATCCTAAACTTTTCTCAGTTCCGGCTCGACTTGCAAGGACGCCAAGCGCAAAAGAACCGGCATACCAGAGCGGATTGAGCAGGCTTGGGCGGCTATCAAGCTCTCGCAAACGCTGTGCGCACCAGCCCAAATGATCCACTTCCTCGGCCGCTGCCTCCAAAAAGAACGCAGCGCTTTCAGTATGTTTGACCGCGGCGGCTTGCCCTCGATAGAGAGCCTGCGCACAGATTTCACCGACATGATTAATCCGCATGAGACCCGCAGCATGACGCTTGGCCTCACGATCCATCCCCGCATCCGCCTGCGCTAAGAACGCCCCCGCGGGATTGGGACGAGACGCTGCAACACCAACACCGAGCACCTGCAACGCCATATCGATTTCGGCAATCAAAGGATCTAAGAGCCCGTGCCGGCGCACAAAAGGCTGAGGATGGGCTTCGGGCGCGAAAGCCTGCCGTGAGGCATCGGGAAAAGCAGATTGATTCATCAGAAAACCCATTGAAAAACAGCCATTGTCTGTATGTTACCGCTCGTAGCACCACAAAATCGCCTAAACCCGTTTATGATTCTTGCTTGAACGCAAGGGATTGGACATGGAAGTCAAAATTGATTGGGGTGGTCCGGATGGCATGCTCTTTGTCGGCCAGACCGGTACGGGTCATATCGCAGCGATGGATGGCGCGCCAGAAGGCGGCGGCCACAATCTCGCACCGCGTCCGATGGAATTATTGCTCGTGGGTACAGGTGGATGCACCGCCTATGATGTGGTGCTGATCCTCAAGCGTGGCCGACACGCCATCACAGGCTGCTCCGTGAAACTACAAGCTGAGCGTGCAGAGACGGACCCAAAGGTTTTCACAAAAATCCATTTTGTCTTTACAGTGACGGGGCACACTCTCCCGCGCGCAGCGGTTGAGCGGGCGATCGCGCTTTCACACGAGAAATATTGCTCCGCTTCTGCCATGCTCGCGCATAGCGCCGAGATCACCTGGTCGGCTGATATTGTGGACACGGCGCTTCCTTCAACAACAAGCCCATAAAACCTCATACTCCTATGAACCAGTACGAAACCTTTATGCGTCATGTCTATGCGACGGGCGTAAACAAAACAGACCGAACCGGCACGGGTACCCGCTCGGTCTTCGGCTACCAGATGCGCTTTGATCTGTCGAAAGGCTTTCCGCTGGTGACGACAAAAAAACTGCATACCCGCAGTATTTTTGTCGAACTTCTCTGGTTTTTACGAGGCGACTCCAACGTGCGTTGGCTGCAAGAAAATGGCTGCACGATCTGGGATGAGTGGGCGCGCGAGGATGGCGATCTAGGTCCGGTATATGGCGTGCAGTGGCGCTCCTGGCCCACACCAGACGGTGGGCACATCGATCAAATCTCGCAAATTCTCGATCAAATTCGCAAGACCCCTGACTCGCGCAGACTGATCGTTTCGGCCTGGAATGTCAGCGAAATCAAAAACATGGCTCTGCCCCCCTGCCATGCGTTTTTTCAGTTTTATGTGGCAGATGGCAAGCTTTCGTGCCAGCTCTATCAGCGTAGCGCAGATATTTTTCTCGGCGTGCCCTTCAATATTGCGAGTTATGCGTTGTTGACCCACATGGTTGCGCAGCAGTGTGGCCTAGAGGTTGGCGACTTCGTCTGGACGGGGGGTGATTGTCACATTTATAGCAATCACTTCGATCAAGTCGAACTCCAACTGTCGCGCGAACCCCATCCCTATCCAAGACTCGTCATACAGCGCAAACCCGACTCTCTCTTTGATTATCGCTACGAAGATTTCGTCATCGAAGATTATGCCCACCACCCGCACATCAAAGCACCGGTGGCAGTTTAACAAAGGCCTTCACGCGCATGCAGCTCTCTTTGATCGTCGCCTACGCACAAAATCGTGTCATTGGGCGAGATAACACCCTGCCCTGGAAATTGCCCAGCGACCTTGCGCATTTCAAACGCACAACGCTCGGACATCCGATCATCATGGGACGAAAGACTTGGGAGTCTCTCGGGAGACCGTTGCCTGGCCGACGCAATATCGTCATCTCGAGGGACGCCAACTATCCTGCCCAAGGCGCGGAGTGCGTGACAAGCCTCGCTCAAGCGATCGCTGCTGTTCAGGACCTCGAAGAGGCTTTTGTCATTGGAGGCGCCCAAATCTACCAAGAGGCACTCCCCTTCGCTCAACAAGTGATTGCGACTGAAGTGCAGGAGTCCGTAGAAGGTGATGCTTTTTTTGCGCCTTTGGACAAAGCGCAATGGATCGAAGCCTCAAGGCAGTCTCACCCTACGGAAAACGGTCTGCGTTTTGATATCGTGCATTACCAACGCAAGGATTGCGGACAGATGGAAAAGGCATGATTAAAAAACTGATCATCGGGACAGTATTGGTGGTTGCGGCTGTCGCGACATACAGCGGCATCAGCTGGTGGTCGGGCTTTCGGATTCAGTCACAATCTTATGCCGCGATGGATGCGATCAACCTCCATCTGGCCCGCACATTGTCTGATCAAGTGCGGCTATCCGCGCGCGGCTATCAGCGCGGCGTCTTTTCCAGCGAAGCGTCTTATGTACTGCGTTTCCCAGCGAGCAAGGATGGGCAGGCTCACCCAAAGCGAGAATTGCTCTTTATTAACCATATTACGCATGGCCCCTTCCCTCTAC
This sequence comes from Zwartia lucis, assembly GCF_965234455.1. Lineage (GTDB taxonomy): Bacteria > Pseudomonadota > Gammaproteobacteria > Burkholderiales > Burkholderiaceae_B > Zwartia > Zwartia lucis. The sequence goes on along the minus strand of NZ_OZ248474.1, from coordinate 650,127 downwards.
AAAACCTCTTAAATGGTGAGTTCTCCGCTATTGGCGCATTCATTCATACAGTGAGTGCGCCAACACCTTGGACCGAGGCGCTTTTCAAGGAAAACCAAGACCAGCCTCTCGTCATCGGAGAAACACGGGTCAGTAAGAATGGCATGGCGACCCTGAATTGGTCGATACAACCGGTTGATTTTCGTCATGATGCTTTGAGAGTGAAATTCGCTGGGGCCAAACTCAAAGCCGACATTGAACCGCAACTCAAACACAAAAAGGGCGAGCTGTTTCTTGAGGCGCTCAATATCTCTGATGGGCACACGACCTTTGACGTAAAAGGGGTCAAAGTCCAGATGGATGCGCGTCTCGACGCTTCTGGGCTGTCGCTTGGCACACACACACGGGAGATCGGCAGCTTGAGCTGGGCTTCCGTGAATGCCTCAACAGTTGAACTCGATAAGTTCAAATTGCGTACTGAGATGAAGCTCGAGGATGCCGAGGTCAGTGGCCATACCGACCTCAACGTCGGCGCGCTGAGCATCGCTCAACAAAAGCTCGGGACATTGAAATTGTCACTCGCGTATGACAAACTCAGCGACCGCGCACTCAGCCCTTTGCTTGAGCTCTATCATCGCGTAACCGCGGGTTTCGCGATCAATGTTTTGAAACCTGAGCCTGTTAGTACTGCTGAGATTAAAAGAGCTTGGCAACATCTTCATAGTCTTTTAAAAAATGATCCAAGTATTCGCATCGAACCGCTATCTTGGGAAACCTCGGCGGGAAAAAGTCAGCTCACACTGCATACCACCTTCAAGCCTGCAGAGCTTGCGAGTGGTGGCATAGGATTACGCGAAAACCCAATCGATACGCTTGATGCGACTTTGACCATTTCCCAGCCCATGGTCAATGCTCTAGTGCTTCAACACTTTCAGAAGCCGGGCACCCCAGCCGCCAAGATCAAAAATCTCGCAGATCGTGAGTCCCGCCGGCTCACCGAGATGGCGGTTCAACTCAAGCTTGGTCGCGTTCAAAACGGTAGACTTGTCAGTCATTTTAATGTGCAAGACGGAGAGTTGCGTATTAACGGACAGCGTTCAGCACCCGAGCCTCTATTAAAGATTCTCAGTTCGCTCGCCCCGATGCGATTTTTTGCGGGCCAGTCTCAGAGCGGGCAAGAAGGTCCCGACGAGGCGCTCTCCTTGCAACACTTGGACCCACGGGTGTTGGGCGCCATCTTGAGCGACTCCGACTTTGCCTATGAGGAAACGAGAGATGAAGACGGCGACCTCGTCCTGAAGGTCGCACCTGGCGATGCAGGCGCCAATAGCATCGAAATCATTTTCAGTGGCTGCCGCAAAGATCCAACCTGCGAGGATGTTTTGCTACGGGCGACATACTCTTCGGCGCAAACAGCACCACTCAAGTTCATCAATGACTGGAACTTACGAAACCGCTGGGCGCGCGTCTATCTCAAGGAATCTGGCGCCCCTGTACTGGAGATGGATATCAGCGCTTATGGCGGGATTGGTCAGGATGCGATCGAATCCATGGTCAGCACCTTCTTTAAGCTCGTCAGGGACTTTTCAAAGGAACTGAAAGCTACAGAGACAGCTGGGTCGGTAACCCCGACACCAGCTGCTCAATAAAACCGCACTTATTCTTGTTCGGCGTAAGCCTCTACGGGCAAACAAGAACAGACTAAATTGCGATCACCCCAAGCATTGTCCACGCGACCCACAGGTGGCCAGTACTTGCTGTCCCGCAAACTTTCGACTGGGTAAGCCGCCTGCTGACGTGGGTAGTCGTGGTGCCACTCTTCGGCCAACAACATCTTGGCAGTGTGCGGCGCATTTTTCAGTACGTTATCGCTCTTGTCGCGCTCACCACGTTCGACTTGAGCGATTTCCTTGCGAATCGAAATCATGGCGTCGATGAAACGATCCAACTCAGCCAAGCCTTCTGACTCAGTGGGTTCGACCATCAACGTGCCCGCAACCGGAAAACTCATGGTCGGTGCATGGAAACCATAATCCATCAAGCGTTTTGCGATGTCTTCGGCTGAAATGCCAGAGATTTCTTTGAGTGGATTGATATCCAGAATGCACTCATGCGCGACACGATCATTGCGACCCGTGTACAACACGGGGAAATGACCCTCCAAGCGACGCGCCACATAGTTGGCGCTCAAAATCGCCACCTCGGTTGCACGGCGTAAGCCTTGGGCGCCCATCAAGGAGATGTAGACGAAAGGAATCGGCAAAATACTCGCGGAACCGAAAGGCGCAGCGGATACGGGTCCGACAGGCATACCATTGGCCATCACGCCTTTTTCATTGACCACACCAGGCAAAAATGGTGCGAGGTGCGCACGCACGCCCACAGGACCCACACCCGGTCCGCCGCCGCCATGCGGAATGCAGAAGGTTTTATGCAGATTCAAGTGGGACACATCCGAGCCAAACTTACCTGGCTGCGCCACGCCGACCATTGCGTTCATGTTGGCGCCATCCATATACACCTGGCCGCCCGCTTCATGAATGAGATCGCAAATCGTTGTGATGGACTCCTCGAACACGCCATGGGTGGAAGGATAGGTCACCATCAAGGCGGCCAAGCGATCACCCACCTTGGCGATTTTGGCCTTGAGATCCTCAAGATCCACGTTACCGTGCGCATCCGAACCCACCACGACGACATCCATGCCCACCATATTGGCGGACGCAGGGTTCGTGCCGTGTGCCGACGAAGGAATCAAGCAGACGTCGCGCTGATGCTGACCATTGGCGCGATGATACGCACGAATCGCAAGCAATCCTGCGTACTCTCCTTGCGCGCCAGAGTTAGGCTGCAGACTGATCGCATCGTAACCAGTGATTTCGCAGAGGTCCTTGGACAAGCGCTCAATCATGGTCTGATAGCCGCGCGTCTGGTCTGCAGGAGCAAAAGGATGCATCGCCGCAAACTCTGGCCACGTCACCGGAATCATCTCCACAGTCGCGTTGAGCTTCATCGTGCATGAACCCAGTGGGATCATCGTGCGATCGAGCGCCAAATCCTTGTCGGACAGCTTGCGCAAGTAGCGCAGCATATCCGTCTCGGACTGAATGCTTGAAAAAACAGGATGACTGAGAATGGCTTGCTTGCGCTGAACAGCCGCAGGGATGCCTGGCAAGCCCTTGACCTCGGTCGACAAGGTGGGCGCTGTCTTGCCAGTTGCACTGGCAAAGACGCCGAGCAGCTGACCAAGATCCTCAAGCGTCACAGTTTCGTCCAAGGATATGCTGAGCTGAGTTGCACTGACGCTGCGCAGGTTGATGCGCGCCGCACGTGCGGCCTTCAATACAGCGTCGGTCTGCGCGCCCGTTTCGAGCAACAAGGTATCAAAGAACGTATCGTTGACCACCTTGAACCCAAGCGCCGTGAGTGTCTGCTTAAGAACGGTCGTTGACTGGTGCACACGCGTGGCAATCGCCTTAATGCCTTTTGGACCATGCCACAAGGCATACATGCTAGACATCACCGCCAACAAAACCTGTGCAGTACAAATGTTCGACGTGGCTTTCTCACGACGGATGTGTTGCTCACGGGTCTGGAGTGCCAAACGCAAGGCCCGATTGCCCTGAGCGTCTTTGGAGATCCCCACGAGACGTCCTGGCATGTTGCGCTTGAAGGCATCCTTGCACGCCATAAAGCCAGCATGAGGACCACCAAAACCAAAGGGCACGCCAAAACGTTGCGCGGAGCCGATCGCAATGTCTGCACCCCAGTGACCGGGCGGCTCAAGCAGCGCCAAGGCCAACAAATCCGTCGCACAAGCAACCACGCCGCCCTGCGCATGCACTTGCTCGGCGAGCGCGCGATAGTCCGCGACTGCGCCCAGAGAATGGGGGTATTGCACAAGCAAACCGAAACAAGCTGGCACGCCCTTGGACTCATCACCCACAACCACGTCAATATCTAAACCATCCGCACGCGTGCGGATCACTTCGATGGTCTGAGGATGACAATGCTGTGAAACAAAAAAAACTTTACTTTGCGCAGTCGAAGCGCGACGCGCAAGCGTCATTGCCTCGGCAGCGGCCGTGCCCTCATCAAGCAAAGACGCGTTTGAAATATCCAGTCCAGTGAGATCCGCGATCATGGTCTGATAGTTCAGAATCGCCTCCAAGCGCCCCTGGGCGATCTCAGGCTGATAAGGCGTATAGGCGGTGTACCACGCTGGATTCTCGAGAATATTGCGCAACACCACATTGGGGGTGAGGGTGCCGTAATAGCCCTGTCCGATGTAGTTGCGAAACACTTGATTATCTGCGGCGATTTTACGCATCTCAGCCAATACGTCGGCCTCGGAGCGTGCGCCTGGCAAATCAAGCTCACGAGACATATGGATATTGGCGGGGACAACTTCGCGCATCAGCGTGGCGAGATCCGCCGCACCGATCGCTGCGAGCATTTTTTTCTGATCATCCTCGCTCGGACCAATGTGGCGAGGGATAAATTCGTTCGAGGTATTCAGCACTTGTGACATGGTCTTTGCCTTAGCTTGCGTCAGCGACAGCCTGATAGCCTGCTGCATCGAGCAAACCATCAACATCTGCGGGGTTGTTTGCCTTGATCTTGAAGATCCAGGTGCCATAGGGACTTGCGTTAATGCTTTCAGGCGCGTCATTGAGCGCCTCGTTGAAACCGACGATCTCACCCGCGACCGGTGCATAGATATCTGAGGCGGCTTTGACAGACTCCACAACGCCTGCGGTGGCGCCAGCTGCGAGTTTGGTGCCGACTTTGACATCACCGACAAAGACCAAGTCGCCAAGCTGCTCTTGTGCGGGACCGGTAATGCCGACGATCATGACATCGCCTTCGGCTTTGATCCATTCGTGTGTTGTTGCGTATTTACGATCGCTAGGAATGCTCATGAAAGTCTCCAGAAATTTATAAAAGAATAGGGCAACAAAGAATGTGGTTTAAGTGAATAGGGTCTAAGTGGATAGGATTTAAGCGTGTGCGAGAACTTGCCCGTTGCGAACAAAAGGTAGCTTGCAGACCTCGGCGGGCACCCACCTGCCGCGGATATCAATTTCAACCTGATCGCCCACCGCAACACCTTGGGGAAGTCGACCAAAGCCGACTGACACGCCCATGGTCGGGGACATCGTACCGCTCGTGACCTCGCCCATGCCCTTGGCAGTGCGCACTGTCATATGGGCTCGCATGACACCACGGTCCAAAAGCTTCAGACCAATAAAGGCCCGCGGATCGGAATACTGTTCGATGGCCTCTCGGCCAATAAAGCGACGCTTTGTATCTTTGAGCGAGACCGTCCAGGTCAAGCCCGCCTGATTGGGATGAATCAACTCATCCATATCCTGGCCATATAAATTCATGCCCGCCTCGAGACGCAGGGTATCGCGTGCGCCTAAACCACAGGGTGCGACGCTCTGTGCGGTCAAATCCTTCCAGAGCTGTTCAACCTCAGTGGCTGGCACGACAATTTCAAAACCATCTTCGCCGGTGTAGCCTGTGCGCGCCACCATGGTGTCGCCAGGAAACTGCGCACCTGAAAACACACCGAGGTTTTCTGTCGCTTGTCGCCAGGCGGGTCGCGTCGCCCAGACTTTTTCACGTGCACTCGGCCCCTGCACCGCGACCATTGCGAGGTCGCGCCTAGGGGTGACAGTCACTTGAAATCGACCAGAGGCCACAACGCGTTGCATCCAGGCAATATCTTTGTCAGCCGTGCCGGCATTGACAACCAGACGCCACTGTGTGGGCGTGAAAAAATAAACGATCAAATCGTCAATCACACCGCCTTGCGGGTTCAACATACAGGAATAAAGAGCCTTGCCTGACTGCGTAAGCTTTGCCACATCATTGGCAATCAACTTGCGCAAAAAAAGTGTCGCGTCCGGGCCGATGACATCGACATTGAGCATGTGCGAGACATCGAACATGCCGGCGTCACGTCGAACGGCATGATGCTCCTCGATCTGTGATCCGTAATTGACAGGCATGTCCCAACCGCCGAAATCAACCATCCGCGCGCCTGCGGCAACGTGCACGTTGGCAAGAGGGGTGCGCTTTAATTCAGCAGACATAAAAAACTCCGGCAGAGAAATAAGACAGCAGAAAGGTGCGGTATCCGAATCTCATGCGCTGCGCGCACGAGACTTGACTGGCGATCCGCCCCTCTGTCCTTTTGCCTGAGAGTTGCCCCGCAATATCGCAGGTGTGCACCTTCGGCGCCCGTGGTGACCCATTTCAATGGGCCGCGGGTCTCTCCAGAGTGTTGTGCTGAAAGATTTCTGTGGAAAGCTTTCAATTCATATTGCGGTATGGGGGGCCTGAGCGATTCTGGGCGAATTGCGCCTTCGGCGGCAAACGGAGCCTAGATAGAACTCCTATGCGCTCTCCCGCAATATGCGTTCACAGCTTTGTGAGCATACCGCGAAAATAGAGCCTTCGACAAGCCAATCCCTATTTTGACTGGGCTGATCATTCAGGGGGATTAGAGGCTACGTCCGCAGGCGACGCCAGACGCCCATGCCCACTGAAAGTTATAGCCTCCCAGCCAGCCAGTCACGTCGACCGTTTCGCCAATGAAATGAAGGCCAGGAACGGTTCGCGCCTGCATACTGCGTTGATCCAGGCCCTTGGTATCCACCCCTCCGCGCATGACCTCGGCTTTTTTATAGCCCGCCGTACCATTCGGTATAAGCGACCACGCCTGAATCCGCTGTGCCAAGTCCTTGAGCACACGATCCGGCGCATCGGCTAGACGGAGTGTGGCCTGTTCGCCCAACCACTGCTCGGCCAAACGCTTAGGCCAGAGCGAGGACAGCAAAGTACCGAGTTGCTGCTTACCCCCGACCTTGGCCTCAACGAGCCTGCCGGATAAGTCTTGACCTGGCGCCAAGTCGAGCACAATCGCCTCGCCTGGCTGCCAGTAACTCGAAATTTGCAAAATACCCGGACCTGACAGTCCCCGGTGGGTAAACAGCACATCCTCGAGAAATTGCTGGGCACGTCGACCGGGTCCCGCGCTCACGGTGGCCTGCAATGCAACACCCGCCAGTGCACCAAAGGGCGTCCAAGTATCCGCATCGAACGTCAATGGCACGAGCGCTGGTCGCGGCTCGACGACTTTGAGCCCGAACTGACGGGCAAGTTTTAAACCAAAGTCTGTCGCGCCAAGCTGTGGAATCGCAAGACCTCCTGTTGCGATGACCAGGTTATTGGCTTGAATCGTCCCGCCGGAGGTTTGCACAGAAAAAAGAGGCGCCCCTATCGTATCGACGCGAGAGACCTCTTTGACCTCGCAAGGCATGCGCCACTGCACCCCCCCTTGATTGCATTCAACGCGCAACAACTCGATAATGTCTTCGCTGCTGTGGTCACAAAAAAGCTGACCTTTGTGTTTCTCGTGCCAGGCGATCCCGTGGCGGCGCATCAGCTCGAGAAAGTCCTGCGGCGTGTAGCCCGCCAGAGCTGATTTGCAAAAATGGGGGTTGGCGGAAATAAAATTTTCCGGACCGACTTGTTTGTTGGTGAAGTTACAGCGCCCGCCCCCTGAAATCCTGATTTTTTCGGCCAACACCGTCGCATGCTCAATCAGCACGACCGTACGCCCACGCTGGGCGGCGACCGCGGCACACATCATACCGGCGGCACCCGCGCCGATCACCGCGACATCAAACTGCTCCATGCGCGACGCTCAGCATTGTTGTTGAATCTTTAGCATTGCGCTTCGATCAGACAGTCGACGTAATAACGCTTTTCTCCATCAGGCAGGACATCCTCGCCCAAACCGTGAATATACGTTTCAAACGATGGAAACATTTGATTGAACTCGCGCGCGAACTGCAGATATTGCACAATAGTTTTATTAAAGCGCTCGCCAGGAATCAGCAGTGGAATACCGGGAGGATAGGGAGTCAACAACACCCCCGTGACACGCCCTTCGAGTTGATCGATGGAAACACGCTCAACCTCGCGGTGCGCCATTCTCGCAAAAGCATCCGAGGGCTTGAGCGCGGGCACCATATCGCTCAAATACATCTCAGTCGTGAGGCGTGCGACATCATGCTTGCGATATTGCTCATGAATTTGTTGGCACAAATCACGCAGACCCATCCGCTCATAGCGACGATTCGTCTTACAAAAATCGGGCAAGATGCGCCACATAGGCTGATTACGATCGTAGTCATCCTTGAATTGCTGCAAAGCAGTCAGCAAGGTATTCCAACGGCCTTTGGTAATGCCGATGGTGAACATAATGAAAAAGGAGTAGAGGCCTGTTTTTTCAACCACCACGCCATGCTCTGTCAGATATTTGGAGACGAGGGCGGCAGGAATACCGGTCTCGCCAAAACTGCCGGACATATCCAGTCCGGGCGTCACAATGGTCGCCTTGATCGGGTCGAGCATGTTGAAGCCTTCGGCAAGGTCGCCAAAGCCGTGCCAATGGTCGTTGGCCTTGAGTATCCAGTCGGACTGCTCGCCCACACCGTGTGCAGCTAGATAATCTGGGCCCCACACCGTGAACCACCAGTCATCATCACCATACTCGAGATCCACTTTGCGCATCGCACGACGGAAATCGAGCGCTTCGCGAATGCTTTCCTCGACCAATGCCGTGCCACCCGGGGCTTCCATCATGGCGGCCGCCACGTCACAGGACGCAATGATGGCGTACTGAGGCGAAGTCGACATATGCATCAAGTAGGCTTCATTAAAAATATTGCGATCAAGCTTGCGGCTCTCGGGCTCTTGGACGATGATCTGAGAGGCCTGTGAAATCCCGGCTAACAGTTTGTGGGTCGAGTGCGTCGCAAACACCATGGCTTTGGGACTGCGTGGACGACCGGCGCCGATCGCATGCATATCCTGATAAAAGCTATGGAAGGCGGCATGGGGCAACCAAGCCTCATCAAAGTGCAGCGTATCGACGAAGTTGCCAAGTTTGGCCTTGATCGTTTCTACGTTGTAAATCACTCCGTCATACGTACTTTGCGTCAACGTCAAAATACGCGGGTTCTTATCTTTGACATTACGCGCAAAAGGATTGGCATCGATTTTTTTCTGGATGCTTTCGGGCTCGAACTCCTCGAGAGGAATCGGACCAATGATGCCCATGTGGTTACGCGTGGGACGTAAAAAAACCGGGATTGCGCCCGTCATCGTAATCGCGTGCAAAATGGACTTGTGACAGTTGCGATCCACCACCACAATATCATCGGCCGCCACGTTGGCATGCCAGACAACCTTGTTCGAGGTCGAGGTGCCGTTTGTCACGAAATAACAGTGGTCGGCATTAAAAATCCGCGCTGCGTTGAGCTCAGACTCGGCGATGGGGCCGGTATGATCAAGTAGCTGCCCGAGTTCGTCCACGGCGTTGCAAACGTCAGCACGCAACATATTTTCACCAAAAAATTGGTGAAACATTTGACCAACCGGACTCTTTAGAAAGGCGACACCGCCCGAATGTCCGGGACAGTGCCAGGAGTATGAGCCATCCTGTGCGTAATTGACCAGCTCGCGAAAAAACGGTGGCGCCAAGCTATCGACATAGCTGCGCGCTTCACGAATGATGTGTCGCGCCACAAACTCCGGCGTGTCCTCGAACATGTGAATGAAGCCATGCAATTCGCGCAAAATATCGTTCGGGATGTGTTCCGCCGTGCGCGTTTCTCCGTACAGATAAATTGGGATATCTGCGTTGCGAAAGCGCAATTCGCCAATAAAGACACGGAGGTTTTTAATGGCGCCGGCGACATCCTCCGGCGAGTCGACGTCGAATTCCTCATCATCGATGGAGAGGATAAACGCGCTTGCTCGACTTTGCTGCTGGGCGAAGGAGCTCAGATCGCCATAGCTGGTGACCCCGATCACTTCCATGCCTTCGGCTTCGATCGCCGTTGCGAGCGCCCGAACCCCTAGACCCGAGGCGTTCTCAGAGCGATAGTCCTCGTCGATGATAAAAATAGGAAAGCGAAATTTCATCCTGAGGACTCCGCAGAGGATAAGTAGGAAAATTAAGAATATTTACCACAGGCTCAAGACATACGCATGTCAGATAAGCGGCGCCAAACAATCAAGTACGTGGCAAAGTGACGCCACGCTGCCCTTGGTACTTGCCGCCTCGGTCTTTGTAAGAGGTCGAGCAAATTTCATCACTTTCAAAAAACAACATTTGCGCGCAACCCTCGCCTGCATAAATTTTTGCAGGCAACGGTGTGGTGTTTGAAAACTCGAGCGTGACATGACCTTCCCACTCGGGTTCCAGAGGCGTGACATTGACAATGATCCCGCAGCGCGCGTAGGTGCTCTTGCCAAGGCAAATCGTCAGGACACTGCGGGGAATCCGAAAATACTCAACCGTGCGCGCGAGCGCAAAGGAGTTGGGGGGGATGATACAAATATCACCCTTGAAATCAACGAAGGACTTTTCGTCGAAATTTTTCGGATCGACAATGGTTGAATTGATGTTCGTGAAAATTTTAAATTCGTTAGCGCAGCGCACATCGTAGCCGTAGCTGCTCGTGCCATAGCTCACGATACGGCCTGATTCGTTCGAACGCACCTGGCCAGGCTCGAAGGGTTCGATCATTCCGTCGGTTTGTGCCACGCGGCGGATCCAGTTGTCGCTTTTGATGCTCATTGCCCAAGCGCCTCAAAATTTAAAGTCAAGAGCGCGAATTTTACCCCCTGTCCGGCCCCTTAGGCGCACACAAGGGGCGAGAGAGTGAAAATCAAGTTCGCTGAACCGAAATCACGCCAAACTTGTCACTCAGATCCTTGGGCAAAGCGGCAACCTTGGCGGCCATTCTGGAGGCAATCTCGCCATACAGCTTCGCGGCCTCGCTGGTGGGCGCCGAGAGCACGGTTGGGCGACCGGCATCCGCATCGACGCGGATCGCCATCGCCAAAGGCAGAGCCCCCAACCATGCCACCTTGTATTGCTCCGCCATGCGTTGTCCACCGCCCTCGCCAAAGATATGCTCAGCATGGCCACACTGACTGCAGATGTGAATCGCCATATTTTCAATCACACCCAGCACCGGCACATTGACCTTTTCAAACATCCGCAGACCTTTGCGGGCATCTAAAAGCGCCAAATCCTGTGGCGTTGTCACAATAACGGCGCCAACCACAGGTACTTTTTGTGACAGTGTCAATGCGATATCACCCGTACCGGGAGGCATATCGACGATCAAATAGTCCAGATTGTCCCAGTTGGTGGAACGCAACAACTGCTCGAGAGCTTGCGTGACCATTGGTCCGCGCCAAATTGCCGGATTGTCCTCACTGATCATAAAACCAATGGAGTTGGCCTGAATACCATGTCCCACCACCGGGCTCATAGTTTTGCCATCCGCGCTGTCCGGGCGCTGGGAAACGCCCAACAAAGTCGGCACGCTAGGACCGTAAATATCCGCGTCCAGCAGTCCCACCCGCGCACCTTCCGCCTGCAAGGCCAAGGCAAGATTGACAGCGGTCGTACTCTTGCCGACTCCGCCCTTGCCAGAAGCAACTGCGATGATGTTGCGCACCCCTGGAACCAGCGCCACACCGGGCTGCACCGCATGGGCGATGACTTTTGTAGACATCGTGACTTCGGCCTGGGGCATACCTGCGGCCTTGAGCGCCTCTAGCAAAGCCTGGCGCATCGTCTCAAGCCGGCTCGCGGCGGGATAGCCCAACACCACCTGGATGCTAACGCGCCCCTCGGAGATTTGGATCTGAGAATCCTTGACGGCACTACTTAGTGACACACTTGTCACTGGATCGCGTACATGCTCAAGCACTGCACGCACGTCTACTAGCGCTACACTCATTGAAATTCCTCTGCTATCTTTGTATTTATTCGAACCACGGTGTCATTATGATTGAACTTCTTCGCCGCATTATCCGCTTTGCCGTGGTCATCGTGGTGGCTTTCATCGGTTTAGTGATGGCACTCATCCTGACTTTTTCCACCATCATCGCGATTGTCTTTTTGCTGGTGATTTCCCGCTTACGCGGCAAACCTTTCGAAGTCAAAGAATACTGGATGGCACGCCGAACGGGTCGCAAGTCCACTTCGACACAGGGTTCTTTAAGCTCAAAAGACGTCACGGACGTTGATTCACGCGATATTCGCTAAGCCGCCCACTGCTTTAAAATGATTGACTTGCTCTCTTAATGTCCACCTAAGCCCCTATCACTCATGTCCCGAACCATTTTTGTCACGACTGCGCTGCCCTACGCCAACGGCTCCTTTCATATCGGCCACATCATGGAGTACATCCAGGCGGACATCTGGGTGCGCTCGATGCGTATGGCCGGACATACCGTGCACTTTGTCGGCGCGGACGATACGCATGGCGCCCCCATCATGCTCAAAGCCGAGTCCGAGGACATTACGCCTCAACAACTCGTGGCCCGCATCGCGGCTGAGCGTCCACAGTATCTGCAGGGCTTTCACATCGAGTTCGATCATTGGCACTCGACCGATTCGCCAGAAAACGTCGAACTCTCACAGAGCATTTATCGCAAGCTGCGCGAAGCAGGACTGATTGAGACCCGCGAAATCGAGCAATTTTATGATCCGGTCAAAGGTATGTTTTTGCCCGATCGCTACATCAAAGGCGAGTGCCCGAAGTGTCACGCCAAGGACCAATACGGTGACTCGTGTGAGGCCTGCGGCGCAGTCTATGCGCCCACCGACCTGATCGACCCCTACTCGACACTCACGCAGGCGCGGCCCATCCTCAAAACCTCGGAGCATTTTTTCTTTAAACTCTCCGACCCGCGCTGCGTGCAGTTTTTACAAGACTGGACAACAGGCAGCAATGCCCAAGGTCACAAACACCTCCAAGCCGAAGTACTCGCCAAAACCCGCGAATGGCTTGGTCATGGAGAAGGTGACGACCAAGTCAACTTGGGCGACTGGGACATCTCACGAGACGCACCCTATTTCGGGATTGAAATCCCTGATGCCCCAGGCAAATATTTTTATGTCTGGCTTGATGCGCCTGTCGGTTATCTCGCCTCGCTCAAGGCTTACTGCGCCAAACTCGGCATCGATTTTGAAACGCTACTGACACCCGGCAACGCGACTGAGCAAGTGCACTTTATTGGAAAAGATATCGTTTATTTCCATGCACTGTTCTGGCCCGCCATGCTGAAATTCGCTGGCCGCAAAACACCTGACCAGCTCAATGTGCACGGATTTATCACCGTCAGCGGTGAAAAAATGTCCAAGAGTCGCGGCACGGGCATTTCGCCGCTCCGTTACCTGCAACTCGGTATGAACGCCGAGTGGATGCGTTATTACATCGCAGCCAAACTCAATGCCCGCGTCGAAGACATCGACTTCAATCCCGATGACTTCGTGGCGCGCGTCAACAGCGACCTGGTCGGTAAATACATCAACATCGCCAGCCGTGCGGCCAATTTCATCAGCAAGTATTTTGATGGTCAACTCGCCTACCCCGGTGATGCTTCTGCGCTATCCGCTCACTGGTCACAGGCCGCCGAAGCTGTTCGCGGCGACCTCGAAACACGCGAGTATGGTCGCGCGATTCGTGAAATCATGGCGCATGCCGACCAGATCAATCAGGCCTTTGATGCGGCACAACCTTGGCTCATCGCCAAAGGTCTGGCTGACGCAGATCCTGCACAACGCGCTGCCCTTCAGCACATTTGCTCGACTGCGCTTGCAGGGTTTAAGGCGCTAACTGTCATGCTCACACCGATCTTGCCCGTGCTGGCGCAGCGCGTCGCGCAAGAGCTCTTCGGCTTGTCGCGCAGCTTTCTCTGGTCAGACGCCGGTGCGCTACCCGCACACATCAGCCCTTTTAAACACCTGATGCAACGTGTTGAGCCCACGATGCTGGATGCTTTGTTTGAACTGCCTGCTGAATCTTCTCCCACAACCGCGGACGTCTCAGACGGGCAAATCCCAGGCAGTGAGCCCATTGCGGCCACCATCACGATCGAAGACTTCTTAAAGATCGATATGCGGGTCGCACGTATTGTCGATTGCGCGCGCGTCGAGGGCTCGACGAAATTGCTTCAACTCACGCTCGATCTGGGCGAAGGACGCCATCGCAATATTTTTTCAGGGATTCAGTCGGCATACCAGCCCGAGCAACTCAAAGGTCGCCTGACGGTTGTCGTGGCCAATCTTGCGCCGAGAAAGATGAAGTTTGGCGTCTCTGAGGGCATGGTGCTTTCCGCGAGTCACTTTGACCCCAAGGCACAACCGGGGATTTACGTTCTAGATCCTGAGTCAGGCGCACAGCCTGGCATGCGGATCCGCTGATTGACGTGAATAGATCTTAGGTCAAGGGTTGCGGCTGGAGCGTCGAGTCAACCGTGCGGCGCTCGTCAAACACAAAACAGTTGCCTTGGTAACCAACCCCACCCGTTTGCTCGAAATATTTGAGAATGCCACCGTCAAGCTGGTAGACGTTTTCAATGCCCACCTCGCCCATAAAAATCGCGGCTTTTTCGCACCGGATACCGCCTGTGCAAAAACTGATGATCGTTTTCCCAGCGAGCTCGTCTTTGTGATCGAGTACAGCTTGAGGAAACTCGGTGAACTTGGTGAGCTGCCAATTGATCGCGCCAACGAAAGTCCCTGCATCGACTTCGAAATCATTGCGCGTATCCAACAACACAACCGGACGTCCCGTATCGTCACGACCCTGCGTGATCCAGCGCGCGGCTGTCTGCGCATCGACCGCAGGGGCCCGCCCTGCCTCGGGGCGAATCGTTGGGTGGTTCATGCGGATAATCTCGCGCTTGATTTTAATCAGCATTTTCTTGAAAGGCAGGTCCGGAGAAACGCTGTACTTGACCTCTAGGTCGGCAAAAGCAGGGTCCTGACGTAACCAGACTAAAAACTGCTCGATGTTTTCCTGGATGCCGGCCAAAAATAGATTGATACCCTCGGGCGTCAATAAGATCGTTCCTTTGAGCGTCTGCGCTTGGGTTTGCTCGAGCAGAACAAGACGGCGCTGCTCGAGATTTTCAAGGGAAACAAACTTATAGGCGGCAATATTGAAAATTTGTGTCATCGGTATCGATCGAGTGATGGGGCCATACAAGGTCCACACTCGAAATTATACCCACTACAATATTGGCATGAATATCGTTCTCAATGGCCAACCCAAGACCCTCTCCGGTCCCCTTTCTGTCTCGGCGCTCATCGATACGCTCGGCTACACGGGCAAACGTATCGCTGTCGAACGCAATGGCGAAATCGTACCCAAAAGTACCTATGCGAGCGTGCAGCTTGAGGCTGGCGATCGACTTGAAATTGTTGTTGCCGTCGGAGGCGGTTAAAGATGCATCCTCTTCATATTCGTAGTTTCGTCAACAGACGCAGCCACATGACCAAGGGCCAACAAGAAGCGCTCGACGCGTTTCTGAGCACATGGTCAATCGCCTATCGACCCAGCCCTCTGAATCTGAGCGAAGCGTTTGGCGCAGCCGCCCCCACGATCTTGGAGATCGGCTTTGGCATGGGTGAAACCACGGAGCAAATCGCACTCGCCAGGCCGCAGGATCACTTTCTGGGTGTCGAGGTGTTTAATGCGGGCGTGGGTGCCATGCTCAAACGCATCGAAGCCTCGAGCCTCACCAATGTGCGCCTGATTCAGCATGATGCGGTCGAGGTTCTGCGCGACATGATCCTGCCTGAAACGCTGGCGGGCGTGCATATTTATTTTCCGGATCCTTGGCCGAAAAAACGCCACCACAAACGTCGTTTGATTCAACCGCCTTTGATTGCGCTATTGGCCAGCAGGATGGCGCCAGGCGCCTACATCCACTGCGCGACAGATTGGGAACATTATGCCCATCAGATGCTGGACGTCCTGTCAGGGGAGAAAACGCTATCGAACACAGGCGAAGGCTTCGCGCCCAGACCTGACTATCGTCCGTTAACCAAGTTTGAAAACCGCGGCCTGCGTCTGGGTCACGGAGTCTGGGATCTGATTTTTAAAAAGACCGGCGACTAAAGGCCAAAACCGCCTAACGGCCAAAACCACCCTGCTTGCCAAGACCTTTCATCCCACCCATGGCGCGCATCATCTTGGCCATACCGCCTTTTTTCATTTGCTTCATCATGCCCTGCATTTGTTCAAACTGATTGAGCATGCGATTGACTTCTTGGACGGGCACGCCGGCACCCGCAGCGATGCGACGCTTGCGGGAGGCTTTGAGCAAATCGGGCTTGGCTCGCTCAAGGGGCGTCATGGAGTTCAAAATACCCTCGGTACGTCGCAATTGCTTTTCTGCCTGACCGCCTTGAAGCTGGCCTGCCGCTTGGGCAAACTGGGCGGGTAGCTTTTCAAGAAGCGACCCCATATCACCCATCTTTTTAACTTGCGAGAGTTGATCGCGAAAATCGTTGAGATCGAACTTGTCGCCGGATTTAATCTTGGCGGCGAGCTTTTGCGCCTCGGCGACGTCGATATTTTTCTGCGCTTGCTCCACGAGCGACACGATATCGCCCATGCCCAAGACCCGTTGGGCCATGCGCTCTGGATGGAAAGGCTCGAGGCCATCGAGCTTTTCCGATACGCCTACAAACTTGAGTGGCTTGCCCGTCACGTGCCGCACGGATAAGGCGGCACCGCCACGGGCGTCACCATCAAGCTTTGTTAACACCACTCCCGTCAGAGGCAAGGCCTCGCCAAAGGCGCGTGCGGTATTGACCGCATCCTGACCCTGCATGGCGTCCACGACAAACAAGGTTTCAATAGGCTTGAGGAAATCATGCAACGCGCGAATCTCACGCATCATGGCCTCATCAATACCCAAGCGACCAGCCGTGTCGACAATCAGCACATCAAAATGATGACGGCGGGCGTAATCGACTGCATTGCGGGCGATCTCCTCAGGCTTTTGCGTAATATCAGAGGCAATCCATTCGACGCCGACTTGCTCAGCAACCGTCTTAAGCTGTTCAATCGCAGCGGGACGATAGACGTCGGCACTGACCACGGCGACTTTCTTTTTACCCGTCTTGCGTCCGTGTTGTACATGGTTGCCCTCGGCGAGCCACCGTGCAAGCTTGCCGGTCGTAGTGGTTTTGCCCGCACCCTGCAAACCGGCCATCAAAATAATCGCGGGCGGCTGCATGGCCAGTGACAACTCACTCGCCTCGACCCCCAAATCACCACCCATCAGTGCGGTCAGCTCACGGTGCACTACACCGACAAGCGCCTGCCCGGGCGACAAGCTACCAACCACCTCCTCGCCCAACGCTTTTTCCTTGACCCGCGCGACAAAATCACGCACAACAGGTAAGGAAACATCGGCCTCCAGCAACGCAAGGCGAACCTCGCGAAGCATGTCCTGAGTATTGGTTTCGGTGAGACGTGCTTCGCCTCGCATCGTCTTGACGACACGGGATAGACGTTGGGTGAGATTTTCAAGCATGGTGACGGTTTCGCTTTACACTAGACATATGTCTTACGGTATTGTATTTCACTCCCTCGCTGCGGTGGCCTATGCTGCCCTCGCTTTCGGCCTTTTTCGCGCACTTTCGTCGGACGCACCGATCGTCAAGTCTGGCAGCCTTGCGCGTGCTGGACTTCTTTTCGCCATTATTTTGCACGGCATTGCCCTGCGTTATATGGTTCTCCAAGATGACAACCTGAGACTTGGTTGGGCGCTCGCCCTCTCCGCGGCCGTTTGGATCGGCATGCTGGTGTTCTGGCTGGAAAGCTTAGTGATCCCGGTCGACGGCTTACAACTCTTGCTTTTACCTGTCGGCGCAGCGGTTTGCCTGCTCGCGGCCTTATTCCCCCAGTCTAAAGTGATTGCTCACGCCCAAGATACAGGATTACAGATCCACTTGTTGATCGCTTTGTCCGCATACGCGCTGGTCACCATTGCGGCTTTGCAGGCCACGCTGATGTCGGGTCTCGATCGTAGACTTCATTTTCCTCGTCAAGACCGTCCCACCCCACCTGGCACGCTTCGTTTAGTCGTTGGACGCCTTCTGGATGCCCAGCCGCCGCTCCTGGCGCAAGAGCAGATTTTGTTTCGCTTGATCTGGATCGCCTTTGCCGCCCTGAGCTTTACCTTGATTTCGGGTGTCTTGATTTCGCTCTCCCTGTCCGGAAAGTGGTTGCCGTTCGATCACAAATCGATTTTTACATTGCTATCGTGGTTGACCTTTGGCATCCTCATTACTGGCCGATACCTACGCGGATGGCGAGGACGTACCGCTCTGCGCTATACGCTTGTCGGTTTTGCATTCGTGGTTTTGGCCTATACCGGCTCGCGCTTCGTCATCGAAGTTATCCTACAGAGACATTGAGATGGGAAAAACACTATTTTGGATTGCCGTATTTTTTGCCGTGCTGCTAGGAAGTCGTTTTTTAGCGCACAAAGCTGCGAAAAAACGCTTTCGGAATGATCAAGCCAGCAAGTCTCCACCAAGCAATCCCCTCCCAGGATCCGAGGCGATGGTGCAATGTGCACACTGCAGCATATTTTTACCTCGTTCAGAGGCTTTGCTGACCCAAGATGAAACGTGGTGTAGCCAAGCGCACGCGCAACTTGGTCCTCGCAGACCTGGTTAACTTCATATCATGAAGCTCGACGCGCATGCTTGGCTTGAACCCGCGGCAGGTATCACGCTGCGCCCCTCTCCCAACTTTAACGCACGTCCGACTCACAGCGATATTTCATTGCTGGTGATTCACAACATCAGTTTGCCACCCGGTCAGTTTGGCACGCCGTTCGTCGCAGATCTGTTTCTCAATCAACTTGATCTGCAAGCCGATCCTTGGTTTAAAGAAAATCTACAAGGACTGACCGTTTCCGCACACTTTGTGATCGATCGCGCTGGTCACATTACCCAGTTTGTTTCGTGCGATGCGCGGGCTTGGCATGCGGGCGTATCACATCACGCGGGACGCGAGCAATGCAATGATTTTTCTATCGGTATTGAACTCGAAGGCACAGACACCCTCGCCTATACAACGGCACAATACACTGCGCTCGCCACGTTGACAGAATGCCTGCGCGCACGTTATCCCCTGACTGCTGTCAGGGGGCATTGCGACATCGCACCCGGGCGCAAAACAGACCCAGGACCTGCCTTTGATTGGGACCGCTACGCCCAGCGTGCGGGTTGGTCTGTCGCGGCTTTACCGAGCCCGCGACCAGACTTAGCCGAGTAACAACTGATTGACGCGTCGGACAAAAGCGGTTGGATCAGGCAAGCTAGAGCCATCCGCCAACAAGGCCTGCTCAAACAACAAGCTGGCCCAGTCATTAAAGGACTCGTCCGAAGCAGACTGCACTCGCTTGACCAACGCGTGCTCTGGATTGATTTCAAGCACGGGAAGGATGCTTGGGGCTTCTTGACCCGCGGCTTTCAGCATGCGTTGCAAATGTGGACTCAAGTCGTTTTGCCCCACCACCACGCATGACGGTGAATCAACGAGACGCAAGGTCACGCGGACTTCTTTGACGCGATCCTTGAGAGACTCTTGCAGTCGCTCGACCAGCGGCTTGAACTGCTCCGCGACCTCGGTCTGATGCTTCTTTTCCTCTTCGTCGGCCAAAGCTTCGAGATCAAGGCCACCTTTGGCGACCGAAACTAGTTTTTTGCCATTGAACTCGCGCAAGTGCGACAGCATCCACTCGTCGACGCGATCCCACAAGACCAGGACTTCGATGCCTTTTTTGAGGAAGATTTCGAGGTGTGGACTATTGCGACCTGCTGTATAGCTATCAGCCGTCACAAAATAAATCGTGTCCTGACCTTCCTTCATGCGAGCAACATAATCCTCTAGCGTGACGGTCTGCGCATCGGAGTCATCTTTGGTCGAGGCAAAACGCAACAGCTTGGCGATACGTTCGAGATTAGCCGAATCCTCGCCCGTACCCTCCTTTAGAACCTGACCAAACTCGGTCCAGAAGGTCGCGTATTCATCTTTTTTATTTTCCGCCAAGTCTTCGAGCAAGCTCAAAATACGTTTGGTCGAGCCCTCGCGAATCGCCTTGACGTCACGACTTTCCTGAAGCAACTCGCGCGAGACGTTTAGGGGCAAATCAGCAGAATCAATCACGCCCCTGACAAAGCGCAAGTATGACGGCAGCATCTGCTCAGCATCGTCCATGATGAACACGCGCTTGACGTAGAGCTTGACGCCGCGACGCGCGTCGCGATCCCACATATCAAACGGCGCATGCTTAGGGACGTAAAGCAATTGCGTGTACTCACTGCGCCCTTCGACGCGGTTGTGCGTCCAGGCGAGCGGATCATCGTAATCATGTGATACGTGCTTATAAAACTCACGATACTGCTCGTCGGTCACCTCGGATTTGCTGCGTGTCCAGAGCGCATTGGCCTGGTTCACGGACTCCCACTCGTCTTTTTTAACTTGTTCAGACTTTTCCTGATCCCATTCTTCTTTGAGCATTTGGACGGGCAGCGATATGTGGTCTGAGTAACGACGCAAGACATCGCGCAATTTCCACCCACTCAAAAACTCATCTTCGTCGGCACGCAAATGCAAGACAACGTCTGTGCCGCGGCTGGCTTTTTCTGTCGCGCCAATCGAGAACTCACCCTGACCGTCGGACTCCCAAAGCACCGCCTGATCCGCAGGCAGACCCGCGCGGCGGCTACGCACTGTCACTTTATCCGCCACGATAAAGGAGGAATAAAAGCCCACGCCAAACTGACCAATGAGCTGGGCGTCTTTTTGCTTATCACCCGTGAGTTTTGAGAAAAACTCGCGCGTCCCGGAACGTGCGATCGTACCGAGGTTGGCGATGGCTTCGTCTCTGGAAAGTCCCACGCCGTTATCAGAAATGGTGATGGTGCGAGCCGCCTTGTCATAATCCACACGCACGCGCAGCTCGCCATCGCCCTCGAAAAGGGCGGGATGGTCAAGCGCTTCAAAGCGTAATTTGTCGCAAGCATCCGAGGCATTCGATACCAGTTCGCGCAGGAAAATTTCCTTGTTGCTGTAGAGCGAATGGATCATCAGATGCAGCAGTTGCTTGACCTCTGCCTGAAAACCCAATGTTTGAGAAGCGTCTGAAGACGGAGTCGTTTGATTCATCGTGCTCACCCTAAGTTATTCACAGAAAGGCTTGGCTAAGAATATTTAAAGCGGTGCGCAAGAAGCGACCACCCAAACACCTCAGACAAGCTGATAGAAAGTAATTGGGGGGTAAAGCTCAGATTTCAAGAGGGCGTGAGACAAGCAATCAGTTGTCTGACATCTGCGCAATCCTCAAGCGTATCGATCAGCGCGATGGCGGCCTCTGGAGGTCCGAGTGGCTCGGCCGAGAGCGACCAGCAGCGATGAAACTTGCGAAGCTGGGCCTCACGGCTCAGCGGTCGCGCTGGGCTCGCCAACATCGCGTCGATGGCGTGTCGCAGGATCCTGCCGTCATTGAGCCTGACGGTGACTTCTTGGGCAACGAGTGCGTTGGGGTTGGGATTATCGTCCTTTTCCATCCTGACCTTGAGGGAAAGGGCATAGGTTTGCGGGTCGGTCAGCGCGTCCCCGCGGAAATGCATCGGGTCAAGGGCGCCGTGCTGGAGTACTTTGGCCAAGACAAAAGGCATACATAAGCGCGCGTAATTCGGCGTGGGTCTCTCCACTCCAGGTCGATTGACCAGATGATTGAGCAGCGAAGGGCCTCGCACGACAATTTCGGCCACATCGGTGACCGCAAAACCCGCCTGCTGTCGCAAGAGGCTCAAACCTTCGATCCCGCCATGGGTCGCGCGTCCGCTTGGATAAGGCTTATGACTAAGCTCAGTCAGGCGCCAACGCTCGCCGAGTCCCTGCATCGCAGACTCGAGATCCCATTCGGTTTCGAAGAGCGGTAGGTAACCAAAGCGTCCCGTCAAGGGCGTCTGCAAGCTTGGGAATCCCGCCTGGGCCAAATCACAAGACTGGAGCGCTGCACGGGCGTTCACGCCGATCTGAAAGGGGAGCACCACACTACCTTCGGTATGGGCCTGCATCGTGCCGCTGACTTGACCGAGTTGATGGCCCAACGCCGCAAGCGTGGTGGCGCCATCAAAGCCTCGTAGGTTGGCTAAGCCCGCCGCCGCGCCAAAACCACCCGACGCCGCAGGTCGGAAAAATCGTAAACCGAGTTTGGAGGCCATGCCAATCGTGCAAGAGACATCGACACCTGCAGCAAGCGCTGTCAGCAAGGCGCGCCCTGAAACAGGCCCTTGTAACTGCGCTTGCGTCAGCAACACCGGCACTAAGGTCGCCATCGCATGCAAGACAGCGCCTTCGTGCAAGCAATCAAATTCCTGGCAGTGGACTTGGTAGGCGTTGACCAAGACCGCTTGCGTGGCGGTCAGTGTGGAGCGCCGCCCCCAAAGCGTGACCTCGTTGCCCGTCCCCCATTGGCCGACCGCAGAGAGCAACGGCGTGACCTCTGAGGTACTACCCCCCGCGACACCTACCCCGATGGTATCGAGCAGGAAGATTTTTGCGGCCTCGATGGCCTGAGGCGACAGGTGCTCAAAACGGACGCCCGCCGCATGCTCGGCAAGTTTGGCATCAAGACTCGACATGATCTTTATCCTCTTTGGTGTGCACGACACGCTGCGGGAAAGGAATCTCTATCTTGTTTGCATCAAAGGCGATTTTTAGCTGACGCAAAAACTCTCGACGCACAGGGCCGTGCCATAAAGCAACGACTTTGATTCGCGCTTTAATCATGACGGCAGACTCTGCCCATTGTTCGACACCCGCAATTTCAATGTCATCCAAAATTTTGTCACCAAACTCCGGATCGTGACGCAGGGCAGCAGACACATCCCGCATGATGTCAAACACCTGATCAATATTCGTTCGATATGACACACCAACATCGATGACGGCAAAGGCAAAATTTCGACTCAGATTCGTCACAGTCGTAATGACACCGTTCGGTACGAAATGAACCGAACCTTGGTAGTCACGCAAGCGCACATACCGAAGCGTGACTTCTTCGACAAAACCGGCTTTACCCGCCACCTCGACAATGTCCCCCTGCCGAATCTGATTTTCAAGCAACATCACAATGCCGGTGAAGTAGTCTTTCACCACGCTCTGCGCACCGAAACCAATCGCAATACCCGCCACACCGGCAGTGGCGAGCAGCGGGGCAATGGAAACACCTAATTCGGATAGAGCGAGCATGATCGCCACGACGACGATCGTGACCGAGGTCACGTATCTGAACACCCTACCTAACGTCTCAACACGTTTTTTTTCTTCGTTGTCCTGACTTGCGTAATTTAACCTGCTTTGCAGTATACGGATCGAGCGCATGATAATGCTGCGGATAAACCATGCAAGTCCAAGGATAATCACGACGTTGATTAAAGAGAGCATCGCCGTTGCCCATACCGGTATCGAAGCACCAAAGTATGACTTTAAAATTTCATTGAGTGTCTCTTGGAACATGCTGATTATTTCATCCGTAAATCAATTCATTTTAATCTTGAGTTCTTTAATAACCGGACTCCAACGCGTGACTTCCGCCTTGATAAAGTCGTTTAAGAACTCGGCGGTTGAACTCGCAAGCTCGATCGACGCAAGCCGATCGCCAAGCTCAGGGTTAGACATGATTTGTTTAACCTCGCCATTGAGCTTGGCAATGATCGCAGGTGGTGTACCTGCAGGTGCAAGCAGACCGAACCACTCTGTGGTCACAACGTCGATCCCCTGCTCCTTGAAGGTCGGAATATCAGGCACCGACGCATAGCGCGTGTCTGAAGAAATCCCCAGCGCCTTGAGCTTGCCTGACTTGAGTTGTGGTTGGACTTGTCCGAGCGTGGCGAATGTCATGGCGAGGTGTCCTGACATCACATCCATCATGGCCGGCGTCCCGCCTTTATACAGAATATGGGTCAAATCAAGACCCGTCTGTTTTTTGATCAGCTCTGCAGTCAAGTGTGTCATAGTACCTGCACCGGCCGAGCCGTAATCAAGCTTGATCTTGCCAGCCTTACCCATTGCGATCAGTTCTTTGATGTTGCTCGCGGGATAATTGGGATTGGCCACAGCCAATACAGGTGCCCGAGCCAGCATGCTCACCGCGGTGAAGTCTTTCAAGGTATCGAACGGCATACTCGCTTGCATCGCCGGATTTGTCGTGTGACTACTCACCGCTACAATCAGGGTATAACCATCTGCTGGCGCCTTGGCGACCATGGCCGATCCAATTAATGTGCTGGCGCCAGGGCGGTTCTCGACCAACACGGGCTGACCCCATTTTTCTTGCAATTTTTGAGCGATGGCACGCCCCAAGGTATCTGTGGAACCGCCAGGAGGGAACGGGATGACAATTTTGATGGGCTTGTCTGGATATTTGTCGGCCGCGCTCTGCGCCATTGCCGGATGAACCAATACGGCCATCATGCACAAGGCCAAGAGTCCGATGCTGCGGCGCAAGATACTCACTATATAATTCATCTTTTGTCTCCTATAACCAGATTGGATGTGTTTATTGTGGGGTCGATGCTACTTCAGGTCGTGATTTGGCACTAGATTGGTTTTCCCGATACTCTGTGCTCACTGACGTTCCCTTTACTCCTTTACACCTTTAAAGCTACAGACATGCACGACTCACTCTTTCGGCGGACAGCAGCGATCTGTGTCAGCGCTCTGACGATTTCTGCTGCGCAGGCCTCGAGCGAAGCTTCAACGGCCTCTTCCACCCCTTGGTACTCAACCGCTTGGCAACATGCGAAAGACACTTGGCGCGAGGGCGACGTCGAGGCTTACGTGCCGTTTTGGAGCTACCACCTGCCTTTTGCATATTCGGCTGAAAAACGTTCTGAATACGTCGAATATCCTGCGGGTTTTGGTCTAGGTAAAGGTCGTTACAACAAGAGCGGAAACTGGGAAGGCATGTACGCGATGGGCTTTCGCGACTCTCACGGTGACCCTTCCTTTATGGTGGGTTATGGCTGGGTACCCACTTGGAATATCGGTAAAAGTGAAGTCAAAGCCGGCGTTGGCTTGACGGGCTTTCTCATGTCACGCAAGGATTATTTTGGGGGCATTCCCTTCCCAGGCGTTTTACCTGTGGCCTCGATCGGCTACAAAAACCTGTCAGCGCAAGCCGCCTACATCCCAGGTGGCCAAGGGAATGGCAATGTTTTGTTCATGTGGGGCAAGTGGACGTTTAAATAGATCTGTATAGAGGTATCCGTCGCAGGCAGAAATTTTAAAGCTCGGCTATACTAGCAGGCTCAATGCGTTGCCCGGGTGGTGAAATTGGTAGACGCAGGGGACTCAAAATCCCCCGCCGCAAGGCGTGCCGGTTCGATTCCGGCCCCGGGCACCACGTATTACAACGCTCTCCACGTTGTACAGTTTTAAACCCCACGTTGTACAACCGTTGTACAAAAACAGCGATCACTGTACTATTGTGCACATAGCGTAGCCTATGTTTTTTTTGGGGTGCATGCAATGCCACAAAAAGTAGAGCACACAGTACACATACTTGAAGGCAAAGCGACGCTGTCCATTCGCAAGACCTCTCCACATTGGCAAGTTCGCTACAAAGTTGGCAACAAGTGGGCACGCACAACTACAAAAGAAGAAGGTTTAGAGCGTGCTAAAAGCAAGGCTGTGGAACTTGTGACCAATGCTTGGTTTAGACAACGCAACAATCTACCCACTGTCAGCAAACGATTTAAAACCATCGCCAACCTTGCGATCAAACGCATGGAGGAAGAACTGCTTGGTGGTTATGGCAAGGAAACTTTTCGCAGTTACATGCTTGCGCTAAAAAACTATCACATTCCATTCTTCAAAGCCTACAACATTGACAACATAGACTATGCAGCACTGCAACGCTTTGCTGCTTGGCGTGCGACTGAGATGAAACGTGTGCCATCTAAAAGCACACAGAACACGCATAACTCTGCAATCAACAGAGTGTTGGATGAAGCAGTACTGCGCAACTACATTACAGAAAGCCAACGTCCCAAAATAGAAAACAAGGGGGGCGCTGCAAGCGAGAGAAGACCAGACATACGCATTGAAGAATATCCACAACTGCTGCGTGCCATGCGTGACTACATCAAAGAAGGTCGTGCGGGACACGAGCGAGACATGCGCTTGCTGTTGCGTGACTATGTACTCATACTTGCCAACACAGGCATAAGGCAAGGTACAGAAATAATAAACATGCTGTGGCGTGATATTTCGCTGACAAAAAGTGGCAACAAAGAATATCTAACAATGCGTATTAAAGGTAAAACGCAAAAGTGGAGAACAATACAAGTGCGTCATCGTGTTGCACGCTACTTGGAACGCATTAAAGATCGCAATGACAAGTTAAAGAAATTGACCTTGCGCGAACTGCTTGCAAAGGGTTTAGACAAGCCTGTAATTGATGCCACACACAATGCTGATCTCACCACAGCATTTGGGAGAATGTTTGCACGCATGATGGAGCAAGCAGAATTGCTTGTGGACACACACACAGGAAAAAAAAGAACGCTATACAGCTTGCGACATTTCTACGCCACACATGAACTGACTAAAGGCAACGTCACTGCGTATCAGCTTGCTGAGCACATGGGCACAAGCATACAAATGATACAAGCGCACTATGGACACTTGGACTTGCTGAAATTGGCTGACAAGTTTGCAGGCGAAGGCAGCGTGTCTGCTGCACTACTGAATAACAAGTCTTTTGATTGACGACTGAAGTGCAGATGAATTGACGTTGAAAGCGCAGCAGTTGAAAAAACAAGAGTCCTTGCACTGACATCAATCATAAAGTTTGTCTTATACTAAATCATTGCCAAAACAAGGACCAACCAACATGACTAGCCCTAGCGACAACAATAAAAACAAAGATGCTGCAAGTGATGCAAAAGCAATTGGTGGCGAGAACAAAGCAGACAAGACTAATGCTGCAAAAGAAACGCTTAATAAAATAATTTACAAAACTGGCGTATTGGTTAGGAAGATTTTTGCAGTTAGTAAAGCTGCGACTAAAGACGTTGTGCAAGAACTGCGCAACGTAAACAGCATTCGCAAAGAAACTGTGGCGACTGCAGCTGAGGGTACAAAGAAAACACAATTGGCAAAAACGTTTTGGACGAAAACGAGTGGAAAGCAACGAGGAATTTTCCTAGGGCTAACTGTAATTGTTGTTTTTGTTTTGTATTCAGCACTTTCAACAAGTGGGGGGCAATATCACAAAGAAGCAAATGATTTTTATAAAAATAAAAATTATGTAAAAGCATTAGAACTTTACAAAAAATCAGCAGATAAAGGATTCATCAATGCATATTACGATGTAGGGGTAATGCTCATTAGAGGACAAGGCACACCAAAAAATGATGTAGAAGCTTCTAAGTGGTTAAAGTTAGGTGCAGAAAAAGGGGATGCAAATTCACAATCATTGCTTGGACAAGCGTACGCAGGTGGTGAGGGTGTTGTAAAAAATATGGAAGAGAGCCTTCGTTGGCTAAAATTAGCAGCAAAGCAAGGTAACCCTGTAGCATTATTCGAAGTTGGTAAATTTTATTTTCGCGGTGACTTAATAGCAAAAGATTATGTGAAAGGATTATCTTTAACAAGCTTAGCCATTACGTATGGAAACAACGATGCCAAATCAATTCATGATAGATTTACAAAAATCATGACTAAAGAGCAAATAGCAGAAGCTCAAAATCTGGCTACTCAATGCCTGTCTAGTAAGTATAAAAATTGTGACTCACTAAAACCAAGCTCTTTATCCTCAACGAAAACAACACAGCCGCAAGCTTCAGCAGTGCAAAAAAATAAAGATAGTACTGCCACTACAAATAAAAATTCACACTTAACATCAAAGTTTGCATCAAGTGAGCTTGGGAAAATTGCAACGTGTATAGCTAACGCAGAACTGTTTATTGAAAATGCAAAAGGTACTGCATTTAAAACAAATGATGCCCAACGATGGCTTTCTGGTTGGAGAATAGCGTTAAGTTACTCAAAAGAGTGGGAGTCTTATAAAAACCAAATGATAGAAAATATGTCGTACTTAGATAGCGTCGCTACAAATCTAATAAAATTAGAACAATGCAGTGTGAACTATCCAAACCCATGGAGCTACATAAATTTAATAGAAGGGACCAACCCTAATCTTAGTTGTTCGCAACGTTGTACTGGGAGATTGCAACTATGCCTCAGCAGTAATCCAAACCCTCACCCCTCAACCTTTGGGCAATGGAATGCACACTGCAGAAATTTTGATAATGTATGCAGAGGCAGTGGTACTCAAGCGTGCAATTAAATCTATTAGTTAACTTCTGACTTTTAAAAAGATTAAAAATTTTTCTAAACAAATGATACGTTAATTATTGATGGACTCACGTAACAGCAACCTTACCCAATCTTGCAATGGGTTTGGGCTTGGCAGTAGTAGAGGGATACACGCGACGTGGCTGAGGCTGTAGTGATTGTGGCTGTGCTTGTGCCGTACCACGCTGCACAATCGCTGCAGCAGTCTTTTCTGCTGTAGCAGCTTGAGTTGGCTTGACTGCTGTTGTTGCTGCGGGTTTTGCTACGGACTTCACAATGGGTTTTGCAGCACGACGCACACGTGGCTTGGCAGCAGCTGCAGCAGCACGCTGTTGCTTCACAGCTGCCTCAGCTGCAGCTTCAGCAGCGATTGCTGACCATGTGGAATCAACGATTCGCTTAAGCAAACTTAATTGGTCTTGTGCATTGGTAACTTCAAGTATCAACATGGTGTGTGTCTTTCGTTATATTTAGCAAGCACACAGCGTGCTGACACAAGATGAGCATCAGCACGCAAACGCCATTCACTTACCAAAGCCTTTTCTAGTGCGAACACTGGCATCAGCAATAGCATCATCTAATTCGCCTGCAATCACAGCTGATTTAACTGCATTGAACGCTGCAATCAGTTCTGCCAAGTCCGATACTTCAAATGCGTTTTTGCCACCTTTGCCCAACGTCAGCGTAGCAGCACCGTACTTGACAACAGCTGTAAGTCTGCCCGTGCTATTTTGCCAAAACCATTCACGCACACGCTTGTGTATTTCTACAGCTACTCGTGCACCAGAGTCTGTGTCTGTGACCCACTGCGTACGTACAACATGATGCGCACGACCTTGCTGCTGTGCAGTCATTAAGTCAATTTGGTCTTGCAGTTTGGTAAGCAACTTGTTGCGTTTGACAGCAATGGGCGTTTGTACAGGCTTCTTAGCTGTGACTAATTTGAGTGTGTTGAGTGCTGACATTTTCATGCTCCGTGTTGTGATGTTGAGCATGTACGTTAGTTGTGATCACCATTTTTCAGCGACCTTTTAAATTTGGTCTGCTGTCTATTTCCCACACAAATCAACAAATCAACATAGAAATAAACGCTTTTGTTTGG
This sequence comes from Zwartia lucis, assembly GCF_965234455.1. Classification (GTDB taxonomy): domain Bacteria; phylum Pseudomonadota; class Gammaproteobacteria; order Burkholderiales; family Burkholderiaceae_B; genus Zwartia; species Zwartia lucis. The sequence continues at coordinate 620,751 of NZ_OZ248474.1, read as the reverse complement.
TTGTAGATAAATAAAAATACAAATGAGATCAAGGTTGGCACGCCAAATCAAACAGTGCTGCAAGTCCGTTCTGATGTGTGACGGTAGGCAAACGAATTGCTCATTATTCGCTGTATCGCACTACCCAACAGAAATGTTGGATGCCTTAAACGCCACGCCTTTGCGTAGCAGCGTTTGCGATGCTGTAAGGGTTGGTCGCGTAGCAATACGTGAATATAAGCAGACGTCTTGTAGTCTGCTGAAAGTGAATGGGACTGCCACATTTGAAACCCATAAACATTCCACACAGCTACTGATATAGGCAGTGGAAATGTTGCGTAAGACGAGCACGTAAAAGGTGATAGCAAAACCTACCTAACCTTGTTAACTCAAGTTGTGTGTATATCAGTTGTTCGAAAGACCTCACTAAACGTTCTTCAACTTATCGCTACGCCCCTAGCAGGGCGTGGCTTGTGCTTCCTACTAAACATCATCAAACTACTTGGTCACTTAAGTAACAATCACACAAGAAGAAGAAAATGGCGATGAGCGCGAGCGAAATCGCAAGCGAACGCTAGTTCGCTGTTGTAGCTGAATCAATTACACAATCATCTATTCAAACCTTTTAGTATGCACCCAAACACATGTTGTTCGCGACCAAAGCAAGATGTTGGTGCATAGAGCAAGCAACAGCAGCAAACACGCACTAATTCAATTGCAGCACCACGCATATACAACGCTTAAAACAAGCTGTATACGCTCGAACAGTCACAATGGGTATACGAGCAGCTGACTCAGCTGCTTGCAGCGTGTAGGGCTTGTAAAACATCGTAACTATTCTTGTGTTCTAAATCTCACATCAAAAGTATTTCACTTTAAGCATCAGACAAACATATCTGCTTTAGCTCGATGCTTGACAAAAAATGCATAGCAAGTAATATTGTTTTGGATATCACATAAACTTGTAACTATTGCAGTCTGTCAAACAATTTCTTAAATGAGCATTAAATTCATCTAGTTTCACATCAAATTGACTTGAGAAAAAAATGAAAAAAATCTATGACTTTATGTTTGAAGAGAACACATACGACACAACAAAAGCTAAAGACATATTGAAGAAAACAGACTACTTTCAGCGAATATTGCAAAAAGTAGTATTTTGGCTTTTGTTGTTAGTGTGGTTTATCTCAATATTTGATAGTTTCTTTGCAGTTGGATTGGGGAGGCCGACTTCAATAACTGCAGGCTTCATCTATATGACAATAGTTATGATTTGCTATGGCTTATATTTGTGTATTTCACGAGTTTTAACTATGGCCATTGGTGCGTTGATAAGGCTTGTAGAGTTAAATGAAGGGCAAAAGGGTAGCTGATAATGAAATTATCGATAAGTTACTAATAGCAATATGACTAGTACGTTGTAAATTAAAAATAGTTGCACAAGACCTATTAATACCTCGTCTTTGATTATTACAATAATAGACATCACTGATGCAATTGTTGCCAAAATAAAGGCAAGAAAGCTTATAAAAGTGATTGGTATCAATGCGCAAATCCACGAAACCATCATAGTAATCCAGCACTCTTTTATGGGTGCTTTATTTTTTTTAAAAAAATCATTCATGGGCATATTTCCATCAAATTAGATATGTTGCGTGTGTTTGGGATTGTGTGAGCTGAATTTGGGCAGATTAGGACACGAAGGTTTGGGGGTCGTAGCACAGAATGTAGCGCAAAAATACCGTAGCTCTATAAGCCAGTAAAAATGGGGCTCTTAGCGCAGCTAATCATCTCAAAATCCCCCGCCGCAAGGCGTTCCGGTTCGATTCCGGCCCCGGGCACCAGCTAAATCAAGGCTCTACCCCATTAACGGGGGATGAGCAGTATTCATCGAAATAGCAGTACCCATCAAACACGGCAAAACACGCCGCTCCAACCGCAGTGGGCCAAGACCCTAAGGCGGTAATTTTCAAAGTTTCTAAATCCATATGTCCGGCGGGACATCATCTCCATTTTAGTGTGGAATCCCTCGGTGATCCCATTGGACTTTGAGAAGCGCCACATCCTGACGATTGGCTCAATCCAGGACCTTAGGGTGTTGGCTAACGTCTTTGCCGGACTCTGAGCAAACTGCGTAATCAACTTGAGCAACCTACCCAAAAAATTTTGAGCATGTCTGGCTGTTAAGTTCTTAAGACGTAACAGTTTATTTAGTCGTTGTTTGGCAAACTACAGAGTCTTGAGAACGGGGAATGGTTCCAGATAATTTGCAAGATTATCGCGTTGCTCTTGGGACAGGTTCCACTGGTGTCGACGCATCAGGCTCAGGAGACCACGGTTCATTCTGCCTACCGGATCTTGCTGTTTCCACAGATTGAGGAAGTGTTGATTCACAAGCCGGATAACATGAAAGCGATCAGCCACGATCTTGGCGTTTGGAAAGTATTTTTGTACGATGTTGCGATACGTTTTTGACAAATCCATCACAACGATTTGCACCAGCTCTCGGCCTGGCAAGCGGCTTAAATACTGCCTGGCCCGCAGACGCGGGCGAGCCAAGGGGAGTTGATGGCGAAAGTAGCGGTTGCAACTCAGGCAGTGATACTTGGGTATGCTCAAGTGCAGAATTATGATCTGATTGCCTTGGCGGGTGTGCTTGAGGGTACGGCTGTGGGTGGCCTTGATGCGTACCGTTTCGCTTGTGCAGTGCACACAGGGCGGACGGGTGCTGGGCTTGGCCCAGACATGGATCCCCAGCTTGCGATCCATGCGTTGAACAGCCAACCCAGGTAGAGAAAGACTGTACTGTTGGTCAATTAGTTTAGCCTGTGTTTTTTTGAGTGTCATTCAAATGCCGCAAAAAGCAGAGCACACAGTACATATATTGGAAGGCAAAGCCGTTTTATATCAACATGCTCTTCAGCAAGTTGAGCTGCACTACTCTTGTTTTGAGCGTTTACATGACTTCGTATATGTTCAACGTTTAAAAGTTTTGAACTGAAGTGCTAAACGCGTCAAAGTAAATAACCTGTGTACTCCATAGATTAGCAACAGCAGAGATATTGGAGTTGTAGATGCCGAGCTTTAAAGTAGTGTAAGCATCGAGGTTTGGCAGAGTTACGCGTGCCTCATTAATGATGAGCTTGTCGTTTGCGTATGCTTGAAAAAAGCCATCGCCCGAGTTTGAAGACTTGATAACGTACTTTAACTTTATCCATTTATCAAAAGGACTGCTGTCAACGCTGACTTTAGCGTTGGGTACCCACGTGAAGTCTCGATGCGTTTGAATGAAAAGCGTCCCACTACTGTCAATCAAAAGGAAGGCTAAAGCTCCGTAACCATTACTGCCTAGGCTTGGACAGGCACTCGGTTCGCACTGCCAGTTTATTTGCGTCAAAACTGTCAAGGGTGCAAAGCCGGCCTCATTCCATGGTGGCTGAAAATTTGATTGTGCTGGAATATACACATAGTATTCATAAGTGATGATTTGGCCTGCTGTTGAACCAGTTGCCCGTTGGCGAATTTCAAATCTGCTACGGTCTGTGGTGCAGTCTGACACGACCGTTGAGTCTGACACTGACAGATAAGTTTGAGAAGAATCGCAGTCCCCCGGTCTCAGTTCAATGCGTACAGATTTGGTGCCAGAAACGGTTGGTTGACCACCTGCCTGATCAACGACCAGACAACCCCAAGAGGTTGTTCCTGTGCTTGGCTGAAAAGTAATACTTCCGAAAGCATCCGAATCGGCGAAGCTACTTGCGCATGAAGTTCCGACTGGCGTCGATAAACTAACTGAAGGTATTTTTGCCGTTGTGTTTGATGAACTGCTATCGCTTTTGCCTCCGCCCCCATCTCCACAAGCAGTTAGTAAAATAAGTAGCAGAAAACTTAGAAAATTTGGCAGGACAACTTTCATCGAATGACCACTTATAAAAAATTGCTACGTTATCGTTTATTGCTATGTTAACGTTGCTAACGATCTTACATCATTGTTTAATATATTCAAAAGTATCGGACCGCCAACAGGTGACGTTCGCTGAGTTCGGCGTAAAAACAAGGTGACAAGGCCAACTAGCCCAAGTTGACCGAAATTAGGCCAGCTTCAGGCCCCAGGGCTACCGCTTGGTTTACAAAGCGATAAACCCACGAAAGAACGCTGTTACACCTTACCAATCTTGACGCTTGCCACCTACCCACGTTTGTAATACCTTGATGTCTGCGACTTGCTCGACAGGCGTAGCGCGTGGATTCTTTTCTAACACCACAAAGTCAGCAAGCTTACCCACCTCTAAGCTTACAATTTTGTCATTGGACTTTAATTGATACGCCGCGTCAATTGCTACCGCACGAATCGCGTCGTCAACTGAAATCCGCTCGTTTGGATCCAAGACCTTTCGTTGTGACGGACTCTGCCAGACGCGCGAGACGCCTTGGGTGATGTACTTCAGTGGGCCGTAAGGGGAAGCAGGCGAATCGCTGTGATAAGCGAAGCGTTCGCCCTCCCGCTTGAGTGAAACAGAGGGGTCAATACACTCCGCACGAGCGGCGCCCAAAATATGATCATTAAAGGGCTGCCCCCAATAGAGGACATGGCCAATCGTAAAGCCTGGCACCGCGCCTAGTTGTTTTGCTTTGACCACTTGCTCTGGAGTCGTCACGGTAAAGTACTCAATGCGTAGCCGACGAGATTCAGGGTGAGGAAGGCGTTCAACAGAATTGTCTTGTTTTTACTAACCATAGATAACCAACTGTTGTAGTCAAATCAACCATTCAATACAAGTAATGAGGCGTTCAGGCTAAGCAAGCGGCTAATCTTAGAGGAATACCCGATTCACTTGTAAAATTTTTACTGACAAATCAAACATAATCCGCGACGGTGAACATAGAGCACTCTACTTAATTAAGAAGAAAGTAAGCTGCGTTCTCACTGACGGCGGTCAATATTTCAACTGCACCATCAGCGAGAACGTGCTGGCGCTGTCAGAGTAAAATAAGAAAATCCACACTGGCAAGTGCAACAGACGCCACAAAGATGTAAAACTTAAAGCTAGCCAGTCATTAAATATTCACGCACAACTACTCATGACAAGTTATCGCCATACGATTGGTCAACACAACTATGTCTTTAAAGATTTAAAAGATCTTATGGCAAAAGCATCGCCAGCGAGATCTGGCGACTCCCTTGCAGGATTAGGTGCCGTCAATGCCCAAGAGCGAGTTGCCGCACAAATGTCCTTAGCAGACGTGCCACTCAAAGCCTTTCTGAATGATGTAGTGATTCCGTATGAGTGCGATGAAATAACGAGACTCATTATTGATAGTCATGATGCGCAAGCCTTTAAAGTAGTGTCACATCTGACTGTTGGAGATTTTAGAAACTGGTTGCTAAGTGATGAGTCAGATGCAACTGCTTTACATGCTTTGTCAAAAGGACTGACTCCAGAAATGGTAGCCGCAGTATCTAAGATAATGCGTATACAAGATCTCGTGATCGTCAGCAAGAAATGTGAGGTCGTGAGTAAGTTTAGAAGTACCATTGGCCTACGTGGTCGACTAGCAACCCGACTCCAGCCGAATCATCCAACTGATGATGCAATAGGCATCGCAGCGAGTATTGTGGATGGACTTCTCAACGGCGCAGGCGACGCAGTGATTGGCATTAATCCAGCATCAGATAATGTGGCTCAAGTCACTCTGCTGATTAAAATGCTAGATGAAATCATTCAACAGTATCAGATACCAACCCAATCCTGTGTATTGACACATGTCACCAACACAATAATGGCCATCGAATCTGGTGCGCCCGTTGATCTTGTCTTTCAATCAATAGCCGGCACTGAAGCAGCGAACCGGAGCTTTGGCATAGACTTAAGCTTATTGTCAGAGGCGCGTGCTGCCGCCCTCTCCTTAAATCGCGGCACAGTTGGCAACAATGTCATGTATTTTGAAACGGGACAAGGTAGCGCCTTGTCTGCACGAGCAAACTTTGGCGTAGATCAGCAAACCTGCGAAGCTCGAGCCTATGCGGTTGCCCGCCACTTTGACCCGCTACTCGTGAATTCTGTTGTTGGGTTTATTGGGCCAGAGTACCTATACGATAGCAAGCAAATTATTAGAGCGGGTTTAGAAGATCACTTTTGTGGCAAAGTGCTTGGTCTACCGATGGGTTGTGATGTCTGCTATACCAATCATGCTGAAGCAGATCAAGATGACATGGACTTGTTGTTAACGATGCTTGGCGTCGCAGGATGCAACTTCATCATGGGTGTGCCAGGTGCTGACGATATCATGCTGAACTATCAAACGACATCATTCCATGATGCCCTATATGCTCGACGTGTACTCGGTCTAAAGCCTGCTCCAGAGTTTGAAAGATGGTTGCAAAACATGGGAATCATCACTGATCACGACATCATGACACTCAGCCATGAATTGCCAAATAATTTTGCGAAAGCTTTACAGCGGCTATGAAGAATTCTTCTGATATCGCTTCTTTTAGCATTACTGAAAATCCTTGGGCTGCATTAAAAAAATTTACATCCGCGCGCATCGCCCTAGGTCGATCCGGAATTAGTCTACCGACACATGAGCAATTAAAATTTCAACTTGCTCACGCGCAAGCGCGAGACGCGGTTCATTACCAACTAGATGTATTAAAACTGTGTTCTGATCTACAACAAACGTTTGCGTCAATCAATCCCAAGTGTATGACCTTGCACAGTGCTGCGATTGACCGAGAAACCTATTTGAAAAGGCCTGACTATGGCCGCAGGCTTAATCCAGTTTCAAGAGAGCTTCTCTTGGACTGCCCAACAGATACCAACCGATCGCTCAATGCTTTTGACTACGATATTGCGTTTGTCGTCGTGGATGGATTGTCTGCCCTCGCAATTGAAGCGAATGCATCGCGTTTTCTAAAAATAGCTTGCGCAGACCTGCAGTCGGAGAATTTTAGAATTGCCCCTTTTTGCATCGTTGAGCAAGGACGCGTAGCCATCGGTGATGAAATTGGTGAACTGTTGCGTGCAAAGCTGGTTGTTGTCCTGATTGGTGAAAGACCAGGACTCAGTTCGCCAGACAGTATGGGTATCTACCTAACATGGCACCCTAAAGTAGGTCTAACGGATGAAAGCCGAAATTGCATATCAAATATCCGCAACGGTGGACTGAGTGATGCTGACGCTTCCATCAAATTACGATACTTAGTCACTGAGGCTCATAAGCGCATGCTGAGTGGAGTGGCCCTAAAAGATGAGACAAGCCCCACAGAAATCTTGAGCTCCTTAAATAGCTTCTTGATTGAGTAGCATGACTTGTTTTAGTTAATCATCCGTCTCATCATGTCACCGTGCACAATCATTCGACTGATGACGGCGAAGGTAAAGTGATCTAGACTTTTAAGGACTTGACTGACTGACTCCGGTGCAATCGCCAATGGCATATTGGCAGCGGGTTTCCACTGGCTCACTATGTTTGTCGCACATTCATGCATCTTGATCGCTTCGCGTACGAGTAAGCCCTGCCGCTCTAGCGGCTCAACCGCAAGCCAAAACGCTGCCAGAAAACTAGGCCAATACGACAAGTGTCGGTAAAGACTCGGTTCAGCGGGACTCGACATCGACTCGCCAAACGTATTCAATATTTTGACAAGCTTGGCGACCTCTGCGGTCATCTCCGCAGGTGCAGGCAGAGGACGAGCAGCCTTGATGATCGTCTCTTTATTAATTTCGCGTTGCGCAAAGGGATCGATCTGCGCCAAAGGTTGAGCGACGTCGAGGTCATCTTGACTGAGTGTGGATGATTGAGCGCTCAAACTCGCATACAAATACGACAAAATGAGCAGCGCGCGCGAGTTGGCGTGACCGTAGTCCTCTAACAGCAACACAATCTCGCTTTTATCTTGAGGACTCAAGCCGAGCGCCGCACGCACGGAGTCGGGCCAGGGAGACAAACGATCAACTAAGGTTGATTGCAGTCGTATTGTTCGGGCAGACTCATTCAGGACTTTACTTGAGTAGAGAGGTTTAGCCAAAGACCATGTCATCTCAAGTCCATCCGGAATGGTGGCCAGATGCCTCCAGATCAAGTTCACAAAGGGCACACCCAAGGTGACTTTGATATCGGCAAAAATTGCGGCCACGCTCGGGGCGGCATCTTTCTCAGCAATCGTAGAGATGGTGTCAAGGTGATACGAGGTCGTGGATCGCTTCGTCATGGAGTCCTGTCATATTAAGAGCGAGAAAATGAGACCTCAACTACATTGATAGGCTGAGAGAAACTAATGTCCACCACCCATTTTCTTATGCTCAAAGCGACTCAGGATTCTCACCAGTGGCCACAACAATAACAGATAGAAAATCGCTGCCAAGACAATCGGCGAAGGGTTATAGAACAACGATTGCGCATCGCGCGCAACGCGCAACAACTCAGGCATGGCGACAGCACTGGCCAAGGTTGTGAGCTTGATGACCTCAATCGTATTGCTAATGAGATCAGGCATCACGTTTCGTGTTGCTTGAGGGATCTGAATATGGATCAAGGTTTGCGTCGCAGAGAGTCCCGTCGAGCGCGCCGCTTCGATTTGTCCGTTGGGAACACTTTCAAGACCTGCCCTGAAAATCTCACCGTAATAAGACGAATTATTCAACATAAAGCCAATCACAATCGCCAGCAACTTGGGGAGTTCCCACCCGAGGAACGGTGTGCCGTAATAGATAAAAATCAACAGCACCAGTGGAGGCAAAGCTCTGAACACATCGATGTAGATCGCCAAGAGTGCGCGGGCCCAGCGATTTTTAAGCGTAATCGACAATACGCCGACAAGAAGTCCCGCCGCCAAACCAAAGGGGATCACAAGCGCAGACAATAAGAGCGTATTGAGCAAGCCCTTTAGCAAGAAGGGTGCGACCTCGATGTAAATCTGAATATTGAAAAAATTTTTAAGTATCTCGTCCATGGCGCTCTCTATTGCTTCCAGCGAAAACGCGTTTCGGTCCAGCGTCCAAGAAGAACAACTGGGATGAAAATCACGAGGCAACCAATCGCACCCAGCATCAGGGGCGTCGCATTGCCGGAGTTACTCATGGCGGATTGCGAGTTATTTAATACTTCGCTCAACCCGACCACCGAACCCAACGCTGTACTTTTCGTGATGGCGATCACGCGATTGGTCAAGGGTGCAACGGTTAAACGAACAGCCTGCGGCAATACGACATACAACATGCTTTGCAGCCAACTTAGACCAGTTGAGCGCGCGGCTTCTGATTGACCTTTCGGAACAGAAACAATACCCGCCCAGCAAATTTCCTCGACGAAAGCAGCCAGCACGAGAGAAAGCGCCAGCCATGTGGCGGTGAAGGCCGACATCGAAATTTGTATATAGGGAAAAGCAAAAAACAACATCATGATGACGACAAGTGGCGGCAAGGCGCGCATGATGTCGGCAAAACAAATAATAAAAAAATTGACCGGCTTGAGTTGCAGAGCGCGCAGCACCGCAAGCCCCATACCCACGACAAGTCCCGTGATTGCAACCACCAAGCCTAGCTCGATTGTCATCATCATGCCCTTGAGAATATCAGGCAGATATTCCCAGGCAATCTCAAGATTGAAAAAAGAGAAAACGAGTGCTTTTAAATCCATGTCTTGTCACTCACCCATTTTTAAGCGGCATGCTCGCTCATGCGAGCCAAAAACGCCTGGGTGCGCGGGTGTGAAGGTGTGCCAAATATTTGTTGTGGCGTGCCTTGTTCGACGATTTTTCCTACATCCATAAATACAACATGATCCGCGGCGGCGCGGGCAAATCCCATTTCATGGCTGACAACAAGCATTGTCATGCCGTCCTCTTTGAGTTCGCGCATCACTTTGAGCACATCGCCCACGAGTTCGGGGTCGAGCGCACTGGTCGGCTCGTCAAATAAAACAACCTTCGGACGAAGCGCGAGTGAGCGGGCGATGCCGACGCGTTGTTGCTGACCGCCCGACAACTGATCAGGAAAGGCTGAGGCTTTTTCCAACAAACCCACACGTTTGAGTGCCTCGAGTCCGCGCGTATTGGCCTCCTCTTTGGAAAGTTTCTGAACCTTGCGTAAAGCGAGAGTCACGTTATTCAGCACGGACATATGGCGGTACAAATTGAAATGCTGAAACACCATGCCAATATTTTGCCGAATGCGGTTGAGATCTGCACCGACAGCAGTGATGTCCTCTTGATCGACCAAGATGGATCCTGAACTCGGTTCCTCAAGTCTGTTACAGCAGCGTAGCAGCGTACTCTTGCCCGACCCGGATGGCCCGATCATAAAAACCAACTGTCCCTTCATGACATCCAAATCAATGCCTTTAAGTACTTCATTGTCACCAAAGGATTTATGAAGACCTGTGATTTTCAGGATCGGGGTTTGCATGAGCTATCCAGTCGGGCAAGTTTTACTAAATGATTAGCACTTCAAATTAACGGGAGTTGGATCGTAGCCAGGCATGTTGGGCACACCTTGACCAACACCCACGGTAATTGCTGCCGAACCCGGTTGTGGCGTGAAGCCAAACCATTTTTGGGCAAGCTTACCAACCGTACCGTCTTGCTTCAAGCACTTGAGGGCGTTAGAAATACGATCACGACCCTCTTTGTCATCCAGTCGAAATGCCAACGACCACACCAGTCCTGTCGGGAGCACATAGGTCATTTTGACCGCTTGGTTTTGCTTGGCAGACCAAGCGCCAACAGTGTTACCCGTCATGTTTGCATAAGCGCGTCCTGACTGCACTGCTTGCAGCGCATCCGCGTTGGTGGCGTAAACGTCATATTTAAAACCGTATTTAGCGGCATTATCTTTTGCCCAGTTCTCGTAAGCCGAACCTTTGTTCAAGGCGATTGTTTGGCCTTTCAAGTCCTCGAGTGACTTCATGTCAGGCGTTTTCTTGAGCTGGACAAAGGCGAAGTCTGTATTCAGATAGCCTTCGGAGAAAAGCAAGGCTTTGGCACGGGCTTCGGTGACGGTCGTAGGCGCCAACACAAAGTCATATTTCTTGGCATTCAAGCCAGGGATGAGCGCAGAAAACTCGGTCCCGTCGATTGTAATTTTCGTACCCAACTGTTTAGCCAAGGCATGACCGAGCTCGACGTTAAATCCGTCAATGCCACCACCCAACTTAGGCATCGCATGTGGCGCAAAGGTTGCGTCAACACCTGTGGCCAAAGGCTTGTTTGCCCAAGCAGCCGAGGCGCAGGTTGCGCTGATTGCTATGGCAAGTCCAAAATGTACTGCGCGCTTCGACAAAGCAGTAAAACTAGTCATCATCAGTCCTTTTTAGAGCAGTGGAGGTTTACCCAAAGCAGCGCCTGGACCGACTCGTTCTGTGATGAGCGTGTAGTGTTCAGGACGTCGATGGGCGGCAAAATTAAAGATGTGCTGCTTGAAGGTGTCCCCAAGTGCAAGGTCAGCTTGACAGAAAATGACCTCGTCATCTTCGCCTTGTGCTTGGGCAACAATTTCTCCGGTAGGCGCCACAATAGCGGATCCGGCGAAAAGGTGAAACCCATCTTCTATGCCTGCTTTGCCTGCTGCAGCGACCCAGACACAGTTTTGGTAGGCGGCTGCCTGAAGCGACAAGAGATGGTGAAACATTCTTAAATGAGGTGGTTCATTCCAATGAATATTTTGGGAGGGTGTGTTGTACCCAACAGCCACGATTTCAGCGTTTTGGAGAGCCAGTACGCGCCATGCTTCGCCCCAGCGACGATCGTTGCACAGAAGCATGCCGATACGCGAATCCATTACTTCCCAGACATTAAAGCCTTCGTTCCCGACCTCGAAATATTTTTTCTCAAGGTGCTGAAAAGGTGCGTGCGATTTGTTGTCGCTATGACCTGGCAAATGAATCTTTCGGTAACGCCCAACGATTTCTGCCTGCTGGTTCACGAGGATCGATGTATTGAAACATTTGCCCTCTTTGGATACTTCGGCATAGCCAAGATAAAAACCAATACTGAGTTTTTTGGCTGTATCAAATAAAATTTGAGTATCCTGACTCGGCATCGTTTTTTCAAAATAGCGATCGACAGCCTCTTGCTCGGTCATCCAGTAACGCGGAAAAAATGTGGTCAAGGCCAGCTCTGGAAAGACCACCATTTTCGCGCCACGACTCGCCGCTTCTTTCATCATCTCCAGCAAACGGGAAACCGCCTGTTTTCGTGTATCTTGAGGCTGAATAGGGCCCAACTGGGCAACGGCTAAACCAAAGGAACGTTTGCTCATGATTAGTGTTTCTCCGAGGGATCAACGGAAAAATATTTACGCATGACTGAGTTTGGGTTTCCGTTCAAACGCTGTCGCAAGACGGGCTCAGGTGTCGAACGCTTGATAAACTGACCAGAGCCACGCGCGACCTTGAGTTCGCCGTCAGACACCACCAAACGTCCACGACTGAATACCTGCTCGGGCCAGCCTGTGATTTTTTTCCCTTCGTAGGGTGTATAGCCCACGTTATCGTGCAGCATGCTCGTCGATATTGTGACGGCTTTCTCAGGATTCCAAATCGCCAAGTCTGCATCACTGCCAACGGCGATCGCGCCCTTTTGTGGATACATGCCATACGTACGAGCATGGTTGGTGGCCGTAACCGCCACAAAGCGCTCGATTGTCATACGACCTTTTAAAACACCCTCTGAAAACAGCAAGGGCATACGGACCTCGAGTCCTGGCACACCATTGGCCATGTCTTTAAAGGTTGTGGCGTCGCCTTTGGGTAATTTGCCAGATTCATCAAAGCGATAGGGCGCATGATCGGAGGAAAACATTTGCAAGGTTCCATTGATCAAACCTTGCCAGACCGCCTCTTGGGAGGCTTCGTCACCGGGTGGGGGACTACAACAAAACTTTGCGCCTTCGAGGCCTGGCAGGTCAATGTCTTTGGCGGTCAGAAAGAGGTATTGCGGGCAACTCTCGGCGTGGATTGGCAACCCAAGCGCTTGTGATGCGTGAATGACGCGCACCGCCTCCTGGCCGGCAACGTGGACAATCAGCAAAGGCACATCGACGAGACGCGCGAGTGCGACCGCGCGATTTGTGGCTTCGCTCTCGGCGAGGCTGGTGTGGGCCACTGCGTGGTATTTGGGCGCAGTCAGACCACGATCGACCAAGCGACGTGCGATCCAGCGGATCATATCGTTGTTTTCCGCATGCACCATGACGAGTGCACCTTCTTTGCTCGCACACTCCAGCACATCGAGAACCTGATAGTCATCAAGTTTCATCCGATCATAGGTCATGTAAATTTTGAACGAGGTCACACCGTTTTTAATGACTTCAGGCAAATGCTGTTCAAGCGCTTCGGGTGTAGGGTCTGCCAAAATTAAATGGAACCCATAGTCAATGACTGCTTTTTCCGCAGCGCGCTTAGCGTAATCCGCGACGACCTCGGGAATTTTGTCGCCACGATGCTGCGCAGCGAAGGGAACGATCGTGGTCGTACCGCCAAACGCTGCGGAGACGGTTGCGCTGTAAAAGTCATCCGCGCACATCATCCCCATGCCTGAGAGCTGCTCGACGTGACAATGGCTGTCAATCCCGCCTGGCAGCACCCAACGTCCAGCCGCATCAAAATCCTGTTTACCTGGTGACAAACTGTTTGCGATGGCTGTGATAATGCCATCCTTGATACCGATGTCAGCGTAATAGGTTTCGTTGGCGGTGCAAATGCGACCGTTGCGAATCGTCACGTCGAATGTTGTGCCTGTATTCATCTTTTTGTCTCCGTTCTCAAGCTTTGATTGCTTGACGTCCTCTGGCTGTGACCGACAGGCCAACCCGAGCAATCGTGGCCTCGAGTTCTTTGACTGTCAACGCATCAATTTTCATACCGGGTGCGCGGATCGCACGGCTCTTGATCGCACCACGTTGCTGATAGACATGCTTGCGTAAGGCCAGTCCAAGTTTGGGCTGAAACTCGTAACGAATCAGTGGGCAGTAGCGGTCAAACACCTCTGCGGCACCTGCATGATCACCTGCGGCAAAACGGTTGTAAATTTCTACGAGTACTTCTGGGTAGGCAAAGCCCGTCATGGTGCCTACAGCACCACGTTGCAGTTCTTCTAAAAAGAACATACCGCCCAAGCCACCAAAGATCTTCATGGCCTCGTCACCCGCCAACTCGCGGATACGACTTATTTTGGGTCCGACGGGCGGCTCTTCCATCTTGATCATATGAACGCCCCCTTCCTTGCCCAGTCGAGCGACAACCTCGGGGCGGATTTCGGTACCGAAAGAGTCAGGGAAGTCATGAATCACGACAGGGATTTTGATCGCATCGGCGATCGCTTTGTAATAGTCAAACAAGAGTGCGTCACCCGCGTTATCCAAAGGCGCGGCGAATACCGCTTCGGCACCCGCGTCTTGAGCCTCTTGGGCTTGCTCGATCGCACCCGTGATACCGTGGGCACGCACACCGACCCACACAGGGACACGCCCTTTTGTATGTTTGACAAAGGTTTCTGTGACCAGACGGCGCTCGGCATTGGAGAGCTTGTGCAATTCACCCAGAAAACCCAAGATTGCCAAACCTGTCACCCCGGTGTCGAGCAAGAAATCGACCAGACTCTTGATACTTTCGGTATCAACCCTGAGTGAGTCATCAAAGGGAGTCGGACAAATTGTGAACACACCTTGGGCGTTGAGCGGGGCTGGCATTGCATCTCCGTAGAAAATAATTGGCACACCAAATCGAGTGCCTTCTCACTAATGCTATCTTTCTTGCTTTAGAACATCACATGTTTTTTTATCACTCATCCATAACATGTTGTTATGGATGAAACTCAAGGTTTTTTACTTTTCCCGCATCGCAAAACCTTGTGCTTTAACGGTATCACGTAGAACACGCGCAAAGTCTTGGGCAAGCTGTGAAAGCGGCTCGAAGCGAGACTGAACGAGATTGATGGCGAGTGTTTTCGTGTGCGCAATGGGACGCACGACAAAATCTCCGGCCGCGCTGTGAGCTGAAAATTCATCCACAATGGCAATGCCGCCGCCTGCCTTGACGATCGTACAGGCATTGTGCGGCGAGCTCACCTCGATTGCGACGCGCCGCACATGCCCCGCTTCCTGAAACATCTGCTCGACGAGTGTGCCAAAGGGCGTTTCACTCCGATAAGACACCAGAGGGTAAGGCAGCAAGTCTTCTATCGTTAGCATCGACCGACTCGCCAGAGGATGGCTATAAGGAAAAATCACGACCAAATTCCCTTGGCCTATAGGCTCGGAAGAAAGGTTGGGATGCTGTGAGGGCAAAATAACTGCGCCTAAATCAGCACGCCGCTCAAGCAACATTTGTGTGAGAGGCACAACAGTTAGGGGTTGAAAAGTGACTTTGACTTCGGGGTGCGTCTGATGAAAGGCCGTGATCGCCATAGGTATCAGCATATGGCCAATACTGGGACTCGACACTAAATGCAAAATGCCGCTACGCTTTTCCGAGAGCTCATTGGCGAGCTCCTCGACTCGGCGAACACCGTCATAGACGGCTTCGACCTCTTTGAATAATTGACGCGCCTCAGGTGTCGGGTAAAGGCGCCCTTTGACGCGCTCGAACAAACCAAATCCTAATCGCTGTTCAGTATGTGACAGTAGACGACTGACCGCCGGCTGAGAAACATACAAAAGCTTCGCCGCCCCGCTGATGGAACCAGCGGTCATCACTGCGCGAAACACTTCTATTTGCCTCAGATTCAACTGCATGGGTCCGAGCCCCTCAAAAAGATGTCTTCAAACCATAACACTATGTTAATGCTTGTACATAAAATGACAATGTTAAACATGCTTGGGCGCTGCTAGACTCGTAAAAAAGGAGAGATCCGTGCCAAAAACCATATTCGTCATTAATCCGAACTCAACACAAGCCGTCACAGACGCTTTTGACGAAGCGCTCAACGTTTTGCGTATTCCGGGTGGACCCGCTATCGAGTCCCTTACGCTTGCTGAGGGTCCTCCTGGTATTCAGTCCCAAATGGATGTAGAAAACGTCACGTTACCGTTGGTCAAGCTTGTGAAGGACCTCGATGCCAAGCATGGTGATGCCGCAGGCGCGTATGTTGTGGCGTGTTTTAGCGATCCTGGCTTACATGCTGTGAGAGAAGCCACTTCTAAACCTGTCCTGGGGATTAGTGAGTGTGGCATTTTGACTGCCCTCACGCGAGGTCACCGCGTAGGGGTGATTGCGATTCTGCGCACTTCTATTCCGCGTCATGGTCGTATGTTTGGCGCAATGGGACTGACAGAACGCGTTGTAGCAGAAGTCCCTTTGGGGATGAACGTAACAGATCTAGTGGATACAGATCGTACGCGCGCGGGACTGCTGCGCGCCGGTCAACAACTGCGGGATACGCATCTGATTGATGTCGTGGTACTTGGCTGCGCCGGTATGGCGGCCCATCGAGCCTGGCTTGAACAACAACTGGGCCTGCCTGTCGTTGAACCGACTCAGGCCGCAACAGCGATGGCAATCGGTCGAACACTTTTAGGCTGGTGAGATCAACACCATGCAGGATCCTATGAAGCAAAAGGAATTCACCTCTCGACTGCAGCATGTGGTCGGTGAAGAGGGTGTGATTTTGAATCCTGCAGACCAAGAATTCTATGTCAACGACTGGTTAGGCAAGTCTCACGGTCGCACGGTCGCAGTCGTGCGGCCTCGCAATACAGGTGAAGTATCAGCCATTATGCGCCTCTGTCACCAATCGCAAACACCCGTCGTCCCTCAAGGTGGCAATACGGGCATGAGTGGAGGCGCAACCCCAGACATGAGTGGTGCGCAGGTTGTCCTCTCTCTGAATCGTATGAAACGTATTCATGAAGTGGACCCCGTCAACAACACACTGACTGCAGATGCGGGTGCTGTTCTCGCTGACATTCAACAGGCCGCGCGAGCAGTCGGTCGCTATTTCCCACTGAGCCTGGGCGCGGAAGGCAGCTGCACGATTGGAGGAAACCTCGCCACGAATGCTGGGGGTACAGGCGTCTTGCGTTACGGCAACACTCGCGACCTGACCCTGGGTTTAGAGGTCGTCTTACCTGACGGGCGAATCTGGAATGGACTGCGCGGACTGCGCAAAGACAACACTGGCTACGATTTAAAAGATCTGTTTATCGGCTCCGAAGGCTCGCTCGGAATCATTACCGGGGTCGTATTGAAACTTTTCGCGGCTCCAGCTGGTCGCGTCTCTGCCTGGGTCGGTGCACAAGAGTTATCCAGTGTTATCACACTCTTGAACCGGTTACAGTCTGCCTGTGGGCCGCGCCTAAGCGCCTTTGAAATGATGTCCCAACCAAGCTTGGCACTTGTGACACAGCACCTCGACGCACATGTCTCCCCGCTTGATCAAACCTATCCTTACTACGCTCTCATTGAACTTGCAGATACGAATATGAGTGGCTTACAGGACATGCTGCAGGAGGCGTTGAGCTGCGCGATCGATGATCGGCTGATCGATGACTGTATCGTCGCGATGAATGAAGCGCAAAGCGTTTCCTTGTGGCGGCTGCGTGAAGGCATTTCGATGGCTCAAGTGAAAGCAGGCAAAGCAGTCAAACATGACATTGCTCTGCCGATCTCGAGCTTGGCAACCTTTGTCAAAGAAGCGGATCAGCTCGTCCGCAATGGCTTTCCTGAATTTCCCATTATTAATTTTGGTCACATCGGTGACGGAAACTTGCACTACAACGTGTTGGTGCCGTTAGATATTTCAGCGTCATCCTACAAAGAAACAACCGCTGAATTGAACAAGCAGATTCATGACCTTGTCACGCAATTCAACGGTAGCATCAGCGCAGAACATGGCGTGGGGACCTTGCGTCGTGATGAATTGAAACGCTACAAATCAAGCGTTGAGATGGAGCTCATGAATGCGATTAAGCGCGCGATCGATCCGAATCAGATCATGAATCCCGGTAAATTACTTTAATTTAAAACTACACTTTTGCGCCTAAACAAGCATTTATCAGGAGACATAAAATGACCCCCGAGCAAAAATTGAAACACCTCGGCTTAGTGCTGCCGACTGTACCGACTCCCATCGCAAACTTCGTGATGTGGAGGCAGACCGGCTCACTTTTATATCTGTCAGGTCAAGGTCCGCGCAAAGCAGACGGCAGTACTGTCGTGGGACGGTTAGGCCTGAATCATTCAGTAGAAGACGGTTACAAGGATGCCAGACAAATTGGCCTGCAGATTTTGGCGACGATTCGTCAGGCCGTGGGCTCACTCGACCGTGTCGAAGCTGTAATTAAATTATTAGGAATGGTCAATGCCGAACCCAGTTTTGGTGATCATCCTAAAGTCATTAACGGCTGCTCAGACTTGCTGGTTGAAGTGCTAGGCGATGCTGGCAAACACGCAAGATCTGCGGTCGGCATGGGCTCTTTGCCAGGTGGAATGTCCGTGGAGATCGAAGCCATTATTCAGATTAAGAATGTCTGAATCGTGTCGGCATTGTGCCGACACTCAGCGCTCGACAAAGGCGCGCTCGAAAACATAATCTCCCTGAACACCCGCGCTCGGTGAGACACTGAAGCCAGCTGCGTCAAGCATTTCCGCCGTTTCCTTTAGCATCGCAGGGCTGCCGCAAATCATGGCACGATCCGTTGCGCAGGAAAGTGGCGGTTCGCCGATATCTTCAAACAATTTTCCAGATTGAATCGCCTGCGTCAAACGACCTGTATGTTTGAATGCTTCGCGAGTCACAGTCGGGTAATAAATCAATTGCTCACGCACCAAATCACCGAGATACTCATTCGCAGGCAACTCTTGACGGATAAAGTCAGAATAAGCCAGTTCATTTACAGTGCGTACGCCATGAATTAAAACTACCTTTTCGAAACGCTCGTACGTTTCAGGATCTTGAATAATGCTGATAAAAGGAGCAAGTCCTGTACCGGTAGCTAATAAAAATAACCGCTTGCCTGGAGTTAAATCATCCAAAACGAGCGTGCCTACAGACTTTTGCCCGATTAGAAGCTTATCGCCGGCGTTGATATGCTGTAGTCGGGACGTGAGTGGGCCATTTTCGACTTTAATCGAAAAAAACTCGAGATATTCAGCATGATTAGGACTCGCAATGCTGTAGGCGCGCATAAGCGGCTTTCCATCGACCTCTAGACCAATCATGACGAAGTGACCATTTCGAAAGCGTAGGCCAGGGTCGCGTGTTGTTTTGAATGAAAACAAAGTTTCATTCCAGTGTTTCACATCCAAAATAGTGACTTCATTTTGCTTTGCCATAACCACCGCCTCCGGGCAAGGCGAGCTCAAGCGTATCGCCTTCTAACATATCAACAACACTCTTTGGATTACTGACAGGTTGTCCATTTAAAAGAACATGACCAACCTTGCCTGGCTCGCCTCCATAAATACCTTTCGCGGGCACACGTGTACGGTCAGTGAGTAACGACACTCTCAGTCGACCCGGCCATTTTGAAGTAAACGATACGGTTTGACCCATTCCTCCTCGATGAATACCTTGCCCGCCTGATCCATCTGTCAGCCTTTTTTGACCGAACACAATCGGCGCAAGCGTCTCAGCCACTTCGATTGGTGTATTAGAAATATTTGCAGGAAAGCCAGCGGCAGGAGGCCCATCCCGATCCCGCATCGCACCCATTCCACCGTTAAAGAACAGAATGGTCGAGAAAGAAGTCCCTTTTTCCACATCGACACCTCTGAGCAAAACAGACCATAAAGGTGTTCCGCTATCAGCCTGTACGCGTTCAGGAAATACCGAGGACATAGCCTCAAAGACAGCGGCCTGAAGCTGATGTCCGATTAAATGCCTCGCACCAACGGCTGCAGGTGGACGCGCATTGACAATTGTTCCTTCCGGGGCGATGACCTTGAACAAACGCGTGAAACCATCGTTATTTGGAAGTCCGGGAGAAAGAAGACATTTAAAGGGAAAAATCGTATAGGCATAAGTATGGTTAAACGTTTCGTTAATTCCATAGCGAATCTGCCCGGTACTACCGCTGTAGTCAACGGTGATACCTTCAGGCGTCACAGTGATAGTGGCCTGAATGCTGACCTGCTCGTCAAAACCATCTGAGTCGACGCTACCTTTGTATATGCCGGGCGGAATCAGTTTTAACTCTCTAAGCGCGGCATCATTCGACGCTTTGAAAATCGCAGCAGCGATATCATCAATATGCGTGAGTCCATACTCCTCAAGCATTTCAATCAAACGACGTTCTGCCACACCTAGTGCACCGACTTGAGCCTCTATATCTCCTCGAACTTGTTGCGGCAAACGTACATTGGCCTCAAGCATTTGCATCACAAGCGGATTTAAATGACCCGCCTCGGCAAGTTTAATCACCGGAAAACGTATCCCTTCCTCATAAACCTCATTCGCATCTGCAGACCATTGTCGTCCACCTATATCAGAAAGATGCGCGACTGCAATCGCAAAAGCAATCAATTTTCCATGGAGGAAAATCGGTGAAGCCATTGTTGCATCAGGTAAATGACCCGTACCTATCCAAGGGTCATTGGTGAACAGAATGTCACCGGGTCGAAGTGTCTCTTTTGGAAAGACTTTGAGCATACCTTGAAGCGACAATGGAGCCGTTCCAATAAATCCAGGGATACTCAGTGAGGACTGTGCAACAAGACGCGCCTCAGTATCTAACAACACGCATGCAAAATCGTTTGACTCGCGCACAACCGTTGAAAAAGAAGTGCGCTTGAGGGCTGCGCCAGCTTCATCTGTAATGGCGATGAGTCGGTTCCAGTAAATTTCTAGATCAATAGGATTCATCATCCATATCCTGTCTTAAGGTATTATTTCTTTGTGCGTGTACCGATGACAACTCGAATATTTCCGAACGCATCTAGGCTAAATTGATCACCAGGACCCACGACAACGGTGGAACCCGCTTGCTCAATCAGAGCGGGCCCTTGTAATGTCTGACCTACCATCAGTGCAGACTCAGCAATAACAGGAGTATCGACAAAAGCATTGATATCTGGAAAATAAGCTTGTCGTTTCTTTTCTTGCTGCTTTTCAATTGATGCTGCTTGCTGACCATCCACAGTGGGGGGTGATGAAATATCCGCGAAACCTTCGACTCGCCAATTAATCACCTCGAGTTTTTGTCTTTCAAGATGGCGGCCAAAGAGTGCTGCGTATGCAAGATTGAAGCGTTGCTCGAGAGCGTCCCTTTCGCTTTCCCGCATGATGGTCGGTAATTCGGTCTCAACTTCAAACCCCTGACCGACATAGCGAATATCAGCCGTACGGCGAAAACGGATTGAATCTCTCGGCACATCGGCAGATGAAAGCTGATCAGATAAAGTCTGCTCCATCTCTTTGAGTAGCTCTTCAGTCTGCGACCAATCTATCGTGTCTAACCGTGTAAATCGGGTACGTACAGTATCCACTTTCATTGGCGCGACCAACAAACCAATCGCTGAAAAAACACCCGCGTTTGCTGGTATGAATATTTCCTGACACCTGATGCGTCTAGCGACCTCTCGCGCATGAATAGGTCCCGCACCACCAAAGGCCAACAAGGTGTAGCGACGAACATCCTGACCTTTTTCAACAGCGTGAATTTTCGCGGCAGTCGCCATGTGCTCGCACACAATCCGATGGATACCATTTGCCGCCTCGATCACTGAAATACCCAGCGGGTTGGCAATATGCGTCAGCATCGCCTTTTCAGCAAGATCCAAACGCAAACGCACCGAACCACTTAGGCTACCCTGTGGATCCAGATACCCCATGATCAATGCCGCATCGGTCACTGTTGGGAACGCTCCACCAAGTCCGTACGCCGCCGGTCCGGGATTGGAGCCCGCACTTTCCGGACCTACCTTGAGCAATCCATTCGAATCGATGTGGGCGATACTGCCCCCACCTGCTCCAATCTCGATCAGATCCACTGTCGGTAAGCGTACGGGCAGACCGCTTCCTTTTTTAAAACGCTGCTGCCTCGCCGCCTCGAAATCTGTTGTCACAGAGGGCTTTCCATTTGCAATCAGACAGGCTTTAGCTGTAGTTCCACCCATATCAAACGCCAAGACATCAGCAACACTTGCGCGCTGAGCAGCATGGGCGGCACCCAGGGCACCAGCGGCAGGACCAGACTCAAGCATCCGAATCGGCATACGCTCTCCGAGGTCTCTGGAGATCACTCCGCCATTGGATTGCATGATCCTCAGTGTCGCCTGAATACCTAAAGCTCTCAAACCATTTTCAATGGTACTCAAGTAACTTCCCACCATCGGCATCACATAGGCATTTAGCACGGTTGCGACTGTACGCTCATATTCTCGTAATTCGCCTAGCACCTCGCATGACAGAGAAACAGGCATATCAGGCGCAATACGTCCTACGATCGACTTGACCTGTTGTTCATGAGATGGATTTGTAAAACTGTGCATCAAACAAACAGCGATCGTTTTTGCACCTCTAGCAATCAATAAGCGAACCGCTTGTTCGATATTTTCATCTGTTGGGTGTTTGAGAACGGCTCCCGATGCATCGAGCCTTTCATCAATCTCAACCCGCAAATCCCTAGAGACGACAGGATCTGGACCAGGCGTTGTCAAATCATAAAGATCAAAGCGAAGCTCACGCCCGATTTCTATGACATCTCTGAATCCGAGCGTCGTAATTAAGCCCGTCACAGCACCTTTTCGCTCAATGACCAAGTTAGTCACTGCAGTCGTGGCACCCACTACAACTTCACTTATTTGAGAAATTGATACATGATGCTCTTCAAGCATCTGTCTAAGCCCAGCTGCGATGGGCGCGACAACATTATCGTGATCACTTAGCACTTTAGTGGTGAAAACGATCCCATTTGAACCTAGCAACACGCAATCCGTAAATGTGCCGCCTATGTCAAAAGCAAATCTATACTGAATCTCTTTTTGATCGTGCTTCATTAAATTCTCATCAACGAACTTTTGCCAATTTGATTCCTCGATCAAAATTCTTTTCAAACTTTCCAGCCTCAAACACCTCCTCTGGTATTTGGTAAAACTTTTGGGTGACGCGTTGTAGCTCTGTCGTCGTATGCATACTCGTTGAGTCGAACGGGCATGTCTGTGTGCACATTTCACATCCGATACAGTTATCGCTGAGTGCCATCACACCATCCGGACCCTGCGCTAACGCATCGTAAAAACATGTCTGAATACAGATCGTGCATGTTGGATTTTTACAAGTTTCTTCCTTAATCTCACTATGCATACGCGGCTTTTTGAATTGATCACCATAATCTTTCACTGCAGCGCGTGAAGCGATACCTGTCATCGATGCGATGTCGGGGTATCCGTGCTTATCCATAAACTCTTCAAGTCCTGAAATAATGCTTGGAAGATGTTTGATTCCTTTGAGCATCAAGACTGATCCAACTTGCACCAATGGCGCACCCGTCATAATGAACTCAACGACATCCTTATGGTCATAGATGCCATTGGATCCTGTGATCGGCATGCCTAACTCGGTATAAATGCGATTAACCCATCTTAGCGATAACGGTTTTGCCCAAACGCCGCCAATGCCCGCAGGCCCGCCAAGCCGCGGCAAACCCGTTTCGATATCCACTGAAAAGCCAGTGTAGCGATTAGTCGCTGTCACGGCTGAGGCACCAGCATCTCGCACGGCTCTAGCAATATCCATCACTTTAGATTGATCTGGCGTTAATTTGATCACCACGGGTATGTTGACGGCCTCACAAACACGCGCAGTCACTTCGGCCGCGACAGCCGCATCTTGTCCGATCATTGACCCGCCATGCACACCAGGCATCATCGAAGGGTGGGGACAGCCAAAATTGAGCTCAACCATCGGCAGTCCACAATCCTCAATCGTCCTACTGATATCGATCCAACTCTGAACGGTTTTACCGCCAGCACTACCAATTAAATGTGAACCTTGATCTTTTGCGTATTCATTCAGCTCCTTAAGGTAAGGCACCCACTCACGAAAACCAGTACTGGAGTAGCCCGACCTGCTATAGAACACGAAATTTTTATTGACTTTGCCTTTGATCACTTCGTTCTTTTCATTCAGGATTGCGTATTTAGAATTCTGAGTGAGCCTTGCCATATCTTCGATATCGGTCAAGGTCTTGACAATCATTCCCGCCGCACCAGCATCGACGCATTCTCGAATGACTTCCGGGCTATTCGTCGTCTCGATCGAAGCAATCACGATCGGAGATTTAAATTTAATTCCACAAAACTCTAGTGATAAGTCAGCCACGGTAACGCTCCTTTCAATCGACAGATATGGAGAAAGAATACATTGTTTGCATGCTAATTAATAGTGTAAATATGATTTTTTTTGCTCGTTCATACAAAAACAGCAAATCGTTAGAGCGTCAGGCTAAACCTTGCGTTTTCCTTTGTTTCTTGCTGTTCTAGAGTCGTTTGGTTTAGCAGAGAGAAACGCCTCTCCATTCGGACGCAGCGAAGTTCGGCTGCTTTCGTTATTTTCCTCTACGAGGCGCGATAACAATCCCATGAAAATTTTTCGCTCTTCGGCAGATAATGGACTGAGGAGTTGGATTTGACAATCTTTCATTGCGGATTCGTGCTGCTTGACTAGCGCGATCCCTTTTGATGTTGCAACGCACAGTTTTCGGCGGCGATTTTCTTCATCAACGATCCGAGTGATCAGTTTGCGAGCCTCTAGTCGCTTGAGTATGCCTGCGACATTCGCCCGATCGAGTCCTAACTCTTCACCAATTGTGAATTGATCAATGTTGGGACGTGTTGCCAAGATACTCAGCAACCCGTACTGAATCGGCGTCATGCTTCCGTCCGCGACTTTGTCTAGAAACATCGCGACATGGATCTGGTGCAAGCGACGCACCAAGTATCCTGGACGATCCCAGATTGTGTATCCCTCCTGTATTTTCAAGGGTTTTTCACTAGCGACCTTTAATTTGCTTACGCGCTTTTTAGGGATCTCAGATATATTTCCCGCCGGATACTTCTCTTTTGCGATCATCTGCCCAATGCCTCCAATAAGCCTGATTAGGGAAAGTACCAGATTTTATGATTCCTTAATTCCTATTCTTACCTCACGTATAGGAAAAACTAGAGGATGTGAGTCGTTTTTTTTATCCCTCCATTGTTAGCCTACTAATTAATTTTGTTGATTTTTTGGGAGTGTGTCAGTATGCTCAAAAAACGATAGTAAGAAATGCGATAGTTTGCGCTTGATACCTCATACAAATCTGTAGTTTGTTTGATATTCGTCTCTCACTAAGGAGCAGCTCATGCAACGACGTAAATTTCTCACCGGCGCCGCAACACTTTCAGGCGTTGGTCTCTCCACAATCGCTGCTCCTGCAGTTGCTCAGTCTGCTCCCACTGTAAAGTGGCGGATGTCAACGAGCTGGCCAAAAAGTCTAGACACTATTTACGGATCGGCGGACGAGCTTTGCAGAAGAGTATCAACGTTGACCGATGGAAAGTTTGACATCAGAACGTTTCCAGGTGGTGAAATCGTTCCCGTCCCTCAAAACATGGATGCTGTTGGAAATGGAACCGTCGAGTGCAATCATGTACTGAGCACTTTTTATGTTGGTAAAAATACCGCTCTGGCTTTTGATACAGGACTTTCTTTCGGTATGAACTCGCGTCAACATAACGCGTGGTTACTTTATGGCGGAGGCATGACTGCACTGCGGAAACTGTATTCAAAGTATGGGATTATGAACTTCACATGCGGAAACGTGGGCGTTCAAATGGGCGGCTGGTTTAGAAAGGAAATTAAAACCGTCGCGGATCTCAAGGGACTCAAAATGCGAATCGGCGGGATCGGTGGCATGGTGATGAGTAAACTTGGCGTCGTTCCACAACAAATTCCGGCAGGGGATATTTATTCTGCGCTTGAAAAAGGCACCATGGATGCCTCCGAATGGATCGGACCTTATGACGATGAAAAACTTGGCCTCAATAAGGTCGCTCCTTTCTATTATGCGCCCGGTTGGTGGGAAGGTAGCGCCTCCATCACTACAATGGTCAACCAGAAAGCATACGAATCCTTACCTCCGCTTTATAAGGCTGCATTTGATGTTGCCTGTAACGAGCAAAACTTGAAAATGCTCGCTCACTATGATGCAGTCAACCCTGGCGCCTTACGCAAGCTGATCGCCGCAGGTGCTCAATTGCGTTACTTCCCCCGGGACGTGATGGATGCAAGCTATAACGCATCTCAAGAACTCTGGACTGAACTTACTCAGAAAAACCCTGACTTCGCTGAGATTTTTCCTGATTGGAAAAAATTCCAACAAGAAGAGGCCAGCTGGTTCAGAATCGCTGAAAGCTCGTTGGACAACTATACCTTCGCCGCTGTAACGCGTCGCTAATCAACGGCTCGACAGTCGAATCATGCATGACCATGAACGCTCTGAAACGCGCGCCAAGCCGCAAGGCATCGGCGCGCGTGTTCAGCGCAAAGAAGATGCCAGACACCTTTTAGGAAAGGGAAATTTCGTTGCCGACATCTCCATGCCGGGTCTGTGTGAAGTCGCCTTCTTACGGAGTCCTGTTGCGCATGCGACGATTGGTCACATCAATATTCCCGAGCAACATGCATCTTGCATCTTTACGAGACCAATGCTGGATGCAATGGATATCACTGCAGATTCGACATTGCCTAGTTATCAGCCCTCTGCTCAACCACCTCTCGCACACGAAAAAGTTCGATTTGTGGGTGAACCTGTCGTCATGACCTATGCAGCATCACGTGCGGAAGCTGAGGACTTACTCGAAGAAGTGCATGTTGACTACCATGATCTACCCATCTATGCGGATGTTCATTCTTCTCGCGTTGCCTCTACTAATTTTGTTCATGAACACTGGCTCAATAACAATTTTCTGACACTCAACGCCGACCGAGATTTCGAAGAACAGGCTGCAAAAGCGGAGGTGGTGGTCAATAGAAAAATCTCGCTAGCTCGTCAATGCATGGTTCCGATGGAAGGAAAAGCCGTACTCGCTTACTGGGATCATCAAGCCGATCAATTGGTTGTCGTAAGCGCCACGCAGGTGCCACATATGATTCGCACTGCGATTTCACTGTTTTTAAAAATGGACCAAGGTCAGATCAGAATAATCTCGCCAGATGTAGGCGGAGCCTTTGGTTACAAGTGCGTGCTACAGCAAGAAGAGTTGTGCGTTGCTTGGTTAGCTAAAACTTATAAACGCCCTTTTCGATATATCGAAGATCGACGTGAACACCTCATCGCTGGTGCGAATACTCGCGAACACCATTACGATATGACGGTCTATGCCGACAAGACAGGACGAATACTGGCTCTAGACGCACACATCACCATTGACGGGGGTGCATATTCTGTATGGCCTTTTACGATTGGCCTAGAACCAGGACAAGCAATCGGCAATTTGCCAGGGCCCTATGACTTCAAAGGATATCGTTGTGTTTCTGAATGTGTTGCCACGAATAAACCCGGCTTTGTCCCCTACCGTGGCGTCGCCAGAACAGGTGTTTGCTTTGCCATTGAAATGACGATTAACGCTCTTGCAAGTGCGGTTGGACGCGAACCTTGGGAAGTCAGGCTCGACAATCTCGTCAAACCCGAGCAAATGCCCCATATCAATGTAACAAACAAGCATTTAGATAGCGGTGACTATCCGTCTAGCGTTAATCGGGCGCTTGAAATGATCGATATCAATCGGATCCGTGAACAGCAAAAGTCTTCGCCGCGAGCAGACGGAAAATTGATTGGCTTTGGAATGGCTACCTATACAGAGCAAGCGGCACATGGAACCTCAGTCTTTGCAGCATGGGGTACACCCGTCATACCAGGATTTGATCAAGCTTTTGTAAAAATTACACCTGATGGCGGTCTCGAAATCAGAGTTGGTGTTCACTCCCACGGTCAGGGAATGGAAACAACGTTTGCTCAAATTGCCAATGATGTACTTGGAATTGATATCAACCGTATTCGACTGATTCACGGCGATACTGGCCAGACACCATTTTCTACCGGGACCTATGCATCCAGATCACTTGTCATGTCTGGCGGCGCCGTAGCTAAAGCAAGCAAGATACTCCTTAATCGTGTTCTTAAAATAGGCGCTCACCTCCTGGGCACACATGCCGACAATATAGTTTTAAAGGGATCATCTCTTTTTTATGGTGATCAAAGTATTTCGATCGCGAATATTGCCGACGCATGGTACATAAGTCCTCAACGACTACCGCCCGATGCTGATCCAGCCGGCTTGGAAACGACCGTAGGCTACAAACCGCGTGTTGATACAGGGTGCTTTACCTATGCAACCCATGCCGCGGTTGTGGCAGTCGATCCTGACCTTGGCAGCGTAGAAATTCTAGATTATGTGTGTGTTGAAGACTGTGGCGTCATGGTCAATCCAATGGTTGTTGAGGGACAAACGATTGGTGGAATTGTGCAAGGCATTGGCACAGCCATGTTTGAAGAGACACCCTATGACAACTATGCACAACCTCTGGCATCGACTTTTGCAGATTACATGATTCCGGGCGCCTCTGAATCACCGAAAATTCGAGTTGATCACTTTGAGACCCCTTCACCTCACACTGAGTTCGGCGCGAAAGGAATGGGTGAAGGTGGAGCGATTGCGCCTCCAGCAGTCATTTTCGGCGCGATCAATGATGCACTTAGAGTACTTGGCGCTACAGAGCTTTTAGATACACCTGTCACACCAAGAAAAATTCTCAACGCCATTCATCATCAAAATGTCGATACAGAGTCTTCCGTTAGGAGTCCTTCGTGAAGGCGGCGCGCTTCGATTATGAAAGAGCCGAGTCTCTCGCTCATGCGCTTGATCTTTTAACTTTAAACCGTTCAGACACAAAATTCATTGCGGGAAGCCAATCTCTCGGTCCCATGCTGAATCTCCGGCTTGCGAGGCCACGCACCGTCATCGATATTTCCTCATTAAGCACACTTAGAAATATTACTCAAGAAGGTTCAATGCTGAGAATCGGCGCGGCGATCACGCATGCCGAGATCGAAGATGGTGTTTTTGACTTACTAAAGGGGCACCCTTGGCAGTCCGTTGCGTCAGCGATCGCATACCGGTCCGTGAGAAACCGTGGCACATTAGGCGGCAGTATCGCTCATGCTGATCCTGCAGCAGACTGGATACTCGCTGCCACAGCGATGAACGCTGAAATCGAAATATCCTCTGCGCAAGGTGCGCGTCGCGTTCCGATGAATCAATTTATGTTGGCCGCCTATACCACCGTGCTCTCAGAAGATGAGATCATCACTGCGATCCATATCCCATTGATAAGAGAGCAAACCAAATGGGGATATTTCAAATTCTGCAGAAAGATCGGCGAATTCGCGGATGCAAGTTGTGCCGCATATTTTGACTCCTCAAGTAAAGTGGCAAATATCGTTGTAGGCGCCTTGGATGGTGCGCCACAATCACTCATTCGCTTAGCCAACCTCGTTGCCAGCGATGGCTGGGACTCCATTCGTCGAGAAACTGTTGCCGAGCATGTCTCCAGCGATCTTTCAGCATTGGATATGCTCGATCAAAAACTTTTCGTCACTGTCATCTGTCGTTGCCTAGATCGAGCATTCAATATCGAGGTGCGAACATGACTAAGCGTTTATCGCTAAAAATCAATGATCGCCATGTGACTCATGAGGTTTCTGCCCGAACGCATCTTGGTGATTTTCTTCGCGAAAAAGAAAATTTGACTGGCACCCACTTAGGTTGCGAGCACGGTGTTTGTGGTGCCTGTGTGGTCTTACTTGATGGACAGCCCGTACGCTCATGCATCACATATGCAGTGGCTTGCGAAGGAAAGTCCGTTACGACGATCGAGGGTTATGACAATGATCCCGTGATGAACAGACTCCGTATTGCTTTTTCAATTCATCACGCTTTACAGTGCGGCTACTGTACACCTGGCATGCTGGCAACGGCTCGAGACATTGTTTTACGAATACCAAACGCATCTGAGCGCGTCGTCAGGGCAGAACTTTCAGGCAATCTCTGTCGTTGCACAGGATATGTCGGTATTGTTGAAGCCATCCTGGCCGTCCTTGAAGATCTTAGAAACAATCCCGATTCGAGCGTTGATAAACTCAGATGTCATCGTGATAGTCTGAATGAATCTAAGCTTGCATCACAATCTACATTGGCATCAACACCATTCAAAAATTTCGATGCTATCAGTCCGAGCTCAGAACAAGTTCGTGTGCCTGAACACGACCAAAACAAATCGTTCATTCCTCAGACAATTAAACCGCAACAAAGCGGTACAGAGATTTTAGAAAGCTTTGATTTGCCATTTTCTGCAACTGACGTATGGACACTCATGATAGATTTGCCATCTATCGCACGATGCTTACCTGGTGCTTATGTGACATCTGTTGAAGATGGCCACGTCAAAGGGGGAATCTCCCTCAAGTTCGGCCCCATGCAAGCGGCTTTCGAAGGCCTTGCATCACTGACAAAAGATGAAACCAACAAAACCGCGATACTGAATGGGACCGGTCAAGATCGACTCAGTCAATCACGGGCCTCTGGAACGATTAGTTACCGGATAGAAGCAATCGGCAATCAAAGTTCACGCGTTCATATTGACATGACGTATGGTTTACAAGGACCTCTCGCGCAATTCTCTAGATCGGGAATGGTCAAAGATTTCGTACGTCGAATGATAAAACTCTTTGCTGAAAATATTAAACATTCACTTATAAATCCTGGAAGTGAACTCTCCAACAACCAGAAAAATTTACGTCCTATCGCATTATTTTTCGGGATTATCTGGGATCGCTTGCGTGCTTTATTTTCCACCAAGTCTCAGCCATGAAACTGTTACTGAGTCTATCCCGTTGTATTGATCGAATGAATGAAGTTGTGGGCAGCTTCGTCATTTGGATCTGCCTTATTGTTGTAATAGTAAGTTCAGGTAACGCAATCATTCGCAAGCTCTTTGACAGCAGCTCAAATGGTTGGCTTGAACTTCAGTGGTACCTCTTTGGCGCCATGTTTCTTCTTTCTTCTGGCTACACACTCCTTCGGAATGAGCATGTCAGAGTTGATATTTTGTCCTCAAAACTCTCTCGTCGCCATCAAATATGGATAGAGATTATTGGGGTTGTTTTCTTCTTATTGCCGATGGCAATTCTTATCATGGTGCTGTCATGGCCAGTTTTTACCGATGCCTACTTGCAAAACGAGCAGTCATCAAATTCTGGTGGCTTGGTTCGATGGCCAGCAAAATTATTGATTCCTGTCGGTTTTGGACTTCTTGTCCTCAGCGGAATTTCACATTTAATTAAATGTGTTGGTTTTTTATTAGGATTCTGTCCTGACCCCATCCAGAAACAGCAGGGAAAATCTTCAGAGGAAATGCTCGCAGAAGACATCTTGTCCAACAGCAAAGTTGGTGCACTTGCCGACACTTTCCCGTCTTTGAATCAGTCGAAGAGTGATCGTGACCGATCACCAAGGATATGAGTTTTCCATGATCGAGTTTTTGACTGCAAATTTAGCACCCATCATGTTCGTAACATTATTTTTGTTACTGCTTTTGGGTTTTCCAGTCGCATTTTCTCTCGCTGCAAATGGACTGTTATTTGGCCTAGTGGGCATAGAACTTGGGCTGATGACACCCGCGATATTTCAAGCATTACCGCAGAGGGTATTTGGCATTATTGCTAACGATACCTTGCTGGCAATTCCCTTTTTTACTTTCATGGGGCTTGTACTTGAACGATCAGGCATGGCGGAAGATCTTCTCGAAACAATCGGTCAGCTTTTTGGCTCAGTAAGAGGCGGTTTAGCGATTGCCGTCATTCTTGTCGGCGCGATGCTCGCTGCCACCACAGGTGTTGTTTCCGCCTCTGTCATTTCGATGGGGCTTATTTCGTTGCCAATTATGCTGAGATATGGCTATGACAGGCGATTCGCCACGGGCATCATCGCAGCCTCTGGCACCTTGTCACAAATTATTCCTCCTTCTCTAGTGCTAATCGTATTAGCCGACCAACTAGGAAAATCGGTAGGTGACATGTACCGAGGCGCCTTTTTACCAGGCCTTGGTTTAGTCTTGGCGTATGTCATTTACACCTTCGTTTTATCATATCTGCGCCCCTCCTCTGCACCAGCCATTCCTGAAACTGCCAGATCATTTAGAGAACCGACGGGTGCTCCCGGCACACGCTCTCTGAGCGTACTGATGCTCATTGCTGTCACGGCTGCATTTGTTTTTGGTGAGACGGTAATTTCAGATAATGCTCCTATAGACGAACGTATCGTCATGATGGTTCTTGTATGGGGATCGGTAGCTTTCATCATTGCACTTCTGAATAAAATTCTCAAACTCCAACTGCTATCTCAGATCGCAGAGCGCGTCACTTTTGTCATGATTCCTCCCCTCGCTTTGATCTTTCTTGTGTTGGGAACAATTTTTATCGGCGTTGCTACACCGACTGAAGGTGGTGCGATGGGAGCGGTCGGTGCAATTCTGATGGCAATTTCCCGGAAGCGCCTATCGTTTTCATTGCTGAAGCAAGCTATGGATACAACGACAAAACTTTCATGTTTCGTGATGTTTATTTTGATCGGGTCTACTGTGTTTAGTTTGACCTTTAGGGCTGTCGATGGTGATCTTTGGGTTGAGCATCTATTGATTAACATGCCAGGTGGTCAAACAGGATTTTTAATTGTTGTGAGTATCCTGACTTTCGTTTTAGCATTTTTC
Source organism: Zwartia lucis (assembly GCF_965234455.1). Lineage (GTDB taxonomy): Bacteria > Pseudomonadota > Gammaproteobacteria > Burkholderiales > Burkholderiaceae_B > Zwartia > Zwartia lucis. The sequence goes on along the minus strand of NZ_OZ248474.1, from coordinate 588,026 downwards.
TTAGATTTTTTTGAATTAGCTTTTATTATTGTTCCGTTGCTTGGTCCAGTTGCGGATAAGATGGGCATTGATCTTATTTGGTTCGGTGTTCTGCTTGCTGTCAATATGCAAACATCTTTCATGCATCCGCCCTTTGGTTTTGCTCTTTTTTATCTTAGATCTGTTGCGCCGAAATTTGATTACACAGACAAAGTAACTGGGGAGAAAGTCGCACGGGTCACAACAGGTCAAATTTATGCTGGCTCAATTCCTTTTATCATCATCCAGTTAATCATGGTAGCGGTTGTACTCGCATTTCCCGGGATGGTGACACACTACAAAAGCAATGCTTCGACTATTGACCCTGCGACTGTTGATCTTAATATCCAGGGAAATCCATACGAGAATCCAGACTTTGCAACAGATCAGGATCCAAGCAAGGCCTTCAGATGAATTTAAATTAACGCTCTAAGTATTTAATTTTATCTGGCTTGCCATTCCAATCCTCAGCGCCTTCCAAGGGTGATTTAGACGCGGATATGGTTTCGAATTTTTGGGCTAAATCCGCATTAATTTTGACAAATCTTCTTTGATCCGCAGGAAGATCCTCTTCAGCAAAGATCGCATTCGCTGGACACTCCGGTATACATACAGCGCAATCTATACATTCGTCCGGATCAATCACCAGAAAATTAGGCCCCTCTTTAAAACAGTCTACTGGGCAAACATCTACGCAATCTGTAAACTTGCACTTTATGCAATTTTCAGTGACAACATGGGTCATAGAATCCATCCTGACAATAAGTGCACTAACAATAAGTACACTAACAATCATATTCTACCGAAAAGAAATATTATTTGCGATATCCTGCCCAATTAAACATATCGACTAAAACGAAGAGACACAATATGAAAAAAACTTTCGCTCGACTGGCACAATCGAGTTTAGGCTTAGTCTTAGCTATGCTGAGCACTTCGGCATTGGCCGCCGATCCAATACTCCCTTCAAGCATCAAACTCGTCGTCCCTTTTACGACGGGCGGCAGCAATGATATATTTGCTCGCGCCTTGAGTGAGCAGTTAGGCGCAAAACTTGGCACGACCGTCATCGTCGACAACAAACCTGGTGCGGGTGGTGTGGTGGGAGCGGCCGAGGTCGCCCGAGCGAAACCAAACGGCGGCACCCTGCTTTTCAGCTCCAATTCCTTTGTGACCCGCGCAGCGGTTGATACCAACCTCCCCTTTAATCATCGCACTTCCTTCACGCCCGTCGCGATGGTGGCTCAAGGAGCCCTACTGCTCGTCGTCGCGAGCCACACCCCTTACAAGTCCACCGAAGAACTCATCAAAGACGCAACTAAAAAACAAGTGAACTACGCTACTGCAGGCATCGGCTCGATCGCGCATCTGAGCACCGAACTGATGAATTCCATGGCGGGTATTCAGATGACCCATATTCCTTACAAAGGGATTTCCCCCGCACTCACGGATATGGTCGGTGGTCGCGTCGAGGCCTTGATCGCGACCCCCGCCTCAGTCGGGGGTGCGTTACGCGGCAACCAGGTTCGTCCGATCGCTGTCACCACGTCAACGCCGTCCCCCTTCTATCCCGAGCTGCCCTCCATGGCGAAGGCGATTCCAGGGTATTCAGTCGATGTATGGTGGGGCGTTCTTGGTCCTGCCGGCATGCCTCAGGCCATTGTCGATCGCCTCAACAAGGCAATCAATGAAGTCGCGCAATCACCGAAAATGAAAGAAATATTTTCCAAAGAAGCCGCAACGCCTTACTCGATGTCGCCCAAGGAGTTCGGTGTTTATATGAATCAAGAGCTCGACAAATGGCAAAAAGTCGCCAAGGAAAGGAATATCAAACTGACGGACTAAGCCGACTTGGATTCTATTTTTTATTGGCGAATTTGATTGCTGATGTGTGTTTAAAGGGCGGTGAAAACACAGCGTGATCACCGCCGCATTTTTTGGTGATAGCCGCGGCTGCCTCCATCACTTTGGGTAGAAATTCCTTAAAAATTTTACGGTCAAATCTAAAGACCGGCATACCAAGCGAAATTGAACAGATCAAGGTTTGCTTCGGTCCGAAAATCGGACAAGCAATAGCCGCCGCTTCGGAACCACGCTCTGACAACGAAACAGAGTAATAACTCTGTCTGATGGTATCGAAACGCTCGCCCTTTTCCCCTGAAAAGGCAAGCAAGACTTTACCCGCCGCGCCCTTGTCTAACTCGACTCGCTCGCCCTCTCTGACATGCATGCGAACAGCCCTAGGCTGCACCATCCTATGCAGGCAAATACGATCGTTTCCCTCTCGGATATAGATCGCAACGGTTTCCTTGGTATCGCGCACAAGCGTTCTCAACACGGGTGCCGCGTAATCCCAAATCCGAAAGGTTTCTTGATAAAGCATCCCAAGATAAAAGGGTGTCGCACCGAGCATAAACCGGCCATCATCGAGCCGATTGATGAATCCCGCGTGTTCGAGTGACTCGCACAAACGCAAGATCGTGCTGTGATAAAGGCCGGTCGCCGCAGAGATTTCAGCGAGCGTCATGCCCTCCACACTTTTTTCAAATGCAAGCAGGATTGACAAGGCCCGATTCACGGCCGCAACACCCGGTTCTTTCCTCTTTATCGCCATGACTCGACCTTGAAAATGAAAATAGACATCTATTCTATTTTTGCTATGATAGATCATCCTAAAAGACCTCACCACAATCGATTGACCCTAGGCGAGCACCATGACAGATCAACTCATTTTCGACGTGCATGAAAAGATTGCCACGATTCGTTTAAATCGGCCCGACAAATACAATGCCTTTACTGCTGAAATGCTTGAGGCATGGGCGAATGCATTGCGCGAAGCCTCCACACGTGAAGATGTTCATGTGATCGTCGTCACTGGGACAGGAAAAGGCTTTTGTTCCGGCGGCGATGTCGGCAATATGCACAACCGCAAAGAAGACAGCGCTTATAGCCGTAAACTTTTCTTGTCCGATCATGTGCATCAGATTCCTCTGACGCTCGAGTCGATCGACAAACCCGTGCTGGTCGCCGTGAACGGTGTCGCGACAGGCGCTGGCATGGACATGGCTTTAATGGGTGATATTCGCATTGCCGCACGCTCAGCACGCTTCGCTGAAACCTATGTGAAAGTCGGTCTTTTCGCGGGTGACGGCGGCACTTGGTATTTGCCGCGTATCGTGGGCATGTCTAAAGCACTCGAGCTTTTTTGGACCGCGCGCTTTGTCGAGGCGGACGAGGCGTTGAGCCTGGGCATCGTCAACAAAGTGGTTGATGACGATCAGCTGATGCCCGCGACCTATGAAATGGCTGGTCAGATTTCCGCCCAGCCCCAACTCGCTGTCAGAATGATGAAACGCGCAGCAAAGCAAAGCATGGCGATGGACTTAAGAACACATCTCGAGATGGCCTCCTCTCATATGGCTGCGATGTACTCCACCGAAGATCACAAAGAAGCAGCGACTGCTTTCAAAGAAAAACGTCCCCCGGTCTTTACCGGACGTTAATGACCCAATCAAATAGCGCTACAAACTGATTTCTGGAGAAATGCAATGGATCTGCAAGCCTGTGCCGATGGACTCGACAGCGATGAAGTGATGATTCAAGATCTGGTCGCAAAATTTGTCGACCAGGAGCTGATGCCACTTGAGGCGGCTATCTTGGAGCGAGAAATCAAGGGCGCGCATTGTGCATTGACCAAAGAAGAAGAGGAACCTCTTCTTGATAAATGCAGAGAGCTCGGACTTTGGGCTCTGGATGCGCCCGAGGAGTACGGTGGCGCAGGCCTTTCCAGCGTGACGCTGGTCGCGCTCAACGAGGAAATCGGTCGTACAGTCACACCGTTTTCCTTTCCACCTGACTCACCCAACCTTCACATGTTGATGGCCACGGCAACCGAGAGTCAAAAAGTCAAATACCTCGAACCGTACGCGGCGGGCACTGCGAAATCAGGCATCGCCATCTCCGAACCCAATGCGGGTGGCGATCCATCAGGCATGATTACACGCGCCGAGTGCGACGGCGACTCCTGGGTCATCAATGGTCGAAAGATCTGGGTGAGCCGTATGAAAAGCGCCGACTTTACAGTCGTCATGGCACGCGTCGGTCAAGGTAAACGACACGAAGGCATCACAGCGTTTATCGTGGATAAAGGCACGCCAGGCTTTAACGTTTTACGTGAAATCCCGATGCTTGCCGGACACAGAACCTATGAAATCGCTTTTGAGGATTGCCGTATCCCCGCCGATAACTTGCTCGGTGCGATCGGTGAAGGTTTTGCACCCATGCAATTGCGCTTGAATATTCGCAGACTGCAGATGGGTGCGTGGTGTATTGGCATGTGCCGCAGAGCGCTCGAAATGATGAGCTCGCACGCCAAGCAACGCACGACCTTTGGTGCCCTGCTTTCAGATCGTCAAGCCATCCAGTGGTGGATCGCCGATGGTGTCACCAAAATGCACGCCTGTCGTCTCATGGTGCGTGACGCTGCACGCAAGATGGACCTTGGACAAGACATCCGTACCGAAGCCTCCATGATCAAGGTTTACGCCACCGAACTGGCCACCGAAGTGCTGGACAATGCAATGCAAACCTTTGGCGCGATGGGCGTGACCAAAGAGCTGCCTCTGCATCTGATGGCTCAAAAGGCGCGTGTCATGCGTGTCTACGAAGGCCCAAGCGAAGTCCATCGTATGTCGATTGCCAAGAAAATTTTGAAGACCGTCAAGTAAAGACGATGAACAGCGCACCTCAATCCGGCACAGCCAGCAAACCCCTTGATGGCATCACAGTCATCGATCTGACGCAGATTTATCAGGGGCCCTATGCAACGTTTTTGATGGCCAAGGCTGGCGCGGATGTCATCAAAGTTGAACCCATCATGGGCGAACCCTCCCGCATTCGCGCCAAAGTCAGCGGGGGTGCTTCTTTGCCCATGGCGATGCTCAACGTCAACAAAAAAGGCATCACGCTCAACTTGAAAACAAGTCAAGGCAAAGCGCTTTTAAAACGACTGATCGCCGATGCTGATATTTTGGTTGAAAACTTCACGCCTGGCGTGATGGATCGTCTCGGGCTAGGATGGGAGGTCTTGCATCAAATCAATCCAAAACTCATCTACGGTTCGGGAACAGGTTACGGACTCTCAGGGCCTGATAAAGATAATCAGGCGATGGATGTGACGATCCAAGCCTCGTCCGGCGCAATGAGTGTCACCGGCGATCCAGACGGCCCGCCTCTGCGCTCTGGTTCATCATTTATTGATTTCTTGAGCGGTGTCCATCTCTATGCGGGCATCATTACCGCACTGTTCGAGCGCACCCGCACGGGTCTAGGCAGGCTCGTCGAAGTCTCGATGCAAGAAACCGCTTATCCTACGATGGCTTCTAATCTAGGCTTGGTTTATCGCAGCAAAGGTAAGGTTCCACAACGCGTGGGCAACCGCCATGGTGGCTTGGCACTTGCACCCTATAACGTGTACGAAGCAAAAGACGGACATATCGCGATCGTATGCGCCACCGAAGATCACTGGGTCAAAATTTTGAAATCCATGGGTCGTGAGGACTTGGTCTCGGATGAGCGGTTCTCTACCAACAAAATCCGCGTTGAACATATCAAGCGCACGGATGATTTTGTCGAAGCTTGGACGCGCAGCATCACGCGCAGCGAGTTGTTCAAACTCAGTAAAGAGTTTGGCTTTCCAGCCGCACCTGTGCGCGACCTGATCGAGGTCATGAATGACCCCCACATGCACGCCCGTGGACAACTCGAGTGGTTCGACGATCCCGATCTGGGTCGCATCGTCTTGCCAGCAAGCCCGCTCATCATTCATGGCGCAGAACGTGTGAAAACAGTTGCAAGTCCCTCGCTTGGCCAACATAATGAAGAAATCTATGGTGGAAAACTCGGGCTGAGCGCGCAAGAGATTCAAGCACTCAAAACAGCAGGCGTCATCTAAGCGCCACCATATATTGCGCGATCCACCATTCATCGAAGGAGATAAAAATGAAAACCATACTTGAGAGCTTTGCCGAATACTTTGCCAATGCGCGCTTTGAAAATCTGCCCCCTGAGGTCGTGGAAAAAACCAAACTGCTGATTGTTGACTATCTTGGCGTATCGATCGCCGGCTTAAAAATGGATTTCCCAAAGATGACGATCGACTACCTCGAGAGTCTCGAAGGCGTTGGCCAAGCAACAATGATGGGTGCATCACGCAAGGTACCTGCGATTCATGCCGCCTTAGGTAATGGTGTCTCGGGTCACGCGCTCGATATGGATGATGGCTTTCGTTATGGAGGCGTGCATGCGGGCGTTGCCGTGATCCCTGCTGCGATGGCTTTCGCGGAGTCGCTACAACTCAACGGTAAACAATTGATTCTCTCGATTGTCTGCGGGTACGAAATCGTCAATCGTATTTCTAAAGCGATGAACCCTTCGCATTTAGGCCGGGGGTTTCATACGACAGGCACAATCGGCGTGTTGGGTGCTGCGGCGGCCTGCGGCGTGCTTGCGGGCCTGAATAAAGAACAGATGGCCAGCGCGCTCGGCATGGCGGCCCTCCAGGGTGCCGGTTTGTTAGAAATTTTGAATGACGGCGCGATGGTCAAGCCGTTACATCCCGGCAAAGCAGCGATGGGTGGCTTGCTTGCCGTAGAGTTTGCCAAGCGCGGCGCCAAAGGCCCATTGACCGCCCTAGAGGGCGAAAAAGGCTTATTCAAAGCAATGGCCGACAGCGTCAACACTGACGGACTGTTCGATGGTCTTGGATCTGATTTTTATATCATGGGTCAGTACATTAAGTTTCATGCGGCTTGTCGCCACATCCATCCTGCGATTGATGGCTTGTTGGATATCATGCGCAAAGAAAATCTCTCCTATCAAGAAATCAATGCCTTGAATGTGACGACGTATCCCGTCGCGATTAGTTTTTGCGGCACAAGTACACTCCCTGAAACAGCAGAAGCCGCAAAATTCAGTCTCGCCTCGTCTTGTGCGATGGCGGCCTATTATGGCGATGCCGGCGAACAACGCTATTCACTCGACACGGTTGAAAACTCCGAAATCAAACAACTCGCCTCGCGTGTCAAAAGCTCCGCCAACGATCGCTGGGCACAAGCCTATCCTCGAGAGCGCGGTGCAAATATTGAATTGCAAACCACCTCAGGCAAGCATTTTTCAATTGAAGTTTCGCTCTCAAAGGGTGAGCCTGAAAATCCTGCGAGTGATGAAGACTTCATGAGAAAGTTTAAACAAAACGCAACCTCCCAGCCAGAGTCTCTGGTGAGTCAAATTCTCGATGTATCTCTCGCGCTTGATACACATGAAGTGTCAGCGTTGACCTCTTTACTCGGCAAACTCAAGGGGAACTAACGTGAATAAGGTTTTTGCTTCGCTTCTCAAACAAATGCTTTGCGTCATTTGTACGCTGACAGCAAGCCATGCGTGGGCCGCCTATCCTGATAAGCCGGTCACACTTGTTGTGCCTTTCGCTCCAGGCGGATCCAATGATATTGTGGCGCGTCAACTCGCCAAACAACTGACAGCGCAATGGGGACAGCCTGTCATTATTGAAAACAAACCAGGCGCTGGCACTGCCATTGGCGCTGCATATGTGGCCAAACAGCGCAATGATGGCTATACCTTATTGGTCGCTTCATCGACATTCACGATGGCACCGGCAGTCAATCAAAAACTTCCTTTTAATCCCCTCAAGGACTTCACGCCTATTGCAATGATCGGCGAGGTACCACTGGTGTTGGGCGCAAAACCCAACGCACCGGGTAAAGACGCAAAAGAGTATTTCGAGTATTTAAAACGTACGCCCAATTTAAATTATGGTGCGACAGGTGTTGGCAGTATCCAGCATTTTGCGGGCGTTATGCTGAGCCAGGCTCTGGGCAACAATATGGCCGCTGTGCAGTACAAAGGTGGTGGTCCTGCGATGACCGACACGATGGGTGGACACATCGAGTTTTCGATTGGCAGTATGACCCAAGTCTTGCCTCAGTTACGAAACGGAACGTTGCGCGGAATCGCGGTGACGAGTGCCCAACGATCAGAGGCGGCACCGAATCTTCCTACGTTTCAAGAAGCCGGCATTAAAAACTATGACATTCAACAATGGTGGGGACTGCTCGGCCCCGCCAATGTCGATCCTAAAATTCAATCCTTCATTAATACCTCCGTGAATCAGGCGCTGAAATCCGAAGAGCTGATTAAGTTTCTCGCCACGGATGGTGGAAAAACCAAACCGATGAGCGTCGCGGACTTTACCGCACTCGTGCATGATGGCCTAAAGCGCTGGGCGGAAATCGCTCAACAAACGGGCATTACCGCTCAATAAACGACAGCTTTATTACGATCAATCGAGATACAGATGAGCTTATCCATCACACCGATCCGTCAAAATTTTGGGGCTGAAGTTTCAGGTATTGATTTATCAAGTCCTGTATCTGCTACAAACAAGCAATTGCTCAATGATTCGCTCGCGCAATATGCGGTATTGGTCTTTCGTGATCAGTCCTTAACGCCACCTCAGTTTATGGCCGCGGCAGAAATCTTTGGCGACCTGATGGATCAGCAACTCAAGAAGTATGTGCTACCCGACTATCCAATGGTGGGGTGCAATTCAACTGATGATTTGCCACGTAAAAACGGCAAATTGCAGGTGCGCGGCGAAAACTATCATACGGATCATTCCAATGACCGTTGCCCACCCAAGGCGACGACACTGCATGCTTTGCAGATCCCGCCAACGGGCGGGGACACGCAATTTGTCGATGTGCGTCAAGCCTACGATGATCTACCTGATGCAATGAAAGTCACCCTCAAGGGATTACGCTCCCTGCATGTCCATCAAAGTAGTCGCAGTCCGCGCGAGCTCACCAAGCTCAGTCCCGAGGATTTAGCAAAAATTCCTACCGCACTCCAACCCTTGGTGATTCGTCATCCAGGCAATAGTCGCCCGGCCCTTTATCTCAACACAGGCCGCATGGAAGGCATCGAGGGCATGGAGTCTGATGCTGGCTTTGCCTTGATCGAGGACCTCTATCAACACGCCACGCACTCGCGCTACGAGTACCGTCATCAGTGGCGGGCGGGCGATATGGTGATCTGGGATAATCAAGCGGTCATGCATCAAGCCAATGCCGATTATGATCCGGAGCAAAAACGCTTTTTATATAGACTCATGATCAAGGGTGTTGCCCTGACACCTGCGCAAATCTGACACCAAAGGGAACGAACTGATGCTCACCAGAAATACGTGGATTGTCTGCTCTTTGATGAGCTTCGCAATTCAGTTCGACAAAGTCATTCGCGCGCAGACGCTTGATCCCGCTTCACTTGCGACGGCCTTAGTGATTGCGCTCATCATGGGAACAGGCTGGGCCTTTGTTGCAAGTTGGGTCCGCGTCAAACTCATTCCTCATTTTTCTGAGGATTATGCGCGCAATATCCAAATTGGCTTTGGTTTGTTATCGATCATCTTTATTGCAAATCTGATCTATAAAGTTTGGTTCACCTGATCAGCCGCCAACACAACGTTAGGGTGTCAGTCGCGCCAAGAAATAAGAAATATCCTGTAAATCCTGGTCAGAAACACCGTAGACCGAGGCCGCCATGTTGGAGTCTCGACCAATTGCTTGGTTGTTCTTGAACTGCTGCATGCTAAGCAGCAAATAGTCCTCGCGCTGTCCCGCAAGCCTAGGGATTTGTTCTCGTCCTAAGTAGGTCGGTAAATGACAAATGCCACAGCGCATTCCCTCGGCGAGTTTGCCGCCACGCGCAAAAACTTCTGCATCTCTGTCGGTTGGAACAGGGGCTAAGGACTTGTCGGCATAGTACTTGGCAAGCGCCGTGACTTCCGCATCAGAGACGCCATTGAGCATCCCTTTCATCGATGGGATGTCACGGACACCTTCCCGAATCAAGACCAGTTGAGTTTCGAGAAATAATTTAGGTTGTGCCGCTAAAGATGGGATCCCTTTTATTTGAGAATTTCCATCTGCGCCATGACACGCTGCGCACAGCGCTAAGCGCTGCGCGGAGATCTGTGCATAAGCTGCTGGAGCCGCCGCAAAGACGGCTCCAACCAAAACAACAACACGTACAACAGACAACATTCGCATGAAGATTACTTCTGATATGTCACGCGATAAATGACGCCATTTTGCTCGTCAGAAACCAACAATGATCCGTCTTTCATCTGATGCAAGTAAGCAGGGCGACCCCACCATGACTGATCAGCAGGATTCATAAAGCCAGTCATAAAGGGCTCAACCTTCGCGTTTTTGCCATCAGCATCGGCACGAACTGTTACAACGTCAAAGCCAATCTTTTGTGTACGGTTCCAGGAGCCTTTGCGTGCGTTAAACAGCACGTTTTTGTACTCAGCCGGGAACATATCACCTGAGTAGAACTTAACGCCCATGGTGGCCGCGTGAGGTCCCATCAATGCAACAGGCTGCTCAACACCTGCGCAAGCGTTTTCTTTCTTGACATCAGGATCAGCAATGTTGCCTTGATGGCATGAAGGGAAACCGTAGTTTGCCTTGAGCTTCAAACGATTCATCGTATCGTTCGGTGTGTCATCACCCATCCAGTCACGACCATGATTACTGAACCAAAGCTCTTTGGTCACGGGATGCCAGTCAAAGCCCACGGTGTTGCGCACGCCGGTTGCTAAGACTTCCATGCCGGAACCGTCCGCGTTGTAACGACGGATCTGAGCGTACTCAGGTGTTGGCAGCGCACAGATGTTGCAAGGGGCACCAAATGGAACATACAACTTGCCATCTGGACCAAACGACACATACTTCCAGTTGTGGTGAGGCAAAGGTGGGAAGTTGAATTTAGCAGTCAAGTCAACCGGTGTGGCATTAGGATTTTTTGCAATGCCATCAAAGCGCAAGACCTTGTCGATTGCGACGACATACAAGGAACCATCTTTGTAAGCAGCCGTTGGTTGTTGCAGTTTATCTACGACAACACGTGAAGTGCGCTCTTTGCCATTGTCAGTCACTTCATAAATGCGACCGAGTGCGCGAGTACCAACGTAGTACTTGCCATTCTCACCTTCTGTGATGGCGCGACCACCGGGGATACCGTCAGCCCAAACCTCAACTTTAAAACCCGGAGGAAGTTTGATCTTATCAATTGGCACTTCAGCGGCTTTAGTCGCCACCAATTTGCCCGGCAGAGGTGCCAGTGTCGATTTGGCCATCGACTCGGGCATGCCCTGTTTCCAGGCTGGTGGAGGTGCAGCAGCAGGGGCTGCGGCGGGAGCTGCAGTCTGCGCTTGAGCAGACATACTAAATGCAAGGGCTAAACCCAAGCCACTCATTACGCGTATGTAATTTTTCACTGTCGTCTCCGTGACGTTTGACGTTTGAACAATCTCATCTATTTAGAACCTACTGGTCAATATTACTAGAATAGAGTCAATAGGTTGACTTATGGTAAATACCTATCCCAATGCTTTAATCCCTCAAACGTTGCCTCCAACATGCCAGGATCTGTCAGGTCATGGCCGCCCCCGCTGACACGGATCAGCGTTGCCTGAGGCGCTGCATGCTGAATCACCAAACTATTCGCAAAGGGGCACAGCGCATCCAAATCCCCATGCACCAGCGTCAAGGGAATCGTCTTTAAGGCCTGGGCTTGCGCCAAGATATCCTCTTGAACAAAACATCGATGCCTCAAGTAATGGCTCTGAATACGGTAGCGAGCGATCAAAGCCGCGCCATCGCTCGCGCCAAGGGTTGGCGCCTGCGCAGGATACATATTCATCGCAGCCTCATAGGCCAGCCACGCGCGAGCCAGAGCTGCTTGCTCCTGTGGATGTTCTCCTTGGCAAAAAAGCTGATATCCATACTCAAGAATCGATTGGTTAGAGGACTCCGGCACTTGGGCTTTTAAGTTAAGCCATAACGCTCGGCAACCCTCAGGCGGGCGTTCCATAAAGTCCTCAATTTCTGCGTGGGTACACAAAAATGGGCTGCGCAGCAGCATTCTCTCTACCCGATCTGGATGTGCAGACGCATATAGCAAGGCTAGCGCACCGCCCCACGACCCACCCACCACGCTCCATCGCGACAGCCCAAAATAGGTTCGCAAACGTTCAATATCGGCGATTAAATCGGACGATTCATTGTGCTCAATGCCCCCTGCCGGACGACTCCGTCCACAGCCACGCTGGTCGTATTGAATGATCCAAACCCGCGCAGGATCAAAAAAGCGACGATGCAACGGACTTGCTGAACTCCCGGGTCCGCCATGCAGCCAAACCACGGGCCAACCCTCGGGATTACCACTAGTTTGCCAGTGGATTTCATGCCCATCGCCCACCTCCAGCCACCCTTGCGCCACAGGCTGAGCCTCTGGAAATAGCTTAGTTTTCATGTGGATAACAATTCAAAAAGTTGTCCGTTGAACTGGATTTATTCTATATACTTCACATTAATACCACTAAGTGGTGTTGAGATACCTTTGTTCAACCACACTCTAGGAGACTTCTATGAAATGGGAAACACCATCAGCAATTGATCTGCGTTTTGGTTTTGAAATCACAATGTACATCGCCAATCGCTAATTGTTTTAAAAGGCCGAGACTCACGTCCCGGCCTTTCTTCTTTTGAGTTGTGATGCAAATACGCGTGTTAGGCTCCGCAGCAGGCGGAGGTTTTCCTCAATGGAACTGCAATTGCCTGAACTGCTCAGGTGTGCGCCAAGGTAGCATCAAAGCGCAGGCGCGAACTCAGTCTTCTATCATCGTTGGTAATGGCTCCCAGGATTGGGCGTTGATCAACGCATCTCCCGATATTCTGACCCAAATTAAAAATACGCCCGTCTTACAACCCGCGCGACAGATTCGCGACAGTGGCATTGCTGCAGTGGTCTTGATGGATGCTCAAGTCGACCATGTCACCGGACTTATGATGTTGCGAGAAAGAAATTCGCCGCTGCCCATTTATGCGACCCAACAAGTTTTCGATGATCTCACCACGGGCCTGCCTTTAGTAAAAACTCTCGCGCACTACTGTACGGTAGAGCAACGTCTGATTCATCCCGACCAAGAGGGCTTCAGCATTCCCGAACTCCAGGGCATCGCCTTCAAACCCGTCACGCTTTCGAGCAAAGCACCACCCTACTCCCCTCACCGTCACGACCCGCACCATGGCGACAATATCGGACTACTCATTACGGAAATCGCGACAGGGAAAAAAGCGTTCTATGCACCGGGTCTTGGCATGCTCGAGCCACAAGTCGAACAAGCGATGCGCGAAGCTGATGTCCTGTTGGTCGACGGTACGTTTTGGACTGACGATGAAATGATCAGCGCAGGACTCTCGTCCAAACGCGCCATTGATATGGGTCATCTCGCGCAATCAGGCTCAGGTGGCATGATTGAGGCCTTAGCGCCTTACTCAGCCAAGCGTCGCATCTTGATTCATATCAACAACACCAACCCAATTCTACGCGAGGACTCCTCGCAAGCCTTGCAACTCAAAGCACTCGGTATCGAAGTCGCCTCCGATGGCATGCACATTGAAATATAGAGATTGAATCATGATCACTTCCAAACCAGCCTGGAGTCGCGAAGAGTTTGAAGCCCAGCTTCGCGCGAAAGGTCAGAGCTATCACATCCATCATCCTTTCAATGTCAAAATGAATGCTGGCGAATGTTCTAAAGAACAAATTCGCGGCTGGGTCCTCAATCGTTTTTATTACCAGTGGATCATCCCGATCAAAGATGCTGCGGTCATGTCCAACTGTCAGGATCGCGAAACGCGACGCAGATGGATTTCCAGAATCCTTGATCACGATGGCTTTGGCGAGTATCAGACTGACACCGAGTGCGGCGGCCTCGAAGCCTGGACAAGGCTTGGTTTGGCGGTTGGTTTGGATCGTGAAACGCTTTGGTCTCTCAAAGAGGTTGAGCCTGCGGTGAAGTTCGCCTGCGATGCCTATGTCAATTTTGCGCGTCAACAACCCTGGCAAGAGGCGATCTGTTCTTCATTAACAGAGATGTTCGCCCCCCAAATTCATAAAGATCGTCTGGCAACATGGCCTACCCACTACCCATGGATCGAGCCAGCAGGTTTGCACTATTTCCGCTCACGCATTCCCCTCGCTCAGCGTGATGTCGATCATGGACTTGAGGTCACACTCAACCACTTCACGACACGCGCTCAACAAGAACGTGCGCTTGATATTCTGCAATTCAAGCTTGATATTTTGTGGTCAATGCTTGATGCCATTGAGCGAGCTTATCCGACATGACGACTACGCCTCCTCCCTCCTTGCCTGAGCGCCCGCGGCTCAACAAACTCTTTCGCTTGCAGTGGGAAGAAGTGCAACAGGCCTATGTGCTTTTATACCCAGAGGGTATGGTCAAGCTGAATCAAAGCGCCGCAGAAATTTTAAAGCGCTGCGATGGGTCGCTGACTGTAACTGAACTGATCGCCGAGCTCCAACTGGCCTTCGGGGAAGCCGATCTGCGCGATTCTGTCGAAGGCATGTTGCGCGCCGCGTTCGAAAAAGACTGGATCCAATAAGGGCTTGGCCACATCATGACTCAGCCTGTTATCAATCCACCCTTCTGGCTGCTCGCCGAGCTTACTTATCGCTGCCCGCTGCACTGCGTGTTTTGCTACAACCCTGTCAACTATGACAGCATTAAAAATGAGCTGAGTACAGACGAGTGGATTCGCGTGATGCGTGAAGCGCGTGCACTCGGAGCCGCTCAGCTGGGGTTTTCTGGTGGCGAACCTTTGCTGCGCGATGACCTAGACCTCCTGGTCGCAGAGGCACGACAGCTTGGCTTTTATACCAATCTGATTACTTCTGGTGTGGGGCTCAATGAAAAAAGAATCGCCTCACTCAAGCAGGCAGGCCTTGATCACATCCAACTTTCCTTTCAAGACTCCACGCAAGAGATGAACGATTTTCTGAGCAGCACGAAAACCTTCGAGCTCAAGAAAAAAGTCGCAGGCTTAATCAAAAAGTATGACTATCCGATGGTGATGAATGTCGTCCTCCATCGCCATAACATTCCACACGTCGATAAGATCATCGATATGGCGCTTGAGCTCGAGGCAGAATACCTAGAGCTCGCCAATACTCAGTATTACGGCTGGGCGATGAAAAATCGTCAGCAACTTTTACCCACGCGCGAACAGCTTGTCGCGGCTGAAGCCACAGTGAATGCTTACCGCGAAAAAATCGGCAAACAATGCAAACTGCTTTTTGTCGTTCCTGATTACTTTGAAGAGCGTCCAAAAGCTTGCATGAATGGCTGGGGCTCGATCTTTTTAGATATTGCGCCTGATGGCGCAGCCTTGCCTTGTCACAATGCTAGAGAGTTACCCGGTCTCAATATTCCCAATGTAACAGAGCACTCCATCCGAAAAATATGGTACGAAAGCCAAGCATTTAATTTCTTTCGGGGTGACAGCTGGATGCAAGAGCCCTGTCGCTCCTGCTCAGAAAAAGAAAAAGACTTCGGTGGCTGCCGTTGCCAAGCATTTTTATTGACCGGCGATCCTGCTGCAACAGACCCTGTTTGCTCTAAGTCCCCTAATCATCATGTCGTGAAACTTGCGATTGATGACGCGGCAGTCTCAGCGAAAGCTGATGCCTCAAATGAGTTTCCGTTGATTTTCAGGACGGACGCTCACTCAAAACAATACGCAGGATAAGATAGTCCGATTCAACGCGCTGCACTCTTTCTTTAGTCAGACTCAAGGACACTCACGTTGCGCATCTTACTTGCCGAAGACGACGAAATGCTTGCCGATGCAATATTTCGGACCCTTTCTCAAACCGCTCACCTTGTTGATATCGCTCGCGATGGGGGTGCCGCTGTTCATGCACTTCTATCCGCCGAATATGACTTATTAATTTTAGATATCGGTTTGCCCGTGCTGGACGGTCTCGAGGTTTTGCGAAGGCTTCGACTCAAGAAACCTGAGCTCCCAGTGCTCATGTTGAGTGTACGCGACGGCATTCATGATCGCGTCAAAGGACTTGATCTCGGGGCGGACGATTATCTGACAAAGCCCTTTCATCTCTTTGAGCTAGAGGCTCGCGTGCGCGCACTTATTCGACGTGCGCACGCTCCTGGCGGACTTGAAATTTGCCACGGTCGCTTACGCATTGATCTAACGGGACGTCGAATGTTTTGTGATGAACAAGCAATCGACCTGACTGCGCGAGAATTTGCGCTTGTTGAGCTATTGTTTATGCGCATAGGTCGTGTGGTCACAAAGCAGCAAATCATCGACCAACTGTACGGCTGGGAAGACGGCATGGCGAGCAATGCCGTTGAAGTGCTGATTCATCGCGTCCGAAAAAAAATAGAACACGCAAATTGCAATATTCAGACCATCAGAGGGATGGGCTACCTTGTCGACCACCTCTCCTAAAGCATTATTACTTCGCACACAACTACTCAAGTGGCTGCTATATCCACTTCTTTTGGTACTTGTGCTGGATAGCGCAATCGGTTTTGGCTTGGCTGCGCGCTTTTCCAGAGATGCCTATGACAAAGCACTGATTGAGATCGCACACGAACTCAGTTTACAAGTTCGAAAAAATCAAGATGGCATTTATCTTGATTTACCTGAGGTCGCGCGCAGATTGCTTCTACAAGATCCTCAAGACAAAATCTATTTTGAACTTGTGGACCAGACGGAAAATAAAATTGCGGGTGAATCTTTACCTGACCCCACGCAACAGCTTCTCATCGTCAGAGGCAATATCGAGCTTTATGACGCAAGCTTTAAGGGTGAAAAAGTTCGAGTCGTGCAACTGCCAAGGCTAGAGCCAGGCGGCGTCTTGTTGCGGGTCGCTGAGACCTATATCAAGCGAGAAGAAATGACGCGTGACATCATCACAATCGTTGTTTTCCCCCAGATTCTTCTTATTTTACTTGTGTGCGTTTTAGTCAGATTTGGTGTGGCCAAGGGCCTTTTGCCGCTTAAGCAACTGCAGAGATCGATTGCTGAAAAATCGTACCGTGATCGCAGGCCATTAGATGAAACAACGGTTCCAAGTGAAGTGATTCCCCTGGTGACCTCTATCAACGCCTTGCTGAACAGACTCGATCTCGTCCTGGTTTCTCAGTCGAGATTCATTGCCGATGCCGCGCATCAACTCAAGACTCCGGTTTCAGCACTGAACGCTTATGTTGAGCTACTCGAGCGCAATAAAACTCCTATGGAGCGAGAGGCCATCGTCCTCCAGCTCAAGCACGCAGTGGAACGTATGTCGAGATTGGTTTCTCAATTGCTTACCTTTGCTGAGCATGACCTCACACAAGAAAGACCAGTCGAATTTAGTTCAATTGATTTAAACACATTGACTTTTGATATTTGCACAGCATGGGTTTCTCAAGCACTCAAAAAAAATATTGACTTCGGATTGGAACAATCAGACACACCCGTCATTATTCAAGGGGACAAGAGCCGCCTCCAGGACTTATTCGACAACTTAATTGATAATGCTCTTTTGTACACGCCAGAACATGGACGCGTCACTGTTCGCGTTAGGTCATCACCTCTCCCCTCCGTCACCATCAGTGACGATGCGCGCGTCATACTGGATGATGAAAAGGAGCTCATATTTGAAAGATTCCATCGGTTACTCGGCATTGGCAACGGTAGCGGCTTAGGTTTGGCCATCGCAAAAGAAGTTGCCACAGCGCACAATGCCGTCATTTCGATTCATCAAGATCAAGTTGATGGCTCAGGCAATACCTTTTGTGTCGTCTTTTCCGAAGGTGTCTAGCACTTTTACTCAATCGTCCTCACTCCGTAATAATGATGTAATGTTTTGGTTATGTTTTGGAAAGCTTATAGATAGCTTAGGTTAATTCTGCTTTGCTACGCTGATTCTCTAATGTGACGGTGCTCAATGCCCGCGTAAAAAGAGGAGCTGCAATGCTAGAAATGTTCTATACCAGTGAGTTTTGGCTTGCCCTGGTTCAAATCATCATTATCAATATCATGCTGAGTGGCGACAATGCTGTTGTCATTGCGTTAGCGTGTAGATCCCTCCCCCCAAAACAGCAACAACGCGCCATCATGTTTGGTAGTCTTGGCGCCATCGTCTTACGTATTGTTTTGACCTTTTTTGCAGTGATGCTCTTAAGCCTCCCTTTCCTCAAGCTGGTAGGTGGCATCGCATTGCTATGGATTGGTGCCAGCATGCTGGATTCAAACGATGACAGCCACGGCCCTGACGCGCATTCAAATTTAACCGCTGCGATCAAAACCATCATCATTGCAGACTTCATCATGAGTCTTGATAACGTTCTAGGTGTGGCCGCTGCCGCGAAAGACAACGTCGTTCTTTTGGTGATCGGTCTTGGGATCAGCATACCCCTCATTATTTTTGGTAGTCAGCTGATTCTAAAACTGATGGAACGATTCCCGTTCATCATTACACTCGGTGCCGGTTTATTAGGTTGGGTAGCAGGTGAAATGCTCGTGAGTGACTCTTTTGTTTCTGGATGGATTGAAACAAACGCTGCCTATCTCCATTACCTTGTTCCAGCACTCGGTGTAGTGTTGGTCATTGCAGTGGGCAAATGGCTAGCTTCAAGACACCCAGCCCCTAGCGTTGCCTAAGGTCTGAACAATGGCGAATATTTTAGTCCCTATGCAAGAGGGACAAGATGTCACTTGGCTTGTGAATCATCTGCAAAAGATCCATCAACGTGAAGCTGTTCGCGTTCATTTACTCAGTGTTCAACCCAGATACACAAGCCTTGTCAGACTCTTTTTCACTGTGCGAGATCTCAATTCTTTTAAGGATGAAGACGCAAACTTATCTCTCGCTCCGATGAGACGGGCTTTGGATCTGACAAATATTACGTATAACTGTCATGTCAGAACGGGGGATAAGGCAACAGAGATCGTAAAGTTCGCCAAGGAGCTTTTCTGTCCCCAAATCATTTTGGGCCCCACAACCGGAAACTGGATATTTGACTTGCTGTTTGGTTCCTTGACCACACGCGTCGAATCAATGATTCGACTGGCAGATAGTCGTTGCAAAGTGCTTTAGGAATCTGCGCATATCCACGCTATGGCTTAGGCGTATTCGATCCCACATATGCACGCAGAATCCCGATGCCGATACCGGCCAACTTTACCCAACGCCATCGCTTACCCACCAGCAGCGAAGAGATCGCTGCTGTCAAATAGGGATATTGTGCAGCTAGCGAAAATCCCTTACCTAATATGCGACTCAACCCAACTTGATCGCCAGAGTCAGCCACGTGATTTGATCGCATCAGCCCAGCTAGCCATCTTTTCGGACTGAGGCCGCGTCCAAGCTGCGCAGTATGAAATGAAAGGGCTTGCCTTTCGTAAGCTGCGCGCGTGCGCAGATACTCAATGTGTGCTTGTCTTGCAGGCAACACAATACGACGCTCACTCATGGTGCCCCCGCCTTTGTTGATACACCTGAGTTCCTGTGAAACTCTCCATGGAGGTCTCTGAAGGAGTCCCTGGGTCACGCACACCCTCGACAAAGGATTCGCGCAATTGACCCAGCACCACCAAGTCTCGGTGGAGTTCTTCAAGCGTGGCTGCAAAAGGGGCAGGTTCGGTTTTAACCCGACGACATACGATCAAGATCAACGTCAATCCAGTCGCAGCATACGTAAGCGACAGAAGACCAATCGCCCAGTAACGGTATTCAGTCGCCCAAAAAAACGCAATCACCAAGAACGATGCCACCACGATCGCAAGCAACAAGAATAATCCAGCCGCAAGCAACATGGCGGCCATTGTAAACAGTCGATGTTTCTGCTCGGCGACTTCTGCGCTAAAAAGTTCGACGCGAGTGCGCAGCATCGCGACGACGTCGCTCGCCACCACACTCAGGTTTTCACGGATGCTCATGTCAGCTTAACGTCGGCTAATCAATAAACCAACAACAAGACCAATCACGCCTGCGGCTGCGATTGCTTGCCAGGGATTATCATGCACATATTCGTCTGCTTCGCGAGCGACGCGCTTGCCCTCGCGAACAGCTGAAATTTTGGTGTCATGCAAAGCTTCACGGGTCGAGCGCAATGATTCTACGGCCTTAGCTCTTAGCTCAGTTGCCTGCTCACCACTGGCGTCAGCGGCATCTCTGAGAAAACCCTCCGCTTCGTCCAAGGCGGCTTTCATTCCCGCTAGAAGCTTTTCCTGAGCGGAAGTCTCTGTGGTAGTTGCTTGGGTCTGTTTCATTTTGCTCTCCATCGATAAACTGCAAGATTTATGGTGCAACCGAAAGCCCTTTAACTCGATGTTTGGCAATCAAATCCGCCACGAAACCGGAGGCCTTGGTCTCTTGAACAAAAACCTGCAACCATTTCGCGGCTTCTGATCGCCCTTTTGGTACGCCAACTGATTGCTGTACCGCGGTGAACTGGCCGTCGAGGATCCTGGATCCTGGAATCTTTTCCACATCCTGCAACAAACCTGGTTTAAGACTCGCCAACGCCTCGAGCTTTTGGGAAAGGAATAACTCCAGTGTCGCATCAAAACCTTCGGCGTGCATTAATTTCGCATGCTTTATATTTCTAACCAACCATAAGTCATAAGCGCTACGTGCCGCGACTGCGATGCGGTGACCTGGCCGATCGACCTCACTCGCATGGCGCAGCGACGAACCCGCAGGGACTAAATATGTGGCTTCGATTTCGACATACGCAGAAGTGAAATCAATTTTCTCGGCGCGCTTAGGCTCGGAACCAATTAAACCGATGTCCCAAACACCATCAAGCGCAGCATCCGCAAGCTCGCCTGGCGAAGCAAATGGAACTAACTCGAGCTCTACACCCAGCTTTTGGGCGATCGCATACGCCATGTCCGGCGCAACGCCCTCGGGAGAGCCGTCGGTTGCCTTACCCGTCACGAGTAAAAAATTAAGTAAATTAATTCCGGCTCTAAGCTTACCTGTTGGAGCAATTTCTGATAGAAGTTGTTGATGCATCGCAGTCACCAAAAAGTTGTGGCATGAAATCTTGGGCGCGCTGTTGACAAATGACATCCCGCCGCCTAACTTAATGGTAAACCATCATACTTAAAAAGCTAGTAATTTAAACATGACCAGCCCAACACAAAAAAACTCCGCACCCTCGATACATACCTTTTTAACACTACACGAAATTGTTCAAAAAGCGCGCCAAAAACTCAATCATGATCATTGGGACTATATCGTGGGCGGTACCGAAACGGAAACAACCTTGCGTCGCAACAGAGCCGCGCTGGATGCGCTCGCCTTTCGGCCCAGGGTGCTCAGGGATGTGAGCCACGTCTCGGCTGGCACTTCCTTTTTAGGTCGCGCATTGCGACTGCCCGTTATTTTGGCACCCGTCGGAAGCCTTGAGTTATTCGCCCCCGAAGCGGGCGCTGCCGCCGCGCGAGCAGCGGGAGAGTTCGGCGTGGCGCACATGCTGAGCTCTGTCTGCGAACCCGGTCTTGAGGCTGTTCAACAAGCGGCTCCCGACGCGCTTAGACTTTTTCAACTTTACGTGCACGGCGATCCGGCCTGGGTCGACGAAATCGCCGACCGCGCGCAGGCCACAGGCAACGCAGCGTTTTGTTTAACTGTAGATACCGCCATTTATAGTCGCCGCGAAAGAGATCTTGCGAAGCGTAATATTCGACGCAGCGCAGTACCTGGTCGCGAGCATCAGCCTCGTCTGACTTGGCGCGATGTCGATCGTCTGAAAGCAAAACTTAAAGTCCCCTTGATCTTAAAAGGAATTGCCACGGCAGAAGATGCCAAGATGGCGGTCGAGCATGGCGTCGATATGGTGTATGTCTCCAATCATGGCGGTCGACAACTCGATCACGGCAGAGGTTCGATGGACGTCTTGCCCGAGGTTGTCAACGCGGTCAATAAACAAGCGACCATCATCGTCGACGGAGGCATTAATCGCGGCACGGATCTCGTCAAGGCGATTGCAGCCGGCGCTGACATGGTGGGCATGGGTCGCATGCAGTGTTTGGGGCTCGCGGCCGACGGCTCAGCGGGTCTGGTTCGCATGCTTGAACTCCTCGAAGCCGAAGTCAATATTTGTCTCGGGCTTTTAGGTGTAAACAGTTTGCAAGAGCTCAATACAAGCTATCTACACACTGTACAAGCGCTTGAGCCCTCCAGTGCTCTCAGCGCCTTCCCTCTTCTGTCTATCGAGGAAAAGTCCTTTTACTAAAGCAAGGTGTTTAACGTAGAGCTCGCTTAGGTTGTTGCGATTTTCGCAGGTATCGCTGCGTTGATTGTCTATATCAACGAGCGTTCAAAACGCAAAATCACCACCTGATACACCTCAGCGTACACCAACTGGCACGCGCACGGCGTATCCAAGGCTCGGAACTCAGGCCAGCCTGCGTGCAGCCATTGTCACGATGACTATTCTTGGGCCTTGTAGAGCTTTGGCTCCATTCCGGGAGCAGGAAATAGTATCCAACGATTAAAGTTACGTGTATTCTATTTACCTCACGTTGAGACTTTATACGCTATCCAGCGACTACACATTAATCAACTCAAAAATTCATCATGCTGACACTTTCGCTTCGTAACGCTTTTTCAATCCTGATCCTTTCAATCTCCACAATTTTCGCTTCGAGCGCTCACGCAGAGACTCGCGCCGCATTGGAACGCAATTCACGTGCCTCACTCAACGCCCTGATTTCACAAAATGCTATCGCCAAAGAGCTCAGCACTAAAGCAGCCGCAATTTTAGTTTTCCCTAGCATCAAAAAAGCTGGCTTCATGGTCGGTGGCCAGTATGGCGAGGGCGTCCTGTGGCGCGGCGACAAGGCTGCTGCGTTTTACAATACGGGTGGCGCCTCTTTTGGTTTTCAGGCGGGCGCTCAAGAGTATGGTTATGCCATGTTTTTCATGACCGAGGCGTCCATTAACGCCCTGAATGTCGCCGAAGGTTTCGAGGTTGGCGTCGGCCCCAGTGTTGTTGTGATTGACCAAGGCATGGCGAACTCCATGACGACCACCACCATGCAAAAAGATATTTACGCCTTTGTGTTCGGACAAAAAGGGTTGATGGCAGGTGTTGGCATTCAAGGCAACAAGATTACGAAAATCAACAAGTAAGCACCCTCTCCGTGCAAACGCCTGAGCTAAAGTTACCTCCACTCCCCGCTGGCCGGCACTATCGCTTTCATGCGATGAACAAACCCTCCGGCGCGGAGTGCAATATCGATTGCGATTATTGTTTTTATCTGCATAAAACAGATCTGCTCGAACATAAGCCGCATGCGCGGATGGATGATCCCACCCTTGAGCAGCACATCCGCCAATACATCGAAAGTCAGACAGGCGAACAGGTCGTGTTTTCCTGGCAGGGTGGTGAACCCACCTTGATGGGGTTGCCCTTTTATGAGCGTGTCGTCGAATTACAAGCTAAGTACGCCAAGCCAGGTCAGCGTATCGAAAACGACTTGCAAACAAATGGCATTGCGCTGGATGATGCGTGGATCGCTTTCCTTAAAATAAATCATTTTCACGTTGGACTTTCCATTGATGGTCCGCGGGAGCTACACGATCGTTATAGAAAAACGCGTAATAACAAACCCACGTTCGATTTGGTGATGAGTGCTGCCCGCAAACTCGTCGCTGCCGACGTATCTTTTGCAGCACTGTGTGTCGTGAATCGCGCAAATGCCAAACACCCAAAAGAGGTTTATCGCTTTTTGGTCGATGAAGTCGGCAGTTGGCGGGTGCAGTTCAACCCTGCCGTTGAACCTCGTGCGTTCAAAGAGTCTGCGCCTGGAAAAATGGATTTTTCTTCTGCGCCCCTACAAGATTCGGCACGTGCCAAGCCAGGCCATCCCTTATCGATCGTGACAGACTGGTCCGTCGATCCTGATGACTATGGCACGTTTTTATCGGGTGTTTGGGATGAATGGCTTGCGACGGATTTCGGTCGTATTCATGTCAATCTATTTGAAACAGCGATCGCACAAGCGGCGGGAATGCCCGCCCAGACATGCACGCAAGCAGAATTTTGTGGCAAAGGACTCGCCGTAGAACACGACGGTGAGGTGTACTCCTGCGATCACTTTGTTTACCCTGAATACCGCCTCGGCAATATCGCACAAACGCATCTGGGTGACATGGCATTTTCTGTCGTGCAAGAAAAATTCGGGATGGACAAGCGCGACACTTTGCCCAAGCAGTGTCGCTCTTGTGACTATCTCCAACTCTGCTGGGGTGAGTGTCCAAAAAACAGACTCATCAAAAGTCGTGATGGCGAATCCGGAATGAACTATCTCTGCTCCGGCCTCTATCACTTTTACGACCACATCGGTCCCGATGTGGTTCGTATTCTCAGGCACTTGGGTCGTCTACCCAAATAAAGCCACCTAAGAAGTTTCTATTTCTTCGGTGGGAAAATCTCTTTCCATTCTTTCTTCATATCCACGACGACCCAGCCTTTCTCTGGCGCCATATCGAGTGTTTTTTCAAGTTTTCCAATGGGTGAATGACGATCGTAAGCCACCTCGCGGATATCG
This sequence comes from Zwartia lucis, assembly GCF_965234455.1. Taxonomy (GTDB): domain Bacteria; phylum Pseudomonadota; class Gammaproteobacteria; order Burkholderiales; family Burkholderiaceae_B; genus Zwartia; species Zwartia lucis. The sequence goes on along the minus strand of NZ_OZ248474.1, from coordinate 563,475 downwards.
TCGGTATGACGGATCAACATACCAAAGCGGGGCCCTTTAGCGGCTGTCGTCCACATCAGCATTTCATGATCTCCATCTGAATTACCAAAGGCCATCACTGGGCGCCGCCCAATACGTTCTTGAATCGCGATGGGTTTATTCGGGCCATCATCGATGAATTGCAACTGGGGCAAACCAATGATTTTAGGGGTGCCATCGACAATCTCGAATTTGGACTTGATGGAGCTTCCAATGACGCGTTCAGGAGGAATGCCATAGACCCTCTCGGTCCAAGGTCGCATAAACTCAATGCCTCCACCCGAAACGATATAATTTTTATAGCCACGCGCCTCCAGATGCGCGAGTAACTCCAGCATCGGCTGATAGATCATCTCCGTGTATGGACGTCCTGTTTTAGGATGACGCGCGGTCTTTAGCCACTGCTCGACCGTGCTGCGGAAAGTTTCAGTGTCGACGCCGGCATGCGTCGCAGCGATGAGTTCAAAGAGGCCCTTATGACCTGTGGCGAGCACAGCTTTTAAATCATCTTCAAGAACTGCTTTAAATGGCTGCGTGGTCTTCCAGGCTGGATGCTGAGGCGCAAGCGCTTTGATGCGATCAAAAGTGAAAGCGATCTGAACATAAATGGGTTGTTCGCTCCAGAGGGTGCCATCGTTATCAAATACCGCGATACGTTCTGGAACGGGTATGTAATCAGCACTTCCCTGCGTTGTGGTTTTGTCGATAAAACTGATCAAAGCTTGTTTGCTTGGACCCTCAATCCAAGAAGGCAGCAGTCCTTGAGCGAAGGCATTGAATGCAACACATATCAATAGACCCGCAATCATTTTCTTCATTAAAAAATCACCTCTCTACGATCAATAAAAAACTCCGCCTGATCAGGGCGGAGTGAGTATAAAACGCTGATGTGCTCAACTGCGCTTGAGCTCCTTAGTTTTGCTGCGAACGCATCACAGCTTCCATGACGCGATCGAGGTTAAAGCTCCCTGGTTTCTGGCGAGGAGGGAACTCACGGAAGCTCTGCAGCCAATTGCCTACATAGGCTCCTGCTGGAGCGATCGCGAACATACGATCCAGATACCAACGCTGGTAACCCATTGCATGCTCCTTTTGCGCGCGCTCGAACGGATCCATACGCAAGTTGGTCAGCGTAGGGGCACGTAACTGAGTGAAAGGTTTTTGCCAAACCTCCATGCCCTCAGCATCTTGCTGCAAGAACGTGACCTTCCAGTTGTCGTAACGCAAAGCCGCCACGCTGCCATCATCGGTCCAGTAAATAAACTCGCGACGCGGCCAAACTTGCTTCTCGTCTTTCAACGCGGGACCGAGGTCGTAGCCATCTAGATGGACCTTGTAAGTCATGTCGCCAATTTTGCGGCCCTTGAGCAGCTCTTGTTTGACAGTCTTGTCACCCGCCGCGGCCAACAGAGTTGGAACCATATCTTCATGCGCGGCAATATTGTTGTTGATCGTGCCAGGCTTGATCACGCCGGGCCACTTGATCATCGCCGGAACGCGATAACCACCTTCCCAGTTGGTATTCTTTTCGCCACGGAACATCGTGGTGCCGCCGTCGGGCCAGGTAAAGGTTTCTGCTCCATTGTCGGTCGAATACATAATGATAGTGTTCTCATCGAGTCCGAGCTCTTTGAGTTTGGCAAGAATCTGGCCTACGTGACCGTCATGCTCGACCATACCGTCTGCATAGACGCCCAGGCCTGTCTTGCCTCTTGAGGCTTCCTTCAGATGCGTAAAGATATGCATGCGGGTGGAGTTCCACCAGATGAAGAAGGGTTTATCTTCTTTTTTCGCACGTTCCATAAAGTCGATCGTCTTGACCATCACCTCGTCATCAATCGTCTCCATGCGCTTACGTGTCAAGGGACCCGTATCCTTGATCGCGCCACCCGCAAAGCTATGGATCACACCGCGAGGACCGAATTTCTTTTTGAACTCTGGGTCTTTTGGGTAGTCTGGATTCTCTGGTTCTTCTTCGGCGTTCAGGTGATAGAGATTGCCAAAAAACTCATCAAATCCGTGTGCAGTCGGTAACATGTCGTCGCGATCACCGAGGTGATTCTTACCGAACTGTCCTGTCTTGTAGCCACGGGCTTTTAGGAGCGTTGCGAGCGTTGGATCCTCTTTACGCATCCCTTCAGGTGTGCCTGGCAGGCCGACTTTTGTCAGACCTGTACGGATCGGTGACTGTCCTGTAATGAAGGCAGCACGTCCAGCCGTACTACTCTGCTGTCCGTACCAGTCCGTGAAGAGAGCACCTTGCTTGGCAATGCTGTCAATATTGGGCGTTTTGTAGCCCATCATTCCATGGTTGTAAGCGCTGATATTGAACTGGCCAATATCATCACCCCACAGGATCAGAACATTAGGTTGTTTTTGAGCAAGCGCTTGCGTCGAAACTAGTGCGCCAAAAGCCACAGCAAGCGCCATCGTGCTCTTTTTTAGCGTAAATTTCATATTCACTCTCCGGTCGTCGGATGCAACATTTTGATGCAATTATTGATAAAGCGTTACGAACTCTTTTATTGGAACACAATTGTCAAATATCAAACATCTTTTATTGTGCATGATCGTTTATTTTTATGCGCTTACACCGCCTGTTTATGCCGCTGAGCGGGCATATCAGACCAAGCTGACTCTACCGCAGCAACAAGACATATCTCTGCACGTCTTCCTACCCATAAATACACCGAAAGGCGTACTTATTGCCCTACACGGTTGCGGAGGCTTGCTTTCCACCAACACACAAAACGGCGACAAACTCTCCTCTCGACATGCAGGAATGGCCAAATTTGCCAATGACTTGGATTGGATCGCCGTTTTTCCTGATAGTTTTACGCTTCGTGGTCGTAGAGAGATTTGCACGCAGAAATTTTCAGAGCGCACCATCAAACAAAGTCATAGAAAAATGGATGCTCTAGCCACTGCGAACTGGGTCAAGGCGCAAAACTGGCTTGAGGCTGGGCAGCCGCATACAACACCAAGCCCTCTCAAAAGCGTTTTATTAGGGTGGTCAAATGGTGGGACGACGGTATTACAAACCATTGAAACGCCTAAAACAGAAACTTCAGTTGGTTCCGCCTATCGCGTCGAAAACCTCATTGATCAGGCTGTGGCTTTTTATCCTGGCTGTTCACAACAGTTAGCGCGCGATTACCAAACACGCGTCCCCCTCACGCTCTTTATCGGAGGCAAGGATGACTGGACGCCCCCGAAACCATGCATCGCGCTTGGGGAACGCATCGGAGCACAGTTATTTGTGTATCCGGAGGCGCATCATGGCTTTGATAGTCCAACGGGTCAAGTGCGTTTGCGACGCGATGTCCCGAATGGCGTCAATCCAGGTGAAGGTGTACATGCCGGTCCGCACCCCGCTTCAAGAGCGGACGCCTACGACAAACTGAAAATGATTCTGGAGCAACTTTCTTATTCAATCCGTTGAGCGGCGAACAATTTTCATCAGACCCTGTGCAGTCATGATTTCTCGGTCCTCGACACATAATGTTCCACGCAGAAAAATCAGACTCGCGCTTTTTCTTGTGACTTGAACACGCGCGACCACGAACTCACCGGCTTTTGCGGGAGCGAGGAAATGCGTGTCGAGCTGGATCGTTGCACTGGGCTGGCGATCCGCCTCACTCCAAGCAATCATGCTGATAGCCTGATCCATAAATGACATCAATACGCCACCATGTGCGATGCCGAGCGAATTTTCATGCTGGGGCGCAAGAAGTAAGCCGTAGTCCCAAGATGCCGTATTTTTTTTTGACCAAAGTGTGCCTATCGTTGAATAAAATCCTGCAGTGCGACATGCTTTCCATCCTGCGTGCTCGGGATTAAATGGTCCGCTCATGTTTCCTCCTATTATTTTTAAATTCCTGTTATTTTTAAACAAAAACTTGGTCTGTCACGATGCGAGCCTCTAACTGCATCTCCTTGATCAATTTTTGTATTTCAGTTTTGTTCAGCGCATCCATGAGGCTCGCACAAACAATCGTGTGCGAAATTTTGCCCGTTGGCGAGAGTACGGGGACCGCTGCAATAGACACGCCTGCGATGTAAGTATTTCGATCCAGACTGAAATGGTTTTTTTTGGCAAAAACAACTTCCTTGTTCCAGTCTTCATATTTCACAGGTTTATCCCAACGTAATGTTGAAAAGCGCTTTTTGATATCGGTCTGAGATTGCCCACCAAAGGCCGCCACCAGCCTGCCTGTCGCACTCAACAAAGCCGGGAACACACTCCCGACATCGACATGCAAACGAAAAGGCATGCTCGAGCGTGACAACGCGACCACGATCATTTGCTCCGGATCGCTCACATCGACACCAATCGCGGTGACACCCCATTTTGTAGATAAGCGATCAAGTGCAGGTTGAACGAGTAATGGAAAAGCATTTGACTCCATCGCGCTCCGAGCCAAGCTCAGCATGCCGGCACCGAGTCGATAGTGTTTTGTGATCGGGTCAAAGGAGATGAGCTTTTCCTCAGCCAAGGCACGCAAAATATGCAGGCAAGTGCTTGGCACAAGTCCTAGCGCCTGCGCAATCGCATTGACCCCCAGGGGGGTACGCATTTTCCCAAGAAATCGTAGGATCGCAACCGCCCGCGAAACCGCGGGGACAGGCCGAATACGCGGCGCACTGGTGGACGATTTGCTCGCTTCGGTTAGCTTTTTCATATTTAAAATTATAACTAATTTTGTTGTACTAATACAATAACTATTTGTATTTGACAATGAAGGTCTCAGTCGTTAAATTCATTTCATTATTGATATTTAAAAACTTAGAGACAAGCCATGACAAAGCTGACCGAATACATGTCGTATGCGGACGCGCAACAGCATTTTTCCTCGGAAAAATTGTGGGATCTTTTTGATGGCGACAGAGAGCGACTCAATATCGCTCATGAGTGTGTCGATCGATATGCGGATAGTCATGAAACAGCCTTGATCGTCGTTCGAGCCGATGGCCCTGATGAAATCATTTCCTATAAGGATCTGTCTGAAAAGTCCTCACAATTTGCGCATTATCTTCAACAACAGCAGGTCAAACCCGGCGATCGTGTCGCCGTAATGCTCGAGCCATCGCTTGCGTTTTATGCTTGTGTCTACGGCATTATGAAAATGGGCGCGATCGCTGTACCACTGTTTACCTTGTTTGGTCCCGATGGCTTGGCGCTTCGAATCAGAGACTGTTCTCCCACCATGCTGCTGACCAACAGCGAGAAAATCGACATCGTCGACGCTGCAACGCTCAAACGAACACAGTTGGCCGATGAGAAATTTATGTCGATGCTGACGCAATACCCCACTTCGTTTACTTGCAACACGCGCGCCGACGATTTCGCGATTTTTCAATATACGTCCGGCACGACGCGAGAACTGCCCGAAGCCGTTAAACACAAACATCGCTCCATTGTGACCTTAATGGTGGCCGCACTCTACGGCACCGGATTGCGACCGGGCGATCGTTTCATGTGTCCCTCCTCTCCCGCCTGGGGACATGGTTTATGGCACGGCACGCTGGCGCCGATGGCGCTGGGCCTCACGGTGGGTGCTTTCGCCGGAAAATTCAATGCCGAACGTCTACTTAACAGCTTGCAAGAGCATCGATTCAACAACATCTCGGCTGCAGCCACGCACTATCGCATGATGAAAAACGCCGGCGTTGCAAACCGCTACACCTATGATTTGAACAAGATGTCCTTCACTGGCGAACCTATCGACACCGCTACTGAAGAGTTTATTGATCAAACTTTCGGCATCAGAGTCTGCAGCATGTATGGCACGACTGAAATTGGCGTCATCTTGGTGAGTTATCCGGGTGCATCGGATTTTGTCGTCAAACATGGCTCGCTCGGCAAACCTATCCCAGGTGCTCAAGTTCAAGTGCAAGACGCCAAGGGGCACCCCTGTCCTCCCGGCGTCACGGGTGAGCTGAAGGTGTGGCGCAAAGGCCAGTGGCTTCCAACCAAAGACCTGGGACGCACCGACGACGAAGGCTATTTCTTCCATGGCGGGCGCGCCGATGATGTCATTATCTCCGCCGGCTGGACGATGAGCGCGGTCGAAATCGAGGACGCGATACTCAAACACCCTGACGTGTCAGAGGCTGCAGCTATTGGGGTAGCGGATGCCTTACGCGGCCAATCAGTTAAGGCGTTCATCGTCACCAAGCGTCCGGGCGATACAACGTTCATCGATGAAATTCAACATCTGGTGCGCAGCCGGCTCAGCCAGCACGAATATCCTCGTCAGATTGCTTTTGTCAACGAACTGCCTAAAACACCCGCCGGAAAAGTGCATCGTAAAAAATTACGAGAGCAGGAACAAACGCTCAACAAAGTTTAAATTTCAATCAATAGTCTGGAGACACTGATGTCATCATCCACTGTAGGTCAAAGAAGTTTTCCTAAAATTACCGAGCAAGGCTTGGATGATTTGCGTCGTCGCATCGGTGTCAAAATCGGGACAACCGCTGAGCCCTGGTGCTACGAAGCGACGCGCGACAACATCCGTCACTACGCGCACGGCATTGGTGATGACAATCCGCTTTGGTGCGACCCAAACTATGCTGCAAAAACTAAACATGGCGGCCTCGTCGCCCTGCCTAGCTTTCTTTACTCGACCAGCAGAATCGTGTCTGGTTATGTCGGCGGCCTGCCTGGCGTGCATGCAATGTGGTCAGGCTCGGACTGGACCTGGCACAAATATGCCAAGCGAAACGATGTCATCAGCACCGAAGCTTATTTGAAAGACTGCATTGAGCACGAAACACGTTTTGCCGGCAAGGCCATTCAGCAAATCTATCATGTGGATTTCTTTAATCAGACGGGCGACAAACTTGCCGAGGCCGATACCTGGTGCTTTCGTACCGAGCGCGACCATGCCAGAGAAAAAGGCACAAAGTACAAGTCCGTTCATGAAAAGGGGCATGTGACCTACTCGGATGAGCAAATCAAAGAAGCGTATAAGCTCTACGCGAACGAGGAAGTGCGTGGCGCCAACACACGCTATTGGGAAGATGTCACCGAAGGCGAAGCGCTACCTGTTTTATTTAAAGGTCCCATGACCGTCACGGGGTTTATCGCTTACGCCCAAGGCTGGGGTGGCCTCTACATTCGAGCGAATAAACTCGCCTGGCAACTGATCGACGCACACCCTGGCGTGGGCATCAAGAACCGCTTTGGCGTTCCCGATGTGCCCGAGCGTGTCCATTGGGAGGAAGACTTCGCACTCGAAGTCGGTGCACCAGGCGCGTACGACTATGGTCCGGAACGCAGCTCCTGGTTGATGCATCAACTGACAAACTGGATGGGCGATGACGGATTTTTGCGCAAAGCAGAATGCAAGATTAGACGTCACAATCCCGAAGGCGACATGATTTTCATCAAAGCCAAGGTTGTTAAAAAATACAAAGAAGGCGAGCGCCACTTTGTTGAGATTTCGCAAGAGGCGCACAACCAAGACAATGAGCTTTCCATTCTTGGTTCAGGTATCGTTGAGCTTCCTAGCCGAGGATAATCTTATGAGCGAACACCTGACATCACACGCCTGGCGCAGTACGGACAACTCCACGGGGTCTTTGGCAGGGGTTCGCGTGTTGGATCTGTCTAGGGTGGTCGCTGGTCCAATGTGCGCTCAGATGCTCGCTGATCATGGTGCAGACGTGATCAAAGTGGAGTCCGCGCAAGGCGACGAGACTAGGCGGCTGGGTCCACCGTTTACCGAGCCAGGTCAAGCGGCGTACTTTTCCGCCCTCAACCGTGGCAAGCGTGGCATTTGTCTCGATCTGGGTCAATCAACAGATCAACAGGTGATCCTTGCGTTACTGTCCGAGGCGGATGTACTGATCGAAAACTTCCTACCTGGCACCATGGAAAAATGGGGCTTAGGCTACGAGACGGCTCTCGCAGACCAGTTTCCCAAGCTGATCTATTGCAACATTTCTGGCTTTGGAAAAACAGGTCCCCTCGGCGGCCTGCCTGGCTACGATGCCGTGCTTCAGGCCATGTGCGGCGTGATGAGTATTAACGGTAGCGCCGCCTCAGGACCGACGCGCGTTGGTGTTCCGATCGTAGACCAAATGACGGGCTACACCGCTTTTTCCGGCATTTTGATGGCGCTCTTTGCTCGGACCACAACACAGCGCGGACAGCGCGTGGAGGCAACTCTTTTTGATACAGCGCTCAGTATGCTTGTGCCACATGGCTTGAACTGGATGACCTCTGGCGTCGTACCGGATCTGATGGGCAGTGCGCATCCAAATATCCCGACCTACGACAGATTCGATGTCGGTGATGGACAAATGTTCTTAGGTATTGTGAATGATGCCCAGTTCGTGCGTTTCTGCAAGCTGATCGAGCGCGAAGATCTCTGCAATGACCCTTTGTTTCAAACAAATAGTCAGCGGATAGCGAATAGATCAGCCTTGCGAAATGCTTTGGGGGATGCGTTAAAACACTTTTCACGCGCTAAGCTTTGTCAGGACCTGATGGAGGCGGGCGTGCCAGCCGGTCCGGTCAACACAGTCGCTGAGGCGATGCAACAAGCACATGCAAAAGCGCGTGACATGGTGATTGAACGTCCAGACTATCGTGGGATTGGCCTACCGATCAAACTCTCCGGGACACCGGGTCACGTCGGTTGCCGCCCTCCTAGGCTGGGCGAACACAACGACGAAATCATTAAAAAGTCGCCTATTTGACAATGAATTAAGGTCTGCTCAGCAGCCCTTTTTGCTTGTTCAGGGGGCTCCCCCGCCTAAAGGGCGTTGACTTAGCATAAATTAACTTAGATCTATCTAGGGAAAGCGATCGGACAACGATGGCATAGAGTTGTTTAGAATGAAGTGTTAAAAATTGTAAAGACATTAGGAGATAACATGAAATTGACCTTTAAACGCGGCTTGACCGCTGCCCTTGCCACTATGATGGCCTATGGCCTCGTGGCACCAGACGCTGCACAAGCCCAAGCAAAATGGCCTGAAAAGCAAGTCAAAATGATCGTACCCGCCCCTCCAGGTAGTGCACCGGACGGTCAAATTCGCCTGATTAGCCAAAAGCTTTCAGAAATGTGGGGTCAGCCCGTCGTCGTTGAAAACGTCGTCGGCGCCGGTGGCATTATCGGCGTTGATCGCGTTGCCAAGTCTGCTCCTGATGGTTACACCTTTTTGTACAACACGATTGGACCGATCGCTGTTGCAGAAAATCTAATGGGACCTGGCAAGCTGCCATTCAGCCCGTCCAAAGACCTGGTCGCTGTGAGCCTTGCCACTAAAACACCTAACTGGATCACCGTGCACCCCTCCGTGCCTGCGAACAACATCCAAGAGTTGATCGCACTCGCGAAAAAGAATCCTGGCAAGCTGCGCTACGGCACCGCCGGTCCTGGCACGACGCAACACCTGACGGGCGAGCTGCTAAATCTGGTTGAAAACATTCAGCTCGTCGGCATCCCATATAAGTCCAGCGCGCAAATGACAACGGATGGTCTGGGAGGTCAGTTCGAAATTCTGATTCACAATACCCCCGTTCTGCTTCCCTACATCCGCTCACAAAAATTGCGTCCCTTAGCGATCACCAGCGACAAGCGCTCGCCTGCCGAACCCCAGATCCCCACGATGATCGAAAGCGGTGTCAAAGACTTTGAAATCACTGCATGGTTTGGTTTCATGGCGCCTACAGGCACCCCAAAGCCCATTATCGATAAGGTCTCAAAGGACGTTGCTGCAGTCTTGGCCATGCCTGATGTCAACAAGCGCATTGTCGACCAAGCGACCGAAGTTGTCGGCAGCACGCCCGAGCAATACGCCGCGTTTATCAAGTCTGAAACTGCAAAGTGGAAAGACGTGATCATCCGCGCAAAAATGACTGCGGACTAAGTTGCACTCTACAACGACTGCAATCACCTTCTTTCAACGTTTTAGTTAGGAAGCTCCTATGCGCAACGCCATTTTTTCCAAACTCGCCCTCGCTCTTTCGATGAGCGCCGCGATGGCACTCCCCTTGTCGGCTCAAGCCCAAGGCACCGCACCTAAATGCTCGACTGCACAACTTATCGTACCTTGGGCTGCGGGTGGCGATACCGATATCGTTTTCCGCGTGTATGTTGATGCCATTAATAGAAGCGGTATCAAACCTGAGCTGCAAGTTGTCAATATCGGTGGCCAAGGTGGTAACAAAGGATCGGGCGAAGTTCGCAAAGCCAAACCCGATGGCTGCATGTTGGTGGCGATCCATGAAAGCGTGATCACAAGCTTCCTGACTGGACGTGTTCCCTTTACCTATGATGCATTTGATCCAGTCGCTTTGGTCAGCTACACACCCTCCATAGTGGGCGCAGCTCCTAAAGCACCATTCAAAACTACTACGGAAATGGTGGAGTATGCCAAAAAGAATCCCAAGCAAGTCACCGCAGGCGTGACCTTGGGTTCGACCAGTCACTTCATTTTCTTGCTGATTGAACAAGCGACGGGTGCCTCTTTCCGTTATGTCTCCTACGATGGTACGCGTGAGCGCAACACCGCTCTTCTTTCTGGCAACGTGCTACTCGGCGAGACAAATATTCTGTCTGCCAAGCAATACCTGGCTGAAGGCGCATTGCTAGCCCTCGGTATCGCGACCGAAGCCCGCGATCCACAACTGCCCAACGTGCAAACACTGAAAGAACAAAAGATCCCGGTGGTCTATGGTCTGGCGCGCGGTGTCATGGCGCCGAAGGGCACACCCGCCAACATCATTAAATTCTGGGACATCGCTTTTGAAAAGGCCTCCAAGGATCCCGCCGTCATTAAAGCGATCACTGGCGCAAGCTCGACCGTCATGTATAAATCAGCGGCTGACTATGGTGCATTCTTGAAGTCCTCGTATGACGAACATGAAAAGCTTGCTATCAAGATCGGTATGTACAAGAAGCCTTAATGCGGGTTGAGCTTTTCAGATGTCTCTGATAAGACGAGGCGCCCTTCAATGCCGCAGGACGCAAATCCTGCGGCATTTGTCTTTATTTTTAACTACTTTCTGGTTTTCCTATGAAACGCCTCAATCGTGACACGGTCACGGCTGTTCTACTTTTATTATTTTGTGGACTGCTTTTCCGACAGACATTTTTTGTGCGCAAGGTGCCTTTTTCGATTATGGGCTCCGAGGTCTGGCCGCGTGTCGTGCTCACGGCATTATTTATTTTGCTGTTGATCTATTTATTCAAGTCCCTCATTACCCCCCCAAAAGACGCCATTGAAAAACGGCCACTTAAAGTGTGGCTCGACATGTACCGCAATCCGCTCTTGTGCTTTGGGATGTTTTTCTTGTTTTTGATCAGTTTGCCTTACTTTGGCATGCTGATCAGCGGCATTCTCTTTGTTTTTATCACCCAGACGCTCATTGGCTCACGCGACAAGCGTAGCTTGATCCTTCACGCCATCGTTTCAGTGGGTGCCGTTGGCGGTATGTGGGCCATTTTCCGTTTCGGTCTAGGCGTCGTGATGCCTGCCGGCTCTTTGTTTTAAGTCAATAGGCTCGCCAATCATGTTTGAAAATATTTATACAGCTTTTGGCAATGTCTTTACGCTCTACACGCTCATGCTCATGGCCATTGGCGTGCTCTGTGGCCTCGTCGCTGGCTCCATACCAGGCTTTACGATCACAATGGCAGTTGTGCTGACCCTTCCTTTCACGTTCGGCATGAGTCCCATCGAAGGTCTTTCCACGATGCTTGGTGTGTATGTCGGCGGGTTAACTGGAGGCATGTTTTCTTCGGCCATCATCGGGATCCCCGGAACACCATCAGCGATCGCTACAACCTTTGACTCTTTCCCGATGGCCCGCAAAGGTCGCCCCGGGCTCGCGCTCGGTCTTGGTCTTTGGGCTTCCTTCATCGGCGGTATCCTCTCGGCGATTGTCTTGGTTTTTCTCGCGCCAACGCTTGCAAAAATCGGACTTGAATTCGGTCCCTGGGATTACTTCATGCTTGTCTGCTTCGCCCTGACGATCGCGGCAAGCCTCTCTGAGGGCGACCTCATCAAAGGTTTAATTTCAGGCGTCTTCGGCCTGGTGATCGCCGCCGTCGGTGAAGATGCGATCAATGGTGCAGAACGACTGACATTCGGGATTGAAAATCTGGGCTCCGGTTTTGACTTTCTCCCGGTACTGATTGGTCTGTTTGCCTTCAGTCAACTGCTCACGGATATGAGTGACTCTGAGGCCGCCAAAAAGCCCATGACCTCGAAGGCTCAAAAAGTGATTCGCATGGAGCATATTGAGTCGATTAGGCTCTGCTTTAAACATTGGGGAACGATGATTCGCTCCTCGGCCATCGGACTTTTCATCGGACTTCTTCCTGCCGCTGGAAGCTCCATTTCAAATATTCTTGCTTACGATCAAGAAAAGAAAGCGTCTAAACATCCAGAAAAATTTGGTACAGGCGTACCAGAAGGCATCATTGCATCTGAAGCCTCCAATAACGCGACCGCAGGCGGTGCGCTGATCACGATGATGGCCTTGGGGATTCCTGGAGATGCCGTGACAGCCGTCATGTTAGGCGCACTCACCATTCATAACATCGCACCTAGCCCAACCTTTATCTCTACCCAACCGACACTCGCCTACGCAATCATGATTGCGTACTTTTTAGCAAACTTTATGACGCTTTTTTTTACTTCAGCAAGTTTGCGCGTGTTCTTACTCGTCACACGTATCCCTCTTTATATTCTCGGCGTTGTGATTCTGTTGTATTGCGCGATCGGTGTATTTACACTCAATAACTCTACCTCTGACATCTGGACCCTGCTGGTTTTCGGTGTCCTGGGATTTATCATGGTCAGAAATGGCTTTCCGCTCACCCCAATGGTGTTGGGCGTGGTGCTGGGGCCGTTGGCCGAGATCAATCTGTCTCGTGCGATTGCGACTAGTGATGATCTGACTTTGTTTGTTACTCGTCCTTGGGCCTTGTTCTTTTTTGTCATGGCTGTATTTTCGGTTTTCTTCCCCGTATACCAAGCGGCACGCAATGCGAAAAAACGTTGGGCGACCTACTATGCGGCAGCCTTTATCGCTTGCTTGGCTGTCCCTATCATCCTGATGGGCGGGTGGTTCCGCACAGGCTTGGGGATCGCCTTTTTAGTCATAGCCGTCCTAATGTTTGTTAAACGTAGCCGTGCGCCCGCCACCTCAGTTTAAGGAGATCTCATCATGGCTCACACACCTATTATTCCAACGGGCTCAGCGCCTCCACTGGCACCTTATTCACCCGGCGTACGCGCAGGCAACAACATCTTTGTATCGGGGATGCTCGCGATCGATAAAGACGGAAAATCTGTCGGGATCGGCGACATCACAGCACAAACACGCCATGTGCTTGAAAGCGTCAAAGCAGTCATCGAAGCAGGTGGCGGAAAAATGAGTGATATCGCTTACAACGCGATTATCCTCAAGGACCTCGCTGACTATGCTGCGATGAACAAGATCTATGCCGAATACTTTCCTAACAATCCACCTGCGCGCTATTGCATTAAGGCTGACTTAGTCAAACCAGAGTTTCTGGTTGAGATTACCTCCGTTGCCTATTTAGGAAGCTGAGTCTGACGATGGCACACGTTGAGCATGATGGCGCCAGCATTTACTGGGAGTCACTTGGTACTGGAACCCCACTCATGATGGTCGCCGGGCTCGGCGGTGTAGCCACCTACTGGACGCCACAAGCTAAGTCCTTCAGCCACGATTACCGATTGATTCTGCACGATCAACGCGGCACAGGACGTTCAAGCCAAATACCAGTGAGGTCTATCGAACAAATGGCTGATGACGCTGTCGCCGTCATGGATGCCGCTGGTATCGAGCGTACCCTTTATCTCGGTCACTCGACGGGTGGAGCGATTGGGGTCGCCCTGGCGCTCAAATATCCTGAGCGGATCGCAGGTCTCATCATCAATGCCAGTACGACGCATGGCGATGCGTATCGGCACAAATTATTAGGCTTACGAAAAACATTATTAGACATGGGTCGCCTCGATGCCTATGCGAGCTACACAACTTTGCTACTTTATCCGCATTGGTACATCAATCAGCATCATGAGGCTCTCGTGGCCGACGAAGCGCGTGCTGTGCAATCTATGGGATGCGCCGAAGCGCAAGCAAGTCGACTTGATGCGATTTTAAATTTCGATCCGCGCGAAGAGCTTAAACACCTTTGCGTGCCGACCCTCGTCATGTGCGCGAGGGATGACATTTTGACCCCGCTTTATTTTTCTGAAGAATACGCGGCACTCATCCCGAATGCACAATGCGTGATTCTCGAGACAGGCGGTCACGCCGCCTCGAGAACGGTCACCGCTCAGTACGATCAAATCGTCAGAGACTTCTTCTCCTCGCTAGCGAAGCCCTAAATACGGGCCTCTTCTTGTGCTTATCTTCGCACTACATTAACGCATTTGCACTTCAACATGCGTCCAAATCATGCACGCGTCTTTTCGATGTGCGTCATTTACTCTGCACAATCTCGTCGTTGAGAACAGCTATTCAGGCTGGCACGCATATTGCTTGATCGTTGATTCGAACAGCACATTCACATGACGAGGGCACTATGAATTACTCACGTACGCTCAGCGCTTTGGGTTTTACAGCAGCACTCATTTCGGTATCGGCCTTCTCCCAAACGGTATTCGCTCAAACAGCTCCCGTGACGGCAGAACCTACGACTGCTGCGGCGCCGGGGCCCTTTACCGGTAACCTCACACTGACCAATGACTACCGCTTCCGTGGTATTTCTCAATCAAACTTTCGCCCAGCGATTCAGGGCGGCTTCGATTATGCGCACTCCAGTGGTTTTTATCTCGGCAACTGGAACTCGTCCATCAGCTGGATTTCAGACTCCGCGTCAATGGCTGGCAATAGCGCCTCCGCGCCAATCGAAATGAATTTCTATGGTGGCTATAAATATGAATGGTCCAAAGGATTTACGGCTGATGTAGGGATCTTGCAGTACTACTATCCCACCACAAACCTATCGGCTTTTGCTATAAATCCTAATACGACAGAAATTTATGCTGCACAAAATTTCACTTTTGATGCTGTCACGGGATATTTAAAATTTTCCTGGGCTGCCTCAACACTTTTTGGCACTGCGAATAGCACGGGCTCAAACTATACAGACCTCACCGTAAACTATGACACGGGCTTCTGGGGTCTGGCGCTCAACGCACACGTTGGCTATCAATACGTAGCGGGCAAGACCGTCGCAGGCAACATTTCTAATAGCAGCTTGTTTTCCTATACAGATTGGAAACTAGGTGTCACTAAAGATTTCGGCAGTGGCTTCTCGGGTTCGATGGCGTATGTAGGGACCAATGCAAAAGATGGCTCTTATGTGAATCCTCAACTTCAAAACCTTGGTAAGGGTGGCTTCCTGATTTCGCTCACTAAAACTTTTTAACGATCCCCAGGCCATCACCAGAATGATCCATATTTAAATCTGTGCGCCGCGCATCCCAGACCGGCGCACAGCTTCGGCAAGCAAGCCGTTTTGTTTAATGTTGGCGCAAAACCGCGCGACGACAGGCAAGCCTTGCGCACGACTTTTGGGTATGCCTATCGCGATACTTTCTCGACCCCAAGCGCCCTCCAAGATGCGAGCACCGTCGAGCTGGTCAGCAAGCTCGCAAAGGATGGCTTTATTTGTGGCAAAGGCGTCAATGTCACAGGAGGAAAGTAGCGTGATGACCTCTTTTAGACTATTTGTGGATACGACTTGTGCATTCAGTAAAAGCTTAGGAAGCGTCGCCTCAGAGGTGCTACCCGCTGAAACACCCACTTTGAGACCGGGTCTATCAATCTGCGCGATCGTCTGAACCTGACAATGGGCACCCACCAGATAGGTTTGATCGGTAAACAGGATTGAGTCTGCAAAGGCAAGATACTCTGCGCGCACAGGCGTTGCGTTCACAAAGACAAAATCTAATTGTTCAAGTTTCGCTTGGGCAAGAATATCGCCATTTGTGGGGAAAATAGCAGGTTCAAACTCTACATTGAGGTATTGTGCAAAAGCGCGACCGAGCTCAAAGCCTAAACCCTTGTTTTCTTCGGGAGAATCGCCAACAATCAGTGAGCCTGGGCTGCCAGGGTACAAACCCACTCTCAAGCGCCCTGTTGGCGCGAGAAGTCGTGTCATGGGATCGGTCATATTGTGCGCTCCGATAGGGAATTGATCTAAAAACAAGACTTAAAGACTAGCAGTTAATTGCATATAATTTCGTGGTGTTTTCACAAAGGAGATAAAAATGGGTAAGACAATTCAGCTTAAAGCATCCGACGGTCACGAGTTCGACGCTTATGTCGCAGAGCCTGCCGGCAAGCCCCGCGGCCTCGTCGTGATTGCTCCGGAGATCTTCGGTATCAACAAGCATATCCAAGCCGTTGCAGACGGCTACGCCGCTGATGGCTACCTCAGCATCGCGCCCGCTTTATTTGACCGCATTCAGCGCAAGTACGACACGGGCTATTCCCAGCCTGAAATTATGGCTGGTGTTGAAGTCATGAAGAAAATGAGCTTTGACCATGCCATGCTTGATGTGGCTGCGGTACTCAAGTTTGGTCAGTCAGCCGGCAAAGCAGCCATCGTTGGCTACTGCTGGGGTGGCGTTGTCGCTTGGCTCGCTGCAAGTCGCGTCCCGGGCTTGAGTTGTTCCGCTCCTTATTATGGTGGCGGGATTCCAAACTTTCTGACTGAAAAGCCCCTGTGTCCGGTCATGTTCCATTTTGGTGAAACAGACCAATCTATTCCCATGGAAAAGGCCAAAGCCGTGGTTGCCGCGTATCCCAACGAGCAGGCGTTTTTCTATCCTGCCGATCACGGATTTAATTGCGACCATCGCGGCTCCTACAATGCCGAGTCGGCCAAACTCGCTCGCGAAAGAACGCTCGGCATGATTCGGAAATACGTCGGCTAAGCCTACTAAACTGAGTGTGCAAAGGGGTGGATTGATCAACTCAATCCACCCCTTTTTTACGAACGAAAGCTAGTTTTTACCTGAAGCCAACCCAGGCAAATCTGAGACGTTGGCGACCTTTTCAAGAGACATCAGCGCATCAAATAAACTCAGAGCGGAAAACTCGGCATTGCCCACACGCGCGCAATCCTCGAACTTACTCCACAAGTGCTCCCGACTTAAGGGTAGGTCCGGGCCACCTCGCACCGCAACGACCTCGCGACTTTTGATCACTTGTCCGTTTTTGAGCTTGACCGTGACCTGATCAAAGGGCGAGTAACCCGGCAAATTTGGGTGCTCAGTTTCGTCTGCTTGAACCGACACCTTTTTTATCAGGTCCTGTACATCCTTTCTCAACACAAACTCATCGACCAACTCTGTCAGTCCGGCACGCTCAGCCACGACACACGAAGCCATCGCGAACTCCATACTGAACTTGGCCTCGAGGCCTGTCTGAGGGTGATGGTTGCGCAAGACTTTGGTGTTGCGCAAACTGGTGCGCGCGCTAATGCTTTCTATCTCCTCTGGCTTGAATTTTTTCTCAGCGACCAGATCAAGCATGCCATCGAGCGCGCGATGCGTACAAAAGCAGAGCGGATATTTTTTAACTGAAAGTTTACTAACAGTCAGTTTCCAATTTTTTCCGGCCTCCACCGGCGAGGACACATCGAATCGTGTACCAGGCGATACCGCGGAAAGAAAACCCTGCGGATGCTCAAGCGCATCAAGCGAGGAGGTAAAGCCGGCCTTTGCAAGCCGAGCAGCCAATACGCCCGACTGTGCGGAGCGTCCGGCGTGAAAAGGTTTGGTCATCGTGCCAAAATTCGCCATGATGCCAGCGCTTTGTGACGCACCGAGCGAAATCGCCATGGCGCATTGCTCAGCATTCAGTTTATGCAAAGAGGCGCAGGCGGCCGCTGCGCCAATAGAGCCCAAGATGCCCGTGGGATGCCAACCTTTGGTATGGTAATGCTCAGGATCGCGACGCGCCAGTTCGGCCCAGACTTCGTAACCCACCGCATAGGCGACGATCATATCTTTGCCTGAGGAGCCGAGCTCTTGGGCCTCCGCCAATATCGCTGGCACTAACACTGTACTTGGGTGACCTTTGATCGCGACATCGTCAAAATCAAGCGCGTGGGCTGCGACACCATTAATCCAGGCCGCATCCGTCGCACTCGCCGTGCGTGCGCCAAACACGAGCGTCGCAGGTCCAGGCGGCGGGGCAAGGACCTGCGTCAAGATTTGTGTAGGAGGTTCGTCACGTCCCGCGAGCATCACACCCACACAGTCAGCAAAACCCGTATGAATCACGTCAAGTGCCGCAGCGGGAATCTGTTCGAACTTAAGTTCTGCGGCAAAGGCGCCCAGATCACGAGTGATATTTGTCATGTGAGGCTCCTTTAAGCGCCGGTGGCCATTGACTCTTTTACCTTTAGGCGCAGGCGATCCAGCGAACCCCCTTTCATGACGGAGCCAGGCAAGGGATGGCCCACGACCTGCTCGGCTAGCAGCGCGGACTCGATCAACTTTTCAAGGTTAATGCCCGTCTCGATCCCCATTTCTTGGCACATGAACACCAAGTCTTCTGTGCATACGTTACCCGAAGCGCCAGAATGAGAGGCAAATGGACATCCGCCAAGCCCAGCGACTGCTGCATCAAATATACCGACTCCCATTTCCATGCCTGCGTAGGCGTTGGCGATCCCCATCCCTCGCGTGTCATGCAGGTGCAGAGACAACTGAAGATCAGGATATTTATTACGCACGGCACCGACGACTTTGCGAATGGACCCTGGCGTCGCCCAGGCCATCGTATCCGCCAAGGACAGCACTTCAAGTTTGAAGTCATGCTCCGCAGACAAATCATAAAAGGTCTGAATCATGTCCAAAATGCGAGATACCGGGATATCGCCTTCGAAATTACAACCAAAAACCGCCATGATGCTGGCCCGATTGATCGTAACGTTGTAATGCTTGAACATCCCAATCATCGAGCGCACGGCCTCGACGTTTTGCTCGAGTGTTCGCTTTTGGTTGCGCAAGAGAAATTTCTCTGACGCCGTCAAGGAAAGCGAACCGCGGATGTCCAATTTTTCCGTTGCGATGGCTCGCTCGAGACCTTTGTCATTGAGCCACAAGGCGGTGTAGCGCACACCGGGCTTACGGGTGAAGCCCTCGACGATCTCCGGTGCGTCAGCCATCTGCGGCAC
The DNA here is from genome assembly GCF_965234455.1 of Zwartia lucis. Lineage (GTDB taxonomy): Bacteria > Pseudomonadota > Gammaproteobacteria > Burkholderiales > Burkholderiaceae_B > Zwartia > Zwartia lucis. The sequence continues at coordinate 544,261 of NZ_OZ248474.1, read as the reverse complement.
AGCTTTAGGACTCACGAAGGACGTGACTTGAATCTGTTCGAGTCCTGTCTCGGACAAGCTATCGATCAACTCGATCTTACGTGACGTTGGAATCGGTCCTTTCTCGATTTGCATGCCCTCACGAGGACCTTCTTCGAGAATACGTACGCGCTTAGGTAAGTCTGACATGTCTGCTCCTGTGTTTTTAAACTGCTCCTCTGATCTCATTCCAGAAAAGCATTCGCTGAAACGAGAGTAATACCGGCGCGAATCCTATGTCAATGTCACCTGATCCAAATGCATACAAGTCCACTTAATGGAATCAGATTCCTTCCCTCCAATAGACCGCCAGAGAAATATAATCATGCATACTCCTGTAAAACAACTCTCTTTCCTGGATACACAAATGACTGAAAAAACTGCTCAGCCTATCAATTGGAACGCCGAAGCGGATCTGGTCGTCGTTGGCTTTGGTGGAGCAGGCGCCGCAACCTCGATCACTGCTGCCGAGGCGGGCTCTTCAGTGATCTTATTGGATAAGGCACCCGAGGGGCAGGAAGGCGGCAATACGCGTGTAGCGTCACAGGGTTACCTGAATACATCCACGCCAGAAGGCGCAGCGACATATTTAAAAGCGCTCTGCGGACCCTACGAGGTGCCAGACGATATGGTTGAAGTATGGTCACAGGAAATGTGTCTAAATAATGAGTGGCTCACCTCAATTGGTGGAGACCCTCAAGAACACCAACACGGTTCGCATGGCACAGGCATCGAGTTTCCTGAGTTACCCGGGTCAGACTGCGTCCATAAATTTCACCACGGAGATATTCTGGGTTATTCAAAAACGTGGGAAATGCTTGCGGACGCCGTCAAGTCGCGTCCCATCGAGGTGCGTTACGAAAGCCCGGCACAAAAGCTGATACAAGACCCACTGACGCAAGAAGTATTAGGCGTCACGGCCCTTCACAAAGGCAAAACTCTCAATATAAAAGCTAAAAAAGGCGTGGTACTAACCTGCGGCGGCTTTGAGAACAATCAGGAGATGATCCGCAACTACCTGACCGGTGTGCCATATTGCTATACCTCGGGCAGTCCCTTTAACGAAGGAGATGGCATTCGCATGGCCATGGAGATCGGCGCGGACCTCTGGCATATGAACAACTACGCAGGACCTTCAATGGCCCTCAAAGTCTCCGAGTACCCCACAACATTTTCAATGGTTGCCCTGCATTTTTCTCACGAACCCAAGGGTGGCATGGTTGTTGTAGGTCCAGATGGAAAGCGCTTCACGGACGAGAAATATAAAACACGCCACGGTAAAGTCGAACAAAACGGCAAATGGTACGCCATGCGTACGCCCTGTCCAATGTATATGATTTTCGATCAAGCAATGTTCGAAGATCGTCCCATCTATGATGGCAAGCCGACACATGGTTGGACGCAAATTATGAGCGGTTATACATGGAGCGCAGACAATCAAGCCGAACTTGCAAAAGGCTGGATCAAAACCGCACCCACCTTGGCAGAGCTCAGCAAAAAACTCAATCTGCCTGCGGGAAATCTCGAAGGCACCGTCAAACGCTGGAACGAACTTTGTGCCAAAGGAAAGGACGAAGACTTTGATCGCGAAAAAATGCTTCAACCATTTGGCACGGGACCGTTTTATGCGGTTGAGCTCTCACCATCGATGCTCAACACACAAGGCGGACCACGTCGTAACGCACGTGCGCAAATCGTACGGCCAGACGGCACACCGATTCCTCGCCTTTACAGCGCGGGCGAAATGGGTTCAATTTTCAGTTATTTGTATCAAGGCACTGGCAACATCGGTGAATGCTTTGCCTTCGGTCGTATCGCTGCTCGCAATGCTGTCGCGGACAAGCCTTGGTCTTAATTTATTCCGCATGACAGATCACTCGTGTACGAACACTGGTGATAGACGACAACTTTGAAGCGATATAAATAACTTATTTAGATATATTCTTCAAACTTTCTAAGGTACTCATGAGCGGAATAGGCTTGATGTTTTCTGACCCTTCATACGGATTAATATACAAGACAGCAATACTCACGGTAATCCATATGCTCAAGCAATAAAGGGTTAAGGCGGTAATTCCTGTCTTTACGCTGTGCCGATGAACTGCAGCCACGCCTATGGCGGATATCAGACCCAAAAATATAGTCAAGATCCATTTTCCATTGGCGCTATCCAAATAACCTAAGGATAGTCTTTGCTCGCGGGCAGCCCGTAATTCACTTAGCGCGCTAATAAATGCGCTACTCATTGCTGAATCTATACAACTGAGACTCTTGCCGGATGCTTGATTACAGGCAGCAACACCCTGCCAGATACTGAGTTCCATACCATCGATCGATGCTTGTGCTTTTGGACTAGGAGATTTATTTGATGAAGCAGCCCATTCCTTGTTAAGTACGTCTTCTAAATATGTCTGCACGGAGAGCTTGATTTTATTTTGTAGCTCTGGGGTGCCAACAGGAATATTTAAAATACGGAGGATTGCTGCAGACTCTTTAATGAGCGCTGTTTTTGCATAAGAATAGTTCTGCCATGCATCTGAGGACATAAAGCCCATTAGAAATGCAAACATAATTGCTGGCAAAGCCAAAAATGGTGTTACGAGCGGGACTTCAATGAGGTGATTGAATAATGAGGTCTTGTAGACCAGATAATAAGAGAGCAAGCCCAAGCCAAGGCTGCATGAAAAAGTGATGATCAGAGGAACTAATTCCCCAATAAAAGGCCCGAAAGGCATATGGCTCGTCTCCTTAAAAACACTTCAATTACACATCCAATACTAATGGCTCGTAGGCTGTAACTAATGCCTACTAATAATAGCAGTAGTGTCCGTTAATTTTCATAGGAATTTCGCTCGCAATCGACGCGAGGCTTGATGCGTCCATATATTGAAAATTTGGCGCGTTTGAGTCGATGAACGAAAAACGTTTAGGTTCAGCTCCCTCTTTGTGCTAGGATAAATTTGCTCACAATAAAAAAACATGAGACAACGCGCGCCTCCGAAGGCGCGCAACATAGGGGGACACCACATGAAGACCGTTCATACAGCTTGCGTATCGTTACTCGCGGGTATCTTGATGTCGTTCAGTACATTTTCTACAACAGCGCTTGCGCAAGCGCAAAACTTCCCTAATAAACCTATCAAGATCGTCGTACCCTTTGTGCCGGGCGGCGGCTCCGATAGCGTCGCGCGCGTGATCGCAAAAGGGATGACCGAGCAATTAGGGCAACCCGTCATCGTTGAAAACAGAGGTGGCGCCAACACCATCATCGGCACCGAATATGTTGCCAAGTCAGCACCCGATGGCTATACCTTGTTGGTCTGCACAACCGCCTTTGCGACCAATCCAAGCATGTATAAACTTCCCTTCGATACGATCAAAGACTTTGATCCCGTCACGATGTATATGGGCGCGGCGCTTGTGCTGGTCGTCAACCCTAATATTCCAGCGAATAATCTGCGCGAGTTGATTGCATTGGCTAAAGCACAACCAGGAAAGCTGACCTTCGCATCGTATGGTGCGGGCGGTCCAGGACAATTAGCCGGCGAACTCTTCAAACAAATGGCCGGCGTCGATATGCTGCACATTCCTTATAAAGGAAGTGCTCCATCCATTGCGGATGTCGTCTCAGGAACCGCGTCGATGTCCTTTGCCGTCATGCAACCCTCGCTGCCTTTGATTAAATCTGGAAAACTTCGGGCTCTAGGTGTCGTGATGTCCGAACGTGTCTCTCAATTGCCTGACGTCCCGACGATCGGCGAAACACTCCCCGGGTATTTGATCACGGGCTTTAATGGACTGTGCGCACCCGTCGGAACGCCGTCCGCTATTTTGTCCAGACTCAACGACGCCATCACTCACGTCGTCACGACGCCTGCAATTCACGATCAGCTAGTCAATGCCGGAAATCCTATGCTCAAGCGTCCATTGCCACCCAAAGAGTTTAAAGCGTTCGTCGAAGTTGATATTGAGAGATGGAGAAAAATCGTGACCGATGGAAAAGTAACGCTTCAATAATTCGTCCTGATCCGTTCAAGTCACGGATCTATTTTTTGAATACATAAAAAGAGGTTCAGCATGTCTGCTCTTTCTGAGTCATTAAAAAAATATATCGGTATGCAATCTGCAACCGAAGTCGCGTGCGATACCGTTGAACGCGGCGCAGTGCGGCGCTATGCGCAAGCGATTATGTACGAGGATCCTATTTTCGATCAGCCTTGCGAAAACAATAGCCGCTTTGGTGGACCTGTTGCGCCGCCACTCTTTCCCACACACATGTTTCGGCGCGCCTTCGGCAAACTGGATCCAATTCAAGACAATGCTAAAAATCCCGATTTTGATGGCATTGTCGCAACCACAAGCTCAGAGGGATTACCTACGCTCGAACCCTTAGCGGGATATGCCCTTTTGAATGGCGGCTCTGAAATCGAGTTCTTCCGCTACGCACGCCATGGAGAGACCATCAAACTCACGTCTCGCTATGCTGACATCACTGAAAAAGAAACAAGTAAAGGACCGATTGTTTTGGTCGTAATCGAGTCAGAGTATCGAAATAGTGAGGGTGAGCTCCTCATCCGCACACGACGCACGCAGATCAGGAGAAAATGACATGACACTAGGTAAAACACCCTACTTTGAGGATGTCGTCATTGGCGCCGAAATCCCTGGTCTTGAAAAAGGCCCCCTGACGACTGCGCATCTGATGCGCTGGTCGGCCGCAATGGAAAACTGGCACAAGATTCATTATGACAAACCGTTTGCAATGGAGCATGACAAGTTGCCCGGCTTGTTGATCAATGGCTCATTGAAGCAACAGTTTGTACTGCAACTACTTGCTGACTGGGCAGGTCCCGAAGGTTGGGCGTGGAAAGCGGGCTTTCAGTTTCGGGCGATGAACCTTGTAGAGGAAACCGTGCGTACTTGGGGCCGCGTCACAGGCAAACGCGAGGGACCTGACTTTGGTCTCATCGATATCGAGTTGGGGATTACCAACGATGCCGGCAAGGAATCCACACCTGGCACAGCGATCGTCGCGCTCCCCTACAAAAACGGTAAAGCGCTGCCCTATCCATTTGTTCCACCAAAACTCTAAACGCTTTAACTACTCTCAACCTAAAGGAAGAGCGCGAATGGGGCACATTTATCCAGACGGCGCCTTGATTGGGTTGAGAGTGCTTGACCTCAGTCACGGTATTGCCGGCCCTTTTGCAGCCCGGCTGCTAGGTGATCATGGCGCGGACGTCATCAAGATCGAGCGTCCTATGACCGGCGACTTCGCGCGCGCGCTACCGCCACTCAAACACGATGCGCCAGCTCCTGAGCAAAGCCTGTTATTTCAGTATCTCAACTGGAACAAACGCAGTCTCGCGCTGGATTTGCGACTTGCAGAGAACAAACCTCTCATTCAAAAGCTGGTCGAACAAAGCGATATTGTCATCGAAAGTTTTCGACCGGGTCGTCTTGAACAATGGGGGCTCGGGGTGGATCAACTCCTCGCCTGGAACCCAAAAGTTGTCGTGACGTCTGTGACGAATTTCGGACAAACAGGACCTTATGCCCAGTACGCCGCAAGCGATCTCACCCTTCAGGCCTTAAGCGGCATCATGCAGATCAGCGGTCAAGTAGACAGAGAGCCGCTCAAGCATGGTTTGTCTCAATCGTTTTACTGCGCCGGCCTAACGGCCGCCTACGCATCCATCATGGCCTATACCGCCGCGCAAGCCGACCAGTTCGGTGAACACGTCGATGTATCAATCCACGAATGCTTGGCTTCGGAGCTTGTGCTCAATGAATCCTATTACGCATTTCTTGGAGCAGTGCAAGGTCGTCGCGCGGTCGTGCAAGATCCTTTTGCGGGAGAGCCTATCCCCACTCGAAAAGGCTACCTTGCTTTTCAAACAGGCGGCGGAGCGCCTTTCGAAACGTTCGCGGAACTCTTTGATCGACCAGAGTTTTGTGAAAAACGTTTCTCCAGCCCTCCTGAGCGCGAAAAATGCGTGCCGGAAGTCAAGGCACTCCTCGAGGAGTGCGTGGCTAATCGAGAAGCCAAAGAAGTTTTTCTCGCAGGCGCGCAAAAACGTTTACTGCTTGGTGTCGTTCAGAGTGCAGAAGACTTATTGAGCTGTGAACATCTCCAAGAACGACAGGCGTTCACCGCACTAGAACATCCAGCGACCAAGACACACATTCGCTTTCCCGCCGAGCTCGCTAAACTTTCGCTCACCCCAACCTCAGTGCGTCGACGTTCACCGATGCTTGACGAGCATCGCGATGAAATCCTCGCGTACATCGGGAGTCGCGCATGACAAAAGCTACCTTACCTTTGAACGGGATGCGCGTATTGGATTTGTCCTATGTCTTCGCTGTGCCGTATATGGCCGGCCTATTGAGCGATCTCGGCGCCGAAGTCATCAAAATAGAAGCACCCCATAAACTCGATCAAACGCGCGGCCGAGCTTTTGGTCCATATTTGGATAATGATCCAGCGCAAGATCCCTGGAATCGTTCCGGCATTTTTTATGTCGTGAATCGCGGCAAACGCTCCCTTGCCATGGACTTGAGTCAACCAGAGGGTCAGGAAATTTTTCGTGAACTTGTCGCCAAGAGCGATATTGTTCTTGAAAACTTCACACCCCGCGTGATGCGCAAATGGGGTTTGAACTACGACGAGCTAAAAAAAATCAAACCCTCTCTCATTATGTTGTCTAACACCGGCTATGGCTCTACAGGACCTTGGTCGTCCTTCCCCAGCCAAGGTACAACCCTGGAAGCGACAATGGGGATTACCTTTTACACGGGTTATCGGGGGGATAAGCCCTGGAAAGTGGGACAGTCGTATCCTGACTTTATTGCATGCTGGGCCGGGCTCAATGGTCTATGGGCGGCTATCGCACACATGCGAAAAACGGGTCAAGGACAATGGGTTGACGTTGGCATGTACCAACTCGGCGTCGCACTGATGCCCGAGCCTCTACTGCAAAAGCAGTTAGATGGAACCGAGCCTGTCAGAATGGGGAACGAGCATGCCGAACATGTCCCAAGCAATCTTTACCAGACGAAAGGGATAGATCAATGGCTTGCGCTTAGCATCCAAACTGATGACCAGTGGGCGACACTGACGGCCTTGATGCAGCAACCTGAACTGGCGCGCGATCCGCGCTTTTGTACCGCTGCCGCGCGACAGGACAACAGAAGCGCGGTCAACGCACTCGTTGCAGCTTGGTGCCTGACACACACCCCGCAAGCGCTATTCGAGCAATTGCAGGCTCAGGGCATTGCTGCGGCACCTGTCTTAAACAGTAGAGATTTACTGCGCGATCCTCATCTCAAGCATCGCAACTTTTACGAAACTGTCATGCATCCGGAACCTATCGGTGAACGCCCGATTATTGGGCGACCCTACAAGCTGCGCTTTCGCGACGCTCATATTAAAAAACCCGGGCCTCGTTTTGGGGAGGATAATGACAGCATCCTCAGAGAGATTCTCGGGAAAACCCCTGAACAAATTTCCGCGCTTAAAGACTCTAATGTGGTATCGGACTTTCCAACCAATCCAGGTCTATCAGGGACGATGGATACCGAATCGATGCTAAAACTTAAAACACTCACTGCCGTCGATCAAGATTACCGTACGAAGTAAGGAGCACACTGTGCAAGTCATCACTCGAAGTATGGGATACCTCGGTGCGGGAATCGTTGGCGTTTTATTGTCAGCGGGTTATCTGCATATGACTCTCGAACTTCCAATGGGCGAAATGGATCAGCCCGGCGCAGGTGTGTTTCCAGTGCTGGTCGCGGGCATCCTTCTCGTTGCGAGCGTTTCTGCTTTATGGGAAGGTTGGCAACGCAGGAAGAACAGCACCGCTCTCGAGCTACCTGAGGGCTCAGACCGTATTCGATTGCTCAAGATGATCGGCCTACTACTCATTTATTTTCTCGCTATTCCATGGGCGGGTTTTTCGTTGAGTAGCATTCTCTTTTGTATATTACTGATACGACTTCTCTCAACGCTGCCATGGAAAAAATGTGGGCTTTATGCGTTTTTAATGACTGCCGCCTTACACCTAATTTTCATCACGTCCATTAAAGTACCCATGCCAGCAGGCGTACTCGTCGACTTTTTCAGGAGCTGAGATGGAAGCGATCGAAGGTCTCCTCTACGGACTCGGCGTTGCATTGACGCTAAACAACTTATTAGCCGCACTCGTTGGCGCACTCGCAGGCACGTTGATCGGCGTTTTACCAGGTCTGGGTCCAACAGCGGGGATCGCGATGATCCTGCCTTTAACTTATGCGCTGGATCCAACCAGTGGCTTGATCATGATGGCGGGTATGTATTACGGAGCGATGTATGGCGGTTCGACGACGGCTATTCTCATCAACATGCCCGGTGAGTCCGCCTCTGTCATTACCTGCATTGATGGCTATAAACTGACTAAAAAAGGTCGCGCTGGTGCGGTGCTCACCATTGTCGCGATCGGCTCATTTGTAGGAGGTGGTCTTTCAGTTCTTGGCGTCATGCTGTTCGCACCCGCCTTGGCTAATTTCGGTTTACTTTTTGGTCCGGCCGAGTTCTTTGCATTGACGGCTGGAGGCCTGCTTTTATTTTCACGTATTTCTGGCGGCACCTTAGCTGCTGGCATTTTCCCGATGGCGGTTGGACTCATGCTGAGCACCGTGGGTCAGGAAATCGTGACTGGCGCGGATCGCTTCACCTTTGGTATTCGAGACCTCACGCTTGGCGTTGAGCTTGTCGCCCTTGTCGTCGGTCTGTACGGCGTGACTGAAATCATGTCGGTCGTAGAGTCGTTGCAAAAACAAGGCAAACCGATTCCAGTCAAGCTCAAAGAAATGTTTCCCTCGCGAGAGGAGTGGCGACGGTCCTGGGGGCCTTATGGTCGCGGAACGGCGATGGGCTTTGTGCTTGGTCTCTTACCCGGACCCTCAGCGACGATGGCGAGTTTTGCTTCCTATCGACTAGAAAAAGGGGTGTCGAAATACAAAGAACAACTAGGAGAAGGCGCCATCGAAGGCGTCGCGGGCCCTGAGACTGCCAATAACGCTGCCGCTACCTCCTCCATGGTGCCATTGCTTGCGCTTGGTGTCCCGTTTGGCTCTGTCACGGCGCTGATGCTGGCTGCAATGATGGTACATGGCGTACAACCCGGCCCGATGATGATGACCTCGCACCCCGAAATATTTTGGGGTGTGATTGCTTCAATGCTGATTGGTAACGCGATGCTCGTCGTTTTAAATATTCCCTTAATCGGTTTGTGGGTCAGTTTGCTTAGAGTCCCAAACCATGTGTTTCTGCCCATCATCTTGATGGTCGCCACAATTGGTTGCTATAGCGTGCGCAATAGCATGGTGGATGTCTACATGCTCTGGGCGATCGCGATGATTGGGTATGCGTTACGCAAGCTCGAGTTTCAACTCGCCCCCTTAGTCGTTGGCGTTGTACTCGGGCCCTTGATTGAAAAGCACTTGCGCGAAGGTTTATTTATGAGCCTGGGCGATGTCTCTGTTTTTTACACGAGTCCAATCGCCATCGGGATTTGGTCTGTGGTTGTCATCGTCTTGCTGTTCGAACCGCTGCGCTCGCTTTACGGAAAGCTGTTCGGCGTCAAGGTTAAAAAGCTTATCCCGGAGAGTTCGGAGTAGCTTCGACTTTCACCCAGCCTGGATCAAGACCAATCGCGCCCTGCTCGGCCAGGACGTTAATCTGCTCTTGCGTATAACCCATTTCAGTCAATATTTCTGCCGTGTGCTGCCCTAGTCTTGGGGGAGGCAGACGCACTGACCCTGGAGAATCGCTAAACTTTATAGGCAGGCCCGCCATCGACATCATTCCCAGACCCTCTAGCTCGATCTCCTGCACCATGTCACGCGCCAGCACTTGCGGTTGCTCCACAACTTTATCGATCGTATTAACTGGCGAGCACGGCACATCATTTTCTTTTAAACGCTTTTCCCAGTAAACCAAAGGCTGCTTGATAATCTCTGCGCCGATCAATTGAATCAAAAGCGGGCGATTCAATGCGCGCATTTGAGGATCGATGAAACGCGGATCTTCCAACCAGTCGGATTGCTCAAGCGCAGCACAGAGTCCTTTCCACATACGCTGATTGAAAGCAGAAATCACAATCCACTGATCGCTCGCCTGGTAGGCGCGATAGGTTGGACTCGTCAATGCGCCACTTCCACTCGGTCCAGGCACCTCTCCACTCGAGAAATAGCGAGTAAAAAACTGTGCCATCATGGCGATATGCCCCTCGAGCAGCGAGGTATCCACTCTCTGTCCACGTCCTGTCCTATGCCTTGTTTCAAGCGCCATCATCACCCCGATCGCGCCAAACATACCGCCCCCCACATCGGCAACGGACATGCCCATTTTTGCTGGACTACCCTCGGGATCGCCAGTAATGCTCATAGAGCCTGCATAGGCTTGCATAAACAAATCATTTGCCGGCTCTTTACTCAACGGGCCATCGGCGCCAAAGCCACTAATCGCACAATAGATCAAACGCGGATTAATACGCGACAAACTTTCATAGTCCAAACCCAAACGCTCCAACGCCCCAACGCGATAGTTATGCACTAAAACATCAGCGTCTTCGATCAGGGAACGCGCAATTCGCACACCTTCTTCAGTTTTTAGATCCAGCGCCATCCCGCGCTTGTTTCGGTTCGCCGAAGCATAGTAATAACCCATCGCACCGTGAAAATAAGGCGACCAGGCGCGACTGTCATCGCCCACTTCGGTGCGTTCGATTTTGATCACATCGGCGCCGTAGTCTCCGAGCAACATGCCACAAAAAGGACCGGCCATCGCCACACTAATTTCAACAACCTTGATTCCTGCAAGCGGTGCTGTCATATCTTCGTCTCATCCGATGGATAACAATCATTTTTATAATTCGTTTCGATAGCGCCGCATGATTTCTTCGTGGGTCTCAAATACACCTTCAATCGCAGCCTGTTCGTTGATCATGTCAACCATTGTCGGTAATTGACTTCGCTCAATCTGGCTCATGCTATCCCAGAGTTTTGAACGCATGAACGCTTTTGCACAATGCAAATAAGCTTGTTGCACACTGACGCGAATCACGAGTTTTGGCGCGCGCACCTCTGTGGTGCACTGCGCGATATCCGCGGGGGTCACGCTTAATTCAGCTACCCCATTGACACGCAACGTCTCGTCCACTCCCGGGATCAAAAACAGCAAGCCGAGACGCCCCGTGTGAATGATATTTTCCAGCGTATCGAGGCGGTTATTGCCAGGCGAATCCGGGATCAACAAGGTATTGTCATCGATGACCTTGACGAAACCTGGCGCGCCACCGCGAGGGGATGCGTCAAGCACCTTGTCTCCCCCCATGCTCGACAGCACTACAAACGGCGACAGGGTGATGTAATGCTTGCAATGCCTATCCAAAGCGGCCAATTGCTTTTTAACCGCCCGCTCTTTAGGCGTCGCATAGAGCGTTCTGAGTTGTTCGAGCGTTTCTATTTTCATCACACTAATCCAGTGTTGCGACGATTTTTCCAAAATGTTTGTTAGTGCGCATCCGCTCAAAGGCCTGCGCAATATCCGCAAAGGCAAAAGTGCTATCGATTGGAAGCGACAATTTTCCCGATTCAAGATACGCACCCAAGTCGCCTAATGCCAACGAGGTAATGCTTCTGACCTCCTCCACACTGCGTGTACGGAAGGTCACGCCGGTATATTTGATGCGCTTAAGTGCATGCAAATCAAAATCAAACTCAGCAAAACGTCCCGCCATACGTCCAACGTTGACGATGCGACCCAAGATCGCGCAGGCCTCCAAGTTTTGCGTACCGAATGGTCCGGAGAGTTGATCGATGATCAAGTCGACTCCTTTTCCACCACTCGCTTCGATCGCATGCTGGGGCCACTGCGGATCACTATTGTCAATTGCGAAATCAGCGCCAAATTTAGTGAGTTGCGCGCGTCTCTCAGGCGTTGTCGAAGTACCGATCACGGTTTTAGCGCCCATCAGCTTGGCGATTTGCATAGCCATCAGTCCCACGCCAGAGGAAGCGCCTTGCACTAGAACCGTCTCACCTTTTTTTAATTCGCCTACCGTCACGATCGCATTGTGCATCGTTTTAATCGCGATCGGTAGCGTCACGGCTTGGGCAAAAGACATCGCAGCATTCGGTATATCGATGACTCGGCCCCAATCAGCCACGGCATATTCCGCATAGCCTGCCGATCCGGAACACATGACACGATCGCCTGGCTTGAATCCTCGTACACGCGCCCCCACTTCGACGACCTCTCCAGCCCATTCGATGCCAGGGATCGCACCCACTCCACCGACATTGCCGTGCGCGCCGCCTGCCAGAACCCCCAAGTCAGCACGATTCAGGCCACAGGCCCGTACCTTGACCAACACTTGGTCAGGGCCTGCTGTGGGTTTGGAAACTTCAGAGATTTCAAAACCGCTCTTTGTCACGACAACTGCTTTCATAATATGTTTTCCTATTCGGTAAGATGTGTGAACACATCAACATTTATTTCAAAATTTCTCAATCGCATTTGGCACTCATACCACCATCGACAATCAACTCTGTGCCTGTGATGAAACGCGCTTCATCCGAAGCCAGAAAAAGTACGGCATTCGCGGTATCACGCCCATCACCCATAAAAGGCATTGGAATACGTGCCTGTCTAATTTTAAGTAAACGCTCCGAGTCGCCCGCGCTTTGAGCTCCCGCAAGGGTCGCCTCGACAAGCGGCGTATGTAATTGACCTGGTAAGACTGTGTTGATACGAATGCCTTTTTTTGCGTACTCAACACCAACGACACGTCCAAACTGAATGACGCCGGCTTTGGCTGCGGCGTAACCAACTTGTGGCGCACCCGTAAAGCGAATGCCTGACGTCGAAGAAATATTGACGATGGCACCTGCTCCTTTCGCCTCCATAAGGGGCATGACGTACTTACACATCAGAAAAACTGTTTTCAAATTGATGTCGATCTGCTGGTCCCAATTTTCTTCGGAAAGCTCGATCGGACCACCACGCGAAGGACCGCCTACATTATTCACCAAAATGTCGACCGTACCATATTGTGCGATACAAGCTTCGACAAGCTTTTGAATCGCGGCACTATCCGTGACATCGCAAGCGTATGGCGTGACCTCACCACCGGTCTGCGCAATCAGCGCAAGGGTCTCATCCATTGCCGTAAGCTCTTTATCGACCGCAAAGACTCGCGCACCCTCTTGCGCAAAACGTACTGCGATCGCGCGGCCATTCCCCCAACCTGGCCCGACACAACCGGCGCCCGTCACGATCGCAACCTTACCTGCCAATCTTCCTGATTGATTTACCATCTCGAGTCTCTTGTAGTTATCGGGTTGCGGAGATAATGCCGCCGTCTACAACGATGGTCTGCCCGGTGATATAGCGTGCTTCATCACTCGCCAAAAACACCACGGCGTGCGCCACATCCCAAGACTCTCCCATATAACCCGCGGGTACTTGTTTGTGACGGTGGGCGACAAAGCCCTCGAAATCGCCTTTTGCGTATTTATCAGCTAAGCGTTTCACGAGTGGCGTAAACATCAATCCTGGTGCCACGCTATTGAGTCGCACGCCACGATCGGCGTAAATGACACCCGTCGTTTTCATGAGTTGTTCGAGAGCTGCTTTACCTGCTGCGTATCCCACTTGTGGTTTACCAATGTATCGATGCGCGGCCACGGAGGAAATACTGATCACGGAGCCACCACCTTGAGCAGCCATCGAGGGCAACACATATTTGCAAGCCAGAAAAGCACCTTTGACATTCACGTCCATCTGGTCATCCCAGGTTTCTTCACTCATCGACACCGGATCACCCGGCTCGGAGCGCCCGACGTTATTGACCAAGATATCGATACGACCGTATTGCGCAATACACGCATCAACGAGTTTTTTCACATCTTCGGCCTTGGTCGCATCGGCCACCATGACATGCGCCGTGCCGCCTTCTTCAGTGATGATACGTTGCGTTTCTTGCGCGGCCTCTAGACTGAGGTCCGAGCCAAAAACATGCGCACCCTGCCGTGCCAATGCGACAGCAATCGCCTTGCCATTACCCCAACCCTCGCCCAATGTTCCACAGCCCGTCACCAGCGCGATCTTGCCATCTAGTCTGAACATATTGTCCCTTTTGTTTGTTGTTGTATATAGAGTCATATTACCTGTGTGCCTCCTCAGGAGCAAAATCCTTTTTATCGCATACGGCGCAAGCTACTAGGTACACGTCCAACTAGTGAAATTTAGCAACTTAAAGAAAAAGGCCCGAACCTGACGGTTCGAGCCTCGAACGACTTTAACTCAACTTAACTCAGGCTAATTCTCTTAATTAGGTTAGATCGTTCACCAACGATGCCAGGGTATCGTCAGGCAATGTTTCCACATGCATAGGATATTCTTTATGGTCGCAACCTACCATCATCTGTGCGCCAGTTTTTAAAGATTTCTTCATTTCTGGTGTCAGCTCAAACCGCATAAAATGTACCGACGACGTTTTGTCCGCAGTCGTACGTTCCAAATCTTCGTTCGCAATCGCATACACCCGAGGCTGACCTTCGACCTGAACAAACATCTTGTGCTCGACGCCCAGCAACTTGGACAAGGCCAAACGGCGCTCGCTTTCGTTAGGATACTCAAGCATCATCGTCGCTTTGAAGTTCGAACCATCCGGCACGAGTGGGTTGTAGGCCCCCAACTCATCCTGAATGCCCTCGTCATCGAATATTTTCTCGACACGCAACATTTCCTGCACTTGATAACGCATCAACAACTCGTTTTCAAACAGCAAGTTCAAATGCTCGCCTAGACGAACACTTCGCTTGCGACGCTCTTCGATCGCTTGCTTACGCATTTCTGGGCGGGCTTTATGATAAGCCTCTAGGGTCATCAAACTTTCACGTGTAATTTTGCTCATTTCCATTTCCTTTATAGACCGTATGCTTTGGCGATCAAGGTGAGAGGGTGAGCCATCTCAGCTTTCGCCAAGCCGTTTTCTTCCATACCCTGCTCGATGTGATGGCCAGCGAGTTGACAATCTGAGCTGATGTAATCAGGGGTGTTATTTGCCATGGCTTTAAACACCGGCTTGCCGATTTTCATTGCCGTAGCATGAAACTCTTTTTTCACGCCCCACGTTCCTGAGTGGCCAGAGCAACGCTCAACCACATTGACTTCCGTACCAGGCACCAGTTTTAGCGTTTCCGCTGTCTTTTTGCCGACGTTTTGAACACGCGAATGACAGGGGATGTGGTAGCTCACATGGCCCAACGATTCTTTGAAATCAGTATTAAGCAAACCATCACGGTTACGGGCGATGAAATATTCAAATGGATCCCACATTGCAGCCTTGACGAGCTGAACATCTGCCTCGTCTGGGAACATTAAAGGCAACTCTTGTTTGAACATCAGCGTACAAGAGGGGATCGGCGTCATAATCGCATAACCTTCACGCGCCAGTTTCGCGAGTTTAGGAATGTTTTTATCTTTGTTCGCGGCCACCGATTCAAGATCACCGAGCTCAAGCTTAGGCATACCACAACAGGCTTCTTTATCGACCAGCTCATATGGAATCTGATTGTGCTCAAGGATCTTGATCAGGTCTTGACCGATACCAGGCTCGTTGTAATTGATATAGCAGGTCGCGTAAATCGCAACTTTTCCGGGTGTTTTCTCGCCGTCTTCCACAGGCCACGCAGTCGATGCAGTTGCCAGTTGAGGAAAGGTCTTGGGCGCGTACTCTGGGATCCAAGCTTTCTTATCTACGCCAAGTGTCGACTCCATGACCGAGCGCATCACGCCTGTACGATTAATCGCGTTGACAGCCTCCGTCACGATTGGAATACCCGCGAACATGCCAAACTTATCGGTCGAAGCAAGCAGCTTATCGCTCAGCTTTACATCGCCTTTTTTGAAATTCACGGCTTTCGCACGCAACATCAAGTGAGGAAAATCCAGATTCCATGGGTGTGGTGGCACATAGGGGCACTTGGTGACATAACAAACGTCACAGAGGAAACACTCGTCCACAACCTTGTCGTAGTCCTTTTTGTCGACGCCGTGCACTTCACCGTCATCGGTCGCGTCAACCAGATCAAACAGCGTCGGGAACGAGCCACAGAGGCTCAAGCACCGGCGACAGCCGTGGCACATGTCAAACACACGTTCCATTTCTGTGTGCAGACTTTCCTCGTCATAAAAGTCTGGATTGGTCCAGTCCAAAGGATGACGGGTTGGCGCGTCGAGATTACCTTCGCGGTTTGACATAGCGGATCCTTAATTTTGTCACCCTGCTGTCGGGTGCAACGAAAATGATTGTGACCAGCAGAGCCGGCCACAGATAGTGCAGTTCGAGCGACGGACATCAGGCGTCGTCAGCCGCTCGCATCTCTCAAAAACGCTTAGTCAACCAAAGCGTCCAGAGCTTTCTGATAGCGATTGGCGTGTGAACGCTCGGCTTTTGCCAAGGTTTCAAACCAGTCAGCGACCTCGTCAAAGCCTTCGTCGCGAGCGATTTTGGCCATGCCGGGGTACATATCTGTGTACTCGTGTGTTTCACCGTGGACAGCAGCTGTCAAATTTTGACGGCTGGAGCCGATTGGCAAACCTGTTGCTGGATCACCTGAAGCCTCTAGAAACTCGAGGTGGCCGTGTGCGTGTCCTGTCTCGCCTTCTGCTGTCGAGCGGAACAATGCTGCAACGTCGTTTTGGCCTTCGATGTCAGCCTTGTTTGCGAAATACAAGTAGCGGCGGTTAGCCTGTGATTCGCCTGCGAATGCGTCCTTCAGGCACTGTTCGGTCTTTGAACCTTTGAGCTGGGCCATATAGCCTCCTGACAAATAAAAATATGAAGAAGAAGTGGAGTCTAGATCTATAGAGTCCGGTCAAAAAACCGACTCAATCTCTACTCTTTTCATAGTGTATCCGGCAGAAATCTATAAAGGAAATTAAATTTATCTACTTTTTAGATAGTTTTTTCCTAATAGACTGTAATAACGAAGGCTCCAAGGGTAAATACCCCCTAGAGCCACCTATGGCGCGTTAATTGGCCTTGTCGGCCATCCAGCGCTCTGTTAAGCGAACAAAATAGCTGGCACCCACAGGAATAATGGCATCGTTAAAGTCATATGAGGTGTTATGCACTACGCAAGCGCCCTCACCATGCCCCTCAAGACGATGATGACCCTCGCCATTGCCAATAAAAGCATAGCACCCCGGCTTGGCCATCAACATATGCGCAAAATCCTCCGCGGCCATGACCCCAGGGAACTGATCATTGACCATCTCGGGACCGACGATCTCTCGCATGACTTGAGCCGCAAACTGCGCTTCTTTTGCATGATTGACCACTGGAGGCGAGGCGCGCCTAAAGAAAATCTCGGCCTCACACTCGTGCGCCAGGGCGATCTGGACCGCAAGGGTGCGCAAACGTTCCTCCAATCGATCCAAAGCCGAGACTGAAAAGGTACGAATCGTGCCCCCTACTGCCGCCACATCCGGTATGACATTGGGTGCGACGGAGCCCTCAAGCTGCGTCACCGCTAACAAAGCACGTTCAGTGCTCGGGATGACCTTTGCCACCAAGCCCTGCAGTGCTTGGGCAAACTCAAGCGCTGGTGCAATGGGGTCCGTTCCCGTATGAGGCAGCGAGGCATGTGTACCCTGCCCCTTTATCGTGACCTTAAACGTATTACTAGAGGCCATAAAGGGTCCGTTATTCAGTGCAAAACCGCCCACGTTACCAATTGAGAAGTTATGCAAACCAAACACGGCTTCGCAGGGAAAGCGCTCAAACAACCCATCCTCGATCATCTTCTTGGCGCCCGCCTTGCCCATTTCCTCGGCTGGCTGGAACACAAAGTTCACCGTGCCATTGAAATTGCGCGTCTGGGATAAGTGCCAAGCAGCGGCGAGCAGCATGGTGGTGTGCCCGTCATGACCACACGCATGCATCTTTCCATCGTTCGTAGACTTGTGCTCAAACTCATTGAGCTCTTTTAAGGGCAAAGCATCCAGATCAGCACGCAGGCTTAATGTCCGACCGCCCTCACCGACTTTCAAGACGCCCACGACGCCTGTGCCCGCAATGCCGCGATGCACTTCGATCCCCCACTCCTTAAGGAGGGTCGCGACAATCTCTGAGGTGCGGTGTTCATCGAAACCGAGCTCAGGATGGGCGTGAATATCACGGCGGATTTTGATAAAGCGGCTGTAATCCGCAAACGCATCGACGAGTTTCATATTTAAGCTGCTCCGATTAAAAGTTAACGTTGTTGCCGCCCTTGAGACCCAAGATATCGCGCGCCTCATCGGGTGTCGCGACCTCGCAGTTCAAGGCTTCTAAAACCGTACGAATACGCGTCACCTGTTCAGCATTGGACGCAGCCATCTTGCCAGGCCCAATCCACAGAGAGTCCTCAAGACCCACGCGCACATGCGAACCCATCGCAGCCCCCATTGTTGCCAATGGGATCTGGTTCCGACCTGCGCCTAGGATCGACCACTGATACTGATTACCAAATAAACGGTCCGCCGTGCGACGCATGTGCATCAGATCTTCTGGGTGAGGGCCAATGCCGCCCAAAATTCCAAATACCGATTGAATAAAAATAGGTCCTTTCACCAGACCCTTTTCGGCGAAATGCGACAAGTTATAGAGGTGACTGATGTCGTAACACTCAAATTCAAAACGTGTGCCGTTTTCGGAACCGCGCCTTAAAATTGTCTCGATATCTTTGTAGGTGTTTTTAAAAACGAGATCGCGACTATTTTCAAGGTGCTGACGCTCCCACTCGTGCTTAAATTCTTTAAAGCGATCCAACATCGGAAACAGTCCAAAATTCATCGATCCCATATTGAGTGAGGCGACCTCGGGCTGAAAAGTCATCGCCGGACGCATGCGCTCCTCAACCGTCATGTGCGGGCTACCTCCCGTCGTGATATTGATCACAGCATTGGTGGCGGCTTTAATTTCTTTTAAAAATGGTCTAAAAAACTCAGGATCTTGCGTTGGCTTTCCATCCTTGGGATCGCGCGCATGCAGATGCAAGATCGCTGCTCCCGCATGGGCCGCATCAATCGCCGACTTGGCGATTTCTTCAGCAGTGACGGGAAGATGGGGCGACATGCTCGGAGTATGAATCGCTCCCGTTGCCGCACAGGTAATAATGACTTTTCGCGCGCTGGCCATACTGACTCCGTGTCTTTACGTTTGATTAAATACGTGATGAAACTTCCTAGCTTAAGCTATTACTCTGCTGATTTTTTATGCGCCGCCAAGGCCATCAATCGCCGATCGCGCCACAGCCGCCGCTCAAGCAATTTTTCCTTTGGCAACGCAGCACGTCTTTGCGACTCAAGCTTTTCGATCACCGCTTCTGACCAAGGCTCGGTTGAGGTCTGCTCAGTAGAAATAGACTGATACATATCGTTAAAGCGTCTGGCGTAATCCGCCAGACCGTCAGGTGCATTCAGGTCGATCGTTTCAAAAGGCCCCATAAAGGACCATCGCAAACCAAGACCCTCGCGTACCGTCACATCTAGCCCCTCGGCATCGACATAACCCTGTTCGACCAATCTAAAAGCTTCGCGCAGCAGCGCACCCTGCAAACGATTGAGCACAAAGCCCTTGAGCTCACGATGAATCTTGACAGGTTTTTGACCAACACCCTCCATCACATCCCAGGTTTGCTGCACCACCTTGGCGTCGGTCCAGGGTGCGCCACAAATCTCAACGACAGGGACGAGATAGGGAGGATTGACTGGATGCGCAATGAGGCAACGCGCGCGTCCGGCGAGCGTTTCTGTAAAAGCAGAAGCCGGAATACTCGAGGTGGAGCTCGCCAGGATCGTCCCAGGCGGCGCGAGGGCATCCATGCGGGCAAAGATCTCTTTTTTCATCTCAAGCCGCTCGGGCAAACTCTCTTGCACATAGTCTGCGCCAGCCATCACTTCTTCGAGCGAGGCGCATCCACTCATGCGCGAAAGAAGCCCCTGAGGGTCATCGATCAAACCAGCGCTCTGGAGATCTGCGACCTGCTTTTCAATCAGCTTGGCTGCGCCACTGACCGCCGCCGGATCACCATCCCACATCTTGACGGAGTGACCGCCGCGGGCAAACACAATCGCCCATGCCTGTCCGACCAACCCCGAGCCCACAATTGCGATCTTCATATGCCCCTCAATGCGTTTAATTTTTCACAATAATACGTTTATGTCAGCACCAGCAAGCGATTTACGTCTTTGGGGTGTGTGATCACAGTCCAATCCAAATCAAAGGCCTGCTTGAGCGTCTCTGGCGTCAGAACTTCACTTGGTAAACCTTGCGCGACGACGCTACCTCCATTGAGCAAAACAAGACGATCGCAATGTCGAGCCGCCACGTTGAGGTCATGCATCACGATTAGTACGCCAATCCGAGCTGTCCCGACCAATTGCTCCAGCACCTTCATAAACTGAAGCTGATGTCTGGGATCGAGGCTGGCCAGTGGTTCGTCTAAAAGCAAATAGGCTACACCCTGATAATGCTCGATCGCAAAGCACTGAACAAGTGCGCGCGAGAGTTGCGCTCTTTGTTGCTCGCCTCCGGAAAGTGCCGTGAAAAGGCTTTTTTGGAGGGAAGACAACTCAGTCAGCATCAACGCACGCTGGGACCATTGCTCAACCTGCTCTGGCTGCGCCTGAGAAAACGGGTATGCGCCCATCTGCGCGACTTCAAGTACGCTCAGGTCAAAACTCAAGCTCGACTGCTGGGTCACCACCGCCCGCTTCCGAGCAAGATCTAACGCAGAGCCTGTATCAAGATTAATCGCATCGAGTTTGATGACCCCTTGCGCAGGCGAGAGCTCCCCCGCGAATGCCGCGAGGAGCGTCGACTTACCCGCTCCATTGGGACCAAGCAATCCCACAATCTCGCCGGGCGCGATCGCCACGGAAACGTCGCGCAACACGACGCGCCGATTTCGTTCAAGCGTGAGATGAGAGGATTGAATCGTCAAGCGACTGGGACAGTCTTGGCCATCGGTGGCAAACTCACTACACTCGCGTACCAAGCCTCCAGCTTAGGATGACCGGGACGCCATGGCTCATGCGCAAAGCGAAAGTCCAAATAACCTAATGCGCATGCGACAGCAATATCGCCAACTGTCTTGAGAGCACCCAAGCTCGCCGCTTCTTTTTCCAACACCTCGACCGCGCGTGCGACTTTGCCACGCTGCAAATCGATATAACCCACGCGACCTTCATCTTGGGGCAAGGCAATTTCACGACGGCGCGGTTGGCTCGCATCCAAGATGCCATCACCAATCGCCTGCAAACGTAACGCAGCCCAACGCGCAGGTCCTGCGGCAGGGAATAAGGCAGGTGCGCTGCCGACACTATCCAGAAACTCGCAAATCACAGGGCTGTCGAATAAGGCAACGCCTTCATCATTGATAAGTGTAGGTACCTTACCCAACGGGTTTGAATTGGACAATACAGGGTCTGTCGTGGCAATTGTCCACTTTTCTAGTTGCTGATCGATTCCTCGTGCAATCGCACAAGCCATCACTTTACGAACATATGGACTCGCGCCTGAAGCGGTAATTTTCATAAAAGCATCCGATTAAATAGGTGTATCAATAAAAATGAGTGTAAGGATAAAATCGATCTATTTGTACTACAAAATCATCATTCTCGGCAGTGCTGCTTTGCAGCAAATATTGATTACCATGCAAGGAGCGGTCTGTAGTAAATTTTGATACGAGAATTCGCACCCAAGACGCCTACGGATCCGCCATGCCAACACCCTCAATCTTCACGACTTCAGAGCGCTCGCCCAACGCAGGCTGCCGAAAATTGCTTTTGACTTTATCGATGGCGGCGCCGATGACGAACTCGGCATGCTTCGCAATCGAGCAGCATTTTCAAAGTATCAACTGCTGCCGCGATACTTAGTTGATGTGACCCAACGCGATCAGTCTGTCGAACTCTTCGGTCGCACCTATTCCAGTCCAATTGGCATTTCTCCCACCGGAATGGCCGGCCTGTTCCGGACCGGCGCGGACGCGATGCTCGCCGCCGCTGCAAAAAAGGCGAATGTCCCATTCCTATTGTCGAGCGCGAGCAATCTAAAAATCGAAGAAGCCGCCCAAATCGCGCCAGACAATGTTTGGTTTCAAATGTATGCCACCAGTGATCCACGCATCAATCTCGATCTGGTCAAAAGGGCCCGAGAGGCGAACGTAGGCGTTCTCGTGATTACCGTCGACGTACCCGTGAACTCCAACAGAGAACGTAATCGTCGCAACGGCTTTACGCGCCCGTTCAGGATGACGCCGGCCATCATGCTGGATGCGTTGACCAAACCGAGTTGGGTGATTGAATATTTAAAAGCAGGCGGTATGCCGATGATGAGCAATTGGCAACCCTATGCCAAACCTGGTGCCTCGGCCAACGAAGTCGCTGACATGTATGGCACCTTGACCCCCGCGGCCATGACAAGTTGGGACACTGTCGCAGCGATCAGGGATCAATGGTCAGGCCCACTGGTGATCAAAGGGCTGCTCCATCCCGATGATGCGAAGCAAGCCGTCCACGCTGGGGCCCAAGGCATCATTGTGTCAAATCATGGCGCGCGACAACTTGACAATGCGCCCTCGCCGCTCACCATGCTGCCGGCGATCAAAGCAGCCGTCGGCGATCGCGCGACCTTGATGCTGGATAGCGGTATAAGACGTGGCTCAGATGTGGTGGTGGCTAAATGCTTGGGTGCGCAAAGCTGCATCTTTGGGCGCCCAACACTCTATGCGGTTGCCGCGCTCGGGCAAGACGGCGCCGATCAAGTGCTGGCCATCATGCGCAAAGAAATCGATGCGATTTTGACACAAATAGGCTGTGGGCAATTCAACCAACTCGATGGTCGCTATCTGCAACCATCGGCCTGAACACCACCACGAAAGTGATGCCTTGATTTGTTGTGCTTAATCGCTCAACAAATCAATCACGACATTGCCGAGCACCTTGCCTTGCTCGACCGCCTCATGCGCAGCGACGATATCGGTCAGCGCATATCGCGCACCGATGGCATGTTTAATTTTTCCAGACGCAAGCAACTCACTCAACCCTTTGAGCGCGACTTCGCGTTCGGCAGGCGTCAAGTCATACACCAAGAAAAACTGCAAGCTCAAACTTGTCGTCAAACACAGGCGGAACGGAATTTGGGGCGGCTCGACACGATTTGAACCAAAGCACGCAACCGTTCCGTGTGGCGCCAGCGCTCCGTCACGCACGAGATCTGTAGTTGTGGAAAAATCCATGTCAATAATGGCATCTGCACCGCGGCCGCCAGTGAGTTCCTTGACCCGTTGAGCCACCGCCTCGGTTTTGTAGTTGATCGTTTCTTTCACGCCCGCAGCGCGGGCATGCGCCGCTTTAGCTTCGGAACTCACGGTGCCAATCACACGAGCGCCTTTGAGCGCGGCCATCTGAGCCGCGTAGTGTCCGACAGCCGAGGCCGCACCGATGACCAACACTGTTTTCCCAGCGAGATCACCACAACGCCTGACCGCTTCAAATGCCGTCAACCCTGGGATGCCCATACAAGCGGCACCATCAAAATCAACATGCTCAGGTAAGGCAACCGCTTGAGCCTGCGGGAGCGCGACATACTGCGCCGCTGTACCAAAAGGTCGTTGATATTGCGCATTCCACAACCACACGCGCTCACCCAAACGCTCTTTTGAGACGCCAGGTCCGACCTGGTCGATCACGCCGCCCGCATCACTATGCGGCACAATCCGTGGATCATGGATGGGACGATTACGACGGGATTTGACGTCCGAGGGATTGACGCCGGAGGCATGAATCTTGACCCTGACCTCACCGGGGCCGGCTTCGGGCGTAGGGAGCTCACCCACAACCAAAACATCGCGGGCTTCACCATTTTTTTGATACCAAGCTGCTTGCATTGCCTCTTCCAGTTTTTAATTTTTAGTTTGCTAGATTTTTAATTCACGCACGTCTGCTGATATTGGATCAAGCGGCCATATTGATCATACACAGGGATCTGCGCCATGCGGCAAGGGACGGGTAACGAATAAAACTGACCATAAGGCGGTACCACCGGAGGATAAACATTCACTACGCGAGGATAAACTGGTGGTGGTGCCACATAACGGTTGTATTGACTGCCTACGCCAATCACGACTCCCACGGCTGCGCCAAGCGCGGCAGCATTCCATGCATTGAAGTGACTCTGCTTATAACCGTGATGCTTGTAACCATGCGCAGGACCATGGCGATAGTTATTAGGTCCCGCAACCGCGGGCGTCAGCGCCGAGGCGGTCAGTGCGGCTGCAGCGATCGCTAGTGTGATGGACTTTTTCATCATTAACTCCTTGGAGTATTGCATGTCAGGTCATCGCGATCATCGCCTTCGCAGTGCAAAATCGCTGAATATTAGTTTACGGCGAAAAATTAGCTTGCGTGCTGTGTTGGACAATAAATTTCCAGAAAATCTATAGCTCGGATCAGTACCGTCGCGCTTGTTGGCGGCATTTGTATGATGAAATTGTAGCGATAGATGAAGACTACTTAAGCTCTTCAGGGGCCCAGCTCGGCCATCTTTTTTCAAGAAATGCCGAGACACCTTCTTTGGCAAGCACTTGATCAAAAACGGGAGCATTGCTCTCAGCCAATGTTTTGAGCATTTTTTTTGTTGACTTAATCGCACCCAACTCGGCGGTCATCAAATGACCCAGGATGCCATTGATTTTCGCATCAAGCTCAGAGGCGTCACAGATCTCATGAACCAAGCCTAGACGCCAAGCCTCTGCTGCGCTAAAGGTCTCACCCGCCACTAACCACCTGCACGCACTGCGAACGCCTATTGCCCGACTGAGATAAGGTGCGACAAGATGAGGCGTCAAGCCTAAACGCGTTTCGGCTTGCGTGAACTCTGCATCATGGCTCGCCACTGCGATATCGGCGGCTGCCACCAAACCGACACCCGCCCCCACGCAATGACCATTGACGCGCGCAATCACGGGCACAGGCGACGTCTCAATCGCCTTGAGCATGCCAGCCAAGGCAGCAGTCATCATAACTGCCGCACCGCTCTCACCGTCCAAGGCGGTTCGACACCAACTCAGATCCGTGCCTGAACAAAACGAGTCGCCACGAGAGGCCAGCACAATCGCATTGATTTGTTCATCGTGCGCCGACGCCTCAATCGCTTGCGTCAACTCCTTGACCATGACTTCGTTGAGCGCGTTGTGCACCTCGGGTCGATTCAACCAAATGACGGCGACTCGCGAACCACGAACAACTTCGATTGTTTCAAACATATTTATTTGTACAGAACTTCAGGTAACCACAACCCAATCGCCGGGAACATGTAGAGCAAGAAGATCGCCAAGATCTGTATGCCCATGAAGGGCATCATGCCCAAAAAGATCTGGTTGAGCGTCACGTGAGGCGGCGACACGCCCTTGAGGTAAAAAGCCGCCATCGCCACAGGAGGTGACAAAAAGGCCGTCTGCAAATTCAGGGCGACTAACAAACCAAAGAACAACGGATCAATATTGAACTGCGCCAACAAAGGCACGAAAATCGGCATAAAGATCACAATGATCTCAGTCCACTCGAGTGGCCAGCCAAGTACAAAAATCAGAATTTGCGCAAGCAGCATGAACTCAAGAGACGTTAATCCCAGAGACAAGACCCACTCTTCAATAATCCTCTGGCCGCCCAGTAAGGCAAAGGCCGCTGAAAAAATAGAGGATCCCACAAATAACCAGCACACCATTGCGCTGGTCTTAGCGGTCAGAAAGGTCGACTCCTTTAAGACCGTCATATTGAGCCGGCCATAGGCCAAGGCTAACAAGGCACCGCCCAGCGCCCCCATGGCCGCCGCTTCACTTGGCGTCGCGAGGCCAAAACCAATCGAACCCAGAACGGCCGCGATTAATACCGACAAGGGAAAGAACGAACCCATCAGCATTTTGAAGACTTCGAGACGCGCCCAAGTGAGCGTCACATAAAACACCAACATGATCAACGCTGCGATGCCAAGGTAAATCCAATAACCCGTGGGAGTAGGCAAGCGCTCTTGGGCGGCCCGATCCTTTGACGCCTCTACACTTGGCACGACGGCCGCTGCAGGACTGGCAACAGTTGTTTGCGCAACAGGCTCACTCGATGGTGGCTCTGCCAAACCTGAGGGGGGCTCAGCCAGCCCAGATCCACTTCCACTTAAGTTACTAGACAACTGCAACTCTGCGGGAATGTCATACACAATTTTTGGTTCGGTTGCCATCCTGTAAATCACAAGCGATAAAAATACCGTGATCAAAAGGGGCAACAGCACTGCCAACGCATTACGGTTCATGTACTGGCGCGTGACAGCAGGATTTTTAGGTCCTTTAAAAAAGTTTGACAACAGACCCGTCGCGGCAAGCGTATATCCTTGCCCTTTGATCGCCTCTGAACCGGCAGGAAGGGTAATCTCACGGTCCTTGGCAGAAAGCGGGGGGGCCATATCAGGCCAAATCTTTGCCACAATCATC
The DNA here is from genome assembly GCF_965234455.1 of Zwartia lucis. GTDB lineage: Bacteria > Pseudomonadota > Gammaproteobacteria > Burkholderiales > Burkholderiaceae_B > Zwartia > Zwartia lucis. Next base: position 517,654 of record NZ_OZ248474.1, on the reverse strand, counting down.
ACATAGGCCGCATACAAAACAGCAAGTCCAATTCCCGGAAGCAGCGCACCCGCATAGAGCTTCACGACTGACGTGCCTGTCGTTGCACCGTACACAATGAGAAGCACCGAAGGTGGAATCAAAATACCCAAACATCCACCCGCAGTGATGACGCCCGCTGTTAAGCGAACGCTATATCCTGCTTTAAGCATGGCTGGCATTGCGAGCAAGCCCATCAAGGTCACCACCGCACCCACAATCCCCGTTGCCGTGGCAAAAATTGCGCAAGTCACCAGCGTTGCAATGCCCAATGCGCCAGGCAAACGCGCCAGCGCAAGGTGCAAGGAGCGGAATAATTTTTCAATCAAGTTCGCCCGCTCAACCAGATATCCCATAAATACAAATAAAGGGATCGAAATCAACGCATCATTCGTCATGGTGGCATAGGTGCGCTGAACCATGAGCGTCAATGTCTGATTCAACGCTTTGCCTGTCATCTCAGGCGCCTGAAGGATGTACGCTAGAAAAGTAAAAATCACGCCCATACCCATCAGCGTAAAGGCTGTCGGAAATCCAAGCATGATGGCGACTACGATGAGCGCCAACATAATCAAGCCAATGTGCCCCGTTGTAATGGCTGTCCAAGGTGTTAAAAAGATAATCAACATCACAACAATTGCGATGCAACTAAATCCAAACCATATCGCCTTTGGCAATTTCATTTAGCGTGCTCCTTGCCAACGACATATTTGTCTAGGGACTGAATGTCTTCGTCTTTCACTTGAACGAGTTCTTTTAATTTCTCCACATCCACTTCTTGCACATCGGCCTCACGCTCTGGCCAGGCGCCCTCTCGCAGGCACATGACACAACGCGCGATTTCAGCAAACCCTTGTAGCAGCAAGAAAAATCCTGCGATGGGAATAAACACTTTAAAGGGATAAACGGGCGGGCCATCTGCCATCAAAGAGGAATGCTCATTGATCAAAATTGAATCGGCGGCGAACGTCCAGCCAGCCCACACCATGGCCGTTACACCAGGAATAAAAAATGCGACGTAAAGCACGAGGTCGATCCATGCCTGGCCTCTAGGCGGCAAATATCCATACAGGATATCTCCACGCACATGACCATTTTTAGCAAGGGTATAGGCGCCCGCCATCATGAACATGATGCCGTAATACATTGACTGCAAATCAAATGCCCAAGAGCTTGGCTGATTAAATAAATACCGGGCGACGACTTCCCATGAGACATGCAGCGTTAACACCACAATCAACCATGCGAAGGTTTTACCCAAAAACGTGGACGTTGCGTCGATGCGCCAAAGCCATTTATTCATACATTCATCCAGTCAGTGAAACTGACCTTGCGTCCAAAAAAAAGATGGCATCTAAACTAAAAGATGCCATCTTGTGCATGACATACCAAAAAAAAAACTAGCCTTTCTTCGCTGCAAAAAAGTGGTTGTAAGCCATACGGAAGTTCACATTCGTATCGCCCGACCATTTACCCGCACGCTCAGCAAAGGCCTTTTGCGAATCGATCACTTTCTTGAACAGTGGGTTTTCAGCCGATCGTTTAGCGATCATCTGATCCCAGATCTGAAGCTGTCTTTGCAAAATGGCGTCAGGTGTCTTGTAAAACTTCACACCTTTATCTTTCTGCAAAACTTCGTAGTCTTTGGAGTAGCGATCGATCGCTTTCCAAGACATGTCGGCACTGGCCGCTTGAGAGGCCACGGCTAACACGCTCTTGAGATGTTTAGGCAAGGCATCGTATTTCGCTTTGTTAAACAAGATCTCAAATTGCTCGGCGCTCTGGTGGAAACTCTGCAACATGCAGACCTTCGATACGTCGGGGAAGCCGAGCAACAGATCGGAAGACGCATTATTGAACTCAGCGCCATCGAGCAAGCCACGATCCAAGGCGGGCACAATCTCGCCGCCTGGCAGCGCATTCACCGCAGCGCCCATGGCCGTGTACATATCAATGGCCAAACCAACGGTACGGAATTTGACACCCTTGACGTCCTCGACTTTTGAAATGGGCTTTTTGAACCAACCAAAGGGCTGCGTCGGCATCGGGCCATACATCAAGGACACGACATTGACGTTCATGGCTTTTTGGATTTCGGTCAGCAATTCTTTGCCGCCACCGTATTCGTGCCAAGACAACAGCATATTGGCATCCATACCAAACGAAGGACCGGAACCCCACAGCGCGACCGCAGTATTTTTACCGTACCAGTAGGCCAACACACCATGGCCACCATCCAGCGTGCCCGCAGAAACGGCATCAAGCAAGTTGAAAGCAGGCACCACAGCACCAGCGGGCAGCACGTCAATCTTGAGTTGCCCCTCAGCCATATCGTTTACTTTTTTCGCATAATCAAGCGCATATTCGTGAAAGATATCTTTCGCAGGCCATGTGCTTTGAAAACGAAACGTAATGGGCGCGGCTTGAGCCTTAACAATTGGGGCACCCAGGACTGCAGCAGAGCCTACCGCTGCAGTTGTGAAAAACTTTCTTCTAGAAGACAAAATAGACATCCTCAACTCCTTAAAGTCGAAATTCGCTGCGCTTTTCCCTGCTGACAATACTTTTAAAGTTTTAAATTCTTTTTTGTCAGTCTGTTTGACACTATTAGACGCTTAGCTGATGTCCCGCACAACCAATTTTCATCGGTATTAACCCGAACGGGTCTGTCGCGCTTGAACAATCAACGATCCCGCTTAATCGCAAACGCGCAAAAATCAATCAAGGCTTGCCTGGCCGGTGAGTCAGGTAAGATTTCAATGGCTTGACGGGCAAGTGCTGCCTCAGCAACCGCACATTGACTCGCATGTTCGAGCGCACCAGTTTCCTGGATCGCGCGTGCCACAGCATCAAAATCCGCCTCGCCTTTCTCAATTGCTTCTCGCACGAGCTGTTTTTGCTCTGGTGTCCCGACTTCAAGGACCCGAATCAGCGGCAAAGTCGGCTTGCCCTCTCGTAAATCATCCCCAACATTTTTACCCAAGGCGCTCACGTCGCCGTTGTAATCCAACACGTCATCGACCAGCTGAAAGGCCGTTCCTATGTGGCGACCATAGGCTGCAGCGGCCTCTTGCTGGGCAGCCGAACCCCCCGCCAAGACCGCACCCGCCTCAGCCGACGCCTCAAATAACTTGGCTGTTTTAAAGCGCACCACCTGCAAATACCGCGCCTCAGACACATCCGGATCGTGAATATTGAGCAACTGCAGGACCTCGCCTTCGGCAATCACTGTGGTCGCCCCAGACATAATCTGCATAATCCGCATGCAGTCGACGTCCACCAACATCTCAAAAGCCCGCGAATAAAGGTAATCCCCGACCAACACACTGGCGGCATTACCAAACACAGCATTTGCAGTCCCCCGACCGCGCCTGAGGTCAGATTCGTCGACCACGTCATCATGCAAGAGGGTCGCCGTATGGATAAACTCCACTGCAGCAGCCATCAAATGGTGATGCGCGCCCTTGTAGCCAAGCGCCTGGGCAACCAGCAACAACAGGACCGGGCGCATGCGTTTCCCCCCCGCGCCAATGATGTATTCGGCGATCGTCCTGATCAACACGACGTCGGAATTGAGTCTGGACCGGATCACGGCATCGACCGTTTCCATGTCCTGCGCCACGGGGGCTAAGAGGTTTGAGAGCTTATGCAAGTGACTTTCTTTTGACTTTCAAGTGGTTACACGCTATTATTTCCGGCTCGGCATCTTAGCCGAGATCCCATTTGCACTAAAACAAGAGGTTAACCCATGTACGCGGTCATAAAAACTGGAGGCAAGCAGTATCGCATTGCTTCTGGTGAAAAACTTAAAATAGAACAGATACCGGCAGACATTGGGCAAGAAATTACGCTAGACCAGGTGTTATCCGTAGGCGAAGGCGACCAATTGAAAATTGGCACCCCGCTTGTGGCAGGCGCAGTGGTTAAAGCAACGGTTCTTGCGCAAGGACGCCACGATAAAGTCAAGATCTTCAAGATGCGTCGTCGCAAGCATTATCAGAAGCGTCAAGGCCACCGTCAAAACTACACTGAGATTTTGATTGGCGAAATCGCGGCTTAATTGCTTCGATTCAGCCTCTGAACATCACGGAAAGCACCAGGAGTAAAAAATGGCACAGAAAAAAGGCGGCGGCTCTACGCGCAACGGTCGCGACTCAGAATCGAAACGTCTAGGCGTTAAAGCCTACGGCGGCGAACTGATCCCGGCCGGTTCGATCATCGTGCGTCAGCGCGGTACAACGTTTCACCCTGGTACAAACGTGGGCATTGGCAAAGACCATACGCTCTTCGCTTTGACCCACGGTCACGTCAAGTTCTCAGTGCGCGGCAAGCTCAATAAGTCGACAGTTTCGATCATTTCGGCTGAGTAATTTGTCTGTTTTTCCAAAAAGCCCTGTCGCAAGCGGCAGGGTTTTTTATTTTCACGGTACCATTTACGTATGAAATTCGTCGACGAAGCCACCATCGAAGTCATTGCCGGCAAGGGCGGCAATGGCGCGCATAGTTTTCGCCGTGAGAAATTCATCCCCAAGGGTGGGCCAGACGGCGGCGATGGCGGTCGAGGTGGTAGCGTTTTTGCAGTCGCTGATCGCAACATCAATACGCTGATCGACTACCGCTACGCACGCAAACATTTGGCGAAAAACGGTGAGCATGGCCGCGGTGCAGACATGTATGGTGCCGCAGCGCCCAACATCACGCTGCGCGTCCCTGTCGGTACCATCATTTACGATGCCGACACCGGCGAAGAATTATTCGATATGAACCGCCATGACCAACAGGTTATCTTGGTTGCGGGTGGCGAAGGCGGCTTGGGCAATGTGCACTTCAAGTCCAGCGTCAATCGTGCGCCCAAGCAATGGACCCCTGGCAAAGAAGGCGAGCAACGCAAACTGCGCATGGAGCTCAAGGTCTTGGCTGACGTCGGTCTACTAGGCATGCCCAATGCGGGCAAATCCACCCTGATTAGCCGTATTTCCAATGCGCGTCCAAAAATCGCCGATTACCCCTTTACCACGTTGCACCCCAACTTGGGTGTGGTGCGGACCTCCGAGTCACGCAGCTTTGTTGTCGCAGATATTCCAGGTTTGATTGAAGGCGCCTCCGAAGGTGCCGGCTTGGGACACTTGTTTTTGCGTCACCTGACACGCACCCGCATTTTGTTGCATATCGTTGACGTTTCCTCACAAGATCCGGACGAGGACTCTGTCGCACGCGCGCTAGGCGAAGCCCGCGCCATCGTCGAAGAGCTCCGCCTGTATGACGAGGCGCTCTACAACAAACCGCGCTGGCTCGTCCTTAACAAGCTTGATGTCGTCCCCAACCCCGAGGAAGTTAAAAAACGCTTCTGCAAAGAATATGGCTGGACAGGCCCTGTATATGCGATTTCTGCTCTTTCTGGTGACGGTACACAACAATTGATCTGGGATCTGCAAAACGCGATTGATGCGTATCGCCAAATCGACAACATTGCCGAAGATAAGGCGGATGGCACCTACGTCGCCGAAGACCCTCGTTTTGACGAGACGCGTAGCGCTGCCGACAAGCCTGCGCCATAATTAAAAACTATCGCCACGCACCAGCCCTCCTCCACAGACCTTGCTTTGTTTAACGCCCATGAACAGCACTGCATTGCCTAGCTCCGTGATTGCCTCCGCCTCGCGCATTGTCGCGAAGGTTGGCTCCTCCCTTGTGACCAACGATGGTCAGGGGCTAGACAGGCAAGCCGTCGCACACTGGGCGAGTCAAATCGCTGCCTTGCGCAACCAAGGTAAAGAAGTGGTGCTGGTCTCAAGCGGAGCGATTGCTGAGGGGATGGCGCGTCTAGGATGGGCCCAGCGTCCAACCTCCATGCACGACCTGCAAGCCGCTGCAGCAGTCGGCCAAATGGGACTCATCCAAGCCTACGAAGTCGAGTTTTCCAAGCACAAACTACGTACCGCCCAAATTCTCCTGACCCATGAAGATCTCGTGGATCGTCAACGCTATCTGAACGCACGCTCCACACTCTTTGCGCTGTTACGCCTTGGGGTTGTGCCTATCGTCAACGAAAACGATACTGTCGCCACTGACGAGATCGCGGTTGGCGACAACGACACCCTCGGCGCGCTCGTGACCAATCTGATCGAAGCCGACGCATTGATCATCCTGACAGATCAACGCGGACTCTACGAGTCGGATCCCCGCAAAAATCCCGAAGCACGTTTTGTCTCTCACGCCAAAGCCGGCGACCTCAGCCTCGAAACCATGGCCGGTGGCACAGGCAGCGGCATCGGCAAAGGCGGCATGTTGACAAAAATTCTGGCTGCCAAACGCGCAGCCCGCAGTGGCGCGCATACCGTCATCGCCTCAGGCCGCGAAGATAACGTCATGGTTCGCCTGGCGGCGGGCGATTGCATTGGCACAGAGCTCCGCGCCGAACTGCCTGTCCTATCGGCGCGTAAACAATGGATGGCCGACCATCTTCGCTTACCCGGCAAGCTCTTACTCGATGCGGGTGCGCTGCAAGCGCTCTTAGTCGAAGGCAAGAGTTTGCTGCCTGTGGGTGTTCGCAGCATCGAAGGCGACTTTGAGCCTGGTGATGTGGTGGCCTGCCTCGATCTCGCAGGCAAAGAGTGTGCGCGCGGACTGATCAACTACTCTTCATCCGATACGCGACGCATTATGGGTCAACCCTCAAGCAAAATCGCCGATATTCTGGGCGCGATGACTGCAGAAGAGTTAGTCCACAGGGATAACCTCATCATTCTTTGAGATTGATGCGGGCATCGCTGCCAAACCAGACCATCCTGCCCTATACTTTGTACTTAAATGCGGGGGTACTTGGCATGTGCCAGGTTGAGAGAGTCCCTTCGTACCAGTACGGATAATGCCGATGCTGGGAGCGCATCCCGGAGGAACCCGGGATCTATCCCGATTCGGCTCCAATCGATTTTTGGAGCTTTTTTATGAATGCCATTCCTAAGTTTCTAGCTGCGACCGCCGAAGTTGACGCAGCCGCGGTCGCCCCCCTGCCAAAATCACGCAAAGTCTATGAAATTGGGTCACGTCCCGATATCCGTGTCCCGTTTCGCGAAATCGAGCAAGAAGATACTGGCACTTCTTTCGGTGGAGAAAAAAATCCTCCTCTGACCGTTTACGACACCAGCGGCCCCTACTCAGACCCGTCAGTCAACATCGATATTCGTCGCGGTTTGCCAGAGCTGCGTCGCGCCTGGATCGAAGAGCGCGGCGACACTGAATTGTTGAGCGGTCCAAGCAGCACCTATGGACAGGAGCGCTTGGCCGATCCAAAATTGACCGCAATGCGCTTTGATCTGCAGCGCCATCCGCGTCGCGCTAAAGCGGGCGCCAACGTGTCACAAATGCACTACGCACGACGCGGGATCATTACCCCTGAGATGGAATTTGTCGCGATTCGCGAAAATCTCCGTCGCGAGCAATACATCGAAAGTCTGCGCGCCACGGGTCCCGAAGGCGAAAAAATGGCCAAGCGGATGTTGCGCCAACATGCAGGTGAGTCTTTTGGCGCCTCGATCCCCCATCTGATCACACCCGAGTTTGTGCGCGACGAAATCGCACGTGGTCGCGCCATCATCCCCGCCAACATCAATCACCCCGAAGTCGAACCGATGGCGATCGGTCGCAACTTCCTGGTGAAAATAAACGCCAACATCGGCAACTCCGCAGTCAGCTCCGGCATCGCCGAAGAAGTCGAAAAAATGACCTGGTCGATCCGTTGGGGTGGCGACACCGTGATGGATTTGTCCACAGGTAAACACATTCACGAAACACGTGAGTGGATCGTGCGTAACTCTCCCGTGCCAATCGGCACCGTGCCTATCTATCAGGCCTTGGAAAAAGTCGACGGCAAAGCTGAAGACCTCACTTGGGAGATTTTCCGAGACACACTGATTGAGCAAGCTGAACAAGGCGTGGATTACTTCACCATCCATGCAGGTGTGCGTCTGCCCTTTATTCCCATGACCGCCGACCGTATGACCGGCATCGTCTCGCGAGGCGGCTCGATCATGGCCAAGTGGTGTCTCGCACACCACAAGGAAAGTTTCCTGTACGAGCGTTTCGAAGAAATTTGCGAAATCATGAAGGCCTATGATGTCAGCTTCTCTCTGGGAGATGGCCTGCGCCCAGGCTCAGGCTTTGATGCCAACGACGAAGCACAATTTGCCGAACTCAAAACGCTGGGCGAACTCACCAAGGTGGCGTGGAAGCATGACGTTCAAGTCATGATCGAAGGTCCCGGACACGTGCCGATGCAGCTCATCAAAGAAAACATGGAGATGCAACTCAAGCATTGTGACGAAGCGCCTTTCTATACGCTCGGACCACTGACCACAGATATTGCGCCAGGCTACGACCACATCACCTCTGGCATTGGCGCAGCGTTGATCGGCTGGTACGGTACCGCCATGCTCTGCTATGTGACGCCAAAAGAACACTTAGGTCTGCCCAACAAAAAAGACGTCAAAGATGGCATCATCACCTACAAAATCGCTGCGCATGCGGCCGACTTGGCCAAGGGTCATCCGGGCGCCGCGATTCGTGACAACGCTCTGTCCAAGGCACGCTTCGAGTTCCGCTGGGAAGATCAGTTCAATTTGGGTCTGGATCCTGACACCGCCAAAGACTTCCACGACGAGACCTTACCCAAGGACTCGATGAAAGTGGCGCACTTCTGTTCGATGTGCGGTCCGCATTTCTGCAGCATGAAAATCACGCAAGATGTACGTGACTATGCCAAAAAACTGGGCGTGGAAAACGATGCAGCCCTCAAAGTCGGCATGCAAGAAAAAGCGGTCGAGTTTGTGAAAAAAGGTTCTGAGATTTATCACAAAACCTGATCTGGAGATCCACCAACCATGACGCGCAGGCTCCCCTTAATTGATGCAGCAAAGGGGATCGCCTGTCTTGTCATTGTGGTGCATCATTTAGCGGTGTACGGCCCAATGTCTGAAGTCATTGGTGCCGCTTATCCACAGCTGATCGATGCGCTCGTTGTCTACGGTCGCTTAGCCGTGCAACTCTTTTTTGTGGTGGCGGGCTATTTTGTTGCCTCACAATTTTCGCCTAACGGGCTCACGACACCCATTCATCCAGGTCCGTTGGTCTGGAAACGCTACAAGCGCCTCATCACGCCCTTTCTCTTTGCTGTCACGCTCGCAGCGCTCATCACAGCCTTTGTCCGTCCGTGGTTTCAACACGCTTCGCTTTCAGAGGCGCCCACTGTCGGCCAACTCCTCGCACACCTCTTTTTAATCTATGATCTTATCGGTCTAGAAGCGCTTTCTGCCGGGGTTTGGTACGTAGCGGTGGACTTCCAGTTGTTTGCCCTCACCACGGTGCTGATTGCGCTCATTCATAGGATGCCCGCGCGATGGCACAGCCTGTTCCCTGTCGTGGTCGTAGCCCTCTCAGCGTGGTCATTGTGGCACCTGAGTCTGCACGCACGCTATGAGATCGCAGCCCCTTACTTCTTTGGGTATTACGGGCTCGGCATGCTGGCGTACTGGGCGGCGCGCACGCCTGCCAAAGGTTGGTTTTTGGTCCTCCTTGCCTTGCTGGGTCTGATCGCACTCGGTATCGAGTTTCGTAAATCTGTCGTGACTGCAACGGTCAGCGCACTCATACTGAGCATTGCCAGTGCGCGCGGCTGGTTGGAGCAATGGCCACGCTCAGCCAGTTTGCATTGGCTAGGTGAACGCTCCTATTCGATCTTTTTAATTCACTATGGGTTGATCATCGGCGTCAATGCGGTTTGGAGCGTATGGTTTCCGAGCGGCATCCTGATCAATGCGCTTGGTATCGTGGTCGCCGTGGCCGCATCCATTGCCGGCGGTGCGGTTCTCTATCGTTTCGTAGAGTCCCGACCTAACGTACTCGGCATGAACCTCACCACTGCAATACTCGTCACGGGCGTATTGGCCACAATGGCGCTTGAATCCTACGCTCGCTAAGTAGATGGCTGCAGTGCTCTTGCACTGCACCGCCCCACTCTTCTAGCCAAGGTTCGGTGCCAAGGTCCGTTTAACATCCACCGCGGTCCGACCTGAACGCTTAACGTAGTCCTCGACTTGGTCCTCGCCAATCGGACCCACGCTAAAGTATTGTGACTGCGGATGACTAAAGTAAAAGCCCGAGACGCTCGCCGCGGGATGCATGGCGTAACTCTCCGTCAGCATCATCCCGATATCTGCACCATCCAGAACCTCAAACATCTCGCGCTTGACCACATGCTCAGGGCATGCCGGGTAGCCCGGTGCAGGTCGAATCCCGACATAGGCCTCCTTAATCATTTGTTCATTCGTTAAGGACTCGTCAGGCACATAACCCCATAGATCCGTCCGAACACGCGCGTGCAAAGCCTCGGCAAAGGCCTCGGCCATCCGATCTGCCAAAGACTTAAACATGATGGAAGAGTAGTCGTCATTGTCTTTTTCAAATTCTTTTTCTTTCTTATCGACCCCAATCCCTGCCGTCACTGCAAACAGGCCGATATAGTCCATCACACCCGAAGACTTCGGTGCGATAAAGTCCGCCAGGCATTTATTTTCAACACCCTCGCGCTTGATGCCTTGCTGACGTAATCCGCGCCAAGTAAAAAGCACTTTTTCACGTGTCTCGTCTTGATAGATTTCGATGTCATCATCATTGACCGTGTTGGCAGGATAAAAAGACACTACGCCATTGGCCGTCAGCCAACGACCATCGATGATGCGTTTGATCATCGCCAAGCCGTCGATATGGACCTTGCGCGCCTGCTCACCTACGATCTTGTCATCGAGGATCGCGGGATACTGACCAAACAAACTCCAGGTCTGAAAGAACGGGGTCCAGTCAATAAAACGAGCGAGCTCAGAGAGATCAAAGTTTTTAAACGTACGTCGACCGATAAACTTCGGACGCGGTGGCTGATACGCCGACCAGTCAAGCTTTGGCTTAGCCGCGCGCGCATCCAGCATCGACATCAACGGTGCGATCTGACGATTGGCATGGCGACGACGGACGTCCTCGTACTCGACGGCAAGTTCTTGCAAGTAATTATTGGCAGTTTCTGACACCAAATTCTGTGCCACGCCAACAGAACGGCTGGCATCTGGCACATAAATCACCGGGCCCTCGTAATGCGGTGCGATCTTGACAGCCGTGTGCACGCGACTTGTGGTTGCACCACCAATCATCAGTGGCATCTTGCGGCTACGGAAGTACTCGTCGCGCTGCATTTCGCTGGCAACATAGGCCATCTCTTCGAGACTTGGCGTGATCAGACCCGACAACCCGATGATATCAACCTGTTCGGCCTTAGCGCGATTGAGGATCTCGGCCGCAGGCACCATCACACCCATATTGATGACTTCGAAGTTATTACATTGAAGCACCACGGTGACGATGTTTTTACCAATGTCGTGCACATCGCCTTTGACGGTTGCGATCAGAATCTTACCCTTGGCGCGCACATCTCCACCTGCCGCGGCGATATGCTTTTTTTCCTCTTCGATAAAGGGCACGAGATGGCCGACCGCCTGTTTCATCACGCGCGCGGACTTGACCACCTGAGGCAAGAACATCTTGCCTTCGCCAAACAAATCGCCCACGATATTCATGCCGTCCATCAAGGGACCTTCGATCACCTCGATCGGGCGGCCACCTCGGTCAGCGATCTGCTGGCGAATTTCTTCGGTGTCCTCGATGATGAACTGCGTCATACCATGCACCATGGCATGAGCTAGACGTTTTTCAACAGTCTGCTCACGCCAGGTGAGGTCCTCTTCGCGCTTGGCACCACTGCCTTTGACGGAATCTGCAAACGACACCAGTCGCTCGGTCGGCGTGCGCGTGTCATTCGCTTCAATCAGACCGACAGGCTGTTGACGATCCAACACCACATCCTCGACCAGATCACGCAGCGTTGGCGAGAGTTCTGCGTACACACCTAACTGTCCCGCATTGACGATACCCATCGTCAAACCTTCGCGGATAGCGTAGTACAAGAAAGCGGTATGAATTGCTTCGCGCATGGCTTCATTGCCACGGAACGAGAAACTGACGTTAGAGATGCCGCCTGAGATGCGCGCGTGCGGCAGCGAGGCGCGGATCCACTTGGTCGACTCGATAAAATCGACCGCGTAATGATTGTGCTCATCGATCCCTGTTGCGATCGCAAAAACATTTGGATCAAAAATAATATCTTCGGGTGGAAAGCCCACCTCGTTGATCAACAAATTGTAGGCACGCGTACAAATCTCCTGACGACGTTCTAGCGTATCGGCCTGACCTTTTTCGTCAAAAGCCATCACGACCGCAGCTGCGCCATACAGACGGCACAAACGCGCTTGCTTGAGGAAAGGCTCTTCGCCTTCTTTGAGGGAAATCGAGTTGACGATCGACTTGCCCTGCACGCATTTGAGTCCCGTCTCGATGACGGACCACTTCGAACTATCAATCATGATCGGCACACGCGCGATATCGGGCTCGGACGCGATCAAATTTAAAAAGCGATGCATACATGCGGCCGAATCCAACATGGCTTCGTCCATGTTGATATCGATGATCTGCGCACCGCTCTCGACCTGCTGGCGTGCAACGGCAACCGCTTCGTCGTATTTTTCTTCGCGAATCAAACGCGCGAACATTTTGCTGCCGGTCACGTTGGTGCGTTCACCCACGTTGACAAACAAGGTCTCACCATCAATGTTGAGCGCCTCTAGTCCAGACAAGCGTGTCTTGACGGGGATCTCGGGCACGATCCGAATCGGCAGACTGCTGACCTTGTCCGCAATAGCTTTAATGTGCTCAGGTGTTGTGCCGCAACAGCCACCTGCAACGTTGACCAGACCCGAACGTGCAAACTCCTCCAATAAAGCTGATGTATCCGCAGGCGTCTCGTCAAACCCGGTCTCGCTCATTGGATTGGGCAAGCCCGCATTCGGATACACGCAAACATAGGTGTCACAAATCTTGGCTAACTCAGCGATATAGGGGCGCATCAGCGCCGCGCCTAAGGCACAGTTCAGACCGATGGTGATTGGACGGGCATGACGAACCGAGTTCCAGAAACCCTCTACCGTTTGGCCAGACAAGATACGGCCTGAAGCATCCGTCACGGTCCCGGAGACCATCACAGGCAAGCGTTCACCGCGTGCTTCAAATACCTCTTCGACAGCAAAGATCGCCGCCTTGGCGTTCAGCGTATCAAAAATCGTTTCAATCAAAATCAGATCCACACCGCCATCGAGCAAGCCATTGAGCTGCTCGATGTACGCGATACGTAACTCGTCAAACGTCACATTTCGTGCGCCCGGATCATTGACATCAGGAGAAATGGAGGCCGTCTTGGGTTGCGGTCCCAACGCACCCGCAACAAAACGCGGACGCTCAGGCGTGCTGAACTTGTCGCAGGCCGCACGCGCTAAACGTGCCGAATCCAGATTCAGCTCGTAGGCAAGCTCGGGCAAGTCGTAATCACCCTGCGCAATTGAGGTAGCACCAAATGTGTTGGTCTCCACCACGTCGGCACCGGCCTCGAAGTACTGTTCGTGGATCGACTGAATAATGTCGGGACGCACGAGCGACAACAATTCGTTGTTACCTTTGACATCTTTGCCATGGTCTGCAAAACGACTGCCGCGAAAGTCTGCCTCGGACAATTTGTAGGTCTGAATCATCGTACCCATCGCGCCATCGAGAATCAAAATGCGCTCGGCTAATAAACGAGCAAATGCCGCGCCGCGGGTGTAACGCTCGATGGGGTAAGGCAAGCTTGGATAGGTCATGATTGTTACGCAGTGAGATAGCCTGTTAGTTTAACAAAAGGGTGGCTGTGATACAGTGATATCAGAATTGGTGCTTTCGGTGCGAAAACGGTCTTGCCACAAGCAATATCGCGCATTGGGAAAGTTAAACGGGAAACAGGGAGAACGATCCAAACGGATCCTCGTGCCTGTGCTGCCCCCGCAACGGTCAACGTCCGGTCCTTCAACAATGAAGCCCGCCTGACGCCAGCCCGATACCGGCCAGTTTGAGTGGAAAAGGTGTTGAACACCCTATCTTTTGAACGTTCAGGATGTGCGGGGACGCACATCACTACGAGGTTTATCATGCATCATTCTCCCAACCGGGCCACCCCCGGTCGCTCAACTATTGCCCTTGCGATCTCTACGGCTTTAAGCCTAGGAATCGGGCTGACTGCACTCACCACCCCGGACGCGCTGGCTCAGCCTACGCCCATGGACCCAACCCCAGTCCCCAAGCTTGCCACCATCGTCGTGACCCCGACACGCGCACCTGAACCTCTCTCGCAAACCCTGGGCGACAACAGTGTGATTTCCCGGGAAACGCTCGAAACGCTTCCCAACGGCACGCTCTCGGAGGCGCTCTCGCGTGCGCACAGCATCGAAAGTGTCAACTTAGGCGGCCCGCAAACCGTCAGCACGATCAATATTCGCGGTACCAACAGTAACCAATCGCTCATATTGATTGATGGCGTGCGCGTCAATAACGCCACCAACGGGCTACCTCCGCTCAATGCGATTCCGCTCAACAGTATTGAGCGTATCGAAATCGTGCGGGGCACTAGCAGCAGCTTGTATGGTGCGGACGCGATCGGTGGCGTGGTCAACATCATTACGCGCAGCGAAACCGACCGACCCTTTTCGGCCCATGCCAATGCCGGTATTGGCACCTATGCTTCGACCCAATACGATGCGGGATTTTCCGGCGCCAAAGACGGTTGGAGCTACAGTTTGTTTGGTGGCTATGGTCAGAGCGGCGGCTTCAATGCCACCACCGCATCCAATTATTATCAAAATCCAGACAGTGATTCGTACTACCGCAGCAATCTGGGTGGCTCACTCGGTTACACCTGGAAACCCGGACAAACCTTAAGCTTTCAGACCTATCAGTCCAAAGTCAATGGCAGCTACGATATGGGCGCGCCTTTCTTTGGAGACCGCGGGATTCAGACACTCAGCAACAACATCCTGACAAGTCGAAATGTGATTTCCTCGTTTTGGACCAGTACGCTTAGAGCCAGCTTAAGTACCGATACCTACAAAACCGTCAACGTCGACGCCTCGCAAAATTTCTACAACACGCCGGACGGTAAACAGTTTTTCAAAACCAATCAAAGTCAGTATGTTTGGCAAAACGACTTGACCTTTTCGCCGACGCAAATCGTCAGCCTGGCCTTCGAAAGACTCGACCAACAGGTCGATGGCTCGCTAGTCGATAACATTTCACCTGGCGTCGTCAACTATCAGCAAACCTCGCGCTTTACCAACTCGCTTTTGGCGATTTATCGCGGCACCTGGGGCCCTCAGTCCGTGCAAGCGAGCGTGCGCAACGATGACAGCTCACAGTTCGGAAACGTCACCACGGGCAGCCTGAGCTATGGTCTTGCGCTGACGCCACGCTGGAAGGCGAGCATCGGCGCCAACACAGGCTTTAGGGCCCCAAACTTCAATGAGCTTTATTGGCCCGTCACGCCCTCCTTTTTAGGGAATCCAACCCTAATACCTGAACGCTCGCAAAACATTGAAGCAGGACTCAAGTACACCACCGACAACACCCAACTTGGTCTCACACTTTATCGCAACAACATCGATAATCTCATTTTGAACGAACCCACGATTCCGGGTAATGTATTTTCGGCCTACACACCGATGAACATTGATCAGGCGTTAATCACGGGCATCACACTGACCGGCTCACAAAAGATCGGTCGCAATACTCTGGTGAAAGGTAGCTTCGATTGGTCCAACCCACGCAATGCCACGACGGGGGAGCTGTTACCGCAACGCGCACAACGCGTGTTTAAAATGGCCGTAGACCAAAGCTTGGGGCGCGCTCGGCTGAGTGGTGAGTTTTTCGTCACCAGTCAGCGTCAAGACGCGCTCACGAGTGATACGCTGGGTGGCTACAGCCTGATGAATATCGTGGGCAGTTACCCGCTCACAGAAAACACAGAGGTCCAGGTGCGCTGGAACAACGTCTTCGCCAAGCAATACACCCTCGTCCAGGGCTACGCGACGCCAGGCTCAAACGTGTTTGTAAACTTGGCGATGAAAATGTAGTGTTTAGAGGCAATATGACGTGTTGAAAAACACCTTCAACGTGCTTGTGGGTTTGATGGCCTGTCTGTCCGTCCTCCCACACGCCTTTGCTCAAATCAGCGTCACAGATGATCGCGGCGCGCGTGTGCAACTTTCCGCACCTGCCCGTCGCGTCATCACGCTTTCACCCCACGCGACCGAGCTTGTTTTTGCAGCAGGCGGTGGCACGTACATCGCCGCCACCGTCGATGCCAGCGACTTCCCAAAGGCAGCCCGCACCTTGCCACGGATCGGCGCAGGCTTACAGCCCGAGCCAGAGCAGCTTTTACGCCTCCGGCCAGACTTACTGATTGGCTGGCAAGCCTCGCAATTTTCAACCCTCCATAGCCTGCGTATCCCCTCATTTTTAAGCGCCCCCAAGACGCTCAACGATGTACCCGATACCATTGAAAAATTAGGCGCTCTTTTAGATACGGAGGAAATTGCTCGAAATCGCGCAGCTGAGCTCCGAACCCTGCTTGGCGCTTTAGAACAAGCACCGCGCCCTACTTCGCCTGTGCGCGTCTTTTTACAAGTCGGAGAAACGCCCGAATACACCCTCAATCGCACGCATTTATTGTCGCAAGTCATCGAAGCCTGCGGTGGCCTCAATATATTTGGTTCAGCGACGGCGATCGCGCCTAAAATTAGCGCTGAAAGCGTGCTGGCACAGCGCCCAGAGCTCATTTTGCTCGGCAGAGTCGGGGCGTCAGCACAACCCGCCTTGGATCCCGCGACACAAAAGTACTGGTCACGCCTGAATTTACCTGCCGTACAGGCTGGCCAAAGCTACGTGATGGATTCGGATGTACTCTATCGTCCCGGCCCAAGACTTATCGAGGCTGCGCAAGCGATTTGCAGCATGATTCAACAAGCCCGAAAATAACGGGTGACGCCCTAAAACCGAGAAAGCTTATGAAGAACTCCCACCCTACCGACAGTTTGGTCATCGCAGGCAAGGCCTACCAATCTCGACTCCTCGTCGGTACCGGTAAATATCAGGATTTCGAACAAACGCGCTTGGCGATCGACGCCAGCGGTGCCGAAATCATTACGGTCGCGATCCGCCGTACCAATATCGGTCAGCACGCCAACGAGCCTAGCCTGCTCGAGTATTTACCGCCCCACCAATTCACCTTGCTACCCAATACGGCGGGTTGTTATAGCGCCGAAGACGCCGTCCGCACCCTGCGACTCGCACGCGAACTGCTCGATGGACACCGACTCGTTAAACTCGAAGTCCTCGGCGATCCACATACCTTGTTTCCAAATATGCCCGAGACACTCGCCGCAGCGAAAACTCTCGTCGCCGAGGGTTTTGACGTGATGGTGTATTGCACCGACGATCCTGTGCAATGCCGCATGCTTGAGGATATTGGCTGTGTCGCTGTCATGCCTCTCGCCTCACTGATTGGCTCCGGCATGGGCATTCTCAACCCCTGGAACTTGCGTCTCATTATTGACCAAGCGCGCGTGCCGGTCCTTGTTGACGCTGGGGTCGGCACCGCCTCCGATGCAACGATTGCCATGGAGCTTGGCTGCGATGGTGTACTCATGAATACTGCCATCGCAGGTGCGCAGCAACCCGTCTTGATGGCCAGCGCCATGAAAAAAGGAGTCCAAGCCGGTCGCGAAGCCTTCCTCGCCGGACGCGTCCCCCGCAAAACATACCAGGCCGCGCCGAGCTCGCCCACCACAGGGTTGATTACCCCCAAGAGCAGCACATGAGCGCCCACGAATCGACACGTCAGATTCCCAATACGCTAACGATTGCAGGCATGGACCCCTCCGGTGGTGCGGGCATTTTGGCGGATGTCAAAGCGATGAGCGCGCTAGGTGCCTACGCTTGCGCGGTGGTCGCCGCCCTGACAGCTCAAAACACGCAGGCGGTGACGGATATTTCGCCGGTCAATCCCCAATTTGTTCGGGCACAGCTCGATACGCTGTTTGCGGATGTCACGATCCATGCCGCAAAGATCGGTATGCTCGGTCAAACAGGCGTCATTGAGGTGGTGGCCGATCGGCTAGGACACTTCAAGCCCGAACACATCGTCTTGGATCCCGTCATGGTGGCCAAGAGCGGCGACCTGCTACTCGAACAAAAAGCCGTCGGCGCGCTGAGAGAGCAGTTGCTACCCCTTGCCACCATCCTGACACCAAATCTGCCTGAAGCGGGCGTTTTACTAGAAATGCGCAGTGTCGAGACCGTACGAGAAATGCGTCGCGTTGCCGAACGTCTGCGCAACCTGATGACGCACTCTGGACACCGTTGGGTGCTCGTCAAGGGCGGTCATCTCCCTGGGAATGACACCATCGACATCCTGCACGATGGTGATCAGATGATCGAGTTGCCCGGTCATCGCATCCCGACGCGCAACACGCACGGCACAGGCTGCACCCTCTCCTCTGCGATCACGGCCCTCTTACCACAAACGCAGTCCGTACCCGAAGCCACTCAGAAAGCAAAAGACTACTTGGTTCAGGCGATTTTGCATGCCGAGGACCTGCGTGTAGGTCAAGGGCATGGCCCTGTTCACCACTTTCACCAACTCTGGTCAGGAAAACCCTTACAATAAGGGTTTTCCGCCATGTGACATTGTTAGGCGACTGACTTGTTGCCCCGTTGATTTTATGAAAGCCAATACTTTGCCTGATATCGAGCGCGCGCGCATCAATATGATCGAACAACAGATTCGTCCTTGGGACGTTTCTAACAGCAATGTGCTTGAGGCGCTCTTTAACGTTAAACGTGAGCTCTTTGTTCCCTCGAGCTACCGCGCTTTCGCGTTTTCGGATCTTGAGATTCCGTTGACCATTTCCTCGGGGGAAACGCATCAGACGATGCTCGCACCCAAGCTCGAAGCCAAATTCACACAACTGCTTCAGCTCAAAGAGGATGACTGCGTACTCGAAGTCGGCACGGGTTCCGGCTATCAGGCCGCCTTGCTGGCGCACATCGCACGCGGTGTGACGTCCGTTGACATCGACCCACGTTTGGCCGCTTTTGCACAGCTCAACCTTCAGCAAGCAGGCATTTCAAACGTCAAGGTTGAAATAGGTGACGCGAGCAACGGCTGGGGGACAACCGAATATGATGCGATTTTGGTGACCGGCGCGGTGGCCGCCATACCGGATGCGCTCAAGTATCAGCTTTGCGAAGGTGGGCGTATGGTGGTTGTGGTGGGTCAAGCCCCTGCGATGACGGCTTACTGTGTCACGCGGACAACTGCTGCTAGTTTTGAAACAACACCCCTGTTTGAAACCGTCATTAAACCTCTGAGCG
Source organism: Zwartia lucis (assembly GCF_965234455.1). GTDB lineage: Bacteria > Pseudomonadota > Gammaproteobacteria > Burkholderiales > Burkholderiaceae_B > Zwartia > Zwartia lucis. Next base: position 498,247 of record NZ_OZ248474.1, on the reverse strand, counting down.
GCACGCGTCCATCAAAGTTTAAGTTCTAAGTTTGTCGAATCTTTGTCACCAAGGCGGTCGTCGAACGCGCAAACTCGAACGGGATTGCGACTGCTTTGCCGCCCCATGACTCCACCAGCTTGGTTTCTGCCAAGGTCTGCATGTCGTAATCGCCGCCTTTAACGATGAGATCTGGTCGGAGCAAGCCGATCAACGCGACAGGGGTGTCTTCATCAAAAAAAGTCACGGCGTCGACGCACGCTAGCGAAGCAAGCAAAGCCGCACGATCCTGCTCGTGATTGAGGGGCCGATCCGCTCCCTTGCCCAAACGGCGCGCCGAGGCGTCCTTATTAATCGCCACTACTAACGTGCCGCCAAGCTGGGCGGCCTGATCCAGATAGGTCACATGGCCACGGTGCAAAATATCAAAAACACCATTCGTAAACACCACTGGGCGAACCCAATCCCCACGGGCGATGTGTTGTGCACAGGCCTGAGGAGACAAGATTTTGCTTTCAAACCGGGCAGCCATCAACAACCCCGCTCCTTAGGCTACCGAAGGTTTGGTGTCGGGCGCGATCAAGGGCACGGCTCTTAGCAACTCTTTACGATAACGATTCAAATCCTGAACCGACTTAAACGAACTGTCCATCAGCAAAGACATGTTATGCAAAATACGCGTACTCACCTTGCCTTCCCAGACTTTGTCAAAATGAATTTGATGATCGAGCCAACGCTCAAGCCAACCGGGCTCAGGCAACTTGGACTGCACCGTGTCATCAGGAAACATATCCTTATTCACGTGCAAATTGGTGGGGTGCAGCGCTTGAGGCGTGCGATGTGCCGAAGCCATCAACACACCAATTTTTGCAAAGGCCATCCGAGCCTGCGTCGCAATTTCGCTCCCACGCTGCGTCAAGGCGCGCTTCATATAGCGTAAATAGGCACCGGCGTGTCGAGCCTCATCTTGTGCGATCACGTTGTAGATCGCCTTGATCACAGGCTCTGTGTGCCAGTCCGCTGCGCGTCGATACCAATGATTCAGACGCACCTCACCACAAAAGTGCAGCATCAATGTCTCAAGAGGGGGCGCTGGATCGAACTCAAATCGAACGCGGTGCAGCTCCTCTTCGGTCGGGACAAGATCGGGCGCGAAGCGACGCAAATATTCAATCAGTACCAAAGAATGTTTTTGTTCTTCGAAAAACCAAACCGACATAAAGGCAGAAAAATCACTGTCGTCGCGGTTGTCGCGCAGGAACATTTCTGTAGCAGGCAGTGCCGCCCATTCTGTGATGGCATTCATCTTGATCGTTTGCGCCTGCTCATCAGTGAGCTTGCTCCGATCAAAATCGTGCCAAGGAATATCCGTGGCCATATTCCAGCGCACCGACTCCATGGACTTGAAAAGTTCTGTGTAAAGCATCATTTACTGCCTTAAAGATTCAGCTCAGATCGTTTTCACATAAAACAGTGATCTGTGGCTAAAGGTTCAACTAACAAATTCATTGAATGAGCGCCCAAAGCGCCACACCCAATGCCAGGGCGGCTACGCCCGTTAAAGCAACCAGCAAACGATTACCCTGCTCGCGCGCTTTGCGCGAGCGCTGTAACTCGGACAACACCGCGGACGAAACATCCGGACGCGTGAGTTGCGCATATAACAAACGTGGAAACTCTGGCAGCCACTGCGACCACTGCGTCGCTTCCTGCGTCAATTTCTTCTTAATTCCCTTGAACCCAACTCGCTCATGCATCCAACGCTCTAGGTAGGGTTTAGCCGTTTTCCACAAGTCTAACTGCGGATCAAGCTGACGTCCAAGTCCTTCGACATTGAGCAGGGTCTTTTGTAACAGGACCAATTGCGGTTGTATTTCAACATTAAACCGCCTTGATGTCTGGAAAAGACGTAATAACACTTGTCCAAGTGAGATTTCAGCCAACGGTCGATCAAAATAAGGTTCGCAGACCGCCCGCACGGCGCCTTCGAGTTCTTCTTCACGGGTCGTAGGCGGTACCCAGCCTGACTCGATGTGCAGCCGAGCCACTCTGCGATAGTCGCGCTGAAAAAAGGCTAGAAAGTTTTGCGCCAAGTAGTTTTTATCGAACTCGGATAACGACCCAACAATACCGAAATCTAATGCGATATAGCGGCCAAGCGTCTCGGGGCGATCCGACACATAGATGTTGCCAGGGTGCATGTCGGCATGAAAGAAACCGTCGTCAAAGACCTGAGTGAAAAAAATCTCCACGCCAGTTTGGGCGAGCTTGGGAATATCCACCCCAAGCAAACGCAACTTTTCTATCTGGCTGACAGGAACACCGTACATCCGCTCCATCGTAAACACATTCGTCGCGCAATAATCCCACATCACCTCGGGAACCCACAATAGATTCTGCCGAGGACCCTCGTTGGAGAAATTCCTGCGTAACTGACTGCAATTTGCGGCTTCTCTGAGGAGGTCCAACTCGTCGTGCAGATGCTTATCAAACTCGCCAACAACCTCGCGTGGTTTGAGTCGCCGGCCATCAGGCGCGAGCCGCTCGATGAGCCCTGCCAACACCCGCATCAAAGAGAGATCTTTATCGATCACCTCCAGCATACCGGGCCTAAGCACCTTGACCGCGACAGACCTACCATCGTGTAACACTGCAAAATGCACCTGGGCGATCGAGGCGGATGCGACCGGATCTTTATCAAACTGCGCAAATAACTTAGACGTCGGTGCGCCAAGCGCCGCCTCGATCATCGCCGCGGCCTCGTCAGACGGAAAAGGCGCGACGCGATCTTGTAACAGCGTGAGCTCATCCGCGACGTCCGGCGGGATCAAATCGCGCCGCGTCGACAATACCTGACCAAATTTGACGAAAATCGGCCCTAAGGACTCAAGCGCAAGACGCAGTCTAAGTCCCCGCGGCATCTTTGGCTGGGATCCGAGCCTCACTACCCACAGCAAGCGCACAGCGATAGGATGATCAATACCGGATAAAACCAATTCATCCAGTCGGTATCGCAAAGCAACGACGATGATCCGCGTCAAGCGCGGCAAGGACATCATGGTTTCGCCCCGACTGAACGCTCAATCTTTTCGATTTTGCTTTGTATGCGCAGCTGACGATGCTCGAGTCGTTCCAAGGATGCCAGCAACTGCGACTGCGTCGCGCGCTGCGTGAGCATTGCAGGCCGACCCACCAAGGCGTCCGTTTCCTCAGATAAATATTCAGCCACATTTTGTGTCAGACTCGAACCGAGGGTTTGAACGGCGCTCAGCGTCTGACGCAAGCCCTGCACGATGCGGCGCGCGGGCACATCACCTAGCCATTGAGCAAGTGCATCCTCTGGGTCGGGACGACACTCTCGGGCCAAATCAGACATCACTTGCGCCAATGCGGCCTGTCCCGAGACATGAACATATTCGGCGATATCCGGACGTCGCGCCTGATCAACAAAAGCAAAAGGACTAAGCTTTTCCAGCAAAATCTCTAGGGTGACGTCGGGCGTCACCGACTCCTGCTCATGAACCAGCTTGCCATCGGACTCGATCCGCCAGTTGAGCTGAAAGCCCGCCACAACGATCCGCACGGTTTTACCGGCGTGCTGAGCTAGGCGCTGCGCCGCCCAGACTTGCTGCTGAGTCAGCGTATTGAGCGCTAGAGCCATCGCCTGCGCTGGATGCACAGGTGCAAAACCGAAAAAAGTAGTGGAAATACGATTCACCTTAAAGTGACAAACCAAGCCTCTGGGACGCAGCGCCTCGCACTGTCGTAGCAAGTATTTTCGGCATAATCCACTATTTTAGCGGGTGTGGCGGTTCAGCCCAAACAAAACGCCCGCAAAGGCGGGCGTTTTGTTTGATTGACATCATGCAACTAGGGAATCAGCTCGCTTGGCTGACGGGTACCTGCTGAATACCCGCGAGCAACCAACCGCCTTGCTCAGGCTTGAACAGATTCCAGACCTCTTCAAAACGGAACGCCTCAGCGCCAGCTTGCTCTCTGAGCATGCCCGAGAAACGTACACTCGCCAGGTGGCCATCACTGACCTTTTCGATACCAAGCAGCTCGGCATTCAACAAAACCACTTCCGTGTGATTTTCCTCAATACGGTCGCTGAGTTGAGCTTGCAGCTCTTTCATCAGGTCGTCCGTCAGGAAAGTACGCATCTCTGCGATGTTGCCACTGTCCCAGACTTTTTGAATCGAAACGAACTGCTTTTTGGCTTCGCTCAAGAAACGTTGCGTATCAAAGTCGACAGGAATAAACCAATTTTGATCTGGTGCTGGTGCATCGGAACCAAAACCCGCTGCTGACATCGAACCCGTCGCGGTTGACGGCAAGGAGACGGGCGCCTGCGCCGCAGGCTCACTGGTCTCGCGCAACGTAGCATTATTATTTTGATTTGACGTTCCACCATTACCCGCGCCCGCACCCTCGGCAGCAGGCTGAGGGCCACGCATTCTGCGCATGATGAACATCACGCCAAACACGACCACACCGGCAATCAGCGCCAGCACCAAGAAGTCGGCGAAGGCGCCGCCCAAACCTAAGTGAGACATGAGCGCCGCGATTCCCAGACCGGCGGCAATGCCAGCCAAGGGGCCGAGCCAGCGGGAGGCGCCAGAGGCGGCTGCCGCTCCGGCAGCGCCGGCGGCAGGGGCTGCGGCGGCACTACGCTGTGTTGTGTTACTTGTCGCGGCAGCAGGCTGGGCAGCCTTTTGGCTCGTGACGTTCGAAGACTGACGACCGGAGTTGCTACCCTTGCCCGCACGAGCGGCTTCGGCATCGAAGGCTACGGCAGTAAGGGCCAGTCCGCTCACAGCCACCAACGCTGCAGCAAAGAAACGAATCAAAGGACGTGACATTGAGTGCTCCTAGGCGAATATCGCCTGTCAATAGAAATAGAAAACCCGTACACTAAAACTGAATATAAGCTGAATTTTACCTGAATCTGACTAAAAGCTGAACAAATATATGTATATAGAAACGGCAAGTGTCCAAAAGTTCATTCTTAGCGTTCAGCCCAGTTTGATCCCTTCGTGCAAGGCCGTCAGACCCGCCGATAAATTGAAATACTGCACCCTCGAGAGACCCGCGTGCTCGAGCATCCCCTTAAGCGTCTCTTGATCGGGATGCATGCGTATGGATTCGGCCAGATAACGATAACTATCCGCATCTCCCGCGACTTTGCTTCCCAACCACGGCAAGATATTAAAGGAATACCAATCATACGCGGGCGCAAGGGGTTTGGCGATGCGCGAAAACTCCAATACCAAGAGTTTGCCTCCGGGACGCAACACCCGGGTCATCTCAGATAACGCACGATCCTTGTGTGTCATGTTGCGTAATCCAAAAGCAACCGTAACACGATCGAAATAATTGTCTGGGAAAGGCAGATATTCCGCGTCGCACACCGCACAAGGCAAGACCACGCCATCATCGAGGAGCCGATCGCGTCCGACGCGCAGCATTGAGTCATTAATGTCGGTGAGCCAGACCTCACCCTGCGCACCGGCTTTTTGGGCAAATTCGCGCGCGAGATCACCTGTTCCGCCTGCGATGTCGAGCACCTTCATGCCTGGTCTGACAGCGGCCCGACCAATCGTAAAAGCCTTCCAAACTCGGTGCAGGCCAGCGGACATGAGGTCGTTCATCACATCGTAGCGTGAAGCAACCGAGTGAAAAACCTGAGCAACCTTGCCGGCCTTTTCGGACTCTTCGACGGTCTGAAAACCAAAGTGTGTCTTTTCTTGTGACATAGTCTTTCACTCAAATCAATGCAATGCCCAGTTTAATCTCTCAGACGTCATTTCAACGCTGAAAAAGGCATAAACTGAAGGTTCTTTGCCGTGAGGCTTCATACTGCATTCTGAACCACCCCTCTGCATGGCCTCGATCCATTACACCCTGCGCCCTCAAGGCGACCGTTGCCTAAGCATCGACTTTGGCGAATCCATCAGTTTAGAGACCGGCACACTCTGCCTCTGGGCGGCAGCCACGCTGGAACGCGCCAAACTCCAAGGCGTCACGGACATCGTCCCTTTGTATACGGCCGTCGCACTCTTTTACAAACCAGGCATCAAGATGGGCGGCACAGACTTCGCCACACTCTGCGCTCAAGTCGACGCGCAGCTCCAGGGCGAACTTGTCCAAGCCACAACCTCAGCGCGTCAAATGGAGATTCCCGTTTGCTACGGGGGCAAACATGGCCCCGACCTAAGCGATGTCGCTCAAAAAACGGGGCTCACCGAGCAGCAGGTCATCGCGCTGCACACGCAGCCTGGCAGCATGGTGTTTGGCCTTGGGTTTTCACCCGGCCATCCCTATATTGGCGTGCATGATGCACTCTTTGCCCTGCCTCGGCGAGATGTACCGCGTACCGCCGTACCCGCCGGCTCTGTTGCGATTGCCAACCGCCAATCCACGATTTACCCCACGCTTTTGCCGAGTGGTTGGCATATTCTTGGCGCCACCCCGCTCAAGCTTTTTGACTTACGACGACCTCAGCCCTCCTTGCTATTGCCGGGTGATCAAGTGCGCTTTTTCTCCATCAGCGAACAAGAGTACGACCGCCTCGCAGCCGCAATCGCTCAGGAGGCCACATGACCGTTCGCGTTCTCAAACCAGGCATGCTGTCGAGCTTTCAGGACGAGGGTCGCTTTGGCCATCAACCACTCGGCGTATCGGTTGTGGGTGCAATGGATCAACGCGCACACCGCCTTGCGAATACGCTCGTCGGCAATGCCGAGGATATTGCAAGCCTGGAAATTACCCTGACGGGACCCACGCTGCAATTTACGCAAGCGTGCTGTATCGCCTTATGTGGCGCAGATCTGAGCCCTCAGCTCAATGGCAAGCCAATCGCGATGAATCGTCCACTGGTATTGCGTGCGCAGGACGAACTGCATTTCGGCGCCAGACAACACGGTACGCGTGCGTATTTGGCCGTGCACGGTGGTTTCGACATCCCCAGCATCCTTGGCAGTCAAAGCACGTATCTTCGCAGTCAATTCGGAGGTTGGCATGGTCGCGCCCTTAAGCGTCACGACGAAATTCCCTTGCGGCGCCCCCTCAGGGAAGTTGGCCAAGATGGCGGAACGCTCGAAACCCTCGCGAAAGCCCTCTGGGATATCAGATTGTATTTGCCAAGCGTCATTGCGGACTCCACGCGCGCGCGCATTCGGCTCATCAAGAGTCAACAGTGGGAAGAGTTCACCCCCGCAAGTCGAGAGGCGCTCCTGAGTCAAACTTTTCGCATCAGTCCTGACTCGGAGCGGATGGGCTACCGACTGCAGGGTCCAGACATCCTCATGACCAAGCCTCGGCAAATGATCTCCGAAGCCACGACTTTTGGCACCATTCAAGTGCCGGCCGGTGGACAGCCGATCGTCCTGATGGCTGATCGCCAGACCACGGGAGGCTACCCAAAAATAGCCTATGTCGCGACCGTCGATTTACCGCTTCTCGCTCAGATGGGCCCTGGCGACAAGGTGCAGTTTGAACTAGTCACGCTCGAAACCGCACAAACACTGGACACAGCGCGAACCCGCGCATTCATGGACCTTGCGCAGGCACTCCGCCCCGTGCGAACATTATTGCTTCATCACTAAGGACCTCAATCATGGCACTACGTATTGATTTGAATTGCGATATGGGCGAAAGCTTTGGCGCCTGGAAAATGGGCAACGACGAGGAAATTTTGCCCTACGTTTCCTCGGCCAACATCGCCTGCGGGTTTCACGGTGGCGACCCGGCGACGATGCGCAAAACAGTCGCCTCGGCTCATAAACATGGCGTGGCGCTCGGCGCGCATCCAGGTCTGCCCGACTTGCAAGGTTTTGGTCGCCGCAATATGGCGATCACAGATCAAGAAGCCTACGACATGATGGTGGTTCAGATCGGCGCGCTAGCGGGGGTCGCTGCCTCGCAAGGCGCGCGCTTGCGTCATGTCAAAGCGCATGGTCAGCTCTACAACATGGCCGTCAAAAACGAAGGTCTCACGCGCGCACTTGCTCAAGCGACCTACGACGTCGACAAGGATCTGGTCTTTTTTGCCTTGGCGGGCAGCCAGATGATTCCTATTGCCGAGTCCATCGGCTTGCGCGTCGCCAGCGAAGTCTTTGGTGACCGTAACTACGCGCCTGACGGGACGCTGAGCCCACGAAACCAGCCCAACGCGATGATCACAGACGTGCAACAGTCGATCAAGCAAGTCCTGCAGATGGTCAAGACCAGCACCTTAACCGCCAATGACGGCACCATCGTCACGGTCCGTGCTGACACGCTTTGTATTCACGGCGATCAGCCAGGTGCGGTGACCTTTGCCAAAGCTATCCGCGAAGCACTGCGCGCCGAAGGCATCGAAGTTGGCGTGTAATGAAGTGAGGCTGTCCGTAGACAGCCTCTTTTAAACACCCTCTTCAGGCTGCGAACAAGCACATCCTGACATTAAACGAGGACGCGCTCAATCCCGCCGTCATTGGCTTTTTTGACATATTCCTCAAGCCAGTTGTCGCCCAAAATGTGCTTGGCCATTTCGACTACGATGTAGTCGGCTTTGGCGCCACTGTCCGCCTCAAAGCGTGACAGTCCTTGCAAGCAAGAAGGGCACGAGGTCAAGACCTTGATCTCGCCGTCAAAACCATCTTGACGCAAGGTCGCATCATTTTTGACAAGCTCCTCTTCCTTGCGGAAACGGATTTGCGTCGAAATGTCCGGACGCGTCACAGCTAAGGTCCCGGACTCACCGCAGCAACGATCCGTCTTGATCGCTGAGTCACCCACAAGCGAGCGCACGGTCTTCATCGGATCCTGCAGCTTCATCGGTGTGTGGCAGGGATCGTGATACATGTAACGCGTGCCTTGAACACCTTCGAGCTTAATGTCTTTTTCAAGCAAATATTCGTGAATATCAATCAAGCGACAGCCTGGGAAAATCTTTTCAAACTCGTAGCCTGCCAACTGGTCATAGCACGTGCCGCAACTCACCACGACGGTTTTAATATCAAGATAATTCAGCGTATTCGCCACGCGATGAAACAGCACGCGATTGTCCGTGATGATCTGCTCGGCCTTGTCGTTCATCCCGTTGGCGCGTTGCGGATAACCACAGCATAAATAGCCAGGAGGCAATACCGTTTGCACACCCGCATGCCACAACATCGCCTGCGTCGCTAAGCCAACCTGTGAAAACAACCGCTCAGAACCACAGCCCGGAAAATAAAATACCGCTTCCGTATCCGCAGGCGCCTGCGGAGGACGAATAATCGGTACGTAGTCCGCGTCTTCGATATCCAGCAACTTGCGCGCCGCCTGCTTGGGCAAACCCCCTGGCATTTTTTTATTGATAAAGTGCACCACCTGCTCGCGCAAGGGTGCCTTGCCAACAGTCGCAGGGGGCTTGGCGGTTTGCTTGCGCGCGAATTTGGACAACAAGTCGCTCGCCATGCGCTGAATCTTGTAACCCACACCCACTAGCGCGACGCGGGTCGCATTAATCGTTGCGGGATCCTTGGCATTCAAAAAGAACATCGCAGTCGAGGTGCCAGGATTAAAAGACTTACGACCCACGTTGCGCAACAGCGCGCGCATGTTCATGGAAACATCGCCAAAATCAATATCTACCGGGCACGGGTTGTAGCACTTGTGGCAAACCGTACAGTGGTCAGCCACATCCTCGAACTCTTCCCAATGCTTCAAACTAATGCCGCGTCGGGTTTGCTCTTCGTATAAAAAAGCCTCAATCAACAGCGAAGTCGCAAGAATCTTATTACGTGGCGAGTACAACAGATTCGCACGCGGCACATGGGTTGCGCATACAGGCTTGCACTTGCCACAGCGTAAACAGTCTTTGATGGAGTTGCTAATCGCGCCGATCTCGCTGCGCTGCATGATGAGCGACTCATGGCCCATCAGACCAAAACTCGGCGTCCAAGCATTGCGCAAGTCAGCGCCTGGCATCAGTTTGCCGGCATTGAAATGGTCGTTCGGGTCGATACGACGCTTGTAGTCCTGAAAGGGCAATAACTCCGCTTCGGTCAGAAACTCATACTTGGTCAAACCAATGCCGTGTTCGCCAGAAATCACACCATTGAGATCGCGCGCGATCTGCATGATACGCACAACGGCCTCATTGGCCTCGCGCAGCATTTCATAGTCATCAGAGTTCACCGGTATATTGGTGTGCACATTGCCGTCGCCCGCATGCATATGCAAGGCGACGAACACGCGACTTTTAAGTACGCGATCATGAATGGCCTGCATTTCGGTCATGATGGGTGCAAAATCTGTGCCACCAAACACGCCGGCTAAATCGCAGAGCACCTCGGCTTTCCAAGAGATGCGCAAGGTACGGTCCTGCACGACATCGAATAGACGCGCCTCGGGTTGCAAAGCCAATCGCTGCGCGAGAGCCGGCTCTAGGACATTGAGGCCATGCGCCGACAAGCCAGCCATCGCCTCCGAGAGCGGCACATCTAAATGCTCAAGCACCCACTGCCAGCGCGCGCGCACCCGCATCACACTTTCAATCGCGCTACGACGACGCTCATCGAGCGACTCTTCGAGCAAGCCACCTTCTTCGCTGCCACGATCGAGTTTTGCAATCGGCAGTTCGCCCTCGAGCGCGCGCTGCAATGCATCCAGTAATTTGAGCTTGTTATGCGTCGACAGTTCGATATTGATTCGTTCGATGTGATCGGTGTACTCGCCCATGCGCTCGAGCGGGATCACGACATCTTCGTTAATTTTAAAAGCATTGGTATGGCGTGCGATCGCGGCCGTGCGCGAACGATCCAGCCAGAATTTTTTACGCGCGTCCGCACTCACTGCGACGAAACCTTCTCCGTGGCGCGTATTGGCCAAGCGCACCACTTCACTCGTCGCATGGGCGACCGCCGCATCATCATCACCGACGATATCGCCAATCAGCACCATTTTGGGCAACACACCGCGCTTGCTTTTTGTAGCGTACCCCACTGCGCGCAAATAGCGCTCATCGAGATGCTCAAGACCCGCCAGCAACGCGCCGCGGGCGCGCCCCTGAACGTCCAGATAGTTTTTAATTTCAACAATGGAGGGGATCGCATCGCGGGCCTGCCCAAAAAACTCCAGGCAGACCGTGCGGGTGTGACTCGGCATGCGATGCAGCACCCAGCGGGCCGCCGTGATCAAACCGTCGCAACCTTCTTTTTGTACACCAGGCAAACCAGAGAGAAATTTGTCTGTGACATCCTTGCCCAGACCGACTTTACGAAACCGCGCACCGTCAATCTCTAAAATTTCAGTACGCAAAACGCGTGCGCCAGCGGCCTCGGTGCCATCTGACCACTGAAGCTCAAACCGAACCCGGCCGGCTTCATGGATTTTGCCAAGGTTGTGCTCTAGGCGAGTAACGTCAAGCCAATTGCCTTGGGGATCGACCATCCTCCACCATGCCAGATTGTCCAGCGCGGTCCCCCACAACACCGCTTTTTTCCCGCCGGCATTCATCGCGACGTTACCACCGACGCACGAGGCATCGGCCGAGGTCGGATCCACCGCAAACACAAAGCCTGCGGCCTCGGCTGCCTCAGAGACGCGTTTGGTGACAACGCCCGCTCCAGACCGCACTGTCGCGACCTGTGTGGCGACACCAGGCAACGGACCCACTTCTACGGCACCGAGCGTATCAAGTTTTTCCGTATTGATCACTGCGGATCGCCAGGTCAACGGGATCGCACCGCCGGTATAGCCCGTCCCACCGCCTCGAGGCACAATCGTCAGACCGAGTTCGATACAACCGCGCACCAAAGCCGCGATCTCTTGCTCATCATCCGGCGTCAATACGACGAAAGGGTACTCGACGCGCCAGTCGGTTGCATCCGTAACGTGCGAGACACGAGACAAACCGTCAAATTTGATGTTGTCTTTGGCCGTGATCTTGCCCAGCACCTTTTGCACCTGACGACGCAAACGCGCGGTGCGCTCGAACTCTTCTTCGAATGCGCGTACGGCAGCGCGAGCACGCTCGAGCAAGCTCGCGACTTTTTCATCGCGGCTCGCATCATCCGATATCCGTCGATGATCAATTTCGGTCAGTCTGTGCTCAAGCGCCTCGATCAACAGCTTACGGCGCTTGGGGTTGTCAAGCAGATCATCCAGCAAATAAGGATTGCGACGTACCACCCAGATATCGCCCAGCACCTCGTAAAGCATCCGCGCGGAACGGCCCGTCTTGCGTTCGCCACGCAAATCGGACAGCAACGCCCAGGCATCATCGCCTAGCAAGCGACACACGACTTCTCGGTCAGAGAAAGAGGTGTAGTTGTAGGGGATTTCACGTAAACGAGCCTGCGCATCTTGAGCGGGCTCGGCATTCAGTAAATGGCTTGGAAACGGTGCGTTCATAGGTCTAGGCTCGTTTAAGGACCTTCAAATAAACATTTTAAGACATCCTATTAGGGCGCACCCAATACCCTTAAAACAATATGGTTGCGCACCGCTTAAGTAGGGGTAAAGACCCATCGAAACGCCCAAGCCAAGACCAGATAGCGTCCAAATTTGCCTAGTGCGACATAAACCACGCAAGGCCAAAATGGTAGTCTTAACCAACCAGCCACCGCGCAGAGAGGGTCCCCCACAACAGGCAGCCAAGCCAACAAGAGCACTGGGGCACCATAGCGGTGCACCCATTTTTCAGCGCGGACACGTCCAGGGGTGATGACAGGAACGGGTTCAAGAGCGTGCGAACGCGTAGGTCCAGAGCTTGCCGCGCTCAAGCGCTTTTTCTGCCGCCAACGACCAAAGATGCCATGCGCCCCGGCACCCATGGCGTAGCTGACGAGCGACCCTAGGGTGTTACCAATTGTCGCCACCAAGATCGCCGGCCAAAACATCTCTGGAAACGCCGCCAAGTACCCCAGCAACACAGGTTCAGAACCAAGCGGCAAGATCGTTGCCGCCAACAAGCTCACGGCAAAAACCGCCGGCAAACCCACTCCTGGCATCGCCAGCCAGGTCAAAAAGTCTTGTATGAGCGCGCCCAAAGCAAACTCCAGTGACTACAGGTCAAGTAAAAAGTCCCCGTGGGATAATGTCGAATCAGTACGCAGTCTACTTAGGAACATCATGACCACGGATTATCTCAGACGTATCCTTACTTCAAAAGTGTATGACGTTGCGGTCGAAACACCGTTGGAGTTCGCCCCTCAGCTTTCTCAGCGTATCGGCAACACCGTTTTGCTCAAACGCGAGGACACGCAGTCCGTCTTTAGTTTCAAGCTGCGGGGTGCCTACAACAAAATGGCGCACTTGCCCAAGGCCGTTATCGCGCGCGGCGTGATCGCCGCCTCCGCGGGCAACCACGCTCAAGGCGTCGCATTGTCCGCCAAGCGTCTTGGCTGCAGGGCTGTGATCGTCATGCCCACGACCACGCCGGGCGTCAAAACCGACGCCGTCCGCGCGCTTGGCGCCGAGGTCGTACTTTATGGCGACAGTTTTAGCGACGCGTATGGACATGCACTGACCCTAGAAAAAAAACAACAGTTGACCTTTGTGCATCCCTTTGATGACCCGGATGTCATCGCAGGCCAAGGCACGATTGGAATGGAAATTTTGCGCCAACACGCCGAGCCTATCGAAGCGATTTTCGTGGCGATCGGCGGGGGTGGCCTGATCAGCGGGATCGCCGCCTATGTGAAACAAGTTCGTCCTGAGATCAAAATCATCGGCGTACAAACCTTCGATTCGGACGCCATGGTGCGCAGCGTGCGTGCCGGTCGACGCATCACCTTGACCGATGTCGGGCTGTTCTCTGATGGCACCGCCGTTAAACAAGTCGGCGTTGAAACCTTTAGGCTGACTCGCGAACTGGTGGACGACTACGTCCTCGTCGACACGGACGCCATCTGCGCTGCAATCAAGGACGTCTTTCAAGATACCCGCAGCGTCTTGGAGCCCGCGGGTGCACTCGCCCTCGCAGGCGCCAAACAATACGCCGCTGAGCACAAACTCAAGGGAAAAACGCTTGTCGCGATTGCCTGCGGGGCCAACATGAATTTCGACCGTTTGCGCTTTGTTGCGGAACGTGCGGAGGTTGGTGAGGCGCGCGAAGCCATTTTTGCTGTGACGCTCCCTGAGCAAAGAGGGAGTTTCAGAGCTTTTTGCGAGCTTGTCGGCAACCGTAATGTCACCGAGTTCAATTACCGCATTTCAGATGCAACCTCGGCCTATGTCTTTGTCGGCATCCAAGTCTCTTCTTTGGGCGAGCCCAACAAAATCGCGAACAACTTCCGCAAGCACGGCTTTGATACGCTGGATCTGACCCACGATGAAATGGCAAAGACCCATTTACGGCACATGGTGGGGGGGCGCTCCAGCCTTGCAGGCAATGAGTTGCTCTATCGTTTCGAATTCCCCGAGCGGCCCGGTGCCTTGATGCGTTTTTTGAACTCCATGAAACCCGAATGGAACATCAGTCTGTTCCATTACCGCAATCAGGGCGCCGACTACGGTCAGATCCTGATTGGCATCCAAGTCCCCACAGGTAGCAAAAAAGCCTTCAAAGCCTTCCTCGAAGAGGTTGGCTACCCGCACTGGAACGAATCTGACAACCCCGCTTATAAATTATTTTTGTAAGGATCGCTCATAAGAATCGCTCAGATATAACGGCAACTCAGTCACCACTAAACTGACAGACGCTAAAAAAAGGTGTGTCTGTTTTAGCGATTTTGCTGGAACCGCCAAGATCGGGCAGATCTACGACCGCTGCGGCCTCGACGACATTGCCGCCAAGCAACTGCAACAACTTGATGGCAGCCAGCATGGTGCCACCCGTGGCGACCAAGTCATCTACCAACAATACCCGCTGTCCTGGTTTGACTGCATCTTGGTGTACCTCGACCGTCGCGTCGGCGTACTCAAGGCTATAGGACTGCGCCACGGTTTTGTGCGGCAGCTTTCCCTGTTTACGCACCGGTACAAAACCAACGCCTAAGGCATAGGCTAGCGCGCTACCAAAAATAAACCCCCGGGCATCGATGCCAACGACCACATCGATGCGTTGACGCATATGGCGATAGACAAAAATATCGATCAACACACGAAATGCTCTTGGGTCTTGCAAAAGCGGCGTAATGTCCCGAAACATCACGCCCGGTTTGGGCCAATCTGGAATCGTCCGAATCAACCCTCGTACGACTTCTATTGAGTCCTGATAGGGGGCAATGATGGGCATGATCATTAAGTAGCGCTCCGCATGGGGTAAGCCGTAGATTAGAAGAAGTAGTTTAAGCGGCTTTCACACGTATGGCACCAGAAACACGCAGGGCCTTAGCGCGCGCCAGATCCACAGACGCGCCTGTCGCCAGCGCGACCCCCATGCGCCGCTTAATAAAGGACTCCGGCTTGCCGAACAAACGCAGATCGGTCCCAGGCTCGGCCAACGCTTCGGTAACCCCTTCGTAACGAACCGCTTTAGCTTCGATTCCGCCATAAATCACACTACTCGCTGCAGGCCCGCGCAAGGAGGTGTCCACTGGCAAGCCTAACAAGGCGCGGGCATGCAATTCAAACTCACTCTGGCCCTGCGACACCAGGGTCACTAAGCCCGTATCGTGAGGTCGCGGGCTCACCTCGGAGAACCAAACCTCGTCACCCGAGACGAACAACTCCACGCCGAACAAGCCTTGTCCGCCCAAATTGTCTGTCACCACGCGGGCGATTTGTTGCGCACGCTCAAGCGCCCGAGGCGACATCGGCTGAGGCTGCCAACTTTCTACATAATCACCGCCGACCTGCAGATGGCCGATCGGTTCGCAAAAATGAGTCTCGACCTGTCCGTTCGGACCTCGAGCGCGAACGGTCAGCAGCGTAATCTCGTATTCAAAATCGATAAATCCCTCGACAATTATGCGGCTGCCCTCGACCCGGGCCCCTTCTTTGGCGACATTCCAGGCGGACCCAATATCTTCTGGGCCGCGCAAGACGGACTGCCCCTTGCCAGACGAAGACATGACAGGCTTGACCAGACAAGGAAAACCGACTGCGGCGGTTGCCTGGGCCAAAGAAGCTAAGGAATCCGCAAAACGATAGGGCGAAGTCGGCAATCCGAGCGTTTCGGCGGCGAGTCGACGAATGCCTTCGCGATTCATGGTGAGTTGCGCCGCCCGGGCTGTGGGCGTGACACGAACCACACCGGCAGCCTCGAGCTCGACCAACAAATCCGTGGCAATCGCCTCGATTTCGGGCACGATCAAGTGGGGCTGCTCTTTTTCAATCACCGCGCGCAAGGCGACTTTATCTGTCATCGCCACCACGTAGGCTCTGTGCGCGACCTGTTGTCCGGGAGCATCGGCATAACGGTCGACCGCGATGACCTCAACCCCTAGACGTTGGAGGGCCAGAATGACCTCTTTACCCAGCTCGCCGGCACCCAACAGCATCACCTTGAGCGCTGCGCCCGACAAAGGGGTACCAAAAACAGCCGCGTAAGGCGCGAGAGCCGCCGCAGGAGACCCCGCAGTTGCAACAGATGAAATATTCATGGGCGTTGTCATGGAAAATCCAGGGGAGGAAACACAGAGGCGTCAGATTGCCACAGCGCGTACCCCGACGCAACCACACCCAAAACCCGCATGTCAGACCTGAAACGATTAAACTTAGGATATGTCCTCTAAGCACTCACCTAAAACCACGCCGTGCCATATGCGCGATGACCCGACCGACTTTGACAGCCCTCACGCAGCGGCGCTGGCATCGGCTGAGCGCACCCTCACGCTCGAGGCTCAGGCCATTATTGAGCTTAAAAACCGCCTCGACGAGGGCTTCGCTCAAGCCGTCGCACTGATCTTGGGCTGCTCCGGAAGGGTGGTCGTTTGCGGTTTGGGCAAAACAGGTCATATCGCCCGCAAAATCGCGGCGACCTTCGCCTCCACCGGGACACCGGCTTTTTTCTTGCACGCTGCCGAGGCCATCCATGGCGACATTGGCATGTTGGGCGGGCAAGACCTCCTCATCGCTCTGTCTTATTCCGGTAACGGTCAAGAATTACTCACCATTCTGCCCGTGGCGCACCGCTTAGGCGTCAAGGTCATCGCTATCACAGGCAACGCGCAATCCGAGCTCGCGAAACTTGCCGAGGTCCACCTCGATATCAGCGTGGCGCAAGAAGCCTGCCCACTGAATCTCGCCCCAACAGCAAGCACCACCACCGCACTCGCTTTAGGTGATGCGCTTGCAGTGGCCTGCCTTGAAGCGCGCGGTTTTGGTCATGAGGATTTTGCCCGATCGCACCCCGGAGGCGCGCTCGGCAGACGCCTATTGCTGCGTGTTTCGGATGTCATGCGCTGTGGCGACGCCGTACCCACCGTTGCGGCCGACGCCACAGTATTTCAAGCGTTAGAAGAAATCTCTCGAAAGGGTATGGGCATGACCGCTGTGCTCGATGCCAATGGTTGTGCCATCGGTATCTTTACTGATGGTGATCTGCGTCGCCTGATCGAGAGGAAGGGTGACGTCCGCAATGTGCTTGTCACAGAAGGTATGTCACGCAATCCGCGACATATCGCTGCCGAGGCTTTAGCCGTCGATGCCGCCACCCTGATGGACCGCCACCGCCTCAACCAAATGCTGGTCGCTGAGGCGAATGACAAACTCGTAGGCGCCCTGCATATGCATGACCTGATGGCCGCCAAGGTTGTTTGAGATAACGTCCATGAATAAACCCCATTTCATTCCCCATCCTGCCGAAGCACTGGTGCTGGCCCGTATCCCCGCCACCCTGCGAGAGCGCCTCGGACAAATCAAACTGATGGTGTTCGATGTCGATGGCGTGCTGACCGACGGTAGCCTTTGGTACGGTGAACAAGGCGAAATGTTCAAACGCTTTAATGCACTCGACGGTCATGGTTTAAAGATGCTCACGACCAGCGGAATCAAAGTCGCACTGGTGACTGGTCGCGAGGGGCCGATCGTCGATCGCAGAGCCGCTGAACTGGGACTCGGGGACGTCCTGCAAAACGTCCGCGACAAAGGCGCCGCGTTAAATGAACTTGTGGCACGACACCGCCTGACGCTCGAAGAGTCTGGCTTTATGGGTGATGATCTGATCGATTTGCCCGCTATGCAGCGCGCCGGTTTTGCCGCAAGCGTACCGGACGCACCTGCCTATGTCACCCAGGCCGCCCACTGGACCGCGACCAAAGCAGGCGGAAAAGGTGCTGTGCGTGAATGTTGCGACTTAATCTTGGCCTCTCAAGGTCGACTCGGACACTTTTTTCAACCGGGTCGCCTCGGCCCCGGTTCCATTCAATGACCGCGGCCCCATGAAAGAACGCGCCTCCATCGTCGTCTCGATTTTCATCCTCACTTTGTTGGTGATGGGGACGTGGTGGGCGGCCGACTACTCTCAGCGTGCTGTTCAGATTGATCCCCCGAGCCGGCTGACCCACGAGCGCGACACTTGGGCAAAAAAAATCGTGCTGATTCGGACCAGTGACAAGGGGATTGTGATTCATCGCCTCGAGGGCGATCTGATGGAACACTTTCCTGACGACAAATCCTACGAGCTTCAGGCACCGCGTGCTTATACCCTCAAAGAAGAAAATCCGCTGACTGTCGCCACCGCCAAAGTCGCATTTATTTACGATGAAGGCGACCGGATTATCTTGCGCGGAGACGCTGTGCTGCTGCGCCTAGGCGATGCCGAACGACAGCCACTCAATTTTCGCAGCGAAGAGATCATTCTGTTAGTGAATAAAGATCTCGCCTACACAGACATGCCCGCCATCGCGATAAGTGGTCGCTCCAAAATGTCGGGTGTAGGGATGCGTTTTAACAATGCCACGCAACAATTGGACGTATTCAAATCAACAGATGTCGACATCGCCCCCAAAGACCAGCGCGAGGGCGCCAAGCCTCCTGCATAAAGAGCCAATCCATGATTTTTAAACTCGCCCTGCCATTTCTTTGCAAGCTTATCCTTCTTGGATCCGTTGCCTCCGCACAGGCGCAAACCGCAGCTGCACCCACAAGCCCTGCGAACGCGACACCGGTTGCCCCCGTCGAAGAACCCAGCACCATGATTTTGTCTGATACGCTGCGCTTTGACGATTCCAAAAAAGAAAGTACCTTTACTGGCAAGGTTGTGATGACGCGCGGCTTGTTGTCATTGAGCTCCGACGTGTTGTCCATGCGCGAGGACGCCGAAGGCAACCAGCACGGGATCGCAACAGCAGACCCCGGCAAGCGTGTCTTCATTCGCCAAGTTCGTCCCGAAAACTTCGAGGTCCTCGAGGGTGTAGCGCTCAAGGCAGACTACGATGGCAAAAATGAAACGTTTGATTTGATTGGTCAGGCCGTCGTCACTCGCTACATTTGCGGCAAACATTTTGATACGGTCAGTGGGCAGCAAGTCCGCTACAACCAAAAAACAGATGTCTATCAGGCTTTCTCCGGCCCCGACTCCTACAATCCAGACGGACGCGTGCGCTCGGTCGCACAACCTAAAGCACGCACTGAAGCAGCCATCTCAGCCTGCCGAGCCGCACAAGCCAATACGCCAACGCCCGCGCTCACGCCTGCGAGCCCTCCCGCTGTGGCGCCTCGCCCCTAATACCCAAAGACACCAAAGCTTCTCTATGCAAACATCGCACGCCCCCTCCAGCTTTGATTCACAAGCCCTGTCGAAGCCCGGTCAACTGAGCGCAACGGGTCTGCGTAAATCCTATGGCGGCCGGATGGTGGTGCAAGACGTGTCAATCTCAGTTAACAGCGGTGAAGTCGTGGGTCTACTGGGCCCCAACGGCGCTGGAAAAACCACAAGTTTTTATATGATTGTCGGATTGGTGGCCGCCGATGCAGGCCGGATTGAAATCGACGATACCGTTATCAGCAGCATGCCTATCCACAAACGCGCGCGCCTCGGGCTGTCCTACCTGCCCCAAGATGCCTCCGTATTCAGACGTCTGACCGTCGAAGAAAATATTCGCGCCGTACTCGAACTTCAAATCGATAATGATGGCAAAAAATTCTCCTCAAAAAAAATTGAGGAACAACTTGATTCCTTGCTTGATGAGTTACAAATCACCCATATCCGTCGCAACAGTGCGCTCTCCCTTTCGGGTGGCGAGCGACGGCGCGTCGAAATCTCGCGCGCGCTTGCCACACGGCCTCGCTTCATCTTGCTGGACGAACCTTTCGCCGGCGTTGACCCGATCGCAGTGATTGAAATTCAACGTATCGTACGCTTTCTTAAAAGCCGTGGCATCGGCGTGCTGATTACCGACCACAACGTTCGTGAAACCCTGGGTATTTGTGATCGCGCCTACATCATTAGCGAAGGTAAAGTGTTGACGACAGGACAGCCCGAGGAGATTATCAACGACGCTTCGGTGCGTCGCGTCTATTTGGGCGAACACTTCAAAATGTAAGTCAAAAAAAGATTGGATACTATCCTCTCTTTTCTGCTGCAGTGCAGCGTCAAAGTTTTGTTTTAGATCAATCTTTAAGGATTTATACCCTTGCTTTCTTCGACTAAATCATTAAACTAAAAATATGACAATTTAGTTAAAGGAGCGCCTCACTAAACCTCTGCACGTCAAACCGTAGTAAGTGTTTGCACTTCGTTCTATCCCTTTAATGGAGAGTACGCAATGAATCTGAACATTACTGGTCACCATCTTGACGTTACACCTGCCATCCGGGCATACATTCACACAAAGATGTCGCGCGTCGTGCGCCACTTTGATCATGTGATCGATACACAGGTCTTTCTGTCGCTCGAACCTCTCAAGCACCGAGCGGAATTGACCCTTCACATTCGAGGCAAAGACATCCATTGCGAAGCCTCTGAGGACAACTTGTATGCAGCGATTGACTTACTCGTCGACAAAGTCGACCGTAAGGTCTTGCAACATAAGTCACGTACCCAAGACCATCACCACATATCAGTCAAGCGACAAATCTTCGAGACTGTATAAAACTTAGACTGCAACGGCCAACGTCATCTGGCCGCACTGCAGCATATAATCAAATGCATGAAACTTTTGCCGCGTATCTTGCCTGTCAGCAACATCGTGCTCGACCTCACTGTTACGAGTAAAAAGCGCGCCTTTGAACAGGCTAGCCTTTTATTTGAGAATAATAACGGGATTGAGCGCGCGGCCGTTTACGAAAGCTTATTTGCTCGAGAGCGCCTTGGCTCAACAGCGCTCGGCGGGGGCATCGCCGTTCCTCATGGCAGAGTCAAAGGCATCAAACATGCCGCCGCTGCTTTTTTCAGGCTGGCACAACCCATTGCTTTTGACGCGCCTGACCATATGCCTGTTCAGCAATTACTTTTTCTCGTCGCCCCAGAAGCGGAAAATCAACAACATCTCGATATACTGGCAGAGGTGGCTCAGCGTCTTTCAGACCCCGCTTTACGAGCGCGCCTAGCCACCGAGGTCGATCCCATCGTTATCCATCAGCTGCTGACCGCCGGTCAGGCTTAGCTATAGAACGGTCGGCCTCTTCTCTCAACTACGGAGTCGCTATGCTGACGGTGCAGGATCTAGTGAATGACAATGTCGAAGACATTTCCTTCAAATGGGTAGCAGGACAATCGGCGGCGGATCGCCTGATTCCTGACAACGGGATGGCCGCTGCTGACTTGATCGGGCACCTGAATCTGATCCATCCCTCTCGTATCCAAGTCTTTGGTCGTGAAGAAATGGATTACTACACCCGCTTCGATACGCGTCGGCGAGTGCACCATCTCGAAGAGTTGCTCGCGGGAGGCGTTCCTGCCATCCTGCTAGCTGACGACTTACAGGCCACGGAGGACCTCATTCTCAACTGCGAGAATAGCCATGTGCCCCTCTTGTCAACCTCGGTTCATGCCGCAGAACTAATCGACCTCTTACGCATTTACCTCAGTCGTCGACTCGCCCCGACCACCACGGTACACGGTGTCTTTATGGATGTGCTGGGACTCGGCGTTCTGATTACGGGCGAATCTGGCCTGGGCAAAAGCGAGCTTGCGTTGGAGTTGATTTCTCGCGGTCACGGACTCGTCGCCGACGATGCGGTTGAGTTGTCTCGCACCGCACCCCATGCCATCGAGGGCCATTGTCCGGAGCTCTTGCGCAATATGCTCGAGGTACGGGGTTTGGGTTTGCTCAATATCCGAACCATCTTTGGTGAAACCTCCGTACGACGCAAAATGAAGCTCAAACTGATTGTGCATCTGGTTCGCGCAACCGCACAGGACAAATTCGAACGACTCCCCTTACAAGATATGACGCAGGATATGCTCGGTTGTCCGATTCGCAAAGTCATGCTTCAGGTCGCAGCCGGCCGAAACCTCGCCGTCCTCGTCGAGGCCGCTGTTCGTAATACGATCCTCAAACTACGTGGCATCGACACGCTCGCCGAGTTCATGGCACTGCAATCGGCCGCTATTGCTCAAGGGAAAAATTAATATGCCTGCGCTCAAGGTCGTTCTCTTGACGGGTATTTCTGGCTCTGGCAAGTCCGTGGCATTGCGCATGCTCGAAGATGCAGGCTACGTGTGCGTCGACAATCTTCCGCTGCGTTTTTTGCATGATTTTATTACCTCGATGCGCGATGATGTAGCAAGTCGGATTGCGGTCGCCATCGATGTCCGCTCCCCTGGTGAGCTTGCAGAAATGCCTGCCGTCATTAGTGCGCTCAACACGACACAGACTGAATTTAAATTGATTTTTCTTGATGCGGACAATGAAACGCTGGTGCATCGCTACTCAGAGTCACGCCGTCGTCATCCCTTGGCAGAGCGGTTGACCAAAAAAGGGTTGAGCGCGACGCTAGAAGAATGCATTCAACTAGAGCGCAATCAACTCAGTGACCTGCGCAACTTAGGTCACGTGATCGACACGTCGGGCCTCATGCCCGGTCAACTCCGCGCCTGGATTCGCGACCTGATACAAGCCGACCGCAAACCACTGCTTATCACCTTTGAATCTTTTGCGTTTAAAGAAGGTGTCCCCAGAGACGCCGACCTGGTGTTTGATGTGCGATGCCTGCCAAATCCCCACTATGATCCCGCGCTGCGGCCACTCACCGGTCGAGATCAACTCGTCTCGAACTGGCTCAAAAGTTTCGCGGATGTCGAACTGATGGTCAGTGACATTGAGGGCTTTATTCGTAAATGGTTGCCGCGTTACACCGAAGACACACGCAGCTACCTGACGGTCGCCATCGGTTGCACTGGTGGTAAACATCGCTCCGTGTATGTGGTCGAAACACTGGCACAACGCTTTGCAGAACAACAATTGCTAGTGCGGCATCGTCATCAACCCGAGATCTCCGGATGAAAAGCGGCTCGGCTCGACTGCTGCGACTGCTGAGTATCTGCGCTTTATGTGGACTCCTCGCAGCCTGTGGCTCGAGCTCACGCAAAGGCGGCTATTACAAAGACGATGGGCCCGGCCCCAACCCACCCGCAAATTTGGATCGCGTGCCAGATGCCGTACCCAAAATCGAACCGCTCGCACGGGGTCCAAATCGACCCTATACCGTGCTAGGACAAAGCTTTACACCTGATACAAGCGGAAGCCCTTATCGCGTTCAAGGTCGCGCCTCATGGTACGGCAGAAAGTTCCATGGCAATCCGACCTCGAACGGTGAGCGCTACGATATGTACGCAATGACCGCTGCGCATCCCACGCTGCCGATCCCCAGCTATGTCAGGGTCACGCGCGTGTCGACCGGCAAGACCGTCGTGCTGCGCGTCAACGACCGAGGACCTTTTCTTCGGGGCAGAGTGATTGATTTGTCCTATGTGGCGGCCTATCAACTCGGCGTTCTCGCCCCCGGTAGCGCTGAGGTGATCGTCGAGCGAATCATGCCTGAGGAAATTCGTAACTGGCGCGTGCGTAAACCTTAGCCGTGCAGCGAACTGAGGGACTTCCTGTGTTCAGAAAAACGACCCTTTACGTCTCTTCGCGTTTCGCTTTGAGCGCAAGTGCTCGGGTATACAAGGCATCACGCGGCTGACCGGTCGCCTTGGCCGCTACACGGGCAACGTCGCGTACGGACATCGACTCAAGCAGTACATCAAGCCACGCATCAATCGAGGCAGTCTCTTGCAGTTCGAGCCCCTCTGACTGCACGACAACAGGAGGATGAATAATGACGACATACTCTCCTTGCTCGCGATGCGGATCCTCTGCGAGCCACTGCGCTGCCTGCGCAATTGGCATGGTCGCAATTTCCTCGAAACGTTTAGTCAGCTCGCGGGCAAACGTCACCTTGCGTGTCGGACCAACCACTGCCACCGCATCTATCGCACTGGCGACAATCCTATGCGGCGCCTCATAAAATACAGTTGCCGCGGGCAGTTGTGTCCATTGCCTAAACCAACGCTGCCTCGCAGCTGACTTGATCGGAGCAAACCCCGCGAACACAAAACCCGGCGAAGCATCCGTCGTGACGCCTGCGCCCATCAGCGCCGTGATCAACGCATTTGCGCCGGGCAAAGGGATCACCCTCAAACCCGCTTGCCTGACGGCCTGCACCACAAGACCTCCCGGATCACTCACTGCGGGCGAGCCCGCATCAGATATTAAGGCCACCCGCTGTCCTGACTGAAGGCGTGCGACGATCTCTGTCGCAGCACTCAACTCATTATGACGATGCGCAGCAATCAAGGGCGTATTGATTCCCCAAGCTTCGAGCAAGTTCCGGCTCGCCCGAGTGTCTTCGGCGGCAATTACATCTGCCCGACTCAGGGCATGCCAGGCACGCAAACTCAAGTCACCTAAGTTTCCAATCGGTGTCGCGACGACATACAGGGCGTGCGTCGGCCATTGCTGTCCCTCCATACGCTCACTCAACCGACCCCAAGAGTCTGGCGGCGAATCGGAATGTGCGTGTTCGGTCATTGCGGATAGGCTAGATTCATTCATTGTGTCAGTGTAGACCGCCCAACCACTCTGCGTCACGCACAAGCGCCTCCTATGACCCAAACGCCCACGCCAGATTTGACTCTTTTTACCCTCGCCGAGGCTGCGCAACAGCGCGCGATCCTCGCAAGACGACGCAAACAGCGCCGCCGCGCGGCCAACAGACGCGCTTCGGACAAAACGCGCTCAACCCGCGAGAGGGCCCGCAGCAACAGCCAACGCATTGGAGACCTCTATGAGCGGCGGGCTTGGGAAGTCTTACAGCAGGCAGGCTGCGCCTTGCTGGGGTATCAACTCCGCTGCCCTCTCGGCGAACTCGATCTGGTGGTCAAAGAGGGCCAAGTCCTTGTTTTCGTCGAAGTTCGCTATCGACGCAGCCGCCTTTACGGTGGCGCGACGGCTAGCATCACTCGCGCCAAGCAGCAAAGATTGCTCAAAACCATCGATTGGTGGCTACCCAAGCTTGTACGGGAGGCCTTTGGCGGCAAGATGCCGCAATGCCGAATCGATCTTGCCACCTTCGACCAAGACAACCTGACTTGGCACCGTGACGCCCTGCGCTTGAGCCAAGATAAGTGAGATAATAAAGATTCTGTATTTCAGATCATAGCCATGGACCTTGCCAACCGCCTTGCCGCCCATTTCGAGGACAACATCGCCGCGACACGACGCAGCATGGATGTGCTCGCCGACCCCCTCACGCAGGCAATCGACTTGTGCTTTGGCTGCGTCACCAACAATGCAAAAATTTTAGCGTGTGGCAATGGGGGCTCTGCGGCTGATGCGCAACACTTTATCGCCGAACTCGTCGGACGTTTCGAGCGTGACCGTTTGCCTCTGGCTGGCGTAGCGCTCAACACCGACACCTCGATCATGACGGCTGTGGGGAATGATTACGGTTTCGATCATATTTTCTCACGTCAGATCAGTGCGCTTGGTCAACCTGGCGATGTGCTTGTCGCGATTTCCACGAGCGGCAATTCAGCGAACGTCAAGCTTGCCATTGCAGTCGCCCACGAACGTGAAATGCGTGTCATCGCCCTCACTGGCAAAGGCGGCGGCCAGATCAAAGACCTTTTACTCGATAACGACATCCACCTGTGTGTGCCGCACGACCGCACCATGCGCATCCAGGAAGTTCACATCCTTCTGTTGCACATCCTGTGCGATGGCATAGATCATTTATTACTTGGAGATCCCGCATGAGCCTTAAAAGACAATTCATTCGTCCTTTGATCCTATGCGCCGCCCTGATTGCTGCGGGATCAACGCTAACCGCATGCGTGCCCTTACTCATTGGCGGAGCCGCAGCCACAACCGGCATGGTCGTCGTCGATCGACGTAGCTTAGGCGAACAAGTCGAAGACAAATCCATCGAACTCAAAATCGGTGGTCAGTTTCGCGAAAACTTCGGCGATGCGGTTCGCTCAACGATCACTTCCTACGATGGCGTCGTGTTACTCACGGGCGACACCATCAGTAGCGAGTTCAAAAATCGAGCGGCAGAGATCGCACGCAAAGTCGAACACGTTAAATCCGTCTCCGACCAGATTGTTGTCGTCAAAGAACTGGCCTCCTTTGGAGTTGTGACCAATGACATCTGGATTACCTCTAAGGTCATGACAATCTTGGCGACCACCAAAGACATTCCCTCCCGCACCATTGTCGTCACAACAGATCGCAGCATAGTCTATCTGATGGGCCTGGTGACCCAACGCGAAGGTGATATGGCAGCCGCCGCCGCGGCCAAAGTCAGCGGCGTCAAGCGCGTCGAAAAGCTCTTTCAGATCATCACGCCCGAGCAAGCAAAACGCCTGGATGACGCAGCGCGTATGGGAAGCAACAACACCAAGCCCACCACACCTCTAGGCGAAGCCCCGGTAAGTGGCTCGGGTGCAATGGGTGGGGATGCCCCGCCTGTCGGTGGTGTCCAAGTGATGCCGATTCAATGAAAAAAATCGTAGCTTTAATTCTCTTGGTCGTTGTGGGTGGCTTGACGACTTGGTTCGTCAGTACCCGCGCGACCCCTGCTCCAGACGTGACATTGACCTCGCTCTCGGGCCAGAAAATCGCTCTCTCTGAGTTGCACGGCAAGGTTGTATTGGTCAAGTTTTGGGCGACCAACTGTGTTAGCTGCGTGGCACAGATGCCCGATAATATTGAAAACTATAACAAGTACCATGCTCAAGGCTTTGATCTCATCGCCGTAGCCATGGAATACGATCCCATCAACTTTGTCCAAAAGTTCGTCGAAACACGCAAACTACCCTTCACTGTTGCGCTGGATACACAGGGCACAGTCGCAAAAGCCTTTGGTGATGTCAAACTGACCCCGATGGCATTCCTAATCGATAAAAATGGCAATATCATCAAGCGTTATTTGGGCTTGTACGACAAAACCGAATTACGCAAATCGATTGAAAAAGCACTCGCGGGTTAAGCTCGCCCTTATAAAAATCCACCTCTTTCACTGCTTGCCCACCCTAATGCCTCAGCCAAATGAATAGCCAGCCTCCCTCTGCCTCTATGCCTCCCGAAGTCGTCGCAAAAGTGCTCTCTGAGAGCTTGCCCTATATCAAACGCTTCCATGGCAAAACCATCGTCATCAAATACGGTGGCAATGCGATGACCGAAGAAGTTCTTCAGCGCAGCTTTGCACACGATGTCGTCTTGCTCAAACTCATCGGACTCAATCCCATCGTCGTTCACGGCGGCGGCCCTCAGATCGATGAAGCGCTGCGCAGAA
This sequence comes from Zwartia lucis, assembly GCF_965234455.1. Taxonomy (GTDB): domain Bacteria; phylum Pseudomonadota; class Gammaproteobacteria; order Burkholderiales; family Burkholderiaceae_B; genus Zwartia; species Zwartia lucis. The sequence goes on along the minus strand of NZ_OZ248474.1, from coordinate 470,623 downwards.
TCGGCAAGCAAGGCACCTTTATCCAAGGCATGCGCGTCACAGACGCCGAGACCATGGAAGTCGTAGAGTGGGTACTCGGCGGACAAGTGCAACAAGACATCGTGTTGATGATTAACGAAGCGGGTGGGAAAGCCGTTGGCCTCACTGGCAAAGACGGCTGTCTCATTCAGGCTCGCAAGAAAATGATGCCCAACAAGGACGATCCCGCCAACCCAATCGACATCGGTTTTGTGGGCGACATCGCCCACGTCGAACCTGCGGTCGTCAAGGCCTTGCAGGACGATCAGTTCATCCCCGTGATTTCTCCGATTGGCTACGGCGAAGACGGCCTTGCCTACAACATCAACGCTGACATCGTCGCTGGCAAAATGGCAGAGGTACTGGGTGCCGAAAAACTGCTCATGATGACCAACACACCCGGCGTACTCAACAAAGATGGGCAATTGCTGCGCAGCCTATCGGCACAAACGATCGACGCACTCTTTGCCGACGGCACAATCTCTGGCGGCATGCTCCCCAAAATCTCCTCAGCCCTGGATGCCGCACGTAATGGTGTGAAATCTGTGCACGTCGTCGATGGTCGCGTCCCGCATTGCCTGCTGCTCGAAATCCTAACGGATCGCGGCGTGGGCACCATGATCACCTCAGAGTGATTCACAAGCGGTTCGCACCCCATGCCCCGATCCGCACGCGGCGAGCCCGCGTGCATACCCCTGCACGCAAAGCAGCGATTTCCAAAGCCCGCGAACGCGTGTGGCTGTTCGATCTCGACAATACCTTACACGATACTTCTTACAAGATATTTCGAGAAATTAATCTTGGCATGACCGCAGCCGTGATGGAGAGCCTAGAGGTCGATGAAGCGACCGCCACTCACCTGCGGACAAGCTATTGGAAACGCTACGGAGCCACCTTGATCGGTTTGGTGCGTCACCATGGTGTAGATGCCCATCAGTTTTTGCATCGCAGCCACAACTTTGAAGTCGGCCCCTTGATTCGAGCCGAACGAGGTTTGGCGCACAAGCTGCGTCGCCTGCCTGGTCGCAAAATTCTTGTGACCAATGCGCCACTGCATTATGCCCGCGCTGTCATGAAACATCTCAACATCCTACGCTGCTTCGATGGGTTTTGGGGCATTGAGCAAATGCGTCTGCACGGACACTACAAACCCAAACCTTCCGTGACTCTCATGCGTCACATCCTCGCACACGAAGGCATCCATCCACGACGGGCCGTGCTTGTCGAGGACACGACCGCAAACCTGCGCGGCGCGAGACATGCTGGCTTGCGCACAGTCCATGTTTTTCACCCCGGCACGCCCTTTGCGAAAGGCAAGCGAGGGCGTCCCAATTACGTAGACTTACGAGTAAACTATGTAGGTGATTTATTGCTCCAAAAGCGCACCCTGCAAGGTATGTGACTTAAAGCTCATGCAATGCTTCATCCTCCTTAACGGCTAATTCTGGACTTGAGTGTATGTCGGTCAAAACGGGCGAACGCAAACATCAGATTCTGCAAACACTCGCAGAGATGTTAGAGCAACCGCGGGCGGCGCGGATCACTACCGCGGCGCTCGCCGCCAAAATGCAACTCTCCGAGGCTGCGCTTTATCGACACTTTGCGAGCAAAGCGCAAATGTTCGAAGGCCTCTTCGAATTTATTGAAACGACTATCTTTACGCTCGTCAACCAAATCGTCGCCACCGAACCAAAAGGCATCGAGCAAGCGCGCAAAATTGCCGTCATGTTAATGACGTTCTCAGAGCGCAACAGAGGGATGACTCGTGTCTTATGTGGTGATGCGCTCGTCACCGAGGACGAGCGGCTTCAAGGACGCGTCACCCAGATTACAGACCGCATTGATGTCGTGTTCAAACAGTCACTGCGCCAGGCTCTCACAAGCGGTGAAATCAACCCCACAACCGAAATCACCCCACTGTCTGCCGCTCTCACGCATCTTGTCTTAGGCAGTTGGTTACGCTTTGCACAAAGTGGTTGGCAAGCAGCCCCCTCTACACACATGCACACGCAACTCAAACTTCTGTTAGATCAGCGCGGCTAGGTTCGATCCGCACAGACAGGGCAAGCCGGATCACGCTTGACGCGCACGCTATGCCACTGCATTTCAAAGGCATCGAGCATGAGCAACCGTCCCTTGAGTGACGTACCGACACCTGCAAGCACTTTGATCGCCTCGGCAGCCTGCATACTCCCAATGATCCCGACCAATGGCGCAAAAACGCCCGTTGTCGCGCAACTCAACGCTTCGATATCGTCGGCCTCGGGAAACAAACAGTGATAGCAGGGTGCTTGCTCATCCCGAGGATCAAACACACTGATTTGACCTTCAAAACGGATGGCAGCACCTGAGACCAAAGGTTTTTGATGGATCACGCATGCTTTGTTCACAGCATGCCGTGTCGCGAAGTTATCCGTACAGTCCAAGACAACATCGACTGTGGCAATCTCCGCGAGCAAGCTCTCCGGTTCCATTCTTGTTGTGCGTACCTCAACCTCGATGTCGGGATTAAGAGCCAGCATCGTTTGACGACCAGACTCGGCTTTGAGCCAGCCGACGCGAGCGTCTGTGTGCAGAATCTGACGTTGCAGGTTACTCAGTTCAATCGTGTCGTGGTCAGCCAAAACAATATGACCCACACCTGCGGAGGCCAGATACAAGGCGGCGGGAGAGCCCAGTCCGCCCGCACCAAGAACCAATACGCGCGCCGCGAGTAATTTTTCTTGGGCCTCTATGCCAAACTCATCGAGCAAAATATGTCTGGCATAACGAAGAAGCTGGCTATCCTTCATTTGCCCTTTGGCGCAGCTCCGGAGGACTCTGCACTCGCATTCTTTGGACGAGGCACTGCCTTTTGGATAGGCTTGCCTTCGAGGAAGTTGATCGCTTGATTCAACTGGAAGTCCTCGGGCGTACCAAATTGGAAAATCTTGTCTGTGTCGGCAAGAGGCGCTTCCTCTTCTTTTGTCTTTTTCTCAGACTCTGGTTGACCGCTGCGGCTATTACTCAGATGACGCTTAAGGTCTGCCTCGCGTGACATACGGAACAAATCTCCCTCGGCCGTATCAGCCACGACAATATCAGGCATGATGCCAGTCGCCTGAATCGATCGTCCTTTGGGTGTGTAATAACGCGAGGTTGTCAGCTTGATCGCCGTTGTGTCTGAAATCGGCAGGATGACTTGGACCGAGCCCTTACCAAAGGTTCGATTGCCCATTATGGTGGCGCGCTTATGGTCCTGAAGCGCACCCGCGACAATTTCCGAGGCGGAGGCAGAACCTACGTTGACCAAGACCACCATGGGGACGGTTTTAACCCAAGCAGGCAAACCGACCAAATAGTCACGCTCACCGCGCGCATAGTCCGCGGGGTTGGATAAATACTTTTGTTTAGCGTCGGGTGCACGACCATCCGTTGACACAACTAAAGTGTCGGGCTTGAGGAAGGCGGCCGACACACCAATCGCACTTGTCAGCAAACCACCTGGATCATTACGAAGATCTAGAATCAATCCGCGCGGCGCACCTTTTTCACCCAGCTCCTTCAAGTGGCGCACCAAGTCCACACCGGTTTTTTCCTGGAATTGCGCAATACGAATGTAGCCGATATTGTCCGGCAACATCTTGCTGCGCACGCTGCGCACTCGGATCGTGTCACGGACGATCTTAATGACGATGGGCTGCGCCTGTCCCTGACGAGAAATCGTCAACGTAATCGGCGTCTTGACCGGGCCGCGCATCATTTTTACGGCATCTGTTAGCGACAAGCCCTTGGTCGAGGTATCGTTGATTTTGGTAATCACATCACCCGCGCGAATGCCTGCGCGCGCTGCCGGTGTGTCCTCGATCGGCGAAATCACTTTGACCATGCCGTCTTCAGTGCCGACTTCGATACCCAAGCCACCGAACTCACCTTGCGTGGCACTCTGCATTTCTTTGAAAGCATCCGCATCCAGATAGGCGGAATGAGGATCCAGATCAGACAACATGCCTGAGATCGCACCGCTAATCAGTTTTTTATCAGAAACGGGTTCGACGTAATTATTTTTAATCGCGGAAAACACGCTTGAAAACTGACGCAACTCGTCAAGCGGCAAAGGCGAACCTCTTTGGGCGACCGCACTGAGCCCAAGACTTAAGAGCACACCTGCGATGACGCCAACGGACACCAAACCTATACTACGTATTTTGCGAGTGCTCATGCACATTCCCAAGTTGAATGCCGATCAAACTAAAAACAACAAGACAAATAAGACAAAGCGTAATGGTCTGCGCGAAGAATGGCAATCCTATACCGTACTTCCTACCGGGATAAAAGCGTCAAAGGGTCTACGGCTGCGCCACGATGCCTAATCTCGAAGTATAGGGCCGAATCCACCTGTCCACCGGTACTTCCGGCAAGAGCCAAGGGATCTCCAGCCCGCACCGAATCCCCGACCTGTTTGAGCAGACTCTGGTTATAGGCGTAAACGCTCAAATATTGCTCCCCATGGTCAACGATGAGCAAATTTCCGAATCCCCGAAGCCAGTTGGAATAGACCACGGTTCCTCCGCCCACAGCATGGACAGGTGTGCCACCAGAGGCTTTGATCAACACACCTCGCCATATGCCACCCTCCGGTCGATTCGTGCCAAAGCGGGCCATCACAGTGCCCCTCAAGGGCCATCGCAAGCCTTTTTTAAGACCCTCGCCAGACTCAGGAGTCGCCGCGGCCTCGGAGGCACGCGCTGACTCCTTAAGCTCCTGCTCCTGGGCGACTCTACGCGCACGCTCGATCTGCTGCTCCTCGGCTCGGCGCACCGACTCGGCTTGTTTTGCTTGCTCCTCGCGTTTAGCCTGCTCAACCAGCTTCGCTTGCTCTGCGCGACGCGCCTCTTCCGCCTTTTTTGCCTCCTGAATCTGTCCGCCAAGACTATCAATGAGCCCACTCAGTCGCTGGTCGTCCTGGCCTAAGCGCACGGCCTCAGAGCGTTGAGCCTGAATTTGGCCTTCAATCCTAGCCAGTACCGTTGCGCGTTCCTTTTGCTGCGATTCCAACACCGAATGCTGTTGCGTGGTTTCTTCGACCAACTGTGACACCTCTTTTTGACGCACCTCCAAGCGCGCCTCAAGTTGCGCCAAACGCTCAATCTCAATTTTCAGCTCGGCAACCGTCTTGGCGCGAGCCTGCGAAATATAGTCGAGGTAGGAAAGATTGCGACTCAGCTCTTGGGGATCATCGCCGGAGAGCAAGGCCGCCCAAGGCGATAAACCACTTGCATATTGCCGACGCAATTGATCCGAAAGCTCCTCGCGGCGTTGCACCAGAATGCCTTGTTGACGCTGAATCTGGTTTTTTAAAGCCTCAAGCTCAGTGCGTGCTTTTTTAAGCTGGGTAGACAACTCGTTGAGTCGTCGCGTTGTTTGAGAGATCGCGACCTCGGAGACCTTGAGGGCATCGGCGGCCTCCTTACGAACTGCCTCGCGCGCATCTAGCTCCTTTTGGAGCGTTTGAATACGGGCGCGCAAATCGGCTCGCTGACGCTCGACAGCGCTGCGACGATTCGCCAAATCGTCCGCCTCTGGCGCGGCCAGCGTTGCGCCCACCATGGCCGACAAGGCCACCGCGACGCACCACCGCCAGAACGCCAATCGCATACGACTATTCCTTTTTCGCCTTGCCTTGCGCCTCGACCGCGGCCATCGCTGCGGCGATTTCGGCTGGATCGCCGAGGTAATAATGCCGAATCGGACGCAAATCCTTGTCGAGCTCGTACACCAGAGGCTGCCCGGTCGGAATATTCAGATGAACAATGTCCTCTTCGGAAACGTGGTCAAGATGCTTGATTAATGCACGCAAGCTATTGCCGTGCGCAGAAATCATCACACGACGACCGGCGCGTATGGCAGGGGCAATCGTTTCTTCCCAAAACGGCAGCACACGCTCGACCGTGTCTTTCAAACACTCCGTCGCAGGCAATTGCTGCGCGGTCAGTCGTGCATAGCGCGGGTCAAACTTAGGGTGCCTAGGGTCATCGAGTGCGAGTGGGTTGGGTGCGATTGCGTAGGCGCGCCGCCAGATCAGCACCTGCTCATCACCATATTGGGCGGCTGTTTCAGCCTTATTGAGACCCTGGAGCGCGCCGTAGTGCCGCTCATTGAGGCGCCAATTGTTATGAACGGGCAGATACATCGCGTCCATCGCATCCAGTGCGATCCAGAGCGTGCGGATGGCGCGTGTGAGCACCGAGGTAAAGGCGATATCGAATTCGTAGCCCTGATCTTTCAACATTTGACCAGCTTTATGCGCCTGCTCCCGACCCAGATCAGTCAGATCGACGTCGGTCCAGCCCGTAAAACGATTTTCGAGATTCCATTGGCTTTCGCCGTGACGCATCAATACAAGTTTATACATGGCAGACACAGGTTAAAGTGTGGTTAAAACATCATTTTATAATTGTCTGAGTGATATTTCATAACCCGCCCCAAATTTGGGCTGCAACCGCTTCTCTGGATACACCGTGGATTTCTTTTTTAGTCAAAATAACCTGTTGTTAATTGGCGTAGCCTTAGTCTCGGGCTTGGCACTCGCCTGGCCCATGATCCAAAGCAAACGTGCTGGTGCGAGCATCTCCTGCACAGAAGCCGTGCAATTGATGAATCATCAGCATGCCATCATGATTGATATTCGCCCTAGCGATGCTTACAAGTCGGGTCATATTGCGCAAGCTCGCAGCATCCCCGCCATCGAAATTGAGAAAAAAGCGGCCAATTTGCCCAAAAACAAGCCATTGATCGTCGTATGCGACTTTGGTCGCACCGCTGGCAGCGCTGCGGTACGCCTACGTGCCCTTGGCTTTACGCAAGTCAATGTGCTCGGTGGCGGCATGCGCGCCTGGTCGACCGCCGGACTGCCCTTAACTACAAAATAATGACCTCTCGGAGCCTCAGATGAATAAAGTCGTGATGTACACCACCGGTTATTGCCCCTTTTGCACGCGCGCCGAAATGCTGCTGACACAGCGTGGTGTGGCGGAGATCGAAAAAATCCGGATTGACGAAGACGCCGCGCAGCGCGCGCTCATGATGGAACGCACCGGCCGACGAACCGTGCCTCAGATCTACATCGGGGACACCCACGTTGGCGGTTTCGACGATTTGTCTGCGCTGGATCGCGAGGGCAAGCTCTTGCCCCTGCTCAACGGCTAAATACCCTTTGCTCTTTTTTTCTGTTTTTTTTTGCTGTTTTCTCGCGATTTCTTGACTCGAAATCAAAATCGCCTCTATTTTAGTTTTTACTGGAAATTTTCATGGCCGAACAAAACACTCAAGCTGACAACGCTCCCTCCTTCAATATGCAACGCGTATATCTGAAGGATCTCTCGCTTGAGATGCCTAACGCACCGGGCATCTTCCTCGAGCAAGAAGCCCCCGCGGTCGAGGTTTCGATCAACATTGGCGGTCAGGCCTTGGCCGAAACCGTCTTTGAGTCCACCGTGACCGTCACCGTCACCACACGCATCAAGGACAAGGTTTTATATCTGGTCGAAGCGACACAGGCCGCGATTTTCGAAATGGTAAATATCCCCGCCGAACAGATCGATCCCTTGATGGGCATCGTGTGTCCGACCATGCTTTACCCTTACCTGCGCTCCAATGTCGCCGATGCGATCACGCGCACTTCGTTACCCCCATTGCACTTGGCTGAGGTCAACTTCCAAGCCCTCTACGAACAACGCATCGCTCAGGCAACCCAAGAAGCTGAGTCCGCACCTGCTGATTCGGGCCTGATTTTGCCCCCCGGTGTGACACGTCAATAACGCTGACCTCCCATGACCATGCACAACGCTGAACAAGCACCGCGACCCGTTGCGGTGCTTGGTGCTGGCGCATGGGGCACCGCTCTTGCATGCGCGGCGAGCCGCCATGCCCCCACGATGCTTTGGGCGCGTCATCCCGCGTTCGCCGAGCAACTGACTGCTCGTCGAGAAAACACCCGTTATCTGCCAGGCATTGCACTACCAGACTCTCTTTTGTTTACCTCCAACCTTGACCATGCCTTGGCGCACACGTCAGCCAGAACGCCAGAGGCTGCAGGTTTGCTTATTTTGAGTGTTCCCCTCGCTGGCCTGCGTGTTTTATGCACTCAGCTCGGCGAAAAACTGTCGCAACCGCTCACAGGCATCGTATGGACCTGCAAAGGCCTAGAGGCTGAGACCGGCATGCTGCCCAGCGAGATTGCACGCGAGGCGCTGAGCGCTGTCCCCAACATCCCAACAGGTGTGCTCTCCGGTCCCTCCTTCGCCCGGGAGGTCGCCCAAGGCCTCCCCGTTGCGCTCACCATTGCCAGCCACGATGCGGCGTTAAGACGCGCAACGATCGCAGCACTGCATGGTGGCGCCATGCGCGTCTATGCCAACCAAGATGTCATTGGCGTCGAGGTCGGCGGTGCCCTAAAAAACGTCATGGCGATTGCCTGCGGCATCGGCGAGGGGCTCGGTCTGGGCACTAACGCACGCGCAGCACTCATTACCCGAGGTCTGGCGGAAATGACCCGCTTTGGCGAGGCTCTAGGCGCCCATAGCGCGACCTTTTCTGGCCTCACCGGACTCGGAGATCTTGTACTGACCGCGACGGGCGACCTGTCGCGCAATCGCCAAGTCGGCCTCGAAATTGGTCGCGGCAAATCCTTAACCGAAGTGTTGAAGACAGGCCTCACTGCCGAAGGCGCGCGCTGCGCGCAAGCCGTTCTCAAGCGAGCCTCTCAGCTCGGTGTTGAACTACCCATTACCCATGCTGTGTGCGAGGTGCTGTTCGAGGGCGTCGGGCCCTTCGAAGCTGTCACACGACTGCTCTCGCGCGTCGCGACAACTGAATAATAGGTGCCCCATGTTTTTTTCTTCGCGTTTGTTTTGTCTCCTGGCCTGCGCACTCACGCTCATGACCACCTTTGCGTTACGTCCCGTATCTGCACAAAACACTTGGCCGCATGAAAAGCCGATTCACCTGATCGTTCCTTTTCCCGCTGGATCCTCACCTGACATTCTGGCGCGCACTCTCGCTGCCCCGCTCGCTAAACAGCTCGGACAAAATATTGTCGTTGAAAACAAGCCCGGCGCAGGCGGCAACATCGGCACCCGCTTTGTGGCACGTGCGCCTGCCGATGGTTATACGCTGCTCTACACGATCAACGGCCCTCTCGTCACGGCACCAACGCTTTATAAAAAAACACTGGGCTACGACCCCGTCACTGACCTCGCACCAATCACCTTAGTCGCGACCAGTCCAAACGTTCTAGTGGTCAATGCAAGCTTTACCGGTGTCAACATCGCCGACTTTGTCGCCCAAGCCAAACAACACGATGGCCGATGGAACTACGGCTCCATCGGCGCCGGCAGCGCGTCCCACCTCGCGATGGAGCTCTTTAAAAAACAAGCGGGTGTTGCGCTCACGCATATTCCCTACAACGGCTTTCCACAGGTCACGACAGCCGTCATCGCCCAAGACATTCAGGCTGCTTTCATGGTGCCGGCGATCGCGATGATTCAAATCAAAAGCGGTAAAGTCAAAGCCTTAGGCGTCACGAGCCAACAGGCGATCGCCACACTACCAGGCATCACGCCGCTCTCCGAGCAGGGTTTTGCCGACTTTGAAGCAATTTCCTGGAATGCGATTCTGGCACCTGCGGGGACCCCTGCAGTCATCCTTGAGCGCCTCCACAAAGCGCTCGCCGAACTGTTGGCCAGCGAAGAAATTAAAAACAAATTTGCCTCTCAATATTTTTCAACAGTCGGTTCGAGCCCTAGCGAGCTCAAACAGCGCATCCAAGATGAAAAAAGACGCTGGGATGCCGTGATAGAAGACCTCAAGCTTTCGCTGGACTGAGTACCGCGGATCGAGACGTTTGTTTTTTACACGGCGCCCGGATAGCCTTGCTGTCGCCAGGCCTCAAACACCACCACCGCCACTGCGTTGGAAAGATTTAAACTACGCTGTCCTACCAACATCGGCAAACGGACGCGCTGAGTCGGCTCAAACAGCGCCATTTGCTCTGCCGAGAGACCTGCGGTTTCACGTCCAAACACAAAGACATCACCCTCGAGCAAACTGACCTCGCTGACCAGCAGCGTGGCTTTGGTCGTCATGGCGAATACACGCTCGGGTGGTGCCCCGGTCGCTTTAATCGCCAGGGGTAAACTATCATGTACCTTGACGGGCTGCCACTCGTGATAATCGAGACCGGCGCGTTTGAGTCGCGTGTCATCGATCTCAAAACCGAGCGGGCGCACAAGATGTAGCCGCGCGCCCGTATTGGCGCACAAGCGGATCACGTTACCCGTGTTGGGCGGAATTTCTGGCTGGACAAGAATGACATCAAACATGAGCGCTATTTTGCCAGAGTCCGCGCAGCAACGAGGGCGATGACGCCTTGAGCTCCAGCGCGCAACAACGCAGCAGAGGCCGCCTCCAGCGTGCTCCCTGTCGTGAGCACATCATCGACCAAGCCTAACCAGCCACCACTGACTGGAATACGCCCTTCGTACAGTCCACACACACTCTCCTGGCGCGCACGCCAATCCAGATTTTTTTGACTGTGAGCTTCGCGCGTTCTGCGCAACCATGCGCCCCGTAACGGTAAGCCGCTTAAGCCCGCGAGCTCGCGCGCGATTTCACCCGCGGGATTCAAGCCACGTCGCAACATTGCCTCGCGACTAGACGGAATAGGAACTAAAGCCGTCAATGGCGGCAAGGCAGGGCATGCCATTTGCATATTACGCCACAGCAATCTGGCGAACAGCCCCGCATCCGTCAGTCGTCCCTGCGCCTTGAAGCGACGCATCAGCTGATCGCCAGGCGCCGCAAAGTGAATCCCTGCCATGGCACGGGCATACGTCACCGGCCGTTGGCAACAAGCTTCGCATAATGCACTCAGTGCGTGCGGCGGTCCCAAACTGCCGCAGGGGGCTTGGTACAAACAACGGCGACAATGTCGACGCGCATCGAACTCGAACCTGACCTCGCTCTCGCAAGGGCGGCAAAGGTCCCCGCCGACGGCAGCTAAACCACATAAGGGACATGGGGCGCGGAGTATTTGTCGGATTTTTTCTCGGATAGAGTACATTTTCATTCCTCAAGCCTTTATTCTGCACCAGCACCGCACGCCTTTTTTTATTGCTATGACAACAACATCCATACTGAGTCGTCTCCCTTTGAACGTTGATCACGTCCTGCGTCAATTCAACCGCAGAGGCGACCTCAAAGAGGCTCAGTTTTTATATGGCGAAATCGCGCGCCGCATGGACGAGCGCTTGAGGCTTGTGCGTTTAGAGCCCACGCAACTATTAGATGCAGGTTGCGGTGCCGGGGCTCAAATCCCACTTTTGTACGCGCGCTACCCTAATGCCCACTTCATTGGTCAGGATCACAATGCAGGCTTGCTCACGCTTGCACAGCAAGCCGCACACAATATCTATCCGCACGGTTGGCGGTCGTGGGTCGGACGTTTGCGTGGAGATTCACCAGCGACCTCTTGGATCCAGCAGGATCTCGCGCAAACAGGTCTCGATCCCGAGTCTCTCGATCTCGTTTGGTCCAACCTAGCATTGCACTGGCACCCAGCCCCGCACGAGGTGCTTCAGGAATGGGGGCGCATTATTCGGCCAAATGGCTTAGTGTTTTTCTCCTGCTTTGGTCCCGCGAGCATGCAAGAGCTTCGTCAAGCGTTGAGCACTGCAGGTCTCAACACCAGCACGCCCAGTTTTGTGGACATGCACGATTTTGGTGACTTGCTGATTGAAAAAGGCTTTGCCGATCCGGTCATGGATCAAGAAGTACTCACGCTCACCTACGCCACGCCGGAAAAGCTTTTGCACGATGTCAAAAATCTTGGTGGCAATCCTGCTCTGGGACGTAAAGCGTCGCTCACGACGCGTCAATGGCGACAGCGTTTACTGGATGCGCTAGAAGAACAACGTCGTCCTGACGGCCGTATCCATCTCACCATCGAAGTGGCTTATGGTCACGCCTGGCGCAGCGCAATGCGGCGCGGCCAGGCGGGGGAAACGCGCATCAGCGTGAGCGCGATTCAGCGAAAATCAGCCGAAAAATGAGTCGTAGGCTTTGTAGGCCATGTATGCCGTCAAGCCAAATAACAAGTAAGCAAAAATACGCTTGAGTGTTTTGACAGGAAGGTTGTGGGCAGCACGCGCGCCGACAGGAGCCAGCACCACGCTGCACATTGCCAAAATAATCAAAGCCGGCCAATAGATGTAGCCGAACATCTCAAAGGGCAAACCTTCTTTGTGCCAGCCAGACCAGACGTAACCGATCGTATTGGCCAGTGCGATCGGAAAACCAAGCGCAGCCGATGTGCCCACAGCCTGATGCAAGGGAATATTGCACCAGAGCATGAAGGGCACAGAGATGAACCCACCGCCAGCACCCACTAAACCAGAGACGAAACCAATCGTACCTCCCGCACCTACAGTGCCGACTTTACCGGGCATGTGACGTGAAGGTTTGGGCTTTTTATCACGCAACATCTGAAAAGCTGAGTAGCCCACGAAGACGGCAAAAAAGAGCGCCAACCAGCCCGTTTTAAGGAAAGAAAAAATAGCCCCGCCGGCAATCAAACCGCCTACTACGATACCGGGCGTCAAGGCCGCGACTAAATCCCAGCGCACCGCCCCCCTTTTATTGTGCGCGCGCACACTCGACACCGAAGTAAATAAAATAGAAGCCATCGATGTCGCGATCGCCGCATGAACGATCAATTCAAGCGGCAAGCCTTGCCAAGTCAGCAAAAGCGTTAAAAAAGGGACGAGCAGCATGCCACCGCCAATGCCCAGTAATCCGGCGGCAAAGCCGGTCACACAGCCTAGAATGGCAAGGGCTAAGATAAATAATGGATCCATGAGGTTGAACTCGATCTCGACGCTGGTAAAGTCGATCAGTATACTGACTGGATACAACCCTTGCCCGCCTCGACTCCTTTTCTGAAAGAATGCTGCATGGACTCTCTTGATACCGAAGTATTGAAACAAGCCCGCGAATGGGTGTCCACCGGTCATACGGTGCATCTGGCAACTGTCGTCAAGACGTGGGGCTCGGCCCCGCGACAGGCGGGTGCGATGCTGGCTGTGCGTAAAGACGGACGCGTCATTGGCTCTGTTTCAGGCGGCTGTATCGAGGACGATCTGATCGCTAGAGCCCAAGAAGGGAGACTCCCCACCAAGCCCGAGTGGGCGCGTTATGGTGTGTCACAGGACGAAGCGGCCCGCTTTGGCCTGCCCTGCGGTGGCACTCTGCGCTTGGTGATCGAGCCTCTGATCCACAGCGACTGGCTCGAGCAGGTGGTCGCCACCACCGAAACGCAACAACTCATCGGTCGCTGGTTAGATATGTCCACCGGCATCTCCACGTTGACCAACGCTCGGCCAGGCCAACTGACTGAAGTTAAAGAAGACGGCTGCCATTTCATCTATGGTCCACACTGGCGACTTCTGATTATCGGTGCAAACCAAACCGCTCGGGCTCTGGCCCAGATCGCCACGATGCTCGAATTTCAAGTCATTATTTGCGATCCACGCGAGGAATTCACCGCCGGCTGGGACATGCAGGGCGTGACGCTGCAGCCAGGCATGCCTGATGATGCCGTGCTGGAGATTCAAACAGACTCTCGCACCGCCATCGTCGCCATCACCCATGACCCAAAGCTCGACGACATGGCCTTGCTCGAAGCCTTGAAGTCCAACGCTTTTTATATCGGTGCTCTGGGTTCGGTTCGCAATCAAGCCAAACGTCGCGAACGCCTGCTGAGCTTTGATCTTTCTGAACAGGAAGTTGACAAGCTACATGGACCCGTTGGTCTTCAAATCGGCAGCCGCACACCCGCTGAAATTGCCGTCGCGGTCGGCGCCCAATTAGTGCAAGTCAGGCGCACACTCGAAGACGCACGTGTCGGAGGCCTCAGTCAGCCACCCGCCTCGACGAACGCTTAGCTGCTGCGCTTGCGAGACTCAATGCCGAGTTGCTTGAGCTTGCGATAAAGGTGTGTACGTTCAAGACCTGTCTTTTCTGAGACACGCGTCATGCTATTGTTTTCGCGCGCCAAATGATATTCAAAATACACGCGCTCAAACGCATCGCGCGCTTCCCGCAAGGGTTGATCAAGCGTGATGTCACCCAGCAAACTTTGATCGACGGGTTCGACAGCCGCTACGTTTCCCGCCTGAGAGACCGGCTCAGAGATCTGGGGCGCGGCACTGCTCGGTGGCGCGACTGACACAAAGGTGCCGTTTGCTGACTTGGCAACTGGCAAACGACCACGCGCAAGACCCGCAGAGATTGTTTTGAGCAAACGCTGCAAAGTGATCGGCTTTTCCAGAAAATCAATCGCACCGATGCGCGTGGCCTCGACTGCCGTGTCGATGGTGGCATGGCCACTCATCATGATCACGGGCATATCGAGCAGACCCTGAGAGCCCCACTCCTTGAGTAGCGTTACGCCATCCGTATCGGGCATCCAAATATCAAGCAAAACCAGATCGGGACGCCCACGCAAACGTGCAGCACGCGCCTGAGCCGCATTTTCCGCAAGCTCAATCGTGTGACCTTCGTCGTACAGGATTTCGGAGAGCAACTCACGAATCCCAACCTCATCGTCGACAACCAAAATTCTGGCCATAAATCTTTCACCACCCCTTACACGTAAGCATTATCGTTGCCTTGCAGCGGCGCGTCCAGCGATTGCGCCAACTGCGTCAACAAAATCGAAACTTTGGCACCACCCTCGCGCCGGTTGGACAAATCAATACGACCCTGATGCTCATCGATGATCTTTCGAACAATCGCCAAACCGAGACCCGTACCCTGCGCTTTAGTTGTCACGTAAGGCTCAAAAGCGCGTTGCAAAACTTGTGATCCAAATCCAGAACCATTATCAGAGACTGTAAATCTAAGCGCGGGCAGGTCAGGATGTTCGGTATTTTCCCGACTTCCCGCCTGAATCAACTTGGTCGCAACCTCGATCACGCCCCCTTCTGGCTTATCCACCAAGGCATCGCGCGCATTCGCCAAGAGATTATGAACCACTTGGCGCAACTGCGTGGGATCGCCCAAAACGGGTGGCAAAGCAGGATCAAGCGAAACCTCAAGATGCCAAGCATGCCGCTCATCCCTTACCATACCATCGATTGGATCCCATCCATAAAGTCCAAGGACCTCATCAACTAGCGCATTAAAATCAACCGGCACCATTAATATAGCGGGCTTACGCGCATATTCCTTAAAGTCGTCGACCATATGCTTGAGTGAACTCACCTGGTTCACGATCGTATTAGTGGCTCTTTCGAGTAACGCTGCATCCTGAGGCTCGAGTTTGTGGGCTAGTTTCATGGCCAAACGCTCGGCTGATAGCTGAATCGGTGTTAGCGGATTTTTGATCTCGTGCGCCAAACGTCGCGCGACCTCGCCCCACGCTACGCTTCGGTTGGCAGACATGACCTCAGTGATATCGTCAAAGACCACCATGTAGCCGTTATCGCGGCCATCGACAAGCAACTGCGTGCCTCGAGCCAGAAGTGTCAGTGTATAAAACTTCGTGTCATCACTTAAATCAGGGAGTTTGAGCTCAACCTGCTCCTGCCAATGGGTTCGCTCAGAGCCCACTGCAGCATGCTGCGAAAACGCCTGACGAATCATGCCTGCAAAATCGATCATGCCATCAATCGTTTCCAACGGTCGGCCAGGTGCTGCGCGTAAATCAACACTCAAAATCGCCTGCGCACCTTGGTTAAACGTCGTCAAACGAAACTGCTGATCAAAAACGAGCACCCCGGCCGACAAATTCGACAACACACTTTCCAGATAAACGTTTGAACGTTCGAGCTGAGCGCGATTGGACTCAACCATTCGGCGCGCCTCTTCGAGCTGGCGCGTCATATCATTGAAGGACCGGGTCAGTTGACCCACCTCATCGTTGCTCGGAGGTTCAGGCAAAGGCCGAAAGTCTCCAATACTCACCGCTTGGGTGCCGGAGGCAAGTGTTAGCAAGGGCTTCACAAGTTTTTTGGATAGATATAAAGCGACGGCGATGGCAGCAAATACCGTCAAGAGGAGCGCCAAGGTCAGCGTCACCGCGAAAAGATTGCGCAAGCTTTGACGCGAGAGCGCTAGCTCTTGATAGTCAAGGTATCCTTTCTGTACCTCGCGCGCGTTTTGAGCGATCTTATCTGACACCGGTTGTAGCAACTGCAGCCAACGTGACTCCGACGTCACACCTAGCGTTTTCTCAGCGCGCTCAGGGGACCCCACGGGTACGATCACGCGCAACAACAATCCTGCATCACCCAAGTTTGCCGTTGGGTCATCCGAATCAGCCGCCGAATAACCTCGCGCGGTTCGCAACTGATTCAGGACTGCCGCTGGCGGTAAAGGCGGCAAAAGCGTGCCAATATTGTCGGTGGCAAACGCGATTAAGCGACCGCTTGTCGTAAATACCATCGCGTCGATCGCGCCATTCGCCTCTCGCAGACGCGTCAATACCGCAGCTATGTCAGGGTCCGGCGTATTGCTTAAATCAGGCGTCATCGATCGAGCGCGTGCATCGAGCTGAGCCAACTGAGAATCAAGGGCGGCACGACCTAGTGTCAAACCTGATTCAAGAGCGGTGTCCACACGAACATTGAACCAAGACTCAATCGACCTCGACATAAATTGCAAAGATACCGTGTAGATGAGCGCGCCAGGCAAGACCCCAATGAGGGCAAACGCCAAAGCGAAACGCGCAGTCAACCGAGAACCAAACTTTCCAATTGCAAATTGTTTCGCCAAACTAAGCGTGAGCCACACGACCCACACAAACAAGGTAAGGGCTAACCCACCGTTCAACCATAGCAATAAAGCCTGGTATTGCGCCAAAAGCGAAGCATTGCCTGTCGACCACGCCAACAACACGAATAAAACTATCGCACTCGCAATGCCCACACCTGAGACAAGTCGCATGAGGGGATTCATTTCGTAGCCCCTACCTTGAGTACGGAAAAATCAAACGGCTTCCAGGGGCTCGTCAACGACCACGCTCCACGATTGCGTGCATCCAATTGCAATGGTCTCGCCAAATGAGACGTATCGAGTCTAATCCGCACCTCGCCCTCATACCGAACATTGGGCTCGAAACGATCCAAGGGCGCCACCGGCCAACCTTTGACCTTTTCCAGCACTGCCAACGCGTCCTGGAGAGAAGCCACTGGCAAAAACAAATCACCCGTCGCAACTCGCCATTGTTGGGTCAAGGTGTTGTAGGACATGCGTCGCGTCAGCGAAGTCTCAACGATGGACTTATCGAGCCACCACCAACGCGGTGCTTTAATTTTTACGTCTAGCGTGAAATAAAGAGGGACTCCGCGCTCAGCAGCCTCTATTACGATCGGACTCAGTTTAAGCCCAACGTCCAAATCCATGGTGAGATGACCCTCGCCGATCAATGGCTCGATTTGTTTAATCTGTGCGTCGCCCGCCAACGCAGCACTCTGAACGAGGGCGCAACTCATCAAGGTGAGCGCAAGCAGCGCACCCCTCAGAAAAGTCCAGCCCTTAGGTTCAGTCATGATCTTTAACACTTAGACCTTTCTAGTAAACAACGCATAAAAGAATCCATCGTAGCCTGCCGGATGCGCGGCGTCTGGCAGGTGCGGCAACAACTGGCCGGGAGCCGCCATCCTCTCGGCTTGAGCATGACGGGCCGCAAACGCCTGCGCCTGCTTTTCGCCCTCCTCCGGAAAAATCGAACAGGTCACCATGAGTAGTTTGCCACCGGGCGCGACCACACTCCAGAGGGAATCCAAAATTTCTCTCGCTAACTTGGCCGTTTGCCCAACGTCTTGCGCGCGGCGCAACCACCGAATATCGGGGTGTCGACGCACAATGCCCGAAGCAGTGCATGGCAAGTCCGCTAACACGGCGTCAAAGGGCTTTGCGTCCCACCAAACATGGGTTTTGATGGCACTTTCAGCGACTAGGCGAATGCCTCGACGCATCAAACCCAAGCGCTTAAGATTTTGATGCACTCTCTCGAGTCGGACCGCATCGATATCTAGCGCGGTTAAATCAACCTTGGCCAATTCCAACAGATGCGCTGTCTTGCCGCCAGGGGCCGCGCAAGCGTCCAGCACCTGCATCCCGTCTTTAACGTCGAGCATCGGGGCGGCCAGTTGCGCGCCAGCATCTTGCACAGACCACCAACCCTGAGCATAGCCAGGCAGTGACGTAATCGGTCGCGGCACCTTTAGGACAAGACCGGCATCACCAAAGGCCTGCGCCTCGATACCCTGGTCGTTAAAAACCTGTTGAACGGCCTCCAAGGTCGTCGCCCGCACATTCACCCGCAACGTGAGTGGTGGATGCGTGTTCGCGGCTAGCAATAGCGTCTCCCAGTCCTGGGGATAGTTCTTTTGCAAGCTCTCAATCCACCAGCGCGGATGGTTCCACTTTGCTTCAAGATCGTTGGAGACTTTCGCCAAAATATCGCTGCGCTCGCGCTGAAAACGACGCAATACTGCGTTGGCCAAGCCTTTAAACGAAGCGGTCGAGCGATGCCATTGTGTGGCTTGAACCGCCTGATCTACCAAGGTATGCGCGCCATAGATGGGCGTGCCTTCGGCGGGCGTTTCTTCTTGGGCACGGATAGAGGCATCCAAAAGTAGCAAGCTCAGACCTATCAAGGCATACATGGTCGCGCTAGGCGGCTCACGTTCGACGAGTGTGCGACGCAAAGCTTTGGCCATTCCCCAGTGACGCATGGCGTAAAAAGCAAGCGCTTGTGCGGCAGGTCGCACATCTGGGTGAACGTCGGCAAGTGCTTCGGTCAGGGACTGACCGGACTCCACGGCTGCGACCGAGCTGGCCGCGGCCAGCAAAGAGTGAGATAGGGCGGGTGTGACTGGATTCATCCCTCAATTGTAGGGTCTTTGAGAGGTCTGTTTGTCGGACGCATCACAACATCTGTCGCAAAGCCGGTTTTAGTCGCTGTGCAAGGTAAAATCACAAACTGTTTAACGCGGGTTACGACTCGCCAGGCCATTCACTATGTCTTCGCCCAAAGTCGGTTTTGTCAGTCTCGGTTGTCCCAAAGCACTAGTGGACTCAGAACGCATCCTCACACAGTTACGGACAGAGGGCTATCAGATTGTGCCCGACTACAACAATGCCGATGTGGTTGTGGTCAATACCTGTGGTTTTATCGACAGCGCCAAAGCCGAGTCGCTCGATGCGATCGGCGAAGCCATTGCGGAAAATGGCCGTGTGATCGTGACGGGCTGCATGGGCGTCGAAGAATCGGTGATTCGCGCCGTGCATCCAAGCGTATTAGCCGTGACCGGCCCTCAGCAATACGAACAGGTTGTTCGCGCTGTCCATGAGGCTGCCCCGCCCAATGCTTCGCATGACCCCTTTCTTGATCTCGTCCCCCCTCAAGGCATCAAACTCACCCCACGCCACTACGCCTACTTAAAAATATCCGAGGGCTGTAATCACCGTTGTAGCTTCTGCATTATCCCTTCGATGCGCGGCGACTTGGTCAGCCGGCCCGTGGGTGATGTGCTCGACGAAGCGCAACGACTCGCCAAAGCCGGCGTCAAAGAGTTACTCGTCATTTCCCAGGACACGAGCGCCTATGGCGTTGACGTCAAGTATCGCAGCGGCTTCTGGAATGGCCGGCCCGTCAAAACGCGTATGACCGAGTTGTGCTCTGCCTTGTCTGAGCTCGGCATCTGGGTGCGTCTGCACTATGTCTATCCCTATCCGCATGTCGACGAAGTTATTCCCTTGATGGCTGAGGGCAAGATCTTGCCCTACTTGGACATCCCTTTTCAGCATGCCAGCCCACGCATTCTCAAAGCGATGAAGCGTCCCGCTTTTGAGGACAAAACCATGGCCCGCATCCATCGCTGGCGTGAGCAATGTCCGGACATTACGCTGCGCTCGACCTTTATCGTCGGCTTTCCGGGCGAAACGGAAAGCGATTTTCAGTACTTGCTGGATTGGATGTCGGAAGCGCAGCTCGATCGCGTGGGCTGTTTTCAATATTCACCCGTTCAAGGCGCTCCTGCCAATGCGCTCGACGGAGCAGTGCCCGAAGAAGTCAAACAAGAACGCTGGGATCGCTTTATGGCACATCAGCAAGCCATCTCGACCGAGCGGCTGGCCAAACGCGTTGGACGAGAGATCGATGTATTGATAGATGAGGTCGACGAAGATGGCGCTGTAGGTCGCTCAAGCGCCGACGCCCCAGAAATCGACGGCTGCGTCTACGTTGAAAGCGATACCCCTCTCAAGCCCGGCGATCTCATCCGAGCACGTGTGACGGAGTCGGACGAATACGACCTGTGGGCAAAGAAGGTTGGATCTTGATGTGATGCGTATAGGCTTTGCGGGAACACCTGAGTTTTCAAAACTCGCCTTACACGCCATGTTGAACGCAGGGTTTGAGGTGCCGCTCGTGCTCACGCAGCCAGACCGTCCCTCAGGTCGTGGACTCAAGCTGACCCCAAGCGCGGTCAAGCAACTCTCGCTCGAACACAACATTCCCGTTATCCAGCCGCGCAGTCTGCGCCTAGACGGCAAATATCCCGAGGATGCGCAGGCGGCGCAACGCGCCCTGCTAGATGCGCAGCTTGATGTATTGGTGGTTGCCGCCTACGGTTTAATTCTGCCGTCTTGGGTATTGCAAGCGCCTCGCTACGGCTGCCTGAATATCCATGCGAGTCTGCTACCGCGCTGGCGAGGTGCGGCCCCGATTCAACGTTCGATTGAGGCCGGCGATCGTCAGACGGGCATCACCATCATGCAAATGGACGAGGGTCTCGACACTGGCGCGATGTTGCTGGTTGAGCCCTTAGAGATCGAAGCGCAAGACAATGCGTCCAGCCTACACGACAAACTTGCAGAGCAAGGTGCACGCTTAATTGTGCAAGCGCTTCGTGGGTTATCGTCCAACGCACTTGCGGCTACGGCGCAACCCGAGGCCGGCGTGACGTATGCCTCCAAGCTCGATAAAGCCGAAGCGGCTTTAGATTTACAGGCTCCCGCTGAGTTGCTAGCGCGTCGCATCCGGGCGTTTAACCCCGCACCGGGCGCGACGGTCAAACTACCTGGTATCGCCGAGCCGGTCAAAGTCTGGGATGCCATTGCATTACCCCACCACGCACCGAATGCCCCACCGGAAAATGATGGTGTAGCACGTGTATTACACGTAGGTGCCGAGGGCATTGATATCGCCACAGGACAAGGAATACTGCGCTTGTTAGCGTTACAGCGACCTGGTGGTAAACGTCAGCCAGTCTCGGTATTTATCGCCGGGTGGTCGGTGACTTCTCGGTCAGCTTGAGCAACAAAATCGTCGCTGACAAAACAAAAGTAATGATGTTGGCGATGATCATGGGCATTGATTCAATCAAAATTGCATACCCCAGCCACAAGACAATGCCCGTCGTAAACATGACGTACATCGCTAAAGAAATCGATGCGGTATCGCGAGACTTAATTGTTTTAATCGTTTGAGGAAGAAAGGCAGCAGTTGTCAAAAATGCGGCGATATAGCCGAGGATTTCACTATGCATGTGGGGGCTATACCCGTTCCAGTTCGCGTTGCTCTTTACGCAGCTTGGCTTTAAGGCGTGTTTGCTTCAAGAGGGACAGGTGCTGCACAAAGACTTTACCATTCAAATGATCTATCTCGTGTTGGACACAGACGGCCAACAGTCCGTCGGCATCGAATTCGTATGTTTCACCTTGCAAGTTGAGTGCGCGCACGCGGATATTCGCCGGACGATCAACCTCATCATAGACACCGGGCACCGACAAGCAGCCCTCTTCGTAGATCTTTTTTTCATCGCTGTAGCGCAAGATCTCTGGGTTAATCAACACCCGCAAATCACTTTTATCTTCGCTGACATCGATCACCACCACGCGCTCATGCACATCGACTTGGGTCGCAGCTAAGCCTACGCCGGGTGCTTCGTACATCGTTTCCGTCATATCCACGACGAGTGTGCGAATGCGCTCGTCCACCACGCGTACAGGTTTTGCAACCGTATGCAAGCGCTTGTCGGGATAGTTCAAAATGTTAAGCAGAGCCATAGCGAAAACCACGTATTTACATAACCGTTTTTTATTTTAAATTAATTAAGCCCTAAATTCGATACATTCCGCACAGTTTTGGGGGTATTTTCGGGACACTTTTGTCCTTTTTAAACGTACGGGATGTGGCAGACTAGTTCATGCCTCACACTCTCTCATCAGAAATGCTGACCGCCTGGCTGCGCCTCAGCATGACTCCCGGACTTGGGCCGATTTTGTGCCAACGTCTACTCAGCCACTTCTCCTCGCCTATGGAGATCGAGCGATGCACGCCTCAACAGCTCGCGGCACGGGCCCCCAAAGCCCTCTGCGAGGCCTTGCTTTTGGCCAGGGGGGAGGCGGTGACGCAACAGATCGCTTCGGCCTTGGAATGGGCTCAGCATGACGATCAGTTCATTTTGACTCAAGATCAAACACACTATCCTGCCCTACTGAAACAGATCGCCGATACACCGATTGTTTTATTCGCCAAAGGCGCATTATCAAGGCTTGAACAACCCGCTTTGGCGATCGTTGGCGCACGCCACGCGACTGCAGATGGACTGGAACATGCCAGCGACTTTGCCTGCGCGCTTGCTCGGCAAGGCTGGTGCATTATCAGTGGTTTGGCGCAGGGCATCGATGCAGCCGCTCATCGAGGCGCCCTTCAAGCAGGCTTGGCAGCGGGAGGCACCATCGCTGTTCTCGGCACGGGCGCCGATGTGGTGTATCCACGTAACCATGTCGAGCTCGTTCGTCGCATCCTCACCGCGGGCGGCTTGATCATTTCTGAATTCCCGCTCGGCACGCCTGCGCGACCCCATCACTTTCCGCGCCGCAATCGGATTGTCGCGGGACTCTCGCATGGCGTGCTGGTTGTAGAGGCCGCTCTTAAAAGTGGTTCATTGCTCACCGCGCGCTTAGCCGTCGAGATGGATCGGGAGGTCTTTGCGATGCCTGGCTCGATTCATTCGCCCCTCTCAAGAGGCCCGCATGCACTGATTCAACAAGGTGCAAAACTAGTCGAAAACGCCACTGATATCTTGAGCGAACTCGAGGCATTTTGCGTGCCGCAGACCTTACCTACCCCTTCAGTAAACACTGACACTTGGAGCAAAGCCGCGCCACACTCCCCTGTTTGGGACGCAATCGGCTACGATCCGGTTAGCGAAGACATTCTGCAACAGCGCACAAATATGTTGCCCGCCATCCTACAGTGCGAGCTTCTGACACTCGAACTCAATGGCGATATCGAGCGCCGCCCCAATGGTCGGATTGTTCGAGCGCGCAGGCTATTCAAAACAAGCGACTGACCCGATGCACATTCATATTTCTACGTTCAAACGATTTCGACACGCCTTAGTCGTGGTGCTATTGAGTCTCGCAGGAGGTTTCGCTATCGCACAAGACTGTGCCACCACGATTGAAAGCGATGATGCAATTCGTTACGATCCGAACAACATCGAGATTCCCCTGGCATGCAAAACCTTTACTGTCACGCTCAAGCACACTGGGCGTCTCCCAAAACTCGCGATGGGGCATAACTGGGTTTTGGCTAAGCTCAGTGACTTGGATGGGGTCGCGCGCACAGGCATGCTTGCAGGCGCGGACAAAGCTTATGTTGACCCTAAAGACATCCGCGTGATCGCGCACTCGGGTGTCATAGGGGGTGGGGAGTCATCGTCCGTGACGTTTGACACGGCAAAGCTAGTTCGAGGCGAACGCTATGGTTTTGTTTGCACATTTGCCGGGCATTCTCCGGTCATGCGCGGTGAAATTGTTTTAAAGTAAATCAAACCTGTAAAGCCTTACGCTGCGTAATCTCGTGCCCCGAAAATGGCGGACCCCACCCGGATCTCGGTTGAGCCCTCCTCGATCGCAAGCTCAAAATCACCACTCATCCCCATCGACAAACGGTCCAGTTCGATACCGGCAATTCCCTCTTGCTTAGCCTGATCCCGTAACTGACGCAATTGAGCAAAGCAGCGACGCACAGCGGCTTGGTCTTCGGACAAAATCGCCATGGTCATCAGACCACGCACACGCAGCGTTTGAAAACCACTCAGCTTTTTCAAAAATGGGATCAGCTCAACCGGGTCGAGACCGGCCTTGGTTTCCTCTGGTGAGGTTTTGACCTGAACCAACACATCAATCGATCGCCCCTCAAGCTGAAGTCGACGGTCCAATGCCTCAGCCAACTCCATTCGATCCAAAGATTGCAACTCATGGGCTAGGCGAGCTACTTCTTTGGCTTTATTCGTTTGCAGCTGACCGATTACTACCCACTGGATATCGCAATCCGCTAGCAGAGGCGTTTTTTGAGCGATTTCTTGTGTGCGATTTTCACCGAAGCGTTTGTAACCCAGGCTGACTGCGCGTCTGATCGCTTGGTCGTCAAAGGTTTTACTGACAGGGAGCAGCGTGACCTCATCTGGAGTACGGCCAACGCGTAGACAGGCTTCAGCCATGCGAGCCTTGATGCTGGCGATGCGTTCGGACATAGCGATGGTGGTCAGGTCTGCGTTCATTCGTTTGGATTTTCTGTGTGGTGGGACTTGAATCTATTATGTTACGCCATTGGTATTGAGGCATCGGTCGATTCATACATGGACCGAAAGGGCTAAAGGTGGCTGGCACTGCGGACGGGTGGGCGTTGCCCACTTCCCTCAAAATAGGGATCACAGACACATCGACTCCGAACTCGGCCCTGGCGGGCCTCAAACATGCGGAGTCGATTTTGTGTCTGTGATCCCTATTTTGAGGCTCGTCCTGATGCGCCTGCCACCTTTAGCCCTTTCAGTCCATGCAGCTTGGAGCGGTCTGTCCACGGGGGAAAGAGCGTCAAGGACAGGCCGAACCACGTCAGCTGTTGGCGACAAATCAGCTCCGCCTGTCTGAGGCCCGCTAGGGCCGAGTTCGGAGCTGATTCGCCAGCAGCTGATGTGGTGAGGGAAGTGGGCGTCGCCCACCCGTCCGCCTCTCTCTCCCCCGTGGACAGACCGCTCCAGACCGCGGATGCCCGAATACCCCAAAAACCCATCACCCCACCTGCACGACATATTTACATTCCCCTACAATGTGAAAAAACATTGTGAGGCAAAAACATGTGGGACGTAGTCGTAGTGGGGGGTGGCAATGCCGCCCTATGCAGCGCCTTAATGGCACGAGAAGCTGGCGCAAGCGTATTGATTCTTGAAGCATCGCCCAAAGAGTGGCGCGGAGGTAATTCCCAGCACACACGCAATCTGCGCTGTATGCACGATGCCCCTCAAGGCGTTCTGGTCGACGCCTATCCTGAAGAAGAATACTGGCAAGATTTACTTAAGGTGACCGGCGGTATTACCAACGAGAAACTCGCCCGCATGGTCATCCGTGAGTCCTCCACTTGTCGTCCCTGGATGGAAAAGCACGGCGTACGCTTTCAGCCTTCCTTGTCTGGCACCCTGCACGTCGCGCGCACCAATGCGTTTTTTATGGGTGGAGGCAAAGCGCTGATTAATGCCTACTACCGCAGCGCAGAAAATCTCGGTATCGATATTTTGTATGACTCACCCGTCGATGACCTTGAAATTAAAGACGGCAAGTTTATCGCTGCACGTGTGGGTGACAAACGCTACGAAGGTCACGCTGTTGTGCTGGGTTGCGGAGGTTTCGAGTCCGATCGCAAATGGCTTCGTGAGGCTTGGGGCCAAAATGAAAACGGCGAATGGCCTGCTGATAACTTTTTGATTCGCGGCACCCGCTACAACATGGGTGTGGTCATCAAAGTCATGATGCGCGAAGGTGCAGACACCATGGGTGATCCGACACAAGCGCATTGCGTGGCGATTGATGCGCGTTCGCCCCTTTATGACGGTGGCATCTGTACGCGTATTGACTGCGTCTCGCTGGGTATCGTCGTCAATCGCGAGGCAAAGCGCTTTTATGATGAAGGCGAAGACTTCTGGCCCAAGCGTTACGCGCTTTGGGGTCGTCTGGTTGCCTTACAACCCGGACAAATCGCATACTCAATTATTGATGCAAAATCTGTTGGTCGCTTTATGCCGCCCGTTTTTGATGGCGTCAAAGCCGACACACTGCCAGAATTGGCGAGCAAGCTCGGTCTTGACGTTGATACCTTTATGGCAACGGTCAAAGGCTTTAATGCAGCCTGCAAAGTCGGGACCTTTGACCATACGATTCAGGATGACTGCTATACAGAAAACATTACTCCGGAAAAAACGCACTGGGCACGCCCGCTTGATACGGGACCATTTTATGGATATGCCGTACGCCCTGGGGTGACCTTTACATACTTCGGACTCACGACTGACGAAAAAGCCAGCGTGTTCTTTGGTGGCAACGCCAGTCCAAATATGTTTGCTGCCGGTGAAATTAATGCGGGCAACGTGCTCGGTAAGGGCTATACAGCAGGCGTTGGTATGTCGATCGGTACGGCCTTTGGCCGAATTGCCGGGACACAGGCGGCCTTGGCAGCAAAAAAAATGAAAGAAGGAGCACCACAGCATGCAATCGCTTGATTCACTGACCCGCGAAGCACAAAACTTAGCGGGTGCCTCAGAGCATTCGGTCACTTGGCACAACAAAGGCATTACTGAAAACGAAGCCGAAGTTGCGCGTCAGATGCAGATCTGCAACGCTTGCCGTTATTGCGAAGGTTTTTGCGCGGTTTTCCCGGCAATGACGCGTCGCCTCAATTTCGACAACAAAGCGGATTTGAACTATCTGGCGAACCTCTGTCATAACTGCGGTGCCTGTTTACACGCCTGTCAATACGCGCCTCCCCATGAATTCATGGTCAACGTTCCTCAAGCGATGGCCAAGGTCCGTATGGAAACCTACATGGACTTTGCGTGGCCCTCTGCGATGGGAGCTCTCTATAAGCGCAACGGTTTGACTGTCTCGATGGCGACCGCATTTGGTCTAGCCTTGTTCTTGGTTTTAGCGCTGATTTCTCAGGGCACACTTTGGCACGAGCCTCTTGCCGGCAACTTCTATGCTGTATTTCCACACAACACACTCGTGGTTCTGTTCGGATCGGTGTTTGGATTTTCTATTCTGGCACTGCTGATAGGCGTAGTTCGCTTTTGGCGTGAAATCACGCCAGGGCAAGTGAGTGGGGTCGCTGTTGGCGAAGCGGCACATTATGCGCTCAAGCTCAAGTATCTCGATGGTGGCCATGGTGAAGGCTGCAACGATGAAGACGACAAATTCACGTTGCGTCGTCGCATCTATCACCACTTTACCTTTTACGGTTTCATGTTGTGTTTTGCCGCAACGTCGGTCGCCACGCTCTATCACTACATTTTGGGTTGGGAAGCGCCCTACGGCTATACCAGCCTGCCCGTGATACTCGGCACCGTCGGTGGTATTGGCCTGTTGATTGGTCCCGCGGGATTGTTTTACCTCAACAAAAGACGATCACCGCTTCATGGCGACAAAGCGCAACAACCGATGGACCGTGGCTTTATCGCTCTGCTATTTTGGACAAGCCTGACGGGACTCGCCCTGTTGGTCTGGCGCGACACAAGCGCGATGGCACTACTACTCGCCATCCACCTCGGCGTGGTCATGGCCTTATTCCTCACCATGCCTTACGGCAAATTCGCGCACGGTTTCTACCGTTGCGCTGCGCTTCTTAAAAATTCGATTGAAAAGCGGATGCCAAACAAAGTCTCAGCAGGTTCTGAATGATTTAAATTTTTACCTGTTTAATAAAAATCCGCTGCATGATTAAAATTCACGCAGCGGTTTTTTTACAGTCTAACGGTTCAAAATCCTGCGGTCTTAGAGCCAAACATACGCCGCAAACCTAGCCATTGCTGAGAGAGAAAACTTCTCCCATAGTCTCGGTTTCCGCCTTCGGGTTCTTGATCATGGATCCCGGTTTTCGCATAGCCTGTTTTGTATTGCGCGGTACCAAACAAAATATCCCAAATTGGAAACAGCACAGCAAAGTTGTGGCCTCGAGCAGGTCCCGCAGTAGATTCGTTGTATTCGATCGAGTGGTGATAACGATGAAACTTTGGGCTGACAAGCAAGCGCTCACCAATTTTTCCAAAAGACATTCGGATATTTGCGTGAGAGTAACTTTCAATCAGTTGCGTCAACACGACGATCAATACGAATTGGCCAGGTGGTACGCCGATCACTTTGGCAACCAGTACGAAAACTGAACTGCGTAAAAAACTATCCAATAGATGATTACGGTTGTCGCTCCACATCGTCATTTGTCGCTGACTATGATGAACAGCATGCAAGCTCCAAAACCACGCATAACGATGTTGAGCTCGATGGTAAAAATAATCCACCAGATCAAAGATCAAAATATAAATAATCAGGCTAACCCAAGCGATATCGGTCACACCGGGCCAAATTTGATCCACATGGAATGTTGAAATGCCATGCAAGCTTGCCTGACCGAACAAAAAATCCCAAACCGGTCCAATCGAAAAAAATAAAACTAAGCGAAACAAACCTAGACGGTGGATCAGCGTATACAAAATATCGATTCTGATCTGCTGTTTATCGACCATCGGTTCCGCGGGTCGCCAGCGTTGGATGCTGCCAAATACAACCGCAATCAATATCACCTGCAAGACACCGATGAGCAACCACATCGAGCCATCAAAAGCATCTTCGATAAAAGCACTCAAACCCATATGAAAAAATATCGGCTGAACGATCATTTCAAACAGCCATTGATGGGCGGAGTCAAACAGGTCTTCGGCAGTCTTGATCATTATTGCTTGAGCCCAGGTAATTTGGATACAGATTGGTAGGAGGGATGCGTATCAAGCGTCGCAAAACAAAATCCTTTTTCTTTCAAGCCTTGAATAAGCGGCTCGAGTACCGCTGGAGCCCAAGGATCTTTACGTGACCAGATTCCGAGATGCGCCAACAAAATATCACCACTCCGAATATTGCGCAGCGCTTGGTCGAGCAACAACTTGTTAGGATACTGTTCACTAGAAAGTTCGTCCCCTAAAAACCCTGCTGGAGACCAGCCAACATGTGTAAATCCACATTCTGACGCCGCCTTGAGCAAGGCCGGAGAAGTGCGTCCTCCCGCCGCGCGAAAGAGTGGCAACATGTCTTGTCCCGTCATCTCCTTGAACCGCTCGACAGGACGCTTGAGCTCTCGACAATAGTCCTGCGCCGTCCAGGTTTGGGTTTTACCTTCGAGGGGCCCGGCACTCGCCCTCACCCTGAAAGTGCCATCCGGCAAGTCCGCCCGCCAATACACATGGTCAAAGGTATGTGAAGCAAACACATGCCCCTGCTCACTGAGCTTTTTCCACCAAGGCGCCCACACTTCGTCCAAACTCCCGCCGCCTGTGCGCGTACGTTCGTTGGCCAAGAAAAATGTCGCGCGCACCTGTTGCCGCTGCAATACCTCTGCAACAAACGGTGCGATTTCCATGTGACCCGTATCAAAGGTGAGATACAGAGGTTGATGACATACAGAAGGCGGGGAAGCAAACGACGTGACCGTCAACAGGAATGACGCGCAACAAACAAGCAGTGGACGCTTAATCACGACTCGCATGATTCAACGTCCACACGCCATGTGGTGATTTGCCAACCGGAATTTGTCTGACGACCGCTTTTTTCTCAATATCGATCACCGCCAAACGACTCGCCCATCTGGCTGTCACCAAGAGCGTCTTGCCATCCGCCATCATCTCCATGCAATCCGGGCCGGCCGGTGTCCGAT
Source organism: Zwartia lucis (assembly GCF_965234455.1). Classification (GTDB taxonomy): domain Bacteria; phylum Pseudomonadota; class Gammaproteobacteria; order Burkholderiales; family Burkholderiaceae_B; genus Zwartia; species Zwartia lucis. The sequence goes on along the minus strand of NZ_OZ248474.1, from coordinate 440,793 downwards.
ATGTATCGACCACCTTCAACGTTTTCCAATCGATACGACTGATCGTGTTTTCAGTGCGATTACTCACAAATACGTGTTGCTTGTCACCCTGCGAGCGAAAGGCGTGCGCACCCTTGCCTGTCGGAATGCGTTGTTTAAGTACCGCCTTACCATTCGACACATCGTAAGCCTCGACCCCGGCCTCACCCGTCAAACCAATCAACAAGGTTTTATCGTCGGGGGTTAAATACAAGTCGGCGGGAATCTTGCCGACCTTGATGGTCCAGAGTCGTTTTTGAGTCGCAAGCTCGATCGCCGTTAACTCGTTGCTATCCTGCAAAGTGATAAAGGCAATTTTGCTTTTGCTATCGATCGCGATATGGCTGGGGGTTTTACTCGCGGAGATACGTTTGACCAGATTGAGTTTGAACTCACCCGCCTTGTTTTCCCAAGTGTAAATATCGATATGATCGAGACGGTTTGCAGCGGTTACAAACCACTTCATATCGGGTGAAAAACGTAAATGGTAGGGATCCACAATACCCGTCATCGTATGCTGAATTTTGGCCGTTTTAGGATCCATAAAGGTGATCGAGTCACCCTCAGCGTTTGCCACCATGACGGATTTTTCATCCGGGGTCAGGTAGAGGTGATGCGGCTCCTTTCCAACGGGAACACGCTTGATCTCCGTCCATGTAACGGGATCAATCACGCTGACATTCGCGTTCAGCGAATTAAGTACCAAGATCGGTGCATTAGCATTCGGATTTGCAAAAGCCGTCCATGAATGACCAAAAACGGTCGACGTAGCAAGAACACCGACAATCAAACGACGGCGTGTAAAAGAAACATGATTCATGGATGGCCAGTGCCTAAAAAAGGGGATAAAAGCAGTCAATATGTATAGCGTGTATTTTCGCATACAGACCACTAAAACCCGTCATCATTTTTAAAACAAACCCATTAATAACAAGGCTATCCGGGCTGCTGCACCTTTGCACCCGGATAAGGCATCCGCATGGTCAAGATCGAAGCTGATTCTGATTCGGTGCAAAACAAACTTTGTCGATCTGCACCGCCGAACGCGATGTTCGTCACGGCTGAAGATTTAGGGCTCGACCAGACCGCGATCGGCTCGCCTCGGGGATTAATGAGCCAAACGTAGCCAAGGCCAGGATTGGCAATCACCAAGTTTCCCGCGGCATCCATGGCCAAGCCATCCGGGCCGCTGGGACCGTATGAAGTAAAAAACTGCCCGACTTTGGCAACGCCCCCGTCCGGCATCAGTGGTACCCGCCAGACACAATTTCCCCGCGTGACCCCGACATAGAGGACGCGCTCATCGAGGGACAAGACCAGACCATTCGGGCTCGGTACATTGCTCAGCAAAAGATCTAACTGACCGGAAGGGCGCAAACGATAGACGCGGCCGGTCGGATCATGCATCCCCGTCTGACCTTGATCGGTAAAGTACAGATTGCCCTGCGCATCGAAGGTCAGGTCGTTGAGACCTTTAAAGCCCTCGGTATTGCGACGTGTCAGATGTTGGGTCATCTGCCCGGTTTGGACATTCAGCCTCATCAAGCCATTTTTGTAATCCGTGATCAGCAACTCGGTCTCGGATAAAAATTTCATTCCATTGGGCTCACCGTCGTATTCGACAATCTGTGTCCATGTTCCTTTCGCGTCAATACTAAACACCCGACCAAAAATAATATCCGTGACGTAGAGATTACCCGCTGCATCAAACACGGGCCCCTCAAGGAATGAATCCATCGCGACGCCTGCGCGATTGACATCCGCCCACTCCGAGCGCACACCTGTCCGTCGAAACTGTGCGGGCATCTCTGTAAACACTTCGGCCGTTTTGAACTCTGGGGCATTTTTAAAAAACATGGGCTTGACCTCTAGGGCGATAAAATTTGGATGTAACGCTTAATTCTGACAGCTTTCCAGCGGAAAACACTAAAATAGATGTCTTTAGGAGGCACTATGCGCGAGCTTGATCGTATCGACCTCAAAATTCTAGATGTTTTACAACGCGACGGTCGCATTTCCATGACTGATCTCGCCGAGCGCATCAACCTGTCCGCCACGCCCTGCTCTGAACGCGTACGTAGGCTCGAGCGCGAAGGGGTCATCATGGGCTATTACGCTCGGGTCAATCCAGCGGCACTCGGCAAAAATCTACTCGTTTTCCTTGAAATCAAACTCTCGGCAAAGTCCGACGATGTCTTTGAAAAAGTCAAAAAGGAACTGAGCTATGTGCCGGAGGTGATGGAGTGTCACTTGGTTTCCGGAGATTTTGATTATCTGATCAAAGCCCGACTGCCCGAAATGAACAAATACCGACAGCTGCTTGGTGAGATTCTTAAACGCCTACCAGGCTCCGCCGAATCCCGCAGCTACGTCGTCATGGAAGAAATCAAGGAAACACTTTACTTAGCGGTTGATCGCTAGGCCCGCGTTTCTTTAGACCCGCTCAAGTGTGCGGACAAAATTCCACAGTACCTCATTGTCGGAGGTGGCGACATTAAAGCGGAACCAGTTTGAGCGACGATCGTTCGGGTGAAAATAAGAACCTGGCGCAAGCCAAATTCCCCGCTCAAGCGCACGTGTCGCAACATGTGCGCTTTGCTCGGCATCGATGGGCAGCCGCGCCCAAAGGAATAGCCCTGCGCTAGGCTGTTCGAAAATTTCCATGCCCAAAGACTGCATGCTCTCAACCACATGGGTATGGGCAACGCGTAGTTTATCTTTTAAAAAATCGACATGACGCGCGTAATGCCCCTCACTCAACACATTCGACACGATACGCTCCGTGACCTCTGATGATGTCAGGCCAACGGCCATCTTGGTACGCGCAAGATCGGCTAATACCTCGGCATGGGCCGCGACATAACCAACACGCAAAGTGGGCGTGATCGTTTTAGAAAAGCCGGAGATATAAATGACACGACTCAAGCCCTCCATCGCGGCTAGGCAAGGCGCCTCGGGTGGCGCAAGCTCTCGATAGATATCGTCCTCGATGATCCACAAGCCGTCCCGCGTCGCCATCTCCAATAAACGCTGGGCACTTACCGTGGACAAAGAAGACCCAGAAGGATTTTGCAGCACCGTATTAATAAAAATCGCTTTAGGCCTAGATTCTTTCAATATGCGCTCGAGTTGAGCAAAATCATGGCCTTCGGCCGTCCGCGCCACGCCAATGACCTTGAGCCCTGCTAGCTGCAAAATCTGCAATAGATTGCAATAACACGGGTCTTCGACAATCACGGTATCGCCAGGCCGCAACAGCGAACGCACCACAAGATCAAGTGCTTGCGTCGCCCCCTGCGTCAACAAAATATTTGAGGCTTCCACCGGAACAGAGAAGCGTCTGAGCGCCGTCGCGATTTGTTCGCGTAATGAGGCCATGCCAAACGGGTGACCATACCCGCCAAAGCGCGGACCCGGTATACGGCTGAGCGCTCGCAATGCGTGCTGCAAACCACTTTCATTAATCCACTCGCCGGGTATCCAGCCACAACCCGCCTTGGTGGGAACAGAATGATCGGCAAATACATCCGATAGCAGCCATGCCGCGTTTAGACTCGGTGCGGACCAGATGGGGGACACCGTTGGCGATGCCGCACGCGCATCCGCCACACGATAGGCCGAACCGCGTCGGGCACTGAGGCGTCCTGCCGTAACCAACCTTTGATAGGCCTCAGCTACCGTAAAGGCGCTTAAAGCATGCGTGACGGCCAGTATGCGCACAGAGGGCAAGGCATCGCCTACCCTGAGGGTTCGCCGCTCAATCGCTAGGTTGACCGACTCCACAATCTGCTCCACCAGCGTCCGGGAGGACTGACGGTCAAGCGTGAGAGAAAAAGTGTTAGCCATGGCGGTCTTTTGGTCATAAACCAGTACAGTTATGGGCGGATACACCCGAAATTCAATACAGTTTGCCATAAATTGCTTCAACTGTACTGGTAATTATTTCTGCAGAACCGTTACAGTGAGATATTCGCTTGTTAACTGGAGATTTCCATGAACACCATTACCGAAAACGTCAGCCTGTCCAAAGAAGTGGACATGGAAAATTTCTGGATGCCCTTTACTGCCAACAAACAGTTCAAGGCAACCCCCCGTATTCTGAAAAGTGCCAAAGGCATGTATTTCACGACCGTCGATGACAAGAAAGTACTCGACGCAAGCTCGGGCCTCTGGTGCGTCAACGCTGGCCACTGCCGCGAAGAAATCATCGAAGCCGTGCACAAGCAGATGATGGAACTGGACTATGCACCTCCCTTCCAGATGGGACACCCTATCGCGTTCGAAGCCGCGAAAGCGATCGCAGCTGTCATGCCTGCGGGACTCGATCGCATCTTCTTTGCAAACTCCGGCTCTGAGGCTGTAGATACCGCTCTGAAAATGGCACTGGCCTATCACCGCTCCCGCGGAGAAGGACAACGCACGCGTCTGATTGGTCGCGAACGTGGCTATAGCGGCGTGGGTTTTGGCGGCATTTCCGTTGGCGGCATTTTGGCCAACCGCAAAGCCTATTCGGGTGCACTGATCCCAGGCGTTGATCACATTTCGCACACACACAATCTGGCCGAGATGGCTTACAGCAAGGGCCAACCCGCTTGGGGCGCGCACCTTGCCGACGACCTCGAGCGTTTGTGTGCCTTGCACGATCCTTCAACCATCGCAGCCGTGATCGTTGAACCTGTCGCTGGCTCGACGGGCGTCTTAGTGCCTCCGCAGGGTTACCTGCAGCGCTTGCGTGAGATTTGCACCAAGCACGGCATTCTGTTGATTTTTGATGAGGTTATCACCGGTTTCGGTCGTTTAGGCAAAGCCACCGCCAGCGAACTGCTTGGCGTGACACCTGACATTATTACGATGGCCAAGGCAATGAACAACGCCGCCATCCCAATGTCTGGCATTGCAGCCAGCCGTCACGTACACGACGCAATCGTCAACGGCGGTCCTGGCGCAGCGATTGAGTTTTTCCACGGCTATACGTATTCTGCCCACCCCGCTGCCGCTGCAGCGTGTTTGGCGACCCAGGAAATTTACCGTCGTGAAAAACTGTTCGATCGCTCTTTGGCACTCGCACCGAAGTTCGAAAAAGAAATCCACGCGCTGCGCGGCGAGCCTTTCGTCAAAGACATTCGCAACCTCGGCCTGATGGGCGCAGTTGAGTTGGAGTCGCGTGATGGTGCACCGGGCGCACGTGCTTACGACGTATTCCTCAAGTGTATGGAAAAAGGTGTGTTAGCGCGCTTCACAGGCGACATCATGGCCTTCTCGCCACCACTGATCGTCAGCGAAGGTCAGATCGAAGAGATCTTCTCGACCGTCAAGAAAGCATTGCACGAAACCGCTTAACGCAGGCGGTCGCAAGCAAAGGGGCGCCTTGAGCGCCCCTTTATAATTTCCTCTATCTCTCTTTTTGGAATCACACGTCTCATGAACTGGCAACTGCCCTTCCAATCCGGTCGTCAACCCGTCCTCGCCCGCAATCTCGTATCCACCTCGCAACCGCTCGCTTCACAAGCAGGTGCCGCTGTGTTTGCCCGCGGGGGCAATGCCATTGATGCCGCACTCGCCGCAGCGATTACGCTGACGGTAGTCGAGCCCACGATGAACGGTATTGGCGGTGACGGCTTCGCGATTATCTGGGACGGCAAAGCACTCCACGGTCTCAACGCTTCTGGCCGCGCACCTGCCGCTTGGTCACCTGAGCGCTTCAAAGGCATGGCTACCATGCCTCATCGCGGCTGGGAGTCCGTCACTGTTCCTGGCGTTGTGTCACAGTGGGTTGAGTTGTCAAACAAATTCGGTAATCTTCCTTTCGAAGATTTGTTCAAAGACGCCATTCGTCATGCACGCGAAGGCTTCCCCGTCAGTCCTGTGATTGCGCGTCAGTGGAAAGACCAGGCAGCCGAGCTGCACGTTCAACCTGGCTTCAAAGAAGCCTTCATGAAAGACGGTCGCACACCTACTGCCGGTGAGATCTGGAAATTCGCCGACCAAGCCGATACCCTCGAAGATATCGCGCGCACTAAAGGCGAGTCGTTTTATCGTGGCCGCTTAGCAAAAATGATCGCTGACTTCGCCCGTGTAAACGGTGCGGTGCTCAACGAAGCTGATTTGGCTGCGCACCGTTGTGACTGGGTCGGCACAGTCTCGACCAACTACCAAGGTTATGACGTGCATGAGATTCCACCAAACGGTCAGGGTCTCACCGCATTGCTCGCGCTCAACCTCCTCGAGCACCTACCTTATGCGCAAACCAAGCCTGGCTCAGCTGAACGCATGCACCTCGAAGTCGAATGCATGCGCGCCGCCTTTGCTGATCTGTTCGAACACATCGCCGATCCTGACTTCATGAAAGTCACCGCCAAAGATTTGCTCAGCAAGTCCTATGCAAAAGAGCGTGCCAAGCTGATCGATCCCAACAAAGCGGGTACCTATGGCTCCGGTCAGCCCCCTTCAGGCGGAACCATTTACTTGTGTACCTCGGACGCCGAAGGCCGCATGGTGTCCTACATCCAATCAAACTTCAAAGGCTTTGGCTCAGGCGTAGTCGTCCCCAAAACCGGTATCGCCCTACAAAACCGCGGCTGGGGCTTTGTCACAACCCCCGGACATCCCAACCTCGTTGGTGGCGGCAAGCGTCCGATGCACACGATCATCCCCGCGTTCATCACGCGCGATGGCAAGCCCTCAATGGCGTTTGGCGTCATGGGTGGCAACATGCAGGCACAGGGTCATATGCAGATGGTGTTGCGCCATATCTCTGAGGGCTACAACCCACAGGCCTGCTCGGACGCACCGCGCTGGCGCATCAACGATGCGGGCGAGCTCACGCTCGAAGCCGCCGTTAACCCTGCAGTCGTCGACGCACTCCGCGCCATGGGTCACAAGCCTATCGTTGCCGCGCCTGACAGTCTTGATTTCGGCAGCGCACAATTGATCTCGCGCCTCGCGGGTGAGGCCGAGCAGGCACCCTACGCCTACGTTGCAGGCTCTGATCACCGTCGTGACGGCGAAGCCGTCGGTTACTAGGATACATACGATGCAACGCTCAGCAGATTCTATTCATCAACACGTTCAGTCGCTGCTGAGCGAGTATCAGTGTCCTTATCAATTTCATGAAGTTCGAGCTTCGTTCATGGGGGCGATCGCAAGCCCCTATGTCGTCGACCCACTCTTTGAATTAAATGCCTTGTGGGATGGCGAGTTTCCTGAATTGCCGTCGCAAGAAAAGCTCGACGAAGTCACCAAAACTTTTCTTGAAGATTTTTGGGGCTTACTCGCGGCACATAGCAAAGAAGATGCAGAGTTGCCTTTCACCCTCACCACTTTAGACAAAGCAACATCCTTGAGCGAACTTAAAGCGCACGCGCAATTGCGTGGTGAAGAGCTCGATGCATTTCTAACTGGTTTTTTTCAAGACCAAGAAAATTTGGAACTTGATGAAGATATCGGAGACAGTCTGGACATTCTCGAAGAGCTTGTGCAGATGTACACCGACATCGTTAATATGGAAGAGAGTTCTGCACTCCGTGCTGCCGAACTATCTGATCTGACTGACAACTTGCTCAAGATGACGGATATGGCTGAGCTTGAAATGAATAATTTAATTGTGAGTTGCGCTTAATTTTCATAACCACTATACGAATAATCTATTTTTGTATTGACAGTGGCGAATGGGGATGTAGTATTTATCTTGGAAGTATTTACACAAAATAATTATAGGAGACTCAACATGAAACGCCGCACCTTAGTCGCATTATCCATTCTGTCCCTTTCTGTCACAGCTGCACTCACCTCGACACCAGTTGTTGCACAGCAATATCCTGATAAGCCTGTCAAAATCATCGTTTCTTTTGCGCCAGGCGGAGCCACTGATGTCGTAGCGCGCAAGCTCGCTCAAAAGTTTCAGGAAATCTACAAACAACCCTTCATCGTAGAAAACCGTCCCGGCGCTGGCGGCACACTCGGCACGTCACTTGCTGCTAGAGCTAAACCTGATGGATACACCTTATTTCTCGGTCAAGTGTCCTCACATGGTGTAGCACCTAACCTGTATAAAAAACTTGAATACGATCCCGTCAAAGATTTCACGTCTCTAGGACTGATCGCTTCTAGCCCACAAGTGATTGTGGTTAATCCCAAATCATCCATCAATTCACTCAAAGATCTCGTCGAGTTTTCCAAAAAGAACTCCGGGAAAATGACCTATGCATCTTCTGGCGTCGGAACAACAATTCACCTTGCAGGTGAGATGTATAACGAACAGGTTGGCGTCAAAGTTGTACACGTGCCATTTCAGGGAAGTGGGCCCGCTGTCACCGCAATGATTGCGAATCAGGCAAACGTCATGTTTGACGATCTGCCTTCGTCCATGCCCTCCATCAAGAGCGGCGCTTTACGTGCAATCGCTGTCACGGGTGACAAACGTTCGCCACAACTCCCGGACGTACCCACAGTCAAAGAGATCGGCGCACCTTATAACTTAGGTCAATTCGAGGTATCGGCTTGGTTTGCACTCTTTGGACCCGCAAATCTGCCCGCGCCAATCGCTGACTCGTTAAATAAAAATCTAGACAAGATTTTGAACGAGCCTGAGGTTAAAGAGTTTTTCGACGGACGTGGCGCAGTCACGATGCCTGGCACACGCCAACAAGCAGCAGAGTTTGTCAATAAAGAGCTCGCGAAATGGGGCGACGTCATCCGCAAGAGCAAACTCGAACTGCAATAACTAGATATGAAATTAGCGTCTCGACCCAGAACGGATATCTGGGCCGGGTTGCTGATTGCACTGTTCGGTGCGCTGGGTGTCTGGTTTTCGCTTGACATGCGCTTGGGCAGTGCGATTAGCATGGGGCCCGGCTATTTCCCCCTTCTTGTTTTCTCTTGCATTGTGGTGTTGGGACTCCTTATCGCTGGCAAAGGCGTGAGAGGCTCGAACGTTGAGTTCGGTCGCCCGCTTTGGCGACCTATCATTATTATTTCACTTGCACTCCTTGCGTTTTGGGCCTTCATTGATACGTTGGGATTTGTCGTCGCATCAACTGCGCTTATGCTTATTGCCATCAAAGCTCAAGACAAACTGAAGTGGCTCCAGGCCCTCGTATTTACCGCCATCACGGTCGCGTTGGCGAGCCTGCTGTTTGTTCAAGCTCTCGGATTGCCATTTCCTCTATGGCCGACATTTGACTGAAAGATATGATCGATTTTTTAAATGATCTAGCCTTAGGACTCTCTGTAGCAACCGTTCCCGCAAATCTGCTCGCCTGTTTTATCGGCGCTCTGCTTGGCACATTGATTGGGGTACTCCCAGGACTGGGGCCGACAGCCACCATTGCCATGTTGCTACCATTGACTATCGGCCTTCCAGTGGAAAGTTCCATCATCATGTTGGCAGGTATTTACTATGGGGCGAATTATGGCGGCTCAACAACCGCCATTTTAGTCAATCTGCCAGGTGAAGCCTCAAGTGTCGTCACTGCTCTTGATGGCTATCAAATGGCGAAAAAAGGGCAAGCAGGTCCCGCTTTAGCAATCGTAGCAGTCGGTTCATTTGTGGCAGGAAGTGTGGGAACACTGATCGTAGCCGCGTTGAGTCCTGGGCTGACTAGCGTGGCCTTAAGCTTTGGACCCGCCGAGTATTTCTCAATGATGGTGTTAGGACTGCTCATGTCCGTCATTCTTGCACATGGCTCAGTTTTAAAATCAGTCACCATGATCTTCATTGGCCTTGCCTTAGGGATTGTTGGAACCGACATCAATACCGGCGTGACGCGTTTTAACTTCGGCATTCGCGACCTAATGGACGGGATCGGTTTTGTCACCGTCGCGATGGGTTTGTTTGGTGTGGCCGAGATCATTAGAAATCTCGAAGAGAGGCATCGCGACGGAGACACTGAAGTCGCTCGTGTTGACTCGCTCATTCCCAGTAAGCAGCAAATGAAAGAGTCCGTCGGGCCAATTTGCAGGGGCTCAGCATTAGGGGCTTTTTTAGGTATTCTTCCGGGCGCGGGCCCTACACTTGCATCCTTCGCATCGTATGCAATGGAAAAAAAGGTAAGCAAATATCCCGAGCGCTTTGGTAAAGGTGCGATTGCAGGCGTTGCGGGTCCGGAGTCCGCGAATAACTCCGCAGCGCAAACGTCCTTTATTCCTCTACTTACCCTAGGGATTCCCACAAACTCAGTCATGGCGCTTTTAATTGGCGCATTAATTGTGCAAGGTATTCAGCCTGGACCGATGGTCATTAAAGAGCAGCCCGCACTATTCTGGGGACTGATTGCGAGCATGTGGGTTGGCAATCTGATGCTTCTGATTATTAACCTACCGTTGGTGGGGATCTGGATCAAACTCTTGAAAGCGCCTCATCACTATCTCTATCCGGTGATCTTATTATTGTGCGCAGTCGGTGCGTATAGCCTTGCCAACAACAGCACGGATATCCTATTAATGGTTATTTTCGGTGTGCTTGGATATTTTCTGATCAAAGCCGGATTTGAACCTGCACCGTTAATTCTGGGCTTTGTATTAGGTCCGATGATGGAAGAAAACCTCAGACGCGCGATGACAATGTCCTTTGGAGATCCGACGGTATTTTTTACGCGTCCGATTAGTTTAGGCATCCTACTATTTACGCTTGGCTCCTTTCTGCTAATGACCTTGCCAGGATTACGCAAAAAGAGACAAGAGGCTTTCGTCGAAGAGCAGTCCTAATTTTAATTTCGACACTACATGTAAGGATTATTTCGCAATGACTGAGCATTGGAATGCGCTGATCAAGCTTGCCGCACAAACTTGGCACCTTCAGGATTTAGGTCCAGAACAGCTCAAAAGAATGGGCATTTCCTATGAAAAATGGAATGAACAAATTAAACCTCACGCCTCTTCACTTGCGTTTAATGCTACGCCAAACGATTACCTGCCAACCTTAGTGAAACATGCCAGTGCATCTTTTGATTCAAGTGGATTTTTTCACTACGGGCCCTCACCGAGATTAGGTGAACTGCCGGCAAACCCTCTCGAAGCCAGCATGAATTTGATTACCGGTGCTTTGGAAAGGAAAGAAATATCTTCTCTCGAACTCACCACGATCGCCCTCGCTCGCCTCGCGGAAATACAATCCGCGACGAACGCATGTGTAGAAATCACCTCAGAGCAAGCGCTCGCTCAAGCCAAAGAGAAGGACCAATTATCCGGCACGTCCAATAACCGTGGGCGATTGCATGGCGTCCCCCTTGCGCACAAGGATTTACTCTACAAGGCTGGTGTGAATGCAGGTTGTGGGATCAAACCTCGCGATCCGAGACCTTATGCGTTCGAGGGCTCTGCGCCTGTCGTGACACAACTCCATCAGCAAGGCTCGATCGACACTGCAAGATTGCATATGACCGAGTTTGCATTCGACCCCTCTGGCCTCAACACGGAATATGGTCCTTGCCACAATCCTTGGGCACTCGACCGAGTGCCTGGCGGCTCATCAAGCGGCTCGGCTGTCACTGTGGCCAGCCGCGCCACCTTTGGAGCGATTGGCAGCGACACTGGCGGCTCGATCCGCATTCCCGCATCGCTATGCGGACTCACTGGCCTCAAGCCCACGTGGGGATTGGTCGATACGACAGGCGCCATGCCTCTCAGCCATACGAATGATCATCTTGGGCCATTGACCCGAAGCGCAGCTGACTGCGCCTTGATGATGCGTGTATTGATGAACGAAAAAGCAGTCAGCTCAGAGCTGTGCCAGCACCTGACCAAAGGGTTCGAGGCCGTTGCCACAGGCGCGTTTACTAATCTTCAAGGTCTAACAATCGGCATCCCCGAACAGTTCTTCTTTGATGGCATTGATCCGGAAATAGATTCGATTTTTAAACAAAGTATCGACTTGTATACAACCCATGGCGCGACGATTGTTCCATTACCAACATTTTATTGGGATCGCATCAACGCCTTGGGTGCAGTGACGACGCGCGTGGAAGCTGCTACCCGCATTCCAAAAATCAGCACTATTTTTGGATTAAGTTCTATTGTGATTGAAAGATTTCAAGAGGGCCTCGCACTTCCAGGGACTTTATACGTGCAAGCCTTAAATGAACGCGCGATGCATCTTGACTACTTTATCAATGTTGTCATGAAAGAGGTTGATGTCATCCTGACGCCAGTTTGTAAAGTGCAAACCCCTCTCATCTCTCAGCTTGAACATGGCTCAGCGCAGGCTCTTCATTATAGGTACGAGCTCACTATTCTCAATCGAGCTTTCAACTATCTAGGTTTGCCTGCTTTATCTCTACCAGGCGGTTTCATGCGTGACACAAAGGGTCGCGACTTACCCGTCGGTCTCCAGCTGATTGGGAAACCTTACGCCGACGCAAAACTACTTGGTGTAGGTGCGGCATGGCAAAAGATGACGGATCATCATTTGCGCATACCATCACTTTCATGAGCAAAGAAATATACTCAATCACTAGTTGATACGTGGAAGGTTCGCAGCCTTAATCGCCTTACCCATCTCTACATATCCTGTCTGCAAAGTCTCCTCATACTGCTTGCCCGTTAGAGGAGAGGGGTCTACACCAAGACCCTCAAGGCGCTTTGCTACATCAGGATTTCTGACTGAAGCGAGTGCTGCAGCCTGAAGCTTATCGACAATCTCTTTTGGTGTCCCCTTTGGTACGGCAAGTCCCATCCATGAGTCAATCTCCACATTAAATCCCTGCTCTTTCATCGTGGGTATATTAGGCAGTTCAACCCAACGCATCGGGCTTGCAGATGCGAGCAAACGCAACTTACCACTGGTGATATGCGGCAAAATATCCGAGGGATTTTGAACAATCACTTCCACTTGACCCCCTAACAAAGCCGTCACTGTTTCAGTACCCGACTTGTAACTAATCTGCTCAAACTTTCCGCCTGCGACACGACCTAACTCAAACATAGCGAGATTGTTTGGTGCAGAAGGAGAACCAAAGAAAATACCCTTCCCTGTCTTTGCCGCTGCGACGAGGTCCTGTAAATTTTTATAAGGTGAATCAGCACGTACTGCGACGCCATAACGAAAGCGACCAAACCCCGCGACAAACTCAAAATCTTTGATCGTGTAAGTCAGATTCATCAAATGCGGCATGATGGCAACTGTTGAGTACGTCACAACACCCACCTGATAGCCATCAGGTTTTTGTTTTGCAATATATGCGGGAGTTAATGTTCCGAGTGCGCCAGGTTTATTCTGCACGATCACTGGCTTTCCGAGCGGCGCCTCCATGCCTTGCGCTAAAGCGCGCGAGGCCACGTCAGTCGCACCACCTGCGCCAAAGTTGACGATCAATGCCACCTCGCGTTGCGGAAAGCTTTGTGCACTCACCAGACCTGCACTTGCCAACAATGCGAATCCACCTAAGGCCAATTTCATTTTCTGAATCATGTTTGCTCCGTTGTTATAAGTATCGCGATGTATGACATCGCTTACGACATGAAAAAACCACCATTGATATCGATCGTGGCTCCATTAATAAATCCACTACTTTCTGCACATAAAAAAGCGACAGCCTGACCAACCTCCTCGGGTGTGCCGATTCGTTTCACCGGAATCTGCTCCGCATAACGACGGTTGACTTCTTCGCCGGCTTGCAAGGCCATTTCTGTCAAAATTCTACCTGGGGCGACACAGTTGGCCGTAATACCGAAGGGACCCATTTCCGTGGCAATCGCACGCGTCAGTCCCAGCACGCCTGCTTTGGACGCCATATAACTTGGTCCTGCGACCACTGATTTTGATCGACCCGCAAGCGATGAAATACTCACGATTCTTCCGTACTTCAACGCTTGCATATCCGGAATAAACGTCTGACACATCCGCATCACAGAGGTCAGATTGACCTCGATCACCTTCGCCCATTCTTTAGGATCGAGTTGCAAGATGCCACTCGATTTTCCATCAGGCTGTTTAGGTGAAATACCTGCGTTATTCACCAGCACCGACACTTTGCCAAGCGTCGTACTGATTGTTTGATACAAGCTTGCGATGCCGCTGTCGTCGGTCACATCTAAGGTATACGCTAAGATGTTTGCCGCATGGTCGGACCCCACGAGCGCCGCCCCGTCAAACGGCTGACGGTCCACCATGACAACGAAATGACCGCTGTTTAACAACGCTTTCGATGTCTCAAGCCCAATGCCCTGTCTCGCACCGGTCACTACTGCGATTCGCTTTTTTATCATTTGATCACCGCTGCATCGGGTGTATAGAAAGTAATGGGTGGAAATGCATTTTCATCGCACAGTACTTCGATCAAGGTTGTACCTTTATTTTTCTTCGCTTGTGCAAGCGCTCCTACCAGCTCTCGCGGATCCGTCACTCGGATCCCGTCACAGCCACTGTTTCGCGCAATGGCCGCATGATCGACAGGCGTGAAATGTACCGCCGAAGTGTGATCGCCAAATTTCACATTCTCAGCATGCTTCTGATAACCCAAAATTCCATTGTTAATCAGGATCAGCGTAACCTTCACTCCCATGCGCGCAGCCGTTTCAAGCTCTGACCACACGTGACCAAAACCACCATCTCCCACCACACAAAATACTTCTTTCTGCGGCTGCGCGACTTTGACACCGAGCGCCATGGGAAAGCCCCAGCCTAAACCTGCTAAGCCACGCGGGGTGATGAAACGCATGCCCGCTTTGAGTGAAATCAGGAAGTTTGCGATCCATATTGAGGAGTAACTCGCATCTGCGACGACGATAGCGTCCTCGGTCAACTGGGACTGAATTTCCTGCATAATTCGCTCGGGCCGAATCGGCGTCGCATCGGAAGTTCTAACCGCTTCGGATTCTTTCAAGTAAGCCGCACGTCCTTCGGCGATTTTTTTCTCTACGCTTGGTCGTGCAGTTTTTCGAGCGGTATTATTGAGTGCGGTGATCGCGTCGGTCAGTGCTGATAAGGTCAGCTGTGCATCACCAACCAGTCTCTTTGCTTCGTAGTTACGACCCACCTCGTGACCATCGATATCGAGATGAATAAACGTCGCCCCTCTTGGATAAAGCTTCCACGAGTCTGTGCCATTTTGATTCGTGCGGGTCCCAACCAATAACACCACATCCGCATGTTCAATGAGTGGGCGTTGATATCGTCCTGAGCCATTCGGACCCAAAAAGTATGTCATGACCCCCACCGAAAGCGGGTGGGTTTCATCAACAACGCCTTTCCCCATCACCGTTGTTGCGACGGGCAAATGACACTGCTCTTGCAACGCTGCGAGTGCTTGCTGCGCCTGAGACGAATGCACACCTCCACCAGCAATAATGATAGGATTTTTGGCTTTAGCCAGTAATTCAGCGGCCTCTAAAATGCGCTCAGGTGAGGCTGCAACCCGATCAAGGGGGTAGTAACCAAGCGCATATGATCTCTTGGCCTCACCGTAAGGCTGCAGCAAAATATCAGCGGGTAACATCAGTACGACAGGCCCAGGTCGTCCTGTACAAGCGGCCGTCATGGCCTGATCAATATAGTCTTCGATGCGTGAGACGTCCGTGACTCGGCGCACCCACTTAGTGACGGCCGTAAACATCCCGATATGATCGAGGTCTTGAAAGGCATTGCGGTCCGTATGCTCGGCGCTGACGTCTTGCACTAAAGCCAAGATTGGAATCGAAGCTTTCAAGGCCTCAGCAAGGGGTGGCACCAATAGCGCCGCAGCGGGTCCGTTTTGCGCTGTGACTACACCGATTTTTCCGCTGACTCTTGCGTAGGCATCGGCCATATATCCGCCAGCATTTTCAGTTCTGTATGCAATCTGTCGAATGCCTTGCTTCTCCGCAACAAGGTGGACCATACTCGGCAGGCTCTGGCCAAATATCGTATCGACACCGTGTCGTTTTAACGCGCTGACGACCGCATGGGCGCCAGTACCCTGAACGGACATGCCGGAGGCTTTCAAAGGTGACATTGAACTCGTCATTGTTATTCCAATAAAAAACAATCTTTACTTTATCAAAGGCTGAATGCTCAGCTCAACTATACAAGCATGCCGCACGCTTTAGGTCTCGCCAGCACTCTGGTAAAAGTTCGCTATCTGGCGGGGCCATCAAAAGTCGATCTAGCCGCCTCTCTTTTTATAGGGACTGGATCACAAAACCTACAGCAGCGGGCGCCACGAGTACTCTTAAATTAACGACTATCTATTGAGGCTCGGCTTAGTTCAAACTAGGCCTGTTGATAAAGTATGTTCCATACCTTTTTAACGCACCTAGCGCTCGAGATGCCGAAGTCAAATCCTGAAATGTTGGGATACCTGCTTGCATGGCTAACAAGGCATATTTTTGCCGCTGATCTTCGTAATCTGCCTGACCCGTCGATCGCAAGACAAGAAAAAGGCTTGTTTCAGGAGGCAATGCATCATGCAGCTTGAGCACCATGCTCATCAGCTCACTCATCAGCTCACCGCTTCGATAAGGAAGTATGACTGGCAGATTTAAGTGGATCAACATAATCTCTGGTCGATCTGAGTCAATCACAATTTGAAGTAATTTTTCGAATAACTCACCGCCGAACCGATTCAAAATATTGGCCGGAAAATCTAGAGGGTTTTCTAAACTTGCACCTGCAGAAATCCCGAGAGCGTTCAACTTGATGGCAGTATCAGAACCTATTGCCGGCAACTCAATGCCTAGACGTCCCAGTGCATCGCAAGCCAATACGCTCGCACCACCGCCATTGCCGAATAAAACGACATTCCCGTGGAATGGCTTCTTTCCTGAACCCCAGTTTTGAAACGCCACGAGCGTATCAATAAATTCCTCCAGCGTCTCAACGAGTACCGAGCCGGTCTGAGACGCCAATGCTTTCCAGACCTGATCATTGCCCGCGAGAGAACCTGTATGAGATGCCGCTGCTCTTTGACCCTGTTCGGTTCTTCCACCCTTCAGTATGACCACGGGCTTTCTGGCGTTTGCTGCGCGTAATATTTCAAAGAAACGTCGCCCCTCTTGGACCGTCTCAATATATGCGCCGATCACCTTGACCTTAGGCTCTGAAAGGTAATATTCTAATAAATCGCATGGGCCGACATCTAGACAGTTTCCTAAGGAAACAACGCCAGTGAAGCGTAGTCCGCGATATTCACCATGCTTGATGATATCGACCGACAATCCCCCGCTCTGCGAGAAAATTCCTACAGCGCCTGTGGACCCCATCTGACCGTCTACAAATGTCATACCAGCTGCTGGTGAGTACACACCCAAGCAGTTAGGGCCTAGTAATCGCACTTTGCCAATACGCACTGCATCAACCAACGATGCCTGCAGTTTCTCTCCCTTACCTCCTTCTCCGAAGCCACTGGACATGACTTGCGCAAACTTTACTCGCCCGCCAGCGTTTGCAATCAGGTCTGGCACGCCTTCTGCAGGAATGGCAATGAACGCATAATCGATCGGTTCCGGTGTGTCGGCAAGACTGGGGTAGGCTGGTAACCCTTCAAGCACCGACTCGGTGGGATGAATTGGATAAATATTGCCCTTGTACCCTGATCGGCGCAGTCGTTGAATAAAACGATTGCCCTGGCCCTCTACTTTATTGGATACCCCTGCGACAGCGATAGCCCGGGGGTGAAACAAAGCATCAAAATTGATGGGGGCATCCGCCTCTTGTGCACTGTTTGGGTCAAATACTGTGTGCATCGTTCTAACTCTCTGACAAAACAATACGGGCATCCAGGGCGATGACCCCTTGCTCGTTAGCTAACAACGGATTAATGTCCAACTCTTGGATCAAGTCTGTCAGTTCATAAAATAATCCTTGTTCTCCACCCACTGCCAATAAAGCATCGACAATGACTTCGTCGGGCACTGAAATGCCACCTCTTGCGCCCTTGAGCAAGGCCGCACCTCGAAGATCTTGAATCATCTCGCGCGCATCCGCTTCAGTAATCGGACAAATTCTGAACGTGACATCCTGTAAAACCTCAACGAATATGCCGCCCAAACCAAACATCATCACGGGACCAAATGTTTCGTCTCGGTATCCGCCAATCACGATCTCATGGCCTTTGCTAACCATCTCCTCGAGTAAAAATCCATCGATGGTATAGCCGTGATCTCGGCATCTTTGGGATATATCGTCAATGGATGCCTTGACCGCTTCTGCGTCGCGCAAACCTAGGACAACTGCAGAAAAATCCGATTTGTGTAATACCTCGGGAGAGATAAGCTTGAGGACAACTGGTCCAGAAAAACGCGTTAAGACCTCACTGATATCGTCGTTCGCTTGTATCACCGCTGAGCGCGGAGCACGTATTCCATACCCACCCAAAATACGCTTTGAAGTTGGCTCGTCAAGTGCGCACCGACCAATCTGCTTGGCCCTTTCTATTAATTGACGCGCGTTTGTAGCTTTGTCCATGTCCGACCCAAGTCAATGATCTCGCTTACGAAAAAATTGCTCACACTTCGAGCGTCACAACGATATCGCCTTCCGATATTGACTGACCTTCAGTGACGCAGATTTCGTGCACGACGGCAGTTTCAGTGGCAGTGACAGGAATTTCCATCTTCATAGATTCCAAGATGATCAGTTCGGCATCTTCTTCTACAGATTCGCCTGGTTTGACCAGCACCTTCCAAACCGTTCCAGTGATGTCACTTTTAATCGCAATGATGGCCATTTAATTTTTCCTTGTTAAATTTGATTTCCATTAGACTTGCTAGTGAGTATCTCTAATGACCTTTCTTAATAACTTGTCGGCCAGTTGTGCAGGCGATGCTGCCCCACTCCTCTGGACGGCCCTCTCGAATGAATGGCCAGAACCGCCTTGAGATAGTCTCGCGTTTCGCGCGGTTCAATTATGCTCTGAATTTCATACAAAGCGGCGAGAGCCCAAGGTGCATTGTCTTGAGATACGTTTTCAACAAGCTGAAGAAAACGCGCTGGATCATCTTCATAGCGCACTCCGTGCAGTACGTTAACCGCAGTGCCTGCGTCCATGAAACCGAAGTCTGCTTCAGGCCATGCAGCGGCATCATTGCTGTTACGTCCACCACCCATATTTAAATATGCTTGACCGTAATTTTTTCTGAGCGTAATCGTAATTTTTGGAACAGTCACTTGGGCTAATGCATTCATCCAATTGATAATACGTCCCGGAGCGCCACGTCTTTCACCATCGATCCCGATCAAAAATCCCGGTTGATCCACCAGAAAAACTAACGGTATATTAAATGAGTCACAAAAGACCAAAAAGCTGGTTGCTTTCGCGCATGCGTCCACATCAATGGAGCCTCCTTTGAATTTTGGATTATTCGCAATCACTCCCACCGTTTTTCCATCAATTCGTCCAAGCGTTGTCACTAACGACTTTCCAAAACGAGGTTTAAGCTCGAACATTGTCTCCTTATCGAGAACACGGCGAATGACCTCGCGACTATCATAGGTTTTTGATCTCGACTGGGGCACTATTTCGTGAATGTCATGCATCGCATCGTCTGAGCCCTCAGGCACAGGAGCCAATGGCGGTGGCTCACCATTGTGGCTAGGCAAATAGCTCAGGAATTGTTTGACTGTTTCAAGTGCTTCCTCATCAGTATCAACCGCAACGTCCACAAAACCTGTTGTGGCCGTATGCAACTTCCAGCCTCCCAGCTCCTCCGGATCCACGCTCTGTTTAATTGCAAGCTCTGTGACCCGTCCGCTTGCGACAGCCATCGTCGCACCTTTTCTCATCACAACAAAATCAGACAAGCACGAATACCATGTGGAAGATCCATAACAACTACCTAGAAGCGCAGAGACCCATGGTGTTCGTCGATCACGAAGAAATTCCAATGGATCTTGCCCAAGAATCGCACGACCTTCGGCGCCCATCCGATCCGGCATGCGCGCACCGGCGGACTCCCCAAGCAAAATGAGTGGCATCCCGGAGTCATTAGCAACCGCCCTGACATGCTTAATTTTTTTTCCGTTCACGACACTACTAGAAGCTCCAAGTACCGTAAAGTCATTGGAGACGACCGCAACCGGACGTCCAGCGATTTTTCCAAAGCCCGTTATTTTTCCGTCTGCGGGAGTTTTGTCACGCGCCGCTGGCCGGTAAGACGCAGCCAGCAAACCGGCCTCATGAAAACTATCCTTATCTAGAAGACAGTCCAACCTTTCGCGAGCGTTTAGGATATTTTGCGATCGTCGTTTAGCGAGTCTCTCTTCGCCACCCATGGCGAGTGCCTTGGTGCGACGCTGCTGGAGTTCAGAGTTGTTTGAATCTTGGCTCATAGTATGGTCTGCTTATGATCTGTGGATGATTTATTGTAGTAGTCGGAGCTACTACCGTCAATATTGATTTATGATCGTGTAATCCACCAGTCTGCTCTCAAGGTGCGGTCACGCTTGTGCCTACCCCCATTTTCCGCCTTGAACTTAATGGAAATTTCTAATGTCTAAAAACGCCGTTAAAAAAACCGTATACAGCAGAAAAAATATTGATGCACCTGGTCCGATACAAGACCTTCAAAGCCTCGGATTTTCTGAATACGAAGCCTGCACATACATGGGCGTTCTTAGCAAAAGTCCGGCTACTGCATATGAAATTAGCAAGATCGCAGGTCTACAACGTGCGAATACCTATGCCGCTCTTGAGAACCTTGTTAAAAAACAGGCCGTTCAACCTATTAGCGAAAATCCGGTTCGTTATGTCCCGATCGAACCTCGCATCCTTCTTGAAAGGATTTCTTCCAATGTCAGCGGTGTCTGTGATCGTCTGCAACAAACGTTCAATGAAATGCAACCGCAGGAAAGCTCCGATGTTGTCTGGGGCATCGACGGAGAGGAGAGAATTACCGCAAAAATTGACGAATTGATCGACAAAGCGAATAGTCATATCTGGATTAAAGCTTCGACAGATGTGTTGCGCAAACATGCGCCACGCATGAAGAAAGCCGCCTCGCGCGGGGTCAAGCTCGTTTTTGTAGTTTTTGGTGACGATGTCAAATTTTTGCATTTCGGGAAAAACAGCAAAATTTATCTGCATGAGGGAAATGGTCAACGTGTTGGCGGGGCTGACAACCTCTTTACCTTGGCTATTGACTACAAAATTGCCTTGACCGCGAGCTTGGATGCCTCCTTAACCGGCGCTTACACCACGAACCCTGCGGTAGTGCGTATGGCGGAAACACTCATTCGCCATGATGTCTACATGGCCGAAATCATGGCATTTCTCGGAAAAGATATTGAATTACGCTTTGGAAAAGGTTTGGTTGAACTCAGAAAAGAACTATTTTCCCCCGAGCAAATGGTCTTACTCACGGCAAATCTGGGAAAAAATATCTCCAAAACAAAACCGTCCCGAACTCGCACGCGTCCATCAACTTAGGCTGCGATACGTGCTTCTCTCTAACTCCACTTTTTTGCTGATTGACTAGTAGCAGCTTAAAGTACTACTATAAATTGACTCTACATGCGTGATCTGAACATCGCGGCAAAACCTGAGTTTTATGACCAGATAACTACAAAAAAATATATCGCGTACTGACATTTCAGTGCTGGAGACAAACAATGCATAAGTTCATTCTTCTCTGTATAGCCTTAGCGTTTTCGACCGTAGGTCTACAAACCGCGCGTGCAGAACGACATCAGCCAGGGCAGAACACGCAGTTCATCGTGCCCGCAGGCGCTGGAGGCTCTCTTGATATTGTGGCCAGAAAACTCCAAGAGCTTCTAACAAAGGAAAATCTAGTTAAAAATTTCGTTGTGCTCAATCGTCCTGGTGCTGGCGCCCAACTTGCTTTGAATGTACTCAATCAAAACGTCGGTGACCCCAACTATCTGATGACCTTACCGACAGCGATCATTAACAATAGCTATCTCGGTATGATCAAAACAAATTACAAAAGCTACACTCCTGTCGCGATGCTCCTCGACGGATATGTTGGCATCTTGGTTAGAAGCGACTCACCATTCAAAACTGCAAATGATCTGATTGAGCACCTTAAGAAAAATCCAGATAGTCTCAACATCGCGATTGCTGCAAGCTTAGGCAATGATGTGCATGTTGGTACCGCAAAGGCTTTGATGTTGGCTGGCGTTGACATATCAAAACTGACATTCGTACCTTTCAAATCTTCCTCTGAGTCAATAACAAACCTAATTGGTGGCAACGTTGATGTGGTCGGTGCCACTACGCCAACTATCATTCCTGCTCTTCAAAGTGGAAAAGTCCGCGTATTAGCGATTGGATCACCAGAACGTCTTAAAGGAGTATTAAGCAATATTCCAACTTGGAAAGAATTAGGCGTAGACACGATCACATCATCTCCGCAAGGCGTGATGGCGCCCAAAGATATCACTCCCCAACAAATTAAGTTTTGGGAATCTGCATTCAGACAGGTTGCCCAAACAAAAGAATGGAACAATTTCCTGGAACAAAACCAATGGGCGCCTCGCTTCATGACGGCAACAGAGACCATGGCCATGCTCGAAAAAGAAACTGCAACCATCGAAGAAGTTTTGAACAAACTGCAGCTCAAGAAAAACTAGCTGACAGCAATCTCATACCAGCCTTGAGATCGAATAGCTAAACGTCAAATGATCACTCAGTGATTTTACGAAGGATGACAGCGATGATGAATAATCTACTCACGAGAGCGTTATTGACTCTAGTAATAGGTTGCTTTACTTCTGTGCTTGTTGCAGCTGAAAAGTATCCCAACAAACCAATCCAGCTGATCATTCCCTACACACCCGGTGGCAACACGGATATTTTGGGTCGTCTGATTGCCCAAAAACTTGGTGAAGCATGGGGCGCGAGAGTCGTGGTTGAGAACCGACCCGGAGCTGGCGGAACGATCGGCGTAAACATGGTCGCCAAGGCAAAGCCAGATGGACACACTTTGGCGTTAGCCGCTTTTGGAAATATTATCGTTGCCAAGAGTCTTTACAAAGACCTGCCGTACGATCCGGTCAACGACCTAGATCCTGTGATTTTAGTGGCGACTCCGCCCACAATCTTAACGGCGACAGCATCTTTAAAGGCAAATAACGTCAAGGAATTAATTGCCTACGGGAAAGCAAATCCGGGGGTGCTTAATTATGGATCGTCTGGCAAGGGAACCTCCAATCACCTATTTGCTGAGCTTTTTAGCTCAATGTCAGGCATCGAGATGACTCACGTTCCTTATAAAGGCAGTGGGCCAGCAATTAATGACTTGATCGCCGGACACACTCAACTCAATTTCGCACCACAGCCTTTAGTCCTTTCATCGATCAAGACCGGTGCTCTCAAAGCTATTGCCGTCACAGGCACTGAACGTATGTCGATGTTGCCAGACGTACCCACCGTCTCCGAGTCTGGCTTACCCGGCTACCAAGGGCTCGGCTGGTTCGGTGTAGTGGCCCCGAAGGGAACCCCACCTGACATCATCAAGAAACTCAACGCTGAAATCAACCATATCTTGAACTCACCCGATGTGCGTAAACGATTAACAGATGAGGGGGCAACACCCGTCGGGGGCTCGCCCGAAGATGCTCAAAGATCGATCAGCGAAGGTATTGAAAAGTGGAAAGGACTCGCCTCCAAAGTGCAGTAATTTCGCGCTTAATCAACCGCTATGTTCAGGGTCGATTACCGAATGTTCTGTGACTCAATAATATTGATTAAATCCCGAATAACGTTGCCCTTGATAAAAGAAGACTCCTCAAATTTTCTATTCAAATCAAGCGCTTGTGTATAAATGAGGGCTTGTTCAATTGTTCCGATATCAAAGATTTGAACGTCCTTGATATTCAAGCGTGAAACATACGTTAACCAAAAGTTTGCTATACAGGGATTGCACCACTTCTGCCATGGTTTGATCGGTCCAATAAAGTGCAAAATTGAAGAGTTATTTTTATTTGAAATTTTCTGAAATTGACTATCGGTCAAACTATTAGCAAAAATCTGCCTATTCCATTTTTCATTAATGATGAATTTTTTACCCTCTGCATATTTATTGATTACGCATTGGTCTGGCCAAGTAGCTTCGTTATGAAATCGCTCATAAATATGGACGGACTTTTGAAAAGAATCATCTAGTCGCAGCTTTTTGAGATCCATCAACATCACACCAGAGTTGATATATGGATCTCCAGCATTTCTTGGAATACGGCTTTCCTCTTTGCCTGCGGGATCAAGTACACCACCAATTAGACACTCACCAAGCTCAATTTGATAGAGCTCAGTGAGGTTATTTTGTACGATTGTATCTGCGTCTATATAGATGACTTTATCTTCAGTCAGCAGTAGAGGTAGCATCAATCGCAGATACATACCACGCGTAAAGTGATATGACTCTTTCCAGTGAACAAATTTACTAATTTCTGCTGGAATGATTGTTATATTAGTTTTAAGGTTGTCGGGAAAATAATATCTAGCCTTTGTAGCAGCATCTTGGTCTTCTTCAGGTACGACCCAATACACTTGAGTATTTTTATTTCCATTCGCAAAAAGTGAATATGTAGATATCGCCGCATAGCCCGCATAGCCTCTGTCAAAACAGTATGCAACTGTCACACTCATGAAGCATCCCAAAGGTAATTACATCGTTAATTTTTAACAACAGCGTTAGTCAAATCGATTTTAAAGTATTCATGGAGGTTTGCATTGATCTGCGCAGATATACGCAATGGCTTTGCCGCTAAAAATTCGTTATTTAATTACTCTGTGCGATGGCGCAATTTCTCTTCGATGGATTCGGCTAACAAAGCTAACGAAATACTCCCCAAAGGGTATAGCAACACCATTAAAAGCGGAGTTTGCTGCTGTATCCAATAACTCGTCAGCACCAAGACCAGAAATGCACCATACACTACACAGTTAACAACGATCTTGGTGAGTGCGGTGAAACGATCGTAATTGATTGAAAACCAAACCTTAGCTGAAAGCGTCAACGCTCCGTACTGCCCCACACTCAACAATGCCGAATGAAGGGGCGTCTTTGATGATGATTCTAAATATAGTTCGTTATATAGAATCACTGTCGCCACAGACAACAGCATACAAAACAACATCAATAAACTGTATGTCCTCACTGGTAAGTTGCGAGCGCCTAAAATCACTAATGCAATGATCAAGATCACTACAAGCAAATAAATGACATCAACCATTTGAGCCTTTTGTGTTGCGTAAAGTTGGACTGCCAAGTACGGTGTTGGCCACCTATTATTAGTGAGTCTAGTGGTGAACTCCCGCAGGTGTTACTGTTATTTATGAGACATCCTGTATAAAATACATAAATGATAATAATGCACAGTTTCTCGATACCCTTTTGAGTTTGTATCGTTATAGTGAATCTTTAAGATGTTTGCAATTGGTTTTCATCTCAACACATTACCTCAACGTTAATGTTGCACTTCATTTTTGAACTCGCCGTTCTCAAACTGCATATTGTGCTGGATTTTTTGTGAGGAAAGTGTCTGTCAATTTCAGTTTAGCTGAACTCTGTCAGGTCTCCTTAATGCTGTAGAAAGTGAAACCCATAGATAGGTGCAAATTATTTGTTTGCATATATCGAGGGGAGTGCATGTCTCTTGGTGTTTTTAATTTGGAGGTAAAAATGATTAGAATATTAATAAAAACTCTAACTGCAATCGGATTTTTAATGGGGGCAGCGCAAGCGCAAGAACAGATCACTCTAGTCGTTCCGTTTTCGGCGGGGGGTCCGACCGATCAAGTAACACGAGTACTAGCTGAAGGGCTCACAAAGGTAACCGGCAAGAGATATGTCGTCGACAATAAGCCGGGTGCCGCAGGTATCGTCGCCGCACAATACGTGGCTCGTGCACCCACCGATGGTAGTGTATACATGGTGGGCTCACCAGCTTCTTTGGTGATCAATATAGGCTTGTACAAAAAACTTTCATACAATCCTGAAAAAGATTTCATCCCTGTCGCGGGCATGACCCGATCACCACTCGTGCTGGTAACAAATCCAAAGGTATCTGCAAACGATATCAAAGGACTCATTGAAGCTGCCAAGCAAAGCAAGCAAAGCCTTCCAATGGGTTCGCCTGGAAGCGGAACTATCCCTCACCTTGCCGGCGCATATCTATCCAGTCAGTTGGGGATCGAAGTACTACACGTTCCTTATAAGGGAATTGCTCCAGCAATCGCAGGGCTGATCGCAGGTGATATTGTTCTGGTGTTTGACACGCTCTCAACTGCAATACCCAATATTCAGTCCGGTCAACTCAAGGCACTTGGGATTGCAAGCGATAAACGAAACGCAAGCCTCAGTAATATCCCCACTTTATCCGAGCAAGGGTACCCGCTGCAAGCAAGCTCGTGGTTCGGTCTGATGGCACCTGTCAACACACCTGAAAGTGTCGTGCAAAACATGAATGCTGCAGTCAACCAAGTCATTACATCTGATGATTTTAAACAACGCTTGTTGCAAAATGGCAGTGAGGCGCTTACTGGTTCCCCAGATGATTTTGCTCGCTTCATTCAATCAGAACGTGAACGCTGGTTGCCAGAGATTAAACGTTTGAATTTATCTGCAGATTAAGGATAGGTGTGACATGAATCTCATGAGAGACCAAGAGGCGCGTGCGTTATTGCTTGAACGCCGAAATATCGGCAACAAGCTAAAAGATACATTAATAGGACAAAGCACCCCGTCAGAACAAACAGACCTTTGCCGTGCTGGTGAAAGCGAATTCTGTTGGGGATTGATCTGGAAGCGTCCGGGCCTGACCCAACGCACTCGTTCTGCATTAGCGCTGGCAATGGTGGCCGCCAAAGGCAGTCAAAATAGCGTCAAAAGCTATGTAAGAGTTGCATTAAATCTTGGATGGACGCCTGCAGAAATTGAAGAAATTTTATTTCATACTCAATGCTACGCAGGTCTTCCAGCATCGCTAGATGCTATGGATGCAGCTATAACTGTATTTGCGATCGAATGTCCTGATTATGTTCCAGGCTCCACCGTTGATAGATCAACTGAAATTCCAGAGATCAGGAATTCTAACGCGCTTAGAGAGATGGGCTTACAAATCCGCCGCAATGTCCTCGGAACAGAAATGGTCAATCGAACTGAAGAGCGGACCCGAGAAGATCCGTTCATCAGAATGTTCTTCGATGTCACCCATGAATATTGTTTCGCTCAGATCTGGGGTCGTGAGTTACTCGGCCAGCCGTTGCGAAGCATCTTGTCTCTGGGCATTGCCTCAGTACTTGGTCAGTCAGGCGCAGTATCAAGACATGTGCGCAGCGCGGTTGAAATAGGGCTTACCAAACGGCAAATAGGTGAGGTTCTATTGCAGGCGTACGTGTATGGTGGCGTTTATAGTGCACTCAATGGTTTTGGAGTTGCGCAGGAAACTTTTGATGCAATGGCTGCAGAAGGTATTGAGATTCTAGATGGGTTTGATTCTGATGCCAGTTGTTGACGCCGCACCCCCAACATATTCACATTAGTTTTTTAATATACTAATCCATCGTACCCAACTCCCCGTAACAACTCAAGGCTAACGTTACGTGTTTATATAAGAGCCCAGAAAAACATTGATGTGTTTGGCGATGTGATGATCCAGCCATCCCTCGGATCTCAGCCGAAATTAAGCATTATTCAAATCTCTTTGAACGTTCAGATTAGGCTTAACCGTTCTGAAGTAATCCGCTACTGTCTTAAGCGTTTTCTTAACGAACATTGGAACAACTCTGAAAATTTCAAGAAGGCTCGATCTGAACTGTTTTAAGGAGAAAGAAATGCTTAGTTTCAAAGAATGGCTTGTTGAAGAAGCCAAGAAACCCAAAAAGAAAAAGGAAGATAAAGATGTCAAATCAACTGGTCAAGGAAGCACAGAAATCGGGAATGTCTATCACCAAAGACAAACTCCTAGATCTAATCAAGAAGTCCAATCAACAGTCGTTCATTATTTCCCTGAACCCTAACTCAAAACAAACGGTTGTTGTCATACCTTCAGCCTTGTAAGGGTAGTGATCGTACTCGGTTGAAATTCGTGAGTATCTTTGTTCCTAGACCGTTTTTTGGAACCTTATGACTTCTATATCTTCAATTTCCACCTTAGGGATACCGTTCAATCTGGTATCCCTTTTTTTTCGCTTCTTATAGATTGAGAAAACGCTCTCTGGACCGAGATCGAACCCTCGGGGTGACCTATACCCCTCCTCAATCAATAAATCGGCTATGGCTCGGTAGGTAAGTCCCTCTATGTCCCTTAGTCGGATGATTCGATCAGACAGCTCTGTTTGGTAGGCTGAATAGGAGCCGATCATCAACCCCTTAGTCCTAACCACCAAGCTGAAACGGACTAGAAAGCCGTCTCGACTACCCCCTAACGGGATTACTCCACCGTCACACTCTTCGCCAGATTCCGAGGCTTATCCACATCCGTTCCTCTCGCGCATGCCGTGTGATACGCCAACAACTGCAACGGTACCGTATGCAAAATTGGTGACAACAAGCCGTAGTGCTCGGGCATCCGGATGACATACAAGCCCTCGCTGCTCACGAGCCTGGTATCGGTATCAGCAAACACATACAGCTCGCCGCCTCGCGCGCGGACCTCTTGAATATTGGACTTGAGCTTTTCTAGTAATGCATCATTTGGCGCGATGGTCACAACAGGCATTTGATCCGTGACAAGCGCCAAGGGACCATGCTTGAGCTCTCCGGCAGGATAGGCTTCCGCATGGATATAGCTAATCTCTTTGAGCTTTAACGCACCCTCTAGCGCAATCGGATAGTGCATGCCGCGCCCTAAAAACAAGGCATTTTCTTTGGTCGCGAAACGATCGGCCCACGCCATGATTTGCGGCTCGAGCGCGAGTACTGCGCCTATCGCAACAGGTAAGTGACGCAAGGCTTTGACATGCCGCGCTTCTTGCTCCTCAGTTAACTGCCCATGCACTTGTGCAAGTGCCAGCGTCAACATAAACAAAGCCGTCAGCTGTGTCGTAAAGGCCTTGGTCGACGCTACTCCGATCTCGACACCCGCGCGCGTGATGTAGGCGAGCTTGCACTCTCTGACCATTGCGCTCGTTGAGACATTACATATCGTCAACGTCTGTTCCATCCCAAGACCACGCGCATGCTTCAATGCCGCGAGCGTGTCAGCTGTTTCGCCGGACTGTGAAATCGTGACAACCAAGGTCTTGGGATTGGGTACGCTATCTCTGTAGCGATACTCACTCGCGATCTCGACTGAGACGGGAATTTTTGCCACGGATTCGATCCAGTATTTAGCGGTAGAGCCCGCGTAATAACTCGTGCCACATGCGAGGATCAACACGCGATCGATATCTTTAAATGCTTTATAGGCCTGATCGCCAAACAGTTCAGGCGTAATGGATTCGACATCCTCCAAGGTATCCGCTACAGCGCGAGGCTGCTCGAATATTTCTTTTTGCATATAGTGGCGATAGGGGCCGAGCTCCGCGGCACCCGTATGCACGTGTACGGTATTGATCTGTCTCACGACAGGCTTTCCATCCTGATCCATGATCCAGACATTACCCAATTGCAGATCTGCAACGTCACCATCCTCGAGATAAATAATCTGATCTGTCGTTCCTGCTAATGCCAAGGCATCCGAAGCTAAAAAGTTTTCACCTTTTCCACGCCCGATCACAAGAGGCGATCCTTGCCGAGCCGCTACGATACGGTGTGGCTCATCGCGACAAAACACAGCAATCGCATAGGCACCATGCAAACGACGAACCGTCTGCTGCACGGCCTCAAGCAAATCACCCGCGTAAAGATGACGGACAAGATGCGCGATGACTTCTGTATCCGTCTGACTTTCAAAAACATAACCAACCACTTGCAACTCAGCGCGCAGCTCTTCATGGTTTTCAATGATGCCGTTGTGCACCAAGGCGATACTCGCCTCCTCTTTTCCGAGCCCAGAGAAATGTGGGTGGGCGTTACGTGTAACGGGTGCGCCGTGCGTGGCCCAGCGAGTGTGTGCAATGCCTGTAAAACCAGCGATATGGTTACGCTCGATATCGGCGGCCAACTCAGCAACGCGCTCGGTGCTGCGTGCTCGTCGCAAGCCTCCGTTGTCATAAACGGCAACGCCACAGGAGTCATAGCCACGGTACTCAAGCCGCTTGAGGCCTTCAACCAAAATTGGGGTAATGTCGCGTGAAGCGACGGCGCCAACGATGCCGCACATAGACTTTCTCCTGAGAATCACCTATTTTGCCCAACTTGGCTTGAAATATTATTTCATTTTTATTTTATTTATGAAATAAATATAGTGTTCATATAATTAATGAAATATAATTTCATAAACTCATCCATTGCTTAGGACTTATCTATTCGGTCATGACGCTAGACACCTTGGACGACCTTGATCGACGCATCCTCAATCAATTGCAACAAGATGCCAGCCTGACCAATCAGGCACTGGCATTGCGGGTACACGCCTCCCCCCCTACCTGTTTGCGGCGCGTCCGTCGACTCACAGCGCTTGGCATTATTGCCAAGCAAGTCGCTATCCTAGATCCCTCCAAGCTTGGCAGCACACTGACCGCGATCATCGAGGTCACCCTTGATATTCAGTCTGCTGAAAATCTACAGACATTCGAAGAAACCGTATCGCGCGAACCCGCCATTTTGCAATGCTATCGCGTCTCGACCGGTCCCGACTTTGTATTAATCGCCCACGTTGTCGACATGCCGGCCTATCATGCGCTGGTACAGCGTGCATTGACTGCCGCGGCAAACGTACGCAATGTACGCACATTTTTTTCCGTGCACCGCAGTAAATTCAACACACACATTGCGCTTGATCATCTCCGATGACATTCAAGCACCTGACTGATGACTGGTTTAGAATTGATCATTTAATTTAACAAGATAGGTCCTCACAATGCTGTCCCTTCAAGATCCTTCAAATTGGCGCACTGCTGATCTGCAAAACGATCAGAGCTGGATTTTCCACGTAGACGCTCAGGCCCGCGAGGAAATGATCAAAACAGTTATTTCCGTCGCCGATCCAAACAAGAGCTTGTTTGACTACCACCGAACTGATTTTGCGTGGAGTCGTACATGCGAGATTCTTGCGGATGCACTCAAAGAAGTAAAGAAGGGGCGCGGAATTGCCTTGATCAAAGGCTTACCAAGAGATGCACTGACGGCGCATCAGTTTGAAATCCTGACTTGGGGCTTAGGTCTGCACTCAGGTGTACCAAGGCCTCAGGGTAAGGATACGCAATATATTTCCGCGGTCCGCGATGCAGGCACTTCGTACCGCACGGGGACTGGTAGAGGCTATTCCTCTAGTGCAGATCTTGATTTCCATACTGACTCTTCCGATACGATTTTTCTAAGTTGTTTTAATAAAGCCGTCTCTGGTGGGAAAACCATCATTAGCAGTTCGATGGCCGGGCATGATGTCATGGTGCGCGAATACCCAGAGCAGGTGAAATGGTTGTACGAGCCGATTCCATTTAGTCGGCAGGGCGAACAAGCGCCAGACGAAGGTCCGTATGTGATGCAACCCGTTTTTTCAGAATGTCACGGCAGATGGTTTGGTCGCTGGAACTGGAACCGCGTGCGGAGTGCTCAAAAAATTGAAGGTGCACCTCAACTGTCGCCCGAGCAATATGCTGCACTTGAGCAGTTTGATCAGGTGATGCGTCGCCCCGATGTTGCATTTGAAATGTGGCTTGAGCCCGGTGATGTACAAATTATTAATAGCCACGTCACCTTACATTCACGGACCGAGTTTACGGATCACGATGATCCGGCTCTCAAACGATTGTTGTACCGCCTTTGGATTGCACCACCAGATAGTGAGCAGCTGCCTGAGTGTTGGCGAGATTTGTACCGGAGCTGTGAGTCAGGTACGGTCAGGGGTGGGATACGCGGCTTTAAACATGATGAGCGCTGCACTCAGTTTGAGGCGCGTCAGGCCAGGGATTGCGGGATGCACGTACCGGGCTAAGCGACTCAAAGAATTTTTTCATGCCCCTTTCAATGAATAAACTATTCACAAACCCTATTTACAAACCATCACTCAAAATTAACCTTCATTTACCTATTAATCATGCGCCATGGCTAGCCTGAAACAACTCGAATACTTCAGAGCGGTCATGTTGTATGGCTCTATCAATAGAGCTTCAAGTCATTTATGTGTCAGCCAACCTGTCGTCAGTCGTGTCATTTCGCAGCTAGAACGTACTATTGCGCTCAAGCTGTTTGATCGCAAATCCTCTCACCTCGTGCCCACACAAAATGCGTTTGTTTTAAATCGATATTGTGATGACATCTTCGAGAAAAAAAATCGTCTTGACTCCGCCATCAAGTCTTTGCAAGTCCAACACATTGACCGGTTAAAGTTTTGCGCAGCTCCGGCGTTATGTAGCTCGTTTTTGCCAAAGGTGATCGCTTCCTTTAACAGAGACGTGATGATCTCGTTTGAGTCGTCCATGCTCAAAGACCTCGAATCAGATATCGAATCAGGAACCTTTGAGTTTGGATTTTCAGTTTGGCCGATTATTTCGCACAGACTTGAATGCACAGCCATTGCTAAAAGTGACTTCGTTTTTTTATGTCATAAAAAAAATAGCCTTCGACACAATAGAACCATCAAATTCGAAGACTTAATTGAACAAGAGTTTATATTTACCAATCGGAATATGCCCATCGGCGAGTACATTGATCGCAAACTTCAAGAACATAACATCACGTTCAAAAGGTATCTTGAGGTTGATCGAGGCGACGTTATTTGCGCCATCATCAATGCAGGCCGAGGTGTATCGATCGTCAATCGTCAGGCCTATGACCCGGAGCAGTGGAGAAATATTTGTTCTGTCGAGCTAAAAGATCCGATCAACACCCACATCTACTTGTTAACGCCTAAAACGATTGCTCTCTCTCCTGCCGCCACTTCATTTATAAAGCATCTGCAGTCATGCTTGACTGAATGATATTGCCAGATGTCACGCACTCCAGTTGTTCAATGACTCTCCGTTAGCGGCTAAACCAGATTTCCACTTGCTCAGCCACCATGTGTACTGGTGCGGCCACTCTGCAAAGCCCTCATTCACACCCATCTGTTCAGCAGCTTGATGAGGCCAGAACGGATTAAAAAGTGCCTGGCGTCCGATTGCGATTAAATCTGCGAAATTCTTTTGCAATAACTCCTCTGCCAGTTCAGGGGTCCTAATCAGCCCGACTGCTTCAGTTCGGATATCGACCTCTGCTTTGATACGACGAGCAAATTCGGCCTGATAGCCTGGCTCACGCTTGAGGTTTGAATTCGTCGCACCAGCAACAAGGTTACCTCCCGATGAGCAATCAATCACATCGATACCAATTTCCTTTAGGTGACGGGAAAGCTTAACGCTGTCCTCGATTTCCCATCCCCCTTCTATCCAATCAACCGCTGAAATTCGGACAAAGAGGGGAGTCCCTTCCGGAATGGCATCTCGCACAGCGCGTGCCACTTCCAAAGGAAAGCGCATCCGGTTCTCCAGACTGCCACCATATTGGTCATTACGTTTATTTGCGAGGGGAGAGAGAAAGCTTTGCAAAAGATACCCGTGCGCCATGTGAATTTCGATAATCTCAACACCTACATCCACGGCACGTTTAGCCGCATCCCTAAACGCCATGACCAAAACTTGAATGTCCTCGACCCCAAGTGCGCGAGGCGTGGACCAACCCTCGGCGAATGGCGTACTTGACGGACCAACGGGTGTCCACGTTTCATCTCCATTGTCGATGTTCTGCTGTGTCAAGGGTCCGTTGCCCTCCCAGGCCCGCTGTGTACTTGACTTACGTCCTCCATGCGCAATCTGCAGTGCAGGCGTTGAACCTTGTGACTTGATGAAGGAGACTAAAGACCGCATCGCCTGAGCATGTTCGTCAGACCAAATCCCCAGACAGCCATTCGTAATTCTTCCGTCACGGATGACGGACGCTTGCTCGATGAAAACAATACCTGCACCACCCATCGCGAATTTAGCGTAATGGTGCGCATGAAAATCGTTGAGTAATCCATTTTTGGCACAATACATCGCCATCGGCGAAATCACGATTCTGTTACGTATCGTCACGTCACGAATCTTAAGGGGTGTAAATAACATTGGCTTCTGCGCTGACATTTCATTTTCCTGACAGATCAATCGGATTGAGATTATTTAGCACTCAAGGAAATACAATGACCGACTTTCCTGTGGCCTGTTGATCAAACAAACGGTAAGCTTCGTCTACTTGGCCGAGCTCCCAGCGATTTGAAAATAACTTCTCAACGTCGACCTGATGCTTTGAAACGAATGCTGCGCATTCTTCCTGCCATGATTTTGAGAAAGTCCAGGAACCGTAAACACGTAGTTGTTTCCTAATCAAGTGATCCGTCACATTTAAGGAAACCTTGCCGCCCATTCCAACAAATGCGACCTGTCCCCAAGCACCTGCGCAGCGCAGCGCATCCAAGCCGCCTTGATCTGAGCCTGATGTCTCAACGACATATGGCACGCCCTTGCCATGGGTTAACGCCCTCACCGCTTCCCACGCGTCAACTTCGCCTGAATGAATCGTGATAGCAGCACCTAATTTTTTGGCATCAAGAAGCCGGGCTTGATTGATATCAATGGCAATCACTTCTCCGCCCATGGCAACAACGAACTGCGTGACGGCCTGACCAACCGGACCTTGACCCACAACCATGATTCTTGCGCAGTTTGCATAGCCTATCTTCTTTAATGCTCCCCAAGCAGTTCCACTCCCACAGGAAATAGCGGCACCCACCTCGAAGGACAGATCCTCAGGGAGTTCTATGAGCGTATCGGCAGGCACTTTAAGATAGCGGGCGTGCCCGCCATGTGCCGTGAGTCCATAACTCGCTTCTTTATCGGCACACATATGCGTCCAACCTGTCATGCAGTCTGAACAGCAGCCGCAGCCTTTGTAGTGATGCACCATGACGCGTGCTCCAAGCCGTGCAACAGGCGCCTGAACGGCACTCCCCTTGGCCATCACAATCCCACAAGGCTCATGGCCAGCGATAATCGGGCCTTGCGGCAACTTGCCCGTGAAAGTTCCTCGATAGTTCTTAAGGTCGCTTCCGCATATGCCAGAAGCCTTCATCTCAAGAACAACCTCGTTCGGTCCGGGCGATGGATCCGGAAAATCAATCAACTCTACCGTCTTGTTACCTGAAAACACAGCACCCAGCATGATCTTTTTCCTGCATACGTTGAAAGACTCATGTTATTTCGCTAAAAGTTTCATGTGTTTCTATTCCTTTTACATCTATGCCTTCAAGACATAGGGGATTTCACGTGTTTTGCTTAACTTTTTTCGATTGAAACTCGACCTTCCCCAACCTGGGCCCATCTTTTAACGTATCAAGCACATCGTCCACCGGGCTTAAGTACGCGCACTTTCAGCCCGAACTCGTGTTCGTAGCGAACGAAGCTTCCTCATCGCATCGCCACATAACGAAGCAAGTGTGAGATCTCATTTTTCTTTGATTGATTAAGGGTAAACACTTAAGTGCGAAATCTCAATTAAACGTATAGGATTCAAACGTATACAAAAGAATTCATAAAAATAATTATTCGATCCTTTTATTTTGGAGCAGACAAAATGATGAAATCACACTTACTCGCCAAAGGGCTTTCAGCTTTGGTACTCGCGGCAGCAGCCCCGCTCGCCTTTGCTCAAGACATCCCAAGCCAAACATGGCGTTGGGCACACTTTGCGCCACCCGCTTGGGGTTCGGCGCAAGCAGAGTTGCTTTACGCGAAGGAAATTGAAGAAAAATCAGGTGGCAAGATCAAATTTCAATTCTTTTGGTCTGGTTCCTTGTTTGGTTTCGGTGAGTTATTTGGCGCTGCAAAAAAGAATGCGGTAAATGTCGCAAGTATCGTACCCACCTATCATCCTTCAGAATGGCCCATGATCGGCCTCTCGAATAGCCTCCCTATGGTGTGGGATGACGCGCCGACGGCCATGAAAGTTCAAGAATACTTATTTAAAAATAATGATGCCGTTAAGCGTGAGTTAAAAAAGAACGAGCTCACGCCAATTCTGTTACATGGCCTACCACCCTATCGCCTGCAATGCACGACGCCCATCCGAACACTTGCAGACTTGAAAGGTAAACGTATTCGCACGTTTGGAGACTGGCCTCCGTACATCATGGAAAAACTTGGTGCTGTTCCAGTGAATATTCCACTGGGCCAGATTTATGAGGGCCTGCAGAAAGGAAGTCTTGATTGCGGCTACAACCCAATCGAAAATGCTGGCTTCCTCAAGCTATCAGAGGTCGCAAAGTTCTGGAGTGATATCGACTTTGGTGCAATCGCTGCGTACTCGAGTTTCATGAACACATCACGCTACGAAAAGCTTCCTGACAATGTTAAGAAGATCATGAATGACGCCGCAATCGTCGCGACTAAATTTGAGATCAACAATTTCGACAAACTCGAACAACAGGGTATTGAGGCTGCTAAAAAAGCCGGCGTCACTATTGTCAAGTTTGAAGATCAGGCCAAGCTCAAAACGATGTTCCCAGACATGCTGCAAGTATGGGAAGACGCAATGTGCAAAAAAGGCATGTGCGATGACGCCAAGAGCGTCGTAGCAGATGTCCGGAAAGCAACCGCCGCCGCAACAAAAAAGTAGATTCCCAATGACACAGACCGATCCAACTTCCAATCAGCTTTACAGGATGTTGGACAGGGTCTCGGCAACCATGGTCATGCTGGCCATGGTTGTATCGGGCGCCTCTGTCGCAACAATTATTGCTGTGAACTCAATCGACACCCTAGGACGTGCTTTTTTCTCTCGTCCCCTCACAGGTGCCGTTGAAATCACTGAACTATTTCTTGCCATGTGTATTATCTTGGCCATTCCCTATGCGCAGAGGAAACTTGCGCATATCGAAATTGATATGTTCACGCAACAGTGCGGCGCAGGACTTAAAAAGATTTTTCTATTAATTGCAATCGTGCTCACAATTCTTGTCTTTTTCATGCTGACTGTTCAGTCTTACGAAAGCGCAAAAAGTTCAGTCGCAACCTTTGAAACATCAGCCGGATATCTCAGCGTCCCAGTATGGATCGGCAAGATTGCAGTCACTATTGGCTTTGGCATCGCGCTGTTTGAGGCATTAACACAACTATTCGCCTGGTTCCTGTTTGGTCGCTTGACCATGGCAGCACCCAAACAAATCGCACACTAACGCGCAGAGAATCATGGAACAACTTATCCTAGCATTGACCTGCCTGGCAGGTATGCTTTTTCTTTTATGCCTTGGCGTACCTGTCGCAATCGCAATGATCGCGTCCTCATTCGTAGGACTCACGCTGAGTGCAGGCATGGATTTTGCGCTTACAAATTTTATGACGCTGCCGTATGCCGCAGCAAGTTCATTTAATTTCGCTGCGATTCCCACCTTTGTCGCCATGGGGATCATCTTTGGTAAATCAGGGCTAGCCGCATCACTTTTTAAGTCTGCTGATATCTGGTTGGCACAAGTGCGTGGGGGCCTCTACATGGCGGTCGTGATCGCCTCGGCAGCATTCGGTGCCATCAACGGCTCGACCATTGTTGGCGCCGCTCTCTTTACAAAGATTGCGCTACCGGAAATGATTAAGCTTGGTTACGACCGAGCAACCTCTGCAGGCTGCATTGTAGGAGCAGGCACCTTTTCTGCAATGATTCCACCCTCGATCACGATGGTGCTCTATGGTCTACTCACCAACGAGTCCATCGGAAAAATCTTGGTTGCAGGAATTTTGCCGGGGATACTGACTGCAGTTGTATATTTAGTTGGTATTTTCATCATGATCAGGATCAAGAAACACTGGGCACCTCCAGTCACACGATCATTCACGTTTGATGAAAAAGTTCGCAGCTTATCCACCTTGTTTCCGGTTGCCTTAGTTTTTATCATCATCGTTGGTGGAATATATGCGGGCTTAGTCGCCCCAGCCTCCGCCGGTGCGATCGGCGCCTTGAGTGCACTCATCATTGCCCTCGCGATGCGCAAATTCAAATTCATCGACTTCACAGAGTCAATGAAAGAAACTGCCGCTACGACTGCGATCTTGTTCTTTATTGTGATCGGTGGCTTGGCTTTTTCTCGTCTCTTGCTCGTGACTGGTACAGTCGATGCGTTACTGGAAGTGATTAAGACAAACGACATTCCACCATGGGTCATCATGACCGTGATCGTGCTTATCTACCTTGTGCTTGGGTGTGTCATGGACTCTATTTCCATGATGGTGATGACTGTTCCCATCGTACATCCTATCGTTGTTGGCATGGGGTTTGATCCAATTTGGTTTGCAATCATTATGGTCAAACTGATCGAGCTCTCTGTCATCACGCCGCCCGTCGGACTAAACTTGTATGCCGTGCAGTCCTCCTCGGATGGGCTTGTGACCACGAGTCAAGTATTCAGAGGCGTTACGCCATTTATTATTCTTGAGCTCATTGTGCTCGGCCTCCTGTTCCTCGCGCCGGGTATGGTCACGCTTCTACCAAACTTAATGATCAACTAAATCGCGCAACCAGGTCAAATCATGGATGTCACTTCGCAAGATAAACCGGTTTTTGAAATTTATGCGTTGCGATACGCAACGAGCCAACACCGCAAGCGTTATCACAATTGCAATTTTTGTGAGAATCCTGACATCCATGAATCCAAAATGCCCATGGATTTTTTTGTATGGGTGATTAAAAATAATGATCATGTCATTTTGATCGATACGGGATCGCGCGACTGGAAATGTAACGATCGTGGACATCAATTCATTCGCTGTCCGATCGAGTCCCTAAGCGCACTCAATATCAAGCCCGAAGATGTAGACGATGTGGTCATTACCCATATGCATTGGGATCATGCCGGCAATATCGACAAACTACCCAACGCGCGCATCCACATCCAGCTCGAGGAGATGAAAAGTGCGACGGGTCCGGATATGGCGATCAAAGCACTCAATAACTTTTTCTTGGTAGATGACGTCTGCACCGTGATCAAGCGTTTATATGCG
Organism: Zwartia lucis; assembly: GCF_965234455.1. GTDB lineage: Bacteria > Pseudomonadota > Gammaproteobacteria > Burkholderiales > Burkholderiaceae_B > Zwartia > Zwartia lucis. Next base: position 401,797 of record NZ_OZ248474.1, on the reverse strand, counting down.
GGCGCGGTGACGTACCACCATGGCGGCGCAGAAAACATTACTGACGGCGTATCACTTCATTCGGTCGGCGGTCACACGCCGGGCATGCAAATCGTGCGCGTCAGAACGCAACGGGGATGGGTTGTCCTCGCATCAGACGCTTCACATTTTTATTTGAACTATCAGCAAAAAAACCCGTTCCCAGTATTTTTTAACTTGCACGACACGATTAAAGCCTGGGAAACCTGTGAAGCTTTGGCCGATGGTCCGGACCACGTTATTCCTGGCCATGATCCGCTTGTGCTTCAAAAGTATCCCGTCGCGAGCTCTTCGCTCGGAAACGAAATCGTGCGCTTGGATCTGCCACCTTTGCGATAGTGCCAACGCGGCGCAAACAAAACTATTTAGTGAACAGGAATAACGGTATGAAATACGAATTATTTATTAACGGGGAATGGGTCAAGGATAGCAACCAAGAATATTTTCCCGCGATCAATCCTTACACGCAAGAAGTCTGGGCTGAAATTCCGCAGGCCAGCGACGCGCAAGTTGCTCAAGCCATTGATTGTGCTCGAGCCGCCTTTGATGGCGTATGGTCTAAAACTTCAGGGCTTGAGCGCGCCAGACTGCTCAACAAACTGGCTGAATTGCTAGAAGCTGATGCAGCCAGGATGGGGGTGCTCGAAAGCACAGATAACGGCAAGGTCATCCGCGAAACGAGCAGCCAAATGCTCTTTGCAGCGCGCCAGTATCGTTTTTTTGCTGGATCCGCTGACAAGTTGTGGGGCAAGGTGATTCCGCTAGATCAACCAGATATTCTTGACTACGCGACGCGCGAACCCTTGGGTGTCGCAGTGCTGATCACGGCTTGGAATTCTCCGATGGGCTTGTTATCCAACAAGCTTGCGCCTGCGATTGCGGCAGGCAACTGCGTCGTGATCAAACCCTCAGAGCACGCCTCAGCCACCACGCTTGAGTTTGCAAAGTTCGTTGAAAAAGCCGGCTTCCCAAAAGGTGTGATCAATATTGTCACAGGTGATATGCGCGTCGGAAAGGCACTCACCAGCTCTGGTCGCGTTGATCGTGTCAGCTTTACAGGGAGCCCAAACGTCGGCCGCGAAATCGCAGCCCAATGTGGTCGGCTATTGATCCCCGTCACGCTCGAACTAGGCGGGAAGTCACCCAATATTATTTTCGAAGATGCCGACTTGGATAAAGCCGTGGTCGGTGCCTTTGCAGGGATTTTTGCCGCGACCGGCCAGACCTGCATTGCCGGCTCACGTCTTTTAGTGCAAAAGTCCATATACGAAAAAATCGTTAAAACCTTAATTGAAAAATCAGCCAATATTGTTCTGGGTGATCCCCTCAGTCAACAGACGGAAATGGGCACGCTTGCCAACGAGCCTCAATTTAATCGTGTGATGCGCTGTATTGAAAATGGCGTCAAAGAGGGCGCCACACTCGTCGCGGGTGGTCACCGAGCAACAGGTCCTAGCTTAGGCAAAGGTCTTTTTGTTCAGCCCACAATCTTTCGCGACGTTAAAAACTCCATGGAGTTGGCACAAGAAGAAATTTTTGGGCCTGTGCTGTCAGTGATTCCTTTTGATACCGAAGAAGACGCCATTTCAATCGGCAACGACACAAAATATGGACTCGCCGCTGGAATTTGGACGTCTGATCTCAATCGTGCCATGCGCGTCTCCAAAGCGATCCGCGCAGGGAGTGTCTGGGTCAATACCTACCGAGCCGTGGCGGTTCAAGCACCTTTCGGTGGTTTCAAAGATAGCGGTTTTGGTCGCGAGCGAAGCGAATGGGCACTGGACGAATTCCTGGCGCCTAAAAATATCATGATTGACTATTCGAATATGGCGAGAGATCCCTTCGCCATCAAAACTTGAGGCAAAACATGGAACACACATTTGATCTGGTCGTTGTAGGTTGTGGTATCGCAGGACTCGCCACAGCAGTATCCGCAGCAGAGAATGGTTTGAAAGTCGCTGTGCTAGAGCGCGCGACGATTGAGGACCGAGGTGGGAATACGCGTTGGACCGAAGCACTGATGCGCATGAAGAACGAAACCGAAGTGGCCGATGATCTTGAGGACCACTTCATGGCCAATAGCGGCTTTCATCTCGATCCAAGTTTGGTGCAAGAGGCTGGGAACAGTCACGATAATCGCTCAGCGATTGTTCGAGCACTTGGCTTCACCGACCCTGAGATTATTTCAACGCTCTCCTCCGAAGCGGGTAAGGCTCTCACCTGGTTAAAGAAATTTGGCATCACCTATTCGGATATGCCAACTTACTTAATTACCCAGTCTACGACCCGCCTCATGCCTGTCGGCGGGGGATGGGCGTTAGTCGAAGCGCTCGTCAAAGCGGGCGAAAATCTCGGCGTCCAATTCTTTTATGAAACGACGGCGGTCAAACTGATCCAAAGTGACGATGGCACTGTTTGCGGTCTGCTGGCCTCCAACAATCAAACCCGCAGCATTAAGTTTATGGGCAAGGTGATGCTTGCCTGCGGCGGCTTCGAGGGCAATCAAGAGATGCAAGCGCTTTATTACGGTGCGAAAAGTCGCTACATCCGCCCGATCGCTCGTGGCGGCTATTACAACAAGGGTGAAGGCATCAAGATGGCGCTCGGAATCGGTGCCGCACCTTGTGGTGATTTCTCCGAATATCATGCCGAGCCAATCGACCCCCGCTCAGGTCAGCCAGAGCCCATCGTGTTCGTCTTCCCCTATGGCATCCTGGTCACCACAGCTGGAAAACGTTTTATAGATGAGGCATCCAACACGGTCGATGCAATCTACGAAAATATCGCCAGACTCATTAATGAATTACCAGGTGGTGTGTCCTACGTTATTTGTGACCAGAAACTTGATCTCGTTCCGAACTGGCAGCGTACCGTACGAAGCGATCAAAAACCCATCACCGCGGACACCATCGAAGAGCTTGCCGAAAAATTGGGTATCCCCTCTGCACAACTGGTTGAGACCGTCTCTCAATACAACAAGGCCACTAAAAAAGGAACCTTCAAACCACTCGAGTTAGATGGACTTGCCACAGAGGGTCTCACACCTCCAAAATCAAACTGGGCACTCCCTATCGATCAAGGGCCCTACCGTGCTTGGCCGATCAGCTCGGCCAATTGCTTTACCTTCGGAGGCTTGCGCTGCAACACCAACGCGCAAGTACTGGACACCGACGGACGGCCTATCGCAGGTCTTTATGCGGCGGGAGAAACGATGGGCCTGTACTACGGTAAATACACCGGCGCAACTTCCGTGATGAGGGGCTTAGTATTTGGCCGTTTAGCTGGACAACACGCCGCTCAAAAATAGACTTGTGCTAACAGCCGCTCACGACCCATAAACAATGCGAATTTTGGAGATCTCAGATGAGCAGAAGATTTGATGATTATTTTGAGAAAAAGACAATCCTCATTACCGGTGCCGCAAGCGGTATTGGTCGTGCTACAGCGGTGCTCTTTGCCAAGCAGGGAGCAAATGTTGTCTGTAGCGATGTCGACGACAAACTTGGCCTTGAAACACTGGCATTAGTACAACAAGCGGGTGCCAAGGGAGTCTATGTTCATACCGATGTGACCTCCAGGCTAGAAGTTCGCGCACTTGTCAAACAAGGCATCGAGGCTTTTGGAAAAATAAGCTTTCTGCTGAATTCGGCAGGCTCTGCGATCAATCGCTGTAGCTTTCTTGATATTGATGACGCGTTGCTGGATAAAACCTTTAACTTAAATTTCAAAGGCACGTTTTACGCGATTCAGGAAGTGCTACCGAACATGCTGGAAAATAAGCATGGCGTCATCATCAACATGGCGAGCATGGCGCAAAAACGCGGCGGTCCTGGGACGTCCGTCCACTACGCGTCTGCCAAAGGTGCCGTCAATACACTCACACTTGGGGTTGCACGAGAGTTCGCCAGTCGGGGGATCCGATGCCTATCGATATCTCCAGGCCCCATAGAAACCGCCTTTCAAGCCGCCTCAAACACAACCAAGGAAATGTCTGATAAATTTGCTGCCGACATTCCTTTAGGCCGTATTGGGCAACCGGAAGAAATCGCAGAACTCGCACTGTTTATGTGTTCAAACGCTTGCGAATATATGACAGCTGATACGGTGTATGTGAGCGGCGGCGGTGGCTGGAAATGATACAAATGCGAGCGGTTCAGATTACCCAATATGGCGGTACTGAACAGCTATCACTCAATTCTGTTGCAATGCCAAAACCAGGACACGGTGAAGTATTAGTAAAAATTGCCTATGCTGGCGTCAACTTTATGGATGTGTACACCCGAAGGGGCGCTTATGCAGGCAACTCACCCTACGCCTCAGAATTACCCTTGACGCTAGGGATGGAGGGTTCTGGTTGGGTTGAGGCACTAGGCGAGGACGTCGATGGCTTTACATTAGGCGATCGCGTTGTTTTTTGCTTGTCACGCGGCAGCTATGCGGATTTTGCTGTCGTTCCTGCGAGCAAGCTTGTTGTGTTACCGGACGCAATAGGTCTTGAGCTGGCGGCGACCGCTTATTTTCAGGGCTTAACTGCACACTACCTCGCCTATGACACCAGTCGATTGGAACCAGGCAATACCTGTCTCATCTACTCTGGGTCTGGTGGGGTCGCGCAGAACCTGATTCAAATGCTAAAACTTCAAAAAATTCGGATGATCGCGACTGCGAACTCCACTGAAAAATGCGCTCGTGCCAGAGCTGCAGGCGCGGACTATGTTTCACTTGATGATCCTCAAAACATACTCAACTCCGTCGCTGAATATACAAATGGTCAAGGGGTCGATGTATTGTTTGATTCAGTGGGGCCTGCGCTTTTTGATACGAGCCTAAAAACTCTAAAAAGAAAGGGCCTGTTTATTCATTACGGAGCGAATTCTGGCGCGCTGGGCTTAATCGATCCTATGCGACTCGCCAACGCAGGCTCCCTCTACTTTGTCAGACCGCGATTAAACGATCACATCGGCACACGCGCCGAACTCATCGAGCGCTCTCAAAAGCTGTTCGATCTTTGGGCAACTGAACAACTCTGCGTTTCACCTCAATATGTTTACGATCTGAGCGATGTCTGTGCCGCGCACCATGCACTAGAATCCAGAAAATCGATCGGCAAATCTATCTTGCAGATGACACAGTAATCCCTGACCCGAAAATTTCTATATCATTACGGAGCTTGAAAGTGACCGATCAGACTCGCGAAATACGTCTCGCAATCCTGGATGACTACCAAGGCGTCGCACACAAAATTGTCGACTGGAGTCAGATCCCAGGACTTTCTGTCGTCGCCTTTAAGGATCACGTCTATGACGAAGATGAGCTTGTCGAGCGTCTCTATGGCTTTGACTGCGTCATGCGCATTCGAGAGCGTACCGAGTTCCCCCGCTCTGTATTAACTCGGCTCCCGCGCCTCAAACTCATCCTTGCGACCGGCATGCGCAATGCCCGATCGCTCGACCTCAAGGCGACCGATGAGCTGGGGATTGTTGTGAGCACAACTGATGCGCAACATCAAACAACGGTTGAGGTCACTTGGGCGCTCATTCTGGCTTTGTTTCGCGCAATTCCTCAGGAAACAGGGTCGCTTCGCGCGGGAGGCTGGCAGACAACCGTCGGCGTCGGACTGGCGGGCAAAACACTCGGGATTATTGGCTTGGGAAATATGGGGATTCCTGTCGCGCGCATCGGCCAACTCTTTGGCATGAAAGTCATCGCCTGGAGCCGCAACCTCACACAAGAGCGTGCGACGGCACACGGTGTGCAATGCGTCACAAAAGAAATGCTTGTCGCGCGTTCGGATGTCATCACGATCCACCACCCGCTGACAGATGGAAGCCTAGGACTGATTGGCACGCAAGAAATCGAACACATGAAGCCCGGCGCATTCTTGATCAACACATCGCGCGCCCAGATCGTGGACGAAGAAGCCCTAATAAAAGGGCTGACGGAACAACGCATCGGTGGTGCTGGGCTAGATGTCTTCTCTATTGAGCCTCTACCTCAAGGGCACCCTTTCCGTTACTTGCCAAATGTGATCGCCACCCCGCATATCGGCTTTGTGACTCAAGAAAATATGGAGGAGTTCTACACCAAATCACTGGCAAATCTAAAAGCTTTTTTAGCTGGCCGGCCCGAAAATGTAATTAATGCTGAGCATCCTTTTCTCCCGGACTCACAAGTCGCAAAACAGATGCATAAGAGCCCCCTTCATAAACTATAGAGAAAACTACCCGTCACTCAATCTAGCATTGATACAATGGCCAGATGAATAAGTCCAAAGCCACCCGTACCAAAATGACGCACGCGCAAGCCAACGATGGCGAAGACTTACCGCGCGGCGAACGAGCCTATCGTTATATCCGACAAGCGTTAGCAGCACAAAAGCTGATGCCGGGGGATCGTTTGCGTGAAGTAGATCTCGCCGACATGATAGGCCTGAGTCGCACGCCTATACGCGAAGCGCTGGCTCGCCTAGAGGCCGAAGGTCTGGTCGTGCATGACGCGACACTTGGCATCATGGTGGCCGAACTCGACTACAACATGATTACCGAGCTGTACTTCATGCGAGAAGTCCTTGAGGGGACTGCAGCACGACTCGCGGCGCAACATGCCTCCGATGTTGAAATCTCTCTGCTCGAGGATATGTGCGAACAATATGCCGACTCCGTGGGGAATGATCAACAGCTCGCGCGCAGTAATCGCCAATTTCACGAACTCCTCTACAACTGCAGCCACAATCGCTACTTGATCAAGATGCTCAAGACCCTTCACGACACGCTGACTCTTTTGGGCAACACGACGCTGACGGACCAAAAACGAGTCAAGGATACAGTCAAAGAGCACGGAGCTGTCGTGAGTGCCATCAAGAAACATGATCCTGAAACGGCAGAAAAGGTGTTACGAGAACATATTTACGCTTCACAGAAAATGCGGATCCGCCGTCTGATCGTGTCCAAATAGTCGTGCTGCGTGCTCCATGTGCCTCATGTGCCCTATCTCATGACGTCTTAGGGCGGAGCCCGCTGATGAGCTTATTTTTGTAAAGCCTGAAGCACCTGACTCACTTTGAGTGTGGTGCCATCTAAGATCAACGCCTGTGCAGTCAGCGCCTGATCCTTGGTCAGATGCATCATTGCGTTAGACATAAATTTCTCAGAGATGTCCTCCCGTGTCAGTGCCCGAGAGCCCGCGCCCTTATTGACTGGCACATAGCGTGTCACTGAACTGCCATCTTTAAATTTGACCGTAACGCCCCCTGAAAAATACCGAGGGAACTCTGACTTTGGATCCGATTCACACACCACTTTTTTAGCAAGCTGCTGCACTTGTTTAGATTGAAGCGTCTGCGTATCTAACTCAGGCAAACCAAAGTAGCCTCTCAGCAGACACACCGCCACAACATACGGCGTACTGAATTTGGCCTCGTAATCCGTCGTAGCATTCTGTTTTTCTTCGATCGGCTCTGCCACAATATGCATCGTAGGCTCCGGCAATAACGCCACAATCTGCTCGATCTCTTCGATACGGTCTTTGACCTCTTCAAACATGTCTATCGCTGCATCAGCACAGCCATGGATGAAATGGCAAATAGGGTAAGGTTTGATCACGGTTCCAAGCATCTGCCAGTCAGTACCCAAACCTTTACTGATCAATTCGATGTCCGTAGGCGCACCATGCAAATGCGTGTCAAACAGACCGAAACGGCCCTCATACGGTCGAGAAGGCGCAACAAACCCTTTGCCTGCCAAATGCGCTGCAGTAATGCCAGCCACAGCCCCCCAGCCAGGATGAAATCGTTTAGTCCAAGCCCCCTCCTCCAAAAACACCTGAACGCCAGAAGCGGTGCTAGCGGTAATGCCCTGCGCGCTCCACATCGCCTGAGCATTCATTCCCATCAGCTTGGCCGCGACGAGGGCGGAGCTAAAGTGAGACACGATTCCCGTTGCATGAAAACCCACATGGTGGAAACCGCCTTTGACGGCGGCACCTAAACGAATTGCAGCCTCCACTCCCACCACATAAGCACACAGCACCTCTTCCCAGCTCGCATTCACTTGCTCACCAATCGCAAATGCCGTCGGCAAGCTTGCGACAGTGGGATGTACAATACTCATCGGGTGCGTATCGTCATAATCCAAACCATGAACCAACAAGCCATTTGCTAAAGCGGCATCTCTTGCCGAATACTGTGTGCGTGTACCAATCACTGTGCTGACGCCAGGCCCACTCATCGCTTCGATACCTGCTAACGCAACCGGAGCGTACTCTTGCGTATGCGAAGCCAACGCCAAACCTACCCCATCCAGAATATGTAGGCGCGCACGTTCGATGACATCCGCCGGCAAATGTTTAAACTGAGCCGCATAGGCAAAGTGAGCAAGACTTTCCGCTGGATTCGTGACGGACGTATGGGTCTTGGGTGTTCCTGTTGTCAAATTTGATGTGGTCATGTTGGCTTCCAGATTTCACAAAGTGAATATTTAACAAATTGATGCGTACGTTTGATGCTCAACCAGTTGATATCAAACAATTTCAAGCTCTACAAAGGGGCCGTGCTGTTGACCTCCATACACATCGGAGTCCATGATGTCGCCAGAAATCACAGGCCGCGGAATGGTGACTTTAATGGCATTCGCCGCAGGGTATTCAATCACGTTCACCAAAGACTCCTGGACGCCATACGTGTTGGCGACCCAGCGTGCAGAAATAACTTTTGCATCGCGCACTTTTTCGTAGCCCGCTGTATTTTTAAAAATAATATCAAACGTTAGCTCAAAGGGGCCTGCATTTTTACTACGTATGAGCCGCGTCATTTCCCAAAGTTTCATTTTTAGAACCTCACCTCAGAGTATTCAATTGGAAACATTTCAAGCGGATTTTCCGGAATTACTACGTGATTCATATTGAAGCGATACATTGCGCCGCGTTGAATTTCGGCTGGTGAATAGGGATAGGCGATCGAGGTAATCAAGCCACTCCACTCCGGAATCGGAAAGTGCACAGCGATATGACTGACGGATTTCATCAACGAAGTCGCTAATTCCTGAGTCTCTGCCGTCACTTGAAATAGCAAGCCCACTTCGTGCCCAATCGTATGCACCGGCTCCATGCTCCCCATCGTTGCATTCTTTCCGATGACGCGCAGATCCAACCTGTATTTTTTTTCAATGCCTGCGCCATAGATGCCTTCGATGCGCTGTTTTGCAGTGATGAGCAACTGCTCAAGCCATGGGTCTAGTTGTCTGAGGATCAGGGGGTCTCGGACCGTTCCAATAATGATCGACTGATACCCAGCAAGCTCGGCGCCCTCTAGCTTAATGGTGTACTGATCTGACTTTCGAAAGGTGCTGCCCGACACACGGACTGCGCGATCCGAGATGGCCTCATAACGTGCTTGACGTGTATCAAGAACGCCCGAAGGTTCGATCAACGCATAAGGCGATGCGTTCTCGTATAAATTATGCGAAGCGACGCTTTCAGGATCACAGTAAAAATCAGGGTTCGGCGCTTCAATAATAAAATGATCATCGCGCACAATGGCAAAGTTGCAGTCAGGATATTTTCTCTGAACCATGCAGGCCGCACCACACTCCATAATTTTGGCCGCGTGCCAGGCTGAGGCGGGATTGATGCCATGCATGACTGGGACTGCAGCAAAAATCGACGTGTCGCTTGATCGTCCCGCGATAATGACATCACAACCGTTGTCGAGCGCCTCAATAAATGGCTCCGCGCCGGCCATTCCAACAATATGTGTGCTACGGTTAATCACCTCCTCATCTAAATGGGGCGCATTTTCTAACGGCCTGATTTTTCCGTCACGTAATTTTTGTTTTAAGTAATCTTTACTTTGTTCACTGTGTATCGCACCTAAGCGGAAAGACAGTTTTTCCTCCCGCGCAATCTCGCGGGTAATCCCTAGCAACCGCTCAAGATGGATATCGGATCCCGAGGTGCACGCCGATCCCACAATCACCGGTATACCTGCGCTACGACCAGCTAGCAGCATCAGTCTGAGATCGCGCTTATATGCTGCGCTCGAGAACATACTATCCCCAGATCCTAAGTAATGCGGACCTGGGTCTGTTGACCCCGAGTCCGCACCAATGAAGTGGGGATTGAGCGCCATGGCTCGCCGAATAGTGTCCTCCTTAAAGCCGGAGCCAAGCATCCCGGTAGCGGATAAAACGCGGACCTCTTTCATCTCTTTCGCCTCCTATTTAGTCAGATGAATCGCTCATCTTTTCTGTTCAACTCAAGGTTGACATTTATATTTGTATCCCTCAGTATACAAAGCTCTACACCTGCTGGGAAATTTTTATATGCGCTCAACTGATGATTTGTCAAAGATTGAACCCATCCTGCATGCTGCGGGACTGCTAAAGACCGCTGATCAATTTCCCGAAGATGTTTTAGCTGCCGTTCATGCAGCCAATCGCATACGAGCAACATTGCCTGCGCCTGCAGACAATACGCAAGAACCTTGGCCTCCAATGCGCGTGAGGGGAACGCCATGCACTGGCTAACTGCGGCACAAATTGCAAATGGCTACAGAGAGGGGCTCTTTTCACCGACAGAGCTCATCAAACATCTCTTCGCTAGGATTGATAAGCTAGACCCAGATTGCAATGCGTTTATTAGTATTGATCGCACAGGCGCAATCGATGCGGCACAACAGGCAGAAAAAGATATCCGTGCCGGCAAACAAAAGAGCCCTTTACACGGCGTGCCGATTGGAATCAAAGATATTATTGACGTAGCAGGGGAGGTGACGACCTGTCATTCTGCACTAATGCTTGATCATGTCGCTAAAACAGATGCTGCAGTGATCCGCAACCTGAGGGCGGCCGGTGCAATCATTTTTGGGAAATTAGCTCTACACGAATTCGCCATAGGAGGCCCCTCCTTTGATCTGCCTTTCCCCCCCGCCCGCAACCCCTGGAATCTCAATCATCACCCTGGCGGCTCATCCTCCGGCTCTGGCACGGCTGTCGCTGCAGGTTTCTTGCCTTTGGCTTTAGGAACCGACACGGGCGGTTCGATACGGAATCCAGCGGCAGCATGCGGTATCGTTGGCCTGAAAGCGACCTACGAGTTGGTTTCTCGTCAGGGGGTATTCCCACTCTCGTTCTCTTTAGATCACGTGGGTCCGATGTGCCGCTCCGTAGAAGACGCAGCGTTGTTGCTCGATACGCTGGTCACTCCGCAGTCAAATCCTCAAGAATCCTTTGCGGTCGACCTTAAGCGAGGCGTCACTGGACTGCGCATTGGATTTATCAGAAACATTCACGAGCGCGACATGATCGCTGACCCTGAAGTCATCATGGCCTTGAATGCAGCCGCAAACACCTTTAAAGAATTAGGCGCAACAGTCCGAGAGGTAGAGTTTCCCCAGTTTAACGAGATGGCGGCCGTTCAAAAAGTCATTCAAATGTCCGAAGGCTGGGGCGTGCATGCCAAGTGGCTCTCTTCCCGCGCTGAAAGTTATGCGCAAACCTCTCGTCGCAAGCTTCTTGCTGGTGCGTTTTTTTCAGCTGCCGATTATGTGCATGCAATGCAGCGTCGGAGCCAGTTCATACGAGACGTCGATGATATGTTGCGCGACTACGATGTTTTACTTTGCGCCAACTCGATGGAGCCGGCCTGCCGCATAGATGATGCGCCAGAGCTTTTGAGAACCTATTCTCGTCATGCTCGCACTATTTTTAATCTGACTGGACACCCCGCACTTGCGCTCATGAGTGGGCTCAGCAAGTCTGGGCTTCCGCTTTCCATGCAGTTGGTGGGTCGCTATTTTGACGAACGTACTGTATTGCGCGCAGGAGCCGCTTTTGAAAGCGCGACCAATTGGCATCGCATGCATCCGCAGTTAGATTAAAGCTTCTGATTTTGATGTGACGAGTCCTTTCTTCTATTTAGTATTTCGCTAACAGCTCAACGCTTACACAAACTTGAAGGTGCTGACATGAATCAAATTTTGAACACGATACTCCGGGGTGTTTCTGTCGCGACAGCTTTGCTGGTAGTGGCATTTTCAGTAAACGCTCAAACATATCCCAATAAAGATATTTCATTTATTGTTCCCTTTAATCCAGGTGGTTCAGCCGATCCATTGTCCCGGGCGTTTGCCGCAGAACTGGCCAAGGTGCTTCCTGGAACAGTGAACATCATCAATCGGGCTGGTGGCTCTGCGACGATCGGCACCAATGCGATCGTTCGCGCAGCGCCCGATGGCTACACCATCGGACTCGGCGATAGTGCCGCGCTTGCCTATCAGCCAATTGTCAACAAAGGCCTCGCCTATAAGTCGACACAAGACTACACCACCATTATGAATCTTGCTTTCGTGCCTGCCATGTTGGTGGTCAGAGCCGACGCCCCCTGGAAAACGTTTGAAGATTTTCTCGCGGATGCCAAGAAAAATCCAGATAAACTCAGGATCGGCGTCTCAGGTGTGCGGTCCATCGCCGATCTGGCTGCACAACAACTCAACCGAGCAGCAAATATCAAACTCGACACCATTCCTTTCACTGGCGGTGGAGGCGAAGCGCTCGTAGCCTTGTTAGGTGGTCGCATTGAAGGCGCGATGGGCTACGGCCCGAATACTGCGGCTCAAGTTCGCGCCGGCAAGCTGCGTGTGCTGGCGGTATTTACAAAAGGAAAGTATATCTTGGCACCTGAAGCCACATCGACTTTCGATGCAGGTTACGATGCAACATTGCCTGCAAGCTACAGTATTATTGCTCCGAAGGGCTTACCAAAGGATGTCCAAGCCAAGCTTGTTGACGCATCACTTAAGGCTGTTAAGTCACCAGAGTTTATCGAGTTCGCCAACAGAAGTGGCTTCGTCATCGACACAAAAGACTCTGCTGGCACGAGTCAATACCTGACCGATTTAGCAAAAATGTTCACCGAGCTGCTTAGCTGGATGGATAAAAAATAATCGATGACCAAAGGCCACGCCATGCAATCAACGCAATGGAGTCGTAGCAAGGGTTATATCGTAGTAGGCGCGATCGGCATTTGTCTATCCGCCTTTTACCTCGCCCTTTCCTTCCAAATGCCAATGGGAAGAATACGTCAGCCCGGTGCTGGCGTATTTCCTGTGATCTCTGGTTTTTTTTTACTACTGGGCAGTGTGTCGGCATTGTGGGAAGGCTTCAAAATCCGTAAAAGCGAGAGCGTGGAACTGCCTACTGGAAGCGATTTGAAGCGGCTCTTAGTGGTGCTGGGTGGCATGTTCGCCTACTTAATTTTTCTTCCAATACTCGGGCAGCTCGTGAGCAGCACTCTTTTTTGCTTTGTACTGATTAGAGCACTGTCGAGCCTCAGTATTTGGCGGGTCGCTCTATACGCGTTACTCATGGCAGGTGCTGCATATCTTCTGTTTGTGCGCTTTTTAATGTTACCTATGCCAGTTGGCATCTTCGCATTTTAAAAGAGGACCGCACCGATGGATCCGATCTCCGGCTTACTGCATGGCCTTGGCGTTGTCTTCACTTTTCAAAACCTGCTTGCAGCACTCTTTGGTGCACTCGCAGGTACGGCTTTGGGCGTCCTGCCAGGACTCGGTCCTGTCGCAGGCGTCGCCATCTTGCTACCGATTACCTTCACGTTCCCGCCCACTGCGGGACTGATTATGATGGCAGGCATTTATTACGGCGCTCAATATGGTGGTTCTACAACGGCCATTCTTGTCAACATGCCGGGCGAGTCTTCCTCTGTCGTCACCTGTATCGATGGCTACAAGCTCACCCAACGGGGCCGAGCGGGTGGGGTTCTGTCGATCGTCGCGATTGGCTCTTTTATCGGCGGCACTGTCTCCGTCATCGGTGTCATGCTGTTCTCTCCTGCTCTCGCACAGCTTGGCATCATGTTTGGACCGGCTGAATTTTTTGCTCTCACAGCGGGTGGCTTACTCCTTCTCTCCAGAATCTCTGGCGGATCGTTTGCCGCAGGTATTTTACCAATGGGCTTGGGCATGGTATTAAGCACAGTTGGTGAAGAAGCCGTCACGGCAATGAACCGCTTCACCTTCGGTTTTAACGACCTCAGTCAAGGGGTCGATCTTGTCCCTCTCGTCGTTGGTTTGTACGGCATCACTGAGATTATGTTTTTAGTGGAGCGTATTAAAAGTCAGCCCTTACCAGTGGCCGTTGGTTTGCGTGACATGTTACCCACCAGGGAGGAGCTTCGGCGCTCTTGGGCACCCTTTGGTCGCGGCACGATCGTCGGTTTTATTTTTGGCTTATTGCCTGGCCCTTCAGCGACCCTATCGAGTTTTGCTTCCTATCGACTTGAAAAGGGAGTTTCAAAATATCGTGATGAAATTGGCGAAGGCGCAATTGAGGGTGTTGCTGGGCCGGAAACTGCGAATAATGCCGCAGCGACTTCTTCGATGGTGCCGCTTCTGTCGCTTGGTATGCCCTTCGGTGCGATCACTGCACTCATGATGGCCGCCATGATGGTGTATGGCGTACAACCCGGGCCTCTGCTCATGACAGATCATCCTGAAATTTTCTGGGGTGTAATCGCGTCCATGCTAATTGGTAATGTGATGCTACTGGCTTTAAATATTCCGATGATTAGCGTTTGGGTAAGCCTTCTGCGGATTCCCTCCCACATCCTGCTCACAATGATCTTGCTTGTCGCAGTGATTGGTTCATATAGCGTTCGCAACAGTATGCTTGATGTCTATGTGCTGCTGTTTATTGGTCTGATCGGCTATGTATTTAGAAAGCTTGATTTTCAGCTCGCGCCACTCGTTGTCGGATTGGTGCTTGGTCCTTTAATTGAAAAGCACATGAGAGAAGCCCTGTTTATGAGCCGAGGCGATCTACTCGTCTACATTTCCAGCCCCATCGCGGCAGTCATCTGGATTCTTGTTATTTTGGTGATGGTGCCTCAGATAAAAGACTCAATACTTCGCAAGCTTTTTATTGGTCGTAAAGGGCTTGAATAAACAGTTTCAAAACAGATAACGGAAAAGTCACACAATGGAGAACAACATGGATGATGGCGAGCTCGTACAAAAATTTGCAAAACACACGCAAGACTTTGACTTCACCTTAAAAAGAGCAGAAGAGCTCGCGGCTGAGGTCGGTCAACTGCGTGAAGAAATCCGTCGCGCTAGTGTGGCACTGTCCTTCGATGACGAACCTTCTGGCTTTATTACTTTGTTGGAAAAGGCCGCAAAATGAGTCAGGACATTCTCAATCTCAGTCTCACTACCCTGGCCTCTGCTATCGCCAAGCGTGAAGTCACCTCTGAATCAGCCGTTCAAGCTTGCCTTGACCGTATTGCGCTATGGCAGCCGTCTCGAAATTGTTTCGTAGAAATCAACGGCAATGCCGCGCTTGAACACGCTCGCGCCTGCGACCGCCATCTCGCAGCAGGTGGCAAGGCCCAAGGGTCCATGTATGGCGTACCTCTGGCCCACAAAGACATGTTTTATCGACCAGGCGTGGGCGCCACTGGAGGCACTGAAATTCGCCGTGACTGGGTCGCCTCAACAACGGCAACCGTACTCAGTCGCCTGGATCAGGAAGGTGCTATTCAAGTCGGTCGCCTCGGCATGTCCGAATTCGCAGCGGGTCCTACAGGCCACAACATTCACTACGGGCATTGTCGTAATGCCTACAATCGTGATCACATCTCCGGCGGCTCTTCTAGCGGTTCAGGTGTTGCCGTTTCAGCTCGGCTCGTCTACGGCGCGCTAGGCTCAGACACAGGCGGCTCTGTGAGACTGCCTGCTGCCGCCAATGGCATTCTGGGCCTCAAGCCCACCTACGGCCGTGTGAGTCGCTACGGAGCCATGCCGCGCTCCTGGAGTCTCGATCACGTAGGCGTCCTGGCACGAACAGCCTCGGACTGCGCGGTCATGATGAATGCGATTGCCGGTGCGGATCAAAATGACTCGACGGCAAGCGCTCATCACGTGCCTGATTATCTCGCCACCCTAGGTCAATCCATCAAAGGTTTGCGAGTTGGTGTGCCCTCCCTCGACTCTCTTGTTTATCCAATCGAGTCTGAGGTCGTCACGGGCTTAGAAACGAGCCTCGCTGTTTTGTGTGAACTGGGTGCAGTGATCGTACCCGTCCAAATGCCCGATATGAGAGCTGTTTTCTTTGTTGCCGAAACAATCGTCAAGTGTGAAGCGGCAACCATGCATCGAGAATGGCTCAAGAATAGACCTCAGGACTATTCACCACAAGTCCGTAGCCGTATCGAGGCTGGCCTCACTATTCCTGCCACGTATTATCTTGATGCGATGCGTTTACGCAAACAACTCACCGAACAATTTTTATTCACGACGATGGCCAATATTGATGTGCTGCAAATGCCTGTCATGTGTGGTCGAGTGCCGTCAATTGCCGAGACTGACATTGATGGCAGCGGGGATAAGGTACGCGCACTGATTGGCAGGCTCACCACACTCACCCGGCCGATCAATCTCTTCGGGCTGCCTTCCCTCAGTATTCCCTGTGGCTTTGATCCACTGGGTCTGCCATTGTCCTTTCAACTCGTAGGTTTTCCCTTCTCCGAAGCCAATCTATTAAATGTCGCGCATGCTTATCAACAGCTCACAGACTTCCACTTGCACGAGCCAAGACTGTGAGGACTTCGAGTTTTTTAGACAGCACGCCTAATGCCAACATGACCCGCAAATTTGTTTCTCTGATCCACGACTGGAAACCAGACAGTCCCGAGCTTCTTGGGGCTGCTCGTCTATTTCTGATGGATGGTCTGTCGGTAACATTTGCCGGCGCACACGAGCCGGGCCCGCGTTTTGCCGGTGAGCTTGCGCGGGAGCAGGGCAACAGTTCGATGGCGACCGTCATTGGTCAGGGCTTCACGACCTCTCTTTCCCAAGCTGCGCAGATCAATGGCATGTCGATGCATGTACTCGACTACGAGCCGATGTGGAACCCACCTAATCACGCGCTCTCCTGCGTCCTGCCAGGTTTGCTCGCACTGGCCGAGTTTCGTGAGTCACAAGGCGCTGGGCCTCAAGGCGCGCGTTTAATGCGCTCGCTGCTTAAAGGCATCGAAGCACAAGGACGCTTGCGCTTGTCCTCCGGACAAATTGAACCTCGAGAGCTTAGCCTGCATCCGCCCGGGGTGGTTGGCCCACTCGCCTCCGCCATCGCCTGTGGTGATTTTTTAGGGCTGGATGAGAATCAGTTGGTTGCTGCCGTAGGGATTGCGTCTTCACGCGCCAGCGGGATTCTCGCCAATGTTGGCTCAATGACTAAAGCGTTGCATTGTGGTGATGCCAGTCGCAGTGGTCTTGAGGCAGCGCTACTGGCTGAAAAAGGCTTTACGGCTGATTTAGACCCCCTTGCCGGACCGCGAGGATATGGACAAGCGTATTTCGGCGAGCGCTTTGATGCCAGCCATTTACATGCGCCGCTTTTAATCGGTCGGGCGCTCAACCCTGGTCCCGCCTGGAAACTATTTCCCTCGCAGTACGCAACGCATTTCGTCATCACCGCAGCGCTTGACTGTCGCAGCCGTATCGCCGATCCCTCAACAATTAAAACGGTCGAAATTGTCACGCCTGTCATGCCGTATATTGATCGTTCAACTCCGAATTCAGGCCTTGATGGAAAGTTCTCACTGCAATACTGCGCAGTCGTCGCGCTCTTAGATCACAAAGTCAACCTTGCTTCCTTTACGGACGCAAGGAGATTCTCGGCGGATGTCGTGAGTCTGTTAGTCAATACCCATCTGACACAGACTTCCGAAATTTCTGGTCGTTTTGACTCAATGTATGTAGATGTGACCGTCACACTCAAGGACGGCTCTCAAGTCTTTCAGCGCTGCGCTGCGCCACTGGGCAGCTGGTCACGGCCTATTTTGCCCAAAGACATCGAGGATAAATCACGCGGCTTATTGGACGCACAGTTGTCTTCCGAAGATAACCAAGCTTTTTGGGATATGCTGGCACAACCCGCCGAACACATTCAAATTTCAACGCTATTGCGCTGCCTAGCCAAGGGTAATAACGAAAAAAACCATCTGCCTTAAGTAAAAAACTCAGCGAAACAAAAATATGGTCCGCTAGACGTAAAGAACTTACGATTATGACGGGTATTCCTTGACAACCGTCTCCGTATTCGCAAAGATGCTCCTGTTTGTAAAGAGAAGGGTTTATAAAAATCCTATGCGTCTCAGCAACGTATTACGCTATGCTTTACAAAATCATATAACAACTAAAACTGGTACGCAGCTTAACCAGGCTAATTGACTTCTGGAGACAACGAAATGACAAGCCACTATTGCCCCGATCCTGAAAAGAGCTCAGGTAACCAAACTCTTAAGTCACGGTTTAGAAGATTGGCGTTAAGTCTCTGTGGCGCACTATTACTCTTACCCGTCACTTCCATGGCGCAGTCGAACGACTGGCCCGCCATTGAAGCCGCCGCGCGCAAAGAGGGCAAGGTGATGCTATATCACAACCTGAATCCCGCCGGTGCAGAGCGCTTGGCAAACGAATTTCGTAAAGCTCATCCCGCGATCAAAATAGAGATGACCCGTTTAGGCAGCGCCCCACTGATTCAGCGTTTCAGCACGGAGTTTTCCTCTGGAAGAAATATCGCTGATGTGTTGATCACTTTTCCTGATCAACGTATTTTTGATGGAATGAAAGCTGGCTGGATGGCTAAATGGGCGCCTCCCGAACTCAAATTCTTTCCTCCCGCGGTCAATTACGAAGGCAAGGATATGTTGTTCAACGTCCAAACTGCGCGCGAGGCAATTATTTGGAATAAGCAGCGTGTCAAACCGGCAGACGCCCCAAAAGAATGGGTAGACTTATTTGATCCCAAATGGAAGGACAAGATTGGAATGAATCCACCTTGGCGTTCCGTTTCAATTCAAGGCATCGTTGCGTATTGGGAAAAGATCGGCCTCGGAGATACCGCTGCAAAGCTTAAAGCAAATAATGTGCGCTTCTTCGAAGGCTCTGGTGGCATTCTCCAGGCAGTCATCCGAGGCGATGTGCACGTAGCCGAAATCACCGACTTACCCGTCAACGTCGCGCTTGCGGATGGTGCGCCCATTGGTATCGTTTATCCAAAGTCAGGCACAACACTCTCGCTGGGATACATGTTTGTTGCCGAAAAAGCACCGAACATCAATGCAGGTAAAGTTCTCGCAAATTGGCTGATGAGTGATAAAGGTCAACGCTATCTCCAAGACTTTGCGGGTTTACCTGTGACTCGCAACGGAGCGCCTCCGATGTCTCACCTCCCCGCCACCGCCTCCTTGCCAAACACCATCGATGGCCTTGAGCTCTTGCCAGCAGCAAAGCAAAAAGAAATCGTTGATCACTGGCGCACCACCTTCGGTATTCAATAAACGCTGCTTGTACAGGTTCTGCAAGTCCGCACCGCGGCTTGCAGGGCTGACGTCACCCTGCTCGGATGGTTGAAATGAATAATATGAATAGTGTGTCGGAGCCGATGGCACGCACGCCTGTGGTTCCGATATTTCGCAATGCCAGTATCTTTGACGGTGGACGAATACTTGGTGCCATTTACCTGATCACCTTTATGGTTGTCGCGTTACTTGTCGCCATTCCTTTGGGCGCATTAATTTATGGCAGTTTGCGCAACGCGGCTCCAGGGCTTGCAGGACACTGGACGCTTGATAATTGGATCGCTCTTTTTTCTAGCGGTGTCATCGGAACTTTTTACACTACATTATTTATCGGCCTCGCGTCAGCAATCATCGCTTCAATCATTGGTACGGCGATTGCCATTGTCGTGCATCGCACAGACTTTCGGGGGGGCACGATCGTTACAGCATTAGTGAGCCTTAGTTTTTTTCTTCCCTCTTTTATTCTTGCAATGGCGTGGATCATTATTGGTTCGCCAGGAGGCCTGATTAACGGGGTCCTCGAAAGCATCGGGATTGTCAGTCTAAAGGTTGACGCCTATACAAAATCTGGCATGATTTTCGTGACCGTCCTTCATCAGATTCCTTTTGTCTATTTGATGATGCGCGGACCGATTTTAGGAATCGACGCTACCTTTGAAGAGGCGGCAAGAGCCGCTGGTGCCACGCCTTTTAATGTTTTGCGAAGAATCACTCTTCCTCTGTTGAGTTTCTCCATCACCTCAAGCCTTGTCTTGACCTTTATTCTCTCCATCGAGCAGTTTGCAATTCCGGCCTTGATGGGTATCCCTGGCCGCATTACCGTGTTGGCCACCCAGCTGTACTTGCTGGTCAGCTTTCCACCACCCGACTATGGTCTGGCCGCGGCCATCGGCCTGACGCTGAGTGCGTTGACTGGCTTTGCCATCTGGCTGCAACGACGCATCGCACGCGGTAGCCGACTCACAGTCACCACCGGAAAAGCGGGTCGACTCACGCTCATCTCTCTGGGCAAATGGAAGTGGGCTGCCAATACCTTATGCTGGGGCTATATCCTCTTTGCCTTGATTCTGCCTGTGATTATCCTCGCGTACGTGTCGGTACTGAAATACTTCAGCGCTAACCCTTTCGAAGGGGCGTATACGCTGCGCAATTACGTCTTTCTGTTCGAATCAAGCTCCACGCTTCGTTCCTTTTGGAATACCTTGATTGTTTCAGGCCTTGGCGCAATGATCGGTGTCGGTTTGGCATCGTTCGTGAGCTATTTCACGCTACGCCACCGCCCGCCAGGATATCGCGCCCTTGACTTCATCGCCAGTCTGCCTTTTGGTGTACCTGGCGTCGTCATCGGTCTGGGTTTGTTGTGGGCCTATGCGTATCTGCCCTTGCCGATCTACGGCACGCTTTCCATACTAATCATTTCTTTCATTACACGCTTTTTGTCTTACGCAACCGAAACAGTTGGCGGACGGATGGTACAGATCGACAAGAGCCTTGAGGAGGCTGCGTGGACCTCAGGCGCGACACGACTGCAGGGCATCAAGAAAATCCTGGTGCCACTTGCCATGCCTTCGCTTCAGGGTGCTTACTTTCTCTTATTTATGGCGTTTTTCCGAGAAATAGCCTCAGCTGTTCTACTTTACACAGCCTCGACAAGCGTATTGTCCACGTCTATTTGGTCCTTCTTTGAACAAGCAAACTGGGGGCTCGCCAGCTCACTCTCGCTGGTAGGAATGATCGTGGTTTTCCTCTCCATGTATCTGCTCATGTTACTGACCAAACGCCGACCCTCGCTCAAGCTTCTCGAACGCAACAAGACACCTAAAGCAACATAACACCTCATCGCTAGGAAAGATTCATTATGGGAATTCGGGTTAGTAATCTCATCAAGGCATTCGATAAAACAACGATTGTTCATGGCATTTCGTTCGACGTCGCAGATGGCGAGTTCGTGACCTTGCTTGGCCCAAGTGGCTGCGGTAAGACAACCACGCTGCGCTGCATCGCAGGTCTAGAGCGGACCAATGGTGGCATCATTGAAATCGACGGTCAAGTCGTGTCGCAGCCAGAAAAGGATATTTTTGCTCCACCCCATGAACGCAATCTTGGGATGGTTTTTCAGTCTTACGCTATTTGGCCGCATATGTCGGTCGCTGAAAATATCGCTTTCCCCCTGGTCGCGCGTGGTGGTTCAGAAGCAGAGACAAAACAAGCGGTCATATGGGCACTCGATATTGTTGGCCTCACGGGCATGGGCGATCGTCAGCCCTCAGAGCTCTCTGGTGGCCAGCAGCAGCGCGTTGCCCTTGCACGGGCGATTGTGGGAAAGCCCAAAGTTCTTTTGTTTGACGAACCCCTCTCTAATTTAGATGCACGCCTACGCGATCGTACGCGAGCCGAGATCAGCAGAATTCAAAAGGAGCTGGCCATCCCCGCGGTTTATGTGACGCACGATCAGGCCGAGGCGCTTTCCATGTCGGACCGGATCATCGTCATGGATAGTGGTCATATCATCGAAGAGGGCGAACCGCGTAAACTTTATCGGCGACCTAACAAACGATTTACTGCTGAATTTATTGGCGCTGCGAACTTTCTCACAGTGACATACAAAGGTCAACACTGGTTTGCACCTGATGGCTCGGCGCTCACGCTTGAGGAGTCCGTCACCGGTCAAGAGGGGGAAGAACGGATCGCCGTCTTGCGCTCGGAGCACCTCGATATCCAGTTGCCTGATGGAACTGCCTCACGTGGCCACGTCAACGCCTTACGTGGAACGATCGATCATGTGCAATATATGGGTCCACATATTGAATATGCCATCAGCGTGCATGGCGTGCCAATGAACGTGACACATCAGACTGAATTCGGAACAGGCACTGACATCATGGTGACGTTCGGACCGGCAGATATCCATCTGCTTCCCCGACAGCAATAAAACACTGACGGGGGGAACTCGAGCAGAAGCTTGCGATCGGGTTTAACCCTCTCAGGAGATCTCTACTAGGTGCATCGCTAAGAGGTGCATCTCTGCAAAGTGCTTTAGGGCACCCATGAGGTCTCTTGCAACACGTTGGGGTGACCTTTTTCTCCAGCGGTATCGATATCACCCTTTGCGGGCGCACCCTGACCAGGCAATGCTCTCTTGAGCATCAGACGCGCTACCGCTCGAATATCTGGCGCTTTTTCAAGCGTTTCGAGCCGCTCAAACAGGGGAGGAATATCTGCACGTGGCATACCACCCGTTTCTGCGCAGTCGTTAAACTTTTCCCATATTTCTTCATTTGTCATTGGGTAAGAAATACCACGACCCACAAGATTACTAATTTTACGCATCAGGACCTGACCGTCTTGCATCGTGATGCTCACCTCGGCCCCAAACTGTTCTGGCGAGTCGTCTGCCATATCTGGATGTGGCGCGGCCGTCGTTTTAGCCATAATCTCGCGCACTTTTTTATCGAAATGTGCCTCGCCCTCAAAATCACCCAGACGTACCGCTCCAGACACAAGCGCACGAGACACGGCGTACTGCACAGAAAACTTCGCCTCGAGCGGAGTCATTGGGTTCGGGTTATATGTGTGAGGAAGTCTTCTCTTGTGCACCAGAATCTCAACGCTCTTAATCTTTTCAAGATCAATCGTATGTTCTTTGCGTAACTGAAGCATCATGGTGATGGCGGGATGGGTGCTGCCGCAGCAGGGAAACTGCTTCAAGCCCATCTCGGTGCTCAGCACCTCAAGAGGATTCGCCCAATCCTCAAACATCAGTTCTGCATTGTAATTACCAGTGCCGTTAAACACATTCAAAAAACCCTGCTTGTGCTCAAAGGTTTCAGGATTTGCGTCGTAACCAGACTCGGCAAGCAAAACTGCCAAGAGGCCGTTACGCCCTGTTTGTCCGACATGCAGTGGTTTGACCATCGTCCCAAAGTTCGATTTCAGTCCGGAAGAGAATGACGCCGCGATCGCAAGCGCCACCGACATTTTTTCCTCGCTCAGTCCGATGAGGTGACCGCACGCAGCGACCGCACCAAAGATCCCAAGCGTGGCTGTTGGATGCCAACCTAGGTCATAGTGGTAAAAATTCACGGCGCGTGCAATTCGAATTTCAGTTTCAATCCCGACCACGTAAGACTGGATCAACTGCAACCCAGACTTTCCACGCTCTTCGGCTAACGCAAACAACGGTGCGACCAGGGGTGCAGACTGATGCCCCCCCATCGGCTGGCTAAAGTCATCGTAGTCATGTGCATGGGAGCCCACACCATTGATGAACGCAGCATCCAGTGCCGACGTCTTTTTGTCAGTACCAAATACTGTCGATTGACCAGGTGCAGTGGCAATGCCAGGCGTCTTGAGCAGGTTTGCGACGCACGGCTCCCCAACACCCGCAAGCGTCACACCAAGCGTGTCAATAATGGCTGCACGGGACAGACTGATTGCCTGCTCGTTGATCAGACCGGTATCAAAATTACAAATTAAGGCAGCCAGCCGATTGATTAACGTCAGGCCTTGCTCAGACTTTCCCATCATGAATCCCCTTTTGCACCCTTAGGCTGCTTTTACTTTTACCTGACTGCTGCTCAAGGAAGCCGCCATTCGACCCGCAATTCGACCAAAGGTCGCGCCGGAAACGAGTCCCGTTCCAGCAGGATAGTTATCATAAAAAAGGCCGCCGATCATTTCACCACAAGCGTAGAGACCCGTTATTGGACGCCAGTCTGTGCCGATCACGCGCGTTTGTTCATCGACACGTAGCCCACCAAAAGTAAAGGTGATACCACCTGTTGCGCTATAGGCATAAAACGGACCTTTTTCCAGCTTGGTTGCCCAATTGGTTTTCTCTAAAGCTAAACCACTGGTCGACAGCCCATCCTTTTGTGAGGGATCGAAGCCCTCAGAAGCATGTTTAGCTGCAGCGTTGTATTCGAGCACCGTCTTCAGTGCTTGCTTCTTGTCATCAATGTCAAGCTGCTCAATCAGTCCCTCGATGGTGTCTGAGGTGATTGGATCACTCGTTGAATATCTTGGCTCAAGCAGATGGACGACTTGGGAGTCAAACAACTGATATGCCTTGGCGCCGGGTTCGGCCAGAATAGCGCGACCATACTTCGCATACGTAAACATAGCGCCATCGGCACCTTCGTCTACAAAACGGCGACCCGTTCGATTAATCATGACGCCGTACAAGTAACTCAAACGGTTACTTTTATCGGTCATCTCCCTTGGTGCAAAATTACCCCAGTCCGCGGAGATCGGCGTGGCATGACAGCCACTCCACTGCCCCCACGGCATCGCACCAAGACCCATCGCCATACGGAGTCCATCGCCCTGATTATGCGGTGTGCCACGAACCTTTGCTGCACCGACCAAGGGTCCAATGTGCTGCGTACGCATCTGCACGTTTGCCTCAAAGCCACCACAACCTAGCACGACTGCTTTTGCGTGCAGCTCAGAGATGCCACTTTCCTCTCGCACTCTCACACCATCAACCGCACCCTGTGCGTTTTGAAGAAGGCCGACGACTGCGGCACCATAACGAACTTCAATGCCCATACGCTCGCAGGTCGCAAACCAGCTGCGCGAAAGTCCAACACCTTCATGCTCAGCACGCACAACTAAACCACGCGCCCAAACAATACGATTACCCTTTCGAACACCCGTCAACGTGATGGACGGCTCCATTGGGATCTTACCGACCGTACTCATCCAGAAAACGGTGTCCTTGGAATTATTAACTAGAAGTCGCGACAACTCTGGATCGGTCTGCCCAGAGGTTACGCGCATCAGATCCCCGTGGAAATCGTCTTTGGTGTATGGCTGAATGCCTGAATAAAAATCTTCGTATTCTTCCTCAACGCCTGGTAGTAGAGGACCAATTTCCCGGGGATCATCAAAAGCGAAACGTAACACACCACCGCTCCAGTGCGTGTTGCCGCCGCGCATTTCACGAGGTGCTTTTTCCAGCACTAGAACGCGCTGGGCACCGTTTTCTTTTGCAGATACGGCTGAGGCAAGAGCGGCGTTTCCTGCGCCAACTACGATCACGTCATATTCACTCATTATTTGTCTCCACGCATGTTAATGGCTGGCCTGACCTCTGCCAACGCCGAATATATTCGTTGATATGCATACAACTGTATTTTATTGTATAAATACACGGGAGTAAAGTGGGTGTAACGCGGGTGTAAAGCGCGCTTTTAAATCCCCAATTTACTGTTGGGTACCGAGTAATGACGAACGATATTCACTGTCACAGCGACCAGCGAAAAGAAAATCGCGACTAAGAGCCCAAGCATCGGCCCCCAAATTAAACCCAAGCTAAAGACTAACGACACAACCGCCGCACCAAAGCTTTGGCTAAAGACCCTTGTTGTCGCCTGCAAACCGCCCAGTGCGCCCGCTCTATGACGTGGAGCAGAACCAATCAACACACGATTATTGGGTGTCTGAAAAAATCCAAACCCCACCCCTGAAATGAGCATCGCGGTGAATAACCACCCATCCGCAATCGATACAGGCATCAAGACCACGCATAGCAAACCAAATGCCATCGTTCCCGCACCCAAACCACTTAGCAAGGCCACCGAATAACGATCAGACAAACGGCCAGCAATCAATGCAATGACCCCAGCGCCAGCAGGCCAACCTGCCATTAACAATCCTACGGACAATTGCGAGCGCTCAAGCGTAATTTGCAAATAAAAGGGTAACGACACCAAGGTCGCCATCTGACCCGCAAAGGTGCTGGCCGATGCCGCAAGTGCATAACGCAACGCAGGGATCCGAAACAAATCTACCGGTACCAGCGGTGCCGCTTGCTTGCTCGAACGACGGACTAAGGCCGTTCCAATTAGAATGGAAATCGCAATCAGTGCGATGCCGTGCCAAGTCGCTTCAAGCAAATAATCGATGCCAAGAATAAACAAACCAATTGTGGTCATGCTCAGCATGGCCGCTTGCCAATCAAAGCGCGACTGGATTGGTGCAACATCAGGCAAGTAGCGAACGCCTAACAAGGTCAGTAGCCCCATCGGCACACTAAAGAAAAAGATCCAATGCCATGTCGCCAGTGACAAAATAAATGACCCGATGGTAGGTCCCAGTACGGAGGACACTGCAACAGTCAACGCATTGAGTCCAATGCCGCGACCGATCAAATGAGGTGGATAAATATGACGCACGAGTGCGCCAAATAAACACATGATCGCGGAGCCACCGAGCCCTTGAAAAATTCGACTGATCAGCAAAGCAGGTAAATTCGGTGCGAGCGCACTCGCAAGTGCCGCCAAAATAAAGGTCACCAACCCGTAGTAAAACAAGCGCTTAAAACCGATCCGCTCACCAATCGCTGCCATCGGCAACAAGGTCATTGCAACAGTGAGGCTGTAGGCATTGACCACCCACACAATATTCGAGGCAGATTCGTTGAGACTCTCTGCAATAGAAGGCAAGCCCACATTAATCATGGTGGCATCCAACACCGCCAACATGAGTCCGAGTGCTAGCGCCAACGCTGCCAGGGCACGCCTTCTAGGCGGCAAACCCTCAATGGCCTCGCCTGGCTTGTCTACTTTGACTTCGCTCATGCTTTGACTTTTTTAACGGGGCGCTTCCAACCCTCAATCGAGGTCTGCTTCGTGCGCGTCACCGTCAGCTGATGTGCGGGTGCATCACGCGTCAGCGTCGTGCCCGCCCCAACCGTTGCACCACGCCCCACTCGAACAGGCGCCACCAATTGGGTATCAGAACCAATAAAAGCGTCGTCTTCAATCGTAGTGCGATGCTTATTGGCCCCATCGTAATTACACGTAATGGTTCCCGCACCAATATTGACCCGTTCACCCACATCCGCATCACCAATATAGGCCAAATGATTGGCTTTGCTTTCTTTACCAATCACGGAGTTTTTAATTTCCACAAAGTTACCGACATGCGTTTGGTCTGACAATACTGCACCGGGTCGCAAGCGCGCGTAGGGACCAATCTGTGCCTCCGCCCCGACCTGCGTCTGATCTAAATGACTAAAGGCTTCGATGCGCGTGCGCGCGCCGAGGGTCACATTCCGAAGTACGCAATGCGGGCCAATCCTTACTCCCTCTCCCAAGGTCACGATCCCTTCAAATACACAGCCCACATCAATGAATACATCTGGTCCACACGTCAGCGTCCCACGGACATCCATGCGCGCGGGATCGGCCAAGGTCACACCTGCCTCAAGCTGACGTCTCGCCAACTCCATTTGCCAGAGTCGCTCGAGCTGCGCTTGTTGGGCGCGACTATTGACACCCAGCGTTTCAAACGCAGCCGCAGGGTGCGCGACATTGACAGACAAGCCATCCGCAACCGCCATGCCAATAATATCTGTCAGGTAGTACTCGCCTTGCGCGTTTTGATTGGTCAGCCGAGAAAGCCATGCTTTAAGCATACGTGTCGGCGCCGCCACAATTCCCGTATTGACCTCATTGATTGCTCTCTGTTCTGCATTCGCATCTTTGTGCTCAACGATGGCAAAAACCTGCCCCTGCGCATCACGCACAATGCGACCATAGCCTGTTGGATCCGTGAGGATTTCCGTCAAAACGGCCAAGCCTTCTCCGCGCGCAGTCAACAGAGCCCGCAAGGTTTCTGGCTGGACCAGTGGCACATCGCCATAAAGAACGATGGTCACATCGTGATCGCCATCCTCCTTCAGAAGTGGGACGGCTTGTAATACAGCATGTCCCGTCCCCAGTTGGGGCTGCTGCAAGGCAAACTGCAATCCAGGATGTTCCGCATATGCTTTCTGCACTTGTTCTGCGCCATGCCCCACAACGACAGCGATCCCTTGGGCACAAAGCGACTCGGCTGCATCCAATACGTGCGACAACATTGCACGACCAGCAATCGGGTGAAGCACTTTAGGAAGGTTGGACTGCATGCGCTTGCCTTGACCGGCTGCGAGAATCACGATGTTGAGCATATTTTTATATTTGATGCGAATGCGGTATCAATGAATCGAAATATCAAAATGGGTTCTTTATTTCTTTGCTGGAGAACGGGTCACAGTTTTTTTTGTATTGCTGCGTGGGCGAGCCGCCGTTTTGGCCCCTAGCGCGGCAGGCATACTTGCTGTCGTAGCCGCAGCTAGCTGACCAAACTGTTGCGTCAGCATATTCCACCACGCTTGCGCACCCTCGGTATTCGAAACGTCAGGTGTCTTTAATTTTGCTGCGGGTGGAATCTGAGGCTCTGGTGTGGAGGTCTGCGCTGGCGCCGTGGACGGGACATGCTGCCAGCTCGACTGAGCGTTGTCGCGATTGGCAGACATAAACTGCTGCAAGGTCGTGATGGTTGCGAGTTGGACTTCCATTCCTTGGATCGTGCTGCTCAACATCGATAAGTTCAGCTTGAGCCAACTCTCAACGGACTTGAGTTCATTAATTTTCTTTTCAAGCTCGGCTGGATCAAGTGTCGCTTGCATCGCAAGCCCTTTAGCCAATCCATTCGTCCCTGACAATGCGCTAAAAGTCTGACGCATCATTTCAAGACTGGCGAACAACGGATTAGACCCCATCTCCCCAGTCTGACCCAGACCAGGCAGCACAAAAGGATTGTTTGGATTCGTTGTCATCAGGAGCCCATTACGAGGGAGAACCCTGACATATTACTCGCATCCTGACACATCGGGCGGACTCGGCGCAGTCGTATTAATTTTAGGTTTTTTTTAGAAGTCCAATCGATATTCTGGGACAATACAAGGATGCAACGTTTCATCTCCCTCCCCGAAATAGAAGCCGCCATCAACTTTTGGCGACAACGCAGTCCTTCTGTAGGTGAAGAGCTGCGGCTATGCCAAGAGGCTTCGAGCCTCGCGACGCCCTACGCCTTGATGATTATCGAGAGACGGTCTCAACTCGAGGTCTCGCAGCTCTCTGAAAAAGCCCAAACCGCACTGCTCGGCTGGCAAGCATCCCTCTCTGAACAGTCAAAAAAGACTTAGCGCAAGAGCAGCTCGATGTCATGCGCCACCGCCGCTGCGCCGACCGTGCTGCTTAACATAACGCGCGCGTCACCTTTTTTATCCAGCAAGTAAAACGACGAGCTGTGATCCATCGAGTAAGACCCTTTGGGGCCAGCGGATTTAGCGTAATAGGCTTTAAATGACCCCGCTGCAGCCTTGATCTGTTCGGGGGATCCTGTTAACCCAAGAAATCGTGGGTCAAAACCGGAGATGTAGGCGCGCAAGACATCCGTCGTATCCCGCTCGGGATCCACAGAAATCATCAATACCTGAACCTGTGAGGCACGATCGCCCAACAGCTTCATCACCTGGGTCAGCTCAGCCAAAGCCGTTGGACAAACGTCAGGACACTGCGCAAAACCAAAAAACACCAAGGTGACTTTGCCTTGGAAATTGGTGGGCGTGTAGGTCTTACCATCCATGCCGACCAACGTCCAGTTCTGACCAAGTTTGGTTCCTGCGATATCGCTGCCTTTAAATTTGACCCCAGCGCCATCACTGCACGCCGTGAGCAACCACAAGCACAAGGCAAATAGAGTGGCTCTCATTTAGCGCGCAACCACGATGAGCCAATGATCGACCAGCAAGGCAGCAAACAACAGGGAAAGATACAAAATCGAAAACCGAAAGAGCTTACGCGACAGCTCATCGCTATATTGACGATAGAGTTTCCATGCATACCAAACAAACACTGCGCCGAGCACCATGGCACATAAAAAATAAAGCCAGCCGCTCATCCCGATAACAAAAGGCAAAGCCGTCGTCGCCATCAATGCAATGCTATAGAGCAAAATATGCAGTCGCGTAAACTGCTGACCATGCGTCACGGGCAACATGGGTAGACCGGAGTTTTCGTAATCGCGCGTCCTGTATAACGCGAGCGCCCAAAAGTGCGGAGGCGTCCAGATAAAAATAATCAACACGAGCAACCAGGCTTCGGCAGGTACAGCATCCGCGACGGCCGCCCAGCCTAGCGCGGGAGGCATTGCGCCCGACAAACCACCGATCACAATGTTCTGCGGCGTACGCGGCTTGAGAATGACGGTGTAAATGACGGCATACCCGACAAACGTCGCAAAGGTCAGCCACATCGTAAGTGGATTGACCCAGCGATACAGCACAAACATCCCGATCCCGCCTAGTGCACCCGAAAAAAGTATTACCTGCGCAGACGAAATCGACCCCGTCGCCGTCGCGCGGCGAGCGGTGCGCAACATACGTGCATCAACCCGCTGCTCAATCAGACAATTGACTGCAAAAGCTGCAGCCGCCAACAACCAGATACCAAGGGTGCCGGCGATGACCTTTTGCATATCAGGCAATGTGGGTGTAGCCAGAAACATGCCGATCACAGCGCAAAACACAGCAAGCTGCGTCACGCGCGGTTTCGTCAGCACGAGATACTGTCGTAAAAGACTCGGGGATGTAGCAGTCAAACTAGACATGATGACTATTTAATTAAAACGTACACCATTGTAATGGCAAGCTCGCCTGAGCGGCGGGCATCAGTGGACCCCAATCGCTTGCGTCCTCAACTAAACCTGATGTGCCGAAGAGGCCCTGGCGGTATGACCAAGGCGAAACAGCAGTGTCACTGTCGCCAAGACCAACCCTGCCGCACCACCGTTATGTAAAACAGCAATCAACAAGGGCCATTGGAAGAAAATCGTTGTCAGTCCGGTAAACAACTGCGCGACCAGCAAAGCCAAAACAAGGTGTGCTGGACCCCTGAGGCCGGGATCCGACATGAGCCTCCAGCTCAACAGACCCATAAACGCAAAAATCACAAAAGCAAAGTTACGGTGTACCCAATGAATGCCCGTCAGTGCCGTTTGCGAAATCATTTCACCACCGGGCATTTCTCCCAAGCCACGTACAAGGGAAAATCCACTCTCTAGATCCATGGGCGGATACCAGCTGCCATTACATTTAGGGAAGTCCATACAAGCTAATGCTGCGTAGTTAGTACTCACCCAACCACCAAGGGCAATCTGCACGAACAATAACGCAAGACCCAAAGCAACCCAGCGCTTATAGCGCAGCGATATTGGCTTGACGGCTGGGTACGGACGCTCACGCGCTGCCAGCCAGGTCATCAGCGCCAAGAGCGCCATGCCTCCCAAGAGGTGCACTGTCACAATCAGGGGCATGAGCTTCATCGTCACAGTCCATGCACCGAACGCACCCTGCAAACACACCGCAGCCAAGGTAAAAATAGCCAGCTTTGGAGAGTATTCAAATTTTTCTCGGTGACGCCAAGCCATCCAAGAAATCATAATAATCAGAAAACCCAGCAACGCACCCACATAGCGATGGATCATTTCAATCCACGCCTTCGGCAAGGTCACGGGACCGTCAGGCATGACTTGCACCGCCTGCCTGATGGACTCAATCGCACCAATCGGCGTCACACTGCCATAACAGCCGGGCCAGTCTGGACATCCTAGACCTGAGTCAGTCAAGCGCACAAACGCGCCAAACATGATGAGGTCCAGTGTCAAAAACCATGTCAAAAAAACGAGCTTTCGATATCGGCTTCTGGGTACTGCGACCTGCTTCATTTACCCAATCCTCGAGTTCTGGATGAGCTTACGAATATCCTTACGGAACATTTCTGGATCCGCTACAGCAGGGTATTGCAACATCAAATTACCCAAGGGATCGATCACCCATATCGGTGTCGAGAGGCCTTGACGGGCCTGCTCCGGAGTGACCAATCCTGGCGTGCCACCCAACAAGAATTGTTGGAGTACGGCTGGGTTCACGCGAACCATGACTGCGCCCTTGTAGGCCTCGAGCACTTTTTCCGGAACGGGTGCGTCATCGGTGATAAACCAGACGCGTGCCAGACGCTCGACATGCTTGCCTTGACTCGCATGGGTATTTCTTATGATGTAGAGCTTTCGCGCACATGCGTCAGGACACGCGGCGCCATCGGCAGCCATCATGATCCACTTACCCTTAAGAGAACTTAAATCAAAGGGCTTGCCATCCAGCGTCGTTAAGGGCAAATCCTTTGCGGTCGGCATGGGCCGCTGAGGTTGCACAAGCTCGCCATAAGCCGCGCTCCCTTCTGGCCGCAATTCCGGATTGAAATAAACAAGAAGAGCTGCAATCACTGGCGCTAAGCTCATCAGCATGATGATAATGAGAGGCGTCTTGGAACGAAGCTTCTTTTGTTCAGCCCCCTGTTGGATGCCTGTTTTTATGTTGGTGGACGATTCAGTCACAGCAATTCCATCTTTCAGTCATCTTCGGTTATTTAGGTAGCACTTTACAGCGAATCCTGAGGAGGCCAAGAATATCAGCACAAGATTACGGTGATTGCTGACGCCTTAGACGCCTCCAAACCACCACCAAAAATGCGATGAGCACAATGCCCGCAAAGCCAAACCACTGCATTGCATAGCCCACGTTTTTATCTGCGTCAACCGAAGGCTCTGGCCAAATTCGCTTTAAACCATCCGAGTCCCCGCCTCTGGTCTGCATCAGTACCGTCGGCAAAAACTTAATCCCCGTTATCTGCGCGTATGTTGCTAAATCGAGATTTTGCAATCGAGGCAGCAGCTTAGGGTCTACTTCGCTCGATTGCGGCTGAATGGTCCCTGTCCACCCTTTCGGTAGATTCACTGCGGCATTTGCTTCACTCGTCCAGAGCTCAAAAAGTCTAGGCACCCGAACAGCCAGCTCACCCTCGATTTTAACGGGCAAGTTTGTCGTTGGGATATTCGTGACTGGGCGATTTGCAAGAGGTCTTTCAAACCATCCTCTCAACACAAGGACTGCCGTATCCTTATCCAACATCAACGGCATCGCTAGCCATAGGCCAGGCCTGCCCTCAAGATTTCGATTTTCGAGCAAAACGCTCCATTCGCTGCGCCAGCGACCTTCTGCTTGAGCGGGTCTCCAAGCGCGTAATTCAGAATCGGCGATTTCAGGCACTAAGCTAACGGGAGGCGCACGCCTGCCCGCCTCGAGAGTAGCGGCCACCTCTCGGCGTTGCTCCGCACGCTCAAGCTGCCATCGGCCCAGCATGACACAGACCACGGCCACTACCCCTAGAAGTATTAAGGCCAACCAGGTCAGTCTATTAGAGGTAGCATGCTTCATGTCTGCGATAATCTCGACTTTCAATGAGGGCTGTCATGCGTTATTTAGTGATTCTGGCATTTGTTGGCATTTTAGGCAGCTTAGGCTCTGCGCTGTTCTATCTCATGCGCGACAAAGGAACATCAAATAAAACCGTCAATGCCTTGACCGTCCGCATTGGACTTTCCGTTGCACTTTTTCTTTTCCTGTTATTTTCCCATTGGATGGGCTGGATTGAAACAACAGGCTTCAAACGCTAAGACCCTTCATTAAAAAAATCGGGCCAGCTTCATGCTGGCCCTTTTTTTACTAAGCGACATCTTTCATGCCGCGAAAGGAATGCCTTAGAACCAATACACGAAGATGTACAGTCCAAGCCAGACAACGTCAACAAAGTGCCAGTACCATGCCGCACCTTCAAACCCAAAATGGCTATCAGCCGTAAAGTGTCCCTTGAGCATGCGGAGCAGAATCACAGTCAACATGGTGGCGCCGAGCAACACGTGAAATCCATGAAAGCCCGTTAGCATGTAAAACAGTGAGCCGTAAGCACCTGAATCAAAGCGCAAATTCAAGTCGGAGTAAGCGTGAATGTACTCAAAAGCTTGACAACCCACAAAGACAAAGCCAAGTACGATGGTTGCAAACAACCAAAACATTGACTTGCCACGATGATTTTCACGCAAAGCGTGGTGAGAAATCGTCAGCGTGACACCTGAGGATAACAACAACGCCGTATTGATCGTCGGCAACCAGAAAGGGCCCATGGTTTCGAACGCCTCAACCACGCCAGCAGGTCCGAGATTTGGCCAGACTGCATTAAACTCTGGCCACAATAATTGCTTATGATCCAAGTCCCCAAGCCATGGCATCGTGACAACACGCGTATACCAAAGCGCGCCAAAAAATGCCGCAAAGAACATGACTTCAGAGAAAATAAACCAGCTCATGCTCCAGCGATAAGAGGCATCGATGCGCTTGCTATTTAAGCCAGCTTCAGACTCTCTGATTGCATCGCCAAACCATTTGTAGAGCACCACGAACAGACTAAGCAAACCAGCAAAAACAGCCCATTTGCCAGCTTCTACACCATTGACCCAAGCCGAAGCGCCCAACATAACGACCAGCAAAGAAATGCTGGCGCTAACAGGGTGAGACGAATCAGCTGGCACGTAATAATAAGGTGCCTCTTTAACGTGAGCAGAGTGGGATGCACTCATATTGTTCTCCAGACTACAAATAATCAAATTTTTCTAGCTGAGACTTGCGACGGCCAATTGGACAATCAACACAAGACTCACCACAAATATCACTCCAAACAACAATCCAGCCACAATGAGATGTACTGGGTTGAGCTTGGCGATATCTTCTTCATACCCCTTGCCTTTTCTGACTCCGAACATCGCCCATGAAATGGCCTTGAGCGTCTGTAGAAAGTTCAGCTTGCGCTGTGATAACTCTTTTAGATCCTGACTCACGTGTCTACCGCCTCACCTGATTCAGGAAAAGTAATGCGTATAAAACTGTCTGCCAATGGTCCATCCAAACATCACAAGCACAAGCACCAGAAAAATGAGTCCGGCCCGCTTATTCTTGCGACGTTGTTCTGGGGTCATCAAAAATCCTATTTGACCTGTGGTGGGGTCTCAAACGTATGGAACGGAGCAGGTGAAGGAACCGTCCACTCGAGTCCCTCAGCGCCTTCCCATGGCTTGGCCGGTGCGCGCTCACCCTTACCCGCATAGGCTTTCAAGATGATGTAGAGGAACAGCAGCTGTGAAAAGCCGAACCAAAATGCGCCAAGGGTAGCAATCTGGTGGAAGTCTGTGAACTGCGCAGCATAATCCGCATAGCGACGCGGCATCCCTGCGAGACCCATAAAGTGCATCGGGAAGAAGGTGATGTTGAACGAAATCATGCTCATCCAGAAATGCCACTTACCCAGGCGCTCGTCATACATGTAGCCCGACCATTTAGGTAACCAGTAATACGTGCCCGCAAATAAGGCGAACAAGGATCCTGCCACCAACACATAATGGAAGTGGGCCACCACGTAATACGTGTCATGCACCTGAATATCGATCGGCGCCATAGACAAGATCAAACCCGTAAAGCCACCAATCGTAAACACAAAGATAAAGCCAATCGCAAACAACATGGGCGTTTCGAACGTCATGGAACCGCGCCACATCGTGGCCACCCAGTTAAATACTTTGACACCCGTTGGGATCGAAATCAACATCGTGGCATACATGAAGTACAACTGCGCCGTCACAGGCATGCCCGTGGCAAACATGTGGTGCGCCCAAACGATGAACGACAAGATGGCGATCGAAGCTGTGGCATACACCATTGAGGCATAGCCAAACAGTTGCTTGCGAGCAAAAGCAGGAATAATGGCAGAGACAATGCCGAAGGCCGGCAGAATCATGATGTACACCTCGGGGTGACCGAAGAACCAGAAAATGTGCTGGTACAGCACTGGATCACCACCCACTGCCGCATTAAAGAAACCCGTGCCGAAATGACGATCAGTCAGCACCATGGTGATCGCAGCCGCCAAAACAGGCATCACGGCGATCAGCAGGTACGCGGTAATCAACCATGTCCAGCAAAACAAAGGCATCTTCATCAATGTCATGCCAGGCGCGCGCATGTTCAGAATCGTGACGACAATGTTGATTGCGCCCATGATCGATGAAGCACCCATGAGGTGGATCGCAAAAATTGCGAGATCCATGCCTGGCCCCATCTGGGCAGTCAGTGGCGCGTATAGCGTCCATCCCGCAGCCGTTGCCCCGCCAGGCACAAAGAAGGAAGCCGTCAAGAGAGTCGCCGCAACCGGCAACAACCAGAAACTAAAGTTGTTCATGCGTGCGAACGCCATGTCGGAGGCGCCAATTTGCAGAGGCACCATCCAGTTGGCAAAGCCTACAAAAGCCGGCATGATCGCGCCGAACACCATAATCAGGCCATGCATCGTCGTGAACTGGTTAAAAAGCTCCGGACGGAAGAACTGCAGGCCAGGTTCGAAAAGCTCCGTGCGCAGAAGCAGCGCTAACGTACCGCCCTCAAGCAGCATGACGAAAGAAAAAATCAAATACATCGTCCCGATGTCTTTGTGGTTGGTCGCGAACAACCAACGACGCCACCCATGCAACGAAGGACCATGATGATGGTCATGGTCGTGCGCATGATCGTGGTCATGACCGTGGCCGTGGCCACCAATCTGATCTGCTGGAATGCTACTCATGGCGAACTCCTATCCTGCTTAAGCCACCCTCTCTTTATAGGAGAGAGCAGCGATCTATACGAATTGATCTCTTAGACTGAACCAGTACTACCCACAACATGCAACCTAGCGTGCCGCCTTGACATTGGCAGGCGAAACAACAGGGTCTTTACCCTTGCCTGCATTCGTCCAAGAAGCACGTGTGTACGTAATCACTGCTGCAATTTCAACATCACTAAGTTGTGCAAAAGAGGCCATCGCCGTACCAGGCTTGCCTTTCAACAAAATGTCGATGTTGGCGGCCTTGGGGCCCATGACGACCACGCTTGCATCCAAGGCTGGGAAAGCGCCCACGACACCTTTACCGCTACCTTGGTGACAAGCCACGCAGTTAGAGGCATAGACCTTTTCGCCACGCGAAATCAGCTCAGGTGCCGTCCACTCTTTTTTAGGATCATCCGCTGCGGCAAGCAACAGTTTTTTCTGCTCAGCCGACCATTTTGCGTAATCTTCCTCGGAAACAACCTTCACGACGATTGGCATGAAAGCATGGTCTTTCCCGCACAGCTCGGTACACTGACCACGGTATTCACCAACTTTATCGGCACGGAACCAGGTGTTGCGCACAAAGCCGGGAATCGCATCCTGTTTGACAGCCAGATCCGGCACCATCCAGGAGTGGATCACGTCTGCGGCCGTTACAGCCACACGAATCTTTTTACCGACAGGCACCACAAGCGGGTTATCCACTTCCATCAGGTAAAAGGGGCCTTTAGGCTCTTTGTTTTCAATCTGCGCACGAGGCGTGGCCAGATTAGAGAGGATCTTAACCCCCGCAGCAGGACCGTCGATGTACTCATAGCCCCACTTCCACTGGTAGCCCGTGACCTTCACGGTCAAGTCCGCACCACTCGTGTCCTTCATCTCCACAACGGTTCGGGTCGCAGGCAAAGCCATGGCGATCACAATAATGAAAGGCACGACTGTCCAGGCAACTTCAATGCCCATGTGTTCATGAAATGTCGCGGGCTTGAAGCCGCGGGATTTACGGTGCGCCCAGATCGAGTAAAACATGACGCCGAATACTGCAACGAAGATCACCAAACAGACAATCAACATAAACCAGTGCAGCCAAACCACATCACGCGCGATCTGGCTCACTCCCTCGGG
This sequence comes from Zwartia lucis, assembly GCF_965234455.1. GTDB lineage: Bacteria > Pseudomonadota > Gammaproteobacteria > Burkholderiales > Burkholderiaceae_B > Zwartia > Zwartia lucis. The sequence goes on along the minus strand of NZ_OZ248474.1, from coordinate 363,914 downwards.
GAGATTGAGCTGATTGACGCGCGGTCCGCCGGGCATGTCTTGTACCTGCGCACTTGCACTGCCAAAGAAAAACATGGCACAGGCACCCAGTAACCCTCTCAACTTCTTCATGCTGACCTCTAAAACACAACGCACGTAGGTGGATTAAAACGGTACTAGGCAGTGCCTAATATGTAAGACCACCTTGCGCAGAATTATTGTATGGCTAACTATGGACAATATTTACCGCCAAGGATTAGCACGTATCGCAAAGAAACATTTTTGATTGTAGCGCAGGCTCGACTTGAATGCTGCACTACAATCCCTTTTCATCATCAGGCATATGCTCAACATGCAAAAGTCAGCCTTTTTCCCCAACCGAAATAGCCTCAAAACTCTTTTGAATGTTTTTATAGAGCGCGCTACCCAAGAGCCCATCGCGGGCTCTCTCCTCTTAGTGATCGGGGGCCAACGCTGTGGCTGGCTTTTTCCGGGTGCGGCACAGGCTCTCTCGAACGTTAAATCCGTGAGACTCACTGCAACTGCAGCCTATTTTGGGGAAAAACTACCGCCGGGTGCCCCGCTTGACGACTGTCTTGCCGAAATCGCCTTTGCCCTAAAAACCGCAGGCTGCACACCCGGCTGGCGCAACGAGTTGCTGGACGTCTGGTCTCTGGTAAACGAACAGGACAACACCCCCGGTAACCGGGTCGGTGCTATTGAGCGTGGCGTAATGCGTCCACTCGGGCTCACAACCCGCGCGGTGCACCTCAGCGGTTGGTCTACAGACAACCGGCTCTGGGTTGCCCGAAGGTCTCTGACCAAGGCCACAGACCCTGGGATGTGGGATACGCTTGTTGGCGGACTTGTCGGCAATCTCGAGGACCCCGACTTCGCGCTCGTCCGCGAGTCTGACGAAGAAGCCGGTCTAGATGCGCCCGACATTGTGGCGCGCACGCCCCTAAGAACCATCGCACATATGCGGCGTCAACTGCCCGAAGGTTTTCAAACCGAGGCCGTACTCACCTGCGAATGTGTTCTGGCCGATCATGTCACCCCAAAAAACCGCGACGGCGAGGTGATGGAAATCCAACTCCTCGAGATAGAGACTCTCTCTCAAATGCTAAAAGAAGACGCTTTTACCCTTGAGGCATCGATTGTGATTACTGAGGATCTATGGCGTCGGTCGGCGGACTAGTCGTGTGATGGGCGCGCCAAACTTCGAGTGCGCGCATGCGCTGCTTGGCCACCAACTCAATCGCGGCCTTAATGGCAGGGTCCTGCCTGAGCAACTCATCAAAGTCTCTCGCAGGCAAACATAGCACCTTGGTGTAGCCTAATGAGCGCACCTCAAAATCTTCTGGCACGTCATGATCCAGTAGGTACATTTCCCCGAAAAACTCTCCCGAACCCAACTCAACGTGCGTACCATCCGGCAATAAAATCGTTACGGCGCCGGAGGCGACGATATACAGACCAAAAGGAGGGGCTTTTTTTCCCCAAATCAGCTGATCAGGTAAAAACAGGCGAGGCTTTAGCATACGGCTGACTGCGCGCTGCGCCTCCTCGGATAAACCCATCAACAAAGGCACACGCGCAACAAGCTCCGCCGAGCCCATTTCTATATCAAGAGACGCATCTTTATCAAGAAACGCCCAGCGCTTTGTCACTTGTTGCGACAGACTTTCAAAGACCTCGCCGCTAATAAGCGATTGGTCAAACATCTCGCCATAACGCTCGCGCTCAAGGCGGCGCGCGATGCGCCCCAAATAGTGCTCTTGCATCCACAGCGAATAAGTTGGGTACTGAAGCTCCAACGCATGCAGTGCTTCACAAATCATGGACAGGCGCTGAGTATGCAACGCAGTGATTTTTTCACAGGCCTCTGGACCTAGAATTTCAGGCAGTTTTTTTGCAATAAAGTCCAACAGCTGTTGGGAAATGGAGCGCATGCACATCAAGGCGACAAAACGCTGACTTAATTCGTACGCCAACCAGCGTTGCACACCAAATATTTCATAAATACGCATCGCCTGCCGAAAGCGGCGGGGATAACGCATTGATCGTGCGGTACTCAATTCAAACCCCCGCACGCCCCTTAAGCGAACGGACTCCTCTAGACGCTCTGCTCGACCCAGTAATCGCTCCGCCATGTTGCGATCAATAATCTGATGCTTCAGCACATCAAAATACCGTTCGTACTCTTGTCTTGCCAGAATCGTGAGACCAAGATCAACACGTTCTTTAATCGAAAAATGCTCGATATGCAGCTCACTGCCTTCTTCGATGTTTTTGTTAAAGGCCGTATAAACATGATCACGCGCTGCGCCAGAGACATGCTCGGCTCGGGCAATTTCATCGGTCTCTTGTTGAATCATCGCTGTCGCGACCATGACAGCTTGATTCCTTAATGCGCGCTCTTTTTTGGTCAGTAAATTCAGGCCCAACATCTTAATCAAAGGCTGTAAGGTCAACCCGTTAATAAAGAGGGTTGCCAACACAAAGCCTGTGACCGTAATCGCGATAAATTCTCGCGCCTCCGCTGGTAAGCTTGTACGTTCGGTGACGGCCAGCGCAAGCGCGAGAGACAATGCGCCGCGCAGTCCGCCCCACCACAGCACCACTCTAAATCTCGTGCCAATGCGCGCACCGATGCCTGAAAAAGAGAGGATGGGCACAAGACCAAACACAACGATCGCGCGCGCCAAAAGTGTCGCGCCAAACACGAGGAAAACATAAAAAAAATGTATCCATGTCGCATTCTGCATGACCTTGGGGATTAGCATCGCCGCAAACAAAAAGATCAGCGAATTCGCCCAAAAGCCGAACTGATGCCAAGACTGTGAGAGGGTCACGAACGTGGTTGGTGCCATTCTCGTGCGGCCGGTCGAACCCACCACCAAGCCTGCCACCACTGTCGCAACGACACCAGAAACATGAAAATAATGTTCAGAAACAAAATAGGATAAATAGGCGACAGAGATCGTCAAAGAAATCTCTGCGGCGGGCCAGCCCCGCAACAGAGGGAACGATAAACAGGCTAGTCGCGCCAGCACGAATCCCGTCAGACCCCCGCCAATAAAGAGATAAAAGAAGTTTTGTGAGAGTGCGCCAAAGCTCAGCTCTGCTGTATGAGACAAGACACCCATCAGCGCTGCGTACAACGCGATGGCCGCTGCATCGTTCAACAAACTTTCGCCTTCGACCAGCGTGTTGAGTCTCGCAGGCGCACCAACCTCTTTGAAAATCCCGATCACTGCGGCAGGGTCTGTCATGGCGACAATCGAACCCAGTAACAAACAAACCACCAGGCTAAATCCGGAGATGCTGGATAAAACCACACCAACCAATACCGTGCTGATGAGTACTGCCACCACAGCCATCATTAAAATGGGCCCTAAGTCATCCAGCAATCTGCGCACATTCATCGCGAGTGCTGCTTCAAAGAGCAAGATCGGTAAAAATACAACCAGAAATGTTTCTGACGATATTTCAAAAGCACTCAGAATCTTCAGAAACTCGCCCAGTAGGGGCGGCGCCCATTGGTGTTCATGGGACACATAACCCAACAAACAGCCTGCGATCGCTAGAAAAACCGAATATGGGAGCTTGACGCGCCCGGCAAGTGGCGGCATGAAACACACGAGCGCCAAAAGGCCCGTGAGTCCGAACACAAAGGAGTTGATGTCCATACCCATTGATTCCGAATGCTTGGCAGGCATGGCCTGCCAACAGAACCCTATGGTAAGTGATGTTGCCGGTTTTTGACTTTAGTTCGTCAAGGCCAAACGCATTTTTTTCATGGCTGCTACTTCGATTTGACGAATGCGCTCGGCCGAAACGCCAAACTCCTCTGCCAACTCGTGCAGCGTAGCGCCACTATCGTCCTGTAACCAGCGCGCCTGAACAATGCGACGCGATCGAGGATCCAGCGCCTCCAAGGCGCGATCCAATCCGGCTCCGCGCATCAGGTCTTCGTCCCTGCGCGCAAGCACCTGTGTCGGATCGTCATGACCCTCATCGGACAAATACGCAATCGGTGCGTACGCATCTTCATCGTCGTCTTGATTTTCAAGTGACATTTCGCGACCTGAGAGGCGAACCTCCATTTCGCGCACGTCTTCAGTACGCACATTTAAATGCGCCGCGATCTCATCGACCTGTTTGGAATCCAGTGTCTGCCCATCAGGACGCATACTGCGCAAATTAAAAAATAACTTTCGTTGCGCCTTCGTGGTGGCGACCTTGACCATCCGCCAGTTGCGCACGATATATTCGTGAATTTCTGCCTTGATCCAATGCACGGCGAAGGAAACGAGCCTGACACCACGTTCCGGGTCGAAGCGCTTGACGGCCTTCATCAGGCCTACGTTGCCTTCTTGGATCAGATCCGCGTGCGGCAAGCCGTAGCCCAGATACTGCCGAGCGACGGACACCACCAAGCGTAAATGGGAGAGCACAAGCTCACGCGCAGCAGCGATGTCCTGATCGTCACGAAGCCTTCGGGCAAGACCACTCTCCTGCTCCGGCGTCAGCACAGGCAGGCGATTGACTGTTGAAATATAGGCCTCAATCGTTCCAAGCGAGCCTGGGTTCGAAATGGCCATTGCGAGTTGACTAGGTTGCAAGGTTAAAGCTGCCGTATTTGTCATGAAGAAAGACTCCTTTTTGAGGCGTCATCCAATGCTTAATTTTAGCACTCGAACGCCCTGAGTGCCAATATGACGGATTTCGGCAACGAAAGTTCCTTAATACCCTTCAGAGTGTTAATCTGAGAGCGTATTTCAGACGCCCTTTTTTAGTCTGAGGCGGTTTTGTTTGTCCCTGGATTCGGGTATGTCCGACTTAGTCAAGTTTCTTTCCAAAATATTGCTTGCCTGCCTACTGATCATCGCTGTGGGCTGGGCGACTTATATCGGCGTGCGCTATTACCACGCTGAGCAAGTGGCTTATCGTTGGATTTCCGGTTTGGCAGCCAAGCAAGCCGAGTGGGAAAAGAAAATTACAGCTCAAGGTGGAAACACCCTCACGGGTTTCGCGCCGCCTGACCAACCCCGCCCTGTTCAAGGACTAGAGGGCAAGTTTGCGGGACTGACCTACGACCCTTTACAAAAGCGGCTTTGGGGTGTGGTCAATCGACCTACGGCCATCGTCGCGCTCTCTACTGACGGTCAACTTTTAGCGACCTACCCCGTCAAAGGGATGTCTGACATCAATGGCATTGCCTGGATGGGCGGTAACCGCGTGGCACTGGTCAACGGCAAGCGCAACCGTGTCGTGTTGACCGAGATTCCTTCGTCGCCACAATCCCTCGATGTTACTCGCGCTTTTTCTCTACTTTTGCGCTTTGGCGAGGGCGAGGATGCCAATCAAGGTTTTAATGGTTTAGGCTACGATCTCAAGCGCGATCGTCTTTATATTTCCAAAGAACACAGCCCGCGTACCCTTTATCGCGTCAGTGGACTCAATTACTTGCAGGCGCCCGACTCACGCGGCTTGCGCATCGAAAACATTAGCTTCTGGCTAGACGAGGTTCCTTTTGCGACAGACCTTTCCTCTGTCGAAGCCGACCCGACCAACGGACGTGTTTTTTTGCTAAGCGAAGAATCGCAAATGATCGTCCAGCTTGATGGAGACTCCGGTGAGGGAAGAGGCATGCTTTCGCTTTCCCCAAAAGGCGCAAAACCAATGCCACGACCAGAGGGTATCGCTACGGATGATGCCGGCAATCTGTATATCGTGAGCGAGCCTAATCTTTTTTATAGGTTAAAAAAGCCCTAGTTTCGGGCTTTTTCTCACCATGGCCCGACAGCCCCGTCTTTATGCTGCGGGTTACGCCCAGCTGGTTTCGATCCAGTTTTCTGATTCTGCGCAACAACTCGATCAGACTCTCCTTGATCAGCGCTACAAAAACATGACGGCCTGGTTGGCTGAGGCGGCCCCCCTTTGCAATGCTTCGATTCATGGTTGGTCAATCACGCCTCGCGTCCTGTACCTTCTCGCAACACCCACCGACGATAAAAGTTTGCCTTCCCTGGTTCAGGCCCTCGGTCGCAAGCTCGCTGCACAACTCAAACTCGGCGGCGTGTTTTCAGGTCGCTATCACGCGACCATTCCCCAACCAGGCTTGTGGGTCCTGCCCGCTCTCATTTGGCTTGAGCGACAGCCTGTTCGCGAAAACCTGGTTGAAGATGCGGAATCATGGCCTTGGTCTTCTGCTCGCGTCCATACGGGCACTGTCTCACAAGCAATATCGTGGTTACAGCCCCATCCTGATTACTGGCTATGTGGCAACACGCCTTTTGACCGGCAAGCCAATTACCGGTTGCGCCTTTTCGAAGGTTTACCTCCCGTCGCGGACAAACGCATTTCCTTTTGCTTGAACGGACAATGGGCGCTTGGGGACGAGTCCTTTATCGCTGAATTACAAAAAATCGCCACGCGGCGCGTGAACCCCGGCAACCGAGGCCGACCAAAAAAGAGTTGATCCGTCCCCATTTATTTTTGAGATACTTTTTGTTCCTTAATAAATGGGGACGCACCCTAATTTATTCTCTTGCACAGGACGATATTCGCGGGTATTGTTTTGCTCTTGCGCTGCAACATCGCAGACCAGTCCCTGGAGCACGATATGTCGACTTTCCCTCTTAGTTTTCATCCTTCAACTGCCACTAAGGCCTCCTCTAGGCCGACGGTAGGCCTCCCAAAAGCCCAGGGGCTCTATAATCCAGCACACGAGCATGACGCTTGTGGTGTTGGCTTTGTTGCACATATCAAGGGACAAAAAAGTCACGCCATTATTGAGCAAGGCCTCAAAATCCTTGAAAATCTCGATCACCGCGGTGCCGTTGGCGCCGACAAGCTCATGGGAGATGGTGCAGGAATTCTGATTCAGATTCCCGATGCTTTCTATCGTCAAGATTTGGCCAAACAAGGGATTATGCTTCCCGCGCCAGGCGAATACGGCGTTGCGATGGTGTTTTTACCCAAAGAAATCGCTTCCCGTCTTGCCTGTGAACAAGAGCTCGAACGCTCTGTGCGGGCCGAAGGCCAGGTTGTCCTCGGCTGGCGCGACGTCCCGGTCGATGCGGAAATGCCCATGTCGCCGGCTGTTCGAGCCTGCGAGCCCGTTATTCGCCAGCTCTTTATCGGCCGCGGCGCTGACGTCATGGTTCCAGATGCGCTAGAACGCAAGCTCTATGTGATTCGCAAGACCGCTAGCCATGCCATTCAAGCCATGGGCTTAGCGCATGGCAAAGAGTATTTCGTGCCTTCCGCCTCGGTACGCACGATCGTCTACAAAGGCCTGCTCTTAGCAGACCAAGTGGGGTGTTACTACCGTGATTTAGCAGATCCCCTCACTGTTTCCGCGGTTGCCCTCGTGCACCAACGCTTTTCCACAAATACGTTTCCTGCTTGGCCACTCGCCCACCCATACCGCATGATCGCCCACAATGGCGAAATCAACACTGTAAAAGGTAACTTCAACTGGCTCCGCGCCCGCGAAGGCATGATGCAATCCGCCGTGTTGGGTGACGATCTCAAAAAACTTTATCCCATCGTTTACGAAGGTCAATCTGACACGGCCACCTTCGACAACTGTCTGGAACTGTTGGTGAATTCGGGTTATTCCCTCGCCCACGCCATGATGATGATGATTCCCGAGGCGTGGGAGCAGCACACCCACATGGATCCAAGCCGCCGTGCGTTCTACGAGTACCACGCAGCAATGATGGAGCCATGGGACGGCCCTGCCGCAGTGGCCTTTACCGACGGTCGCCAAATTGGTGCGACCTTGGATCGTAACGGCCTTCGCCCCGCACGCTATCTCATTACCGATGATGACATGGTCATCATGGCGTCCGAAGCCGGCACCCTGCCCATTCCTGAAAACAAAATCGTCAAAAAGTGGCGCTTGCAACCAGGAAAGATGTTCTTGATTGACCTTGAGCAAGGCCGCATCATCGACGACGCTGAAATCAAGTCTCAACTCGCCAACTCTCGCCCCTACCGCCAGTGGATCGATCGTCTGCGCGTCAAGCTCGAGTCCTTGCCCTCGCCTGCGACTCAACACTTACCTGCCATGACGACAAGCTTGCTTGATCGCCAGCAAGCCTTTGGCTGGACGCAAGAAGACTTCAAATTTATTCTTGAAGTGATGGCTGAAACAGGCGAAGAAGCCATCGGCTCGATGGGCAACGATGCACCACTCGCTGTCTTGTCAAGCCGCGCCAAACCTTTTTACAACTATTTTCGCCAACTCTTTGCGCAGGTGACCAATCCGCCGATTGATCCAATCCGCGAACAAATGGTCATGTCGCTGGTCTCTTTCATCGGACCCAAGCCAAACCTATTAGATATCAACAACGTCAACCCGCCGCTTCGCCTCGAAGTCAATCAGCCCGTTCTCGACGACAAAGAGATGGCTAGGATTCGCGGCATCTCCGAGTTGACGGGTAACAAATTCCGCAGCTTCGAACTCAACATCAGCTATCCCGCCGCTTGGGGTCCGGATGGCATCGAAGCACGTCTCGCGGCACTTTGTGCGCGGGCGGTCGATGCCGTTAAAAGCGGCTATACCGTGCTGATTTTGACTGACCGAAATGTCGATAGCTATCATGTCGCTATTCCGGCATTGCTCGCAACCTCGGCGATCCATCAGCACTTAATCAGAGAAGGCCTTCGCACCAATACGGGTCTCGTCGTTGAAACAGGTTCTGCTCGCGAGGTTCACCACTTCGCTCTGCTTGGCGGCTATGGTGCCGAAGCCATACACCCGTTTCTCGCCATCGAAAGCATTGCTGCCATCAGCAAGGACGCCGAGAAAGCCATCAAAAATTACGTCAAAGCTATCGGCAAGGGCTTGAACAAAGTGATGTCCAAAATGGGCATTTCTACCTACATGTCTTACTGTGGTGCGCAGATTTTCGAAGCCGTTGGCTTGCGCACAGTCCTTGTGAATAAATATTTTTCAGGCACAACCAGCACAATCGAAGGCATCGGTATTTTCGAAGTCGCCGAAGAAGCTCTTCGTACGCATCGCGCGGCCTTTAGTAACGACCCCGTCTTGGCTAATGCGCTTGAAACAGGCGGCGAGTATGCCTTCCGCGTGCGCGGCGAAGAACATATGTGGACGCCTGACTCTATCGCCAAACTACAACACGCGACCCGCGACAACAACTACCGTACCTACAAAGAGTACGCACAACTCATCAATGACCAGAGTCGACGTCATATGACCTTGCGTGGCCTCTTCGAGTTCAAGGTTGATCCAGCACGCGCCATTCCTCTTGAGCAAGTTGAACCCGCAAAAGAAATCGTCAAGCGCTTTGCGACTGGCGCGATGTCTCTTGGTTCGATCTCGACAGAGGCACATTCCGTGTTGGCTGTTGCCATGAATCGTATTGGTGGCAAATCGAATACCGGCGAAGGTGGCGAAGACGAATTACGCTATCGCAACGAGCTTCGCACTGGCAAGAGCGGGATCAAAGCAGGTGCAACGCTGGCAAGCGAACTCGGTGCGGATCGTATTGCTGCCAATGTTCACTTGCAAGAGGGCGACTCCATGCGCTCTAAGATTAAGCAGGTCGCTTCAGGTCGCTTCGGTGTCAGTGCCGAATACCTCTCCAGTGCAGACCAGATCCAAATCAAAATGGCACAGGGTGCCAAGCCCGGCGAAGGCGGTCAGCTACCGGGTCACAAGGTCTCCGAGTACATTGCCAAACTCCGCTGTTCGGTTCCGGGTGTAGGCCTGATCTCGCCCCCGCCTCACCATGACATTTATTCGATCGAGGATTTGGCACAACTCATTCATGATCTCAAAAACGTCAATGCTCGCGCCTCGATTTCTGTCAAACTTGTATCAGAGGTTGGCGTAGGTACTGTTGCTGCCGGTGTTGCAAAAGCCAAAGCCGATCATGTCACGATCTCCGGCCATGATGGTGGAACAGGCGCGTCACCCGTATCATCGATCAAGCACGCGGGCACCCCTTGGGAGCTCGGCCTTGCCGAGACACAACAAACCCTGATGCTCAACCAATTGCGCAGCCGCATTCGCGTGCAAGCCGATGGTCAAATGAAAACAGGTCGCGACGTCGTCATTGGTGCACTGCTTGGTGCGGATGAATTTGGCTTTGCAACTGCGCCTCTAGTTGTTGAGGGTTGCATCATGATGCGTAAATGCCACCTCAATACCTGCCCAGTGGGCGTTGCGACGCAAGACCCCGTTTTGCGCCAAAAATTCCAAGGCAAACCGGAACACGTTGTGAACTACTTCTTCTTTGTTGCCGAAGAAGTGCGTGAAATTATGGCTCAGCTTGGCATCAGCAGCTTTGACGAGTTAGTTGGTCGCGCTGACTTGCTCGACACCCGTTCGGGCATCGAACATTGGAAAGCCAATGGTTTGGATTTCGCACGCGTGTTTTATCAACCCACGACGGACAGCCCGCGCAGACACACCGAAGGCCAAGATCACGGCCTCGATGTCGCGCTCGATCATCAGCTCATTGAGCGCAGCCTGCCGGCGCTTGAGCGCGGTGAAAAAGTCTCCTTTATTGTGCCGGTTCGTAACCGCAACCGTACGATTGGCGCCATGCTGTCTGGCCGAGTTGCTACGCGTTATGGCGATGAAGGCTTGCCCGACGATACGATTCACATTCAGTGCAACGGCACTGCCGGCCAAAGCTTTGGTGCCTTCTTGGCACGCGGTATCACGCTAGACCTTGTTGGCGAAGGCAACGACTACGTCGGCAAGGGCCTATCGGGTGGTCGCATTATTGTTCGTTCACCTAATGACTTTAGAGGCTTTGGTCCAGATCATATTATTGTCGGCAATACCGTTTTATATGGCGCGACCGGGGGCGAGGCCTACTTTAACGGCGTTGGCGGAGAACGCTTCGCTGTTCGCAACTCAGGCGCTGCCGCAGTCGTCGAGGGCACCGGAGACCATGGTTGTGAATACATGACTGGCGGCACTGTTGTCGTACTGGGCGAGACCGGTCGTAACTTTGCTGCAGGAATGTCTGGTGGAGTCGCTTACCTCTGGGATCCTGAGGGCACTTTCGCCGAGCGTTGCAATATGTCAATGGTTGCGCTTGAGCCCGTGCTTTCCACCGCCGCGCAATCGAAGGAGCAGGGCATTGATATTTGGCACAGCATGACTCGCGGCGGCCAGCGCGAGACCGACGAGATGATTTTGAAACGCCTGGTAGAAAATCATTTTCGCTATACCGGCAGTTTCCGTGCGCGCGATCTCGTCAGCAACTGGGACGGTGCCCGCGGGAAATTCATCAAAGTCATGCCTGTCGACTACAAGCGCGCCCTCGGCGAAATGTGGCGCGCCGCCAACCCTCAGCCCAAAGCAGCTTAAGGAATCATCATGGGAAAAATTACTGGATTTCTCGAAGTCAAACGCTTACAAGAGGCTTCCGAGCCGCCCGCGAACCGACTCAAGCATTGGAAAGAATTTGTGTTGCATCTGAGTGACGAGCAAGCCGGAAAACAAGCTGCGCGTTGCATGGACTGCGGCATTCCTTTTTGTAATAGCGGCTGCCCTGTCAATAACATCATTCCCGATTGGAATGATTTGGTCTACCGCCAAAACTGGCGTGGTGCCTTGGATGTTTTGCATTCGACCAACAACTTTCCTGAGTTCACAGGTCGAATTTGTCCCGCGCCTTGCGAAGCCGCCTGCACCCTCAACATCAACGACGATGCCGTTGGTATCAAATCAATTGAGCACGCCATCATCGATAAGGGCTGGGAACAAGGCTGGGTCACCCCACAAATTCCCGCACAGAAAACAGGTAAAAAAGTCGCAGTGATCGGTTCGGGACCCGCAGGTCTTGCCTGTGCTCAACAATTGGCGCGCGTCGGACACGACGTGACCGTTTTCGAAAAGAACGACCGAATCGGCGGCCTGTTGCGCTATGGCATTCCTGACTTCAAACTAGAAAAGCAGCTCATTGATCAGCGCATTGCACAAATGGAAGCTGAAGGCGTGACCTTCAAGGCCTCGCATTACGTGGGTCAAGCTGGCGATGCGCCTGAAAAAGGCCTCACAGTCAAAACACCCGATGCACTCAAAAAAGAATTTGATGCGATCGTGCTGACAGGCGGATGTGAGACGCCACGTGATTTGCCTATCCCTGGCCGTGAGCTTGATGGCGTGATGTATGCCATGGACTTTTTACGTCCCCAAAACAAAGTGGTTGCTGGCGACAAACTGAGCACTCAAGTCCTGGCAAAAGGCAAGCATGTCGTGGTCATCGGTGGTGGTGATACTGGTTCGGACTGTGTGGGCACTAGCAACCGCCACGGCGCCAAATCCGTCACCCAAATTGAGCTGATGCCCCGTCCGCCTGAAAACGAAAACAAAGCGATGACCTGGCCCTATTGGCCCGCTAAGCTGCGCACCTCCTCTTCACACGAAGAGGGCGCTGAGCGCGACTGGGCCATCACTAGCAAATCGCTCGCAGGTAAAAACGGCAAGCTTGAAAAACTCGTCGCCGCGCGGGTCGAATGGATCAAAGACGAAACCACGGGTCAAATGCGCATGCAAGAGGTCAAGGGCTCTGAGTTCGACATTCAAGCCGACCTAGTGTTGTTGGCGATGGGTTTTGTTGCCCCGGTCAATAATGTGCTGACAGCCTTTGGCATTGATCAAGATCCTCGCGGAAACGCACGGGCCAATACAGATGACTATAAAAGCAATGTCGACAAGGTTTTTGCCGCCGGAGATATGCGTCGCGGTCAGTCCCTCGTCGTGTGGGCGATTCGCGAAGGCCGTCAATGCGCGCGCTCTGTCGATGAGTTTCTGATGGGCTCGAGCGAACTTCCGCGCTAAGTTTGTCAAAGGACTTTATCCGGCTGGATAAAGTCCTGCTCATTCAGGCACGATTTAGGACGCAGGGCGCTACAATGACGCATCCGGGCATACCCTTGCCTGCCTTGGCCTGTTAGCCATGACCTAAACGGTTTTCGATGCCCTCGCTTTCCACCGCTCCAGATGACTTAGTGCTACGCCTGTCAGGCGTGGCGCTGGGGTATGGAGATGTCACTATCCTGCGCGACATCTCTCTGGACGTTCGACGAGGGCAAGTCGTCGCCTTGATGGGTGGCTCAGGGTCGGGCAAAACGACGCTGCTCCGCGCCGCAACTGGACAAATCAAAGCACAAGCTGGATGCGTCACCTTGTTTGACCAAGATCTAAGCAAGGTAAATGGCCCAGCGCTACAGGGACTGAGGCAAAAAATGGGCGTGTTGTTTCAACAAGGCGCTCTTTTTACCGACCTCAATGTCTTTGAAAACGTGGCCTTTCCTTTGCGAGAACACGCGAAACTCTCGCCTACCGAGCTTCTCGCTCGCGTTCTCGACACGCTCGAAGCCGTTGGTTTGCGTGCTGCGGCGCATCTACGCGTTTCTGAAATTTCTGGCGGCATGGCGCGACGCGTCGCACTCGCGCGCGCGGTTGTTCTTGAGCCAGAGCTCGTTTTATATGACGAACCTTTTGCCGGACTTGACCCGATCTCTCTGGGCATTACGGCCCGCCTCATCCGCAACCTCTCAGATAGACTAGGCTGTGCTTCTGTAGTGATTACCCACGACATCACAGAGTCATTTGCGATCGCAGACCATGTCTATCTCGTTGGTCAGGGTGTCATTAAGGCACATGGCACTCCCAAAACCCTTGGCACCTCGACTGACCCCTACGTTCAACAGTTCCTCAAAGGCCAGCCCGACGGACCCGTCCCCTTTGACTATCCCAGCACCCCCAAGTTCGAAGCGTGGCTAGTCAACCAAGAGGCCAAGAGATGAGCTTGAGTACCTCTCTGACCTCCATCGGTCGCGGGATACGAACGCGTGTCAGCGGTCTCGGAACGTTTGCGCGTTTTTTCTGGCTACTCCTTCAGCGCAGCGGCATCGTATTTTCACGTCCTCGCTTGGTATCGCAACAAATACACTTTATCGGCAATTACTCCCTGCTGATCATCGCTGTATCCGGGCTCTTTGTTGGCTTCGTCCTTGGGCTGCAGGGCTACTACACTCTGAACCGCTACGGTTCCGAAGAAGCGCTCGGCTTACTCGTAGCACTTTCCCTGACCCGCGAACTAGGACCCGTTGTCACAGCCCTTTTGTTTGCTGGGCGTGCGGGGACCTCGTTGACCGCCGAAATCGGCCTCATGAAGGCAGGCGAGCAACTGGCCGCGATGGAGGTCATGGCAGTCGACCCTGTGCGCCGCGTATTGGCTCCGCGTTTTTGGGGTGGCGTGATCGCCATGCCGATTCTAGCGGCTGTTTTTTCCATGGTGGGCATTCTAGGTGGCTGGGTCGTCGGTGTGCTGATGATCGGCATCGATACAGGTGCGTTCTGGTCCCAGATGCAAAGCGGCGTCGACGTCTGGAAAGACATCATGAATGGCGTGATTAAAAGTATCGTGTTTGGTGTGGCAGTGACCTTGATCGCTCTTTATGAGGGCTGGCAGTGTCGTCCAACCCCCGAAGGAGTCGCACGCGCAACCACCCGTACCGTTGTCGCCGGTTCGCTGGCCGTATTGGGTCTTGATTTTTTGCTGACCGCATTAATGTTCAGCAACTGACTTTGGAATAAAAATGTCTACTGAAAAAACTGACTGGTGGGTAGGACTATTCGTACTGCTTGGTGGTGTCGCTCTCGCGTTTTTAGCTTTGCGAGCCGCAAATTTAAGCAGCTTTTCCTTCTCGCCAAGCTATACCCTCTCGGCCAAGTTCGACAATATCGGCGGGCTCAAGGTCAGAGCACCTGTCAAGAGCGCAGGTGTTGTTGTTGGACGCGTTTCTTCCATCTCCTTGGACACCAAAACTTACCAGGCCGTCGTGCGCATCGATATGGAAAAAGGTTTTCTATTTCCCCTCGACTCATCAGCCAAAATTTTGACCTCCGGCTTGTTGGGTGAGCAATACATCGGCCTCGAGGCGGGAGGCGACGAAACGAACCTTACCGACAATGGCATGATTCAATATACCCAAAGCGCCATTGTTCTTGAGAGCCTGATTAGTCAGTTTCTCTTTAACACTGCAGAAAAGCAAGGAAGCCAGAAAACGCCTCCAAGCGCGTCGGACAAACCCAAAAACTGAACTCGGTTACAACCATGAACACGCTCTCTTTTTCTAAAACTCTACTGATCGGGCTTTTACTTGTTCTGGGAGGCTGTGCGACTCAGCCGGTGACCACTCCTATCGCAGCTGATCCCTGGGAGCGCTCCAATCGTGCGGTATTTCAATTCAACGACACGATTGACAAAGCCATCTTCAAGCCCGTTGCACAAGCGTACGCCTATGTCACCCCGCAGCCCGTGCGAACTTGCATACGCAACATTTACTTAAATCTCGGGGATGTTTGGGCGGGCATGAACAGTTCACTGCAAGGTCGACATATCGATGCCATCAACATGTTTGGTCGTGTCATGCTGAACTCTACATTAGGTTTAGGTGGCTGCCTGGATCTTGCCAGCACGACGGGAGCTAAACGTATCCCCAACGATTTTGGCGTCACCTTGGGCGTATGGGGTATCAGTTCAGGTCCTTACATCGTGTTGCCCTTGATTGGCCCAAGCACTGTACGTGATGGCACAGGCCTCATCGCAGACGCATACGTCAACCAAGTAGGTTGGGGTCACATGATCAGTGATATCTCTGTGCGCAACTCGCTCTATGGACTCGAAATTGTCCAGCGTCGTGAAGCGCTTCTTGACGTCACCGACACCCTTGATCGTACAGCCTTGGATCGTTACAGTTTTATTCGCGATGCCTACTTAAAGCGACGTTCGGTTCAAGTCAACGGCCCCTCGGCCGAAGCTGAAAATCTCCCCAATTACGAAGATGAAGAAGCCGCGCCGGCAGATCGCAAAGCGCTTGGTATTCCATCTAAAAACTAAAGAGACTCCTCCTCATGCTCTCATTCATCGCACGATTTAATCTCTTTTTACTGCTGAGCCTTAGTCTAGTCGCAGGTGTTCATGCACAACAAAAACCCGATCCAATGGCTTCGCCGAACGAGTTCGTTCAACAGGTTGCGGATCAAGTGCTGAACGCACTCAAAGCTGACACCTCCGCGCGCGGCGGGGATGTCAAGCGCATTAATCAAATCGTGGACGAAATGATTTTGCCCTACGTTAACTTTGAAAAAACCACGCGCTTGGCCGCGGGACGCAATTGGCGCGAAGCCTCGCCTGAGCAAAAAAAGGCACTTAGCCTTGCCTTTCGTGGAACCCTCGCTCGAACCTACAGCGGTGCGTTCACACGTGTAAGCGATGACACCAGCATCAAAACGCTGCCGTTTCGTGGCGATGCCAATGCCAATGACGTTGTCGTCAAGGTCCAGGTTCTTCAGCGCGCTAACTCCCAACCCTTTGCGCTTGACTACCGGCTTGAAAAAACACCTCAAGGCTGGAAAATTTACGACATTAATGTCGAAAATGTCTGGTTAATTGAAAATTATCGTAACCAATTCACCCAACAGATTAATCAAAACGGCATTGATGGACTGATTGCCGCGCTTAACCAGCGAGCTCAATAATCACCATGTCCGCCGTATCGCTCCAACACATTTCAAAAATATTCCCTCCTCGTGCCACAGGCTGGGGCGGGCTTTTTAAAAAGCCGCAGGGTCCGGGGTTTCAAGCTCTGAACGACGTCTCGCTTAATATTGAGCACGGTGAAATTTTTGGTTTGCTTGGACCGAATGGCGCAGGCAAAACGACGCTGATTTCGGTTTTAGCCGGGCTCTGTCGCGCCACTTCCGGACAAGCAAGCGTCTGTGGTCACGACGTTGTCACTGACTATCAGGCTGCGCGACGCTCTCTAGGCGTCGTACCTCAAGAGCTCGTTTACGATCCTTTTTTCACGGTCCGTGAAACGTTACGTATTCAGTCTGGTTATTTTGGTTTCCGTAACAACGACGATTGGATAGACGAAATTCTCGCTCACCTCGGCCTCTCGGATAAAGCCGATGAAAATATGCGTGCCCTCTCGGGCGGCATGAAGCGTCGAGTCCTCGTCGCGCAAGCACTTGTGCATCGTCCACCCGTCATCGTGCTTGACGAACCGACTGCGGGTGTGGATGTCGACCTGCGCCGCAGCTTGTGGGAGTTTATTTCCCGACTCAATCGCGAAGGGCATACCATCATGCTCACGACCCACTACCTCGAAGAAGCCGAAGCGCTTTGCGGTCGAATCGCAATGCTCAAACGCGGACGTATCGTTGCGCTCGAATCGACTCAAGCGCTACTCGCACGCACAGGCGGAAGCCTAGAAGAAGCCTTCGTGCACATCATGAATACACCAGACCATCATTCACTAGAGGCGCAAGCATGACACGCGCATTACTCACCGCACGCGCAGGCGCTGGCTCTGGCTTTCCTACCTTATTAGGCAAGGAGCTCCTGCGCTTTTGGAAGGTTGGATTCCAAACAATCGCGGCACCCGTCATTACGGCGCTCTTGTATCTCGTGATTTTCGCCCAGGTTCTGCAAGATCGTATTCAAGTCTACGGAACCGTGCCTTATACCGCTTTTCTCATCCCCGGCCTGATGATGATGAGCATGTTGCAAAACGCCTTTGCCAACCCCTCCTCTTCCTTGATTCAAAGTCGGGTGACGGGTAACTTAGTGTTTGTGCTGCTCCCACCGATTTCGCATCGCGAGTTCTTCAGTGCCTACATGATTGCGGGCATTTTGCGCGGCATCGCTGTTGGCGGCTGCGTATGGTTAGTCTCTTTGTATTTTGTGCCGCTCGGTATCAAGGAGCCTCTTTGGGCCTTTGTCTTCGCCGTGCTGTCATGCGGCATCATGGCTATTCTCGGCCTCATTGCGGGCCTGACCTCTGAAAAATTTGACCAACTCGCGGCATTTCAAAACTTTCTCATCATGCCTGCGACTTTTTTGTCTGGCGTTTTTTACTCGGTCCACACTTTGCCACCATTCTGGCAGCATATTTCTCACTGGAACCCCCTTTTCTATACGATCGACGGCTTTCGCTATGGATTTTTCGGTATCGCAGATGTATCGCCCTGGCAAAGCCTGGCGGTCGTTGGCGGGGTTTTCATTGCACTGACATTTTTTGCCCTACGCCTGCTTAGCACCGGTTACAAACTTAGAACCTGATTTAAATGAATACATACTTAGACCAAGGACAGACCTAAACATGTTGCCCACTCCAGAAGACATCCGCACCTACATTGCTGCTGGGTTGCCTTGCGAACACCTCGAGGTTACAGGTGATGGCTCACACTTCGAAGCCCTGATCGTCAGCACCGCCTTTGCGGGTAAGCGTCCGATTGCGCGCCATCAACTTGTCTACGGCGTCCTCGGTGATCGGATGAAACAAGAAATTCATGCTCTTTCAATGCGTACTTTGACGCCCGAAGAGTTCAACGGAAAGCGCTAAATGGACAAGCTTCGCATTCAAGGCGGGTATGCGCTCAAGGGCGAAATCAATATTTCGGGCGCCAAAAACGCCGCCCTGCCGATTTTATGCGCTGGACTATTGACCGCGGATACCGTCACACTCTCAAACGTTCCAAAGCTTAATGATATTGCGACGACACTCAAGCTCCTAGGGCAATTAGGTGTGCGTTGCGAGAGAGCGAGTGACGATATCGTCAGCATCACTGCCGATCAACTGACGGCACTTGAAGCACCCTATGAACTCGTTAAAACTATGCGCGCTTCGATTCTGGTGCTCGGCCCACTCTTGGCGCGCTTCGGCGAAGCACGTGTCAGTCTGCCTGGCGGCTGTGCGATCGGTCAGCGACCTGTAGACCAACATATTCAGGGTCTTGCCGCGCTAGGTGCGGACATCAAAATCGAACACGGCTTTGTCGTCGCCAAGGCCAAAAAACTCAAGGGTGCAGTCGTACGCACTGACATGGTCACCGTCACAGGCACAGAAAACCTGATGATGGCGGCCGTACTGGCCGACGGCCAAACCATTTTGGAAAATGCCGCGCGTGAACCCGAAGTGGTCGATCTCGCCGAGTTATTGATCAAAATGGGTGCGCGTATCAAGGGACATGGTACAGACAGGATCATCATCGACGGTGTATCAACTTTGCACGGTGCCACCCATGATGTGATCCCGGATCGCATCGAAGCTGGTAGCTTTTTATGTGCTGTAGGTGCGGCAGGCGGTGAGATTGTGCTGCGCCGTGCCGCACCCGAAACAATGGGTGCCACGATATCAAAGCTTCAAGAGGCGGGCCTCACGATTGAGTCAGGCAATGACTGGATCCAAGCTAGCATGCGCAAGCGCCCCAAAGCGGTCGACTTTCGCACTCACGAATACCCTGGCTTTGCGACTGACATGCAAGCGCAACTCATGGCGCTAAACACCATTGCCGAGGGAACCTCGGTGATTGCGGAAACGATTTTTGAAAATCGTTTTATGCACGTACAAGAACTATTACGCTTGGGTGCCAATATTGATATCGATGGGCACACTGCCGTCGTTCGCGGCGTAAATCGCCTTTCCGGTGCAACCGTCATGGCAACCGACCTGAGGGCTTCGGCTAGTTTGGTCATTGCAGGACTTGCCGCCGAGGGCGAAACCTTGGTCGAGCGGATTTATCATCTCGACCGGGGCTACGAACGCATGGAACACAAACTCAGAGCTCTCGGTGCTCATATCGAAAGAATATCCAGCTAAAGGAACCCTCATGAGCATAGACGCACTCGCGCGCCCTCTGACCTTGGCATTGTCCAAGGGACGCATTTTCGAAGAAACCCTGCCTCTTTTAGAGGCAGCCGGCATTACGGTCAGCGAAGATCCAGAAAAATCTCGCAAACTCATCATTGGGACCAGTAATCCGGGATTGCGGCTCATTATTGTTCGCGCCTCTGACGTCCCCACTTATGTTGAATACGGTGCTGCGGACCTTGGAATTGCCGGTAAAGACGTGCTGATTGAACACACGGCTCAGCACCCTGGCGGCCTGTACCAGCCGATTGACCTGAATATCGCCAAATGTCGTCTAGCCGTTGCTGTTCGCAATGGCTTTGACTACGCTGCCGCAGTCAAACAGGGTGCACGCTTACGTGTCGCGACCAAGTATACGGCTGCGGCTCGCGAACACTTCGCTGCCAAGGGCGTTTACGTAGACCTGATCAAGTTATACGGCTCAATGGAGCTCGCGCCTCTCGTAGGCTTGGCCGATGCGATCGTCGATCTGGTATCCACTGGCAATACCTTGAAAGCCAACGACCTGGTCGCCGTTGAGGACATCATGCCCATTTCCTCTAGATTGGTAGTCAACCGTGCGGCCCTTAAAACCCGCCACGCCGAATTACAGCCTCTGCTGGATGCCTTTGAGCGTGCAAGCGCAAGCTCTGTGGCATGATAGAGATCTATTTTTTTGGATGACCCCTTCAAAAAAGGGGCTCTTTGATAATGCGCACAATCACACGTCTGGACTCACGCGATCCTGAGTTTCAAATAACACTCTCCAAGCTGCTGGCTTTTGATGCCGAGCAAGATGATGCGATCGATGCGGCCGCCGCCAGCATCCTTCAACAGGTGCGCCTTGAGGGCGACAAGGCTCTGCTTGGCTACACACGCCAATTCGACAAAGTCGACGTTGAGACGGTTGCCGCGCTTGAAATACCTCGTTGCGACTGGGAGACGGCACTCGCCAACCTGCCCGCCGCTCAACGACAAGCGCTTGAAATCGCAGCCCAACGCGTGCGGGCTTATCACTTGCATCAACGTCAAGAAAGCTGGTCCTATACCGAAGCAGATGGCACCCGTCTAGGTCAGCAAATCACTCCTCTAGACAGAGTCGGTCTATACGTGCCTGGCGGGAAAGCATCCTACCCCTCCTCTGTCCTGATGAACGCGATCCCTGCAAAAGTCGCAGGCGTGAGCGAAGTCATCATGGTGACGCCTACTCCTGGTGGACAGCGCAATGCCATGGTACTGGCTGCTGCGGCCATCGCGGGTGTGGATCGCTGCTTTGCCATTGGTGGCGCGCAGGCTGTCGGGGCGCTCGCCTACGGCACGGCGACCATCCCTGCCGTCGATAAAATCGTCGGGCCTGGCAATGCCTATGTCGCCGCTGCCAAAAGGCGCGTTTTTGGAACGGTCGGAATCGACATGATCGCCGGGCCGAGCGAGATTTTGGTCATTTGTGACGGCCAAACGCCAGCGGATTGGATTGCGATGGATTTGTTTTCGCAAGCCGAGCACGATGAGCTGGCCCAAGCGATTCTGCTATGCCCAGACGCAAAATACCTCGACGAGGTTCAAGCCTCGATTGAAAAGCTGCTACCTACCATGCCGCGCGCGGACATTATCCGCACAAGCTTACGTGATCGCGGCGCCTTGATTTTGGTGCGCGACCTCCAGGAGGCCTGCGAAATCAGTAACAACATTGCACCCGAGCACCTCGAAGTGTCATGCGAAAACCCTGATAAATGGTTACCTTTGTTACGGCACGCGGGTGCCATTTTCATGGGGCGCCATAGTTCCGAAGCGCTTGGAGACTATTGCGCAGGACCCAATCACGTTCTGCCGACTTCCCGTACCGCGCGCTTTTCCTCACCCTTAGGCGTGTATGATTTTCAAAAACGCTCTAGTTTGATTCATGTCTCAGCCGCAGGCGCGCAAACTCTAGGTAAAGTGGCAAATGAACTGGCACTTGGCGAAGGTCTCCAAGCCCATGCCGCGAGCGCCCGTTATCGCCTGACCAACATACAATAGACGTTCCTAAGATCTTAGTACATCAGAGTACATATCATGCGTACCGCAGAAATTATCCGCAATACCAATGAAACGCGCATCCGCGTCGCGGTCAATCTAGACGGCACTGGCAAACAGGTCCTCAACACTGGGGTGCCCTTTTTGGACCACATGCTGGACCAGATCGCGCGCCATGGTCTGATCGACCTTGAGATACACGCCGAAGGCGATCTCGACATCGATGCACACCACACTGTCGAAGATGTCGGCATCACGCTCGGCATGGCCATCGCCAAAGCCGTAGGTGACAAGGCAGGTATTCGTCGCTATGGACATGCCTATGTTCCTCTCGACGAGGCGCTTTCCCGCGTGGTGGTGGACTTTTCAGGCCGTCCGGGTTTGCAATTCCATGTCCCGTTCACGCGCGCGCGTGTCGGTGATTTTGATGTCGATTTGACCATTGAGTTCTTTCAAGGCTTGGTCAACCATGCCCTCATGACGTTACACATCGACAACTTGCGCGGTGTCAATGCACACCACCAGTGCGAAACTATCTTCAAAGCAACGGGCCGTGCGCTTCGCATGGCTCTCGAGCTCGATCCGCGCAGCGCGGGTGTCGTGCCATCCACCAAAGGCGTGCTGTAAGTCATGACTGCGATTGCCATTGTCGATTACGGCATGGGAAACTATCACTCTGTCGAGCGTGCGCTGCGGCACGCAGCGCCTGAGGCGGATATTCGTTTGTGCAAGCTCGCGGCTGAGATAGAGGCCGCAGATCGTGTCGTTTTTCCAGGACAAGGTGCGATGGCGGACTGCATTCGCACGCTAGACGAAGCGGGTCTGCGAGAGGCGGTATTACGCGCAGCGGCAACCAAGCCTCTGCTAGGCGTATGCGTTGGCGAACAAATGCTGTTTGAGCGCAGCGAAGAAGGCAACACAACAAGCCTTGGCCTGTTCAAAGGCGAAGTTCGTCGTTTCAAGGGGGCCGCATTTGACGCGCCCACAACTGAGGCGAACGATCACGCAGATCGACTTAAAGTCCCGCATATGGGGTGGAATCCTGTGTATCAGGTGCGTGCACACACGCTTTGGTCGGGTATTCCCGATGCCACGCCCTTTTATTTTGTCCACAGCTATTATGCTGTTCCGGCCGACAACGCCCTGACTGTCGGAGAAAGCAATTATGGCGGTCCATTTACTTGCGCAATCGCCCAAGACAATATCTTTGCCGTACAGTTTCACCCAGAGAAAAGTGCCGATTATGGTTTGCGTCTGTATCGGAATTTTGTAGACTGGCAACCTTAACCACCTGAAAATGACAGATCACAAAAGATATGCTGCTGATCCCCGCAATTGATCTCAAAGACGGACAATGTGTCAGACTTCGCCAAGGCGACCTCGATGACGCAACGATCTTTTCCGAAGACCCTACCGCCATGGCCACGCATTGGCTGGATCGAGGCGCGCGTCGCTTGCACTTGGTGGATCTCAATGGCGCTGTCGCCGGCAAGCCCAAAAACGAAGCCCTCATCAAAGCGATCGTAGGCGCAGTAGGTAGCGATATCCCTGTCCAAATCGGCGGTGGTATTCGCGATCTCGACACCATCGAACGCTATTTGGACTTCGGTATTTCCTACGTGATCATCGGTACGGCCGCCGTCAAAAATCCTGGCTTTCTACATGATGCTTGCGGTGCTTTTCCGGGCAATATCATTGTTGGCCTCGATGCGCGCGATGGCAAAGTTGCGACAGACGGTTGGAGCAAACTCACCAAACATGACGTCATCGATCTCGCTAAAAAATTTGAAGACTATGGCTGCGAAGCCATCATCTATACCGATATTGGTCGCGATGGCATGCTCTCGGGTGTCAATATCGAAGCCACCGTTCGCCTGGCCCAGCATGTGCGTATACCCGTCATCGCTTCAGGTGGTGTGACGGACATGCGTGATATCGATGCGCTCTGCGCAGTCGAAGAAGAAGGCGTCGAAGGTGCCATTCTTGGACGTAGTATCTACGAAGGTACGCTCGATTTCGAAGCTGCGCAAAAACGCGCTGACGAACTTGCGCCATGACAACCCTCCTCGCGCCCAACACACTGAGCGAACTGACACGTCGAATCATTCCTTGTCTCGATGTGACTGCGGGTCGCGTGGTAAAGGGCGTCAATTTTGTCCAGTTGATGGATGCTGGCGATCCCGTCGAGATTGCACATCGTTACAACGAACAAGGCGCAGATGAGCTGACTTTTCTGGATATCACCGCGACAAGTGATGGCCGCGATTTAATCCTACCCATCATCGAACAAGTCGCTTCGCAGGTTTTTATCCCCTTGACAGTCGGCGGCGGAGTGCGCCAGGTCAGTGATATCCAACGCCTATTAAATGCGGGTGCTGACAAAGTTTCCATGAACAGCGCCGCTGTTGCCAATCCTGATCTAGTGCGTGCAGCCTCTGATTATCACGGCTCACAATGTATCGTGGTTGCCATCGATGCGCGCCGCGTGACTGATAGCGAAACGCCTCGCTGGGAAGTGTTCACGCATGGTGGTCGTCGCGGTACAGGGATCGACGCGGTGGCCTGGGCTCGCCAAATGGCCGAGTATGGCGCTGGCGAAATTCTATTAACCAGCATGGATCGCGATGGCACCAAGTCAGGCTTTGATCTCGAGTTGACGCGCCAAGTTTCAAATGCCGTTTCTGTGCCAGTGATTGCTTCAGGCGGCGTTGGTAACCTGCAACATCTTGCAGATGGTGTCACCCTAGGGGGTGCCAGTGCGGTGCTCGCCGCGAGTATTTTCCATTACGGTGAATATACCGTCGGACAAGCCAAAGCATTCATGGCGCGTCAGGGCATCCCGGTCAGGATTGGCTGACATGACGACACCACAGCGACCTGCCTGGCTAGAAGAGGTACGTTTTGATGCGCAAGGTCTCATCCCCGCGATTTCACAAGATGCGCAGACCGGACAAATTTTAATGGTCGCCTGGATGAACGCGGAGTCGCTTGCCGAGACCGTGGCCACAGGGCGTGCCGTATTTTGGTCGCGCTCTCGAAATCGTCTGTGGCACAAAGGCGAGGAATCAGGACACATTCAACGCCTGCTAGAGCTGCGCTTAGATTGCGATGGCGATGTTTTGCTCCTCAAGGTTGAACAGCTCGGCGCCATCGCCTGTCATACGGGACGCGCGAGTTGCTTTTACCGACGACTAGACAAGAGCGCCAGCCAAGAAACAAACTCAGGCTCAGAATGGGTGATTGTTGATCCCGTCCTCAAAGACCCGGAGCTCATCTACAAATGAATAAAGAACACACCACGCCAGACGCCTCTGAGTTGGTACTCGCGCGGATTGCCGATCTGCTGGAAACACGTTTACCTAGCCGGGGAGGCGATCCGACCGCTTCCTATGTCGCCAAACTGTTTTCCAAAGGGCCTGATGCGGCCCTCAAAAAAATAGGTGAAGAGGCCACAGAGCTTGTGATGGCGGCCAAAGACAAACAGCCTGAGCGTATCGTGTCCGAAATGGCGGACCTTTGGTTTCATTGCTTGGTGGTACTCACTGAAAACGGGCTTCGTCCTGAGCAAGTCGTGGCAGAATTGGCACGTCGCGAAGGTGTTTCTGGCTTACAGGAAAAAGCTTCGCGTTTGAAAAACCCTTAGGATCTTAAGATTCCATGAGTGAACACTGCATATTTTGCAAAATCGTACGTGGCGAATTACCTGCCAAAATTGCCTATGAAGACGACGATTGTCTAGTTTTCCATGACATCAATCCCGCCGCGTCGGTGCATTTATTAATGATTCCCAAGCGACATATTGTCTCAATGCAAGAGATTAATTCCGAAGATGCCGTTTGGTTAGGTAGAATGCTAACCAAGGTGCCTCAAATCGCACTCGACAACGGTTGCAATCCCGGACCATCCGGCGGTTTTCGTCTGATGACCAACTCCGGTGTCGAGGGTGGTCAAGAGGTTTTGCACCTACACTTTCATATTTATGGTGGAAGCCGTCCCTGGAAAGGGCCTGCACCCACCGTAGCCTGAATCGGAGAACCGTCATGGGCGCATTTAGTATCTGGCATTGGTTAATTGTCCTAGTTATCGTGGCACTGGTGTTTGGCACCAAAAAGATTCGCAACATTGGCGCTGATCTTGGTGGCGCGATCAAAGGTTTCAAAGAAGGCATGAAGGACCCAAACGCTAAAGAAGCCGAGGCAACGACGGCTGCTGCCGAAGCTGCTCCCGCACAACGTGTCGCTTCAAACGAAACGATCGATGTCCAAGCCAAAGAAAAGACCAGCACACATTGAGTGCTTTGCTTGTCCCCTTGCTTGTCATTGCCTTAGCTGAGCTTACCCCGCCCCACGATCACTATGTTTGATATCAGCTTTACAGAACTACTCGTGATCGGTGTGATTGCGTTGGTGGTCATAGGCCCCGAGCGCTTGCCTAAAGTTGCTCGCACCATTGGCCACCTTGTTGGTCGCGCCCAGCGCTATGTCAGCGATGTCAAAACCGACATCCAGCGCGAGGTCGAGCTCGATGATTTGCGCAAACTTAAAGATCAAATGCAAGATGCTGCGCAAAGCGTTCAGTCGAGTTTGCAAAACACCGAGACTGCCCTTCGCCAGCCACTTGAGTCCTTCGAGCAGTCGACCATGTCCACGCTCAACGAACTGAAGTCTCCCCTAGCCAACCTCGATACGGCCGCGGGGTCGACGCCTCCAGCCTCTAGCCCAGTTGCGGCCTTGCCCACCCCTGATGCGCCTGCACAAATGCAGCCTGCCCAGGTCGCAGCCATCCCAGAGTCTTCGCCCGGATCAAAATCTTGAGTACTGAAGAAAAACCCCAAGAAGCCGAGCAAACCGGTGACAGCTTTATGTCTCACCTCGTCGAGTTGCGTTCACGCCTGTTGCGCGCGGTCGGTACGATGCTCGTTGTTTTTATTGCGCTCTTCATTTACCCCGGTGCCTCCTTTATTTATGATTTGCTTGCGGCCCCGATGCTTGCCTCTCTGCCCGAAGGCACACGCATGATTGCCACCGGCGTGATTACACCCTTTATGGTCCCCGTCAAGGTTACGATGATGGCGGCGTTTGTCGTGTCACTGCCTGTCGTGCTTTATCAAGTTTGGGCCTTTGTTGCGCCCGGCCTTTACAGACACGAACAACGCCTGGCTTTGCCTTTGATTGTGTCGAGTTCGCTGCTATTTTTAGCAGGCATGGCCTTTTGTTATTTCGTTGTCTTCAAAACTATCTTCAGCTTTATCGCAACCTTTGCGCCACAGTCAATTACGCCCGCTCCTGATATCGAAGCCTACCTCGGCTTTGTCATGACCATGTTCTTGGCCTTTGGTATCACGTTTGAAGTGCCCGTTGCCGTGATTCTTTTGGTTCGTACGGGCATTGTCACGATTGCACAACTTCAACAAGCGCGTGGTTATGTCATTGTCGGCGCATTTATTATCGCGGCCGTGGTCACGCCACCCGATGTCGTCAGTCAATTCTTACTCGCCGTACCTTTGTGTGTACTGTATGAAGTCGGCATTTTGTTGGCGAGAGCCATCAAAGCCCGCCCTGCAGAACCAAAAACAGACGCAACCGATTCCACAAGTTGAAAATGTGTCTTTACTCGATTTTCTGCTAAAAAGTACTTTATAGGCTAAAAAGCGTACGTATCTTGCTGAGATCATTCAATCATTCCGCCCCGATGTACGAACAAAGGGGAGATCATCTTCCAATAAATTAGTTGTGATTGTCTGCAGAAAGGTATATCTTTTGGCGTTTTAAAGTTTAATTTTTTGGTGTTTGTTTCAGGCTTTGCCTCTTGTGCATTCACCGTATTATTCTTATATTCAAGCTGCAAGAACTCCAAAGGGACCATTGTGCTCGCTCACCGTCTCAAACAAGCCCGCCTTCGTGCCGGCCTGTCGCAAGAAAAACTTGGCAAACTTGCCGGGATTGACCCCATGTCCGCAAGCGCCCGAATGAACCAGTATGAGCGGGGCAAACACTCCCCAGACTACGAGCTCATGTGTCGCGTCGCCGACATTCTAAAAATGCCCGTCAGCTGGTTTTACACAGCGGACGAGGACCTAGCGCGTCTTCAGGAAGTTTTTTACCACCTGAGCCCTCACGTTCGCCGTCCACTCCTGACGCAAGCGGAAAACCTGTTTATTGCACACCCACCTGGCGCGAACGAAGAACAGACTGGCACAGTCGAAACCTCTTCACCCACTAATTGAAATCCATCGCAACCCGTGATCTGTGTGCATGGCTTGATACCACGCTTGATGCAGCGTCTTTCAATGACTACTGCCCAAACGGATTACAGGTTGAAGGCAAATCATCGGTCTCTCACCTCATTACGGGCGTGACAGCGAGTCAGGCGCTCCTCGACGTTGCCAGCGCCCGCGGCGCCGACGCGGTTCTTGTGCATCACGGATGGTTTTGGAAAGGTGAGGATCCTCGGGTCCGTGGCACACGCAAAAAAAGACTTGCCACTTTGCTAGCAAAAGACATCAATCTTATTGCCTACCATTTGCCTTTGGACGCGCACCCGCAACTCGGTAACAACGCACAACTCGCCCGCGTCCTCGGGCTGACACCTGAACCCTGTACCTCAGGTCCCAACGGACTCGTCTGGCTAGGTGAAATGCCCGGAAAAACGACACTCGGTGAGGTTGCCGCAAAAGTTGAACTGGCGCTCGGACGTTCGCCTCAGGTGATCGGAGACGCTAGCATGCCCGCCAAACGCTTAGCATGGTGCACAGGCGCCGCTCAAAGCATGCTGGAACACGCCATTGACGCAGGTGCCCAAGTGTTCATCACTGGCGAGATTTCCGAACAAACCGTCCATCTCGCTCGAGAGTCGGCTGTTGGCTTTATCTGTGCGGGGCATCATGCCACCGAGCGCTATGGCGTCCAAGCGCTCGGCTCCGCGATCGAAAAGGAGTTTGGCATTCGGGTGGATTTCGTCGACATCGACAATCCGGTCTGATCCCGCGGCAAGGCGCCTTTCGATTTATTTCTTTAAAGAGTCGCGAATTTCACGCAAAAGCAACACATCTTCAGGTATCGGAGGCGTTACTGCTTCAGCCTCAAGTTCCATTTTGCTCCGCGCTTTGTTAATCACCTTGACCATCCAAAAAATTACGAAAGCCAACAAAATAAAGTTAATCACGATGGTGACAAAGTTGCCCCACGCGAACACCGTCGCACCCGCCTTGGTCAAGTCGGCATAGGTTTCAGGTCCCACATAATTGGCTGGGCGGGATAAAACAAAGAATTTGTTACTGAAATCCATCGCGCCACCGACCATGAAGTTCACGAGCGGCATCACAATATCCTTGACCAAAGAATCAACGATTTTGCTAAATGCGGCGCCCACGATCACGCCAATCGCAAGGTCGACAACGTTACCCCGGACGGCAAATGCTCGAAATTCTTTTAAAAACCCACGCGCTTGACTCATTTCTTGATTCCCCTGATGGAAGTGTGTAGTTGGTGGGGCTATAATAAGAGGTTAGAAAATTTGTAACAAGTTAGGTGTAAACCAGTCTGCAACGCGTGCGCTCAGCCGCGTTAGCTGCAATAAGGATAGGAAGATGAGTCAGGATTCGATTGTGCATGACGACGATGGCGCGGTTCCCCCAACCCTGCCCTCCGACCCTTCGCGCCGCTTCTGGATCGGCACAACCTGTGCCGTTGGTGGTGTCGCCGGAGCTGCTTTAGCTGTTCCCTTCATAAGTACGTTTGCGCCGTCTGAAAAAGCTCGCGCTGCGGGTGCGCCTGTCGAAATCGACATCAGCACCATCCCTCCAGGTGAAATGCGCACGGTTGAGTGGCGTGGCAAACCTGTCTGGGTGCTTCATCGCACCAAAGAGCAGCTCGGTACGCTCAAGCAAAATGACCCGTTTCTCGCAGACCCCAACTCCACTCGCCCTGGCTTTACGCCGGCTTATGCAAAAAACGAATGGCGCTCGCGTAAGCCCGAAATGTTTGTGGCTGTCGGTATCTGCTCACACCTGGGTTGCGCACCAACGCCAAAATTTCAAACAGGCCCTCAGCCTAGCTTGCCCGATAACTGGGACGGCGGGTTTTTATGCCCTTGTCATGGATCGACATTCGATATCGCCGGTCGCGTTTATAAAAATAAACCTGCGCCTGACAACCTCGAAGTCCCACCTTATCAATACCTGAGCGACACCCGAATCATTATCGGTGTTGACGAAGACAACAAGGCCTAATTGGTCTTTGATTAACACCGCATATCGCGACACTGAATAAAGTAAAGGAGCCGTTTCATGGCTGACGAAAAATCCGTCGAAACGACCGGACTGCTAGGATGGATAGACCGTCGCTTTCCGTTGACGTCGACCTATAAAGCACATTTGTCCGAGTATTACGCACCCAAAAATTTTAACTTTTGGTATTTTTTTGGTGCGCTATCACTGTTGGTCCTAGTGCTGCAAATCGTGACGGGAATTTTCCTTGTCATGCACTACAAGCCCGACGCCCAGTACGCATTCCAGTCGGTCGAATACATCATGCGCGAAGTCCCGGGCGGATGGTTCATCCGCTACATGCACTCGACAGGCGCATCGATGTTTTTTGTCGTTGTCTACCTTCACATGACTCGTGCGCTGATTTACGGCTCCTACCGCAAACCACGCGAACTCGTCTGGATTTTTGGCGTCGGTATTTTCTTGTGCCTGATGGCCGAAGCCTTTTTCGGCTACCTCCTGCCCTGGGGCCAAATGTCCTTCTGGGGTGCGCAGGTCATCGTAAATCTGTTCTCCGCCATTCCGTTTATTGGACCTGAGTTGTCTATCTGGATTCGGGGCGACTACGTGGTGTCCGATGCAACGCTCAATCGCTTTTTTGCTTTCCATGTCGTCGCCATTCCTTTGGTGCTTTTGGGATTAGTCGCTGCCCACGTGATTGCTTTGCACGAAGTCGGCTCAAACAATCCTGACGGTGTGGACATCAAAGCAAAGAAGGATAAGTTCGGTCGCCCATTGGATGGCATTCCTTTCCATCCTTACTACACCGTTCACGACATTCTTGGTGTCACAGGCTTTTTCATCATCTTCATGGCGATTATCTTCTTTGCCCCGGAGATGGGTGGATACTTCCTGGAATTCAATAACTTCCTACCCGCCGATCCGCTCAAGACACCACTACATATTGCCCCTGTCTGGTATTTCACGCCGTTCTACTCAATGCTGCGTGCAACAACCGACGACTTTACGTGGGTGTTGGCTGGCGCGTCAGCGCTGGCCGCAATTGTCATGTTCTTCAAGACCAAAGGTCTCGCTAAACTAATCGTTCCAGTTGTGCTGATCGTTGTTGCCGTCCTGCTGCGCGCGATCGACGCAAAGTTCTGGGGTGTGGTCGCCATGGGCGGCTCTGTGGTCTTATTGTTTTTTCTGCCTTGGCTTGATTACAGCCCTGTAAAGTCGATTCGTTATCGCCCAGACTGGCATAAAGTCTTGTACGGTATTTTCTTTGTAAACTTTATCGTGCTTGGCTACTTGGGTACGCAGGCTCCAACGGACATCTTTAACCTGATGTCTCAGATCGGAACACTGATTTATTTGGCGTTCTTCTTGTTGATGCCTGTCTGGAGTCGCCTTGGAACGTTCAAGCCGGTCCCCGACCGTGTCACGTTTCACGCACATTGAGCTTAACTTTATTTACGGAATGACCATGATCAAGAAGCTGCTTTGTGCTCTTGCCCTAATGATCACATGCACCGGCGCTAACGCTGCAGGCGGAAACTTTCCGCTTGAGCGCGCACCCGATCGCATCAACGACCTTGCTTCTCTCCAAAATGGTGCGAAGTTGTTTGTGAATTACTGCCTGAGCTGTCATAGCGCCTCCGCTATGCGCTACAACAAACTCAAGGACATCGGCCTGACCGACCAACAAATCCGTGAAAGCTTGCTGTTCACGGGTGAAAAAGTCGGCGACCTGATGATGGGTTCCGTCTCTGTCAAGGACGGTAAAGTCTGGTTTGGTGCTGCCCCTCCAGATCTATCCTTGATGGCACGCGCCAAATCCATCAACGCAGGTCCTACCGGCTCAGACTATATCTACACGTACATGCGTACGTTCTATCGCGATACGAGCAAAATCACTGGCTGGGACAACCTCGCCTTTCCAAGCGCTGGTATGCCACATGTTCTGTGGGAGCGTCAGGGTCCTCGCGAAATGTCCGTCATTACTACCCATAAAACTGTTGCTCAAGCAAGCAAGCCTGCTGGTTGGGAGCGGATCGAAACGACCTATGACTCGGCCGGCTACGTGACCAACAAAGTTGAGACCCTTGCAAACTATACGGGGAAGCCTAAGGTTGAGCATAAATTCAAGCCCCTTGACCCACAACGCGCTGCCGCTTACGACCGCGATATGGCTGACCTAACAGGCTTTATGACTTGGATGTCCGAGCCTATTCAACAAAAACGTAAACAGATCGGAGTTTGGGTATTGTTGTTCCTCGGAGTCTTTTTTGTTATTGCCTGGCGCCTGAACGCTTCGTTTTGGAAGCACGTCAAGTAATTGGTTTTATTGGGGCCAGCGTCTGCTCGACGTAGACGTTGGCTTTTTGCTTTTATTATCTGTATTAATTTTTAGGACGGAAATCCATCATGATGGTCCTTTACTCCGGCACCACCTGCCCTTTCTCACATCGCTGCCGCTTTGTGTTGTTCGAAAAGGGCATGGATTTTGAAATCCGTGACATCGACTTGTTCAACAAGCCCGAAGATATCTCTGTCATGAATCCCTACGGCCAAGTTCCTATCTTGGTTGAACGCGATTTGATTTTGTATGAGTCCAACATCATCAACGAATATATTGATGAGCGTTTTCCTCATCCCCAGTTGATGCCAGCTGATCCTGTGATGCGTGCGCGCACGCGTCTGTTTTTGTATAACTTCGAAAAAGAGCTGTTTATTCACGTCGCAGCCCTCGAAGACCGTGCCATCCGCGGTGACGAAAAGCGTCTAAACATTTCAAGAGCTGCTGTACGTGACCGTTTGTCCCAACTTGCGCCGTTACTGCTCAAAAATAAGTACATGCTAGGCGAAGAGTTTTCTATGCTCGATGTCGCGATGGCCCCCCTCCTTTGGCGTCTTGACCACTACGGTATCGAGCTACCCAAAACGGCAGCACCTATCCAAAAATACGGCGAGCGCATTTTTTCACGCCCTGCTTATATCGAAGCATTGACCCCTTCAGAAAAGGTCATGCGCCGTTAAGCGCCTCACGTATGGCTGAAACCTCGACGAAACCGTACATGCTTCGTGCTTTGCACGAATGGTGTACGGACAATGGCTACACCCCCCAGATTGTTGTGCAGGTTGATGCCAACACTCTGGTGCCACTCGCTCATGTTCGGGATGGTCAAATCACGCTCAATATTGGCGCGTTGGCCACGAATCGACTTGTCATTGGTAACGAAGCCATTGAGTTTCAAGCACGCTTCAATGGCGTGACCGAGAATTTATATGTACCGATCGCGGTAGTCAGCGCGATCTTTGCTCGTGAAACTGGGGCTGGCATGGGGTTTGAAGTCGAGCCTACGAAGCCTTCTGAATCCACCACGAACATTGATTCGCAAGCTGTGTCAGG
Organism: Zwartia lucis; assembly: GCF_965234455.1. Taxonomy (GTDB): domain Bacteria; phylum Pseudomonadota; class Gammaproteobacteria; order Burkholderiales; family Burkholderiaceae_B; genus Zwartia; species Zwartia lucis. Next base: position 330,591 of record NZ_OZ248474.1, on the reverse strand, counting down.
CGCAGATCTTTTGCCCGAGCCGGATACTCAATCACCTACTGATAAGACACGCCCAAAACTTTCTATCGTCAAATAATTGAAGACTCAAGAACGTTTTTAACAAATCATTTATAATTCCGTCCGTTGTTTAAGTTTTGGGTCTAAAGCCCGCTTGCCGGAGTAGCTCAGTTGGTAGAGCAGCTCACTTGTAATGAGAAGGTCGAGGGTTCGATTCCTTTCTCCGGCACCAATAATTACTTATAAATCAATCACTTATGCATATTTGATTTATATTTTGTAGTATAGATTGACCTATACTACAAATTGCTACTAGGATTGCTGTAATTCAGCAAACTTTCAGTCGCAATGAATTCAACAAAACCCATCATGCACAGAACTGTTCCTCTACGGGAAACAATCACAGGGATTGGTCGTGGGTACCCAGACAAACTAGTCATTTTCAAAATTGCTGCGTCGCCATTTTGGTGGTGTCGTTATTACACGCAGAAACGCATACTCAAAAAATCTACAAAAACTCAAGACAAACGAATTGCAACCGAGTTCGCTAAACGATTCTATGAAGATATTCTGTTGCGTGAAAGAAATCAGTTACCTCTTGCCGTTAGTAATTCGTTTGAACGATGTGCTCGAGAATTGTTGCGAGAACAGGATCAACTGATTGCAAGAGGTGAACGCAATCCGAAGTTGAATCTGAATGATAGGCAAAAACTTGAAAAAGACATTTTGCCTTACTTCAAAGACCATTCACTTAAAGACATTGGATACAAGCATCTCAATGATTTTGTGACACAGTTATCTGCACGAGGTCTAAAACCTACATCAATTAAAGTACATCTAAATGTCATTCACAAAATATTCAACTTAGCATTGCGTGAGAATCTTATAGACCGATTACCCCCAATGCCAAAGGTGAAAATATCAGACTCCCCTCGAGGATGGTTTAACGAACAGGAATACGACAAACTTAGAAAAACTACGCAGACTCTCATAAAAGAAAAGACTGTCATCCGTGCCCATCAGGTAACAGATGAGATGAGATTTTTGATTACCTTCGTTGTAAACACATTTCTAAGACCAAGTGATGTAAAAAATCTACGCAATCGAAATATTCAAATCGTTGACGGTGCGCAAAAATATCTGAGGATACAAACAGACCAATCAAAGACAATCAACTCTGCAATCATTTCAATGGAGGTCGCAGTCGAGATATACAAAGACTTAATCGAGTTTCAAAAGAAGAATAATCGCCCCTACAGCAAAAACGATTTCGTTTTTTTTCCGCATCTGCCAAACCGTGATTTCGCACTTCAAACGATGCGACGGCAATTTGACGCCATTCTTGAGTCTTGTGAACTGAAAACTGCAAGCACTGGCGAACCACGCACTCTTTACTCGTTACGACACTCTGCAATCATGTTCAGATTAACCAAGGGTGGCGATATCGATTTGTTGACACTAGCAAGGAACGCTAGAACCTCCGTTGACATGATTGAACGGTTTTACGCCCGCCCCCTACAGGCAGAAATGAATGTCGATAAGATTCAATCTATGCGTAAATCAAAACCCGCCCCCACTAAGACCTCCACCCGCAAAAAGTCATCGTAAACACAGTATTCGCACGACTAACTCATGTGATGCAACAGGGAAATGTTCAAATTCGCACTAGGATTGGTTCTAAAACGGTTCGGTATTGGTAGTAAAGTAAGTCATAGTGTCAGCAGCAATAATTCGTTGAAACAAGTATTTTTGTAACAAGTCATGCCACTAGCAAAAGGTTTATCCATGTCGGTAGCGAATAAAAATTATTATCGTTTGATGTTGGGTGCCAGAAGTGTTTATGCCAAAGAATGTCTGACCGGTGGATTTATCGGTGGCAGTTGGGGTTTTAGTACCGATCTGTCAAGTGATCTTGGCGAAGATTGGCGAGTTTTTAATAAAAAACTAATACCTACATTTTTGCAGGCAAATCCTGACAAATCAAAAGTAGCAGCAGGACTTGCATGTGGTATGTTGCATACGATTTGCAAAGGAATATTAATTGGGGATCTTGTATTGTGTCCCGATGGAAGTGGTGATTACCATTACGGCGAAATTAATAGCAATTACTATTTTGTAGCGGGTGACATTCTGCCGCATCGTAGACGAGTCAAGTGGAACGATCGCACAATATCAAGAAGTGAAATGAGTGAAAAGTTGCAAAGATCAACTGGATCCATTGGAACTGTATCAAACATCACAAAGTATGTAAGTGAAATAGAAAAACTAATTAACGGTAACGCTGCCCCAATTATTACTTCTAACGACACCACAGTTGAAGATCCATCTGTCTTTGCGATGGAAAAACATCTAGAAGATTTTCTAGTACTTAATTGGTCGTCAACTGCTCTAGGACGAACGCACGATATTTTCTCTGAAGATGGTGAAATCCTTGGACAACAATATCCAACTGATACAGGTCCTATAGATATTCTTGCAGTAAGCAAAGATCGCAAAGAATTGTTGGTGGTCGAACTCAAACGAGGACGAGCAAGCGATTCTGTTGTAGGTCAAATTCAACGTTACATGGGTTACATAATGAGCGAGGTAGCAGAAGAAAATCAATCTGTCCGTGGATGTATCGTTGCTCTCGATGATGATATACGTATAAAACACGCACTCAAAGTAAATCCACTAATTGATTTCTATCGATATGAAGTGAGTTTTAAATTGAACAAAGTTTAAGATCGTATTTCGAATGAGTAACAATCAAAACATGTCAGACGAAAAATCTTCGAAAATTCAATCAGCAATTATAGGCAATGCTGGTGAACATCTCGCAATCTCCTATCTTTTACGAAAGAACATGATTGCAGGACTGGCACCACAAAATACGGAAGACTTCGATATTGTGGTTATGTCGAAGAACGGGACAACGTTATTTCCAGTGCAAGTAAAAACGTCCACGAAGAAGAACTGGATGTTAAGCAAGAAACACGAATCACCGATTAAGAACCTCATCTACATCTTCATCCGATTTTCATCAGATCTAATGGAATCTGAGATGTTTATGATGACATCGAAAAAAGTGTCTGAAGTTACTTCAATATCACATCAAATATGGTTGAAGTTACCAAACAAAGATGGTGGACCGCATAAAGACTCAGAGATTCGTAATCTAATGATAGACACCAGTCAATTGATAAAAAAAGTTGAACGACCAGATCAATATCTAACAGAAGACGAAATCAAATTCATCGAAAATCATTCGATGGGTTGGTTGGAACAGTACAGAAATGATTGGACTCTGTTCCAAACAAAATGACCACCTTCAACCATCTGAAACAGTTCATCACCCAAGATATGAGTATGTCTCATGTCTATCAACCAGTAATGTTGATTGAATTATTGAAGAACAACGGTCAAGCATCAGTCACTCAAATTGCGCAGGCGATTCTGAACAAAGATCCGAGTCAAATTGAATACTACTCACAAGTTGTTAAAAACATGGTTGGTCGTGTTCTAACTAACAGTCGTGGCATCACCATCAAAGAAGGTTCAACATACAAACTTGACGGTGCGTCTGAGTTATCGAATGAACAGATAAACGAGTTGATTGAACTTTGTAACGATAAGATTTCTGAGTACGAACAAAAGAGAGACGGAGCACATTGGGATCATCGTCGTAGAGGTCATCGTCCAATCTCTGGATCAGTTAGATTTGAAGTGTTAAAGCGAGCAGCATTTCGTTGCGAACTCTGCGGCATCTCTGCTGATAACAAGAATCTCGAGGTGGACCATATTCATCCAAAAAGTCTTGGCGGCAAGGATGACATATCAAACTATCAAGCACTCTGCTATACCTGCAATGCATCTAAACGAAATACTGACGACACAGACTTTCGTGGATTTAAGACTCAATATGAGCATAGAGAGTTAGACTGCATCTTCTGTCAGTTTCAATCATCCGAACACAACCGGATCGTTGAAGAAAATGCTCTTGCATACGCAACGAGAGATGCATTTCCCGTGACTGAACATCACACTCTTTTCATTCCAAAACGTCATGTAATCGACTATTTCGGTCTAACTCAAGCAGAACTCAATGCGATTCATGCTCTGATACATTCACAGAAGAAAGTATTGGATGCGTTAGACCCAACGATTGAAGGGTATAACTTAGGTTGGAATTGTGGTGAGATTGCAGGTCAATCGGTCTGGCACTGTCATGCTCATTTGATACCAAGACGTAAAGGAGATGTCGAATTTCCCAAAGGGGGCGTTCGTCACGTGATCCCTTGGAAAGGACATTATGAGGAGAAGGAATGATGAAGTTTTTTATAGTACTTTTCTTTATTTTTTTTAATAGTATGTATGTAAATACGTATGCTCAAGTTTTTAATAAAAAATTAACATCGTACAGTTGTAAAAATCCAGAAGATATTTTGTCTTGCGACAAAAATTGCGTTAAAGATTCATCATTAACAATGGATTTCTTAACTAATAAAGAAGACAAAGCGGTTATGGTTCGTGGTTATGATAATGGAAAGATATTTCATAACGCAACTTTTAAAAACTGTAATATTTTTGATTCTAAAAATTGGGATTGTTCTGAAACTCACGGAAGTGCCATTACTGAATTTAAAATGGCGAATGGGATTTATTATTCCTCTCAACGTAATATTTTTTTAAATCCATACAGAGAGAGATACTTATTTTTTAGTTGTGCAAGATGACCCGAATCTCCTCCTACACTCAGTATCAATGCAAACTGTGTGGACAGATTCATGTCAAACCTGAATACGGTTCAGTCAGTTCCTTTGTACCCGTTGATATTGTATTAAATCCAACTGACCTAAAGACCTGTAAACGATGCGGACAAACACAAGAAGTTCAAGAGTACGCAGAGATTGGGCGAACTAGTACTTCAGTTACGATTGACACTTACCCTGAATATCCCACAGTTTGGCAGAGAGTAAGGCGAAGACTGGACGGCAAGTATTGCAAGAAAGAAGTACATGTAACGGATCTATACCCGAGGATTTGAGCGATGAAAAAAATAATACTTTCACTTTTAATGCTCATTACAACCGTCGCCAGCGCACAAGAGATTCTTATATTTGGTGGTGACAACAACAAAGATTTTCTAGGATGTCTTTCGTGTAATGAAATGGCGGGCAACTCCGTTTGGAATGAGATGTCTCAGTACGGATGGAATAATGGGTTTGGCAAGTGGAATCCATTTGGACCGTATAAGAATCCTTTCTCTAGTTACTCTGCCTGCAATGAGTTCACATCAAATGGACCTGTGCTTGTAGACAAAAATGGCAAGTTTTATGGTCGATTAACAATGAATGAATTTACAAGTGGAAGCATTTGCGGATTCAGTGGAAATGAAAAAATATGTAGAGCACTAAAAGTAATGTGTGCAAACTAATAACACACATCAAGTTTCAGTACTCTCCAAAGGGTCAGTCAAATCGTGTACATAATTCAGTCACAGTACAAGTCTACGGAGATACAGAGAGTGCAGCAATGCAAGCACTTCGTAAACATTTCCCGAGTTAGGATGATTTCGTGATTTTAGAAATAGATTGGCAGACATAGGGTTGGGAGCGGTCGGTTTAAGTAGTATTCAAACTGACTTGTTTAGTCTAGAAAAGATACGAGATGATGATGAAACAACTACTGATGTTTTTTTTACTTTCGATTAGTTCTGCGGCATTTGGGCAAAGTCCAATACCCAGCAATCCAAACCTTGAACAAATACTTTCTACCTACAATGCAAATCAAGCGAGATTTCACACTACCTATCGTGGTCGCCAATTTAATGCAGAAGGAGTGGTAGAGAGTATCGAAACAGATATGTTTGGAACGGGTTCAAAGTTCTCAATCAAACTCAATGTTGAACGACGGAAGGTTTTGTGTATCACTACGAATAAAAACGCCGCAGCGTCGCTAGATAAAGGCGAAAGAATAAGATTCGCAGGCGTAATAGATGATGTCACTGCTGAGACTTTAGAGATCGAGGACTGTTTATACGCTGTAATTAAAGCATCTACTAATAACTCAAATAGAACTGCACCTATCACCGTAAATGAACCCACTGTACCAACATCTCCGGACAATAGTGCTATTTTAAATCGTGCCAAAAATAGTTATCTGAAGTCTCTTGAGACACAGATTTCAAAGGATGTATTAGCAAATATTTCAAAACTTGAAAATTTTCCATATTTTTTTACATATTCCAGTCAAGGTGACCTCAATGATGACGGAGTCAATGACTATTTGTTCTTTGATGAGTCGCAGACGGGCGAGGCGACTGGCATCGGAATAGTTATGTCGACCACAACCGATGCATCACGATTCAGTCAACAGTATGAATATCATTTTCTAAAAGATGGACGTGGCGAACCAAAAATAGTGACAATGAATTTAAGCGCCAAAATCAAAAAAAATCTTATCAGTCAAAGCGGAAAATTTTTCATCTTTAATGGCAAGAACTTTATCGAAGTCATTTTTGCTGATTCGCAAACAACCGCCAGAACTGCGATATCACAGACCTCATCCACGCAAATTTCAGATGAACTATCAAAGTTAAATGGGAAATGGTTTAGTCAAATAGCAAATTATGGGTATCTTTTAACTAATGGTGTGGGTGTTGCCACTCATACAAATAGTTCCAAATTCAATATAGGGGACAAGATCATTGAATTAACATCAACGGGAAACAATTCATTTCAAGGACAACAAATTTACCAGAATGGGAAATTCTATTCAGTGCGGATGAAATTGATTTCCCAAAATCGACTACTAGTACAAGGTGAAGGAAATGTGTCTTGGTACATGGATCGAGAAACTGGAAATCCAATTGATCCGGACTTACCGTTGACCCCTCCGCCTTGGGATCATAACGGTTCAAAAATGTCAGTAACCATCATTAACGACGTTCTGAACATACACTACATTGAACCAAGGAAGGCAATGATGGATGCTGGCGCTCGAATGAATACGTTGTTGCTGAATGGCAAGGTTACAGGTGATATTGTTACAGGGACGGCACGCATTTTTGCGCAAAAATGCGGAATACTTACTTATTCTGTTACGGGAAGCATTACGAGTGATCATCAGCAAATACTAGTGGTTGGTATGGCACCAGTAGTAAATCGCCAAACTTGTGAAGTAACGAAGATGATACCTGACCCATTGCTATTTAACATCGTGGATTAACTTCCCTCGACCACTACCAGAATCATCACTCTCTTTCGGGTGGTGATTTTTTTTACATCTTGCACAAACTTAGTCAACTCTGAATTCGTGACTTGAGGTTTTGTATCAGGGTCAATCTCAAGTGTCAGTAACGATTTCTTTCTGAGTACTTCAAGTTCTCTGTTCATAAATCTTCACGCAATAACTGAATCGTGATCTGATCTTTGTCAGAACTCACAATCTCAATCGCAAAGACATACTGTTCACGTAGGTGTTCAATGAACTGTCTTAGTGATAACAACTTATTTTCATGTTTACTGCTCGGGTTCAATTTCATTTGAATCTTCTCTCTGTTATGGTTGGTACATGGATACTGATGACGAACTGTTTCAGGCAATCATTGACAGCATTGAGTCCTTGGAAAACGAAGAACTTTGGTCTCAGCGTGTGATTGATGAACAAGACAACGACTAAGCATAGAAACGATTGCGTGTGTACTGTGGCAATGTTCTCTGCAATATCACTCTGCACAAAGTAGAGTCACGCAAGTTATTCTCTCGAGCAATCTGCGTAATAAGTTTCTCAGTCTCCTCATCAAGACGGATGTGGATGTCTCTAGTGAGTGGTGGATGTTTTGGTGTCATAGGGGTAAGTCTCCTGGTGGTTCTTATGATTAATGTTAACGAAAGCGTATAGGTAGTTAATGAAACGGTTTTGGGGGCGGGTCACTTTGTGTTGACTCTGTATTTAGTACCCATCCAATCTGCTGCAGAACAGCAAAGGATTCAAATCTGATTAGGATCTACTTCGGATCTGTATCGGATCTGTATCGGATCAGATTCGGATCTACTTTGGATCTACTTTGGATCAGATTCGGATCAGTTCTGGACTAGTGCTTCGCACCATTCGCTTCGCTCATGGGTTACTGGTGAGATAAGGATCAATTACAGCAACAGGAGCGTAGCGACATGATGAGCAAAGCGAATCATTGGTTAGGATGTAACCAAGTACTCTGCGGCAGGATCTTCAGACGAACTCTGCCAATCTGGCAAAGTTCAAATTCTGCGTCTAGGACACTCAGAACGATTTCATGTAGATAACCGATTTCTATCGGCAGGACGGTTAGTCGTTTTCCTTGAGAGAACCAAATCTTTTCCCTCATATCTGCTCCCCAACGGAAACAAACCAGTGCAACATGAACTACATCTGGTCTATCGGGTGTTGTATCTTCTTCACAGCGCACCCATCGAACGATAATTTTTATTTTCAGCACCCCTACTTCGTCTTTGGTGCTCTTCATTACGATAAATTTTGTCCGCTGATCCTACCGCACTCTCTGCGTGATTCACTACAATCTCTCGGGACTTGTCTCAAGTTACTGCTCATACATCTATATATGCTTTGTCTCATCTCGTTTGATGAATTTTGACAAATTATTTACATCTTTTTTTTATTATTGCCGAGGTTCGGTAAGTCTAGTGGCGGACTGAAAGTCGCTCACTAGTAAAAATGGTTACCGAAATACAGTTCGGTAACCATTCAGAAAAGTGATGATTTCTGAAACTTTTTATAGTCATCTATATGAATCATTAAAAAACTTGCTCTAGGAGGATTGTCTGGATTTGTATAGCAAGTTTTTCTGTATATTGCGTCACAAATAAAATACTGTGTCCTACTGGGATTGTTGATAAAGACTTAAGTTCTCGGGCATTTAATTGATTTATATCAATCATTCTGATGCAGTTTATTTCTATAGATTTTCTCATGATATTTCTCTCTTAGTAGCATTGCGATGTTCTGTAATTCTGACGAATCAGACAATCTCTCATCACAATTGATGATGTGTCCATCCTCTCATTACCCACTGCTTTAATGAGGCAAAGGTGACAGGAGTTCAGGCAACAATGCGGGTGCGTTTTGGCAAAGTTCTAACTTAGAACTTATCGGCAATAGTGATGACAGAACACCCACCATTGCCTCATCTGATGATTGACAAGTGACATAATGGCGGTGTTCGGTTTTAGAGAAATAGTTTTAATTTGACACCGCAAGATTTGATGCTCAATCACTAAAGTGAGTTACTAGATACCAAGATCCTTAGTCAATCGACTCAGAAGTGTATTGACTCTTTCTTTATAGGCAAACCCGAGAATCCCAGACTTAGTGCCAACACGATAGAGTGACTTGAGTAACTGTGGATACTTTGAGTACTGACTTGCTGTGATATCTATCAAATTGCCGTCTGTATCGATTGACCACCATTGATACATCTCCTCGTCCACTAGTTTGCAACTATCATCTTTTGAACGATACAAGTGCATATGATTAGCACCGAATATTTTGTAAAGATATCCCGATGCCGTATGACAATAACCAAACATCGGATTCTTCCCGTTCAATACAACCCATTTCTTCGGCAATAAGTCAGATGTTAAGTTGCGTTTGATTGATGCAATGACTCGTCTGCGATTTGTCTTGTTGTACGGGATTTTGGCAGGATTTGGCATATTTACGATTTCTCTCTTTGCATTTCAGTACTCTAACTGTAATATTTACTCAGAGTAAAGTTCTAACTTAGAACCGAGGAGACTATCTTGGCAGAGACGAATACATTACCCGCACTTACTGCGGACGCTAAAGCAGTCATTGCGAACGCACTTGTAGAAATCAAACAATCGGTACAAAAGACTGCCAATGCAATTCTTGATTTGGCAGAGGTTCTTTACAAATACAGTCTCAAAAAAGAATGGCATTTCATTCGAGAAGAATTAGTTAACAGCAACACTTTTTCTGACTCAGTTCTGAAGAAATTAGTGCCAATCGGTCAAAATAAGATTCTGACTGACAAAAAACATAGAGAACAATTACCTTTCGGGTACAACCATCTTTACCCTCTGACTCAAATTCAAAACGACACCCTAGTAAAACTCATAGACAAAGGTGACGTTCATATCGGGTTGACCGTCGAAGAGGCGAATCGGTTAAAGGTTGAATACGCCGAGTCTGCACCCTCTTCAAATAAGACTAAGTCGGCGACTCAAGACACAATTACATACACAGTTAAATTTAAAATTAGTAAGAAGCGTGTCGTCCAGTCGCAGGTCAACGATGCGTTAAATATCTTCAGAAAGAAATTAGAAAAAATCGATTCTGAAGTCACCTTCTACGAAAAATGAACTCTTTGCAAAATTCAACAATCAAAGACTGTAAAGGCATCGGGTCAAATGTCTTGTTTTCCAATGGTCATGTCGCAATATTCGGTGACTTGCCGAATAATGACCTAGTCTTTATAAAACGTTTCAAAGACAAGTCCAAGTCCGAGTTATTCGACAGAAACGTCAATCAAGAAATTGCAGAAAATGAGTGCAATGAACTGATGAAAAAAATTCTATTGTTGGGGTATGCAGATGCTCTTGCGTTGTTCTCAATCTCTGAAGTGCAAATCAAATTGATAAAACAGACAATCAAAAAATTGTCTGCAACTCACATTCGTTTGTATATCCATGACGGTAATCTACGAATCGCAATCTTTGACTATCGCAAGTTCTCTGCTAAGAATCGTCTGCAAAGAAAGAAAACGTTATTGATTGAACATCTTGACCTGAGCATTCGAGTGATTGACGAGTTCAGTTTCACACTACTCGCATCATCATTTTCTAAACTACCTGCGAAAGACTGCAATGTTCGAGTCAGTGCGAATGATATCTGTGCGATAACACCTGTCAAAGGCGATGACGATTCAACTTATTACTATCGCAATCAACAGGTCATAGAACCGATGACGGTATTTCACTCGGCACGGATTTCTCAGGATATTTCGTTTGTATTTCATCCCACGACATTTGGGGAAGGTTCGAATACCAGTCAATCTCTGTCGGAATAGAAGCAGTCACGCTGTCGATTCGTCCTTTAGTTAGACCTTTCATGCGTATCTTTTTTCGAATCCGTTCTGGTTTCTTTTCTTTCTTAATCATTTCGTCGGTCGGTTGAGTAGTGTCACCCATAGAACCGTATCGCCAGAACTCAGTTAACGTCGCAATTGAGTTATCGAATGCAGGCACTAACTCTTCAACAGGTATTTCATCACGTAGATACTCGGTCGAGTTTTTATAGAGGAAAGATGAATATACTCCTCTCGGTTCAAATGACTTGTACTCGTCGGCACGCAAACCTAGTTTTTGATAACAAAATTTGAGAGTCACGGTCTTACTCTCTCTCGTATTCAACATTCCCGTCTCAGGGTTCTTCTCAACGAAGAATTGATAAAACTTCTCTGGATAACGGTGTCTTAACCACTCACGCATCGAGTCGTATGTGTTCTTCGTGAGTTTGATAGGACCCTCAGTTGAGGTTTGTTTTTTCAAGTTTTTCCAGTACGGATTTAAATTATCGTACTGCGTACCCGTCTCAGTACCGAAGAGAGACGTAGTATGCACGCCGACCAACTTATCGCCGTGTTCTGCTTCCCATGCATCTGCAACTTCTTTTGATAAACAAAGTAGTGATAAAAGTTTGCCGCCAAGAAATGCACTTCCAAAAGGTTGCGTCGGGACAATAGTTTGACCGTTTGCAAGACAGTTAAGTTTTGAACCTCGTTGTTTCTTTATTTTTTCTTTATCCCAACCGATTTCGTCATGGATTGCGGGTATTCGATACATTGCGGAACTTATACAGATGACGCCAAGATATTGTTTAGTCGGTCTATCAATCACAAGAAATGACATTCGTCTGCCAACTGTTCCATCGTTTGGTGCCGACGAGACTAACGTACATAAAGTATCCCAGTGAATATCTAAAGGTTCGGTTGTAGGAAATCGAATCTTCTGCGACTCGCCCCAAATATTGTAAGAGTCGACCTCGAATTCATTGTTGACTTTTATCAGTTGCGGTTCAATGCGTCGAAAATCGGACTTGCCCTTCGGACGCCATATCATTCGTTTCACAAAATGCATATGACCAATAGTCTTATGTCTTACCTTGTCATCAATCCAAGTGGCGACCTCTTCTCGTTTGAGGTACAGCAGACGTTGATTCACAGACAACGGTTTCAACAGACGTACTTCTTGACGTATTTGAGTCTCAATTCTTTTTAACGATGACTCAGTCAAAGGAAAAGACTGGGATTCAAACCAATCTTTGTAACCACCGTCTTGAGAGAAATTACGTTTTTTGCTCACGATGCATTATGTCTTGATGGTTTTCTTTGGTGATGCGTTTGTCATCACTGGTTTGATTGAATTTTTTGCAATTGAGTACGTGCCGAAATCAGACAGTTGAACCTCTTCGCCTCTTTTGAGTGATTCGGACATCACATCTAACAACGTATCAATGATTGAATCCAATTCTTTCATTGAAGTTTTCTTGTCGAGTCTTTCGTAGACTTGTCGGACGATATCGGATTTATTCATTTTTATCTGACGTTTGCTTTGAATTTTGGTATCGTAGTTAGATGAAATCTACCATGCGTCTTGCGATAGTAGCAATTAGTCTTTTCTGTGCATCAGTATTTGCACAGTCTTTGCCAGTGAAAATGTCATCATCGGGCATCTGTCACGCCCCCGGAACGACTTACTATGACCAGACGAAGAAGTTCACGACATTTAAATCACTTGACGACTGCCTAAAAGCAGGCGGTCGGTTACCGAAGAGGTGATGGTATGCAACGAATTTTTGTATTGATGATTTCTTTTTTGTTCAGTTTCAACGTACTTGCCCAGCAATCTTACATTTGTATTGCTGATTCATCCACGGGTTTTGCTTTCAACAAGACGACTAAAAAATGGTTTCCAACCCATTTTGATGTTAAAGACTCAAAGTATGTATTGTCCAGTAAAGATAACAAGTGGGAGTGGAAACAACTTGGAGAGGAGATTTCAATGATTAAATGCGGTGAATTTGATGGAAATGGTTATCTATACTGTTCTGGTATCGAGACTTTGAGATTCAATAAAAACAATCTACGTTTTTTACTTATCTATAATGTTGGTTATGTGACCGCAGGAGTAATTGGAATTGATGGTGAGGATAATCCTGCGATGACTATTGGAAAATGCTCTCCAATATAATTAAAGAACCGAGTAAACAGTCCCGATACCCACACCGAGTTGTTTCGCAATCTGTTTGATGCCCATACCCTTCTCACGAAGAATCTTGATTGCGTTACGCATACCGTCATTCATCTTTGACGGACGACCGAGTTTCACTCCTGCTGCCTTGGCACGTTGTTGACCTGCCATCACACGTTCACGAATCAGATTGCGTTCAAACTCTGCTAACGCACCGAATACAGAGAACATCATTCGTCCCGATGCAGAACTTGTATCCAGACCCTGTTGAAGAAACATTAAATCAACTTTGAGTGATTGCAGTTCGTTCAGTATTTCAACGAGATTTTGCAATGAACGACCGAGTCTATCGATTGACCAACACATGACCAAGTCAAATTTGCGTTGTGTTGCTGCCTTCATCATTGCGTTGAGTGCGGGACGATCCTGACGAGATTTCGCCCCCGAGATGCCTTCGTCAAGATACTCAGAGACGATTTCGTAACCCATGCGTTCTGCGACTGCACGAAGTTCAATGAGTTGATTCTCGCACGACTGTTTGTCAGTTGAGACACGAGCGTAGATTGCGATTTTCTTCATTTTTGCCACCTTCAGAAACTTGGTTCGGTAAGGTGGAAGGTATCAGGAGTGGATTGGAATGCAAGCACCACACTTCTTTAATTTATAGTCTGTAGTGTGTATACTACAAACTATACTACATATGTAATTAGTTGTTATTAATCAATAGTTTAGATAGTAAATTCCATCACTTGTAATGAGAAGGTCGAGGGTTCGATTCCTTTCTCCGGCACCAATAATTTAAAAGGTCTCTAGGCGTAAATGCCCTGAGACCTTTTTTTGTGGGTCTTGATTAGATAGCCTTTTATTCGTGCAGCTTTCAGAGGTATTTCACTTCTAGATTTTTTGCCTCACGACTTTCATGGTACTGATTCTGACTAATGCGATTACATCTCTGTCACCTTAAACGCGGCAGCAACCCAAGACAAACGTGGGTTATAGGTTCATGCAGCACGTGTGATGACGTACCTTAGGGGGACGAATTTCCGTTTAAGCAAAAAACGAAATGACTCACGCTATACATGGCGTCAATGAGGTCTCACAGATGGAATTGGCATTAAAAACATCTTTTACTCTGACCTGCGCGGATGGGGTTTTTTGGATCTATGAGGCACTATAATTTTTGCTGTTGTGCGTCATGCCCTCGCCTGGGAAGACTGCGCTCTTGCGACCGCTGGTGCATGGGGCGGTATTTAACTGGACTACAAAGGGGGAGATGTAGGGTAACTTCGATTTGCCTAAGTGGTGAGTGGCTGCTGTCAATGCAGCTGGGGAATTAGAGGGGGATACAAGGGGCTTTGGGGGGCAGGGGGGTGGTTGTGGGGGTGTTTTCATGTGCTGAGCTCCTACCGAGGGTGAGGTATGGGAAGCGTTATCTGAGTGCAGAGATATTGCTCGACTGTCCGAGGGTACTACAGACTGTGGAGTGCCGAACATGGAATAAAAGAATGAGGGCGCTACAGAGATGTAGGATTAAGGTGGTTCTTAAATGAAAACAAATTCAACGCTAATTCACTAAACGCTGTTAAATTGGGTAAATCATTGTGTGATACTTTTGAATGTACCGATGTTTGGTGCTTTTAATGGACACCTAGATCATAGTTTCTACTACCGATCCTGTTCGCGCGCCTAACTAGGAGTCTCATATGTCATCACTCTCATCCCCCTTGCGTTTACTAAGAAACTTATGCCTTGGACTGACGCTCGCCGCCACCTCCTTAAGCACCTTAGCCCAAGACAAAGTGCAATTCTTACTAGACTTCCTACCGAGCGGCGAGTTCGCGGCTTATTATGGCGGCGTGGCTAAAGGCTTTTTTAAAGAACAACAAATCGACTTGACAATTAGTCGGGGCTACGGCGGCGGAGATACCGTGGCAAAAGTGGCCGCAGGTGCAGCACCTTTCGGCATTGCAGACATCTCAGCCACCTTAGCAGGCTCCGCCAAAGGCGGCATGCCAGTCAAGATTCTCAGTTCAATGTATGTATTTTCTCCGCACTCGATGTTTGTGCTCGAAAGTTCAAACATCAAGAGCTTAAAAGACTTAACCGGCAAACGAATCGGCATTACCCCAGGTAACAGCCATAAGCTTTATTTCCCTGAAGTTGCCAAACGCGTTGGGATCGACGAGTCTAAGGTTCAATGGGTAAACGTAGATGGTGCCTCAATGGCGACCCTGTTAATTTCGAAAAAACTCGACGCAGCACCATTTTTCGCCATTCATTACTACTACGTCAATAAAGCCGCCGTCGCGCAGGGTCAGAAAATTGTTGCGCTTCCCTTTGTTGAAACAGGCTTCACAATCTATTCTTCCGTACTGTTCTCCAATGAAAACACCATCAAGAGCAATCCTGACCTGGTGAGACGCTTTTTGACAGCCGCCTGGAAATCAGTTCGTTGGGCGCGCGAGAATCCAGAAGAAGCCTGCTCCCTCCACGTTAAACAAAATCCCGAGGTCAAACAGGATGATTGTGTCGGCAGTTTAACTGCGGTGAATAGCTATATATTTAATGAATTTTCGCAAAAAATTGGGCTTGGAAAATTTGAAGAGGCACGTCTTGAATCGACTTGGAAGGAAGTCGTCAAGGCTCAACAGCTTGATCCGGCCTTTGACTATAAAAAAGTTTTTAATATGACCTTATTACCTGCCGTAGAAAAATAAAGTCAGCACGATGGAATCTTTCGCAATCATAAAAAAAACACGCCTTACCCGCGTGTATTTAAATTTATGATTGCGCCAGCTACCTCGTCGCTAGCGGAATTAAACATTGAGTCGGTCAGCAAAGAGTTTCGTTCAAGAGACGGAACAAAAACCTTAGCGCTCGATCGCATTTCCCTACAGATTCAAGACGGCGAATTCATCGCACTTGTCGGTGCGTCTGGGTGCGGCAAATCAACCTTGCTCAGAATGGTCTGCGGTTTGCTGGCCCCAAGTCAAGGCACCATTAAGCTGGGAGGAGTCAACATTACCGAGCCTCGCAACGATACCGCTATGGTGTTTCAGGCACCTACGCTACTGCCGTGGGCAACTATTTTAGATAACGTCCTGTTTCCACTTAAAATGCTGCAGACAATGAATTCGCAAAGCGAAGAGCAAGCCAAGGCCTTGCTCAAGCTAGTGGGTTTAGAGGGCTTCGAAAATAAGTTTCCTCGAGAACTCTCAGGTGGCATGCAGCAGCGCGCCGCTATATGCCGCGGTCTTGTTCAACAGCCCTCGTTACTTTTGATGGATGAACCCTTCGGCGCTCTGGATGCCTTAACCCGAGAAGAAATGGCAGTTGAGCTTTTAAGAATATGGTCGAGTCAACCCAAAACCGTATTGTTCGTGACCCATTCGATCTCTGAAGCGGTCTTGCTTGCTGACCGTGTCGTGGTGATGTCTCCGAGACCCGGCAGAATCTCACAAATTATTTCAATTAACTTGCCACGTCCTCGTAGCTTCGATGATCTTGCCAGCGCAGTCGCGCAGGAGGCCATGCGTCAAATCAGGCAATTGATCTATGCCGACAAACTTTCAAGTGGGTCTGCGCATGACTAAACCACTCCCGATGGCCTTAGTTAAAAACCTCACAATCATCATTCAACCGCTGATATCTATTGCCGGTTTGTTTTTACTCTGGGAGTTGGCCGTCTATGCCCTGTCCATCCCTGGGTACATCTTACCGGCACCCTCGGCAATATGGCGCGGCCTTGCAGAGTTAGGTATGGCAAGCCTACTTGGGCACATTGGCGCCACACTCACCACGGTCTTACTGGGGTTTTCGTTATCTGTGCTTGTCAGCTTACCGCTGGCGATTGCCATCACCGCCTCACCCGCTATTTCGCGCGTCATTTACCCCCTTTTAATTCTGACGCAATCTATTCCAAAAGTGGCATTAGCGCCGATTTTGATCATTATGCTTGGCACCAATGCCTTGCCAAGAGTGCTTGTTAGTTTCCTAGTTGCATTTTTCCCCTTAGTCGTATCGACTGCCGCAGGCCTGCTCGCCGCACCGCCAGAACTCATTGAACTCGGACGATCTTATCGCGCTTCAAAATTAAAAGAACTCATCAGAATTCGATTGCCTTTCGCGATTCCGTTTATCTTTAGTGGCCTCAAAGTCGCGAGTGCTCTATCAGTGGTCGGTGCCGTCGTCGCCGAGTTTGTCGCAGCCAATCAAGGACTAGGCTATCTCATCACTACCTCAATGGCATTTTTTCAAACACCCGCAGCCTGGGGTGCTGTCATTATTCTCGCTTTCATGGGTATGGGGTTCTTCGGACTCATCGCGTTAATTGAAAAAGTATTTTTTCCTTGGGCGAACCCCAATCCAATGGCAGGAGAGTAATTCACATGAGTGCAATGCTTATCGAGAACGGACTCGTTCTCACGGATTCTTCCAGCAAACCACAATACTGCAGCCTATTAATCAAAGACGGTCGATTCGTAAGCCTGTTACCACCGGGTACGGAGGTAGCAGACGCGCAAGTCATGGATGCAACAGATATGCTGATCCACCCCGGTCTGGTCAATGGTCACATGCACGCGCACACGACCTTAACCAAGGGAATGGCAGACAGATGGTCCCTTGAGATATTACTCGCCGCTGGTATGGGTATCTATGGCGCTATGTCGTCAGAGGATCTGTATGCCTCTGCGGCGATCGGGGCAATCGAACTTGTAGGAAAGGGCTGCACGACCGTCTATGACATGTGTCTTCAGGCACCACTTCCTTCACCCGAAGGTATCGGCGCCGTGGCCAAAGCCTACTCAGACATTGGCATGCGCGCAGTGATCGCCCCCATGGTTTCAGACATCAACTTCTTTGATGCCACGCCCGGGTTGCTTGAGGCGATGCCTAAAGAAATTCAACAGGCCTTAAGTCTGAGACGACCTCTTCCGTTTGAACGCTCTCTCGCAGCGATGAGCACCATTCTCAAAGAGTGGAGCTACCCATCTGACAAAATAAAATTAGCGCTTGCACCCACTATCCCTCTGCACTGTTCAGACGATTTTCTCATTGCTTGCAAAAAACAAGCCGATGACTTTGGCGTAGGCATGCAATGCCACCTACAAGAAAGTAAAGTACAAGCGTTAGCCGGCCTAACTCGCTACGGAAAAACCTTGACGGCACACATTGACGACCTAGGCCTTCTGGGACCTAACTTTGTTGCCTCGCATGGTGTTTGGTTAGATGACGACGATATGGCAAGGCTGGGGCGCGCTGGCGCAAGCGTGTGCCACAATCCCGGCAGCAATACAATTTTGGGAAGCGGTCTCGCGGATATGCGGGGCATGCTCAACCACGGTGTGAATGTCGCAATCGGCACCGATGGCGCAAACTGCTCTGATAACCTCAACATGTACGAAAGTATGCGTATGGCGGCACGCGTGTCGCATGTGCGCACACCAGAAATATCTGAATGGATCTCTGCTCAAGAAATTTTTTACGCCGCCACAGAAGGCGGTGCGCGCGCAGCGGGCATGTCAGATATCGGACGTATCGCGGTCGGATTTAAAGCCGATCTCGTCATGATCGATCTGTCGCACATCAACTGGATTCCAACGAATGACGTACTGGTCCAGCTGGTGCAAAGCGAAGATGGCAATGCCGTGCATAGCGTGATGATCGACGGCAAGTGGGTCGTACGCAATCGTGAGGTCGTCAATATGCAACCTAAGTCTTTACGAAACCATTCACAAGAAACCATTGCCCGTCTACTAGCGCTTGCTGTTGAAAACGGCAACAGCGATCTCTACAAACGTCTTGCACCCATCGTTACGTGCTTCTGCCCTGCGTTGATGCATCAGCCCTATAGGGTTGAACGTTTTGGATCTGTGTTTACGAAAACAAAATGATAATAGGCTGCGCTGTTGGCTAGTTGGCTAGAACCAGCGTAATAGCCACTCTTCGGGCACTATAGATTAAAAAAGCTATCAGGTTTTCGCCTGACAGCTTTTTTATTGTGCGCTGCAGTTTTATAGCATCTGTTTTAAACCAAACTATCCGCCCAGATATTTTTGGCCCAACCCCATGCATATGTTCCTTCAAGCGCTGTAGGTTCTGGCGACAAACCGCCTGAGCCCGCAACTGTCTTAAAGGTCTTTTCTGCTGGCACGTATTGATGCACACTGGCGACGTGAACCACGTCCGTTGCATTCACAAAGCTATAACAAGTATTCGTCAACACCGGCTGTGGATTAACGGCAAACCCACTCAACTCAGCAACGATCGCTGCCGCAGTGACCTTCGCATGTTGATTCGCCATATGACCAGACTTGGGCATTGCAGGCGCAACCTGTATCGAGTCGCCAATAATATGAATATCTTTTGCAGCCACTGATTCGAAATTCAAGAAGTTCACATTCGACCATCTTGCGTTAGCGTCAGCCAGGCCCGCTTTGACAATCAGATCGCCCGCACGCATGGGTGGCAAGATATTCAATACATCTGCCTTGACTTCTTCTTGTACTTCAAACTTGATCGTGCGCGTCTTAGCATCAACAGCCGTCACATTGTGCTCAGGCATATATTGAATGATACCGGGGTAAAGCTTTGCCCAGGCTTCCTTGAACAACTTACCCTTAGATGTCACATCCTGGTTTGCATCAAACACTAAAACCTTTGATTTAGGCTTGTTTTTTTGCAGGTAGCTTGCGACCTGGCATACGCGCTCGTAAGGTCCTGGAGGGCAGCGATAAGGCGCCAGTGGGATACTCAAGGCATACACACCACCATCACGCATCTCTGCAATCTGCTTGTGCAGGGCTGTCGTCTCGGCGCCCGCTTTCCATGCCTGGAGCGTCACACCCGCTTTGTTTGCCGCCTCGAGACCCTCCACACGATCCATCATCAGGCCGATACCTGGAGACAACACGAGCTTGTCATACTTAATGGTTTGACCAGATGCCAACTGGACCGTTTTCTTTTCACGATCGATACTCGCGACCATATCTTTCACCATTTTCACGCCATGATTTTTTTCAAGGCCTGAGTATGGAACTGAAAGTGCACTGAGTTTTTGCGAGCCGCCCACAACCAGATTAGAGAGTGGGCATGAAATAAACTCAGGATTTGGTTCGATTAGCGTGACCTGAGCCGTATTGTTTGAAAACATGCGCAAATATTTAGCGGCGGTCGCTCCACCATAACCTGCGCCCACAACGACGATCTGTGCTGACTTCAGTGAGCTGGCGCGAGCTTGACCATTTATCCCAAATGCCAAGCCAGCGACTGCAGCGCTTTGTCCAAGAAAATGACGACGATTCATAATATTGCCCCTTTAGTTTTTCTTGCCAAGAACGCTAGCAATTGTTTTCAGTTGTTCGTCGGTATAGCCTTTAGCGAGTTGGTGCATGATGGTGCCTGTCCGTTTGCCAGACTTGTATTCCATTAAACGCTCATACATGACTGATTCAGTCAGTTGATTAATCATTGGCACTGTGACGCCAGGCACGCTCACGCCATTTGTTCCATGACAATTCGCACAGGTCGCAGCAAGACTCTGGTTATATAAACGCTGGGCTTGAATGTCCTGAGCGTATGTGACCCCACTTGTGGCAATCCCCATCAAGCCAGTCAGAAAAAGGGAATATGAAAGTTTTTTTCGCATTGTTTGACTCCTGAAATTTTATTTTTAACGTTTTAACATCGTTATTTGATTTTTCTAAATACCATTTAGTTTTAACCATTCTATACATTTCCCCCACCCATCCTTTGCCGGTCCGGGTTGGTACGTCGTGCGGTAGTCTGCGTGAAAGGCGTGCGGTGCATCTGGGTAAACTTCAAATTTGCTTGCTGCAGCGGCTTTGTTACCTGTTGCTGCAGCCAAAGCGACTTTCATTTGCTCTACTGTTTCCAAACTGATCCCCGTATCCTTTCCACCGTATAAGCCTAAGACGGGAGACTTCATTTGTAAGGCTAAATCAACGGGATGGGCTGGAAAGTTTTCACTTTTTTCACCCACTAGGCGTCCATACCACGCAACGCCCGCACGGATTTGTGGAAGATTTGCACACGCAAGCCATGTGATGCGTCCACCCCAACAGAATCCTGTGATACCCACTCGATCCAAGTTGCCGCCGTGCTGACCCGCCCACTTGAGCGCTATTTCAATATCGCCCATGACTTGTTTATCTGGTGTTTTTGAAATAATTTGAGACATGATTTCTGCCATGGTGCCCAGTGCAGTGGGGTCGCCCGCTCGCGTAAAGAACTCGGGTGCAATTGCAAGGTAACCCAGCTTCGCGAAACGTCTTGCCACATCTGCAATATGCTCGTGAACGCCAAAAATTTCACTTGCAATGATGACGATAGGCAATTTCTCAGTATTGCCTGTTGGTCTGGCTACATAGGCAAAAAGCTCAGTGTCGCCGTCTTTAATTGTTTCTTCACCTGCTTTGATACCCGTGAAATCGGTTTGTATCACCTGAGCAAAGCTTGGTTGTGCAACTGAAGCAAAGCCGAGGCCCACTCCAATGGCCGAAGTGTTGCGTAAAAACTCTCTGCGGGTGCGTAGTGAAACAGCACTCAACGCCTCGGCGTCACGAATATGATCAAAATTCATCCCACTCTCCTAAGAGTAACTAAGATTATATGCTTATTGACTGTTCATACCGGCTTCTCATCTTTGCTATCTATATTAGGGTATGCCTCAGTGTATTTAATTGTAAAAATTCAGTATTCTGTTATTACTTTATGATCTTTGTTTATAACAAAGTAATATAAGAATGTCGCTTATGGGTAACACCTATATTCCAACCAAAGTTTCAGGCGAACACGTACGATGCCGAATACGAAAAACCTAGCGCTCCAACCCGGAAAGCTCCAAAAAGCACCCGAAAATTTTTTATCACGGGACTTTACCTCTGCGCTCACAGAGCAGGGCATGGACGATACACGCCGAGGATTTTTGCGAAATAGTTTTTTTGCTGCAATGGCGGCAGGTGTTGCGACCACTAGCCTTGCAACACACGCTCGCGCCTCAGAGGGTGATCCAGCCATTTTGCAAAAACAACCCTGGCAAACCACCCTGGGTCAGCCAGTCGCCGCCAAACCCTACGGTATGCCGTCAAGATATGAAGCCAATCTGCAGCGCAGGGAGTCGCCTGGTTTGACCCGCGTTTCTGCGGCCTCTGTTTCATTTACACCACTCCAAGGCCTCTTTGGCATGATTACGCCAAGCGGCTTGCACTTTGAGCGCCACCATCAGGGTTGGGTTGACATTGACCCAGCGCTGCACCGTTTGATGATCAATGGTCTTGTGAAAAAAGACATGGTTTTCACGATGGAAGATCTGATGCGCCTGCCTTCCGTGTCGCGTATTCACTTTATTGAGTGCGGTGCTAACACGGGCATGGAGTGGGGCAACGTGGCGGTTCCCACCGTTCAGTACACACATGGCATGATTTCCTGTTGTGAGTTCACAGGCATCCCCTTGTCTCTTTTACTCGACATGGTCGGGGCAGACTTCACCAAAGGTAAGTATGTATTGGCGGAAGGCGGTGATGGCTCAGGCATGACACGCACGATTCCAATGGAGCTCGCGCGCGACGACGTCATCGTCGCCTGGGCAATGAACGGAGAGATGTTGCGTCCTGAAAACGGCTATCCCTTGCGTCTGGTGGTTCCGGGTGTTCAGGGCGTGAGCTCTGTCAAATGGCTTCGTCGTTTAGAGGTCGGCGATATGCCCTACGGCGCCAAGGACGAGGCGATTCACTACGTTGATCTGATGCCTGACGGAATGCATCGGCAATACACCACGATTCAAGAGTGTAAATCTGTCATCACGACCCCCTCGGGAGGGCAACAGCTCCTCACCACAGGTTTTTACAACATCAGCGGCATCGCCTGGTCGGGACGCGGAAAAATTAAACGTGTCGATGTGTCTGTCGACGGTGGTCGCAACTGGCGTGAAGCACGCATGGAGTCCCCTATCCTGAGTAAAGCCCTGACTCGCTTTAACATCAACTGGGTGTGGGATGGCAGGCCGGCAATCTTGCAATCGCGCGCCATTGATGACACCGGCTATGTACAACCCCCGATTCGCATGCTCAGAGAAGTGCGCGGCACGCGATCCATCTATCACAACAATGCCATTCAATCTTGGAAAGTCGACACAAATGGAGAGGTCAGCAATGTTCAAGTTGGTTAAAACGATGACCAGCCTTGCTGCCCTCGTGTTAGCAAGCAGCTTGGTTCAAGCGCAAAATGTGACTGAATTCGCAGGCATTGGCCGCGTGGCAACACCTGCGGAAGTCAAAGCCTGGGATATTGATGTCAGACCTGACTTCAAGGGTTTACCTAAAGGCTCGGGCACGGCAGACCAAGGCCAACAGCTTTGGGATGCGCAATGTGCCAGTTGCCATGGCACTTTTGGCGAGTCCAATGAAGTATTCACGCCTCTCGTAGGTGGAACATCCGCCAAAGACATCGAAACGGGCCGCGTTGCCTCACTCACGTCACCGAATCAACCTCAGCGCACCACAATGATGAAAGTCCCGACAGTCTCCACACTGTATGACTATATCTATCGTGCGATGCCTTGGAATGCGCCGCGATCTTTATCTGCAGATGATACCTACGCGTTGGTCGCCTATATGTTGGCGCTAGGAGAAATCGTACCGGAAGACTTTACTCTCAGTGACAAAAACATCGCCGAAGTACAAAAACGGTTGCCCAACCGTAACGGCATGACAGACAAACACGGCATGTGGACAATCGGCGGCACACCTGATGTTAAGGCAACGGCATGCATGACAAATTGCGTGACCGAAGTAAAAATCACTTCGGCCCTTCCTGATTTCGCACGCAATGCACACAATAACTTGGCAGAACAAGATCGTACGTTCGGACCTTATCGCGGCTCAGACTCGACGAAACCGCCTCTCAAAGCACTTCCAGGTGCTAACTATGTCGCGAGCGTCACGACAGTGAAAACTGCTGCCGCGGCCAATCAGGCAGCCCCAGCTAAGCCTGCTGCCGCGAATGCAGACACAGCAGCCATACAACAGTCTTTTACAAAGAACAACTGTGCCGCCTGCCACGCCCCTGCAGCAAAAGGCGTTGGTCCATCCAATACAGATATAGCCAAAAAATATAAAGACCAAGATGTCCTTGCCAAGCTGAGTGCTAAAGTTAAAAATGGGGGCTCTGGCGCCTGGGGCATGATTCCCATGCCGCCCCACCCTCAAGTTCCAGATGCTGAAATCAACCGTCTAGTGCAATGGATGCTGACAGGCTCTTAAGCGCCTCAACATATTCGCCCTTAATCAAAATAATTTTTACAAATTTCTATCCGCAAAGGAAAATTATGAACGTACAACGACGCAGACTTCTGCAAATGACCGCTCTGATTGGCTTGATGGCCAGCGCTGGACTAATGACTGAAGCAGAAGCAGCCACATGGAATAAAGCTGCCTTTGAAGCAAAATCCATTGATGATGTAGTGAAAGTACTTGGTGGCGGAGCTCCTCAACAATCCGATGCCGTGACCCTGCGCGCACCCGATATCGCCGAAAACGGCGCTGTGGTTCCTGTCGGTGTGGAAACAAACCTGAAAGCAACTGAAATGGCGATCTTGGTTGAAAAGAATCCAAGTGCCTTGGCCGCCATGTTTATCGTGCCAGCCGGCGCCGATGCCTTTGCTTCAACACGCGTCAAAATGGGCCAAACATCGAATGTTTACGCTTTGGCGAAGGTTGATGGTAAATGGTTGATGTCTTCAAAAGAAGTCAAAGTCACGCTCGGTGGATGCGGCGGTTAATCCAACGCACGCGTACCTGAACGACCCCATTTCATTGAAACGATATCGCCCCGTATGAGGGCTCAGAGAGTCTAGGAGAAACAATCATGGCAAGCCCAATGCGCATTCGCGCAACAGAGAAAGACGGCATCATCGACGTTCGTGTTTTGATGAAACACGATATGGAAACAGGACAACGTAAAACGCCCGAGGGTCAACTCGTTCCCGCTTGGTTTATCTCAACCATTGAAGCCAAGGTTGACGACAAAATTGTCTATGCTGCTCAGTTTGGCCCTGCAGTCTCAAAAGATCCTTTCTTGCACTTCAAGCTCAAAGGATCAGCCAAAAAAGGCGACTCGATGACTGTCACTTGGGTCGATAACAAGGGTGAAACGCGCACCGATAAAACCGACATCAAATAATAATTAAGTCTGCATCGAATGGCTCGCGTACAGCGAACCTATTTGAACTGACTATCAGGAGACATTCCATGAAACGGTACATTTTTGCAGGGCTACTCGCTGGCCTGATCGGGACTACATCGATCGCATCCGCTCAATCCGCATCAGATCAGCTCGCAGAGTATCGCCGCATGCTTGCAGACGGCAACCCCTCCGAGCTCTATGAAGCTGAGGGAGAAGAGCTTTGGACCAAACCCGCCGGACCTAAAAAAGCCAGTCTCGAAAAGTGCGACTTAGGCCTTGGGTCTGGTGTGGTGAAGGGTGCATCTGCTCAACTACCTCGCTACTTTAAAGATACCGACCGTGTTCAGGACTTAGAGTCTCGTTTGATGACTTGCATGAGCACGCTGCAAGGCATCCTCGAGGCAGATATCGTGAAAGGCTCTTTTGAAAAAGGCATCCGAAAAGATCTAGAAGCCGTCGTTGCTTACATTGTCACGCAGTCTAAAGACATGAAAGTCAACGTGTCTGCGACGCATCCGAAAGAAAAAGAAATGTTGGCTTTAGGTGAAAAGATTTTTTATCTCCAAGGCGGACCGCTGGACTTTTCTTGCGCCTCTTGCCATGCAGTCGATAACAAGCGTATTCGTATGCAAGACTTACCAAATCTAACAACTCAAAAGGGCGCAGCAGAGGGTTGGGGTTCATGGCCTGCTTACCGTGTTTCTAGCGGAACATTTTGGACCATGCAGCGACGCCTCAACGACTGCTATCGTCAGCAGCGTATGCCGTTTCCGATCTATGGCTCCGACGTCACCGTCGCGTTGTCTGTCTTCATGGCAAACAAAGCCAATGGCGGAACCATCCAGACACCTGGTTTGAAGCGCTAATCGAGGGAGCACACACATGAAAACAACACTGAAAAAAATCGGGCTTTGCCTCTCGACAACTCTACTAATGCTAGCTGCAGGACAAGCAAGTTTTGCACAGCAAGTGGATCCTGCTGTGCAAGCGATGATGGAGCGCAGTTTCCGCGAGCAGGGAATCGCAAAATTAGATCGCATTAAACAAGATGACTTCCAAATCTTGTGCTCGAACGAAAAATTCCGCGCCAGCGCCGAGGGTCAAAAGAAAGCCGAAGCACTTCAAAAAGCGGCACTTGCCGCCATCAAGCCGCCTTCGGATGGAAAGTATCTGGGGGACTGGAAGGCAGGTGAAATCGTCGCACAAAGTGGTCGAGGCGCAACCTGGAGCGACACGCTCAAAACCGTGAACGGCGGAGGTTGCTACAACTGCCACCAAATCACCAAAGAAGAAATTTCCTACGGCACGATCGGTCCTTCCTTGCTGAACTACGGAAAAATGCGCGGTAACAGCGAACCTATCTTGGTTTATACCTGGAACCGTATCAGTAACTCCAAAGCCTACAACGCTTGCAGCAATATGCCCCGCATGGCGCACTTTGATCTGTTGACGGAACAACAAATGAAAGACGTGATGGCCTTGTTGTTGGACCCAGCCTCTCCTGTTAACAAATAAATTCTTTGAATCAAAGCATCAAGCTGTAAGGAAGCACAACATGGGTATGAGTCGTCGTGAATTTGTCCAACTAATGGCCATCGCATCTGCTGCGGGTCTCTCGCTCGGATCAGGCGCAAGTCGTGCACAGGCGGCATCGTCTTTGTATGACTTGCCAACATTCGGCAATGTGCATTTGATGCACTTTACGGACTGTCATGCTCAACTCAAACCCATTTACTTTCGCGAACCCAACGTCAATTTAGGTTTTGGCTCGCAGTTTGGTAAGTCTCCACATTTGGTGGGCGATGCTTTCCTCAAGTTCTATGGCATTGCGCCTGGTACGCGTGAGGCCCATGCCTTGACCTATCTCGACTTTGACAAAGCCGCGTTGCAATACGGCAAAGTTGGTGGTTTTGCGCATTTGGCGACGCTAGTCAAACAAGTGCGCGCAAGTCGTCCCGGCGCTCTTCTATTGGATGGCGGCGATACTTGGCAAGGGTCTGGCACTGCCCTCTGGACCAAAGGTCAAGACATGGTGGACGCCTGTCTGGTTCTTGGTGTTGACATCATGACCGCTCACTGGGAAATGACACTCGGCGAAGAGCGTGTCAAAGAAATCATCGAAAAAGACTTCGCCGGCAAAGTCAATTTTGTCGCACAAAACATCAAGACAACGGATTTTGAAGATCCCGTCTTTGATGCCTTTGTCATGCGTGAAATGAATGGAGTTTCTGTCGCAATCATCGGACAAGCTTTCCCCTACACGCCGATTGCTAATCCTCGTTATCTGATGGAAAACTGGTCCTTTGGCATCGACGAAGAGAACATGCAAAAGAACGTCAACCTTGCGCGCTCCAAAGGGGCGCAAGTTGTGGTGGTGTTGTCTCACAATGGCATGGACGTCGACCTCAAGATGGCCAGTCGCGTGCGCGGGATTGACGCCATTATGGGAGGTCACACACATGATGGCGTACCTGCCCCCGTTAAGGTCACTAATCCAGGTGGCGTCACGCTCGTCACCAACGCGGGCTCGAACAGCAAGTTTTTGGGCGTGCTCGATTTCGATGTCAAAAACGGCAAAGTCTCTGACTTCAGATATCGCCTCTTACCTGTATTCGCAGATCTCATCCCTGCGGATAAGTCGATGGATGCACTCATTACCAAAATCCGCGCACCTTACGAAGCCAAGCTCAACGAAAAACTTGCGACTACTGAGGGCACCCTATATCGTCGCGGCAATTTCAACGGTACCTTCGATCAATTAATTGTGGATGGTTTGATCCAGATGAAAGGCGCGGAGATCGCTTTCTCGCCTGGCTTCAGATGGGGCACATCGCTGTTGCCCGGTCAGGACATCACGATGGAGCACTTGCTTGATCAGACTGCCATCACCTATCCCTACACAACGATGGCACCCATGAGCGGAGAGATGATCAAGACGGTGCTCGAAGATGTCGCTGACAACCTCTTTAATCCCGACCCCTACTATCAGCAAGGCGGAGACATGGTGCGCGTGGGTGGCATGCAATACACCATTGATCCCACCGCCTCTGCTGGCAACCGGATTTCAAACATGCGCATCGGTGACAAGCCCATCGAGGCCTCAAAATCATACAAGGTCGCCGGCTGGGCGCCCGTTTCTGAGGCCGCACGTGACGCTGGCGGTGAACCCATCTGGGATGTCATGGCGACATATCTCCGACAAATTAAAAAAGTCGGAGCAAAAGCACCTAATATGCCTGTTATTAAAGGCGCAACCAACAACCCGGGAATGGCAGGATAAATCATGAAATCATTCATTTCGGCCTTATGCCTCAGCCTGAGTTTAGGTGTTGCATCTTTACCCGTTGCAGCTCAGCAAGCGGCTCCTCAACAAGGCAACAAAGTTGTCTACCACGTCGATGATGCCGAAACACAAGGACTCAAAGGCCTCAGAAATATTCGCAATCACCTTGATGTCGCCCCCAACACCAAAATTACGGTCGTGATGCACGCCAATGGTGTAGATCTCGTCATGGATGGCGCACAAGACAAAAAATCTAAAGCAGAATACGCGCCACTCGTCTCCGCACTCGTTTCTCGCGGTGTGGTGTTTGAGGTGTGCGAGATCACACTCAAAAATAGAAACCTTAAAAAAGATCAGTTTGTACTTGAGGCAACATTCACGCCCTCGGGGGTCGCTCGACTAGCTGATCTTCAAGCGCAACAAAAGTTTGCTTACATCAAACCATAACGTTGAGCGCCTTGCTTAAGTCTTTGCGTAGCATCACGCTGATTCTCAGCTTGATGCTGCTGAGTGTGGGCGGTCACGCGACTGAGCGCGTGCTGACGCTTACTCCCGTCAGCAAAAATGCTTATTACGCCGAAGGGACTTCAGCGCTTGGTTCACCTCTAAACAAAAATTTTATTTCAAATGCCGGGGTCGTGATTGGGCCGACGGGCGTCATCGTGATTGATGCCTTAGGCTCACCCGCTCTTGGCAAACAATTGATCGATGAAATTCGCAAGCTCACTGAGAAGCCCATTCAGTTTGTCATCGTGACACACTATCACGCTGACCATATTTACGGCTTACAAAGCTTCATCGATATTGGCGCGACCATCATCGCACAAGAAAGCGCGAAAGAATACTTAAGTTCAGATACAGCTCAACTCCGTCTTCAAGCCTCTCGCACTGAGCTTGCCCCTTGGGTCAACGCTGACACACGCCTGGTGCCCGCTTCAAAGTGGATTCACAAAGATACACGCCTGTCACTTAGTGGACTTGACGTAGAGTTGATCAAAATGGGTCCTGCGCATACGCCCGATGATCTAGCGATATATTTCCCTTCCGAGGGCGTCCTTTTCGCAGGTGACCTGGTTTTTCGAGGTCGCATCCCTTATGTTGGTAATGCGGATAGTCTGGGCTGGATCAAATCTTTGGACAAATTATTAGCGCGTCAAGCCCACGTGATTGTGCCTGGACATGGACCCTCTTCGACGTCGACAAAAGAAGACTTGCAATTCATCCGGGACTATCTGAGTTTTGTCCGAAAGGCCATGGAGCAAGCCGCCCGAGACCTTGAGCCTTTTGACGAAGCGTATGCCACGACCGATTGGTCACACTATGAAAAGATCCCTCTATTCAAAGCTGCAAATCGTATGAATGCCTACAACATTTATCTTTCTATTCAGAACGAGTAATACGCTCAGCGACGGTTAAAGCGCGCGAGCTCAAATACATCGAGATCCACCATCTGACCGAAATCTTTCTGCAAGACACGACCTGAGGGATCAATCACATAAAGCTCAGGGATGCCACGGCGCTTGCCGATCGCCTGATCCAGCTCGGGCGTCATCATCGCGACAGGAAAATTAATCTCGTTTTTTTTCACATAGTTCTGGACAGTCTCTTCCTTCTTGTCGACCGACAGACCAATGACCAGTAGATTGCCACCCTGTGTGCGTCGTACAAGTTCTTTTAGATTGGCATTTTGACGGTGACAATACGGGCACCAGGTCGCCCAGACTTGTACGACTAAATATTTCCCTTTGAGGTCGGACGCAGCAAGTAGCCGTCCCTCCACGGTCAGGAGCTTGTCAACATTGAGATGCTCACCAACACTCAACCCCCATGCGCTTGGGATTGAAATAAAAAGAGAAATGATAAAGAAAATAAATGTCCGCGTACTATTGAAACTTCTCATGCGAGATTTCAACC
The DNA here is from genome assembly GCF_965234455.1 of Zwartia lucis. GTDB lineage: Bacteria > Pseudomonadota > Gammaproteobacteria > Burkholderiales > Burkholderiaceae_B > Zwartia > Zwartia lucis. The sequence continues at coordinate 299,940 of NZ_OZ248474.1, read as the reverse complement.
TGTATTGAGTTGTAATTTTTTAGATGGCCATAAATAAAAACAGACGCGAAATATGCGCGTCTGTTTTAACGTGGACATTTTCTTTATCGAGGCGTCTTGTTCGACAAGCCCACCCCGATTAAATCTACAAAGCCACACTAAAGATTTAGTTCTAATACAAACAGATTTAAATCATTAACGGAACAATCAACAAAGCAACGATATTGATGATTTTAATAAGAGGATTAATCGCTGGTCCTGCAGTGTCTTTGTATGGATCTCCAACCGTGTCACCAGTAATCGCGGCCTTGTGCGTCTCCGAGCCTTTACCTCCATAGTGACCTTCTTCGATGTACTTTTTGGCGTTATCCCAAGCGCCTCCGCCAGTACACATTGATATTGCGACAAACAGACCTGTGACGATCGTGCCCATCAACAATCCGCCCAAGGCTTCTGGCCCAAGTATCAAACCAACCGCAATCGGCGCGACAACCGGCAATAAAGAGGGGATGATCATTTCTTTAATTGCTGCTGTCGTCAGCATATCAACCGCCTTGTCGTACTCTGGCTTGGCAGTGCCTTCCATAATGCCTTTGATATCGCGAAACTGACGGCGCACCTCGTCAACAACTGAACCTGCGCAACGTCCGACCGCCTCCATCGCCATCGCTCCGAACAAATACGGAATCAATCCGCCGATGAATAGGCCGATGATCACACGATGGTCTGACAAATCAAACGTCACATTCAGACCTTTGGCCTCAAGTGCGTGTGTATAGTCAGCGAACAAGACAAGCGCCGCTAACCCTGCAGAACCGATGGCATAGCCTTTTGTCACCGCCTTTGTCGTATTGCCTACAGCATCCAACGGATCTGTAATGTCGCGCACTGACTGTGGAAGTCCCGCCATCTCCGCGATACCACCTGCGTTATCCGTAATCGGACCATAAGCATCAAGTGCCACCACAATGCCAGCCATCGAGAGCATAGACGTCGCTGCGATCGCGATGCCATATATGCCTCCCAGCCAATAGGCCGAGTAGATGGCCCCACAGACAAACAAAACAGGCCAAGCGGTCGAACGCATCGAAACGCCGAGACCAGCGATCATGTTCGTGCCGTGACCCTGAGTTGATGCTTTAGCGATATGCTTGACCGGCGCATAGTCAGTTCCGGTGTAATACTCCGTGATCCACACTAGCAACGCTGTCAGCGCGAGGCCCACAACGGTCGCACCAAAAAGCCGTAGTTTTCCACCCGTGGCAAAACCAACATCCATCAGGATATTGTCGGGCAACATCCAGTTGGTTGCGAAATAAAACGCGACCAGTGAAATGACACCTGCAATGACTAGACCCTTGTAGAGCGCCGGCATCACATTTTTCATGCCCGGAGTGGCTTTAACAAAAGAGCAGCCGATAATCGATGCGATGATGGATATCCCACCCAACACCAGGGGATACACTACGGCCTCTACAGTGGCAACCTTGATCATCATGGCGCCTAGCACCATCGTCGCGATTAAGGTCACCGCATAGGTTTCAAAGAGATCGGCAGCCATACCCGCGCAATCACCAACATTATCACCAACGTTATCTGCGATCACCGCAGGATTTCGAGGGTCGTCCTCGGGAATGCCTGCCTCGACTTTTCCGACCAGATCAGCACCCACGTCTGCGCCTTTGGTGAAAATACCCCCACCTAGCCGAGCGAAAATCGAAATCAATGAAGAGCCAAACGCAAGCCCGATCAGAGGGTGGAGAATGGCAGACATGCTTTGTTCTTTGCCGGTTGTATGCAAATAGAGATAAAACAAACCGACACCCAACATTCCAAGTCCCACAACTAGCATGCCGGTAATCGCACCGCCCTTAAAAGCAACATTGAGCGCCTCGTTCATGCCCTTCGTCGCCGCCTCGGCTGTTCGTACATTCGCCCGAACGGAGACATTCATCCCTATAAAACCGCAGGCCCCTGACAACACAGCTCCGATCACAAACCCTACAGCGGTCAGGTTATCGATAAAGATTGCGATTAGGATTGTTAGTACCACTCCAACGATCGCGATCGTTTTGTATTGCCTTGAGAGATACGCGCTTGCCCCTTGCTGAATCGCCTCCGCGATTTCGACCATGCGTGCATTTCCTGTGGCTTGCTGTAGGATCCAGGAACGAACAAAAAAACCATATAAAACTGCTAGCACTCCGCAGCCGAGGGCAAAGTAAAGGCCCAGTGTGACGTTACTCATTCGATGAACTCCATTAAGGCATTAAGGATTTGTCTCTTTTTATTGATATAGAGCGCTCCTCCACGGGAGACTTGCGCACCAAGTCGTCATAAACATAAAGCAAGTATGTCTAACATTCATCAGAATACGACGAACAAGGGTGATTTTATCTATTTTTGTTAAGATTAGGGTATTTACTAATTCACCTTGTTTCTACGGAGTCATAATGAGTCTCGACAAAGTCAGCTCGGGCAAGAACATTCCCGAGTCATTTAACGTCATCATTGAAATCTCAATGAATGCTGACCCGATTAAGTACGAGGTGGACAAGGAGTCTGGTGAGTTATTTGTCGATCGCTTTATGGGCACATCGATGCACTACCCCTGCAACTATGGTTATATCCCCAAAACCATCGCAGGTGATGGTGATCCGGTAGACGTTTTAGTCATCACTCCCTTTCCCGTTATCCCTGGTGTAATCGTGCGTTGCCGCGCCTTGGGCATCCTCAATATGGAAGACGAAGGCGGTGAAGACGCTAAGCTCCTAGCCGTTCCCGAAGACAAGATCCTCCCGATATACAGCCACTGGAAACAAGCGTCAGACATCCATCCCATGCGCCTGAACGCCATTCAGCACTTTTTTGAGCATTACAAAGATCTTGAAAATGGTAAGTGGGTCAAGGTCAAAGGCTGGGGCGGCATAGATGGAGCTCATCAAGAAATCTTGAGAGGCATCAAACGTTACCAAGAAGAAAACAACGCTTAAGGTTTTTGACGAACTTCGCCTTGGCTCGGCGGGTACATCTCCTGCCAGCCAAGGATCTCCGCAAGCCGCGAGATCACCCACTGCGCTTGAGCCGCTGACAAACCAATATCCACATCCCCAAGCCCTTGGTGGATTCTTTCTAGAACGTCGGCTTCGGTGATACCAAGCTCCCACAGCTTGTTCGTCGCCTGCTCCGTCAACAGATTGGCCAAATCCTCACATAAATCGTATCGTTCATAGATGTGCTCTCGCGTGGCACTCGGTTTGCTGCGTCCTGGTTCAACGAAGAGCGCGACAAACGAGGGTGGGATAATAATCTGGTTGCCGTCACTCATCGCTGCGCTGCAACAGTAGATATTTCTGTGTCATGTTCAATCCTGAGTTGGCAAGTGCGAGTGTTTACACGATACTACGCAGCATAGGTGATTTTTAAAGCGCACACCATGTCAACTCCAATGAGCTCTACTCGAAGCCGAACAGTGGCACTTTCCGATGCTGCTTGTTTAAATGTTCTTGATGACGGAACTGGGCCCGCGCTTTTACTCATCAGCGGCTTAGGTGGCACAGCAAATTTTTGGAATCCTTGTGTGCCTGCACTAGCGGCACACTACCGCGTCATTCGGCTTGACCAGCGCGGGATCGCCAAAAGCTCTCGCGGCACAGCACCGTGTACCATTGATCAACTCGCCCAAGACTGTATTGCCGTGCTGGATCATTGCGGAGTGGCTCAAGCAATCGTCGTGGGACACTCCACCGGAGGCTGTATCGCGCAAACGATGGCCCTACTCGCACCCGCGCGCGTGCGTGCCTGTATCTTTAGCGCGACCTGGGGCAAACCCAATCGTCACAGACAGGAGCTCTTTGCGACGCGTCGTGAGATGCTCTTTAAAGATCCTGTCGGTTATGCCTGTTCGTCAGTCTTTATGGGGCACGATGCAGATTGGCTCAACCACAACTGGAGCGTATTAGAAAACGCGCGTGCAAACGCGCCCGTCACCCACGAGGCACAACACATTATTTCTGAACGATTGGATGCGCTGATGGCCTTTGATCGGAGCGCTGAGGTGCATCGAATCACTGTCCCAAAGCTTGTCGTGGGTGCACGAGACGACTTAATCGTTCCTTCGTTTTTACAAGAAGAGCTAGCCACCATGCTCAATCATGCAGATCTGCATTTGTTTGAGCATGGCGGACATTTTTTCCCCGTTACCCGAACAAATATTTTTACAGCGAAATTGTTGACATGGCTGACCGCTCAGTCATTAACACTCAGTCATTAACGCTCAATCATTCAGTATGACGCGCTAAAAAACTTAACAATAGCTCTGAACAGTGTGCGGCATAACCATCGCAGATATTGTGTCCCGCAGTATCAACATACACAAGCTCTGAGTCTTTTATCCGCTTGTGCATTTCTTCATATGCGTCTGCATGACCGATGGATTCTTTCCCGGCAGCAACAATCAATGTCGGACATTGAATGCCAGTAAGCTCTTCCATAAAATCATGCGTGCACATATGAAGAACAAAGCGAGCAATAAAAGTCGGATCGTTCGAGCCGGCTTGCTCAATGAACCAAGAGACTAGCGCCGGATCAGCAGTATCGTCGAAGCGCTCATAAATCGTATCCGATAAAAACTTTTTCAATCCAATTTCTTTAATTTTAGGAATCCATGTTGGAGCATGACTGTGTTTAAGTCCTGGCGTTGCCCCATAAAGCGATAAAGTTTTTACTCGCTTAGGATGCTGCAATGTCAGCTGTTGCGCAACATAACCTCCCGCTGAATTGCCAACAATATGTGCCTTGTCGATACCGAGTTGATCCATCAAAGCGGCTGCATCATCGACAAGCTGTTGAAGCGAAAAGTCTTGCTCTGGGCCAGGAATCGAGGACTGTCCATGCCCGCGCAAATCCATGCGAATGACTCGATAGTGACGCGCGAGCTTTGGCACCCAACTAAACCAACGCTGCGAATTACCCATCGCGGCATGCAGTAAAAATACGGTCTCAGGCTTGGTCCATGGATCAGTAAAGTCATCCACGTAATAGGCGAGCTTTAATCCATCCCGCGTCATCGCATGCTGCATCAGTCTTCCTTATTTAATTGATGTTAATGCCCGCGGTCTGAATGACTTTGCGCCACTTTTCGATCTCGACTTGCATAAGCGCTGCATAATCACTTGGCTTTCCACCTTTGACATCAAAGCCCAATCCCGCAACGCGTGACTGCACAGCCGTTTCTGCGAGCACTTTATTCACCGCACTACTTAACTTTTCAACAATATCCGCCGGCATGCCTGCAGGACCCAACAGCCCCCAATGACTACTCGCATCCACGCCCTTGATTCCGGCCTCTGCAAACGTTGGCACCTCTGGCATGGCTGGGTGACGACGGTCTCCCGTTAAAGCCAGTGCACGCAACCTTCCCGCATCCACAGGTTGTTTAGCTGAACTAATACCCGTAAACGTCATCGGCACTTGTCCCGCCATCACTGCGGCCATTGCTTCGCCAGTTCCTTTAAAGGGCGCGTGACCAATATTGACACCAGCCGCCATTTTAAAAAGCTCGCCCGCGAGGTGGGTGGAGGCCCCATTTCCTCCTGACCCATAAAACAACTCGCCCGGCTTAGCCTTTGCTAATGCGACGAGCTCAGATATTGTTTGTGCGGGCACAGCAGGATGAACAACAAGAATAACGGGCCCCTCTGCCAAGTGACTAATGGGGGTAAAGGCCTTTAACGTGTCGTAGGGAAGATTGTTACGCAAACCTGGATTCACCAAAATTGAAGAATCCACCATCATCAAGGTGTAGCCATCTGCGGGGGCTTGAGCCACTATTTGAGAACCAATGATGCTTGAAGCCCCGGGCTTGTTATCCACAACAATTGACTGCCCTAAGATTTCTGACAGCCTGGGTGCAATGACGCGAGCCAAAATGTCCGTTCCACCACCTGGTGCAAATGGAATCACTAACCGAATGGATTTAGTTGGCCAATTTTGAGCGTTAGCCGCGAAACTCAGCAGCGCAATTGTTATTAGTGGCAACACACGACTAAAAAAGTTTCGCAAGCGCATGACAGTCCTCTAAGGTTGTATGATTCATTGCGCTTGATCAAACCACATTTATTCTTTATTGTCACCTATCCGCTTTTTTTGGCAATAACATTCCATATGTTGGAGAAAGAATAAATGATCAACGCAGCAATCATCGGCATGGGTACTTGGGGACAGAATCTTGTAAAAAGCGTACAGGGTCTGAGTCAGGACATTAAGTTTGTTGCCGGATCTACGCGCACGCCAGCTAAAGCCCAAGAGTTTGCAACAAAACATCATATTCGGATGACTGATAGCTATGAAGCAATCTTGGCCGATCCGACCATTGATGCTGTCGTTCTCGCAACGCCGCATTCGATGCACACCGAGCAAATTGTTGCAGCAGCAAACGCTGGCAAACATGTATTTTGCGAAAAACCACTTGGTTTAGATCATGCAAGTACTAAGCGGGCGGCCGATGCAGCGGCTAAAAATAATATTGTTTTAGGTGTCGGTTATAACTGGCGCTTTCAACCCGCTCTTCAAGAAATTCGTCGCATGCTTGACGATGGACGACTTGGAAAGCTCTTGCATATTGAAGGCAATTTCTGCGGACCAAGCGCATACAGATTTCCTCGTGGCCACTGGCGCCATGAAGGTGACGAGTCTCCCGCTGGGGGCATGACAGGACGCGGTGTGCATGTGATTGATGCCATGATGTATCTTGCCGGGCCAATCGATCGCGTGACGGCCCAAAGCTATCGAATTGCGCAAGACTTCGGATCAGATGACACGACGTCAATGTTGCTTCATTTTGCTGGAGGCACCACAGGTTATCTCGGAACTGTCATCGCGACAGCAGAGACCTGGAGAATGCAGATCTTTGGCTCGAATGGCTGGGTTCAAGTCGGCGATATTGAACATCTACACACCTGGGATCTTACGGTCTGTATGATTGATCGCAATAATGTGACCAATAAACAAAAGCCCGTCACAACAAGTTTTCCGGTTACGAGCACTGAGCGGGCCGAGCTCGAGCACTTTGCTGCTTGTATCAAAAACAAAACTTCCCTCGTGACGCCAGAAGGTGACGCTGTTTTGAATGCTGCTGTACTCGAAGCCATCATCAAGTCATCTGCGACAAACACCACCATTGCACTTTAATAAATCGCACCGAATCTTCCGACAGGACACTATCATGAAAATGTTAAAGAATATGGTCGATGTTGACGCACGCATTTCAACGTCATTTAAAAACATTCTTCGCGCAACAGCGATTGGATTGTTTTTGACAGTATCGACACCCGCCATCTCTCAGAACACGTCCTCCGCTAGTGCGGCCTCAGCTTACCCAACCAAACCGATTCGGGTTGTGGTTCCATCACCACCGGGAGGACCACCAGATTTAATTATGCGAATGCTCGCACCAAAATTATCAGCTTCTCTTGGTCAGTCAATCATTGTTGAAAACCGACTTGGTGCAGGTGGTCTGGTTGGAACCGCTTATGTCGCGAAACTTCCTCCGGATGGTTATACGTGGCTGTTTACAACCGCATCGCACACGAATATTCCTCCTTTTAACGAGAACGTGACCTACGATGTGGTGAAAGATTTCACTCACGTTTCCTTAGTTACGCAAAACTTTGGTCAAGTGTTGGTTGTTCCCGCAGACTTTCCTGCCAAGAATCTAAAAGAGTTAGTTGCACTTGCCAAAAAAGACCCTGGCAAACTGACTTATGCGCATGCAGGCCTTGGAACAGCGAGTCACATTCCGGCCGAGGTCATGAAAACCATGACGGGAACAGACATCTTGCCAGTTCCGTATAAAGGCGTTGCAGAGGCGACCAATGACTTGATGGCAGGACGTGTCGACATGTTCTTTGTGGGCACTCAGATTGCGTTGCAACACGTTAAAAGTGGAAAGCTGCGAGCGCTTGCCATCACAGGCTCCAAGCGATGGAAAGGCATGCCCGACGTACCAACACTTCAAGAACAAGGGCTCAATGGATATGACGTCGTCAACTGGTTTGGTCTTTGGATGCCCGCAGGTGTTCCCTCTCCCATCGTCGCGCGTGTGTATGAAAGCATTGGAAAAACATTGGCAGACCCTGATGTCATGAAACAATTCGATACTCTCGGGCTTGAGGGCGTTGGGATGAAACCTGCTGATTTCGCTAATTTTGTTGCAAAAGAAGCCATCTCAGCACAGCAAATCGCGCGCAACGTGAATGCGGGTGCAAAGAAATGACTTCACAACAACTAGAACCCTGGCAATGGCCAGAACCCCATTGGCGTGCAATTGTTGAGCGCGTTCGCGCAGGACGTACGCTGCGACCGAAAGTTTGGCCCAATGGCGCACGCTGCGCCGTTGCACTTTCCTTTGACTCGGATCACGAGACGAACGAATTAAGAGAAGGGGGAGAGTCAATTGGAAAACTTTCACAAGGTCAGTACGGCAATCGTCAAGGCGTCCCTAGGATTGTCAATATTCTTCAGCGATATGACATAAAAGCCAGTTTTTATGTGCCTGCCGTCACCGCTCTCCTTTATCCAAACGAACAACGTGACTTAGCTGAGCAAGGACACGAAATCGGTATTCACGGGTGGATTCACGAACGCAACTCTGTTCTGCCCTATGAAGCCGAAAAAGATTTGATGCTACGCAGCGCAGATGTGTTGGAAAAAATTTCTGGTGTCCGACCTGTTGGTATGCGCACACCGTCTTGGGATTTCAGCCCGAACACTTTAGTGCTGACTCGCGATATGGGTTTGATCTATGACTCATCACTCATGGCAGATGTGGACTGCTACGAACTACTCCTCGACGGCAAAGAAACCGGCGTTGTAGAGTTACCTGTTGAGTGGATTCGTGATGATGCAGTGTATTTTGGCATGAACCGATTTTCTGGACTTAGACCCTATACTCCGCCTTCAGACGTTTTTGATATTTTCAAAAAAGAGTTCGATGTCGCTTACGAAGAGGGTGGTTTATTTCAACTCACCATGCATCCTCATGTGATTGGTTACAGATCGCGCATTTGGATCCTAGAGGAACTTGCACGCTATATGCGAAGCCTGCCAGATATTTGGTTCGCTACCCACGCTGACATTGTCCGCTACGTCAAACAAAACGGCTAAATCATGCTTGAAAATTTTTCCAGCTCGCAAACTGTGCGTAAAACTGTTGTCGCTACCAAGGCGGGCGTTGTCGCTGCACAGCACCGGCGAGCGGCCGAAGTCGGCGCCGCGATCCTCGATGCGGGCGGTGATGCGGTCGATGCCGCCATCGCAACCTCCTTTGCGATTGGCGTTGTTGAGCCCTGGATGAGCGGCCCTGCCGCGGGCGGCACCATGGTGTTGTGGCGCGCCAAGGAAGGCAAAGCGTACGTCATTGATTTTGGCTGTAAATCACCGCGTGAGCTCAATCCAGCGGACTACCCGCTGAGTGGGGCAGGCAAGTCCTCCGATTTATTTCCCTGGCCTTCTGTTGTCGAAGATCGCAACGTCATGGGTGCAACCGCAGTCGCTGTGCCAGGCGCGGTCGCCGGCATGGATCTCGCCCACACACATTTTGGACGTATGCCTTGGAAAGACCTCGTCACTCCTGCCGCCAAACTCGCCGATGCGGGCTTATTGGTTGACTGGTACACAACGCTTGTGACCGCGGCCAATGCGCGCGTGCTCAGCAAAGATCCTGACACCGCCAAGATGTTCCTAGATGATGGGCACTGGCCAATCGCCGGCGAATGGACCTCGCTGACCGAAAAGCATTTGAATCAAAAAGCTTTCGCGCAAACACTCTTGCAAATCGCCGAAGGCGGTGCGGACGCTTTTTATAAAGGTGACATCGCAGCACAACTTGCAAAAGATGTACGGGCTAAAGGTGGCTGTCTGAGCGTACAAGACTTGCACGACTATCAAGCATCGATTGTCGAGCCACTGACGATCAACTATCGCGGCGGTCGCGTGTATGCAACGCCTGGCCTGACAGGCGGTCCAACTTTTGGAAAAGCCTTGGAAATACTCGCGCGGGAGTTGTCACCGACAAAAGGCAAACCCGATGCGGCAACCTACGCCGGCTTTGCCCGCGCACTCGATGCCGCCTTCAAACTACGTTTTGAAAATATGGGCGACCACGAGTCGCCGAAAGCACCCGGATCGACAACCCACTTTAGCGTGGTCGACCGTGAGGGCAACATGTGTGCCGTGACCCAAACCTTGCTCTCTATTTTCGGTTCGCGTGTCGTGTCACCCTCCACAGGGATGTTGCTTAATAACGGCATCATGTGGTTCGATCCCGAACCCGGCAAGCCCAACTCACTCGGACCTAACAAGCGTTGCTTGGCAAACTACTCTCCTGTCATTGGCGAGGATGCGCAAGGTCGCCGTTTTGCGATAGGTGCTTCAGGAGGTCGTAAAATTCTTGGTGCCGTCATGCAGTTGAGCTCGTTCATGATGGATCATGGTCTCGACCTTGAGGAGGCCTTCCATACCCCGCGTATCGATGTCAGTGGCAGCGGGAAAATCACTGCTGATCAAACACTGCCCGCCGACGTGATTTCCGCACTCGAAAAAGAAATGCCAGTCATTCAAACACGTCGTAACATTTATCCTTATTCCTTTGCTTGCCCGGCAGGCGTCATGCGCAGTGGAGACATGAATATGGGTTGCACAGAAATCATGTCGCCTTATGGTGATGCGATCGCAGGCGGCTAAACATGTATTTACCCAAACACTTTGAACAACAAGATCTTGAGTCTTTAACGTCTTTACTCAAGGCTTATCCACTCGGCGCACTTGTGACGCAACACGAAGGCGTACTCGAAGCGAACCACATTCCATTTTTAATTGAAGGCCCACTTGCCGCAGGCGGCAAACTCATCGGCCATGTCGCCAAAGGAAACCCCGTTTGGAAGCACAAGGTCGCCACGCAGGAGACCTTGGTGATTTTTCAGGGGCCTGAGTCCTACATCACCCCGAACTGGTATCCATCCAAGCAAGTCCATCATCAGGTCGTACCCACGTACAACTACGCTGTTGTGCATGTTTATGGCCAACTCTCCATCACGCACGACGAGGCGGTCAAGCGAAGAATCGTCGGGGACCTCACTGCCTCGATGGAAAAAATGCGCAATAGCTCTTGGCAGATCTCTGATGCACCCGCGGAGTACATTGAAAAAATGCTTAATGCGATCGTCGGTATTGAGCTTACGATCACGCGCATTCAGGCCAAATGGAAAGTGAGCCAAAATCGGGATGCTGCGGATCGCGAGGGTGTGGCGCGCGGTTTAAGCGGAGCAGGTTCAACAGAAAGAGACAACCGTATGCGTGGAGTCGTCCTGAGCGGAAAAGGAATTGGCTTGGACTCATAAGTCTCGCCTCGTGGAGGGAGTTTAGCGACCAAGCTGTTTCGTGCAATCTACCGTCGCATGAATTAACAGTTTATTGTCGTTATTTTTTTCAGGAAATTCTGTCGAGACCACGCGACAACCCGTCACTTTTTCGATCGCTTCGATTTGACGGGCTTTTTGCTTGTCCTCGTCAGTGCCGATTCGTCCCCCTTGTTCCCCGCCAAAGGCCTCCCACTTGTCTTGACCCAAAGAAATGATGCTGATCTCCCGCTTGTCGAGTACGACAATCTGACGCGTTGGATCACGATGGTAGTACACGGCACTCCCCTGACAACCAGCGAGCGTCCCGACAACAGCCACTAGGGCGACAAAGGGAAACGTTTTCATCTATATTCTCTGGTATCGACACAAATTAACTGCTTTGATATTAAGCATAACGCTATTTTTTAATCGAAAACTTTAGAGGCACATTTCATGTCAAAAGAAGGCGTACTTCAGATTCCCTCTCTCAAAGGCAAGGTCTCGGATGCTGAGTGGCAAACCCGCGTTGATCTTGCAGCCTGTTATCGCCTAGTGGAAATGTACGGCATGGCGGATATGATCGCCAATCACATCTCCGCTCGCGTACCTGGCGAGGAAGGAACCTACCTCATCAATGCTTATGGCTTGATGTATGAGGAAATCACCGCCTCAAGCCTTCTAAAAGTTGACCACCACGGCAACATCATTACCAAACCAGATTTCGGTGATCTCAATTACGGCATCAATAAAGCCGGAGCTGTTATTCACAGTGCCGTCCACCACGCACGTCCAGAGGTAGGTTGTGTGATCCATACTCACAGCTGGGCCTCCATGGCCGTATCCTCGCTTGAGTGCGGACTGTTGCCCTTGACGCAGACCGCGATGCGTTTTCTTAAAATCAGTTATCACAATTATGAAGGCGTCGTATTGGACGAAGCCGAACAAGAGTCTTTGTGTAGAGACTTGGGCAATAGCGAAGCCATGATTTTGCGTAACCACGGCGCTTTGACTGTAGGACGTACTATTGGCGAAGCGTTCAACTGGATGCATCGGCTCGAACTTTCCTGCCGAGCCCAAATCGGCGCGATGTCTTGCAACTCTCCTATGTCCAAGGTTTCCCAAAAAGTATTGGATGAAACGTGGAACAACTATCAGCCCGGTACGCGTCGTCCCTATGGTGTGATGGAGTGGCCGGCTTTGCTGCGCAAGCTTGATCGCACCGACACCTCCTATCGCAACTAAACAAGGTCATCACCGTGTCCATTCAAAAACTCAATCATCCTCCGCGCATCCTGCTCTCAGATAAAACCGCCGAGGAGCTTGCCCCTAAACTCACCGCGATTTTAGGCACTGGTGGTTACGTTCGCGTGACCGCCCAGCAAATGCACGAAGGTACTGCGGACGCCGATTTTTGTTTTGTCTCGCGCGATATCACGTCATCCTCCACCAAACAGAAAATCATCCCCTCGACACAATATGTCTATGATGCGCTCATGGGCTCTAAAGCGCTCAAGTGGGTGCACATTCACTCAGCCGGCGTGGATCGCCAAATTTTTCTAGATCTGATGGCCAAAGGCCTCACCGTCACGAGCTCCTCCGGGGCGAGTGCGAGTCTCGTGGCGCAAACGGCCTTGACTGGATTACTCTCGCTGTCGCGTCGCTTTCCTCAACTTGCTGCTGCGCAACGGGCTCACGTTTGGGCACCCTTCTTCAAGGTCGGGCTTCCTCCAGATCTCGAAGGCCAAACCGCCACCATCGTAGGCTGGGGACCGATTGGTCAAAAACTGGCAGGGTGGCTCAAAGCGATCGGCCTGAACATTATCGTTGTGCGCCAGTTCGCTTCATCGACGATTCACGACACACGCGTCGTGTCGTTTGATCAGTTCAACAGTATTCTTCCAGAAACTGATTGGTTAGTTTTAGCCTGTCCACTGACCGCGCAAACGACCAATCTCGTCAGTGCCAACGCGCTCAGTCTGATGAAACACTCTGCACACATCGTCAATATTTCACGTGGCGCCGTCATCGACGAGCCTGCGATGATTGAGGCGCTTAAAAATGACCGCTTGGCCGGTGCTTACCTAGACGTATTTGCGCAAGAGCCCTTGCCCACCGACTCACCGCTGTGGGATATGCCTAACGTCATCGCGACCCCGCATACCTCAGGCTTTTCGGACGCGATTCTTCAGCGGATGGCTGACAAATTCCTTGAAAATCTTGGACACTATTCACGAGGCGAGCCTTTTATCAACGTCGCGCGCTTAAGCTAATCATTCGTTTGACGTCTATTTTTAATCCGGCTTAGCGTACAATGCGTTTACGGTACAACGTTCCAGTCCTCGTACCTCGCTAAGCCCCAACTCTGTGGGCGCTCGCCTCCAAGGCGTTTTTACTCCCTGTTCGTCTGCCCCGATTGGAGTCCACATATTTTGCGGACCGGCATGACGATGGAGCTGTTCTCTTGTCTACTACGACTACTTTCGCTGACCTCGGGTTGGCTGATCCTCTTATGCGTGCGATTGCTGATGCCGGCTATACCGTACCCACCCCAATCCAAGCGCAAGCCATTCCTCGTGTTCTAGCGGGTGGAGACTTACTGGCTGCCGCACAAACCGGCACGGGTAAAACCGCTGGTTTCACCTTGCCCATTCTGCACATGCTGCTTGCCAAGCCCCTTGAGTTGCGCAAGCCTGGCCGCCCACGTGTGCTGATTCTCACTCCGACCCGCGAATTGACCGCCCAGGTCGAAGAGTCCGTCAAAACCTACGGTGTCCATACCAAAATTTCCTCTATGGTGATTTTTGGTGGTGTCAATATCAATCCCCAGACCTCCGCGCTGCGCAAGCCTATCGACATCCTGGTGGCGACTCCCGGACGCCTGCTGGATCATTGCCAGCAGCGCAACGTTGACTTATCCGGTGTCGAGATTCTCGTTCTGGACGAGGCCGATCGCATGCTCGATATGGGCTTTATTCGCGACATTCGCAAAATCCTTGCTTTGTTACCACGTCAGCGGCAAAATCTCCTGTTCTCAGCCACGTTCTCGGACGAAATCCGCGAACTCTCAAAAGGCGTCCTAAACAATGCCTCCGAGGTTTCGGTTGCGGCACGTAATACGACCGCCGAACGTGTCGATCAAACCGTTCACATGGTGGATCAGGCCCACAAGCGTGACATCCTCAGCCACATCATTCGCGAAAGTGGCTGGCACCAAGTGCTCGTCTTTACCCGCACCAAGCACGGCGCGAACCGCTTAGCAGAAAAACTTGTCAAAGACGGCTTATCCGCCTCGGCTATTCATGGCAACAAGAGCCAGGCCGCGCGCACGCGTGCGCTGGATGACTTCAAAAAGGGCAAAGTCGCCGTTCTCGTCGCGACTGACATTGCAGCACGCGGCCTTGACATCGACCAACTGCCTCAAGTCGTGAATTTCGAATTGCCCAACGTGCCCGAAGACTACGTGCATCGCATCGGCCGGACTGGTCGCGCAGGTGCCGCCGGCTCAGCCGTCTCTTTGGTGGATTCGAGCGAGATCAAATACCTCAAAGCGATCGAACGCATCATTAAAAAGCAGATTCCCCAGCTTCCCGCCCCAACTGGCTGGACAGCGTCGCCTGTCTCCTCGCATGGCGCAGACGATGATGCACGTGCCGAGGGTCGTCGCGACGGTCCGCGCCGCCCCCCACAGCGTTCCTCACGTCCGGCCGGTTCGTCAGGCTCTGGCGCGCCGCGTCCCGCGCGTCCTGGCCAAAACGCCGGACAAGCACCCCGTCGCGAAGGGCAGGGTAGTGGCCGAAGCGCGCCAACGGGTCACGCCCCAGCCCGCTCAGGCTCTGGCGGTCCCGTTCGCACAGGCTCGGGTCCTAGCGGCCCAGGTCAAGCTAACCGCCCTCGCCGCCCCGCGCTCTTTAACAAGTAATTTGCCCACTCACAGGCTGGTCCGTCCAGCCTGTAAAATGTGTCACCATGAGTATTCAAGCTGAAGTTGCGCGACGCAGAACGTTCGCCATTATTTCCCACCCTGACGCCGGTAAAACGACACTCACCGAAAAGCTTTTGCTTTTCGCGGGTGCGATCCAGATCGCCGGCAGTGTCAAGGCGCGCAAGGCCTCCCGACATGCGTCCTCGGACTGGATGGAGATTGAAAAACAACGCGGAATTTCCGTTGCCTCCTCCGTCATGCAAATGGAGTACCGCGATTGCGTCATCAATTTACTCGACACACCGGGACACCAGGACTTCTCCGAAGACACCTACCGGGTGCTCACCGCCGTGGACGCCGCACTAATGGTGATTGATGCCGCAAACGGTGTCGAACCACAAACGATACGTCTGCTTCAAGTTTGTCGGGCACGCAATACACCCATCATCACCTTTATAAACAAGATGGACCGAGAGGTTCGCGATCCGCTCGAGCTGCTCTCTGAAATCGAACAACACATCGGCATGGATGCGGTGCCTTTTTCCTGGCCCGTCGGAATGGGCAAAGCCTTCGGTGGCGTGTTCGATATTCAGCGCGACCGCATGCGACTTTTTCGACCTGGCCAAGAGCGCCGCAATGACAGCGCCGATGACTTTATTGACGGGCTAGACAACCCTGAAATCGCCAACAGATTCGGTTCAGCCTTTGAACAAGCCAAGGGTGAGATCGAGCTCATTCAAGCTGCGGCCCCAACCTTCGACCACGGTGCTTTTTTAGCTGGTAAACAAACCCCTGTCTTTTTCGGCTCCGCCATTAATAATTTCGGCGTTCAAGAAGTCTTGGATGCCTTGGTTGATCAAGCGCCTCCCCCCGGCTCACGCCAAGCCCTTGAGCGCGTCGTTCATCCCGAAGAACCCAAATTTACAGGTGTGGTATTCAAAGTCCAGGCCAACATGGACCCCGCGCACCGCGACCGTGTTGCTTTTGTTCGAGTGAGTTCAGGTAAATTTGAGCGCGGTATGCGCCTCAAGGTCTCTCGCAACAGCAAAGAAATCCGTCCCAACAACGTTGTGTCTTTTCTGTCACAACGCCGTGAACTTGTCGATGAAGCCTATGCCGGTGATGTCATTGGTATTCCGAACCACGGCATTCTCCACTTAGGTGACGTCTTGACCGAAGGTGAGGCCTTGCACTTCACCGGTCTGCCGTTTTTTGCTCCCGAGCTTTTCCAGGCCGTTGAAACCAAAGACCCTCTTCGCATCAAACAACTCCGGACTGGGCTCCTGCAGCTTGGCGAAGAAGGCGCCATCCAGGTCTTTAAACCTATTGCCGCAGGTGGAGCGATGCTGCTTGGCGCAGTCGGACAACTCCAATTCGAGGTTGTGGCTCACCGGCTGCAGGCTGAATATGGTGCTGAGGCCCGTCTGATGCCCTCTCGCTACAACATGGCACGCTGGATTACCGCCGAGGACCCAAAAGAACTACGTAAATTCATCGATGCGAACGCCTCCCATATCGCCTATGATGTTATCGAAGCACCGGCTTTCCTTGTCTCGTCGACGGCGCAACTTCGGGTAGCCGAAGAACGCCATCCGGCGATTCGTTTTCATGCAATGCGTGAGCACGGTGGCCAAGTGTTCTCCGACAAAGTCTGACTCCACGCAACCCATAGATCCTTATGACCTGGCGCGCTCTCATCTTCTTCCTGTTGCTTGCACTTGTTGCCTCTTGGCAAGGCGGTCGACAACTCGGCCTATGGCTCGTGGAGCAGGCGCCCGAGTCGATCGCCTCGCCTACCAACGCGACGCAAGCTCGGGGGCAAGTCCTCGATGCGGATGGCAAACCCTTGGCGCCCCAACCTCCTCAGCCTCGGATAGACGGCACACTCGGTGTGCCTCGAGAAATGGCACCGGTCGAATGGACGATCGAAGCCGTGATTGCCTCGCGTGAAGATGCAAACTCTTACAAAAAAGAGGGCGATGACGACGAAGACGAGGGTGACGCATCACAAGAAAACGATGATGAGCGCCGCGATCGCGCCAGAGATCCTGACAGTGTTCGCACTGTCGATGTCAGTGCTCCCGCCTCTCGTTCGCCTTCGACTCGCCCTGTGACAACACCTGCACCACTTTACAGCTGGCGAGACGCCCTTAAAAAAGAACTGACGCAATGCAGCAGTGTGGGATTTTTCAGACGGCCTGGCTGCATCGACGCTGCACAAACGAAATACTGCGGACCTAACAAGGCCTGGGGCAAAGTCGCTGAATGCCCGGATCGCAGTCCGACCAACATCACGGGCGGCTAGCCTAGCCCGCCCCCGCCTGGGATTTCCGCAACGGCGCAGTCGGTATTCTCATCTGTTCGCGGTATTTTGCTACTGTTCGCCGGGCAATCGAAATGCCATCCTTGTCCAGCAAAGTCGCCAATTGACTATCCGAAAAGGGCCGCGTCCGGTCTTCTTGACGGATCAACGCCTGAATGCGCGTCTGAACAGCCGTTGAAGACGTCGCCTCCCCTCCCTCGGTGGACAAGCCCGTGCTGAAAAATCGCTTTAACTCCAACGTTCCGTAAGGCGTCACCATATATTTTTGCGTTGTCGCACGAGAGATGGTTGATTCGTGCATGCCTAGTTCTAGCGCCACATCCTTAAGTGTAAGAGGCCTGACCGCCTCCCACCCTTTAGTAAAAAATCCTTGTTGGTGCGCCACGATGACTTGAGAGACTCGCAAAATCGTCTCAAAGCGTTGTGCAACATTACGTATCATCCAGCGCGCTTCTTGTAACTGTCCATGCAAAGCACTATTTGCTCCGCCACGCGGACTCCCCAGCGCCTCGGCATACAAAGCGTTCACGCGCAATTTTGGCATCACGGCGTCGTTAAGCTGAGCCTCCCAGCCCTTGCGTGTTTTGCGAACAATCACATCCGGCACGGCAAAGTCAGCAGCAGGCTTATTCCATGGGCTACCGGGACGCGGATTCAGTCTCACAATCAGTGCATGGGCGCGTCGCAATTGATCCGCCTCGCAATGCATCGCTTCTCGAAGCTTTGTCATGTTGCCCGTTGCCAAAATATTGAGGTGGTGCTGACACAGACGACGCGCCAGAGCCAGAAGTTCGGTATCCAGGACCTCTGGTAGGCGCTCAGAGTCGGCAAATTGCAATTGCAAATCCAGACATTCCGCCAAGTCTCGCGCCCCAATTCCGGGCGGGTCAAAAGACTGCAAAAACTTGAGCGCCATTCGAAAGTCATCCACTTCCAAGTCCAAATCTGGATTCATCCACGCGACAATATCCTCAAGCGGAGAGGCCAGAAATCCATCCTCATTGAGCTCTTCAATGAGCAAGCCTACGATCGCTGCATCCCGCTCACTCAGTCGCGTTGTCCCCAATTGGCCGAGCAAATACTCCCGTAAATTACTCTCGCGGGCGGCCTCCGGGCGCTCAGTCAGCTCGTCATCCCTCGAATGACGCGATTCCGTTGAAAACTCCAGACGGTCCCGTATGCGGGGGGCATCCTCTTCTGAAAAAGATCCCGTTTGTGCCTCAAGATCCCCTTGCGCCTCACCAGAAGGGGTCTCAGCGCGTTCGAAAGCCTCGCCCACCCCTGCAGTAGAGCCCAAGGCTCCTGGATCCTGTAGGCCCTCTCCCTCCTGCTCCAGCAAGGGGTTTTCCGCGAGCGCCTTCGCCACCTCAGCCTCTAGATCGAGGGTCGACAGCTGCAAGAGTCGGATGGACTGTTGCAGTGCCGGGGTCAGTGTCAGGCTCTGACCAAGACGAAGTTCGAGAAAATTGCGAGTCATAGGTACAATATTTTGCATGATGAACACACCAAACACCGCAAATATCCGAAAAGATGTCTATCTTCTGGGCAATACGTTGTTGCGCCTAGGTCTTCCACGGCTGATTATTCGCCTGGTTGTGACCCTTAGTGTGCTGGCCCTACTCCTTTATTTCGTTCAAGGCATTCTTGCACGGGGTAAGGGTTGGCTTGAATTTGGCCTGCGTATTTCTGGTCTCAACGAAATACTTGGCAAAACCGTGATCGATTTTGTCATGCTATACCAACACTTCTTTTGGTGGCTAATTGCGGCATTGTTGGCGCTCTTTGTCATCAGTGCACTGATGAGCTGGTTGCGCGGCAGCGTCAAACGCGGTCGTGCGGCCTTGGTTCCTTTGAGCGAGGTCCGCAAGCTCTTCGCCGGCCTCAGTTCCGAAGCCCTCGATGTTCTCGATTGGGTCTGGCGTGACAAGTCGACACCCATTACCGTGGGCAATCTCCAAACTTCTCTTAACCAACTCCGCACTGGACGGCCGCGCAAACTCGACTTAGCACGCGCGCAAAAACTTGAGCTAGAGTTGGCTCTCACCCCAAAAGGGTCCCCACTGCCCACACCCTCTGAGACAGCACCCTTGGATCGCAGTGGTCATCGCGAGCCAACCCTCCTCGCCTAAGCCCAAGCAAACTGTTGCTTTAAAGAGCAAATGCACGCGCTTCAAAACGTTTAAGGCTTGCATTTAACTTGTATTTATGTTCATCTTATGGCTATGTATGCATACATTTCAGGCTTTGCCTGTCCTCGTTTAACCAGCATCGCCTCACAAGGGGATGGCTTGTTAGCGCGCGTATCCACACTCAGCCTACAGCCGCTACTACTAGCGATCGGTTGCCGGACCTAGCGTCCCGTGGCAGTCCGGCAGCCCTTGGCCACTCGAATTACTCCAACAAACTCCTGTATTAAGTCCGGCACAAACGGACGCTGATCAAAAGCCAGCAACAGATTATTGCGATGCTCCCTACACACGGCATCTGTAAAACAGACTTGAGGTTAAACATGCTTTCGAATCCCGCCACAAAATATATTCCGTTCAAACCCTTCGAACGTGATTTTTCTGAACGCACCTGGCCCACCAAGCGGATTACCCATCCGCCGATCTGGATGAGCACGGACCTGCGCGATGGCAATCAGTCATTGATCGAACCTATGAGCGTCGAACGCAAACTGCGGTTTTTCGACATGCTCATCAAAATTGGTTTCAAAGAAATCGAAGTGGGATTTCCCTCCGCATCGCAAACCGACTTTGACTTTGTGCGTAAACTTGTCGACGACAAACTCATCCCCGATGACGTCACAATCATCGCCTTGACACAAGCTCGCCCCGAACTCATCGAACGTACGGTCGAGGCTGCTGCGGGCGCCAAGCGCGCCATGATTCACTTGTATAACGCTTGCGCACCCGGTTTTCGCCGCATCGTCTTTAATATGAATCGTGAAGAGGTCAAGCAAGTCGCTGTAGAGGGCACCAAATGCGTGATGGCCTGCATGGACAAATACCCGCAAACAGAATGGTTGTACGAATACTCCCCAGAAGTTTTTAGCACCACCGAACCCGACTTCGCGCTCGAGGTCTGCAATGCTGTGACCGACATGTGGAAACCCACACCTCAGCGCAAAATCATTTTCAACTTGCCCGCAACCATTGAGGCGACCACGCCCAACATGTATGCCGATCAAATCGAATACATGCACAACAACCTGAATAAGCGCGATAGCATCCTCATCAGCTTGCACCCGCATAATGATCGCGGCACCGCTGTGGCTGCCGCCGAACTCGGCTTAATGGCCGGTGCGGATCGCGTCGAGGGGTGTTTGTTTGGTAATGGCGAGCGCACCGGTAACGTTGATCTCGTCACCCTGGCCTTAAACCTCTACACCCAAGGTATCCATCCGGGCTTGGATTTTTCTGACATCGACGAAGTGCGCCGCTGCGTGGAATTTTGTAATCAATTACCCGTGCACCCCCGCCATCCCTATGCGGGAGACCTCGTGTTTACGGCCTTCTCGGGCTCGCATCAGGACGCAATCAAAAAAGGGTTCGCGGTTCAAAAAGCAGATGCAATTTGGGAAGTGCCTTATTTACCCATCGATCCTGCCGACCTCGGTCGTAGCTACGATGCGGTTATCCGCGTGAATAGCCAATCCGGCAAAGGTGGCGTGTCCTACTTGCTCGAGCAAGAGCATGGCTTGGCACTGCCACGTCGCTTACAAATCGAGTTCAGCCGCGCGATTCAACGCGTGACGGACCAGACGGGTCGCGAAGTCACTGCCACCGATGTTTACAGCATTTTCAACAGCGAATATTTGACTCAAACCGAACCATGGAAGCTGATTAAGCATCGCATCACAGGCGATCCAAGTGCCGCCGAAGGTAAGCTGTTCACGATCGAGGCGGAGTTTGATGTCGGTGGTGAGCGACGCACCTTGACCGGCTCAGGCGATGGCGCGATCTCGGCGTTTGTCGACTGTCTCGGTATTCCTGTACGCATTATGGATTATCACGAACATGCCATCGGTATGGGTACAGACACCCGTGCGGCCTGTTATGTCGAAGCGCGTATCGAAGAGGGTGTGACGGGGTTCGGTGTCGGCATCGATCGCGATATCGTCACAGCATCTTTCAAAGCCGTTCTGAGCGCATTGAATCGGCATATCAAAGCCAGCTAAACGCGCTATTCTGTTCGCCCACGAGCGCCTTCTTGCGGGCGCTCGTTTTCTTTTTGTAGTGCGACAATTTCCTCAGGCTCAAACCCAGCGGCCAAACGCGCCTCGATATTAAAAGGTCCCTTGAGTGTTGGCGCCCGATATTGTCTTGCAAGCTCGGCATAGGTTTGAATCGGCTCACGCCCGCGTTCCGTGCACAACCAGCGATACCAATAATTACCGATCGCCACGTGCCCAATCTCATCGCGCAAGATCACATCGATGATGCCTGCTCCCTTGGCGTCACCCCCGCTCGCGAGCTTATGACGAACAGCTGGCGACGCATCCAATCCTCGCGCCTCCAGCGTCCGAGGCACAAGAGCCAAACGGGCCAACACATCGTCTTGCGTACGCTGCGCCATCTCCCAAAGTCCGTCATGTGCGGGAAAATCACCATAGCGATACCCCAACGTATTTAGGTGTGACTCCAGCATTTGAAAGTGCTTAGACTCCTCGATCGCGACGCCTAGCCATTGCCGATAAAAAGTCTCAGGCATAGCGGGAAATCGCCACACCACATCCAGCGCTAAATTAATCGCATTAAATTCAATATGCGCTAGGGCATGCAGCAAAATTGCGCGCCCTTCGAGCGTATGGACACTGCGAAGGCGCAAACCCGCAGGCGGGACTAGCTCCACGGAAGGTCGCCCCGGAATAGGCTCATGCGTCTGAAGAATACGGGCTGTGTCGACCGGGACATCTGTCCCGACCTCCTCCAAAAGGGCAGCCTTGTCTGACCACGTTGTTTTACCTAACGCCCGTAGCGCAAGTTCCCGAAGCTCAGTCACGTTTCACTCAACCATTTTTTAACTCAATTGGTAATATTGCAATTATGTCTGATCTTCTCAATTCCACCCACACCACATCGCCTGCTCGCATCCCCGCCGCAGCCCTTTTGCCTGGCTTATTGGGCTTGTTGCCCTTTTGGGGACTTGCCCTCGCGACGGAGCTTTCGAGCGGTCTCGATCCATTGCTCACCTTGATGGCATTGATCATGTACGCTGCGATTATTCTTAGCTTTGTTGGTGCGCTCTGGTGGGGGATGGCTGTCCATGCCGCACCCTCGATACTTCGATCTGCGATGTTTGTCTGGAGTGTTGTGCCTGCCCTGATTGGGTGGGCTGCAATCATGACCGAGCCCACCCTCGGCTTACGCATACTGATTGGCGGCCTGGCACTTCAGTGGGTTCTGGATGGCCTATTAATGCGCAATATGCCCACTCTCATGCCGCGCTGGGTCTTCAGACTACGCACGATGCTCACACTTGGTGCGACAAGTGCGCTTGGCTTCGCTTGGTGGCAACTAAGCTAATCGTCCAGCAGAGCGCGCCTCGCGTCTTAGGCCGTGTGTGTCACAACCTTCTTTTTACGGCTTTTTTTCTCTGGTACCCCCAGCATCGTAAAACGGCAAGCGGTTGCGCCACACCTGCACTCATACTGCGCCTTAAGCTTTTTAGTTAGCTTTTCATCATCAATCACCAGACCGTAGTCATAGTTTAATTCCTCACCGCGCTTGATATCCCGCTTGGCGACGATATGAACGCGTTTGCCACCCTTGCCCTCGGTGCTCTCGCAATTAGGCTCGCATGAATGATTGATCCAGCGCGCCTCATTACCCTCGTCATTCCCGTCAATCACTTTGCCGGAACTCAAGGAAAAAAAGAACGTATGAAAGGGATCATCAGGATTTGTTGGGTGGCGGCGATCCGCTTCTTTGGCGCTGATCGTCTTGCCACCGTACTCGATAATACGCGTGCCTTCGGGAATATTGCGCGCAGCGAACACGCCGTTGCCGTGGACCTTGGAACGCCTGACGATATGCCAGGGCTTTTCTGTTGTTGTCATAAATCGAGCGTCAAAAAATCAGGTGCGTTTAACACCAAAACAATGTTGTGCTTCGGGAAACTTACCGCCCCGCACCTCATCGGCATATTGCTGAACGGCGTTGCGCATGATCGTATCCAAGTCCGCATAGCGCTTGACGAACTTAGGCACACGATTACCACTCAGCCCGAGCATATCATCGGTGACCAAAATCTGGCCATCGCAAGAAGGCGACGCTCCAATCCCAATCGTAGGGATGGATAGTTTTGACGTGATCTCAGCACCCAGCGCCTCAGCGACCCCTTCAAGGACGACACCGAACGCGCCTGCTTTTTCCAGCGCTTGAGCATCCGCCAAAATCCGCGCGGCTGAATCAGGTGTTTTTCCCTGAGACAAATAACCACCCATCGTATTGACATACTGTGGCATCAGACCAACGTGCGCCAGAACAGGAATGCCTCGACTCACCAAATACTCCACCGTCTCAGCCATCACCTCGCCGCCTTCAAGCTTGACTGCGTCGGCACCCTGACTCAACAAGTATCCTGCGCTGCGAAATGCCTGAGCTAAAGACTCTTGATAACTACCAAAAGGCAAGTCAGCCACAATACACGCGCGTTTAGTGCCCCGCACAACCGCCGCCGTGTGATGACCAATCTGTTCGAGCGAAATCGACAGGGTATTGGGTAAGCCGTACGCCACCATCGCCGTCGAATCACCAATCAAAATAAAGTCGACATAATCATCGATCACTCTTGCCGTCGGCACACTATATGCGGTCAACGCGACAATTTTGCGTTGACCTTTGCAGGCTAACAATTGCGGGACTGTCATCCGTTTTACTTCTGTCTGCGCGTTCATCTTGATTCCCTATTTATTCATCAAGTGCAACTTTCGTCGCTACCTTCTTAGTCGCTTTTTTTGCGACTTTTTTAACCGCTTTTTTAACCGCTTTTTTGGCAACGGTTTTCGTCACGGTCGTTTTTGTTGCTTTCTTAGCCGCTTTTTTCACGACCGTTTTAGCCGCTGATTTAGTTGCTGTTTTAGTGGCCGTTTTTGTAGCGGTTTTGCTCGTTGTTTTTGATGCTGTTTTGCGACCCGGTTTTTCAGGGCGGGCTTCAAACTCAAAGCTGACCTTTCCGCTTTCGCCTCGCGCGAGATACGCCTTGAACTTGCGATTTGTACGACTTGAAACAAATCCTTCTATTAGGTCTGTTTTGCCTGTACTCAACAACTTGGACATTTGCTCCGCACCAATCTCTTGTTGCAAGATCACCTTGCCTGAGCGGAAGTCACAATTACGTTCAGGACCCACAGATTTTTCGCATATATAGCTCATGCCATACTCAAACACCTGCGCTGAGCATTTGGGACATGCGCCCAAGGGTGCATGCCCGGAAAAATCAACCGGTTCATTTGACTCCTCATCGCGTTGACCAAAATCAAACTCTAGCTTTGACTCAGGATCAAGCTTTAAGATCGCGGCAAACGGTCGGCCCATTTTGCTAATAAAACCCTGCATGGGACCGATACGCTTATCCGTAATGAGCGTTTCGACTTCAGCTGGCTCAAACGTTCGTCCACCCGGATGTTTACCGATTGAAAAGTCACAACTTATGCACGCGTAGCGGCGATAGTTTTCTTTGACGACCGCACCACACTTCGGGCACGGTGTGGACAATGTGACATAGTCACCTGGAACGGTATCGCGATCGTATTCTTTCGCGCGTTTGACGATGACTTGCGTCATTTGCGCAATTTCACGCATAAAAGCGTCACGCTCAAGCTCGCCTTGTTCGATCTGCTGGAGTTTATGCTCCCACTCTCCCGTCAGTTCTGGCGACGTCAGTTCTTTAACATCTAGTCCGTTTAACAACGTCATCAGCTGACGCGCTTTCGCGGTGGGGACCAAATCACGGCCTTCACGCCGCAGATACGTTTCGTTTAGTAAGCCTTCGATGATTGAGGCGCGCGTCGCGGGCGTACCAAGACCCCGAGCGGCCATCGCCTGCGCAAAGTCGTCATCGTCGACCAGCTTGCCGGCATTCTCCATCGCGGACAGCAATGTACCTTCGTTGTAGCGCGCGGGTGGTTTAGTGACCAATGCGATCGCGTCTATATCTTCAGTGCGCACGGCCTCGCCTTCAACGACTGCCACCAGCGTGGCGTCTTCTTCCTGTACCTCGCGGCCATAGACAGCCAGCCAACCTGGTGAAACTAGCACTTTACCTTCAGTTTTAAACTGATGCGCCTGCACCGTCGTGGTCCGTGTCGTCATACGGTATTCTGCTGACGGAAAGAAAATCGCCAAGAAGCGCTTGACTACCAAGTCATATAACTTCGCCTCGGCTTCACTCAATTCTTTAGGAATTTGCAGTGTCGGAATAATCGCAAAGTGATCTGACACTTTCTTGTTATCAAAGATTCGTTTGTTGGCTTTGACCCAGCCATTCTTGCCAATCGTTTTAGCGTGGGGTGCCAAGTGTCGCGTGACACCCTCGCCCTCGGCAATCCCTTCAATCGTGGCACGCACCGTATTGATATAGTCTTCAGGCAAATGCTTGGAGTCCGTTCTTGGGTACGTCAACGCCTTGTGGCGCTCATACAGGCTCTGGGCCAAGGAAAGCGTTGCCTTGGCGGAAAAGCCGAATCGTCCGTTCGCCTCTCTCTGCAAGGACGTTAAGTCAAACAGCGCAGGTGCGGCCTCGGTTTTGGGTTTGGCAACCTCTGTGACCACCCCAGGTTGCGCGCGACATGCCGCCACCACACTCTTGGCCGCCGCCTCAACCCAAAGCCTCGACTCGTGCTTAGAAGGGTCTTCGGCATCTTTCTTAAACTGAGGGTCAAACCAACGACCTTCATACAAACCTGCCGCTGCGACGAAGGTCGCTCTGACTTCCCAATAGTTGCGTGGCTCAAAGCGTCGAATTTTTTCTTCGCGCTCAAACACGATCGCCAAGGTTGGTGTTTGTACCCGCCCTACTGGCGTTTTAAAAAATCCACCATCCTTACTATTAAAGGCGGTCATGGCACGCGTGCCATTAATGCCCACCAGCCAATCTGCTTCAGCACGCGAGCGCGCAGCCGCTTCGAGAGGCTTCATCGTGGCGTCTTCACGCAAATTTTTAAAGGCGTCTCGAATCGCGTCCTGCGTCATCGACTGCAACCAGAGGCGTTGTACCGGTTTTTTCTGGCCCGCATATTGTTCAATGTAGCGGAAAATCAGTTCGCCCTCGCGCCCCGCATCACACGCATTGATAAGTGCGCTGACATCCTTGCGTTTAATGAGTCGCACCAACATTTTCAGGCGCTCTGCTGACTTTTTGTCGCTCGGGTTCAGCTCAAACTGTGGCGGAATAACAGGCAGATGTGTGAAGCTCCATTTTCCCTTGACCGGATCGTTGGGCGCGATCAGACTCAGCAGGTGACCGACGCTTGAAGACAAGACGAATGAGTCACTTTCAAAATAGTCGCCTTCACGCGTAAAGCCCCCTAATGCCCGTGATATATCAAGGGCAACAGAAGGTTTCTCAGCAATAATTAATGTCTTAGTCATTCTTTTCCAAATACAGCTCTTGTACACAACACGCAAAATCTGAACCAAGATATGGCTTCAGTCTAGTGCGGATCATAAAAGCGGTGATTAATGCCGTGCAAGTTAGCACGACTCAGGCCTTGCACCCAAACGGGGATCGCCTCGGCCCAAAAGCTCCTAACATCCTCAACAGGCAAGGGGCCAAAGCCCAAAGCAGCCCAAGCGCCCTTCAAAACACCGAGTGGGTCGCTTAAATCGAGGGCTGCGGCGCCATTTTGTTTAGACAACTTCTTCCCTGCATTATCCGTCACAAGAGGAACGTGCATGTACTCTGGCCGAACCAACCCCAACATCTCGCCCAACATCACTTGTCTCGCTGTACTACTTAATAAATCTTCGCCACGAACCACGTGCGTGACGCCTTGTTCCGCGTCGTCAACCACAACCGCTAATTGATAGGCCCAGATCCCATCTGCTCGTCGTAAGACAAAATCTCCCACCATTTGGTTCACCCTTTGCGTCATTGGCCCCACCCAGCGATCGTGAAAGACAACCTGCCCCTCTGCTACGCGCAACCTCCACGAGAGCGCCAGACGGCCTTTTGGCAGCCCTGAGCGACATGTTCCAGGATAAGGGCGCTCCCCTTCAGGAAAATGTCCTTGTATTCGCAACACCGAATCAGCGATTTCACGCCGAGTGCATCCACAGGAATAAACTAGATTTAGCGACAAAAGAGTGTCAAATGCGTGCTGATAACGACTTAATCGACGAGATTGATACAAAACCTCACCATCCCACCGCATTCCAAGAGCCTTAAGCTGTTGCAAAATGACACGATCTGCCCCCGGTACATTGCGAGGGGAGTCCAAATCCTCCATTCTGACGCGCCAAACACCATCATGTGCCTTGGCATCGAGATAGCTCGCTAACGCCGCAACCGCAGAACCCGCATGCAGCGGACCACTTGGACTCGGCGCGAAGCGACCAATGTAGGCCGGCTGAACCTGGGGCAAGTCAGTGCAACAGCCGGTCACCATCGTCACGCAGGAGCTCTTCCAGAATCAAATGGTCGACCTCAGACTCCTGACTCCACAACACCATCAACGCGATGATTTTGATCTTTTGGAGCGATACGGGACCGTCTGTCGTCGCCATGGCGCGGTCAATGACGATTTCACGCAGAGCAGGAGAAAGCGCCTCTGTGGTCTCAAGAAAGGTAATGAAACCTATTGCTTGAGAGCCAAGGTGTTGCAACTCGTAATCAGCGTAAGCACGGAAACCATCGCCAGGCGTCTGGGCTAGACCCACACACTGCTCAGTCGTTTCGGCCAAACCAACCAGCCAACCCAACGCCTCATCTATATCAGTATGCTCAAAGCCAGCGGCGGCGAGCCGTTTAGCTAGCACATCGGCCGACGGACAGGCCTCGGGGGTGTAATAGTTCTCAAACAGGTAAACCAGGATATCGAACATGGCAGCTACGGCTCCTGTTTTAACCGGGGTCTGTCAGACCCCACGTGTGAAATAACTTTACCCTTAAATATAGAAAACAACAAACGCTATCTTTAATGACCTTAAAAATCATGCAGCAGCTACAGGCGCCGAACGCCTGACAAACTGTGCCAACACTGCGGGCAAGGCCAACACGAGGCCTGCCAAGCCGCTTTGCCATCCAGGCGCAATAAATAACAACGCAGCCAAAGCAAAGGTCCAGCGCTCCCAGGCCTTCATGTGCGTCAAAAAATAACCTGAAAAGGCGGCGGACAAAAACACCAACCCGATCATGGCTCCGCTCAGCGTGATGAAAAACTCCTCCCACGTGAACCCATTGAGGACCAGCAATAAAGAGGGTGAAAAGATAAACACAAATGGCACTAACAGTTTGCTAATTCCCAACATAAACGCCGTATTCCCTGTTTTAAACGGATCACTGCCCGCCATGCCCGCCGCCGCATAGGCTGCCAAGGCAACCGGGGGCGTAAGATCCGCCAAAATACCAAAATAAAACACAAACATATGTGCCGCTAATGGCTGAACACCCAGCTGCACAAGCGTAGGCGCCGCGACCGCGACCATGATGATGTAGTTCGCCGTCGTCGGGATCCCACATCCCATCAAAATACATACCAGACCCGTAATCATGAGTGCCGCAATCAACGTCAAGGTCTGCATATTCACCAGAAAATCTGGCAAAACCGCTGCCGCTGCGCCCGCGATCGCCTGTGAAGCGGCGATCACAATGAAAGACACTTTAAAACCAACGCCCGTCAACGTCACCACACCAATCACGATCCCTACCGTACCTGCGGCGGCACCTACCGCCAATGCATACTTGGCACCCGTTTCAAAGGCGTCGTAAAGATCACGCCATCGCAGACGCTGTACAGGGTTGAGCAACCCCACCACGATACACGCCGTGATGCCGGCGAACGCGGCAAGATAAGGCGTTCGGCCACTCACGAGCACACCAATCAAAACCACCAACGGGATCAGTGTTGGCCAGCGCTTGCGAAATGACTCTTTTAACTTTGGCATTTCCTCTTCGGTCAAGCCACGCAAATTTTGACGCTTAGCCTCGAAATGCACCTGCATGAACATGCCAAAGAAATACAAAAAAGCGGGGAAGGTCGCAGCCAACGCAATATCGCGATAAGGAATATTTAAAAATTCGATCATCAAAAATGCCGCAGCACCCATGATCGGTGGCGTAATCTGCCCTCCGGTGCTCGAAGCGGCCTCAACACCCGCGGCAAAATGCCGTGGATAACCCACGCGAATCATCGCGGGAATCGTCAGTGAGCCCACCGTGACGGCATTGGCAATCGACGAGCCTGACAACATACCAAACATCGCCGAACCGAATACGGAGACCTTTGCAGGCCCACCTGCATAGCGCCCTGCAATCGCGGAGGCCACATCAAGAAATAATTGACCCAGACCGATACGCGTAGCTAACACGCCAAACAACACAAAATGAAAAACATACGTGGCCACGACGCCGATTGCGACACCGTAGACACCTTGGCTAGTGAGATACAGGTGATTCACTATTTGTGACCAGCTATTTCCCGCGTGCTTGAGCAAACCCGGAAACTCCTGACCAAACATGGCGTAAATCATGAAAACAATCGCAATGATAGGCAGCGGCCAACCCATTGCGCGACGCGTGCCTTCGAGCAAGCCCACTAATAAGATCGTGCCCATAAAGACATCGATTTTGTCTGGATTGCCCACCTTGAAGGCCAGTTCTTCAAAAATATAGGGGATGTACAAAACCGTGAGCGCCAACGCTAGCGCGATCAACCAATCAAACAAGGGGATGCCACCCGGTGACAGCCACGTCGATTTGGGCTCACGCTTATACGCCCGCTTGTTAAAACCAAACACCAAAAAAATAAGACTCAATACAAAAGCGAGGTGAACCCCACGATGTGTCGACTCTCGCAACAAACCAAAACCCGCCGTGTAATAGTGAAAGATTGACAGCGATACCAACAGGATGGAAACAATCCAGGTCGCGCTCGCGGCGAGCGGACGAAACCGTATTTCGGGATCAAATTGTTCTGTTAGTGCCTGGGCTTTCTTTTCATCTAATTGCATAACGGACTCGTGATAAACGGATGATCGTGACGATCAAAATAAAAGGCGGTGTTTCGCATGTGCGCTCACCGCCTTAGGCACTTAACAATCTCATCAGGTGTCACATGCGTCAAGCTCATGACCCCTCAGCCCCTTATTTCAATAGGCCTTTTTCTTTGTAAAACTTCTCTGCGCCAGGATGAAAGGGGATGCCAGCGCCCATCACGGCATTAGGCAAAGTAATCAGTTTGCCTTTGGAATGACCAGCGGCTAAAGCCTTTTGAGCAGGATCAGAGTAAACCGCCTTCACGATTTCATAAACAACCGCTTCCGTTTGCTTCGCAGACGTGATCCACTGCGCATTCACTGCGATGGTTTTGACTTCGCCAACGCCTTGATATGTACCCGCAGGAATCACATCGGGTGTAAAAAAGCGCTGTGTCGAACGCAACTTGTCGATTTCAGGACCTGCGATTGAAACCAACTCTACGCCTGCGCCGCTTGAAACAAGCTCAGCAACTGCCGCAACGGGTGCACCCGCGACGATAAAGAAGGCATCCAAGCCACCATCCTTCATTTTGTCACCGGCCTGGTTGGGCTTCATGTATTCGGCCTTGACGTCCTTGTCCGTCATGCCATAAGCACCCATGATCAAACGCACATCGACCAAGGTGCCGGAACCAGGCTCGTCCATGGAAACACGCTTGCCGCGCAAATCGGCGACGGATTTAATCCCCGAACCTTTACGCACAACCAAATGGATGCTTTCAGGATAAAGCGTTGCGATCAGTCTCAGGTCTGTCGCCTTGGTCCTGCCCGCAAATGTACCCGTGCCTGAATAGGCCCAGTACGCGACATCCGACTGGCTAAAACCAGACTCAAGCGAGCCGCCCACGATGCCGTTGACGTTTGCCACCGAACCATTGCTAGCGACCGCAGAAGCGATAAGCTTTCCTGGCTGAGTGACGAGGTTAGCGATCATGCCACCGACTGGGTAGTACGTCCCTGCCGTGCCGCCTGTACCAATTCGGAAAAACTGCTGAGCCTGCGCGGGGGCTGCGACAGTAGCAATGAGCGCGGCAGCACCTAAAAATTTAGCTAGAGATTTTAAAAACATAAAGTTACTCCCTGATTAAATAATCGGACGAAAACGTTACTATTTTACTAGTAGTTTTGCGAATGAAATGTAATGAACTGCAACAACCGCATCGCTTATGACAACCCGACGAGGGTAGCCCCTTCGCTAACCTGCTCGCCAACACCATAAAATATTTCTTTCACAACGCCATCTAGAGGCGCGATGACCGCATGCTCCATTTTCATGGCTTCCATGACTAACAGCGCATCGCCTTGTCTAACAGCCTGACCCTCTATGACATGCACCGCAATAATTTTTCCTGGCATGGGCGCCGTCAAACCTCCCGTCTGACCCGCTTCTTTATGCAAAGCCTGGCTAAGCGGATCTTGCAGACACAACATCGTATGCATTCCCTCGACAAACACATCAACGCGTTCACCCTGCTTTTGAACCGTCGCCGATCGACGCACGCCGCTTAACCGCAGTGCCAACACAAACGCGCCGCTTGGCATGCGCTGAGCTGACCAGCAAAAATCGCTAGTCCGCCCATCGATATCAAGACGCTTATCACCCCCAATACCCAAGAGATCGACCGTTCTGGGCGTCTGTCCATCCAACCACACAAATCGACGTCTGTATGCTCCATTCAGCCTCCACCCATCCTGAATCGACCAAGGATCGGTCGGGATTGGCTTCCGTAACGCCTGGGATGCCATCTCAGCAGACTCCTCAGACAATACCGCCGCGACTGCACAAGCCAAGACATCATCTGTGCTTTCTTTTGACGGCGGCAATAATGTTTCGCGCCTGCGCTCAATCAGCCCTGTATCGAGATCCGCGTGTGCAAACGAATCATCTGCAATCAGTCTAGAAAGAAAGTTTACGTTCGTGTGCACACCGACTATTTGCGTCTCGGCAAGCGTCTGCCGCATCAGGGCAAGGGCCAACTCGCGCGTTGCACCCCAAACAATGAGCTTCGCGATCATTGGATCGTAGTAGGGCGAGATGTCGTCTCCACAACGCACACCACCATCTACGCGCACCACGCCATTCGTAAAGGCAACATGCTCGGGTAGCTGAAGATGCGTCAAACGACCGACAGAAGGCAAAAATCCTTTCTCTGTATTTTCAGCATAAATACGCACCTCGATGGCATGGCCCACCTGTTGAATCTGCTCTTGTGTCAACGGCAGGGGTTCGCCGGCAGCCACGCGTAACTGCCACTCGACCAAATCAAGACCTGTGATCATTTCAGTCACAGGATGCTCAACCTGCAGACGCGTATTCATCTCCATAAAGTAAAACGTTCCATTGGGCTCGACAATAAACTCCACCGTTCCCGCGCCGACATAGTTCACTGCGCGCGCGGCGGCCACCGCTGCCCCACCCATTTCACGCCGCATGTCTTCTGACATATTCGGCGCAGGCGCCTCCTCGATCACTTTCTGGTGTCGTCTCTGTATAGAGCAATCCCTTTCAAACAGATAAATACATTGGCCGAACGTATCGGCAAACACCTGTATCTCGATATGTCGCGGCTTCTGCAAATACCGTTCAATCAGCACACGGTCATCACCAAAGCTCGCCCTCGACTCTCGCTGACACGAGGCAAGCGCGGCATCGAAATCCGCACTCGACTCCACCACTCGCATGCCCTTGCCACCACCGCCCGCACTCGCTTTGATCAATACGGGATAGCCGATACCATCAGCCTGCTGACGTAAAAACTGTACCTCTTGATTTTCCCCGTGATATCCCGGAACAAGAGGCACACCCGCTTTTGCCATTAAATTTTTTGCTGCTGACTTGCTTCCCATCGCCGCAATGGCCCCTGGAGGAGGTCCTACAAACGTCACCCCCTCATGTGCACACGCTTTTGCAAAGTCTTCATTCTCTGACAAAAATCCATATCCAGGATGAATTGCCTGCGCTCCATGCTCACGTGCAACATCCAAAATCGATCTGCTTTTTAAATAGCTTTCATTCGCTGGCGCGTTTCCAATCCGTACTGCGACATCACAACTCGCAACATGCTTGGCTTGTGCGTCCGCATCCGAGTAGACCGCGATTGTTTTTATGCCAAGCTTGCGCGCCGTTGCCGCGACACGACATGCGATTTCGCCACGATTAGCGATGAGTATTGTTGTAAACACGTTTTGTTCCTGTGTATATCATTACATACGAAATACGCCAAAGCGCGTCTCTGGTATTTCGGCATTCAACGCCGCGGACAACGCCAATCCCAAGATCCTACGTGTGTCCGCAGGTTTGATCACACCATCGTCCCACAGCCTCGCGCTGGCATAAAAGGGATGTCCTTCTCTCTCGAACTGTTCCAAAATCGGTGCTTTGAAAGCCTGCTCTTGCTCCATCGACCACGCTTGACCTTTGGCTTCGAGTCCCTCTCTGCGAATCGTCGCCAACACACTCGCAGCCTGCTCACCTCCCATCACAGAAATGCGGGCATTTGGCCACATAAAAAGAAACCTGGGTGAATACGCTCTGCCACACATCCCATAGTTACCTGCTCCAAACGAGCCTCCAATGATCACCGTCAATTTCGGTACCGCCGCAGTTGCGACTGCTGTGACCAGCTTTGCTCCGTGGCGCGCGATGCCTTCATTTTCATATTTACGGCCCACCATGAATCCAGTGATGTTTTGTAAAAATATAAGTGGAATTTTTCTTTGTGCGCACAACTCGATGAAATGCGCGCCTTTTTGCGCTGATTCTGAAAACAAAATGCCATTATTCGCGATGATCCCGACAGGCATGCCGTGCAAATGCGCAAAGCCCGTAACCAGGGTTGTTCCATATCGGGCTTTAAATTCCTCAAACTCTGAACCATCCACCAAGCGCGCAATAATCTCCCTCACATCGTAAGATTTACGCGTGTCCGCCGGGATGATGCCGTTAAGCTCCTCAGCCTCATATAAAGGTTCGCGAGTCTCACGTAGCTGCAACTGTCTAGGCTTTTGTCGATTGAGATGTTGCACTGCTTTGCGCGCGAGTTGTAACGCATGATGATCATTCGCGGCGAGATGATCTGCGACGCCTGACAATCTTGTATGGACATCGCCTCCACCCAGATCTTCGGCACTGACTTGTTCACCCGTTGCGGCTTTGACTAACGGGGGCCCACCCAGAAAGATTGTGCCTTGAGCTCGCACGATGATGGACTCATCACTCATCGCAGGTACATAAGCACCACCTGCTGTGCAGGAGCCCATCACAACGGCAATTTGCGCGATCCCTTGCGCCGACATATTCGCCTGATTAAAAAATATGCGCCCAAAGTGCTCCCTATCCGCGAACACGTCTTCTTGTTGTGGCAAATTTGCGCCACCAGAATCAACCAAATAGATGCAGGGCAGATAGTTTTGCGAGGCGATTTCCTGCGCGCGCAAATGTTTCTTGACGGTCATAGGGTAGTACGTTCCGCCCTTGACGGTCGCATCATTACAGACGATGACACACTCGATGCCCGCGACTCGTCCCACGCCAGTGATAATCCCTGCACCAGGCGCCTCATCGTTGTACATGCCATACGCCGCGAGCGGCGAAAACTCCAGAAAGGGCGTTCCAGGATCGAGCAATTGCTCGACGCGGTCTCTTGGCAGCAACTTACCTCGCGCAATATGTTTCTGACGCGCCGCCTCAGGCCCCCCCTGAGTGACTTTTTCCAATGCGGCCTTAAGTTCGGTGGTTTTTTCCCGCATTGCACTCCCATTGGCTGCAAACTCGGTCGAACGACCATTTATTTTCGACTCGATAATCGGCATGGCGAAGCTCTCAAAAAAATACACGTTCACATTTAGGCTAACCTTAACGTAAATTATGATGGTCCGAACAAACCGTCAAGCTTGGAGACAACAAAACATGAACCCACTCGAGCATCAACTGCAATATCCCTTTGCAGACACCTTGCCCGAACCAGGCAAAACCATGGAGCTCGCGCCAGGCGTGCGCTGGATTCGCATGCCGCTGCCTTTCGCGCTTGACCACATCAACCTCTGGCTCTTACGTGACAAGATCGACGGCAAAGAAGGCTGGACGATTATCGACTGCGGCATTAGCCGCGACGAGGTCAAAGTCCTCTGGGAGGACATTTTCGCCACACAGCTTGAGGGACTTCCCGTTCTTCGGATTATCGTCACTCATATGCATCCTGACCATGTCGGTCTGGCAAGCTGGCTATGTGAACGCTGGCATGCACCTCTTCATATGAGCATGACAGACTACATGACCGCCAAGCTTTGGACAGTCGGGCAAAGCACGGGTGCTACCGGTGGCGAAAGCGCCGCGCGGCATCTGGGCAGCCATGGCATGACCGACCCTGAGTCGCTCGCTCAGATCCGCGCCCGTGCCTCCTACTATCCCAATCTCGTCCCAAATATGCCCGCCTCCTATGCGCGAATTTTAGATGGTCAATCCATCAATATTGGCGGATTCGCTTGGCAAGCAATCGTGGGATACGGTCACGCACCCGAACACATCTCCCTATTCTGTCCGGATAAAAATGTCCTCATCTCAGGCGACATGGTGCTCCCGCGTATTTCAACTAATGTCAGCGTATTTGACTATGAGCCCCTTGGCAATCCACTGCCGCTCTATTTAAACTCTCTGAATCACTTCCAACATCTTCCCGCAGACACACTGATCTTGCCCTCCCATGGCAAGCCCTTTAAAGGCCTACACGAGCGCATCACTCAACAACACGAACACCATGCCGACCGACTCGCGGAGGTGCTCGAAGCCTGTGTCACACCGCAATCGGCCACCGATATCCTGCCCATCCTTTTTAAGCGTAAGTTAGACTTACACCAAACTACCTTCGCAATGGGCGAGGCCATCGCACACTTGCATGCCCTATATTTTGAGGGCAAGCTCTCGCGTGAACTTTGCGCAGATAGCATTATTCGTTTCGTCAGAACCTAAAGGACGTGCCTTGACCACTCATCACCTAGATACCCGACTACTCCATACCGGTAGCGCCCCCTTTGACCCCGAGACAGGCACCGCTCCAGTCAGTCTACCTTCCATGCGCACCAGTACGGTCCGTTTTGAAAACCTGGCCGCGCTTGATCGAGCAATGACGCGCCGGTTGGCCGGTGAGCGCGCCATTACCTATGGTCGATCCGGGATGGACACACACCGGGCACTCGAAGATGTGTTTATGCAGCTCGAAGGCGGAAGCTATTGCGTGCTCGCACCCTCCGGCATGGCCGCCATTAATATCGCTTTTCTGGGCTTACTTCAAACAGGCGACCATGTGCTGGTAGCCGATTGTGTATACGGTCCCGTACGAAATCTTGACCGTGCCCTGCTTAAAGGCTTCGGGATATCAGTGACCTACTTTTCCGCCGAACGAGACGATATTGCTCAACTCGTTCAACCCAATACAAAAATGATTTATGTCGAGTCCCCCGGCTCGTTGCTCTACGAAATGCTCGATATGCCCGCGCTTGCCTCTCAAGCCAAGGCGCACGGCCTCATCCTCGCCACCGACAACACTTGGGGCTCTGGCTATATCTATCGACCTCTTATGCTTGGCGCTGATGTCTCCGTCGTAGCCGGCACCAAATACATTGCGGGACACTCTGACGTCATGCTTGGCGCCGTCGTGGTCAAGGATCAAAAGCTTGCCGCACGTATCCACTCAGCTCAATATGCAATGGGTAATTCAGTGAGTGCAGATGATGCATGGCTTGCCTTGCGTGGGGTAAAGACCATGGCTGTGCGCATGCCTCAGCACGCGCGCAACGCACTTGAGGTCTGCAAGTTTCTGTCCGCACAACCAGAGGTTTTAAACATCTACCATCCCGCCTGGCACAAGGACGCAGGCCATGCGCTATGGCAACGGGACTGCTCAGGCTCAAACGGCATGCTTTCCATCGAGCTCAATTGCGCTCCAGAAGCCGCCAAACCTTTCGTCGACGCCCTTGAACTTTTTGGCATCGGTTTTTCCTGGGGCGGCTATGAAAGCCTTGTGCAATGGGTCGAACCAGGCAGCCTATCTTCGCATCAATACTGGAAACACCACGAGCATGCACTCATTCGTTTGCATATCGGTCTTGAGTCCGTCGATGATTTAACTGCCGATTTGAAACAAGCCTTGGCGAAAATCAAAAAGTAACGAGAGGCCTGGTATGACTAAAGACAAAGGCTATCTCTTTATTTACCCCTGACCTGACGAATCAAATCGCTCGCCACGTCCAACGTCTGCTGATACCCTCCGGCCTCTGAAGGCGAGGTCACAAAACGTCCGCCCACCGCGACCGAGGGTGTTCCTTGAATACGATACGCCGTTACAAGCTGATCTGCCCGATTCGCTTTGGATGAAACACCAAAAGACTCATATGCAGCCTCAAATTTCTCGGCGTCCACGCCTTGCGTCGTTATCCAGCTCTTGATTTCAGCTTTTGTGAATAAGCGCTTTTTTTCCTGGTGGATCGCTTTGAAAACGTTGGGATGCAAATCGTTACGATTTAAGGCTTCGAGTGCATAATACAACCGCTGCAGAGGCTTCATGCCTGCATTGAAAGCAACCGGTACGCCACGCACCACCACATCGGCAGATTGTGCTTTGATCCATTTTTCAATCAATGGCTCTATCGCCGCACAGTGCCCGCAGCCATAAGAAAAGAATTCGAGCACTTCAACTTTACTTGGCTCCGTTGCTTGGGCAGGGGTCACCTCAATAAATTTTCCCTTTGCGACGGCTGCGCCTTGTGCAACGCTACCCGCCGAAAACATCAAGCTCGACACTGCAAACAACATTAAAGCGAAACGTGAAAAGATCTTTTGTGTCATAGCAATTCG
Organism: Zwartia lucis; assembly: GCF_965234455.1. Lineage (GTDB taxonomy): Bacteria > Pseudomonadota > Gammaproteobacteria > Burkholderiales > Burkholderiaceae_B > Zwartia > Zwartia lucis. The sequence goes on along the minus strand of NZ_OZ248474.1, from coordinate 261,263 downwards.
TCCTAAGTGAGCAAATACTTTACTGCCGGACTACGGCGGTTGGAATTTTTTCCTGACCGAGTCGGATGCGGGTTTGATTCATATCATCAATGCGTGCAAACGGTCCTACACGCACGCGATTGACCTGTAAACCATTCACTTCAGCACGCTGAATTTCAACGGGCATACCCATCAAAATTATTTTGGCGCGCAAGGCTTCGGCATCCTCTAGTACCCTAAAAGAACCCACCTGCAGAAAATAAGGTCCACTCGCCTTTTGCGGCGTTGAAGAGGCGTCATTTGCGGGAGGCGACGAAACGGCTGGGGCAGATTGCGATGGTCGAGAGGTGGCATTCGGCGCTGGCGTCAAGGTCGCAATCAGCGAGCCCAAAGCATCCCCACCTTTATTCGTTACCCCTGCTGCAGACGGCACACCTTGACCTGTGCCGGTCACGCTCACTTGACCGGTCGGCTGGTCGGGGGAGCTCGGTGCTGTGACAGGTCCGATCTCTCGACTCCCTAGAGCAGCATTAGGATCGGGTGCATTTCTTGGATCAGGCGAGCCTGGCGCGTCAGGCGAACGACTGGCCTTATCCATAAAAGGCATTGGCGCCTTGATCACGTAGTACGCGACACCCGCAGCCAATCCCAAGCCAATTAATAGGCCTGCGAGCACACCGTAGATCGTGCTACCACCGGATGATTTGCGTTTTGCCATATTGGGATCTTACATCCGTTCTGGCGCCGAAACACCCAAAAGCTCGAGACCATTCGCGATCACTTGACGAGTCGCATCAGCCAAACGCAAACGCGCATGTTTGAGGGCAATATCGTCGACCAGCACGCGCTCTGCGTTGTACCAAGCATGAAAGTCAGAAGCACAGTCACGCAACCAAAAGGCGACCAAATGCGGGGATAGTTCAGCGGCCGCCTGCGTCACCAGTGCTGGAAACTCCGCCAAGCGCTGCATTAAGGCAAGTTCTGAGGGCGCCACTAACAACGCCGTTGATGCCGCAAGCAATTCAGAAGTATTTAAGCCTGCTGTCGCCAGCATCGAGCAAATCCTTGCATGCGCATACTGGATGTAATAAACCGGATTCTCTTCACTCTGTGAGCGCGCCAAGTCCACGTCAAACACAAACTCGGTATCAGCGCGACGTTGAATCAAAAAGAAACGAACAGCGTCACGTCCAACCCATTCAATTAGGTCCCTCAAAGTGACGTAACTTCCCGCGCGCTTTGAAATTTTTACCTCTTCACCACCGCGCACCACTTTGACCATTTTGTGCAAAATGTAGGAGGGGTACTCTGCAGGAATCCCCAGCGACAAGGCTTGCAAACCAGCCCGAACGCGCGCGACTGTTCCATGATGATCGCTGCCCTGAATATTGATCGCACACGTAAAACCACGCTGCCATTTCGTGACGTGGTAGGCCACATCCGGGACAAAGTATGTATAGCCACCTTCGGATTTGCACATCACACGGTCTTTATCATCGCCCGTGCCAAGCTCCGTCGTGCGCAACCATAACGCGCCTTCGCTTTCATAGGTATGGCCGCTCGCGATCAACTGATTAACCGTATCCTCCACTCGACCCGAGGTATAGAGGGAACTCTCTAGGTAATAATGATCAAAAGCAAGGCCAAAGGCCTGCAAGTCCAAATCCTGCTCTCGACGCAAATATGTCACAGCAAAACGGCGAATATTGTCGAGATCGCTCAAGTCACCGTTGGCCAATACGGGCTTGCCGTCACTCGCGCTCACAGTCGCTTTGGCTGAAAAGTCTCGCGCGACATCCGCGATGTAATCTCCGCGATAACCATCTGCGGGGTACTGCGAAGAACTCGGCTCGATGCCCTGACCTCGTGCCTGCACACTGATCGCCAGATTTTGGATCTGATTCCCAGCATCGTTGTAATAAAACTCTCTGCTCACCTCAAAACCACTAGCATCAAACAAGCGACACAATGCGTCACCTAAAGCCGCTTGACGCGCGTGACCCACATGCAAAGGCCCCGTAGGATTGGCCGAGACAAACTCCACCAACACTTTTTGTGCTTTACGTGGCGCGCGACCAAATGCTTGGCCTTGTTGCGCAATCAATTCCATGACTGCGGTACGAGCGGAGTGTGTCAACCGAAAGTTTATAAATCCTGGTCCGGCAAGCTCGGCCTGGTCAATCAAACTGCGCGCTTGAGGGTCTTCCATCAACACTGCTAGAATTGCCTCAGCAAGCTCGCGTGGATTACGTTTGGCCGGTTTTGCCAATTGCATGGCGACATTCGTCGCTAAGTCACCATGTGCAGCAACCTTGGGGCGTTCGAGCAAAATGGCGGGCGTTGCATCGGGCAACACTGCGGTCACCGCAGCCTGGATACGGGAAATAAGCGTGTTTTGTTGCTCGAGGAGCATGGGCGTGGACTGTAGCAATGAGAAGAGTCAAATCATAGCCTGAATTATGTGTAGACCTGCGGTCTCACGACCTTGAGCACCCCGCGTCCCTTATCACTTAAGGGGTAGTACTATGGACATAAGCCATAGATTCAGCGGTCAATAAGGGAGGCCTTTATGCTTGTTACCTTTAGTAGTAAAGCCGGCGCGGATATCTTGATGTTGGCGCAACATGCCAAACCTTTACTGACGATCATTGGAAAAACCGATGACAACGACTTGCTTACCCGTGGTGTTTTTATGCCTGAGCAACTCGAGGCCGCTATTTTTAGTCTTGAACACGCCATTGCAGCAGAGCCCAACCTTCATCAAGACAAAGATGAAGATGAAGACGGCGATTTACCCAAAGATGCGTTGGCGCTGCCCGTTGGCCTGAAACAACGCTCTTTCCCTCTTTTAGACTTGCTCAAGCGCGCACGTGCTCTACAAGTGCCGGTCATATGGGAAGCAGGCTCTGGCTGGTAAATCCCTTAGTGCTAATAGGCGCGCTCGAACAACGCATTAAAGTCTGCAACCGTCGTGTGGCGTGGGTTCCATCGGTTGTAATTGGCGGCCAAACATTGCTCAGACATTTCAGCAAAAGTGTCGGGCGTAGCACCCACATCTCGCAAGCGAGCAGGTATCCCCAGATCCGTACAGAGTTGGCGAATAGCCTCAACGGCCGCTTGTGCGGCATCCAGAGTAGGCAAGCGCTCGGCCGGTCGGCCCATCGCGACCGCTACGCGTGCGAACTTTTCAGGGCTCGCAAGCATATTGAACTGTGCGACGTGAGGCAAACATACTGCGTTAGACAAGCCATGAGACAAATGAAAGCGTGCGCCAACGAACCGGGCCATGCAATGCACATTACCTAAGCCCGTCTGCCCAAATGTTATGCCTGCCAGCGCCGAACCCACCAACATATTGAGTCCCGCTTCTAGGTTTTCACGATTTGCGACAAACTGCCTGATGTTTGCCGAAAGCAATGCGATCGACTGCAAATTAATCGCATCGGTCATGAGGTTGGCTTGACGGGAAACATACGATTCGAAAGCATGCACAAAGGCGTCAATACCTGAATGCGCAGCCACAGATCCTGGAACTGTTCGCAGAGCCAGAGGATCCAAAATAGCGAACGCGGCGGGATTCAGTGAAGCATGTCGTATCGACATCTTGAGATTCTTTTCGTTATCCGAAATCACACAAGAACCCGAAACCTCCGAGCCCGTTCCAGCTGTCGTGGGAATGGCTATTAAAGGAAGAGGCGCGAGAGCAAATTTTTCAATACCTTCATAGTCGTGGATTCGACCGCCATTTGTCGCCAAAATTCCAACCGCCTTGGCGACATCTATGGTGCTTCCTCCACCGATTGCTAACAGAGCAGTTGCCTTGTGCCCTTGGCAAACGGCATACGCTTTTTCTACTGTCTGCGCACTCGGATCGGGTTCGATTTCCGTAAAGGTGACGATCTCGACACCCTCGGCGATCAGCAACTTTTTAATATGCATAAAAAAGTCGCTTGCAATCAACGCACCATCCAGGGCGATAAACAAACGCTGGCATTGAAGCTTGCGGACGATTTCAGAGATTTTTTTATAAGACCCCTCGCCCATGTAGAGGGTCGTCGGACACAAAAAACTTGAAATCGTCATCGCGCGCTAGCCTTATTTGTTACACGTCCAGATTCGCCGCTTGCAATGCATGCGTTTCAATAAAAGCACGGCGAGGCTCAACATTGTCGCCCATGAGTGTGGTGAAAATCTCATCTGCGGCAAGCGCATCCTCGATCTGCACGCGCAACAAGCGACGCACTTTAGGATCCATCGTGGTTTCCCACAATTGCTCTGGATTCATCTCACCCAAGCCCTTGTAGCGCTGCTTGCTGACATTGCGATCCGCTTCGCTACGCAACCATTGCATCGCTTCGCGGAAATCAGCCACCATCGATTCTTTGCGTTTCTCACCCTCACCGCGTGCTACGACAGCACCCTTGCCAACCAAGCCCTGAAAGGTCGCCGCCGCGCGAGCCAACACTCCGTAATCCGCTCCATTCACAAAATCTGAATCCAACACGGTCACGCGCACATTGCCATGATGCTTGCGACGAACAATCAAACGGAATCTTTCTGAGCCTTGGTGATATTCGGAAACAACATCCACCTGATTTGGCAGCAAGGGATCTTCGAGCGCCGCCTGCAAACGCGTGGCAGAAGCCGCCGCGTTTTCGGTTGTGTCCAGCTCAACGGTCGCACCACCAACGATCGCTGACAACGTCGACTCATCCATAAATCGGCTCAGTCTCGCAATCACACCATCCGCCATCACATACTGCTTCGCCAACTCAGCAAGCGCATCGCCCTTAATGGCCTCTGCACCTGCTAGAGGAACAAGCGATGCCTCCTTTAACGACACTTGCAACATATAACTAGCTTCTTCTACCTCGTCTTTCAGGTAGCGCTCATCTTTGCCTGACTTCACTTTGTATAGAGGCGGCTGAGCAATATAGATATATCCGCGCTGAACCAGCTCGGGCATTTGACGATACAACAACGTCAAGAGCAAAGTTCGAATGTGCGCTCCGTCAACGTCCGCGTCGGTCATGATAATGATGCGGTGATAGCGTAATTTGTCCACATTAAAATCAGGACCTATGCTCGTTCCCAATGCTGTAATAAGTGTCGTGATTTGCTCACTTGCGATCAGTTTGTCGAATCGTGCTTTTTCAACGTTCAACACCTTGCCGCGCAAAGGCAAAATCGCCTGAAATTTTCGATCTCGCCCTTGTTTGGCGGAGCCTCCCGCAGAGTCACCCTCGACGATATAAAGCTCACACAGTGCGGGATCTTTTTCTTGGCAATCCGCAAGCTTACCTGGCAAGCCCGCACCTTCGAGCACGCTTTTACGACGCGTCATTTCGCGTGCTTTGCGCGCAGCTTCGCGCGCGCGCGCAGCCTCTACAATTTTTGCGCACAAGGCTTTTGCATCGATCGGGTTTTCCAACAGCCACGACTCAAGCGTACGTGCTACAGCCTCTTCTACCGCCGGTCGCACTTCACTTGAAACCAGTTTGTCTTTCGTCTGGCTACTGAATTTAGGCTCGGGCACCTTGACGGACAGCACGCACGTTAAACCTTCACGCATGTCATCGCCCGTTGTTTCAACTTTGGCGCGCTTAGCGAGTTCGTTATCCGAAATGTATTTGTTCAAGATTCGCGTCATTGCTGCGCGCAAACCGGTCAAGTGCGTACCACCATCGCGTTGTGGAATGTTATTAGTAAAGCACAGCACCTGCTCGTTGTAACCATCGTTCCACTGCATCGCGACCTCAACACCGACGAGTGTCCCGCCCGCATTGGATTCTGTAGCGACAGAAAATACATTTGGATGCAACACCGTCTTGGAACGATTGATGTACTCGACAAAGCCCTTTACACCACCCAAAAATGCGAAATTTTCTTCTTTGCCTTGGCGCTGATCAACCAGTCTGATTTTGACGCCATTATTTAAAAACGAAAGTTCGCGTAGACGCTTAGACAGAATCTCGTAGTGATACTCGACGTTATTAAAAATCGTCGTATCCGCCAGAAAATGAACCTCAGTTCCGCGCTTTTCTGTTTTGCCCGTTACCGTTAAGGGCTGAACGCGCTCGCCTTGGCGAAACTCCATTTCATGAACCTGACCATTGCGACGAATTGTTAAGCGCAGCCAAGAAGACAGCGCGTTTACGCAAGAGACACCGACGCCATGAAGACCGCCTGAAACCTTATAGGAGTTTTGGTCAAACTTTCCGCCTGCATGCAACTCTGTCAGTACAATTTCTGCAGCACTGCGACCAAACTCATCCTCCTTGTGAATGTCCGTCGGAATACCTCGGCCATTATCTGTCACCGAAATAGAGTTATCGCCATGGATTGTGACCACGATGTCGTCACAATGACCGGCCAATGCTTCATCGATCGCGTTATCAACAACCTCAAACACCATGTGATGAAGACCTGTGCCGTCAGACGTATCACCGATATACATGCCCGGACGCTTGCGCACAGCCTCCAGACCTTTGAGCATCTTGATCGAGTCTGCGCCATAGGCATCAAGATCTTCGGGAGTTTGATCTGGTACTTGATTAATATCTGACATATTTAGATCCGCATTGGCATGACGACGTATTTAAACGATTCGTCATCGAGCAAAGTAATAAGGGCTGAAGCGTTCGCATCGGGCATGATTGACCAGCGAATCGTTTCGGCTTTGACGTTGGCCAGAAAGTCCAGCAAATAGCTCACGTTGAAACCAACGTCCAGAGCTTCGTGACCATAATCAATATCAATTTCTTCTTGTGCTTCTTCTTGCTCGGCATTGGTCGAGGAAATTTTTAGCACATGCTGATTTAGTTGAAGTCGGACACTTCTAAACTTATCCGTTGTCAAAATCGCTGCGCGCTGAAGACTGCCTTGGAGTATCTCGCGAGAGACATCGAAGTGGCGGGTGTAATTTGTTGGAATGACACGATTGAAATCGGGAAACTTGCCTTCAACCAATTTTGATACCAGTTCGACATGTCCGAATGAAAAGCGTATTTGGCCAGGCGCGACATCGATTGTGACTGGTTCTTCACTATCATCAAGAAGGCGCTGCATTTCCAACACTGTTTTGCGCGGAATAATGACCTCATGCTTGAGCGTGACGCCTTCGACCGCCGTGGAGCTGTGCGCCAATCGATGTCCGTCAGTCGCGACTGCACGCAAGAGTCCGGGCTCGAAGACCATCAACATCCCGTTCAGATAATAGCGAATATCTTGTTGCGCCATCGCAAAATGCACCATATTAAAAAGATGCTTCAGCGTTTTACGTGTCATCGTGATTGACACGTCCCAGCGATCTGGCTGAGTCATTGTCGGAAACTCGGTCGCGGCAAGTGTCTGTAAAGAAAAACGACTTTTACCCGACTGTATTGCAAGTTTTCCACTTGCCGTTGATAGCTTTACGTCTCCCGTGTCGGGCAGCGCGCGCAAAATATCCACAAACTTGCGCGCCGCAACAGTTAGAGACTCGGTATCTTGCCCGACGCCGAAGTTCGCATGTGTCGTAATCTGAACCTCAAGATCCGTCGCGATAAATGAAACCCGATCTGCCTCTTTGCGCAACAATATATTCGCCAAAATTGGCAAAGTATGTCTGCGTTCAACGATTCCGGCGACGATCGATAACGGCTTTATAAGCGCATCACGGGGGGTTTGTACAAGTTGCATGAATTATCCCTTTAGAGTTTGTTCGAGCACATGCAGCGTATGGTTAAGGTCTGCTTGTTTCGCACGCAAATCGGTAATTTTCCTCACCGCGTGTAAAACTGTTGTGTGATCTCGCCCACCAAACATATCTCCAATGTCAGGCAAGCTTTTTTGCGTCAGTTCTTTTGCTAAGTACATCGCAACCTGTCGCGGCATTGCGATGTTGGCAGGCCGTCGCTTTGAGTACATATCAGCGACTTTAATTTTATAAAAATCAGCAACTGTTTTTTGTATGTTTTCAACTGTGACTTGTCCGCTTGATACAGAAAGCAAGTCTTTCAGCGCATCCTTACAAATGTCGACATTGGCTACATCTCTGCCATGAAATCTTGCGTATGCTACGACCTTTTTTAGGGCACCCTCAAGCTCTCGGACGTTGCTGCGCAAATGCTTCGCTATGAAAAATGCGACCTCTTCAGGCATCGTGAGGCCCTCTTGCTCTGCTTTTCGCAACAAAATTGCAACGCGCATTTCGAGCTCGGGCGGCTCGATGGCGACGGTCAAGCCAGAATCAAATCTTGAGATCAACCGACTATCAATGCCTGCCAGCTCTTTAGGGTATGTGTCGCTTGTAATAATAATTTGCTTGCGCTGTGCGACCATTGCTTCAAAAGCGTAAAAGAACTCTTCTTGTGTTCTGTTTTTACCTGAAAAGAATTGAATGTCGTCAATCAACAGGAGGTCTAAAGAATGGTAATAACGCTTAAAGTCATCAAAGGCTTTGCGTTGATACGCTTTCACGACATCAGATACGTATTGATCAGCATGAACATAACGCACTCTTACGCTGTGCCCGGCAGCAACCATTGCATTGCCTATCGCATGGATAAGATGTGTTTTTCCGAGACCTACGCCGCCGTATAAAAAAAGTGGGTTGTATGACGTACCAGGATTTTCAGCAACCTGAAGCGCGGCAGCTCGTGCGAGCTGATTTGCCTTTCCTGTTACAAAGTTATCAAACGTTAAATCAACGTTAAGCCTTGATTTATCATCTACCGGGGTGACGGTCGCCGCGACCCGCGTAACTTCCTGAACAACATTTGTTTCCGCTTGTCTGAAGCTTGCTATTTTGGACGCGTCCGCTTCATTCCCGTATGCAGTACTAATAACGCTGCTACTTAATGGCGCCCGTGGTCGTTCAGTTGGCGATGCGGGTAATTCAAACAGGACTTGTACAGGCTGAGCAAACCAAGTCGAAGCAAACGCCTCTATTTGCTGTGAGAAATTTTTCTTTACCCAATCCAATTTAAATCGGTTTGGCGCAGACACACGCAACTGCGCCTTTGTTTTATCAAAGGCGAGGGGTACCAGCGGACGAATCCATGCGCTGATTTGCTGTGGGGGAAAGTCCTGCTCTAAATGAGAGATGCAGGATTGCCAAAACTCGTTCATGTGACTCACTGTTCAAACCTCGATTCTACCCTGTCGGGGCACAAGTTATCCACAGGGTCATTCCGTATTTTTATGGATTGGTTTCTGTAAACATTTGACTTATCTCGAGTTTTTTGATGAAATGGAGGGCTTTTTAAGATATTCCTAAACTTTTTCGCTCTTTGTTGGGCCCTTAATCATGAAACGTACCTACCAACCCTCCGTCACCCGCCGCAAGCGCACGCACGGTTTTCGTGTTCGGATGAAAACTCGTGGTGGCCGCGCTGTCATCAACGCTCGCCGCGCCAAAGGCCGCAAGCGTTTAGCCGTCTAATACGGCTTGTTGCGAGGGTACGGTTACACCGGCCTCACCCTCGCTTCTTCGCTCTGTGATGTCTCGCGCCACGTATCCCGCGGCGGCGCGCTTGCACCGCCCCTCCGAATTTGCTGCGGCCCTTTCAGGCCGCCGTATTGCCCGTGGGCCTTTTTTTGTAGTAACCGCTCACTTGCGCGCAAACACCTCGTCAGACGCCCCCTCCAAACTTTTGTGCGCCCGTCTTGGTCTCATTATGGCCAAACGTTTTGCCCATCACGCCAGCACGCGAAACGCTTTAAAACGCGTTGTTAGGGAGGCGTTTCGTGTCAAGCGTTTAGATTTACCGCCCAATGACTTCGTTGTTCGTCTACACAAACGCATCGCTTCGATGACGCTCACCGAAATCAAGCTTGCGGCGCGCAAAGAGGTAGATGCGCACTTTTTGCGAGCGCAACAATGATGCATTGGCTCAAAAAAATCTTGATTACTCCAATCAAGGCGTATCAATTTTTACTTAGCCCGTGGCTTGGGTATTCGTGTCGTTTTACGCCGAGTTGCTCCAACTATGCCATCGAGGCAATTGAGGTGAGAGGTCCTTTTACCGGTCTGTTTTTAGCTTTTAAACGTATTTCCCGTTGTCATCCTTGGTGTCAAGGGGGGCTCGACCCAGTACCCAAGTCAACGGCACATCATCCTGCTCACAAACAAACCGATTCGGCATGTCAGCACCGCAACCGCTCTGATTAACGCTAAACTGCCACCCTTCTCTGGCGAGCTTTTTTATTTAGGCAAGAATGGATATCCGACGCACCATCTTACTCATGATTTTCTCGTTTTCCCTGCTGATGCTATGGAACAACTGGCAAACTCACCAAGGTAATCCTTCCTTACTCGGTGGGACGCCGCCTTCGTCAACGCCTGCGCCAGCTCCTACGCCGGGCGCCCCGACAGCCGATACAAGCAATCCTCCAGCAAGCATACCGAGCGCGCCTGTTGCGCCTGCTTTGAGTTCTGCAGCAAGTAATGTTCCTGGGGTTACCACCACGGCAGCGACTCAAGCTCAAACGGTGGACTTTAAAACAGATGTCCTTAACATCAGTTTTGACTTGATTGGTGCTCAGCTTGTTCGGGCAGATCTTCTTGCCTTTCCAAGTCGCGAGGAAAAGGACCAGCCTTTTGTCTTGCTCAACAACCGTGGCGGACAAGTCTATATTGTCCAATCAGGCCTAACAGGCGCGCCTGCTGGTAGCTTGTATCCCACGCACCTTGCTCCCTTCACTCTAATCACCGATCAGGGAGAGCTCAGCGGTGATCAACTTATCATTAAGTTTGCCTCTGAATCAAGTGGTGTGAAACTCACTAAAACATTCACACTGAAGCGCGGTAGTTACGAGATCTTAGTTGACCATCAAATCGAAAACACGACGGCTCAACCTATTTCTCCTTCTGTTTATCTCCAAATCACTCGCGATAGCAAAGACCCGGCAAGCGAAAACTCCACACCAAGTTTTATGTCTGGCCCTGTCAGTTTTACAGGTCCTGCTATTTATTCAGAACAAGAGAAGTTTCAAAAAGTTTCCTTTTCTGAAATTGAAAAACGTAAAGCCACCTATATTAAAGATGCCGATAATGGCTGGTTTGCGATGGTTCAGCATTATTTCGTTACAGCTTGGGTTCCACCTCAAGGAAAGAGTCGTAGTTACGAAATGACGGAGCTGCAAAAAAATCTTTTTGCTATTCGTAGCATCGAGTCGGTTGGCACAATTGCTCCAGGCAGTCTACTCAACATCCCTGCCAAGCTCTGGGTAGGTCCTCAAGATCAGGAAGGGCTGGAAAAGGTCGCACCCGGTCTTGACCTTGTTGTAGATTATGGTTTGCTTACGATCATTGCAAAGCCTGTATTCGCCTTGATGACATGGCTTTATACACTTCTTGGCAATTGGGGTTGGACGATCGTCGTTTTAACGATATTGATAAAAGCTGCTTTTTATCCTCTCTCTGCCGCAAGTTATCGCTCCATGGCAAAAATGAAGTTAGTTGCGCCAAGGTTGCAAGCATTAAAAGAAAAGTTTGGCGATGACCGTCAAAAACTTAATACAGCGATGATGGAGATGTATCGTACCGAGAAAATTAATCCTCTTGGTGGTTGTTTGCCTATCTTGATTCAAATCCCTGTTTTTATCTCTCTCTACTATGTATTAGGCTCAAGCGTAGAGTTACGTGGCGCTCCTTGGATCTGGTGGATTAAGGATTTGGCTGTACAGGATCCTTATTTCATCTTACCGGTCATCATGATGGGTACGATGTTTATTCAAATGCGACTGAATCCAACGCCACCTGATCCAATGCAAGCTAAGGTTATGATGTTTATGCCTTTGGTGTTTGGTGCAATGATGTTCTTTTTCCCATCAGGCCTTGTTTTGTACTGGTGCGTCAACAACATCTTATCGATTGCTCAACAATGGTATGTGATGCGTCAGATTGCTGCCATTGCAGCGGCAGCACATCGCTAATTTCTGCGTACATCTTTCTTGTGCGATTTCGCATAGGCACTATGCAAAATAACGCCCCTATCGTTGCCATTGCCACCGCCCCGGGTAGGGGCGGCATTGGCATCATTCGAGTTTCAGGGCCCCAACTGGGGCCTTTTATTTTTGCTTTGCTTGGCCTTCACTTAACGCCAAGACATGCACACTACTGTGTATTTAATAATCACGATGGTATTGCTCTTGATCAGGGCATTGCTCTTTATTTTTCTGCTCCCCATTCTTATACCGGTGAAGATGTTCTTGAGTTGCAAGGCCATGGTGGCCCCGCTGTCATGCAATCATTACTGAAACAATGCCTGTATGTAGGGACACGCTTCGGGGTCCGTATGGCGGATCCTGGAGAGTTTACGTTACGTGCTTTTTTAAACAATAAAATAGACCTTGCACAAGCCGAAGCCGTTGCTGATCTCATTGATGCTTCTTCTGAAGCCGCGGCCCGCGCGGCGATGTCTTCTTTTTCTGGTGTGTTTTCAAACCAGGTTAATTCTCTTGCAAACTCTATTGTTCAATTACGCTTATTAGTTGAGGCCACATTAGATTTTCCAGAAGAAGAAATTGAGTTTTTAGAAAAATTTCAAGCTCATGAGCGCTTACTTAAAATTCAACAACAGCTACAAGCCGTTCTCGCTCAATCCAAACAAGGAATGGTTCTTAGAGAGGGCCTCCATGTTGTTTTAGCGGGTGAGCCAAACGTAGGTAAATCAAGCTTATTAAATGCCCTCGCGGGTGAGGATCTAGCGATTGTTACTGATATTGCTGGCACCACGCGCGATAAAGTTTCTCAACTTATTTATATTAAAGGCGTACCCATTACGATCGTTGATACTGCGGGCTTAAGAGATACCAATGACACAATCGAATCTATGGGTATCGAAAGAAGTTGGTCTGAAATAGCAAAGGCAGATGTTGTTTTAAATTTAAAAGATGCGCGCTCTCATGACCTTGGACTTGATGAAAAAATTGCGCATCATCGTTCACCAAAAAGCGTTCTTTTAAATGTTTTTAACAAGGCAGATCTCCTGGTAGATTCTTCATTCACTCAAACTGATTCAATTTTTATATCTGCTAAAACAGGTCTTGGTCTTGATTTATTAACTGTTCGACTCCTTCAATTGGCTGGCTGGCAACCAGGTCAGGAAACACCTTGGCTTGCAAGACAACGTCACGTTGATGCACTAGAGTCCGCGGCAAAACATCTTGCAATTGCGCAATCTCATGCTAGCCAAGACGATCGAATTTTGGATCTATTTGCAGAGGAGTTACGTTTGTCTCATGAACAACTAGGTTCAATTGTTGGAAACATGTCAGCAGATGATCTCTTAGGAAAGATTTTTTCAAGCTTCTGTATTGGGAAATAGTGCGAGGATGTTGTTTTTTTGTCTTACTTACATCTTTTAACAAAAAATTTTATTTTTTTTCGTTGTGGATAACAAGGGGCCGCGTCTTGTGAATACTTTTTGTATGAACCTTGAACAACACCAAAACGTTGGGAATATTCAAAAGTTGTTCATCTTGCTCCACAAATTCAAACAGAGTTTATGCACAGATTTTTTCATCTTTAAGTCCATGATATTAGTATATTAAGTTGACTTGTTCCTCTTATACACAGGCTGTCTTATCCATTAGTCTTTATATATAAAACAAAAGATATAAAGAAAAAAAGAGATCAAGAGTGGCACACTTTTTTTAAAATACCAGCTTGTTTTTATTGTCTGATTTCCGTGCTTAAATTCATTCATCAGGAAATTTTTTTCAATCGGTCTATTGCTGCATCAAGGGTGGTGTCTTTTTTTGCAAAGCAAAAACGAACGAGTTGATGATTTGCTGAAATGCTATCTGGTTTAGCATAAAAAGCTGAAACAGGTATAACGACGACTCCATGGTTTTGAGCAAGCCATATTGAGAACGCTGACTCTGTTTTACTTGATATTTGGCTGTAATCTGCAAGTAAAAAATAAGTTCCAGGGGTTGTTAGGGGTTTAAGTTTTGTTTCTTGCAACCCTGTCATTAATTTGTTTCTTTTTTTCTGATAAAAATCAGACAAATTTAGATAGGTATTCGGGTCTTTCGTATAGGTAGCCAACCCATGTTGAAAAGGTGACGGAACAGTAAATACGACAAACTGATGTACTTTTCTTAATTCTGTTGTCAATGCTTTTGGTGCACAACAATATCCAATCTTCCATCCTGTTGTATGTGTTGTTTTACCAAATGAAGAAATGACAAAAGCTCGTTCAGCAAGTAATGGACGTGATGCCAAACTGAGATGTTTTTCACCGTCAAAAACAATATGTTCATAAACCTCATCAGATAAAACAATAATGTTTGTATTGCTTACGATTGATTCAATGGCGTCTAGATCTTCAGTATTAAAAATTGAGCCTGTTGGATTGTGTGGTGAATTGACAATTAACATTCTTGTTTTATTTGTCACGCAATTTTTAACTTTGTTCCAATTAACATTGAATGATGGTTTTGTCTCTGTTGGTGGAATCATTTCAACAAAGACAGGTTGACCGCCAGCTAATTTAATTGCAGGTACATAACAGTCATAACTTGGTTCAATAACAATGACCTCATCCCCGTGATTCACTGTTGCCAAAATAGCTGCCATGATGGCTTCAGTTGCGCCGCTCGTTATTGTTATTTCATGATTCGGGTCGTAAGTTTTTCCATATAAGTCTCTTACTTTATCGCTAACGACCTGTCTAAGTTCAGGTACTCCTGTCATCAAAGGGTATTGATTGTGTCCATCTCGCATTGCTTGACTGACTAGATTTAGTAACTGTTCATCTGTGTTGAAGTCTGGAAAACCCTGCCCAAGGTTAATGGCGTTGTAATCCACAGCCATTTTGCTCATGGTTGTGAAAATTGTAGCTCCTACATTTGGCAGTTTTGATTGGATCAGCATGTTGTAATCTTTGACTTATATGTATGTATCTTTCCGATAATACGCATTTTTTTTATGGTTGTGGGTTTGTGAAACTGATTTGGAAGTTGCTTATAGGTTTGGTTGCATCACTTTGTGGTGCTTTGATTGCTCAATGGATTGGTATTCCTCTGCCATGGACGCTTGGACCTCTTTTAGTGATTGCAAGCCTCAGACTTTTATCTATTCCCGTTAGTAGTGCTTCAACGCTGCGTAATTTCGGACAATGGGTAATCGGTTTAACGCTTGGTCTTTTTTTCACTCCTCAAGTTGTAGCTGTCGTTTCTAGTCATTGGTTTGCAATGATCGCTGGTTTTTTCTTTGCTCTTTTATTAGCAGTTTATGGCACATATCTTTTGCATAAAACTGGCCAAGTTGATATAAAAACCGCATGGTTTTCTTCGGCGATCGGTGGCGCAAATGAAATGGCTATTTTGGCAGAACGTTATGGGGTAAGGCAAGATCTGGTAGCAAGCGCTCACACTATTCGCGTTATTATTGTTGTTTTAGCGGTTCCCTTTGTTTGTCAGTTGTTTCAGGTATCAGGTCTTGACAGTTCTGTTTTTGAGCTAAAAGAGATCAATGTATTTGGACTCTTTGTCATTGCGCTTTTAACATTTGGTGGCGGCGTTATCGCACACTTTCTAAAGATACCAAACGCTTGGGTTCTTGGGCCTATGTTCGTTGCTATGCTTTTTACTATGAACGAAATACATTTTTCCCGTGTCCCTGTCGAGCTTTCATTAGTTGCTCAACTTTGTATAGGATGGTCTTTGGGTGATCGTTTTCGACCTGGCTTCTTTAATAAAGCTCCTCGCTTTCTCATGTGTGTTGTTATTTATAGCTTGACAGCGCTAGCCTTAGCGTTTGGCTATGCAGCGTTGTTGTCTTTGATGACAGACGTACCCTTATCTTCTTTAGCGGTCAGTGTTGCTCCTGGAGGCATTGCGGAAATGGCTATCACTGCTAAGGTCCTTCAACTAGGGGTTCCGCTTGTTACGGCTTTTCAAGTTTCTAGAATGGTCGGAGTGGTTTTGCTTACGGGCCCCCTTTACTTATATGTTGTAAAACGGTTCGAAATTCGTTCGCCACAATAATTTCTTTGTTATACACACTTAACCTACAGCTTATCCACTGTGTTATCCCTTTAGGTTTGTTAAGTTATACAAACTTATCCACAACGTTTACAAGCGCATGTTCATACGTGAGTGCCGTTTTATTTTGGCCGTTCATTTTTTATTCTGTTCCACGTGGAACATAGTGACCGTCCTGACAGGGTTTGTTTGTTTAATTTGTCTAATAGGTTGAGTTTGTTATTGCGAACGGTGTTCCACGTGAAACACATGGCAGCTTATAATGCTATCGACTAGGTGGACGATGAAAATGAACTATCCAAAAATCTTCGATGTTATTGTGGTTGGTGGCGGCCATGCTGGGACAGAGGCTGCCCTGGCGTCTGCCAGAAGTGGGGCGAGTACGCTGCTTTTAACGCACAACATCGAAACCTTAGGACAAATGTCCTGCAATCCTTCAATTGGTGGGATTGGAAAAGGACACTTAGTTAAAGAGGTTGATGCTTTTGGTGGCGCAATGGCTCTTGCAACCGATGAAGCTGGGATTCAGTTCAAAATATTGAATAGCTCAAAAGGACCTGCTGTTCGTGCCACACGAGCCCAAGCGGACAGAGTGCTTTATAGAAAGGCCATAAGAACACGGTTAGAAAATCAAGAAAATCTGTGGTTATTTCAACAGTCTGTAGACGATTTACTTTTAGAGGGAGAAAAAGTAGTTGGGGCTGTTACACAAACGGGTGTTTCTTTTCGAGCGAAGGCTGTAGTTTTAACCGCGGGAACATTTTTGAATGGTTTAGTGCACGTTGGGCTTGAAAACTATGCCGCTGGCAGGGCGGGAGATCCTTCGGCGACGTCTTTAGGTCGGCGACTTAAGGAAATGAAGTTGCCCCAAGGTAGGCTCAAAACCGGGACCCCACCTAGGATAGACGGCCGATCTATCAATTACAGTATTCTTGAAGAACAGCCAGGAGACTTAGCCCCTGTTCCCGTGTTTTCTTATCTTGGAAGCACTTTGCTTCATCCTAAACAAATCTCATGCTGGGTTACTCATACGAATGAAAAAACGCATGACATTATTCGGGGAGGGCTTGATCGATCTCCGATGTATAGCGGAGTAATTGAGGGGGTTGGACCGCGTTATTGCCCTTCAATCGAAGACAAAGTCCACAGGTTTGCAGATAAAAACGCACATCAGGTTTTTTTGGAACCAGAGGGGTTGGATACGCATGAGGTGTATCCAAATGGAGTATCAACATCATTACCTTTTGATGTTCAACTAGAGCTAATACGTTCACTCAAAGGCCTTGAGCAAGCACATATCGTTCGTCCAGGTTATGCCATTGAGTATGACTATTTTGATCCAAGAGAATTAAAGTCTTCCTTGGAAACAAAATCTATACAAGGTCTATTTTTTGCAGGTCAAATAAACGGAACTACAGGTTACGAAGAGGCTGCCGCGCAGGGACTTCTTGCAGGAATTAATGCCGCGCAATTTTCAAGAGAAAAGGGCCCGTTATTAATAACACGTAGTCAGGCGTATATGGGCGTGTTAGTCGATGATTTGGTCACAAAGGGTGTGACAGAGCCCTATAGAATGTTTACCTCAAGAGCCGAGTATCGCCTGAGCCTCAGAGAGGACAATGCTGATTGGAGACTGACAGAGCTTGGTCGCCAATTTAATTTAGTCGATGATTTGCGATGGAAAGCATTCAATGAAAAACGCGAATCTGTTGAAAAAGAATTGCAAAGATTACGCAGTACTTGGGTCAATCCAAGAATGTTGACAGCGGATGCCGCTGAAAGCGCATTAGGACAAGAAATTGCACGTGAGTACTTACTGTCAGACTTACTCAAGAGACCAAACGTTTCATATCAAGATTTAATGGGCATGCAATTCAATGATCAGGTCGAAATGCCACTGGGACTGCCCTCTGGTGAGTGTGCGGAACAAGTAGAAATCCAGATCAAATACGAAGGATATATTGCTAGGCAACAAGAAGAAATAGATCGTCAACACGCGTATGAATCTCAAATCATTCCCGCGTCAATAGACTTTGACGGAGTGACAAGCCTATCGTTCGAGGTGCGTCAAAAACTAAGAACGCATAAACCAGAAACGGTGGGGCAGGCATCGAGAATTTCAGGCATGACACCAGCCGCCATATCACTATTAATGATTCATTTGAAGCGACACTATTACAGTCAAACAAACAAAACTATTTAATGGCAACGAACACTTTATTGGCATCTTTTGAAGGGCAGTTAGAAAAAGCCTGTCATACACTAAGTCTTGAGCCAACAAAACAGCAACAAGAAAGACTGCTTGAATATTTAAGTCAATTATTAAAATGGAATAAAACCTATAACTTGACGGCAATACGAGATCCCGAGCAAGCATTGGTGCAACATATTTTCGACAGCTTGGCCATCATAAAACCTTTAAATAACTTCTTTCAGCGAAAAGAACTAGATAAAAGAATGGTGCTAGATGTCGGTTCAGGTGCCGGCTTACCAGGAGTCATCATCGCGACAATGATTCCAGACACGTTGGTAACGTGCGTCGACTCAGTAGAAAAAAAAATGACGTTTGTGCGGCATGTAAGTGGAGTCGTTGGATTGGAAAATTTGAAAGCACTTCATCAAAGAGTCGAGCTGATACAAGACTATAAATTCGAAGTTGTGATATCAAGAGCATTTGCAACGCTGCAAGACTTTGCAGCGCTAGCAGGAAAGTGTGTCGAAAAAAATGGGATATTGTTGGCGATGAAAGGAAAAATACCCCATGATGAAATAGCGGCCCTAGAAGAAGAAGCCGACTGGTATGTCGAGGGAATCGAAACATTAAAAGTACCGCAATTAAGTGCCCAGAGATGTCTGGTATGGATGAAACAAAAAGGAACACAATGACTGCTCAAATACCGCGCACGACACGCGTATTTTGTATAGCAAATCAAAAAGGCGGCGTTGGAAAAACAACAACGGCAATTAACCTTGCTGCCGGGCTAGCAAAACATAAGCAGCGTGTATTACTGATCGATCTAGACCCACAAGGCAATGCAACAATGGGTAGCGGTATAGATAAAAGCACCCTTGCGCATAATTTATATGATGTTTTAATCGGCACAGCCACAATCAAAGAGGCGAGGATACTCTCTAAAACAGGTGGCTATGATGTACTCCCTGCGAATAGAGAGCTATCTGGCGCCGAGATCGATTTAGTCGGAATGGATCAACGTGAGTTGCAATTGAAACAAGCTATTGATCACGTTGCAATAGATTATGATTTTGTTTTAATTGACTGTCCTCCCACATTATCATTGCTGACATTAAACGGTCTCGCAGCAGCGCATGGCGTCATCATTCCAATGCAATGCGAATATTTTGCCTTAGAGGGTTTATCGGATCTCGTTAATACAATTAAACGTGTTCACAGGAATATCAATCCAGCATTAAGCCTAATAGGTTTATTACGAGTCATGTTCGATCCACGAGTCACATTGCAACAACAAGTATCAGCACAGCTCGAGGCACATTTTGGGGATAAGGTCTTCAAAACAGTTGTTCCTCGTAATGTCAGACTTGCCGAAGCGCCCAGCCATGGCATGCCCGGCGTAGTCTATGACCCTGCGTCACGTGGCGCTCAAGCCTATATGGCATTTGGTGCCGAAGTCATCGAGCGCCTAAGATCGACAACAGAATAAATACAGGAATAAATATGGTGACGAAAAAACCTAAAGGCCTTGGTCGCGGACTCGAAGCCTTGCTTGGTGCAGATGCACCAGGATTAAGTCAACTAGGAAAAAATGAAAGCACCACATCCCCGCCAAATGTACTATCCGTAACAAAATTACAAGCAGGAAAATATCAACCCAGAACGCGCATGGATGAAGGCGCATTGGCAGAGCTTGCTGACTCCATTCGAGCCCAAGGCATTATGCAACCAATTTTGGTGCGTCCTCTTGATGGAACAAAAGGTCGTTACGAAATTATTGCAGGCGAAAGACGCTTTAGGGCCGCTCAAATGGCCGGCCTAACGGAAGTCCCCGTCCTTGTTCGAGAGGTTGCGGACGAGCATGCTGCAGCGATGGCGTTGATTGAAAATATACAGCGCGAAGATCTCAATCCACTCGAAGAGGCTCAAGGTGTCAAACGACTACTCGATGAGTTCGGACTGACACACGAACAAGCTGCAACAGCGATTGGTAGATCAAGATCTGCTACGAGTAATTTATTAAGACTATTAAATTTAGCCACACCGCTTCAGACGATGTTGTTGGCGGGCGATATTGATATGGGTCATGCGCGCGCGTTACTTGCTGTTGATAGCGCGACACAAATTCAGTTAGCAAATCAAATTATCGCAAAAGGACTCTCCGTAAGAGAGGCAGAAAAACTCGTAGCAAGAGCCGCAACAGAAGCGAGCCCAAAAGTTAAACAAAGGGTAAAAAACAATTTAAGAGATGTTGTCCGTCTTGAAGAAATCCTCTCTGATCAGCTGGGGACAAAAGTTACGCTAAAAGTGGGTACAAAAGGACGAGGTCAGTTGGTGATTGATTTTCATGGCTGGGATCACTGTTCTGCTCTCATTGAAAAAATGCAACTCAAAGAAGAGCTCCTATGACAAACCAAAACCCAACGCTTATTGATTCAGCCACACTAAAACAATGGCTTCACGATGGTCATGAAATCGCAACGATTGATGTGCGAGAGCATGGACAGTATGGTGAAGAGCACTTGTTTTATATTGTTTCAGTTCCTTATAGCAAATTAGAAAGTGAAATCCAAAGACTCGTGCCCCGTAAACAAGTGCGGATGGTGGTCATTGGAGATGAGGCTCAAGCGTTGAGTCTTAAGGCAATAAAAAGACTATCAGCAATGGGTTACAACAAGCTCCATATTTTAGAAGGTGGCATGCCTGCTTGGAAAAAAGCAGGATATGAGGTATTTGCTGGCGTAAACTTGCCAAGCAAAGCTTTCGGTGAGCTTGCAGAGCATGCGTTCAAGACACCTCGAATTTCTGCAACAGAATTAGATCAAAAAATTCAGAATAAAGAAGATCTAGTTGTATTGGACGGGAGGCCTTTTACCGAGTTTAAAAAAATGAGTATTCCGACAGCGATATGCTGTCCAAACGGTGAGTTGCCCTTGCGTATTGATGACCTTGTGTCAAATCCAAACACGACGATTGTCATCAATTGCGCAGGCCGCACCCGAAGTATTATCGGTGCACAAACGCTGATTAATCTTGGCATACCAAATAAAGTTCTTGCACTCGAAAATGGTACACAAGGTTGGTATCTTGCAGATCTTAAACTCGACCATGGTCAAACGAAGAAACACGCACTTAATATTGAGCAAAACACTCTTGCGCAGCGTAAATCACGCGCGCGCGCACTGGCACTAAAACATGGCGTTAAGTTTGTAGATTGCGCAGTCGTCAAGCAATGGCTAAAGGATGAGCAGCGCACGACTTTTATTTGTGACGTACGCACCCCTGAAGAGTATGCCCAAGGTACGGTGCACGGCGCACAGCACTGCCCGGGAGGTCAGCTTGTTCAAGCAACGGATCAGTATGTTGGGATTAGAGGAGCAAGGTTAGTTCTCATTGATCATGAGGGAGTTCGTGCGCCAGCGATGGCCTCTTGGCTCGCCATGTTAGGTTGGGATGTTTCAGTGTGGGACGATGCTTTTGAGGCGACAAACCATCAGCAAAACCAAGCGCAAATAGAAACACAAACTCCTGACTCAATAGACTTGCTGGCAGAGGAAATAGAAAAGCATTTAAAAGCGGGTGCATTATTAATCGATTTGAGACCTAGCATGCAGTACCGCGCGGGACATATTAAGTCGGCGATCTGGTCGATTAGGCCACAACTTCATCAAATGGCTGAAAAAATAAAAGAACAAACTGTGATTTTGTTTTCGGAGGAAAAAACGATCGCAAGCCTCGCGGCGATTGATTTAAAAGAACTGGGAGCAAAAACAATTTATATCAACGCGCAAAAGACAACCGATTGGGAAGCTGCACATTTACCCGTTGAAAATACTCCTAACAACCCGCCAGACGAGAAATGTATTGATTATTTGTTCTTTGTGCACGATAGGCACGATGGCAATAAAGTCGCAGCTAGACAGTATTTAGCCTGGGAAATAAATCTGCTTGCTCAAATCGATGAGCAAGAAAAAGCGGGCTTTAAATTGCCACACTAAAAAACAAAATAATTTTTAGGAGATAAGGTATTTTTAGCTGAAAATCTTGCGTTATGAAGTCGATTCTCTATATAAAGTGCGTCATATAGATTGCCTAAGCTCTTGACAATAGGGAATTGTTCGTTCATAATCGTTGGTTCTCTTGTGGAGAGGTGCCCGAGTGGTTAAAGGGGGCAGACTGTAAATCTGTTGGCCTTGCGCCTACGTTGGTTCGAATCCAACCTTCTCCACCAAGGGGCGACTGTTTAAACGGACGCAGACTTGATACGGGCGGGTGTAGCTCAATGGTAGAGCAGAAGCCTTCCAAGCTTACGACGAGGGTTCGATTCCCTTCACCCGCTCCAGCGGAATGTGCAGGTGGTTAAAAGTTTGCAAGCGATCTTAGACAAAAGAAGTAAAAAGTATTGAGTAAAAAGTGCCCAAGATGTTAATGCCTAGTTAGTAATACCGATTTTTTAGGTTCGTGGGGCGTGCCCGGCGAATGCGCCCATGTGGCTCAGTGGTAGAGCACTCCCTTGGTAAGGGAGAGGTCACGCGTTCGATCCGCGTCATGGGCACCAGAAGATTTTCATTTTAATTTCACAATAGCTTCAACTCAGGTCAGGAGTCAGCCATGGCAAAAGGCAAGTTTGAACGTACCAAACCACACGTTAACGTCGGCACAATCGGCCACGTTGACCACGGCAAAACGACGTTGACCGCAGCGATCACAACAGTTCTGTCCAAGAAGTTTGGTGGCGAAGCAAAAGGCTACGCGCAGATTGATGCCGCTCCCGAAGAGCGTGCACGCGGTATTACGATTAACACAGCGCACGTGGAGTACGAGACGGCTAACCGTCATTACGCACACGTTGACTGCCCCGGCCACGCCGACTACATCAAGAACATGATCACGGGTGCTGCGCAGATGGACGGCGCAGTCTTGGTGGTGTCCGCAGCTGACGGCCCAATGCCACAGACACGCGAGCACATCTTGCTGTCGCGTCAGGTGGGCGTGCCTTACATCATCGTGTTCCTGAACAAGGCCGACATGGTTGATGATGAAGAGTTGCTTGAGTTGGTTGAAATGGAGGTGCGCGAGCTTCTTTCAAAATACGACTTCCCAGGTGACGACACACCTATCATTAAAGGCTCAGCTAAGCTGGCCCTCGAAGGCGACACAGGCGAGCTCGGTGAGCAGGCCATCATGGCGCTGGCTGATGCGCTGGACAACTACATTCCTACGCCAGAGCGCGCCGTTGACGGCACGTTCCTGATGCCAGTCGAGGACGTGTTCTCGATCTCGGGTCGCGGCACCGTGGTGACGGGACGTATCGAGCGCGGGATTGTCAAAGTTGGTGAGGAAATCGAAATTATCGGTATCCACGACACACTGAAGACAACGTGCACAGGCGTTGAGATGTTCCGCAAGCTGCTTGACCAGGGTATGGCGGGCGATAACGTTGGCATCTTGTTGCGTGGCACCAAGCGTGAAGAAATCGAGCGCGGTCAAGTGTTGGCCAAGCCCGGCTCGATCAAGCCACACACGGACTTTACCGCCGAGGTGTACATTCTGTCGAAAGACGAAGGTGGCCGTCACACGCCATTCTTTAACGGCTATCGTCCCCAGTTCTACTTCCGTACAACGGACGTGACGGGCACGATCGAGTTGCCAGCAGACAAAGAAATGGTGCTGCCAGGTGACAACGTTGGGATGACAGTTAAGCTGCTCGCACCGATTGCGATGGAAGAAGGTCTGCGTTTTGCAATTCGCGAAGGTGGCCGTACCGTCGGCGCCGGAGTTGTTGCTAAAATCCTGAAGTAAATTGTTTCGCTGCGAGCTTAATCCCTCGCAGCATATCGCTCTTTGAGAATCGACATGAAAAATCAAAAAATCCGAATCCGTCTGAAAGCGTTTGATTACAAACTTATCGATCAGTCGGCTGCAGAGATCGTTGATACGGCCAAGCGTACCGGTGCAGTGGTACGAGGACCGGTTCCTCTTCCAACACGTATTCGTCGTTACGACGTGTTACGTTCACCACACGTGAACAAAACATCTCGTGATCAGTTCGAGATCCGTACACATCAGCGCTTGATGGACATCGTTGATCCAACCGATAAAACAGTTGACGCACTGATGCGCCTTGATTTACCTGCAGGTGTCGATGTTGAAATCGCATTGCAATAATTAAATTTAGACTTTAGTGCCGCATGAGTGCTGCATTACAAGCCGGTTTGGCTTGCAATGCAGCAAAGATTGGTGCTAGAATGCAAGACTTGCCGAAATTCGGTAAGAAAAAAAATGAGCACCCGAAATATTCGGGTTTTATCAGCCCCGACCAATCGAAGTCGGGAATCGGGTTTTTACCCCGGAGAAAATGATGTCGAAATCGACACCCACGCCTGCCGCACATCGGCTTGGGCTGGTGGGCCGCAAGGTCGGCATGACCCGTATTTTTACGGAAGATGGCGAGTCCATCCCTGTAACTGTACTGGACGTGTCGAACAACCGCGTCACCCAGGTAAAGTCACTTGAGTCTGACGGCTATGCCGCCATTCAAGTCGCTTACGGCGCTCGTCGCGCTTCCCGTGTAGCCAAGCCACAAACAGGTCATTACGCCAAAGCTGGTGTAGAGGCCGGTAGTATCCTCAAAGAATTCCGTCTCGATCCTGCTCGCGCAGCCGAATTCACGCCTGGTAGCGTGGTCGCTGTTGAGAGCGTGTTCGAAGCCGGCCAGCAAGTCGACGTCACTGGCACCACGATTGGTAAAGGTTTCGCCGGCACGATCAAGCGTCACCACTTCAAATCACAGCGCGCATCGCACGGTAACAGCCGTTCGCACCGCGTACCTGGTTCGATTGGTCAAGCTCAAGATCCTGGTCGTATTTTCCCCGGTAAGCGCATGTCTGGCCACCTTGGTGATGACACCCGTACCGTGCAAAACCTTGACGTCGTCCGTGTTGACGCTGAGCGTGGTCTCCTGATGGTCAAGGGCGCTGTCCCTGGCTATGCTGGCGGAGACATTCTCGTGCATCCGGCAGTCAAAGCACCTGCTAAAAAGGGAGCCTAATATATGGATATCAAGCTCCTAAATGACCAAGGTCAGTCTTCGGCAATATTTGCAGCCCCTGACACCGTTTTTGGTCGTGATTTCAACGAAGCACTCGTCCACCAGATCGTTATTGCCTTTCAGGCGAATGCGCGCTCAGGTAACCGTGCTCAAAAAGGTCGCGATGCAGTTCGTCACTCGACTAAAAAGCCATTTAATCAAAAAGGCACAGGCCGCGCCCGTGCTGGTATGACATCATCTCCCTTGTGGCGTGGTGGTGGTCGAGCATTCCCAAATTCGCCTGAAGAAAACTTCAGTCAAAAAGTGAACAAGAAAATGTATCGTGCGGGTATCCGTTCGATTCTTTCCCAGTTAGCTCGCGAAGACCGTATTTCAATTGTTGATTCGTTCACGCTCGAGTCGCCAAAGACCAAGCTGGCAGCTGAAAAGCTCAAAAGCTTGGGAATGGAGTCCGTGTTGATCATCACCGATTCAGTCGATGAAAACCTTTACCTCGCGACGCGCAATTTGCCGCATGTTGCTGTCGTCGAGCCGCGCAATGCCGATCCGCTCTCGTTGATCCACTACAAAAAAGTACTGATCACAAAGTCGGCCATCGCTCAACTCGAGGAGATGCTGGCATGAACGATCATCGTCTAATGCAAATCATCTTGGCACCAATCGTGACGGAAAAAGCCACGTTTGTAGCAGAGAAGAATAATCAGGTCGCTTTTCGCGTTATTGCCGATGCGACTAAACCTGAAATCAAAGCTGCTGTTGAGTTGCTCTTCAAAGTGCAAGTCGACGCAGTTCAGGTTTTAAACCGCAAAGGTAAAGCAAAGCGTTTCGGTCGTTTCGTCGGTCGCCGTCGCAACGAGCGCAAGGCCTATGTTTCGCTCAAAGAAGGTCAAGAAATCAACCTGGCGGAGGTCAACTAAATGGCTCTCTTAAAAGTTAAGCCAACCTCGCCCGGTCGTCGAGGCATGCTAAAGGTGGTCACACCTACGCTGCACAAAGGCAAACCGGTTGCTTCGTTGCTTGAAAAACAGATTCGTGGTTCTGGTCGTAACAACAACGGCCACATCACAATTCGTCATCGTGGCGGTGGTCATAAGCAGCACTACCGACTTGTGGATTTCCGTCGCAACAAAGACGGCATTCCAGCAAAAGTCGAACGCTTAGAATACGACCCAAACCGCACGGCACACATCGCTTTGCTTTGTTATGCAGATGGTGAGCGTCGTTACATTATTGCTCCTCGAGGTCTTGAGGTAGGTGCTACGCTGTTGTCGGGTATCGAAGCCCCCATCCGCGCAGGCAATACACTGCCTATTCGCAATATTCCGGTGGGTACAACAATTCACTGTATCGAAATGTTGCCTGGTAAAGGTGCCCAAATGGCACGTTCAGCTGGCGCCTCGGCAGTTCTGTTGGCTCGCGAAGGTACTTACGCTCAGGTTCGCCTGCGCTCAGGTGAAGTCCGTCGTGTGCACATTGAATGCCGAGCTACGATCGGTGAAGTTGGCAACGAAGAGCACAGCTTGCGTCAAATTGGCAAAGCCGGTGCAGTTCGTTGGCGCGGTATTCGTCCCACGGTACGTGGTGTCGCAATGAACCCGGTTGATCACCCACACGGCGGTGGTGAAGGTCGTACCGGCGAAGGCGGCGAGCCACGCAGTCCATGGGGTACCCCAGCTAAGGGTTACAAGACTCGTAGTAACAAGCGGACGGACAATATGATCGTCCAGCGCCGCAAGCGTAAATAAGAGGGCGAATCATGTCACGTTCAGTCAAGAAAGGCCCATTCGTCGATGCACACTTGATCAAAAAGGTCGAGGTTGCAATCGCCGAAAAGGGCAAGAAGCCGATCAAAACTTGGTCACGTCGTTCAACGATCTTGCCAGACTTCATAGGTCTGACGATTGCTGTTCATAACGGTCGCCAACACGTTCCCGTTTATATCAATGAGAACATGGTTGGACATAAACTCGGTGAGTTTGCGTTGACACGTACCTTTAAAGGTCACGCAGCAGACAAAAAGGCCAAGAGGTAATTCATGGAAACTCAAGCCATTATCCGTGGGGTGCATATCTCAGCCCAGAAAACACGACTCGTTGCGGATCTTATCCGTGGCAAGTCTGTTGCTCAGGCTTTGAATATCCTGACCTTCACAAATAAGAAGGCCGCCGGCATCTTGAAGAAAGCTGTTGAGTCAGCAATCGCCAATGCCGAGCACAACGACGGTGCAGATATCGACGAACTTAAGGTCACCACGATTTTTGTGGATAAGGCCGAGTCGATGAAGCGCTTTTCCGCACGAGCCAAAGGGCGCGGTAACCAGATTGAAAAGCAGACCTGCCACATTACTGTGAAGGTCGGAGCCTAAGGAGTCACGATGGGTCAGAAAATTCACCCGATTGGGTTCCGCCTTGCGGTTACACGTAATTGGGGCTCGAAGTGGTACGCAGACGATAAAGATTTCGGTGGCATGCTTGTCTCTGATATCCGCGTTCGTGAATACCTCAAAAAGAAACTTAAAAGCGCATCCGTTGGCCGTGTGGTCATCGAGCGTCCTGCTAAAAACGCGCGTATTACGGTTTACTCGGCTCGTCCGGGCGTCGTAATTGGAAAGCGTGGCGAGGACATCGAAGGCCTCAAGGCTGATTTGCAGCGTTTGATGGGCGTGCCCGTTCACGTCAACATCGAAGAAATTCGCAAACCAGAAACCGATGCTCAGCTGATTGCGGATTCTATTTCGCAACAGCTAGAAAAGCGGATCATGTTCCGTCGCGCTATGAAGCGCGCCATGCAAAATGCAATGCGTCTGGGTGCCCTTGGCATCAAGATCATGAGCGCAGGCCGATTGAATGGTATCGAGATTGCTCGTACAGAATGGTATCGCGAAGGTCGCGTGCCACTCCATACGTTGCGTGCAAATATTGACTACGGTACTTCAGAAGCCCATACCACCTATGGTGTGATCGGCATCAAAGTCTGGGTCTATAAAGGCGACATGTTACCTAACGGCGAAATGCCTGTTGAAACCGTTGCGCCCCGCGAAGAAGAGCGCCGTCCGCGTCGTGCCCCTCGTGCTGACAAGCCCGAAGGTGGTCGTCCGGCAGCTCGTCCCGCTGGACGTGGTCGCGCACCGCGCAAGGCTGATGCCGCTGCGCCTGCGCCCGAAGGAGAATAAGCATGCTGCAACCAGCACGCAGGAAATATCGCAAAGAGCAAAAAGGCCGTAATACGGGTCTCGCTACGCGCGGCGCTGACGTTTCGTTTGGCGAGTTCGGTTTAAAGGCCACTGGTCGTGGTCGTTTAACTGCCCGTCAAATCGAATCTGCACGTCGTGCGATTAACCGCCACATTAAACGTGGTGGACGTATTTGGATCCGTATCTTCCCTGATAAGCCTATTTCACAGAAACCGGCTGAAGTGCGGATGGGTAACGGTAAAGGTAATCCAGAGTATTGGGTTGCTGAAATCCAGCCAGGTAAAGTGTTGTACGAAATGGAAGGTGTGAGTGAAGAAATTGCGCGTGAGGCGTTTCGCCTGGCGGCTGCTAAGCTTCCAATCTCCACAACGTTCGTCGCGCGGCACCTCGGATCTTAAGGAATCGATATGAAAGCAAGCGAACTTCGTGCAAAAACAACCGCCGAGCTCGGACAAGAGCTCGAAAGCCTGCTGAAGGCTCAGTTCGGTCTGCGTATGCAGCGGGCTACTCAGCAGCTCACCAATCACACTCAGATCAGCAAAGTGCGTCGCGATATTGCCCGCGTTCGTACACTGATGACTGAGAAGGCGGGATCATAATATGACCACAGCTCAAGCTACAAAACCAAAGCGTCAGCGTACGTTGGTTGGTAAGGTCGTTAGCAACAAGATGGATAAAACTATCGTGGTGCTGGTCGAGCGTCGTGTTAAGCATCCAATGCTTGGCAAGATCATCATGCGCTCTGCAAAATACAAGGCGCATGACGAAACCAATCAGTACAACGAAGGCGATACGGTAGAAATCGCAGAAGGCCGACCCATTTCACGCTCCAAATCTTGGACAGCAACGAAATTGATCGAAGCAGCTCGCGAAATCTAAAGTCCGATCTGTATGAAAAAAAGCGACGAGTTAATCGTCGCTTTTTTTTTGTGCGCTCATAAAGAGCGCACGGCAAAGTCATCAAATGTGTGTGACAAACTTGGTGACGAGGTATCCATCAAATGTTTCTGAACCGCCTTCACTTCCAATGCCGCTATCCTTGATTCCCCCAAAGGGTGTTTCTGGCAAGGCACTACCAAAATGATTAATGTTGACCATACCTGCTTCAATAGAATTTGAAATCTTTGTTGCGGTCTGTAAAGAGTTGGTAAAGATGTAAGAAGACAGCCCAAATGGCAAGCTGTTAGCACGGGTAATGACCTCGTCGAGATTGTCAAAAGGTACGATAGGTGCAATCGGACCAAAAGGTTCTTCGGTCATCAACAAAGCGTCATCTTTCAGGCCAGTAATAACTGTGGGTGGAAAGAAGAAACCTTTACCACTCATCGCATCACCACCAAGCTCGATTGTTGCACCTCTTTTGCGCGCATCCTCGACAAATCTGCTGATCGCGGGCACACGACGCTCATGGGCGAGTGGGCCCATCTCAACGCCCTCATCCAAACCATTACCAACTTTGACGCTCTTGAGAACATCAAGAAACTTGGCGAGAAACTTATCGTAGGACTTTTTCTGAACATAAAAGCGCGTTGGTGATACACAAACTTGGCCAGCATTTCTAATTTTGAATTTCGCAAGCATGGTTGCAGCGCGATCAATATCTGCATCATCAAAAACGATGACGGGCGAGTGGCCACCAAGCTCCATGGTCACGCGCTTCATATGGGCACCAGCGAGGGCTGCAAGCTGCTTGCCAACCGGAACCGAGCCAGTAAACGAAACCTTGCGACTAATAGGCGAACGAATCAAATAGTCTGAAACCTTGGCAGGCTCACCCCAAACAAGATTCAACACGCCAGGAGGAAGGCCAGCATCGTGGAACATTTGAGCAATCGCCATGACAGCGCTAGGAGAGTCTTCAGGGCCTTTTAGAATAACTGTACAACCAGCACCAACAGCGGCACAAATTTTACGAATAGCCTGGTTATAGGGGAAGTTCCAAGGAGTGAAGGCGACACAAACACCAATCGGTTCTTTCAAAACAAGCTGACGAACATCAGGATTTCTAGGCAAAACGACGCGTCCATAAATACGACGACATTCCTCAGCATGCCAATCGCAATGATCCGCGCAGCCAACAACCTCTCCAAGAGCTTCGGCGAGGGGTTTGCCTTGATCGAGCGTCATATTGCGGGCAATTTCTTGCGCACGATCGCGAGTAAGTTGACCAACCTTACGCAAAATAGCTGAGCGATCCATGGGAGAGGACTTTTTCCAGCTTGCAAAAGCCAATTCAGCTGACTGAAGTGCCATGTCAAGATCGGCCTGGCTAGCATGTGGGAGATGACCAAGAACTTCCTGAGTAGCAGGATTGATGATGGTCTGGGTCTGTCGGCCTTCGCCGGAGATAAACTCACCATTGATATACAAAGACTGTTTTGGGTACATAAGGTTTCCAATACAACAATAAAAAAGGTATTAAAGGTAGGTAGATAATATGACATATCTTAAGCAGACTTGCACAAAAAAAAATACTAGGATATACTGCACAGCTCTCCCGCAATTCGCATTGGGTATTTAAAGCCAAACAGCTGGAATACAGAGTGTGATCAAAGGAATAATTAGCAGATTTCAACCTAGGGTGCTATGTGGCACCTAACGGGACCAAAACTGACTGATTGAACTACAAGCCTGAGGCAAGTAGTTTTTTTGGTTAAGTTGGAACAGGAAAAATCATGATCCAAATGCAGACCACGTTAGACGTGGCCGATAACACTGGCGCACGTTCAGTCATGTGTATCAAGGTGCTAGGTGGCTCAAAACGCCGCTATGCTGCTATCGGCGATGTTATCAAGGTTACCGTCAAGGATGCGGCCCCACGTGGTCGTGTCAAGAAAGGCGAGATTTATAACGCTGTTGTCGTTCGTACGGCACATGGTGTTCGTCGTAAAGACGGTTCACGTATTCGCTTCGGTGGTAATGCTGCCGTTTTGCTTAACGCCAAACTCGAGCCCATTGGCACGCGTATCTTTGGACCCGTTACGCGCGAATTGCGTGGCGAAAAGTTCATGAAGATCGTGTCCTTGGCGCCCGAAGTGCTGTAAGGAGCCGTAAATGAACAAAATCCGTAAAGGCGACGAAGTCGTCGTGCTGACAGGACGTGACAAAAAGCGTCGTGGTACTGTGTTGGCCCGTCTTGATGAAGACCATGTATTGGTTGAAGGCATCAACATGGTTAAAAAGCACGTCAAGCCCAATCCGATGCAGGGAACAACAGGCGGCATTATCGAAAAAACAATGCCGATCCATATTTCGAACATTGCGCTCTTCAATCCAGCCACCGGAAAAGGTGATCGCGTTGGGTTCAAAGAAGTAGACGGTCGCAACGTGCGTATTTTTCGTTCCAGCGGCGAGACCGTTGGCGTGAAAGCTTAAGGGGCGAATAAAATGTCTCGTTTCCAAGAACTCTATTTGCAGAAGATTGCTCCAGCACTGACAGAGCAGTTTGGCTACAAGAGCGTGATGCAGGTTCCTCGTGTGACGAAAGTCACCTTGAACATGGGCGTCTCCGAAGCCGTTGCTGATAAAAAAGTCATTGATCATGCGGTTTCAGATCTGACAAAGATTGCCGGCCAAAAGCCAGTGATTACCAAAACTAAAAAGGCGATCGCAGGTTTCAAAATCCGCGAAGATTACCCAATTGGTTGTATGGTGACATTGCGTGGTCAGCGTATGTATGAATTCCTCGATCGTCTAGTTTCCGTGGCACTGCCTCGCGTCCGTGACTTCCGTGGTATTTCAGGTCGTGCGTTTGATGGTCGTGGCAACTACAACATCGGGGTTAAAGAGCAGATCATTTTCCCTGAAATTGAATACGACAAAATCGACGTGTTGCGTGGGATGAATATCAGCATCACCACAACCGCTAAGACAGACGAAGAAGCCAAGGCGCTGTTAACAGCCTTTAGCTTCCCGTTCCGCAACTAAGGAGCGCAGACGTGGCTAAACTTTCAATGATCAATCGCGATATCAAGCGCAAAATGACAGCAGAGAAATTTGCTGCCAAGCGCGCTGCTCTCAAGGCGATTATCGATGATTCATCCAAGACCGACGAAGAGCGCTACGAAGCGCGGCTGAAATTTCAGCAACTTCCACGTAATTCGAGCCCATGTCGTCAGCGTAATCGCTGTGCGATTACAGGACGTGCGCGTGGCGTGTTCAGCAAGTTCGGACTTGGCCGTATGAAACTGCGTGAATTGGCTATGAAGGGTGAAATCCCCGGCATGACCAAAGCTAGCTGGTAGGAGAATAAAATATGAGCATGAGCGACCCTATCGCCGATATGCTGACACGCATTCGTAATGCGCAGCAGGTAGACAAAACATCGGTGACCATGCCCTCCTCCAAGCTCAAGGTAGCCATTGCTGCCGTGCTTCAGGACGAAGGTTATGTTGATGGATTTACGATTAAAGGTACAGTCCAAAAGCCTGAACTTGAAATCACGCTTAAGTATTACGCGGGTCGTCCAGTTATTGAGCGCATCGAACGTGTTTCGCGCCCTGGCTTGCGTATTTACAAAGGCAATGGAAGCATTCCTCAGGTGATGAATGGCTTGGGTGTGGCAATTGTCTCCACTTCACGTGGTGTGATGACTGATCGTAAAGCACGCGCCAATGGCGTGGGCGGCGAAGTCCTCTGCTACGTGGC
Organism: Zwartia lucis; assembly: GCF_965234455.1. Lineage (GTDB taxonomy): Bacteria > Pseudomonadota > Gammaproteobacteria > Burkholderiales > Burkholderiaceae_B > Zwartia > Zwartia lucis. The sequence goes on along the minus strand of NZ_OZ248474.1, from coordinate 228,224 downwards.
TTAAGGAGAAAACCAAATGTCACGTATTGCTAAATATCCAGTCGAGTTGCCAAAAGGTGTAGAGGCGACAATCACTGCCAATCAAATTTCCGTAAAAGGACCTTTGGGCACATTGAACCAGACACTAATTGGCAACGTCATCGTAAACGAAGACGGCGGTAAGCTTTCTTTTATCGTTGCGAATGACTCCCGCGAAGCAAAAGCAATGTCCGGAACTCTGCGCGCACTCGTTGCGAACATGGTGACAGGCGTTAGCAAAGGCTTTGAGCGTAAGTTGACTCTGGTTGGTGTGGGTTACCGCGCCGCAATCCAGGGTAACGCGATTAAATTGCAACTTGGTTTTTCACATGATGTTGTCCATCCCATGCCTGAAGGCGTAAAAGCCGAATGCCCAACCCAGACTGAAATCGTTCTGAAGGGTTCGGACAAGCAGGTAGTTGGTCAGGTGGCTGCTGAAATTCGTGCTTATCGTCCGCCAGAGCCTTACAAGGGCAAGGGTGTGCGTTACGTCGATGAGCATGTCATCATCAAAGAAACCAAGAAGAAATAATCGCGCAAACAAGGAAAGATCATGGACAAAAAAATTTCCCGTTTGCGTCGCGCAGTGCCGACGCGTAAGAAAATCGCTGAGTTGCGAGTTAATCGCCTTCAGGTTTTCCGCTCGAACTCGCACATCTATGCAAACATTATTTCGCCCGAAGGCGATCGTATTCTGGTTTCAGCATCTACTGTTGAACCAGAAGTACGTCAGCAACTCGCAGGTCAATCAGGAGCAGGTGGTAATGCCGCTGCAGCTTCATTGATCGGTAAACGTGTTGCAGAGAAAGCTAAAGCTGCTGGTATTGAGCTTGTGGCTTTCGATCGTTCAGGTTTCCGTTACCACGGCCGTGTAAAAGCCTTGGCCGATGCCGCGCGTGAAGCCGGTCTGAAGTTTTAAGCGAGGAACAGTCAAATGGCTAAAGAACAACGCAAGAACGCTCCTGAAGAGCGTGATGACGGCCTTCGCGAAAAAATGATCGCGGTTAACCGCGTCAGTAAAGTCGTTAAAGGTGGTCGTACCATGAGTTTTGCTGCACTGACCGTGGTCGGTGATGGTGACGGCCGAGTCGGTATGGGTAAGGGCAAGGCACGTGAAGTGCCCGTGGCAGTTCAAAAGGCAATGGAGCAGGCGCGTCGCGAACTGTTCAAGGTTGCCCTAAAGAACGGTACGCTCCACCATACAGTCGTCGGAAAGCATGGCGCATCGACAGTACTGATTTCGCCGGCAGCTGAAGGTACTGGCGTGATTGCCGGTGGCCCAATGCGCGCTATTTTTGATGTGATGGGTGTGCGTAACGTCGTGGCAAAGAGCCTCGGTTCAAGCAACCCTTACAACATGGTTCGTGCCACGCTTAACGGCCTGCGCAATTCGCTCACACCGTCGGATGTTGCTGCCAAGCGCGGCAAGACCGTTGAAGAGATTTTGGGGTAAGTCATGGCTGAAAAACAAGTCAAAGTCACCCTGGTCCGTTCGACCATCGGTACCAAGCAAGACCATCGCGACACCGTTCGTGGCCTTGGTTTGCGTCGTGTCAACAGCAGCAAAGTGCTCAAAGACACTCCTGAAGTTCGCGGAATGATCAACAAAGTTGATTATCTCGTGACTGCTTCGGACGTCTGAAAGGAATCACGATGTCGATTACTCAATTAAACACAATCAAGCCAGCCGAAGGCTCAACACACGCAAAACGTCGTGTCGGTCGCGGTATCGGTTCAGGCTTAGGTAAAACATCCGGTCGCGGCCACAAAGGCCAGAAGTCACGTACGGGTGGTTTTCATAAAGTCGGTTTTGAAGGCGGTCAAATGCCTTTGCAACGTCGCCTACCAAAGCGTGGCTTTTCTACATTAGACGGTCATCTGTATGCACAGATTCGTTTGTCTGACTTACAGTCATTGCCTGTCGAAGAAGTCGACGTGCAAGTGCTTAAGCAGGCAGGTGTAGTGGGTACGCAAGTGCGTTACGTCAAAGTTTTTAAATCTGGCGAACTTTCACGTAAAGTGTCCCTCAAGGGTATTGGTGCTTCAGCTGGTGCGCGTGCTTCAATTGAAGCCGCCGGTGGCTCGATCGCTTAAGACGGATTAAAGAATGGCAACAGCACAGTCCGCAGGAAAATCAGGTTCACGTTATGGCGATTTAAAGCGCCGTCTAGTGTTCTTGGTGCTCGCACTGGTGGTTTTCCGCCTGGGTACGCATATTCCTGTTCCAGGCATCAACCCAGATTCCTTGGCAGACTTGTTTCGTGAAAATCAGGGCGGAATTCTCGGCCTGTTCAATATGTTTTCAGGTGGTGCGCTCGAGCGTTTCTCGATTTTTGCTTTAGGTATCATGCCTTACATTTCTGCATCCATCATTATGCAGTTGATGTCTGTGGTGGTACCAACACTCGAAGCGATTAAAAAGGACGGTGAAGCTGGCCGTCGAAAGATTACACAATACACACGTTACGGAACGGTTGTATTGGCTTTGATTCAGGCGGTTGGTATATCAGTTGCCTTGGAGTCTCAGCCAGGCTTGGTCATTGAGCCGGGTGTAATGTTCCGCCTGACAACTATCGTGACTCTTGTAACAGGTACGATGTTTGTGATGTGGTTGGGTGAGCAAATCACTGAGCGTGGTTTGGGCAATGGTATTTCGATTCTAATTTTTGCAGGTATTGTGTCTGGTTTACCGAGCGCAGTAGCAGGGCTGCTTGATTTGGTTCGAACAAATGCAATGTCGGGTTTTTCCGCCCTATTTATTATCACTTTAGCTGTGCTAGTAACAGCGTTTGTTGTGTTGGTTGAGCGTGGACAACGTAAAATCACTGTGAACTACGCCAAGCGACAAGTGGGAAATAAGGTTTACGGCGGTCAGACTTCACATCTGCCATTGAAGTTGAATATGGCGGGTGTGATCCCACCGATTTTTGCTTCATCGATCATTTTGTTTCCAGCGACGATAGCAAGCTGGTTTTCCAGCGCGGAGAGTATGCGATGGCTCGGTGATTTGGCTGCTGCTTTGGCCCCACGTCAACCGCTCTATCTTACGCTTTACGCAACGGCAATTATTTTCTTCTGCTTTTTCTACACCGCGCTTGTTTTTAATAGCCGAGAGACAGCAGATAACTTGAAGAAAAGTGGTGCCTTCGTTCCAGGGATTCGTCCTGGTGAGCAAACAGCACGATTTATCGACAAGATTTTGATGCGGTTGACGCTCGCTGGTGCTTTGTACATCACAGTGGTGTGTTTGGTTCCAGAGTTTTTAGTCATGCGTTGGAATGTACCGTTTTACTTTGGCGGCACCTCTTTGCTGATTATTGTTGTAGTTACGATGGACTTCATGGCACAGGTTCAGGCCTACATGATGTCTCACCAGTACGATTCATTGCTCAAGAAGGCTAACTTCAAGGGCGCGAATATACCAATGAGATAAGCGAGAGCAATGTCAAAGGACGACGTCATTCAGATGCAAGGTGAGATTCTTGAGAATCTCCCTAACGCAACATTCCGTGTCAAGTTAGAAAATGGCCACGTTGTATTAGGTCATATTTCTGGCAAGATGCGTATGCATTACATCCGGATTTTGCCGGGCGATAAGGTCACAGTGGAGCTCACACCCTATGACCTAACGCGCGCCAGAATCGTATTCCGCTCCAAATGAGCGGCCGGGTCTCGAAAGATAACAGGAGTCAACCATGAAAGTAATGGCATCGGTTAAGCGGATTTGCCGCAACTGCAAAATTATTAAACGTCACGGAGTGGTGCGAGTCATTTGCACCGACCCGCGTCACAAGCAGCGTCAAGGTTAATACATCAAGGAACAGTCATGGCCCGTATTGCTGGCATCAACATTCCGCCACATCAGCACGCCGAGATCGGCCTGACCGCCATTTTTGGCATCGGTCGCACTCGCTCTCGCAAAATTTGTGAAGCTGCTGGTGTGCCCTTTACCAAAAAGGTCAAGGATCTTACCGACGTAGAACTCGAGCGTATCCGTGAACACGTAGGTGTGTTTTCGGTCGAAGGAGATCTGCGACGTGAAGTTCAGCTCTCGATCAAGCGATTGATCGATCTGGGAACCTATCGTGGCATGCGTCATAAGCGCGGTTTGCCCGTACGTGGTCAACGCACTCGCACCAACGCCCGCACCCGCAAGGGACCGCGTCGCGCTGCTGCTAGCCTAAAGAAATAAAGAGGATTAGAAGATGGCTAAAGCTTCTGCCGGCGTCGCGAATCGCGTACGCAAAAAGGTCAAAAAGAATGTTTCGGACGGCATTGCGCACGTTCATGCATCTTTTAACAATACGATCATCACTATTACGGACCGTCAGGGCAATGCCTTGTCATGGGCAACGTCTGGTGGTGCAGGCTTCAAAGGCTCACGTAAATCTACGCCGTTTGCAGCTCAGGTTGCCGCAGAAACAGCTGGAAAAGTGGCAATTGAATACGGCATTAAGACACTTGAAGTTCGCATCAAGGGCCCAGGCCCAGGTCGCGAATCTTCAGTGCGTGCGTTGAACGCGTTGGGTATTAAGATTTCGAGCATTGCCGATATCACACCCGTCCCGCACAACGGTTGCCGTCCACCTAAGCGTCGTCGTATCTAAGGGGAACCCACATGGCACGTTATACCGGTCCCAAATGCAAACTCTCGCGTCGCGAGGGCATTGATCTCTTCCTAAAAAGCGCACGTCGCTCGCTTGAGTCAAAGTGTAAGCTTGACTCAAAGCCAGGTCAGCATGGTCGCACCTCGGGTGCACGTACTTCTGACTATGGCTTGCAGCTGCGCGAAAAGCAAAAGCTCAAGCGTATGTACGGCATTATGGAAAAGCAGTTCCGTAAATATTTCGCAGAAGCCGAGCGTCGTAAAGGCAACACAGGCGAGCAGTTGATCCAATTGCTTGAGTCACGTCTTGACAACGTTGTTTATCGTATGGGTTTTGGTTCGACTCGTGCAGAAGCACGCCAGCTCGTCACACATCGTGCGATTGAGTTGAATGGTCATAAAGCAGATATTCCTTCGATGTTGATCAAGTCTGGTGACGTGATCGCAATTCGTGAAAAGTCAAAATCTCAGTCTCGCATTCGCGAATCGATGGTCTTGGCTTCAGGCAATGGCATTCCCCAATGGTGTGAAGTTGATACCGCGAAGTTGGTGGGTACGTTCAAACAAGTGCCTGATCGCGCGGATGTAGCTCGCGACATCAATGAATCGATGGTTGTGGAATTGTATTCACGCTAATTCAAAGTCTTAATGGCGTATGCAGCTTTTGCCGCATACGCCATATGTATTTTAGTCAGACGTATTTTTTAGTCTTCTCCATCAGCCTTATCGGCGTAACGAGCCGAGGGTATTGAAAAAGGACCTTCGCTATGTCACAAAGTTTTCTCAAGCCTCGCTCGATCGAAGTCGAAATCGTCGGTCCCAATCATGCCAAAGTCATTATGGAACCTTTCGAGCGCGGCTACGGCCACACGCTTGGAAACGCGTTGCGCCGCATTCTGCTGTCTTCGATGTCAGGTTACGCGCCGACCGAAGTTCAGATTACTGGCGTTGTTCATGAGTATTCGACAATTCCTGGTGTGCGCGAAGATATCGTTGATATCTTGCTGAATTTGAAAGGCGTGGTGTTTAAACTGCATAGCCGTGATGAAGTGACGCTGACTCTTCGTAAGCAAGGCGCAGGGCTAGTCTTGGCCTCAGATATCGAACTGCCGCATGATGTAGAAATCGTGAATCCCTCACAAGTGATCGCGACTCTGACAGACTCAGGCAAACTGGAAATGCAAATCAAGGTGGAAAAAGGCCGTGGTTACGTTCCAGGTAACGTTCGTGCGCTAATCGATGATCGTGCCCATACCATTGGCCGCATCGTTTTGGATGCTTCGTTTAGCCCCGTGCGTCGCGTCAGCTACTCTGTAGAAAACGCACGTGTCGAACAGCGTACCGACCTCGACAAGCTCGTACTAGATGTTGAAACAAATGGTGTGATCAGTCCAGAAGAAGCAGTGCGTCAATCGGCACGCATTTTGATGGATCAGATCTCTGTGTTTGCAGCACTCGAAGGTGCTGGTGATTCTTATGAAGCGCCAAGCCGTGGTGCGCCACAAATCGATCCAGTGTTGCTCCGTCCAGTCGATGATCTTGAGTTGACCGTTCGTTCTGCTAACTGCCTCAAGGCTGAAAACATTTACTATATCGGTGACTTGATTCAGCGTACTGAGAATGAGCTTCTTAAGACACCTAACTTGGGTCGTAAGTCACTCAATGAGATTAAAGAAGTGCTTGCCGCACGTGGTTTGACACTGGGCATGAAATTGGAAAACTGGCCACCTATGGGCCTCGAGCGTCCATAAAGCCATAAGACTCAGAGGTCTGTAAGCCCTCTGAGTCTTAATGAAGTCGAGTAGCATTTTAGTGTTGTCTTAGTACAAATCGGCCCGCAGCATCTTTTGCTGATCGAAGAGCTGAATACATTGAGCGATTTTGCTCTTAATAGATTCAATAAGGAAAGTATCATGCGTCACGGTAATGGATTACGTAAACTTAACCGCACCAGCAGCCACCGTCTTGCGATGTTTCGCAACATGGCTGTTGCGCTGTTGACCCACGAAGCAATCAAGACAACGTTGCCAAAAGCAAAAGAATTGCGTCGCATCGTTGAGCCTTTAATCACAATGGGCAAGAGCCCAACATTGGCAAACAAGCGCCTGGCATTTGCGCGTTTGCGTGACCGTGAGCTCGTTGTTAAGTTGTTTGCTGAGATTGGCCCACGTTATGTAGGTCGTAACGGTGGTTATACGCGTGTGTTGAAGATGGGTCATCGCCAGGGCGACAATGCACCAATGGCCTTTATGGAGTTGGTTGACCGTCCTATCGTTGATGAAGCGGCAGGTACAGAAGAAGCATAATAAATACTGCAAAAATATTCTGTTCTAAGCGCTCATGTTGGCGCTTAAACTTAAAAGCCTCGGCACCGCCGAGGCTTTTTTGTGTCCGTAGTAATCTGTATGTCGATACAATTGTAGCTATAGTCATTTGAGACGGATCAACATGCCTGAGCAAGATGTAGTTATGGTGATGACCAATGCGCCAGATCTTTTGTTGGCGAAACGCATTGCGCATTTGCTCATCGAAGAACAGCTCGCAGCGTGTGTCAATATTGGTACGCCGATGCTTTCCGTTTATAGCTGGAAGGGCGAGATCGAGGGTGCCGAAGAAATCCCCATGATTATTAAAACGACCGCAAATAAACAACATGCGCTGATTGAGCGCCTGGTTGAACTCCATCCCCATGATATTCCAGAGGTCGTTGTACTACCCGCTATTGGTGGATATGGCCCCTATCTCGATTGGGTGCGAAGTTTGACGGCAGGAGCGCCACCATGAGCACAGCAATAAACACACGTAAGTGTTCCAAAACATATTCAATACTGGCGATGTTGTTTGTATTGTCGAGTATTTTTTTGACTTCAATGGTGCGGGCTCAGCAACAAGACTTTTTAGATCCGGAAAAGGCTTTTATCCTCCGCGTTCAAATGGCTGGACCTGGCGCCATTCAGCTCCAATTTAAGATCGCCAAGGGCTACTACATGTACCGTGAACAGTTTGCGTTCAAGCTCGACACGCAGAATGTGAAACTCGGTGAGGGCAAATTTCCAGTCGGTCAGGTTAAACACGATCCGACGTTTGATCGAAAGATGGAGCTGTATTTCAAAGAAGCCGTCATCACGTTGCCGATCACAGCTTGGCCAAAAGACCTCCCAACAACCCCTTTCGTGTTGACGGTGACGGGGCAAGGTTGTGCTGAAGCAGGTATTTGCTATCCGCCGATGGACTTTATTGTCCCTATGCAGGCAACATCTGAAGTGATTGGATACTTGTTGCCGTCTCCCGCTAGTGCGCTGGGACTTTTTGATCGCATCCAGCAAGGGCAGTGGTCTGAACTTTTTTTTGGGAGCAATGACGTCGGTCTCGCAGATATTTTGTCTTCGACAGGGACTGTAGAGATTGTTTTATTGTTTTTTGTGTTGGGTTTATTGCTTGCTCTGACGCCTTGTGTGTTGCCGATGCTGCCGATTCTTTCCGTGCTATTGGTCGGTGAGCAACAGCATGTTTCTAAAGCGCGAGGATTCGCCTTGGCACTTGGCTACGTAGCCGGCATGTCAGTGATTTATACGACGCTTGGTATTGCAGCGGGTTTGAGTGGTGCGGGACTAGCCGCTTGGTTACAAACTCCGTGGGTGTTGGGATTGTTTGCCTTACTACTCGCGGTGTTGGCGCTTGCGATGTTCGATGTATATACGCTTCAAATGCCTTCGTTCATTCAGACACGGTTGATGGCTAAAAACTCACATATCCTTGGCGGAAAGATGAGTGCGGCCATCTTGATGGGCGCGCTATCCGCGCTGATTGTCGGACCGTGTGTCGCCGCACCTTTGGCGGGCGCATTGTTATACATCTCCCAAACAGGGGATGTCTTTCTGGGAGGTGCGGCATTATTTGCGATGGCCTGGGGTATGGGGGTGCCATTACTCTTAATGGGCGCATCAGCTGGAAAGCTCATGCCGCGCGCAGGCTCCTGGATGGAAGGCGTTAAGCAGTTTTTTGGTTTGTTATTGTTGGCAACGGCATGGTGGATGGTGACGCCATTGATGCCCACCTGGGTACAAATTTTGGGCTGGGCTGTGCTGGCAATGTTTGCAGCCGTATTGCTGCGACCTTTCGAACCCATCACGAGTGAGTCTGGTGTGAGTGGAGCATGCCGTAAAACCTTGGGTTTGTTGCTGATCGTGTTGAGCACGCTCTGGATTCTAGGTGTTGCGAGCGGAGGACGTTCGTTACTTCAGCCTTTAAATCATTTGTCGTTGTCGATGAGCAATCCCGTGATGACGGGTATCCCTACGGCGACTCCCGTGGCGGCGCAAGGACCGATGCCCGCCGGCATGAGCTTAACAGGCAAGCAGCAACTTCTTGGCACACCCAGCGTCAATAACAGCGGAATAACGGCGCAAAGTCCTGGAGCTTTAAAAGCGGGCCCTCCAAGTTTTCAACTTGTTAGAACCGTCGCGGAGCTTGAGCAATTACTTGCACTGTCGACGCGCCCCGTGATGCTGGATTTTTATGCGGATTGGTGTGTTTCATGCAAAGAAATGGAAGCCTTTACATTTGTTAATCCGCGCGTCATGCAACGCATGAATCAGATGCTGTTGTTAAAGGTCGATGTCACCGTAAACAATGCGGATGATCGTGCTTTGATGAAAAAATTTCGTCTGTTTGGACCTCCGGGTATTATTTTCTTTAGCCCTGGCGGTCACGAAAGAAAAGATGTGAGAGTGGTAGGTTTTCAGGATGCCACACGGTTTACCGCGACCTTGGATCGTGCACTAAAGTAAAAATAATAAATAAAAGACTTAAATCAGAGACAACATGACGCAAGCACGGGACCACGATTTGGCCAATACGGATCAACCAAAGAACGAAAACCCAAAGTCGACAACCTCGGTCATTATTTTGTTTGCCTTGGCAGCCTGTGCGGCAACCACTTCTTTTCGGATTTGTGATCCGTTGTTACCTGTTTTCGCAGAAGAGTTTGGTGTTCGAACGGCGCAGACATCTGGCACAGTGACTTGGTTTGCGATTGCTTATGGAATTATGCAATTTTTTTACGGACCGCTTGGCGATCGTTATGGCAAGTTTCGTGTGGTGTCTTGGGCAACGCTTGGTTGCGCGATTGGCGCTTTGATTGTTGTATTCGCACCCAGTTTGGAGGTGATTGAGCTTGGCCGGTTGATTTCAGGTGCAATCGCCGCTGCAATTGTGCCTCTCTCGATGGCCTGGATTGGCGACCATGTCCCCTATGAGCAGAGGCAGGCAACGCTTGCGCGATTTTTGCTCGGCTCGATTTCTGGTCTTGCGCTCGGTCAATTACTCGGGGGAATTTTCGCTGATACGATTGGTTGGCGTTGGGCCTTTGTCTGGATGGCTGTTGTGTATTTTATTGTGGGCGGCTTGTTGATTTCGCGACGCGGCAGTGTGCCTGAAACGCCTCATGTACCGTCTCAAAGCTCGAGTATTCTCGGCCCCCTGAAACAAGTGGTGTCTACGCGCTGGGCCGTTATGGTCTTGGTGATCGTGTGTATCGAAGGTATTTTTGTCTTTGGCCCTCTTGCTTTTGTGCCCGCTTTTTTGCATGAGCGTCATGGCATCCCAGTTTCGTGGGCAGGCATGATTAGTGGTTTTTTCGCACTTGGCGCTTTTATTTATGCGATTCGTGCGAACCAGTTTGTGACGTGGTTGGGTGAGCGCAGATTGGCGCTGATAGGTGGGATCACCATGGCAGTTGCCTATGGCGTCTTTATGCTTTCAACAGTTTGGTATTGGGGTGTGTTGGCGAGCGTCTTGTCTGGTTTAGGTTATTACTTTTTGCACGCCGTGTTGCAAACGCATGCGACGCAAATGGCACCGTCAGCCCGTGGATCAGCAGTGTCATTATTTGCGTCTTGTTTGTTTTTAGGCCAGTCGCTCGGGGTGGCGGCCTGTGCCTGGTTGGGTGATAGCTTTGGTTTGTCTGCGGTGTTTCCTGTAGGGATTATTGGTTTGCCATTGCTTGCTTGGTTTTTTGCCGGGCGCTTGCGACTGCGCCAGGCTGAGCAAGCTAGGTTGAGTCCTTAAGGAGTTTCGCAGCGGCGGGGGCAAAGTAAGTCAAAATTCCATCTGCTCCTGCGCGTTTAAAGCCTAGTAACGTCTCCATCATGACCTTGTCGTGATCAAGCCAGCCATTGGCGGCTGCCGCTTTGAGCATCGCGTATTCACCGCTGACTTGATAGGCAAAGGTCGGCACATGAAAGGCGTCTTTAACACGGCGCAGTACATCCAGATAAGGCATGCCTGGCTTGACCATTACCATGTCGGCGCCCTCGCGCAGGTCGGCCGCGACTTCGCGTAGCGCTTCATCGATGTTGCCTGGATCCATTTGATAGACCAGCTTATTGGACTTACCCAAATTGGCGGCGGAGCCAACAGCATCCCTAAACGGACCATAAAATGCACTAGCAAACTTCGCTGAATAGGCCATGATGCGAGTGTGGATGAAGTTGTTGGCTTCAAGTGCCGTGCGAATGGCACCAATGCGACCATCCATCATGTCGCTAGGTGCCACGATATCCACGCCTGCTTCGGCTTGGATTAAAGCCTGTTGCGTTAAGATTTTGACGGTAATGTCATTCATGACATAGCCGTTTTCATCAATCACGCCATCTTGGCCATGACTGGTGTAGGGATCGAGCGCCACGTCTGTCAGCAGGCCGAGCTCGGGAAAGTGCTTTTTAAGGCTCGCGACCACACGTGGAATGAGCCCTTTGGGGTTGATTGCTTCGGCGCCATCCAGCGCTTTGAGTGAGGGATCAACGACCGGGAACAGCGCCATCACGGGAATGCCGAGTTCGACGCATTCGCGCGCAACCTCCAGAATCGTGTCTGGAGAGTAGCGCAACACGCCAGGCATAGAGGCGATAGGTTGACGCACACCCGTACCCTCAACAATAAATACAGGATAAATGAGGTCATCAACTGATAGTGAGTGCTCGCGAACAAGTCGTCGAGAAAAGTCATCGCGGCGCAGACGACGCGGACGATTGGCAGGAAAGTCGGCAAGGATGAGATGTGGAGTTGTCATGGTACGACCTTGGGTGAAATCCAGTTTTCGATTTGGAGGGTGGCTTCTTCGAGTCCGATGCGGGCAGTGGCGGAGAACGGGACCGCATTGAGCGCTCCGATGTCTTCGAGTTCTTTTTTAACGGCAAAGACAGCTTTGATGCGCTGCCCGTACGGAAACTTGTCTGCTTTAGTGAGCAAGGCCATTACGGGTCGTCGGGTTGGGGCGATCCAGTTGGCGAGACGCCGGTCGAGCTCGGTCACACCACGACGAATGTCAATCAGCAGCACGATGCCGGCGAGAGACTCGCGGCTTTGGAGGTAGCCACCCAAAATATCAGCCCATTCCTCTTTGGCGCGTTGCGCGACCGAGGCATAGCCGTAGCCAGGCAAATCAACCAGAAATCCCAGTTGTCCTTCGGGGTCGAGCGGATCGGGTAAACCAAACATATTGATGAGTCTTGTTCTGCCGGGTGTTTTACTTGAAAACGCCAGTCTTCTCTGGTTGGTCAGGACGTTAATCGCCGTGGATTTGCCCGAATTGGAGCGACCCACGAAGCAGACTTCAGGGGCTCCGGGAAAAGGTAGTTGATCCAGCCGAGCGGCTGAAGTGAAAAACGAAGCGCGATGCAGGATTGACACAAGGAGGGCCATTAAGAATAAGCTCAAGCGCTATTGTATAATCTTGGGTTTAGAAGTTGTTGATTTATAGAAAGATTACAAGCGTCGAGGTCTTTAATGAAGCGTGTGCTGTCCAAGGTAGTGTCCAAGATAGTGCTTGTGAGCGGGTTACTGCTTGGGGTGTCTGCCGTATCAACCAGTATGGCAGCAGGCCCTGTCAAGGGGCCAGCAAAGCCTGACGCCACAAAGGGTGCTCAGCTCTATGAACAGGGTGATGCAGCGCGTGGCATCGTGGCCTGTGCCTCCTGTCACGGCGCGGCTGGCAACAGTACAATCCCTGCCAACCCCAATCTTTCCGCCCAGTCACACGAGTATTTATACAAACAGCTCGTTGAGTTCCGTATCAAAGCAGGCGCTAAGACCGCGTTGCGCAAGGGCGCTGAGGGCGCGCCTTCTGTGATGCAAGCGCTGGCGACGCCGCTGAACGACGCGGATATGCATAATCTTGCCTATTTCTTGTCCTTGCAAACCTTGGCTCAGCCTGCGACCGCAACCAACGAAAAGTTGGTGGAGCGAGGCCAAAAAATCTGGCGAGCAGGGATTCCTGAGCGTAATGTCCCTGCATGTGCTGCGTGTCACTCTGCCAATGGTGCTGGTATTCCGGCGCAATACCCACGTCTCAGTGGGCAATACCCCTCGTACATCGAAGATCAGCTCAAGCTCTTTCGCTCAGGTCATCGAGGTAATTCGCCCATGATGAACCAAATCGCTGACCGTATGTCAGATTCAGACATTAAGGCAGTTTCTGACTATGCAGCCGGTTTGCGCTAAAAAAACGAAATAACAGTTGTAATGTTTTAACTCGTTTGGCGCCAAAGATATAGTAAAAAAGGAGGTCTAAAGACCTCCTTTTTTACGCACCTTGTAAGTCGCTCTAGCAACTTCGCTCACTGGGCAATCACGTAATCATGATAAAGACCGCAACTAGACCGCTGGCAAATTTTCTCGAGCTCCTGAGCTCGATGCGCTTTGCGATCAGTTTGTTGGTTTTTATTTGTTTAGCCAGCATTATCGGTACAGTGATCCCGCAAGGTCGTTCAGTCAACGCTTACATCGATCAGTTTGGGCCATTCTGGTTTGATGTATTCAATCGGTTTTCCATTTGGCACATCTATAACAACTGGTGGTTCTTGGTCACGATGGCTTTTCTCGTGACCTCGACGAGCTTATGTTTGATCCGCAATGCACCAAAGATGCTCAAGGAGGCACGCTCTTTCCGTGAGAATATCCGCACCTCAAGTCTGCAGTCTTTTCATCATCGGATTGCGTTAGATACGGGGCGGGGTGTACCGGCCGCGACTGCCTCGGTTCAGGCCTGGCTCAAGCGTGAGGGTTATGCGGTCAAGCAGCGCGATGAGGGCGACGCGGTCTTACTGGCGGCAAAGCGTGGCAGCGGTAATCGGCTTGGCTATATTTTTGCGCATGCCTCTATTGTGATTATTTGCGTGGGAGGTTTGCTTGATAGTGAGTTGCCCGTGCGGATGCAGGTATGGCTCATGGGCAAGACCCCTATTGTTGAAAATATGCTGATCGCAGACGTGCCAGAGCGTGGACGTTTATCGATCAATAATCCGAGCTTTCGCGCGAATGTTTTGATTCCAGAGGGTAGTGCGCGCGATTCGGCCGTGGTCAATATTGACGATGGTGCATTGGTGCAGCCTTTGCCCTTTAGTATCGAGCTGAAAAAATTTATCGTTGACTATTACTCCACGGGAATGCCAAGTCGCTTTGCTAGCTTGGTCAAAGTGACCGACCCCGACACGGGCAAAACGTTTGATGCGACCATTGAGGTCAATGAGCCTTTGCATTTCAAGGGTGTGACGGTGTATCAGTCCAGCTTCGACGATGGGGGCAGTTTAGTCGAGTTGGTGGGCTACCCTCTTGCCGGTCCGAGTGATAAGCCTTTTGAAATCAAAGCGCGTGTCGGCCAATCCAATGATGTCACCATGAAATCCGCAGGTGTCGAGTTCAAGGTAGAGGTGACAAAGCTGCGTCCGATTAATGTCGAGGACTTGTCTGGTGGTGATCCTACTTCTGTTTCAAAGCCTTTCGGTGAGCATGTCGCAGCCGTTACGGGAAGTGCCGCAGGGAAAACAAATAAAAATTTGCGCAATATCGGACCGAGTGTTGAGTACCGCGTGATCGATGCGAGCGGTCAAGCGACCTTGTTTCACAACTATATGGTTCCCGTTGAGCTAGATGGCTCCCGTGTCATGCTGGCCGGTGTTCAAGAAACGGGCACCTCCGGTTTCCGTTATTTGCGTCTTCCTGTTGACGACGATAGCTCGATGGTCGACTTTGTTCGTTTGAGAGCGGCGCTAGCCGATCCAGCAGCAAGAAAATTGGCAGCTGAGCGCTTGGTGAGCAACTATGGTGGGGGTTTCGAAGAACGCAGGGCGCTTCAAATATCGACTGAGCGAGCGCTTGATACCTTTGCGAACGGTGGCTTGGTCGCGATTTCAAACTTTTTGGAAAAAAATGTTCCAGTGGCTGAGCAACGCCGTGCGGCTGATGTCATTATCCGCCTACTAGGATCTTCGATCGCCGAGTTGCGTGACATTGGTCGCGAGCGTGCGGGCCTTGCGCCCATGCTTAATGCTCCGGGCAACATGGAGGCCGCCGCTGAGTGGTCTAGGCTCGCGGTCGCGGCTTTGTCGGATCTCGCACTTTATCCCTCGCCGATCATGATGACGCTCAAGACGTTTGAGCACGTTCAGGCGAGTGTTTTCCAAGTGAGTCGTACGCCAGGCAAGAGCACGGTTTATATTGGTTGTCTGCTTTTAATCATCGGTATTTTTACGATGTTTTATGTCAGAGATCGTCGAATTTGGGTTTGGCTTCGCCCTGCTGAAACTGGGGGTGCGAAGGTCATGGCAGCCATGACTTCGCAAAAGCGGACACTCGATTTCAATCGGGAGTTCGATCGTTTCAAACAGGCGTTGCTACGCCTGAATCAAGGCGAGCCGACCGGCAAGCCCTAACACTGACCATTGAGATATTGCTATGAATGAGCCAGTTGCTGCTGTTGCGAATGATTGGGATGATTTGAGAGAGTCGGGTGACGGACGCATCGAGCGTGGTCGTCCCGATTGGACCGATTTATTGTTTTTTGTATTGCTAGCGCTTGGAGCGGCTTTTGCTCTCAAGCAATACAGCCATGCGATGGATGTCTATGAGAAGACAATCCTAGTTCTCACGGTTCCTTTATTGGTTTGGCTGGGCTGGTTGTGGCGTCCCTTGCGTACCCTGATGATGGCAATGGGGGCGGCCTCATTGTTTGCGATTTGGTTGTATCAAGGGGATTTGGCGCGTGCTGAGCAAGTATTCTTTTTGAAATATTTATTTTCTTCACAGTCGGCCATTCTCTGGATGTCGGTGTTGTTTGTGATCGCGACATTTTGTTATTGGGCCGGCTTTGTGAGCACAACGGCAGCCTGGCTTGGTACGGCGTTGACCTGGGGCGCCGTTTTTGCAGGCTCGACGGGTATGCTGGTGCGATGGCATGAAGGGCATTTGATGGGTCCCGACTTGGGCCATATTCCTGTCAGCAATTTGTACGAAGTGTTTGTGCTATTCGCGCTCGTCACATCTCTCTTTTATCTCTATTACGAGCGTCGCTACGGCACACGCGCGCTGGGTGGTTTTGTGATGTTGGTCGTGACCTCGTCGGTCATATTTTTGCTTTGGTATTCGTTCACGCGCGAGGCTTATCAAATCCAGCCCCTAGTACCCGCACTCAAAAGCTGGTGGATGAAAATTCATGTGCCCGCAAACTTCATCGGTTATGGCACGTTTTCGCTAGCGGCCATGGTGGGCTTTGCTTATCTGGTCAAGCAGCACGCTCAAACTAAATCCTGGTTCAAGCTTGCGCCGCTGTTTATTTTGGGTGTCTTGTTGGCTGCCGAGCCGATGGTGTTTCGTACAGAAGGTTTGTCCGCAACTTGGATGATTTATTTCGGAATCGGTGCTTTGATTGTGGGTACGATTTTGTTGTTTCGTGCTCAGATCGGCGCGCGCTTACCCTCCTTTGAAGTGCTCGATGACATCATGTATCGGGCCATCGCCATCGGCTTTGCCTTTTTTACCGTGGCAACGATTCTCGGCGCCTTGTGGGCCGCGGATGCTTGGGGGGCCTACTGGCAGTGGGATCCCAAGGAAACGTGGGCACTGATCGTCTGGTTGAACTACGCCGCATGGTTGCATTTACGCCTCATGAAAGGCTTGCGTGGCACGATGGCCGCATATTGGGCACTTGTGGGTCTGTTGGTCACTTGTTTCGCCTTTTTGGGCGTTAACATGTTCCTTTCAGGTCTTCATTCTTATGGTGCGCTTTGACGCCTGCTAAACCCTGGGTCGTGTTGCTCGCGACCCTTACAGTACAGTCTCTTGTCGCGATGGCCATGTTAAATCTGCCGGTGGTTGCGCCGGCAGTGGCCAAAGATGTCGGAATTTCTACAAACTATTTGGGAGCCTATGTTGCGCTGGCTTATTTTGGCGCGATGGTGGCCACCTTATTGGGCGGTGCCGCGGTCAAACGCTGGGGTGCGATACGTTTGAGCCAGACGGGCTTGGTGTTGGCGGCGAGTGGTCTCTTTCTCTGTTCGATGCCCTATGTTGAAACGATCGCTTTGGGCGCGCTGTTTATTGGTGCTGGCTATGGACCGATCACTCCAGCAAGCTCACATTTGTTGATCAAATCAACACCCCCTGAAAAACTATCTTTTGTTTTTTCTATCAAACAGACAGGCGTGCCGCTCGGGGGCATGCTTGCGGGCGCGACCGTGCCTTCTCTGGATATTTTGATTGGATGGCAGTTGGCGTTTATCTGCGCAGGCATTGCGTGCCTCATTTGCGCTTGGGCTGTGCAGCCTTTGCGCGAAGGCTTGGATGATGATCGGGATCCCACGGTCAGGCCGTCTTTAGTGACAAGCTTTGTTTTGCCCCTCACGGTGATTTTCAGCCACCGCACCCTGCGTCAGCTGTCTTATATGTCCTTTATGTTCTCGATCGCACAGATGGCCCTCATGGGTTATTTGGTGACATTTTTGTATGAGGACTTGGGGTGGAGTCTTGTGGCGGCGGGTGGCGCGCTGACCGTGGCCCAAGCCGCTGGAGTCTCCGGCCGGATGTTATGGGGTTATGTGTCTGATCGCTGGCTAGGTGCAACCATGATGTTGATCGTGATCGCGGTGCTCTTGGTGATTGGGTCGCTGGGAATCGTCCTGCTCGGGCCTGAGTCTTCGCCGTGGTTCTTATTTCCCGTCTTGGTGATTTTTGGCGCATCGGCGATTGGTTGGAACGGGGTGTTTTTGGCGGAGATCGCGCGACAGGCACCTAAGGGACAGGCGGGTGTCGCAACTGGCGGCACGCTTTGCATTACCTTTTTGGGCGTTATGATCGGCCCCCCCTTGTTTGGTGTGTTAGCGAGCGTCCTGGGTAGTTATGGTTTAAGTTATGGCGCAATGGCGGTACTTGGCATGTTAATTTTGATGTTGTTGATACCGCTCTACCGTCATCCTACAGCGAGCTCAACCTGATTCGCCGCGTTGTTTTGGAAACCTCGTCAGAGCCGACTGCGCTGTCTCAACAGCGACAATGGTTGGTGGGCTGCGGCATTTTTTTATGTGCTTTGACATGCTTTTCTCTCCTAGACGCACTGGCTAAAGACCTCGTGCATCGCTACTCAGCACCGCTTGTCAACATGGCGCGCTACTCTGTGATTGTCGTGCTTGCTTTTGCAGTGATGCGCGCCAAAGGCGTGTCTATTCATGCGCGTAAAGACAAGCGCTTTTTGCTGGTGTTACGTGGCGCGATGCTTGGCATCGTCGGTATCTGTTTTATTCCCGCGCTTCAATACTTACCGCTCGCCGAAGGTACGGCGATCTATTTTGTCGCACCGCTGCTAGTGATCATCTTTGCGCCCCTTGTATTGGGCGAACGCGTGGGCTGGAAACAATACGCTGTGGTGCTTGTGGGCATGACGGGGATGCTGCTCATCGTCAATCCTGGTGGCGATCTCTCCTTGATTGGTAGCGCGTTGATGTTCACCTCTGCGTGTGCTTATGCGGTCGTTCAACTGTTGACACGCAAGCTGGCCAATCACGTTGAGAGCGAACAAATGTTCGTCTATGCAGCCAGTACGTGTTGGTTTATGGGGCTAGCGGTGATGATGGTTTTTTGGCCGCAAGTCTGGCCAACGGGTCGTGATCTGCTTGAGATGCTTGTGATGGGCGCATGCGGTGGTACAGGTCAGTATTTACTGATTCTCGCCTTTAAGCGTGTGCCTGCATCGACGCTCGCCCCGCTCAATTATTTTCAGCTGGCGCTTGCCGTCATTTGGGGCGAACTCCTTTTTGGCCAAATGCCTAATTTACAATCTTTTGCAGGGATCGCACTGATCGTCGCCGCAGGCTTGGCGTTGACCTTGCCCCTGCTGATTGCATCCTTGAAGGCCAGCTCACTTCGGCGTGCACGTTAACACAGGAGATTTGATGAAGAGCTTTTTTCACTCTAAGCAAAAACTGCATCATCCACAAACCTATCTGTCTCGCGGAAAGATGCGTGTACCTCAAGAGATCCCGGAGCGTGCCGAACAGATTTTGAAGGGACTTGCGGCACTCAACCTTCCTGTGACCGAGCCAAACGATTATGGCATGGCGCCACTGTTACGCGTCCACGATGCGGCCTACCTGTCGTTTTTACAAACTGCGCATGCTGAATGGAAGCAAGTCGGACCGGATTGGGGCGACGAGGTGATTCCTAACGTCTTCGTGCGCGAACCCAATGCGTTGCGTGGCATTTTGGCCAAAGCGGGCAAGTACCTTGCTGATGGGAGTTGTCCCGTTGGCGAGCACACATGGACGACGGCCTACTGGGGTGCCCAGTCTGCGATCGCAGGCGCTAAAGCCCTCTTGGCGGGCGATGACAAGGCGTATGCTTTGTGTCGTCCCCCAGGGCATCACACCCGTAAAGACGCGGCAGGAGGATTTTGTTACCTTAATAATGCGGCGATTGCGGCTGAGTTGTTACGTGAAAAATACCAACGCGTGGTGATACTGGATACCGATGTGCATCATGGTCAAGGTATTCAGGAAATTTTCTATGAACGTGACGATGTGCTGTACGTATCGGTGCATGGCGATCCGACGAATTTTTACCCTGTGACCGCAGGCTTTGAAGATGAAACAGGCGCAGATACTGGTTCGGGCTATAACCTAAACCTGCCGATGCCGCATGGCTCAAGTGAAGAGGTCTTTTTTGAGCGTGTTCACCAAGCATTCAAGGCGATCGAAGCATTCAAGCCCGACGCGGTGGTACTGTGTTTGGGCTTTGATGTGTATAAGGATGATCCGCAGACCAAGGTCGCAGTGACGACCGAGGGCTTTAATCGTCTGGGCAAACAGGTGGCTGCACTGAGTTTGCCTACATTGGTGGTGCAAGAAGGTGGTTACCACCTGGAAACACTCGCCACCAACACCGTCAGTTTTTTTAATGGTTTTCTGTCGCGAGAAAATTAATTCGGCCGGTTAATCCGGTAGGCAGCTTTCACCGCGAATCAGGTCGGCAAAGGTTTCTCGTTGGCGGACGACATAAACATGTTCGCCATCCACCATGACTTCGGCGGGACGCGGGCGACTGTTGTAATTGCCTGCCATCACAAAGCCATAGGCTCCCGCTGATTCGATCGCCAATACATCGCCTTGGTTGAGAGCCAGTTTGCGCGCGCGGGCAAGCCAATCGGCGCTTTCGCAGACAGGACCCACTACGTCATAGAGTGTAGGAGCACTTGAGCGCGGCTTGAGCGGTAAAACGCCGTGCCAGGCTTCGTACAACGCGGGACGCATCAGGTCATTCATCGCCGCATCCACAATCGCAAAATTACGCGCTTCGGTGTGCTTGAGGTATTGCACGGAGGTCAATAGCACGCCGGCATTTCCGACCAGCGATCGACCAGGCTCGAGCACGAGCTCAAGGTGATCAAAACCTCGCGCACTGAGCTCAGCGAATACTTTGTCGAGCAAGACTTTGGGGGCGAGCGGCGTCTCATCGTCGTAGCGAATACCTAGACCACCGCCCAGGTCCAAATGCTTGAGGGTAATGCCTAGGCTGACCAGTTGTTCAATCAGCTTGAGGAGTTTGTCGAGGGCGTCAAGATAAGGGCTGACTTCGGTGATTTGTGAGCCGATGTGACAATCTACCCCGACCACCTGAATGCCTTGCAGGGTCATGGCAAGTTGATAGGCTACGGGCGCTTCTTCGATCGCGATACCGAACTTATTTTCTTTGAGGCCGGTCGAAATATAGGGGTGTGTCTGCGCATCGACATCGGGATTGACGCGCAGAGACACAGAGGCTACCTTGCCGACCTGCGTCGCGACTTCCGACAGGAGCTTGAGTTCAGGCAGAGACTCGACGTTAAAACACTTTACGCCTGCATCAAGCGCTGCTCGCATTTCCCAGTCCTGCTTTCCCACGCCGGAAAACACAACTTTAGCGGGATTGGCGCCGGCTGCTAAAACACGTGCGAGCTCACCGCCCGAAACGATATCAAAACCACTGCCCAAACGGGCAAATTCTTTGAGTACGGCTAGGTTTGAGTTGGCCTTCATGCCATAACAGACTAGGACGCGGTGGGTACCGATCGCTTCTTGGTAAGAGGCCCACGCTGTAGACAAGGCTGCGCGTGAATAGACATACAAAGGTGTGCCGAGTTGCTCGGTAAGGGTGGAGAGCGCAACACCTTCGGCGAAAAGCTCACCGTTGCGGTAGTGAAAATGTGGCGATCCTGCTGGTGTGGCGGTCGAAGTCATAGTGTTTGAGGCGGTCATGTCGTGGCTGTGGGTATTCGGTCGTTAATAAGTAAGCTCAAGCACAATATGGTACTGGCTATTTTGGTTCTGGGACAGGCATGGTCTGAACTGCGGTAGCAGGCGAAACGGATGTGGCAGGTGCCTCAGCGGCAGGGGTTGGTTTAGGCGCCTGAGGTTTGGGTGGCGGTAAATACAGAGGGCCTTTAAAGCCACAACCTGCCAACCAGCCAGTCAGGGCGAGCATCGCTACAATGCGAGCAAAACGGCGATGATGGATTTTGCGGGTCACTGCACACTCCCTCAACATTGAGGATAAGGATTATGAACGATACTGAATTTCATACACGGGCAACCGCCATTCTAGATGCAATAGAGGCCCAAGCCGACCATTGGTTTGAACAATTGGACCTTGATGTTGAAACCAAACGCAACGGCAATGTACTCAACCTTATTTTTGAAAGCGGACATCAAGTGGTGATTAATAGTCAAGCGCCGCTCCACGAGATGTGGTTGGCTGCGCGCTCGGGGGGGTTTCACTACAAGTACGACGGTCAACATTGGAAGGACACGCGAGGCGGCAGCGACCTACATGACCTGCTTTCTAAAATCTGTTCTGACGAGACTGGGCAAACGCTCACCGTCAAACTTTGACGGTATTGTGAGTCATTAGTTGCCGATAGGCTCACGGCGGTTGTTTCTACTCCTTTCGCTACCGCCAAGACTATCGAGCAAGTCGCCAAGCGAATCTTGTTTCGGATCACCTAGGCTCTTTACCGCCTCTTTGGGGGGGAACTCTTTGAAATACATATTGCCCCCCTCGATGATGAGTCCTTCGGGCGGGGGGCTACGCTTTTGCTCTGGGAATTCTTTGAGGGCATTTGTCATATAACCCAACCAGACGGGTAAAGAGGCACCGCCACCGGTTTCGCGCGAGCCAAGCGATTTAGGCTGATCGAAACCTAGCCACGCCACTCCGACGAGCTGAGGGGTGTAGCCTGCAAACCAGGCATCAACAGAGTCATTAGTCGTACCTGTCTTGCCGGCAAGGTCGGTGCGTTTGAGTACCTGTCTGGATCGGGCTGCAGTACCGGATGTCGCCACGCCGCGCAACATATCATCCATCACATAGGCGGTGCGAGCATCAATCGCGCGCGCAGCTGAGTCGCCCGCAATAATGGGTTTGGCACGCATGAGTACTTGACCGCTCGCATCGGTGACATGATCGATCAGATAAGGCGTGACGCGAAAGCCGCCGTTGGCAAACACCGAAAATCCCGTGGCCAGTTGCATGGGTGTGACGGCGCCCGAGCCAAGAGCCATGGGCAAGAATGCGGGATGCTTTGCCTTGTCAAAGCCAAAGCGGGTCACGAAGTCCTGTGCATATTTCGGACCAATCGACTGAAGAATACGAATCGAGACCATATTTTTTGAGCGGGCAATCGCTTCGCGCATGGACATCATTTCGCCGTACTCGTCACCATAATTTTTGGGCGCCCAGGCTTTGCCCGAACCGGTTTGCTCAGCGCTTAGCTCAAACGGCTGATCGGAAATCATCGTCCCTGGCGTCAGGCCGCGCTCAAGAGAGGCTGCATAGATAAACGGCTTGAAGGCGGAGCCAGGCTGGCGCCACGCTTGCGTGACCCGGTTGAAATTACCATGAAAAAAGTCAAAGCCACCGACCATGGCGCGCAGCGAACCGTCTTGTGGAATCATGGACACAAAGGCCGCCTGCACCGTGGGCATATTCAGGATTTCCCAATAGGCTGGTGTTTTGTGCAGGTACACCACTGAGCCGCGCTGTATGCGCAGGGCTGCGGGTGCCTTGGGGTTGAGCGCGCGCGCGATAATGGCTAGCGCTTTTTTATCGTTAACCACGACAATATCCGTCGAGCTGCGGGCAACGCGAACTTCGTTGGGTTTGACTGAAAGCACCACACCCGTCGGCATGTCTGTCCGATCTGGGTGTTTGTCGAAGACGCCATCTAGAAACTCATCGAATTTGGCGGGGTCGGCTTCAAGCCCGGCAGGCAGGACCACCTGAGCTTCGGGACCTGGATAGGGTGCCCGACGGGTGTAGTCCAACACACCCTCACGCAGCGAGTCATAGGCCCATTTTTGATCCTTGGAATGAATGGTCGTGTAAACATTCAGTCCGCGCGTGTAGACGTTGTCTGGGTAGATGCTGATCATCAGCTGTCGAGCGAGCTCGGCTGCGTATTCGCCGTTCACAGCGTAACCACCCGCAGGGGTGCCTTGCGAGGGCTTGATGATAACGGGCTGAGCGAGTGCTGCTTTGTATTCGGCGTCGGTCAGGTAGCCCAGAGAATGCATGCGTCCGAGCACATAGCGCTGACGCAAGACGGCGCGAGGCTTGTTGGCGATCGGGTTAAAGCGAGAAGGCGCCTTGGGGATGCCAGCTAAAAGTGCGGCATCAGCCGGTGTGATTTCCGATAGTTCTTTGCCTAAATAAACGCGCGAGGCCGCTGCAAAGCCGTAAGACCTGTGACCCAAATAAATCTGATTGAGATAAAGCTCGAGAATCTGGTCTTTGGAGAGACTGGCCTCGATTTTGAAGGTAAGCAACAGCTCATAAAACTTGCGTGACCACGTTTTTTCAGAGGAAAGATAAAAGTTTCGCGCAACTTGCATGGTGATCGTGCTGGCGCCCTGACTTTTTTGCATCGAAATCAAGTTGGTCAGACCTGCGCGCACGACGCCAATCCAGTCAATTCCCCCATGTTGATAAAAGCGATCATCCTCGGCTGAGAGAACAGCCGATTTCATCACATCCGGAATCTCGTTAAAGCGTAGGACATTGCGACGCTCTTCGCCAAACTCACCAATCAATACTTTGTCTGAAGTAAATACGCGCAGCGGAACACGCGGCCGATAGTCGGTCATCGCGTTGAGGTCTGGCAGGTTGGGCCATGCCAGCGCAAGCGCCATCCCAAGAAGCAGGGCGCCACACAGCGCGAGACCCGCTGTGAGAATCGAGAGTTTCAGTAAAAACCGGACAATAAACGAGCCTTTGGGCTTGTCTGGGGTCTGATCTTCGTTGTCGTGGGGGTGGTTATATTTGCTCATTGCCAAACATTTTAAAGGTTTTATGAGGGTTTGCCCCGATCAGTTTGAGACTATTGGCGGTCAATGGGATAATGAAGGCATGAATAATGAAGCGCTTGGACCCGAGCCAACCTCCTCTGGCGACACGAATCCCTCTGCTGAGGTGCAGGATCTGCCCCAAAGCGCAGGTCCGTTGACCCATGACAGCCCGATTTTTCTGGTCGGAATGATGGGCGCTGGCAAGACGACTATCGGTCGGGCCTTGGCCAGGGCGTTGGTCAGAGAGTTTATCGATCTCGATCACGAGCTTGAGGCGCGTTGCGGCGTTCGAATTCCTGTGATCTTTGAGATCGAAGGTGAGCAAGGGTTCCGTAAACGTGAATGCCAAGTGCTTGATGACTGCACGGTGCAGCCTAATTTGGTGATGGCGACCGGAGGCGGCGCTGTGTTGGCCGAGGAAAACCGCCGAGCGCTAAAGAGCCGAGGCATTGTGATTTATTTGCGTGCGAGCATTGAGGAGTTGTATCGCCGCACGAGCAGAGACCGTAATCGACCTTTACTTGCGACCCCGGATCCTAAGGCGACCTTACGGGCGCTACTTGAAATGCGGGAGCCTTTGTACGCATCCGTGGCCGATATCGTGGTCGATACGGGAACGACCTCCGTCAACCACCTCGTCGCTCAGATTGTCGAGAGACTCAGGCAGGTCGACAAGGCGATTGATCGCAGCGCTCAAAGTCGTCCCGGCAATTCTTCTGCTAGTATGCGCGCCGACTTCGCCGCCAGTCATAAAGAAGAGAACAAACCATGCACACCTTAGAAACCGTAAAGGTCGCGACCCCGAGTGGTCACTATTCGATCAATATCGCCCCCGGACGTCTGGCGACGCTCGCGGCGGCCATCCCCTCGGATGCGACCTCCATTGCTCTTGTGACTAACCCTGTCATTCATGCTTTGCTCGGTGATGAGGTGATGCGGGTACTCGGACAAACAGGCAAGCGGATCGTACCGGTTATTTTGCCGGATGGTGAGGCGCATAAAACTTGGGAAACACTCAATCAGATTTTTGATGCTCTGTTGGGGGCGCAATTGGATCGGCGCACCGTGATTGTCGCGCTCGGAGGCGGCGTCATTGGCGATATGGCGGGGTTTGCCGCAGCGGTTTACATGCGTGGCGTGCGCTTTGTGCAAGTCCCCACGACTTTATTGTCACAGGTAGACTCCTCGGTAGGTGGTAAGACTGCAGTCAATCATCCGCATGGGAAAAATATGATCGGTGCGTTTTATCAACCGATCGCAGTTGAGATTGACACTGACGTCCTCAAAACGTTGCCTGACCGCGAAATGTCTGCAGGTCTGGCCGAGGTGATTAAGTACGGATTAATTTTGGACGCGCCCTTTTTTGAATGGTGTGAGACAAACGCGGTCGGTTTGCGTGAGCGCGATCCTGATTTATTAGCGACGGCTATCCGTCGCTCGTGTGAGTTCAAGGCCTGGGTGGTGTCGCAAGACGAGCGTGAAAGCGGCTTGCGAGAGATCTTGAATCTGGGCCATACCTTTGGCCACGCGATCGAGGCGGGTTCTGGTTATGGCGCGCTGCTCCACGGCGAGGCAGTTGGTACGGGTCTCATTATGGCGGCGGACTTATCTGCGGAATTACTAGGATTTCCCACAGCGGGTGTCGATCGCGTACGCAAACTGGTCGAGGAGATTGGTTGTCCGACGATAGGCCCTCGACTGGGTGGTGTCGAACAGTGGATGTCCCTGATGCGGGGTGATAAAAAAACCCGCGCGGGTGAAATTACGTTTGTTTTGATGCCTAAAATTGGCGAGGCCGTTCGTCGCGGCGCACCGGCTGAGCTGGTGGAGCGTGTGATTTTGCGCAATACCATTTGAACAGGGGTGCGTGATGTCCGAACTCGCTATCTACGCTTCGCGGTCCGAGACCAGTCGTGGTCGTCGGCACGCAGAGCCTGCGCCTACTAATCGAAGCGAGTTTCAACGCGATCGTGACCGGATTATCCACGCCGGCGCCTTCAGACGGCTTGAGTACAAAACACAGGTCTTCATTAATCACGAAGGCGATTTGTTTCGCACACGGCTGACGCACTCCTTAGAGGTCGCGCAGATTGCTCGGGTGCTTGCGCGAAGTTTGCGTTTAAACGAAGACCTCACCGAAGCCATCGCACTCGCGCACGATTTGGGGCACACGCCTTTTGGTCATGCGGGTCAGGACGAACTTAATGCGTGCATGCGCGAATTTGCGCCAGAGGCCGGAGGTTTTGAGCACAACCTCCAAAGCTTGCGTGTGATCGATGAGCTTGAGGAACGTTATGCAGCGTTTAATGGTTTAAACCTGTGTTTTGAAACGCGCGAAGGCGTGCTCAAGCATTGTTCCCTGATACACGCGCGCTTGTTAGGGGATGTGGGTCAGCGTTTTATCGATCGCACACAACCTTCGCTTGAAGCGCAACTCGCGAATCTGGCCGATGAAATCGCCTACAACAATCATGATATCGATGATGGCCTGCGCTCCGGATTGTTGACCATCGAGCAGTTACAGACGGTGCCTATTTTCGCGCGCCACTACGCAGCGATGGTGCATAAATGGCCCGCTTTGAATGAGCGTCGTGTGGTGGCTGAAACGATTCGCAGTATGATCAATACATTGATCGTCGATGTCACACAGACCACTCAGACTAAGCTTGTCGCGGCTGCTCCTGCGGATGCGGATGCAGCCCGACGTTGCGGACCGGTGGTCGCATTTTCCCCTACACTGCGCGCAGAGGCCGATGCCTTGAAAAAATTTTTATTTGAAAATCTTTATCGTCATTACAAGGTGATGAGGATGACAAATAAGGCGCGACGAATTGTGCGAGAGCTTTTTGACGCCTTCGTGCATGAGCCTCGTTTATTACCACCCGACTATCGACATGAAAATGCTGCCGCACAGGCGCGCGCGATCGCCGATTACATTGCAGGAATGACGGATCGTTATGCGATTCGCGAGCACCACCGGCTATTTCGGATGGGCAATCAGTTTGACTAGTATCTGGGAGAACGTAATGACAACCATCCGCAAATTTGTGTTGGCATTGAGTATCGTGAGCATGGGCGTGCTGAGCGCTTGCACACAACAGGCTGCTGCACCGATTCGAACGGTCGATCGCGATAGCGCACCTGCCGCGCCTGTTGCGATTCCAGTAGCGCCCCCGACGACAAACTTTGATACCGGTGCAGGTGCTGCCACACCCCAATCGGCGCAGCCCGCAGCACAGTCGCAAGCGCCTTCATGGACGACCGCGTCAGCACAGGAACCCACCACGGCGAGTGCTGTCGTGGCGGGTGTACAGGCGCAAGAAGGCGAGCATCAGTTGGCACTCGTTCAAGTGTGTCAGGCCAATGCCATGGGCGTACGTGACCAATGCGCGATGGGTTTTGCAGATACGCGAACTGGCCGGGAGGTGCCCAGCCAGGTACAGTCCTACTTCTTGTCGACCAGCGCGAGCCTTGCACCTAAAGTGTCTTTTGACAACTACTGTTCCCCTGGCTGGCTCGCGACGGTTGTTTCATCACAAGGTACAGTCCAGGGCGGCGGCGTCTTGCAGACACAAGCCGCTGTGTGTGGACATCCCTCGCCAGGCCAGGCACTGACGGCCTTATTTAATGCCTGCGATGCGCAGACGCAAGGCGGTTGCCGTCAGTCTACATCGCTCAACGTAGCCTGGGGTTACTGGGATGGCAAGCTCACGCCTGGTACTGAGGCGGATATCGGACGCCCTTATTCCGTCGATCGTTTTTCCGACACGCATATGTGCGAATCGACACTACCACTCATAGAGTCCGGGGTATGTCCGTCTAGCGCCGCAGTACCGTTGCGTTTACTCGGCTTACCTTAAGCCGTTTTATTTCGCGACAACACCTTGCCGAGGTAGCGTCCGGTGTGACTCGCTGTACTTGCAGCGATCGCTTCGGGCGTGCCTTGCGCCACAATATGTCCACCGCCATTGCCTCCCTCAGGTCCCATATCGACCACCCAGTCGGCAGTTTTGATCACATCAAGATTATGTTCGATCACCACTACGGTGTTGCCTGCCTCGACCAGCTGATTCAGTACGCGTAAGAGCAAGGCGATATCGTGAAAATGCAGACCCGTAGTGGGCTCGTCCAAGATGTAAAGTGTTTGACCGGTGCTGCGTTTGGAGAGTTCCAGAGAGAGCTTGACGCGTTGCGCCTCGCCACCCGAAAGCGTAGTGGCACTTTGTCCTAGACGCAAATAGGAAAGGCCCACATCCATCAAGGTTTGTAATTTACGCGCTACGGCTGGGACCGCTTCGAAATACGCCAGTGCTTGTTCGACGGTGAGTTCGAGTACCTCGTGGATATTACGGCCACGATAGCGGATTTCAAGTGTTTCACGGTTGTAGCGCTTGCCCATGCAAACATCGCAGGGCACATACATGTCGGGCAGGAAATGCATTTCCACCTTGACCACGCCATCGCCCTGACAGGCTTCACAGCGACCTCCCTTGACGTTAAAACTAAAACGTCCAGGATCGTAACCGCGCGTGCGTGATTCGGGGACGCCGGCGAACAACTCTCGAATCGGTGTGAACATACCGGTATAGGTTGCCGGGTTACTACGTGGCGTGCGCCCGATGGGACTCTGGTCGACACTAATGATTTTGTCGAAATGCTCTAGACCATTTAGACCTGTGTAGGGCGCTGGTTCGGATTGTGCATGATGCAAGGCACGAGACATTACGATGGCAAGCGTGTCATTGATCAGAGTGGACTTTCCCGAGCCGGAAACTCCGGAGATGCAGACAAATTTGCCCGCAGGAATACGTAGATCAACAGAATTGAGGTTATTGCCAGTGCAGCCCGTTAGCTCAAGCCACTTTTGTTCTGGGTCGAGTGGGCGACGTTTAGGCACGGCGATCTTTTGTCCCCCGCTCATATACTGGCCCGTGAGCGAGTTAGGATTTTGCTCGATCTGCGCGGGGGTGCCTTGTGCAACAATTTGACCGCCGTGCTCGCCAGCGCCCGGCCCCATATCGACAACCCAGTCAGCTTGGCGAATCATGTCTTCATCGTGTTCGACAACGATGACGCTATTACCCAAGTCGCGCAGATGATGCAGCGTGGCGATCAGGCGGTCATTGTCACGTTGATGCAGACCAATCGAGGGTTCGTCCAAGACATACATCACGCCGGTCAGTCCAGAGCCAATCTGGCTGGCTAAACGGATACGCTGCGCTTCTCCACCGGAGATCGTGTCGGCGCTGCGATCCAGAGAGAGATAGTTCAGGCCAACGTTGTTAAGAAAGCTTAAACGCGCTTCGATCTCTCGGACAATACGCTGTGCGATTTCTGCACGTGCACCGGTCAGTTTGAGGTCTTGAAACCATTTCAGGCAGGCTGAGAGCGGTTGAGCCTCAACCTCGTAAATGGCGAGGCCTTGCTCTTGCCAGTTACGACCCTCAGGCGTATCGAGCAATGGTTGAGGAGGCGCAATGCGTTCGTCACCAATCCTGACATGTCGAGCTTCGGCGCGCAGGCGCGAACCATGACAAACCGGACAGGTTTGAACAGCGCGATATTTGCCGAGCTCTTCGCGGACGGCGGAGGAGTCGGTTTCTTTCCAGCGACGCTCGAGATTGGGAATCACGCCTTCGAACGCGTGGCGCTTGACGGTGCTACGACCGTTTTCATTTAAGTAAAAAAATGGAATCTCAACCGTGCCGGAGCCGGACAGCACGATCTGACGGATGTCTTCGGAAAGACTTTCCCAGGTGGCTTCGATATCGAATTCATAGTGTGTCGACAGACTCGACAACATAGAGAAAGTAAAGGCGTTGCGTTTATCCCACCCGCGGATCGCGCCTGAACCGAGACTGAGCTCGGGAAAGGCCACCACACGCTTGGGATCAAAAAAGCCCACATGACCGAGACCGTCGCAGCTTGGACAAGCGCCGACCGGGTTATTAAAACTGAATAGTCGTGGCTCAAGTTCGGGCAGGCTATGGCTGCAAACCGGACACGCGTAGCGACTGGAAAAAAGATGCTCCTCGTTGGTGTCCATGTCAAGAGCCACGACACGGCCTTGCGCCAAGGTCAGCGCGGTTTCAAAGCTCTCGGCTAGACGTTGCTTGCTCTCTGGTTTGATGCGCAGACGATCAATGACAACGTCAATGTCATGTTTTTCGTTTTTATTGAGCTCGGGCATGCTGTCGAGGTCAACCATTTCTCCATCTACACGCACGCGGACAAAGCCTTGTGCCTGCAGACTCGCGCACTCATCCTCAAAACTGCCTTTGCGTGTGCGTGCGATTGGAGCTAGGATCGCCAGCCTGCGCTCGGCAGGCCAGTTCAGCACGCTATCAACCATTTGGCTTACGCTTTGTGCGGCGAGCGGTAAACCATGTGAAGGGCAATAGGGGGTGCCGACACGTGCATACAACAGACGCAGGTAGTCATGAATCTCGGTAATGGTGCCAACCGTTGAGCGCGGATTATGGCCCGCAGCTTTTTGCTCGATTGAAATCGCCGGCGATAGGCCCTCAATCAGGTCCACATCCGGTTTATCCATCAACTGCAAAAACTGCCTGGCGTACGCCGAGAGACTTTCGACGTAGCGACGCTGTCCTTCGGCGTACAAAGTATCGAAGGCGAGCGAGGATTTGCCCGAGCCGGACAGTCCCGTGACGACCACGAGTTTGTGCCTGGGCAGGTCCAGAGACACGTTTTTGAGATTGTGGGTGCGTGCACCCCGGATTCGAATTTCGTCCATGACACGTTTTTGAAAGCCAACTTGGTACTATACCGTGCTGGCGCAACAATCGCCGGATAGCCCTTCACTCTGATTCAAGTCTTTGATGTCCGAACCGACGCCTTTATCTCTGAGCCCGACCGAACGCCGTGCCAGCATGGCCTTAGCCAGCTTGTTTGCCGCGCGGATGCTCGGCTTGTTTCTGCTGTTGCCCGTGTTTGCTGTGGCGGCACAGGGGCTTAAGGGGGGCCATGATCCCTTGTGGATCGGTGTGGCCTTGGGGATGTATGGTTTGACGCAGGCATTCATGCAAATCCCTTTTGGTCTGGCCTCGGACCGTTGGGGGCGTCGTCCGGTGGTGCTAGCCGGGCTGTGCCTGTTTGTCGCCGGTAGTGTGGTTTGTGCCTTGTCAGACGATATTTTCTGGGTCACGATCGGTCGGGCGATTCAGGGTTCTGGCGCCATTTCTGCGGCCGTGACGGCTTGGCTCGCGGATGCGACCCGACCTGAGGTCCGTACCCGTGCTATGGCCATGGTGGGCGGGTCGATTGGTTTGTCCTTTGCCTTGTCCTTGGTGATCGCGCCCTTGATTGTGGGTGCGACCGGATTGGCGGGTTTGTTCTGGACAATCGCCCTGTTGGGCGTGGTTTGCCTCGCGGTCGCTCGTTTTGTCGTACCCGTTGTGGCACCGACACCCAAACCTTTGCATCCTGCCCGTCCGATGCAAGTGCTTACTCACACAGATTTGTTGAGACTCAATTTTGGTGTGTTTTGCCTTCACCTGATCCAGATCGCGATGTTTGTGGTGATTCCGCCGCTGTTCCTCAAATTGGGAAATCTGGACGCTGCAGAGCTTTGGAAGGTGTATTTACCCGTTATTTTTGGCTCCTTTGTGTTCATGGTGCCCGCGATATTCGTTGCAGAAAAGCGGCGTGCCCATCGAGCTATGTTGCGGATGGCCGTTGCAGGCTTGGTAGTTGTCTGTGCCTTTTTGCCTTGGGCGAGTCACAATTTTTATTTGTTGGCCTTCGGACTCACTGGATTTTTTGTCATGTTCAACGTGCTCGAGGCCCTACAACCTTCGCTCGTTTCACGCGTCGCGCCCCCTGAGCTCAAGGGCTTGGCCCTTGGCCTCTACAATACCTCCCAGGCCGCAGGTTTGTTTTTAGGCGGTATGTTGGGCGGCGCACTCGCCGTTTTGAGCGGCACAAGCAGCGTTTTTTGGGCGTCCTGTGGACTCGCGGCGTTATGGCTTATGGTGACTTGGGGTTTAAAGCCGCTGGGACAGAAGCACTAAATAGCTCCGCACAGGCAGCTGTGCGGAGTTGATCACCATTTAATCAGCTTTGATGCCAGAAGCCTTAATCACACGATCCCAGCGCTCCATGTCCTTGACCAGAAACTGACGGAACTCAGCGGGCGTGTCACCAACGGGTTGGGCGCCTAAGTCTTTCATGCGCTTAATCACTTCAGGGTTGGCCATGGCTTTTTTGATCGAAGCGTTCAGCTTGTCGACAATAGGCTGTGGGGTGCCGGCTGGCGCCAACATGCCAATCCAAGGCGCTGTTTGTTCAAAGCCTGGAAAGCCAGAGGCGTTCATGGTGGGCACGCCTGGGAACTCAGGCATGGGCTGTGAAGAGCCAACCGCTAAAACACGGATCCGCTTGCTTTCAACATGACCTGCGATGCCGACCATTGGGTAGAACATGAAGGACACGCGGCCTGACATCACCTCGGTCAGTGCAGGTGCATTGCCACGAAACGGGACATGGGTCATTTTGACATTTGCCATGGTGCCCATCATTGCCCCTGCGAGGTGAGCCGAGCCACCATTGCCAGCAGAACCGTAGCTGATGGCCTCCGGAGCACTTTTAGCCTTGTCGAGCAAGTCTTTGAGATTTTTGTATGGCGAGTCGTACGCGGTCACGATGACCAAGGGCAAGTTGGCGACCAATGAAATAGGCGCAAAGCTTTTGAGTGGATCGTAATCAGACTTGTCACCCAACAAGAGTTTGTTGACGTTGTGCGAGAGCGAAGCGAACAACACGGTATACCCGTCAGGCTTGGCCTTGGCGACTTCGCGCGTGGCGATCAGGGAGTTGGCACCGGTGCGGTTTTCCACCACAACCGACTGGCCCAGATCCGTCGTCATGTGTTGGGCCAAAAGGCGGCCGATCACGTCGGTAGGGCCGCCTGCGGCAAACCCGATCAGCATTTTGACGGTTTGATTGGGATAGGTGGCGCCCTGTGCCGCGCTTGTCAGAGGCAATGCTGTGGTGAGCGCAAGGCAGGCGCCAAGGATTAATTTTTTCATTTGTCTTCCTGATATGAAATAGTGAGGTGAGCTTAACAGTCCGCTCAGCCGTCGCGCTACGCTGCCAAGGGAAAATACCGATCCGCCATGACTTGGCAACGCTTGATAAAGCGGTACTCATCAGGACCATAATCGGCAACAGCATTGTGGATCGTGCCCATGTTGTCCCACATCAGCACGTCCCCCGCCGTCCAGCGGTGCTGATATCGAAACTGTGGTTGCAACTGATGCGCGAATAAAAACTCCAGAATCTCGTCGCTCTCTTGTTTTGGCAACTCATTAATCTGGATCGAATAACCTGGGTTGGCATACAAAATCTTTTCGCCTGTAATCGGATGCGTCAAAAAGATCGGGTGCGAGACAGGCGGTTTGGCTTTGAGTTGCGCCTCCGTCAACGGAGGACGGGTGCAGCCTGGTTGCTTGCGCATGTTTTCCCAAAACTTGTTGAAATCATGCAGCACCGTCATGCCATCAAGCTTTTTCTTGAGCTCTTCGGGCAGGTTGAGATAGGCCGCGCGCATATTTGAAAATTCAGTACCGCCTAGCGGCTGACCATCGCGATGCGGGATTTCAAGGCCATACAACACATTGGTAAAGGCGATCATCTTGCTATAGGACATATCCGTGTGCCAGTCTTGTCCCGCATCGCCGAGTCCGATCGGCTTACCGTCGACTTTTTTATTGGACAGAATCATCACCTCGGGATGACCGGGTTCCTGATACATATTGGCGACGTTGACCTCTAGGGTGCCAAACTTGCTGCTGAATTCTTTGAGCTGTTGGCCTGTCAGGTTCTGCTTTTTGAAACACAAAACACCATATTGACCTAAAAGACCTTCGATTTTTTTGTAATGTTCGTGCGAAAGAGGCTGGGAAATATCAAACCCCTCAACGCGCGCGCCGAGGCCTTGTCCACTAGGTGTCACTTGCATGATGGATTCCCATTTTTATGATTTAACTTACATGAGTCTAGCGGTTTAGCGCTGCGCGCAATAGCGTTGAATTGTGAAATAAGTGTTCTCAGAATGGAAACAATCATCGTACAATCTCAGTGATTATGGATAAACTCAGAGCGATCGAGGTTTTTATCGAGGTGGCACAGGGCCTGAGCTTTTCGGGCGCAGCCCAGCGCCTTGGCATGGCCAAAGGCAACGTGACCAAGCATATCGCCTGGCTCGAACAGTCCTTGGGTGTCCAGCTTCTGACCCGAACAACCAAAAGCGTGAGCCTGACCGAGTCCGGACTATCCTTGCTTGAGAACGGTCGTGAGCTGCTTGACCGGGTCGAAAACATCGATGCCGCTGTTCGCCAGTCCGTCAAAGAGCCCAAGGGCATGCTCAGGCTCGGGGCGCCGCCCTCGTTCGGTGCGTTTCATTTAGTCCCAATCATTACGGCATTTTCCTCAGTGCATCCCGACATCCAGGTGGTGCTATATCTGGATGATGGACGGACCAACCTGGTTGCCGAAGGGCTGGATATGTCGGTGCGGATTGCGACCTCGCTCAAGGACACCTCACAGGTGGCGCAGCGCCTTGCGGTGGTACCACAGCTGCTGGTTGCTTCGCCTGATTATCTAAACCGCCGTGGGATGCCGCAGACGATCGCGGATCTTGCCAAACATGAATGCATGGTGCATGCCCTGAAGTCACCCACGAATATCTGGACGTTTATGGGCGAAGCACAAGGAAAAGAGACGATCGGAAAAACGGCGGTCCGCGTGCATGGGTCGATTCGGGCCAATTATGGCGAACCGTTGCGCCATGCCGCCTTGCTCGGCCACGGGATTTCCATGCACCCTACTTATATGGTGATGCAGGATCTCCAAGAGAGCCGTTTGGTCAGTGTTTTGCCGCAGTTTCGCCCCGTAGGGGTTGATATTTATGCGGTTTTCCCCAGCCGAAAAAACCTGCCTGTCCGCGTACGGACATTTTTAGACTTTTTACGACAATGGTTTGTCGCCGCAGACTGGCATGCCTATCAAAACGTGCCGTAAACTGTCTGAAATGCGTAGTTTTGCGTCTAGCGCTGAATGATCAGTTAGGCGATGATGACGTCTGGAACGAGCCCCACCGGGCACTAATGAATCAATACATTTTTTAAAACGGAGATCGGCATGGCATCGGTCAATAAAGTAATAATCGTTGGCAACCTTGGGCGTGACCCCGAAGTCCGCTATAGCCCGGATGGCGGCGCCATTTGTAATGTGTCGGTTGCAACCACCAGCAGCTGGAAAGATAAGGCGACGGGTGAGCGCCGCGAAGAAACGGAATGGCACCGCGTGGTGTTCTACAACCGTCTGGCCGAGGTGGTGGGTGAGTACATGAAAAAAGGCCGCCCTATGTACATTGAGGGCCGTCTGAAAACACGCAAGTGGCAAAACAAAGAAGGCGTCGATCAGTACACGACTGAGGTTGTGGCAGATCAGATGCAAATGCTCGGCGGCCGCGATGGAGGCGACGGCGGCTCAATGGGCGGCGGTGGTGGCGAAAGCGCGCCTCGTCCAGCAGCTCGTGCAGCTCAGGCGCAGCGCCCAGCGGCTCCTGCGGCGAGTGGCGCTAATCTGACGGATATGGATGACGACATTCCTTTTTAATGGGTATTGTTAGTTCTTGTTTTAGGGTGATAGATAGTACGGGTTCGGCGATGCAGCTTTAGGGTTGTATCGCCGTTTTTATGCACAGTCATTCTTGCAATCATGAGCGCGATGACCAAACTCGCTCACCTCTTTTGAATTAAGCTGCTGTATCACCCACACAAAATAAAATCCCAGGAGAAAAAAATGGACTTAGGCATTCGTGGTCGTCGTGCAATCGTATGTGCATCAAGCAAGGGTTTGGGTTTGGGCTGTGCTCAACAACTCGCGCGCGAGGGCGTCGAGCTTGTGATGCTCGCGAGAGGTCAAGAGGCACTTGAGGCTGCGGCTGCGGCGATTCGTGCCGAGACGGGCGTCAAGGTAACAACCGTTGCCACCGACATTACGACACCCGAGGGTCGTGCCAAAGTCTTGGCGATCTGTCCGGATCCCGATATTCTCGTGACCAACGCTGGAGGACCCAAGCCTGGCGATTTTCGTGACTGGAGCCGTGAAGACTGGATCGCCGCGGTGGACGCCAATATGTTGACCCCGATCGAGCTGATTCGTGCGACGGTCGACAAGATGATCGCGCGCAAGTTTGGTCGCATCGTTAACATCACCTCGGCCTCGGTCAAGCATCCGATCGAAAGTCTTGGGATGTCCAATGGTGCACGTGCTGGGTTGACTGGTTTTGTGGCGGGTCTGGCACGTCAGATTATTTCGCATAACGTGACGATTAATAATCTCTTGCCAGGTCCTTTTGCGACGGATCGTATTTTGCAAACTGCGGCAGCACGCGCCAAAGATAGTGGTCAGACGGTCGATGAGATTTTGACAGCACGTATGGCGGTGGTTCCTGCTAAGCGCTTTGGCACGACGGCTGAGTTTGGCCAGGCCTGTGCGTTTTTGTGTAGCGCGAGTTCCGGTTTTATGACGGGTCAAAACCTTGTGCTGGACGGTGGTATTTATCCCGGTACACTTTGATTTAATTCACTGAGTGCTGTCAATTTAATGCGGTTATTTTGATTTAATCATTTCATCCATTTCATTTCAGGTGTGATCTATGTCAGACGACAAGAACAAAGAAAACAAAGGCCATTCGCTTAATCCCGCCGCGAGTAGCGAAGGAATGTCCAAAGGCCTGGCGAACTATGGCGACCGTGGCTTTTCTTTGTTTTTGCGTAAAGCGTTCATTAAGGGTGCGGGCTATACCGACTCAGCACTTGAGCGTCCCGTCGTTGGCATCACCAACACGGGGAGCGCGTACAACCCCTGTCATGGCAACGCGCCTCAGCTAATTGAGGCCGTCAA
Organism: Zwartia lucis; assembly: GCF_965234455.1. Classification (GTDB taxonomy): domain Bacteria; phylum Pseudomonadota; class Gammaproteobacteria; order Burkholderiales; family Burkholderiaceae_B; genus Zwartia; species Zwartia lucis. The sequence continues at coordinate 191,024 of NZ_OZ248474.1, read as the reverse complement.
ACGCGGTGTGATGCTGGCCGGTGGCTTGCCGATGGATTTTCCGACGATCTCGATTCACGAGAGTTTTTCCAATCCCACCAGTATGTATTTGCGCAACCTGATGTCGATGGACACAGAGGAGTTGTTGCGCGCCCAGCCGATGGATGCGGTGGTATTGATCGGTGGCTGTGACAAAACAGTCCCTGCCCAATTGATGGGTGCGGCCTCTGCAGGCTTGCCTGCGGTGCAGTTGATTACGGGTTCGATGCTGACCGGTTCGCATCGCGGCGAGCGCGTGGGCGCCTGTACGGATTGCCGTCGCTATTGGGGTAAGTTCCGCGCCGAGGAAATCGACGCCGAAGAAATCGCGGACGTAAATAGCCAGCTCGTGGCGAGCGTAGGAACGTGTTCAGTGATGGGGACGGCCAGCACCATGGCTTGTATCGCTGAGGCCCTTGGTATGACCGTACCGGGCGGTGCTTCACCACCGGCGGTCACCGCAGATCGTATTCGTGTGGCCGAGCGCAGTGGAGCGTTGGCCGTTGAGATCGCACGCAAGCGTTTGACGATCGACAAGGTCCTGACAGAAAAAGCTTTTGAAAACGCCATGCGCGTGTTGCTTGCGATTGGTGGCTCAACCAATGGCATCATCCATCTGACCGCGATCGCGGGTCGGATGGGCTTGGAAATGGATCTCAAGGCACTCGATCGTATGGGTCGTGACACGCCTGTGTTGCTGGATCTAAAACCCTCGGGTCAGCACTACATGGAAGACTTCCACCATGCGGGCGGCATGGCGACATTGTTGCGTGAGCTCAAGCCGTTGCTACACCTGGATGCGATGACCGTGACCGGGCGCACGCTTGGTGAGGAAATCGAAGCCGCAGGTCCTGGTTTCAAACAAGACGTGGTGCGTACCGCGAGCAATCCCATCTACCCACAAGGTGGTATCGCGGTGTTGCAGGGCAATCTCGCGCCAGGCGGAGCGATTATCAAGCAGTCGGCGGCAGATCCCAAACTGATGGAGCACGAGGGTCGTGCAGTGGTGTTTGAAAACCTCGAAGACATGGCAAACCGAATTGACTTGCCGGATCTGGATGTGACCGCAGAGGATATTTTGGTACTCAAGCATATTGGTCCCAAAGGTGCCACGATGCCCGAGGCCGGTTATATGCCGATTCCTAAAAAGCTGGCTAAAGCAGGCGTCAAGGATATCGTGCGGATCTCCGATGGTCGCATGAGCGGCACAGCCTTTGGCACGATCGTGTTGCACGTCACGCCAGAGTCTGCGATTGGCGGACCGTTGGCCTATGTGCAAAACGGTGACCGTATCCGATTGAGTGTTGCAAATCGTGAGCTGGCATTGCTGGTCAGCGACGAAGAGCTTGCCAAGCGTCGCGCGGCCAAGCCTGTCGTGATCCCGACCGCACAGCGTGGCTATCGCAAGCTGTTCCTCGAGACCGTCACCCAGGCGGACAAAGGCGTCGACTTTGACTTTTTGATGCCGCCGATGACGGGTAAAGTGCCTAAGGCGAAGTAAGCCTTATTCTTTTACTTCAATCACGGCATCAACGGCATAGGCACCCTGGCCTTGCGGCATCGCGAGGACAGGGTTGAGGTCGATGGATTGCAGGCGTGGGCCAGCGGCTATGGCAAAGGCCGAGAGTTGGGAGAGCATCTCGGCGAGTGCTTTGATATCTGCCACGGGAAGTCTGCGCGCACCTAACAGTAAAGGTGCGCCTTTGATCGAGCGAATCATTTTCTCGGCGACATCGGGTCCAAAAGGACAGCGATGCAGCACGACGTCTTGCAGGATTTCAACAAAAATCCCACCAAGCCCAAACATCGCAACCGGACCGAATACGGGGTCTTGATGAATGCCCAGGATGCATTCGACGCCGCCATTGAGTTGTTTGGCGACAAGCACACCATCCAGTCGTGCGTGTGGCGCAGCGGTTTTGCCACGCTGTATCAACAGTGCAAAACCCTCACGCACACCTGCTTCATCATTAATGTTGAGCAGGACACCGCCGATTTCTGATTTGTGCAGGATGTCGGACGAGACGATTTTCATGACAACAGGAAAGCCGATCTTTTTTGCAGCAATCACAGCAGCTTCGGTTTCAACGCAAACCTCTTCGGGGGCGGAGGCGATGCCAGCATGTGCGAGTAGCTGTTTGGCTTGCGCCTCCGAGGGATTGTGAGATGGCAAAGTGATAGGCGTCAGTTTGGGTGAGGGTAAACCAGATTGTTTAGCAAAAGCGCGACCAAACTGTCCCATGGCTTCGATCGCCACGACGGCGCGCGAAGGGTCTTCAAACACAATAAAGCCATCACTTTCGTATTCGCGAATCTGTTCGCGAGAGGCCATCAGCGACAACACAAAGATACAGTCGGGATGTTTGCTGCGTGCGATCTTGAGTTGTTCACGCAGGCGCGGTGCGACACTCGCTGCACCGCCCGTGTAAGTAAAGAACCCAAGGATAGAGGTGTACTTGCCTTCGGCGATCAGCGCATTGGTAAAGGTGCTGATCAACGACATTTCATTCAGAAATTGTGCCGTGACATCGACGGGGTTGCGGGGGGCGGCAAAAGGAAGCAGTTTGAGTAAACGCTCTTGGGAGTCCTGAGGCATTTCAGGCATGGGTAGGCCAATGGCATCTGCTGCATCCGAGATGATCACCCCTGCACCGCCGCTGACGGTAATGACGCCGAGTGTATTGTTGGCCGGGTAAATGCCGCGTGTCGCGAGGCGGGCGATGTCGAGCATTTGCTCGGTCGTTTGCACCCGGACAACGCCAAACTCCTTCAACACTGCGTCTGTGACACGATCGTCCCCTGCGATCGAGGCAGTATGTGACTGGGCAGCTGCACTGCCCACGGCGCTGCGACCGACTTTCATCATCAACACGGGTTTGCGTGCGCGACGTGCGGCCTCGAGGCCCGCGAGCAAGCCCGCAGGCTCTCTGATCCCTTCGGAGTAAAGCATGATGACTTTGGTGGCGGGATCCTCGACAACCATTTGCAGCATATCGCCGACTGTCAGATCGGCTTCGTTGCCGGTCAAGATCACGGCTGAGAGACCGATATCGTTGGCAGTTGATACGGCCATCAAATGGGCACCATACGCACCAGATTGACTAATGATTGCCACGCTACCCGCTTTAGGAAAGGCCAACTCACAGCCCGTTGCAAACGTGCCATAAAAATGATTGCACGGATTGATGACACCAAGCGAGTTGGGACCAATCAGGCGCATGCCGTACTTGTGCGCGGCATCGACTAATTTTTGCTGTTCAAGTGCGCCCTCTGGACCGGTTTCGGCAAAACCAGCGGTAAATAAAATGGCCGCTGCGCAACCGCGCGCCGCGAGTGCGATGACTGACTCGAGTGCCGCCGAGGCCGGGACGATCACGATGGCGACATCGGGCGTTTCGGGTAGCGCTGCGACATTGGGGTAGGCCGTGAGGCCTTGCACCGTCGTTCGGTTGGGATTGACGGGAAAAATCTTACCCTGATAGCCCTGGCCGCGCATGAAGGCGATGGGTCTGCCGCCAATCCGTGAGGGATCGTCGGAGGCGCCGATGACGGCGACGGATTGAGGATTGAGGAGTTTGGCGAGCCGGGCAGGATCATTGGGGCGCATTGTTGTCTCGATTTAACTGTGCGTAAATATTTGAGTAAATATTACAGCTACACTGACTTTTAGCTTTTACTTTGTCTTTATTTTTAATTAATCAGGAGAATAACCATGGGTGCAATTACTCGCATTGATTCTAACGAGCGTTTGAGCCGTGTTGTAGTGCATGGTGACACCGTGTATGTCGCAGGCATTACCTCGAGTGTTAAAGGTGACGTTGTGGCGCAGACGCGCGACGTATTCGCAAAAATTGATGGTCATCTGGCGAGTGCTGGGACAGACAAACATCATCTGCTGACTGTTCAGATTTGGTTAAAAGACATCACTAAGGACTTTGAGGGCATGAACTCAGTGTGGGCCGAGTGGGCGCCTAAAAACGCATTACCGACTCGCGCAACAGGCGAAGTCAAACTGGCCGCACCAGACTTGCTGGTCGAGGTCATTGTGTCTGCGGCTAAAAAGTAATGTCAAAAAAGAGTTTTGTCATTGCCGTCATCGGAGCAGGTCCCGCAGGTTTAATGGCTGCGGAAACGCTGGTTCGAGAGGGCATGACAGTGCGGGTCTATGAGGCAAAGCCTTCAGTAGGCCGCAAGTTCCTGATGGCGGGACGGGGTGGGCTCAACATCACCCACTCCGAACCCTCCGATCAATTTGTTACCCGCTATGGTGCCCGTGCGCCTGAAATGGGACGCATGCTTGAGCAGTTTGATGCCGAGGCCTTGCGCTCCTGGGTTCATGCACTTGGCATTGAAACTTTCGTGGGTTCGTCGGGACGAGTGTTTCCCGACGAAATGAAGGCCGCGCCTTTATTGCGCGCCTGGATGCATCGCTTGCGTATCGAGGGTGTGCAGTTTTTGATGCGTCATCGTTGGCTGGGTTGGGACAATACGCAGCAGTTGCGATTCGATACACCCAAGGGCGAGATCACGATCGCGCCTGATGCCACGGTCTTGGCGCTTGGGGGTGGGAGCTGGTCCAGGCTTGGCTCCGATGGTGCTTGGTGGCCCTGGCTCAAAGAGCGGGGCGTACCGTTGAGCCCCTTGTTGCCGAGCAATGGTGGTTTTGAGACAAAGTGGTCCACGCATTTTCTGGAAAAGTGTGCGGGCGAGCCGATTAAGCCTGCACAGTTTCGCATTGAGGGCAGCAAGGCTGCACCTTTGCGTGGTGAATGTATGGTGACGCAGCACGGACTTGAGGGTGGCGCGATTTATGCCTTGTCGGCCGCGCTACGCGATAGGATTTTGACGCGCGGCAAGGCAACCTTGTCGTTAGATTTATTGCCAGACCATAGTCCTCAGCGCGTATTGGACGAAGTGTCGCGCGCACGCGGCACGCGTTCAATGTCTTCGCATTTACGCACACGACTTGGCTTGCAGGGTGTGCGTGCGGCGCTCTTGCGTGAGCGTTTGTCGGCAGAGGTGTTTAATGATCCGCAAAAGCTCGCGTACGGAATTAAAAATCTGCCGATTGTGTTGAGTGCATGTCGTCCAATTGATGAAGCAATTAGTACAGCAGGGGGTGTCCAGTTCGAGGGGCTGACTGCGCACGGCATGTTGAAAAATCTGCCTGGCGTGTTTTGTGCTGGTGAGATGCTGGACTGGGAAGCGCCGACAGGGGGTTACTTGTTAAACGGCGTCATGGCATCGGGGCAAGTGACGGCTAAAGGGCTATTGGCGTGGCTTGAGAGCAGACCCTAAGGTTAAACAGAATTAAAGTTGAATGACGAGTTTTTGTTTTTCAATAAGCTGTTGAAATGCCTCTGAGGTGGATGCCCAGTCTACGATATCAACTTTATAAGGGAGCGCAGAGTTTGAAAGCGCCTCACTGAGCGCCGCACGCATTTCGATAGAAATCGGTTTATCTCCCACTAAAGCCAGATCGAGGTCTGAGTAGGGTTTGTAAGTTTCCGTCACTCTGGAGCCAAAAGCCCACACTTTAAAGTCCGGGGCATATCTCTTCAAAATGCTTTGAAGAAGGCTTAGCTCCTCTGCGGTCATCGCAAGGGCTGAGTGGGAGATCATGCGATACGCTCCTGAAGGGACTTTAGCAGGGCTTTGGCTTCATCTAAAAAACCTGGAATGCTTTTCACGACTTGGACGGCGATCGTTTCATCATAGGTATGGCTTGCTTTACTGCGCATTTCTCTGTAAACGCGCCAATCGTTCCAGTCGCCTTTAAGCAGTCCTTGTTCGTTGGCCGTACGAATTAAATCTGCAAATGGCGTAACATCGAATTGACTTGGGTCGGCTGACCGCATCTCGAGGTAGCGTTTGAGCATTTTGTGACTGATCTCGTAGGTGAACTCAAAGCGCTGAACGAGGCCGTCTCGCAATTGCGAGTCGAGTGGCTCGGAAAAATGACGGGTCAAACCCGCATCTAGTCGATTGACAGCGTTCGTTAAGGCAGACAGATCAAGAGGTATCGGCATTCTTTGCAGCCCTAAAGTCAAATCGTTATCAACCTTACATTTTAGGCGAGGCAGCGCGCCTCACCAATTGGTATCAATTCTCTGTTTCAATATTTAACAAGTTTGGTTGAATCTGTGCGATGGCTTCGTTGAGACAATCAAGGACAAGTTCTGTGCGATCTTTGTCCAAGCGGGTGCTCAATGTTGAAACACTGATCGCGGCGACGGGATGGTTGTTTTTGTCGAAGATGGGGACGGCGATGGTGCGTACGCCGGGCAACTCGACGACGTCGCTGACGACGTAGCCGCGGCCGCGCGCGCGCACGATGTTTTTGCGGACCTCGGCCTCGGAATAATTGGCAAACTTTTCCACGCAACGGTCTTTGTTGATTTTGAGAATGCGCTCGATCTCGTTGTCATCCAGAAAGCTCAGGATCGCAATGGCACCGCCACCAATATTAATGGGGCGACGACGGCCGACCTCGAGGACAAAGACTTTGATTGGAAACGCGCCCTCGGCGCGATCGATGCATACGCCGTCAAACCCCGCGCGGATGGTCAAAAAGACGGTATCGCCCGTGGATTGCGCGATTTGTTGTAAATGCGAGTGACAAAGATCTCGCATATTGGTGCGAGGACTGGCGGCTAAGCCCATCTCGTAGATCACATTACCCAGGAAATACCGCTTAGTGGACTCGTCCTGACGGATCAGCCCTTCAGACACCAAGCCTTGCAAGATCCTGTGCGCAGTCGGGCGCTCGATGTTGATTTCCGTGCAGAGATCGATGAGTCGGGCACCAACGCGATTGCGTGCGGACACACCACGCATAAGGGCTGCGACGCGTTGGACCACTTGGGTGCCTGATTTATTGGCGGGTGAGGCGGTATTCATAAGGTGTAATGATCACAGTTCAATATATGAGCTAGTGTTCCACATTATGGCGTGAGGTCTCACCCCTGTCTACAGATTCAAGCTGGCTAAAATCGGTACACGATTCTCCTTTTAGCGAAACGACCATGTTCGATGCCCCCTCACTCACGCATTTGTCTAAAAACGAGCAATATCAGCAGCTTGCCCAACAGGCGCGGGTGTTGATGGAGGGGGAGTCGGACCGGATCGCCAATGCTGCAAATTTATCTGCGTTAGTCATGCACGCCCTGCCAGACCTCAATTGGGCAGGGTTTTATTTTTTCGATGGCACCGAGCTTGTGCTTGGACCGTTTCAGGGAAAGCCGGCTTGTTTACGTATCCAGCTCGAGCGTGGTGTGTGCGGTGCCGCAGCGACTACGCGTCAGACGCAGCTAGTACCAGATGTGCATGCATTTCCCGGGCATATCGCTTGCGATGCGGCTTCGCGCTCAGAAATCGTAGTGCCCCTGGTCCACCAAGGTCGTTTGATCGGAGTTTGGGACGTTGACAGCCCCATTGCAGCGCGCTTTGATGTAAAAGATCAAAGCGGCATGGAGACGCTGTGCCATATTTATCTCGATTCGGTTTTTGGTATTCGATGAGCACAACAACACATCATCTTGAGTTCGATTACGTCATCGTTGGCGCAGGTTCTGCTGGGTGTCTATTAGCTAATCGTCTTTCTGCCGATCCAAACAATCGTGTGTTGTTACTCGAAGCGGGCGGGCCGGACAACTGGCACTGGATTCATATCCCCGTCGGGTATTTGTACTGCATCGGTAATCCCCGCACGGACTGGTGTTATCGCACCAAAGCCGATCCTGGGCTCAATGGGCGTGAGCTCGGTTATCCACGCGGTCGTGTGTTGGGCGGTTGCTCATCGATTAACGGCATGATTTATATGCGTGGTCAGAGCGCGGACTACGACGGTTGGGCTGCGCTGGGCAATACGGGTTGGGGTTGGAACGATGTTTTGCCTTTGTTTAAAGGCATGCAAGACCATCACGCCGGCGCGAGCCCTTTTCATGGCGCTGGTGGCGAGTGGCGGGTGGAGCCCGCTCGCTTGTCCTGGGAGATCCTCGATGCGTTTCGGGATGCGGCGGCGCAGGCCGGGATCGCACCGACACCAGATTTCAATCGCGGTGACAACGAGGGCAGTAGCTATTTCGAGGTGAATCAGCGCGCCGGTTTTCGCTGGAATACGTCCAAGGCTTTTTTGCGGCCGATCAAACACCGTCGCAATTTGACCGTACTGACGGGCGCACGCACCACACGTTTGTCCATGCAAGGCAAGCGCGTGACGGGCGTCGAATTCATCCGTGAGGGCGAGGTTCATGTTGCCCAAGCGCGTCGCGAGGTCGTGATGGCGGCCGGTGCGATTGGTACGCCACAAATTTTGCAAGCCTCGGGCCTTGGTCCTGCAAAGGTGTTGGGTCCTTTGGGTGTCCCGCTAGTGCATGACTTGCCTGGCATCGGTCAAAACTTGCAGGATCATCTTCAGTTGCGCATGATTTATCGCATTGAGGGCGCGCGTACGCTCAACACCTTGGCCAACTCTTGGCTCGGCAAGGCGCGGATAGGATTGGAGTATCTGTTGACGCGTCGCGGTCCGATGAGTATGGCACCCTCTCAGCTAGGTGTATTTGCCAAGTCTGGGCCTGAGCAGACGCGTGCCAACGTCGAGTACCACGTCCAGCCGTTGTCGCTCGAGCGTTTCGGCGAGCCGCTGCATGATTTTCCTGCGTTTACCGCATCGATCTGTAACGTGCGTCCGACCAGTCGAGGCCATGTCAATATTGTGTCGCCTGATACCGCACAGGCACCTGAAATTCTTTGTAACTATTTATCAACGGCGGAGGATCGACATGTCGCAGCGGATAGCATTAGGCTGACACGTCGCATTGTTGGACAGTCGGCATTGGCACGGTTTAAACCTGTGGAAATTAAACCCGGCATCACCATCGATACGCACGGTGCGCAGGATACAGAAGAGGCGCTTGCCCAAGCCGCGGGCGATATTGGCACCACGATTTTTCATCCCGTTGGGACGTGCAAAATGGGTCACGATGCGATGGCGGTTGTGGACGATGCGTTGCGCGTCCATGGATTAACCGGGATTCGTGTGGCGGACGCCTCGATCATGCCGACCATCACCTCTGGCAATACCAATTCGCCCACGATGATGATCGCGGAAAAAGCGGCCAGACTTATTCTTTTGCAAAACACTTAAATTTAAATCTCTAGGAGCGCACTATGTCAGATCTCGCTTTTTCGTCCCTCACCCAGCTGGCCCAGGGCCTACAGCAAAAAAAATACAGCTCCGAAGACATTACAAGGGAGTACTTGACCCGCATTCAAAAAGCCAACGGCAAGCTTCATGCCTACGTGAGCGTGAATGAAGAAAGCGCGCTACAGCAAGCGCGTGCTGCGGACTTGCGTCGTGCTGCGGGCTACACCTTGAGTCCAGTCGATGGTTTGCCCCTAGCGGTCAAGGATTTATGTGAAATCGAGGGGCAGATCACGACGGGGGGTTCTCAGGACTGGATTAATCGTCGCAGCCCCACCACATGTACAGCTGTCGAGCGCCTGATGCGCGCCGGCATGGTGACCTTGGGTAAGGTACACATGGTCGAGTTTGCCTTTGGTGGCTGGGGCACTAACCCCGTGATGGGCACGCCTTGGAACCCCTGGGACCTCAAGACACAGCGCGTGCCGGGTGGATCTTCGAGCGGTTCTGGCGTGGCGGTTGCAGCGGCTCTTGCACCCGCTGCGCTAGGTTCGGATACGGGCGGTTCGGTCCGGATTCCCGCGGCACTCAACGGTATCACCGGTCAGAAAACCACCCGTGGTCTGATTAGCTTGCATGGTGCGCTGGCCTTGTCCGGGACCCTTGATTCGATTGGGCCGATGACGCGCGATGTGCAGGACTCGGCGATCTTGACTGCTTTGATGGCGGGCGAGGATCCGCTTGATCCCACCAGCTGCAACCGTCCGATGTTTCACTGGAAAGCACCTGCAGCGGGTCCAAAGCCGTTGGCGGGTTTCCGTATTGCGATGTTTCCGCCCGAACACTATCCGATTGTGTTGGGTCAGGATGTGGTCAACAGGCTCGACGACACCCGACGCGTGCTGGTCGACTTGGGTGCTCAAGTGATTGAAAAGCCCTTCCCGTTTGATTTCAACGACATGATGCTGCGCAACGGACAGATTATTGCCTCCGAGGCCTATGCCATCCACCGCGCCTACATCGATGATGTGGAGCGCCCGTTCGGTGAGTTTGTGCGCAAGCGCGTGCAGTCTGGTCGGAAAATTTCCGGCGCTGACTATATCGACGCGATCACGCATCACCGCCAGACGATTGCGGCCTGGACCGACTGGATGAGCAATGTTGACGCACTGTTGTCACCAAGCGCACCTATTGGTGCGTGCCCGCTGACCGAGGTGGACGAGTCCAAGACGCCGATGGCCGCCTTTACTCGTGCCGGTAATTACATGGGCTGCTCTGGGATGTCCTTGCCGGCTGGTTTTGCTGATAACGGCATGCCGCTGGGCGCCCAGTTGCTGGGCAAGCCATTTGACGATGGCACCTTGGTGACGATTGGGATGGCTTTCCAGGCGGCGACGCAGTGGCACTTGAAACGCCCTGATTTGTCATCGCTCGGCCTCTAAAAGGCAGGATTGCACGATGATGCGGGCGTGAAAACAGAGTTAGCGACGTATTTACTGAGGGTTTCGGCTGAAAAGCCGTTAAAATACAAAGCTTTCCATCGTTTTCGCGTCCAAGAGTTTCATCGTGCCTATCTACGCTTATAAATGCACCGCTTGTGGTCATGCCCAAGACGCGCTGCAAAAGATTTCAGACAAGCCCTTAACGGTCTGCCCCGAATGTCATCAGGAGACCTATGCCAAACAGGTCACCGCAGCGGGCTTTCAGCTTAAAGGCTCCGGCTGGTATGTCACTGATTTTCGTAATAACGGGGGCGGTGACAAGGGCAGCGCAAAGACAAGCGAGCCCGCACCCGCTGAGACGGCGACCGATGGTGCTGCGTCATCTGCTTCGACGGGTTCGGAGAGCGCATCGGGCGCATCGAACACTTCCAATGGCTCTGCGTCTGCACCTGCTTCATCCACAGCCTCAAACACCTCCACCAGCACTTCTGGCGCCTCAAGCTCCCCAACCTCTGCAAGCTCGACGCCCTCGTCAAGCAAGCCTGCTGCAGGTGGCTCAGGGGCTTGAGGCCGCTGAAAACCACACGTCAGCGTTTACTTAAAGCCCACCCTCATCATGCGATCCTTTAAAAAGTACTTCATTACAGGTTTGCTCATTTGGGTGCCGTTGGTCATCACTGTTTGGGTTTTGGGCCTTGCGGTCAGCACGCTTGAGAGCGTAGTGCCGACATTTTTGTCACCCCAGTCCCTGTTTGGGCGCGATATTCCGGGCTTTAGAGTCGCCGTTGTGATCGCGGTTGTTCTCGTCACGGGCCTCCTAGCGGCTAATTTTCTAGGTCGCGGGATTGTTCAACTCTGGGAAAACATTCTCGGTCGTATTCCTCTCGTGCGCTCGATCTACAACTCGGTCAAGCAAGTCAGCGATACGCTGCTTGCGCCAAACGGGCAGGCTTTCCGCCAAGCTGTGCTGGTGCAGTATCCGCGTCAGGGCAGCTGGACTATTGCTTTGTTGACGGGGGCGCCGAGCGGAGAGGTTGCAAGCTTGCTCCCCGGCGAGCATGTGAGTGTTTACATACCTACGACGCCTAACCCGACCTCAGGCTTTTTTCTGATGATGCCGCGCAGCGAGGTTCAGCCCTTGGAGATGTCGGTCGATGCCGCCTTGAAATATATTGTTTCGATGGGTGTCGTGGCGCCCGCACCAAACACAGCGGCTGCAAAAAGAAAGCCTTCGCCGCCAAATGAGTAATATCTAAGTTGTCATGTTGTCACGGTTTTAACGAATTTACCGATTAATTTTTGTCAGATCTATTTGTACGATCTTTTGGAGTTTGCATGCGTACCTGCTACACCGGTCAGGTTTGTCGTGACCACCTTGGTCAAACCGTCACCCTATTTGGTTGGGTGCATCGTCGCCGCGATCACGGTGGCGTGATTTTTATCGATCTGCGCGACCGCGCGGGTCTGGCCCAGATCGTGTTTGATCCTGACAATGCCGAGGGCTTTGCCACGGCCGAGCGCCTGCGTAACGAGTTTTGTATTCGTATCACCGGCTTGGTGCGCGAGCGTCCCGCAGGCACAACCAATTCTGACCTTGCCTCTGGCGAAGTCGAGATTCTGTGCCGCGAAGTCGAGATCCTCAATCCGTCGGTGACGCCACCTTTCCAGCTCGACGATGAAAATCTCTCCGAGACGACGCGTTTGACGCATCGTGTGTTGGATTTGCGTCGCGGTCAGATGCAACGCAACATGATGCTGCGCTATCGCGTCTCGATCGAGGTGCGCAAGTTCCTCGATCAACTGGGTTTTATCGATATCGAAACACCGATGCTCACCAAGAGCACACCCGAAGGTGCACGTGACTATCTCGTGCCCTCGCGCGTTAACGCGGGCGAGTTCTTTGCCTTGCCCCAGTCGCCCCAGCTCTTTAAACAGATGTTGATGGTGTCCGGTTTTGATCGTTACTACCAGATTACAAAGTGTTTCCGCGACGAAGATCTGCGTGCTGATCGTCAGCCTGAATTTACGCAGATCGATTGCGAAACATCGTTTTTGAATGAGACCGAGATCCGTGCGATTTTTGAAGAAATGATTCGTCATGTCTTTAAAGCTGTACAAAATGTCGAGCTCGATGCGACTTTCCCGATCATGGCCTACAGCGAAGCCATGCGTCTCTATGGTTCGGACAAGCCCGACCTGCGCGTCAAGCTTGAGTTCACCGACCTGACGGACGTGATGCAGGACGTGGACTTTAAAGTGTTTGCACTAGCCGCGACCACCGAAGGCAGCCGAGTGGTTGCTTTGCGTATCCCTGGTGGCGGTGCAATTTCGCGTAGTGAAATTGACAACTACACTAAGTTTGTCGCCATCTACGGTGCAAAAGGTTTGGCCTGGATCAAGGTCAACGACATCACCGCAGGCCGCGATGGTTTGCAGTCTCCGATTGTCAAAAATATCCACGATGTAGCCTTGGCCGAGATGGTCAAACGCACAGGCGCACAAAATGGTGATTTGATTTTCTTTGGCGCGGATCGTGCCAAAGTCGTCAACGATGCTATTGGCGCCTTGCGCGTCAAAATTGGCCACAGCGAGTTTGGCAAAGCCAACGGGTTGTTTGAAAGCGTCTGGAAGCCACTGTGGGTCGTGGACTTTCCAATGTTTGAATACGACGAAGAAGCTGATCGCTACGTCGCCGCTCACCATCCCTTTACCAGTCCAAAAGACGGTCACGAAGATCTCCTCACCACTGACCCGTCCAAGGCAATCGCCAAAGCCTACGACATGGTGCTCAACGGCTGGGAGATCGGCGGTGGCTCCGTGCGTATTCACCGCGAAGAAGTCCAGAGCAAGGTGTTCCGTGCTCTCAAAATCGACGCTGAAGAAGCGCAGCTTAAGTTTGGTTTCTTGCTCGACGCGTTGCAGTATGGCGCGCCTCCGCACGGTGGTATCGCCTTCGGTCTAGATCGTATTGTCACCATGATGACCGGTGCCGAGTCGATCCGTGATGTGATTGCCTTTCCCAAGACGCAGCGTGCACAGTGCTTGCTCACACAAGCGCCCTCGCCTGTGGATGAAAAGCAATTGCGCGAATTACACATCCGTTTGCGTCAGCCTGAAGTCAAACAGGGTTAAATGTCCCTGCTTCGTGTCGTAAGCTACAACATCCACAAAGGTCGCTCCCTCGCGGGACGCGACTCGATGGGGGAGCTGCGACTCGGCCTGCATGGACTGCGACCCGACGTGATGTTTTTGCAAGAAGTGCAGGGGCGCAATGATAAACATTTGCGCCTGCATGCTCAGCACGAGTCGCTGGCGGCCGCTTTGCATATGGAATGCGCGTATGGCTGTAATGCCATCCGTAGCAAATCAGATCATGGTAACGCGCTGCTCTCGCGCCATCCCATCCTTACCTACGAAAACCAGGACATTTCGGATCATCGCCTCGAGCAACGCGGCCTGCTGCATGGCGTGATTGAGGTGCAAGGTCGGGAGGTGCATTGCTTTGTCGTGCACCTTGGATTGTTTGCGGGGGGTCGCAAGCGGCAAATAGAAGTGATGGCCGAGCGCATCAACCGCATGGTGCCTGAGGGCGCGCCGATCCTCATCGCCGGCGACTTTAACGACTGGAAAGACACGCTTGCGCCGCTCTTTGTCGAGCAGCTTGGTGTGTACGAGGTGTTTGCGAACTCACCGCGCACGCAAGGGGTCGCACCTAGGCTCAAAGAGTCCATGCATCATTTGAAGGGCGTGTGGCGCGGAGAAAGTGTCGACGAACTCAGAGCAGGAGTGATGGGACGACAACTCGAGCGTCGTAATCAACTGATGATGCCAGGTCAGCAAAGTATGTTGCCGCCTCCCAGGACATTCCCTTCTGCGTTTCCAATGCTGAGGCTGGATCGCATTTATCAGCGCGGCTTTGCGGTCAGAAGTGCGCGCGTGCTCAGAGGTCGTCCTTGGTCACAGCTTTCGGATCATTCGCCTATTTTGGCTGAGTTAGAGTTGCCTTGAGTGTATCGGGTCAGTGCAATGCAGAAAGTGAAGCTTCGGGAACACGATATAAAATTTTAAGTAATGTCTTCGCGGCGCCAGTTGGGTAACGACGTCCCTGTTCCCAGTTTCTGATAGTCTCAACCGAAACTTCGATTCGCGCGGAAAATTCGGTTTGACTGAGACCTAGACGTTTGCGCACGCGACGTGCAAATTTAGCTGCGTCAAGCATGGCTTCTTTTTCGTCTTCCGCTATGTGAGCTTGAATTTCTGCCTCTGTTGTAGCGTTAACGCGAGCGATGTCTATTCGGCCCACCCTGCCTGAATTAGAGGTAGGAGGTGAAATTTTAATTTTTACTGTTTTCATAGCGTTTAATCTCTCGTTGATTCGCTTTTCGGGCTGAAATGATCCTTTGTGATGCACGTCGAGGAGTGAACACTACAACGTACAACTTTCCGTCGATCATTCCAATGACTTGGTATCTGTCTTCACCGTAGCTTCGACGATTGTCTAGGGACATCAATCGCTTTGGATCAAAAAGAACTTGACCAGCAAACTCGAAGTCAAAGCCACGCGTTACAAAACAAGCATCATTTTTAGATGCATCCCACTCAAACAACATGAATTAATTATAGTCCATTGGACTACCCTTGGCGTAAAAAATAGTGAACTACTGTGTAAATAATGAGATGTGATCGTCTGACGACTTAGCTAGTACTGATCACTTTTGCCATATAGCGTCACGCCAATACGTAGCAGCAAATAACAAAGCCCATCTGCAATGCGCCCAAGAAAGGGACGATGACCATAGAGGGTGAGTTCGACAATACGGCTGCCGCGCGTCACGGCGTTTTCAAGGGACTGGCGCAGTTGAGCCGTAAAGCCCGCATCATCAACCAGCACATTCGCCTCGCGCGCGAGCAGCAGACTAAAAGGATCCAGATTGGACGAGCCCACAATCGACATGTCATCGATCACAGCGACCTTGGCGTGTAAAAAGCTCGGCAGGTACTCATAGATCTCAATGCCTTCACGCAAGAACAAGTCGTAGATCCAACGTGTCGCGTGATACTGCATTTGGTATTCGATTTTGCCTTGCAAGAGGAGGCGAACCTTGACGCCACGCTTTGCCGCGTCGATCAGCGCGCCGCGTAGTTGTCCGCCAGGTAGAAAATAGGCATTAGCGATGAAGATTTCAGTTTTAGCCGACGCGATATAAAACAGATAGGCTTTTTCGATCGTACGTCGATAGCGTAAGTTGTCGCGCAGGATAAATGCCGCGCGCATGTTGGCGGTTGTCGGAGAGAAAACCGGAGGAGATGTTGCAGAAGGAAACACAGATGAAGAGAGAGATGAAGAGGTAGAAACTATGTGAGAGGATGCTCTGTGGCGTTTAAAGTATCTGAGCCTAGAACGTAAATTTCTCAGAGGAGTCTGTCGCCAATGACGCGTGCGCAACCACAACAGATCCAAAGCCTCGACCAGATCTGACACGATCGGACCCACCACACGCACCGCATAGTCGAAGCGAGGGTCCGTCGTGCGCACATCGGGATCGGCGGTCGAGTAGTCATCCTCAATATTGATGCCGCCCACAAAACCCACCGTAGCATCGACCACCACAATCTTGCGGTGCAATCTGCGTAGGCGCATGAAGTCAAAAGATTTCAGCGTGAAACGTTTCGGTTCAGGTCGATAGACTCTGCAGTGTGCACCCGCATCGTGAAGCATCCGCGCAATAGCCTCGTCCTCGGCAGCACTGCCATAACCATCAATCAGCACTCTGACTTTGAGACCGCGTTGAGCGGCTAGTGACAAATGATGGATAAGCTGCTTTCCTGCAAGATCAAGACGAAAAATATACATTTCGACATGGATGTTGGTCGTTGCGGCGTCAAAGGCTGCGCAGAGCGCAGGGAAAAGCTGAACGCCGTTTTCTAAAAGAGAAATATCGTTGCCAGTCTTCCAGCGCAGATGAGGGTGCACACGCGGCATGATGGGCTATTGACCTAGCAACTGCTGATAAGCGCTATACAGGACAGGCAGTAGTAGTGTGATGATTGCCGGCAACATAATGCTGAAACACCATTTAAAAATTCGATAGTCAGATTTAAGCTCCATGGTTGATTCAAGGATGGCTTTTTCTAACTTTGTAGTCGCATTGGCAAGATCTGTTTGAGTCACATAGCAAGCGCTTGAGTGATCAAGCGCATCACTTAATGCCATTGCTTGGAGCTCAGCTTGCTTGCTAGGTATCCCTGCCTCTTCGAGTTGAGCTGAATATTTAAGAGTGTTGATGATTGGCATGTGTAGGGGCGGCATAAATTGTTGGACAAACAATGACTCCCTTCAGTCTGCGCCAATAGCACCACAGATTCAATACCTTCGGACAGTTACGTACGTAAACACCACAGTACAAGATTTGCAACTAGATGTTGCTAGCCTATTGACACCTACAGTACTTAGGCTTTCTTTCGCCCACCCACAAACCCCGTCGCGAGTGCCGTCCCTAGCAAAATAACCCCGCCACCCAGCACAATTCTCAACGTAATGCTCTCGTCTAAAAACAGCCAGCCCCACAGCACGCCAAACACTGGGATTAAAAACGCCACGGTCATGGCGCGAGGTGGCCCTACCCGGACCAAGAGTCGGTAATACAGAATATAAGCAATCGCGGTACAGACTAAGCCAAGACCGACTAACGCCGCCCAGGCTGTGATGGAGATGGGCGTCGTGGGCCACGTGTAGAGCGTGAAGGGCAGCAGCACGATCCCAGCGGCGATTAGCGAGCTTGCCGCTGTTGCGATTGGATCGGTATTCATCAAGTATTTTTTGGTGTAACTCGCCGCAATTCCATAAAAGATCGGTGCTGCGACCCCGGCAATCACCGCATAGATCGAAGCTGTGTCGTGAAAAGAAAGTTTGTCCCAGACCAGCACCAGGATGCCGGAAAAGCCCACCATGAGCCCAAGCATACGTAGCGGGGGCAGTGTGTCCTTGATCCAGACCCAGGCGATCACCGCACCCCAGAGAGGCGTGAGAGCGTTGATAATCGACATCGTGCCCGCAGGCAAGGTCATCGTGGCGAAGTTAAAAAAGATAAACGGTAAGGCCGAGTTAAAAAGCCCCACAAAGATGATTGAGCGCCAATAGTCGCGGAGCATGGCGATTTTGTTGCGCCAGAGCAGCACCGGCAGCAAAGCCGCGCCCGCAATGAGCGTACGCATCCCAGAAAGGGCAATCGGTCCAAAATCGCCTACCGATAGGCGGATAAACAGAAAAGAGCCTCCCCAGATCGCGGCAAGTAACAGCAGGTCGTAGACATCTATTCGACGCATAGGAGGGTGAGGCTTTAGGGGGTTAATACGACTAAGACACTATAAACTAGAGCGATGGAATGATTAATAGAGTAAATAAACAAGCACCTCACTTAAACGAGCACCCCACACCCTCATGTCCAACACCATCCGTCAAACCCCCTCGTTAGTTCCAACCACAACAAACTATGACCTCGTCATCGTCATGCCTGTGTACGAGGATCGAGAGGCCTCTGGTCAGCTGTTTCGCGAGCTGTACGCGCAATACGGCACCGCAGTGTTTGTGGTCGCGGTCGATGATGGATCACTGAGGCACCCTGTCAATGTCGAACACCTCGATGAGATCGGTTTGCCGGGGGCGGTTATTCACCTGCGCCGCAACGTCGGACATCAGCGCGCGATTGCAATCGGCCTGCATTACGTCGCAGAAAACTTCCCCAATACCCCGCGCACCGTTGTGATGGATTCGGATGGCGAGGATATGCCGACCACGATTCCGCAGCTGATCGCGCCACTCGAGTCCGAGGACATCGATGCCGTCGTCGCGCAGCGCAAGAGCCGGATGGAGAGCGTACATTTCAAATTGTTTTATATGATTTACAAGTTTCTCTTTCGGCTGCTGACTGGTCGCACGATCAACTTTGGTAATTTTGTAGCGCTTAAGCCCGCAGCCGTTCGACGCCTCACTTCGATGCAAGAGCTCTGGACCCATCTCGCGGGTTGTGTGTTGTTATCTAAACTACGTACTCAAGCCGAGCCGATTGATCGCGGCCGACGTTACGCTGGTAAGAGCAAGATGAATTTCACCGGACTGGCATTGCACGGATTCAGAGCTGTGATGATCTTTGCTGAGGATGTGTTGGTGCGCGTGGGGATTGTGTGTTCGGTGGTGACTGCACTTTCGATCATGGCAGGACTCATCGCAACGATATTGAAAATCATTGGCTTTGCAACACCAGGATGGTTTTCTGTCACGCTCGGGATTTTAATGATTGTTTTTCTGCAAACTGGTGCGTTGACCCTTGTCGCATTGATGCTGAGCGGCGTGGCCCGTGGGTCGCCTGAGTCACCGCAGCAGTATCGTCACTATATTGATCGGATTAGTTATACAAAGTGAAGCACGCCTCATGAAATACCTAAAATTCTTAGTCCTCATGCTGGTCTTCGCGATCTCCCTATCGGCGATTTACGTTATACACAGCTGGTTTTTCAAAGTTGATGTGGTGTTTTACAGCGCGATTGCCGATGGTGTGCTGGCCGCAGTGTTGACCCTCATCGTGGCGTTGACGGTCAAGTGCTTCAAAAGCTTTACCGGCTTTGAAAAGCTACAGACCTTTGTGATCTGTCTGCTCCTAGGCTATGGTTTTGCCATTTCCGTGCCGACGGTCATTGATCGCTCGCTGTCCATGTACATTCTGGAAAAACTCCAACAACGCGGGGGTGGTATCAAGCTTGCGGCCTTTGATACGGTTTTCAAAGAGGAGTACATGAAAGAACACCGCCTCGTCGATATCCGCCTGACCGAGCAACAGCAGTCAGGGACGATCGTGATTGAAAAGGGTTGTGTCAAGCTGACCGAATGGGGGCAGTTTGTTGCCATGACGACGACATGGTTGAGACAAACCTTGTTGCCTAAAAATCGCCTGATTGGGGATACGTATAGCAGCGATCTGACTTCGCCGTTGCGCAATGGCGTGCAGAGAACCGATTATTCATGTGAGTAAGACTGTTGATGATGCAATGTGAGCAAATGAAGTGAAGTAAGTCAATTTTCTCGAAAATACGCAATCGTTCGCTTTAAACCAGCCTCCAGCTCCACAGTCGGTGCCCACCCAAGCGTCTCACGCGCACGTGTGATGTCCGGGCGCCGCTGCTTAGGATCATCCTGTGGCAACGCCTGAAAGCTCAACTTGCTTTTCGACCCAGTCAGTCTCAAGACTTGCGTTGCCAGCTCCAGCATCGTGAATTCACCAGGATTACCCAGATTGACCGGCCCAAGCACTCCAGCCTCAGACCCCATCAATCGTATAAACCCCTCCACCAAGTCATCCACGTAGCAAAAGCTACGCGTTTGCGAGCCATCACCATAGATCGTCAGATCCTCACCACGCAGCGCTTGCACGATAAAGTTACTCACTACACGACCATCATTGGCCGCCATCCGCGGACCATAGGTGTTAAAGATCCTGACAACTTTGATCTCCACGCCATAGCGGCGGTGATAATCAAAAAACAGGGTTTCAGCGGCACGCTTGCCCTCGTCATAGCAGGCGCGTGGTCCGATGGGATTGACGTTGCCGAGATACGCCTCGGTCTGAGGATGAATCAACGGATCGCCATACACCTCAGAGGTTGAGGCTTGAAAAATCCGTGCACCAGTCTTGCGAGCCAATTCCAAGACATTCATCGCACCGATCACACTCGTTTGCATCGTATGAATCGGATCGTGCTGATAATGCACAGGAGAGGCAGGGCAGGCGAGGTTATAAATCTCATCGACGTGTTCAATCTCAACCGGATGAATCACATCCTGCTCAATCAGAGAAAAGTTTCTCTCGTCTTTGAGATGACGCAGATTGTCACGCCCAGCTGTCAGAAAACTATCCAGACAAATGACATGGTGTCCTTGGGCTAACAAGCGATCACACAGATGACTACCTAAAAAGCCCGCACCACCTGTGACTAATATTGTTTTCATTCTCTAGCGTCGTCCAATTCCAGCATAACTAAAACCATGTTGCTTAAACGCCTGACCATCAAGCATGTTGCGCCCGTCCAGTACTAAACTCCCGACCATCACTGATTTTAGCTGTTCTGGAGTGATCGCTCGATACTCCGGCCACTCTGTGACCACGACTAGCGCATCCGCACCCCGAGCAGCCTCAAGCGCTTCGTTCACAATGACTAGATCACCACTCCGCAGCAAATCAGCAAAAATTTGCTCAGCGACCTCTCCTGCAACTGGATCTTGCGCTATGACTTGCGCACCTGCCGCACATAACGCACGAATCAAATTCACCGAGGAGGCCTCACGCATATCGTCCGTGCCGGGTTTAAACGCCAAGCCCCAAACCGCGATCTGGCGACCCACAATGCTTTTGCCCATTCGGGTCATGAGCATTTCAAACAAATATTGTTTTTGCTTTTTATTACGCGCCTCGATGCCCTGTAGCAGCAGAGGCTCCACCCCAACGCTTTGCGCAATCCGGATCAGTGCTTGCACATCCTTGGGAAAGCAAGAGCCACCATAACCCGCTCCAGCGTTTAAAAACGCAGGACCAATGCGAGAGTCTGAGCCTACGCCACGCTTGACCGCCTCGATATCAATCTCAAAACGATCACACAACGTTGCCATCTCGTTCATAAACGATATCCGTGCAGCGAGCATGCCGTTTGAGGCATACTTAATCAGCTCGGCTTCCTTGATCCCCACAGACAGCAGTTGGCTGTCTTCACGCACAAAGGGGCGATAGAGTGCCAATAGCTGATCGCGCGTTTTGTCATTCGAGGTGCCAATCACCACACGGTCTGGATTAAAAAAGTCATCGAGTGCCGCGCCTTCCTTGAGAAACTCAGGATTACTCGCGACATCAAATTCTATAAATAGTTTGCGCTGAAATAGTTGCCAAGCAATCTCCCCCTTAACCAAGTCGCCCGTACCCACAGGGACGGTGGACTTGTTGATGACGATGGCTGCTGCGCTAATCTCACGCCCGATTTCAGAGGCGGCAGCCAAGACATAACGTAGATCGGCAGAACCATCCTCGCCCTGAGGTGTACCGACGGCAATAAAAATTAAAACAGGCTCAGTTGAAACGCCGCCCGCACTGAGACTGTCCAAGCCACTGCGAATCCCGTCTGCAAAGGATAAATAGCTCTGCGCCACAGCATCGTTTAAGCGCTCTTTTAAACCCGGCTCGTAAATAGGGACCTCGCCCTCAAGCAGCATCTTGATCTTGCGCGGATCATTATCGACACAAACAACCTTGTTGCTCGCACTCGCCAAGCATGTTGCCGTGACCAGACCCACATAGCCTGCACCAATCACTAGAATATTCACTCAAGCTCCTAATAGCCATCGTTATAGACACTATTTATTAAAATTTCGCATGTGAATGCGCGAGCATACCCAACCAATCACCAGCGACATCACAACACAACAAACCAACCCGGCCTTGACCCCCACAGTGATCGAAATCCGTGCCACCGCAATCCCAACAATTGCCGTGCCAAACGCACTCCCCAATGCCCGTGTTGTCTGAATCAGTGCCGAGGCGACACCGACATCTCGTTGCTCAGCCAACATTTGCATAAACAAAGTGAAATTGGGTAACAAAAACCCCAACCCAACGCCACACAAAGACATCGTCAACAAAATCCACCATCCAGGGCTGTAGGCAGAAAACGTCAAGGTCAATACACAGCCTAGGGCGAGCAATCCACTGCCAAACACCATCAACCGACCTGGTTCGTTTTGCCGAGGAAATAAGTGCCCATTGATGATACTACCCACGGAAGTCCCTGCGACTAAAGGCGTCATTAATAAACCCGCATGCGAGGGGCTATAGCCAAAGACATCTTGTAACAGTAGTGGGATGTAAAAAATCAAAATAAACATCACCGCACCTGACAGTAACCCTGCCAGATTAATTAATTGTGACTCTGTGGTCCTGAGTACTCTGAGGGGAAATATAGGTGTTTGCGCGCGTCTTTCGACAGGTGCGAGCAGAGCAGCTGCCCCAACTCCCAACACAATCAAACCAATGCCCCAGAGCCGATAGGTCGATTCACCCAGCCCCGTCAGCAATTCGACTCCCGCAAGAGGAGCGCCTACAGCCAGCGTCAACAACAATGATCCCACCCAATCAAGGCGCAACTTGGTATCCCGTACCGGTTTAATCCAAGGAAAATATCGCCAAGTCGTCACAATCCCTATCAAAGCGGCGATAGGCGTCACAAAAAACGCCGCCCGCCACCCTAATGATTGAGTAATGATCCCGCCCAAGACGGGACCAAAGCCACTGGCTGTTGCAAAGGTCAAAGAAATCATTAACATCCAACGCACCCGACGACGCGGATCCGGGAAAAGGTCTGCTGGAGCGGCAAACGTGCTGGCTATCATCATCCCCCCTCCTAGTCCTTGAAGCACGCGAAAAGCAATCAGTTGCTCCATAGTCTGAGAGAGTCCACCCAATACAGATCCGAGCACCACTAACACCATTGAAATGATCATTAAGGGCTTGCGGCCATAAAGATCACCTAGGCGACCGAAAATCAGGATGGTAATTGCGGAGGCTAGAAAGTAGCCCGTGCCGGCCCAAGCATAGAGATCCATGCCGCCGAGAGCGGATACGACTTGGGGTAAGGAGGTGCTGACGATGGTGGCGTCAAAGGCTACGACAATCGCTGAGGCAGCGATACCGGACATTGCTAATAGCAACTCCTTTTGTGAGGCAGGAGGTGATGCAGCAACTAAAGCGATTTTGTGACCAGCGTCGGGCATTGGGACTTTGATATTGGTAAAATACGCCTTGAAGTATACGGGTTATCACTTAGTGCACAAAGTTTTCAGCTGTCACTCATTTATGGACGGAAAGCACCACTGATCAATCACCCCATAAAATCATCATGTCTTTCCAACAATATAGAGATATCGAACAGTGAAAAATATCATTATTACGGGTATCACCGGTCAAGACGGTGCCTATTTGGCGCAATTGCTTCTTGAAAAGGGCTGCCGGGTTTATGGAGCCTATCGCAGAACAAGCTCTGTTAATTTTTGGCGCCTGGATGAGCTAGGAATACAACACCATCCAAATCTTCATTTGGTTGAGTACGATCTGACGGATTTAGGTGCGAGTATTGCTCTCGTGCAAAAGGTAAAGCCTGTCGAAATTTACAACTTAGCAGCCCAAAGCTTTGTGGGAGTCTCTTTCGAGCAACCCAGCACTACAGCTCAAATTACGGGTATTGGTGCGCTCAATTTGTTGGAAGCCATTCGTTTAGTTAATCCTAAAATTCGTTTTTATCAAGCAAGCACTTCAGAGATGTTTGGCAAGGTTCAGGCTGTTCCGCAAAAAGAAGACACGCCTTTTTATCCTCGCAGTCCATACGGCGTGGCAAAGCTTTTTGCGCACTGGATGACAATTAACTATCGCGAAAGTTACGATATTTTTGGTTGTAGTGGTATTTTGTTTAACCATGAAAGCCCTCTTCGTGGTCGTGAGTTTGTCACGCGCAAGATTACCGACAGCGTTGCTAAGATTAAGCTTGGTCAGCTCGACTGCCTTGAGCTCGGTAACCTTGACGCTCAGCGGGACTGGGGTTTCGCAAAAGAGTATGTCGAAGGTATGTGGAGAATGCTCCAGGCCGATACGCCGGACACCTATGTTTTGGCGACGAACCGAACTGTAACCGTGCGAGACTTTGTGCGGATGGCTTTCAAGGCTGCGGGTATAACGGTAGACTTCAAAGGCAATGCTGAGGCAGAAACTGCGATTGATGTGGCCTCAGGTAAGATCGTGATGCGAATAAATCCAAAATTTTATCGCCCGGCTGAAGTTGAGTTGCTGATTGGTGATCCGGCGCATGCTAAAGCTAAGTTGGGCTGGGAGCCTCAAACGACACTGGAGCAACTTTGCCAGATGATGGTTGAGGCTGATTTGTGTCGTAATCAAGCTGGTTTTTCATTTTAATGAAAATCTTATTAACGGGATCGGCTGGTTTTACCGGCCTTTTTTTTCAAAAGGCCGCGATCGCTGCTGGGCATGAAATCATTGCATTGGATGCGGATTTGACGGACAAAGCCGCTGTGGCAACGCTGGTGGCTGGCATTGAACCCGATGCGGTCGTTCATCTGGCTGGAATCAGTTTTGTTGGTCATGCAGAGGATGCAGCGTTTTATGCCGTGAACGTAGTGGGAACGACCAATTTACTTTCAGCGCTGGTTGAGCTTCGATACCCTTTGAAAAAGGTATTGCTCGCCAGCAGTGCGAATGTGTACGGCAATTGTGAGGCCTCACCAATCAGTGAGCGACAAGAGCCCGCCCCCATGAATCACTACGCAACCAGTAAGCTTGCGATGGAACAGATGGCACGCACTTACATGGATCGTTTGCCAATTGTGATCACGCGTCCATTCAATTACACGGGACCTGGACAGGCACCTCATTTTTTAATACCCAAGTTAATCAGCCATTTCGCAAGACGTGCTAAATCAATAGAGCTCGGGAATTTAAATGTTGAGCGAGAGTTTAATGATGTACGGATGGTGTGTGATACGTATTTGAGTTTACTCAACAAGGGTGAGTCAGGTGAGGTATATAACGTTTGTTCGGGAAAACCTTTCACGCTTGAGCATGTACTGAATACGCTCACAACATTGACTCACTATAGTCTCCACGTAGATGTTAATCCCGCCTTCGTTCGAGACAACGAAGTTCATCGCTTGTGCGGAAGCACAGACAAGCTCCTGCAGTGCACGGGTCCTTTGCCCGTTTATACGTTAGAGGAAACTTTGGCTTGGATGCTTGAATGTCAACAATAAAAGTTGGGATGGGCGCCACAATCTGGGGACGTGGTCTTGAAAATCATCAACTTGATGGGATTGGTTATTACACGCAAGAGATTTTTCGTCAGCTTGAAAATAAAAATACTCATCTTACTCCGATCGTTTTTGGCAAGCAGGGACCAGAATCCTTTGATCATCATCCCGCCATTCGTTTAGATCGTTACGGCGTTTCAACGGCTTTGTCTGCATTGACTGGTTTCCCATTTAGAGGGAGCAGTTTGCTGGCCAAAAGAATTGATATATTTCATGCGACAGATCACTGTACGCCAAAACTCAAAGGTGTCCCAGTCGTTGCGACGTTCATGGATGCCATACCCATATCTCACCCACGGTGGGTCAACCAAAACTTACGTACTTTAAAGAATTGGCTTTGGCGTACCTCTGCGCAATGGGCGGATCACATCATCACGATCTCTGAGTTTTCAAGACAAGAAGTCGCCAAACACTTTAGGATCCCTGAGTCCCGAATCACGGTGACTCCCTTGGGTGTAGATGAGCGGTATTTTGATAGATTGTCTGGAAATGCGGCTGATCAAGTATTGAGTCAGTATGCGCTGCCTGATCAATTTTTTATTTTTATTGGTACGCTTCAGCCCCGCAAGAACATAGAGCGCATTGTGCACGCGCATGAAATGCTCCCGGCCGCTTTGCGAGCGCAGTGTCCTTTGCTGATTGTGGGTCGTAAGGGATGGGGTTGTGAAGAGCTTGTAAACAAACTCAACACAGCTCAACCAAATGGCCCTGTCCGATGGTTACAAAATATCAACGATTTTGAAAAGCGTGTACTGATGCAGCGCGCGACCGCAATGGTATTTCCTTCATTGTTAGAGGGTTTCGGGTTACCTGTTTTAGAAGGCTTTGCCAGTCAAACGCCTGTGATTACATCTAATACATCTTCTTTGCCTGAAGTAGCGGGAGATGCAGCTTGGACGCTAGATCCAACGAATGTGCATTCAATTGCAGAGGCCATGCAAGCTTTAGCGACCAATCAGGCGCTCGCGCGTCATTTTGTACAAAAGGGCTTGGCACGTGCAAACATGTTCACTTGGGATGCTTGTGCGGAGAAAACTTTAAAAGTGTATGAGCAGGTGCTTGGTAAAGCATAAGAAACTTTAGATACGATAAAAATTGGATATGTAGCGCATCATGAAGGTCTTGCACGTATATCGTACTTATTTTCCAGACCCTCCCGGAGGGACCCAGGAGGCAATTCGACAGATTTGTCTCAGTACGCAGCCCTATGGGGTGGAAAATACTCTTTTCACCTTATCACCCAACCCTGAGCCAAGCATCATTCTGCGCCCAGAAGCCAAGGTCGTGCGTTGCCGCTCTTGGGCGGCTCCTGCCTCTTGTGACCTAGGTGGTCCGCAGGCATTTGCAACCTTTCGCTCCCTCGTTCAGCAGTCTGATGTCGTGCATTACCTTTTTCCTTGGCCTTTTGCTGATTTGTTGCATGAGGTCGCACCGAAAAAACCTTCGGTATTGACCTATATCTCTGACATCGTCAGGCAGCAAAGATTGAAGGCATTGTATGAGCCATTGATGTGGCGGACTTTGAGAGGGATGGATGCCATTGTTTCAAATGTGCCGCAGTACGCCGAAACAAGTCCTGTACTGACGCAAAGCAGCCTGACTGCAAAGATCAGACAAATTCCTCTCGGCATTGAAGAAAGCTCTTACAACATTGAACCGGACAGCACCATTCTTTCCCGTCTGGCAATAAAAGAGGAGGAGCCTTTCATATTTTTCGTTGGAGTCTTAAGATATTACAAAGGACTTCATACCCTGTTGGAGGCTTGCAAACATACAAAGGGACGGGTGGTCATTGCAGGCTCTGGTCCTGAGGGCGCCGCTTTGCAAGCACAGGCCAAACGTTTAAGCTTGTCAAACGTGACTTTTGCGGGGCAAATCAGTCAAGCAGAAAAAATCGCCTTGCTCAAGGCGTGCAGAGCCCTAGTGTTACCTTCACACTTGAGATCTGAAGCGTTTGGAATGGTTCTCGTCGAAGCGAGTATGTATGGCAAGCCGATGATCAGCTGTAAAATTAATACAGGCACTTCTTTTGTAAACAAACATTTAAAAACAGGCTTAGTGGTGCCGCCTGAGTCGCCCACTGCTTTGGCGAGTGCGATGAATACGCTTTTAGAGGATGTATCGGCTGCAGAAGGTTTTGGTCAAGCAGCTCGACAGCGCTATGAAAAGAATTTCTCTGGCCCGGTATTGGGTGAGGCCTACGCAAGGCTATACCGAGAGGTTTTAGAAAATAAGCGTGAATAAAATTTCGTACGATGAAAATTGAAACGCAGTCTGTTTCATCGCATTAGGATCAAATGAAAACGATTTTCCCTTGGTTGGTCGGCCCTATTCTTGGTTTACCTAGGATGGTTAAACGCTTCGTCGCACTTTTAGTCGATGCAAGTCTCTGCGTATTGGCTGTGTGGTTGGCTTACTACCTACGCTTGGGTGAGTTTGTCGCGCTGACAGGGAATTTGCTGCTTGCAGCCGGAGCATCGATTGCCATCGCTTTACCCGTTTTTATCGTGTCGGGTTTGTATCGGGCAATTTTTCGTTATAGCGGATTGCCTGCTCTTGTCACAGTTGCACGTGCGGTTACGATCTATGGTTTGTTGTATGCCACGCTCTTTACCGCGGTAGGTTTCCCTGAGGTGCCTAGGACCTTAGGCATTATTCAACCAATCCTTCTTCTTTTACTAGTGGGGGCGTCACGTTCGTTTGCGCGGCTATGGTTGGGCGGTCAGTATCAAAATATTTTAAGAAAAGTATCCAGACCGAAGGTTCTTGTTTATGGTGCGGGTAGCTCGGGGCGTCAGCTTGTTGCAGCGATGGCCAATAGCCATGAAATGCAAGTCGTTGGCTTTTTGGATGATGACAGTAGGGTGCATGGTCGCGTGCTCAATGGGCAACGTATCTACCGTCCGAGTGAATTGGTGAATTTAGTGTCGACACTGCATGTCACAACGGTATTGTTGGCCATTCCCAATATTGGTCGCAAGCGTAGAAATGAAATTCTCAGTCAAATGCGTGATGTACAGGTCTCGGTACGAACCTTACCTAGCGTAACAGACCTTGCCCAAGGGCGGGTCAGTGTCGCAGATTTAAGAGAGTTGGACATCGACGATTTACTTGGCAGAGAGTCTGTCACACCTGATGAGGTGTTGCTTGCTAAAACAGTGCATGACAAAGTGGTGTTAGTAACAGGTGCGGGTGGATCTATTGGGAGTGAGCTGTGCCGACAAATCTTGGGACTCAAGCCTCGAAAGTTGTTGCTGGTTGAACAAAATGAGTTTGGTCTGTATGCGATTCATCAGGAACTCGAAGACAGACGCATCAATATTGAGACAAGCCTAGTACCGCTATTGGCTTCGGTTCAAGATGAGGCTCGTATTAAAGAGATTATGGCGGCATGGCAGCCTGATACGGTCTTTCATACAGCCGCATATAAGCACGTACCTTTAGTTGAGCATAATCCTGTCGAAGGCGTCAAAAATAACGTTTTTGGGACCCTGCGTGTCGCTCAGGTTGCGGCTGCTTATGGTGTCTCGGATTTTGTATTGATCAGCACAGACAAAGCTGTGCGTCCCACAAACATTATGGGTGCAAGTAAACGTTTGTCAGAAATGGTGCTGCAAGCGATTGCTGCGACGCATCCGATCACTAAATTTTCTATGGTTCGTTTTGGGAATGTGCTTGATTCATCGGGCTCGGTTGTCCCGAAATTTCGTCAGCAAATTCGCGAGGGTACGGCCATCACACTGACGCATCCCGAGATCACGCGCTATTTTATGACCATCCCAGAAGCTGCGCAGTTGGTGATTCAAGCGGGGGCCATGGCGCAAGGTGGTGATGTGTTTGTATTAGACATGGGTCAGCCTGTCAAAATTATGGATTTGGCGCGAAGGATGATTGAGCTGTCTGGCCTGACGGTGAGAGATGCGCTCAATCCAGATGGAGATATACCTATTGAAATTACCGGTCTTCGCCCCGGCGAGAAGCTGTTTGAGGAGTTACTGATTGGGGACAATCCACTACAGACCTCCCATCCAAGAATTATGCGTGCACAAGACGAGTTTGTCTTATGGCCAGAATTGGAAATCAATTTAAAAGAGTTAAGCGCCGCGCTAGAGATGAACGACGTGCAACATATTCGATCTGTATTGGCTCAGCTCGTCTCAGACTATACGCCGAGCGAAGGGATTGTGGACTGGGTGTACATGCATAAACATAATCATATTCATTAATGCGATACCCCCTCTCTTTTTAATACCTTCAAAAACGTCATCCACAAAATTCGTATATCTAGCCAAAAACTTTGGTTGTTTAAATAATATGTATCTAAGGCAACTTTTTCTGGGATCGGTAGCTCGTCGCGCCCGTTGACCTGCGCCCAACCCGTTAGGCCTGGTAATAATGCACAGACACCATTTTGAGTTCTCAAGGCGATCAAGTCGTCTTGATTAAACAAGGCAGGACGCGGCCCTACAAAGCTCATGTCACCTTTAATGATGCTCCACAGCTGAGGTAATTCGTCTAGGCTACTTTTGCGTAAGAAAGAACCTATCGGCGTTAAATATGATGTTGGGTCTATTAGTAGATGTGTCGCGACAGCAGGTGTTCCGATACGCATCGTTCGGAACTTCGGCATACGAAAAAGTTTGTTGTTTTGACCGACTCGATCGGACCAATAGAGGATGGGACCTTTAGATGTGACGCGGACGAGTAAAGAGACGATGCAGATGGGGAGTATCAACACGATTGAGAATGTAAAAGCTAACAATAAATCAAATACACGTTTCCATAGGTTTGTCGCAATAGGCAAATTACGCAAGCGACTCAACACGAAATGAATACTGTAGTAGATTGAGATAGACACAAATCGAAACCAAATGCCTACATTTACAAGCCACATCAACGGCCCAGGATATTGTTGTTGAAAAAACTTATGATAAAAACGCTGCATTCCTTTGTGTTTGTGCCATTCCACAAAAAAGGGCCGCGCTTTGCTGGAATGCCCCTTGTGATGCAGGACAGGCGCATCCGGTATGAAGAGGATGTGCCAACCACGTTGCCGAAAGCGCATGCACCAGTCCAGATCTTCGCAGTGTAGGAAATAGGCCTCATCCCAAAGACCAACATCGTCGATGGCAGAGCGGCGAACCAACATGAGCGCACCAGAAATTGCCTCGACGTCAATAGGTGCATCGGGCAATGGCTGCTTGTGTAAATGGAAATCGAAAAAAAGCTTGGGCCATCTTTGACTGAAGCGAGTAAGACCAAATGCTCGCACCAAAGAGCGCCAAGGGGTAGGTACGGCCCGTCGTCCGCCCCCTTGCTCACTCCCATCTAGGTTGGTCAACAGACCGCCTACCATGCCTACACGCGAGTCGCGCTCGAGTACCGCAACCATGCGCAGCAAAGATCCTCTGCCGATCAGACAGTCCGGATTCAGAAATAATAAATATTGCTGTGTGGCGAGATGAATACCAAGATTACAGCCTGCTGCGAAGCCAAGATTTTTAGTTTCGTAATGGGTCAGTAGTTTCGGCTCACTAGGAAACTTTTTAGCCAGCATGTCCATACTGAAATCGGACGATGCATTATCCACAACAATGACTTGCTGAGCCTGCTCCAGCGCTTCACGCACGCAGTCGATCAATAGGACGCCCGCGTTGTAGTTAACGACGATGACAGAAACAGGCTGACAAGTTGAGTTCATTGACTATCCACTTTCTCAGCTTTCAAAAGAAACGGGCGGGGCTTAAACACAAAGTCTCGCGTTGCCTCAGAGTGATCAAATACCAAGTCACTGTTCATGCGCTCGGCCATGGCAGATGACCAGTTACGGTAGCGCGGTATGAAACGCAAAATTGATACGATAAACCGAAAAGCAAACAGTGGAACCTGGAGTAATCGTACAGGCCGTTGAAGAGACTCAAAGATACGTGTCACCATTTCACGATAGGTGATAGTCTCACCACCAGACAGGTTATACGCGTGGTTCGTCGCAATAGGAGACTCTAACGCAGCTATACAAGCACTCGCGACGTCTTCCACATGAATGGGCTGTCTGAGACCCGTTGCTTTACCAAAAATGGGGAAAAAGCCAAAGCGTTGAATAAATCGCGCAATCTCGGCAACGTTCTTGTCGCGTCCAACACCATAGATGAGAGTTGGACGCAGGATGATCCATTCCACACCCTTGCTTGATGCCCATTCTTGCACGCGAGCCTCGGCCTCTGCTAAACGCAGGGCAATGGTTTGTTCATCTGAATCTGAAGAGTCATCTTTGGTAAAGCGGCTGGTCGAGGACAGTGTGACGATGCGGCGGACGCCGTAGGATTCAAGCATTGAAAAATATGGAGGTAATATCCAAACAGGAGCAACGGACAACCAATGACTAATTTTGAGTGTGGCAACTTGATCCTGCAAAGATGTTGAATACCCATCTAGCTGGAGCCATTGGACTTTAGATTCTGCATTGTGTTGAACAGGGCTTCTTGAAAACGCAAAGACGTCAGGGGTCCGATACGTGAGTAGCGAAATCAGGCACTCGCCAACTAGACTAGTCGCACCTAGAATTCCGACGCCAGAGCAATCATTTACGTTCAATTCCGAAATGACTTGAAAGTCCGAACCCATTGACTACCTTAATCTTATCTTCATTATGCGAAGAATGTCTCGCCACGAGGCAACCCGTTTTTTTTGAATTTGTCGACGTTTAGACCACATTTTAGGTAAACCTAGAACAGCATCTCGCTTAGCACGAAATATTAACTTACCTTGTCCTCGTAGGGTAAATATCATTAATGTGAGGACATTCATGGCTAAATGGAGTGGTAGGAACGTCCAGAACAACAATCCAGGCATATCTTTTACATAAGTCCACACCACGTTCCGGTGTCCGTGATAAACAGAAAAATCGCTATGTTGTCCACCCGTCGTACCAGAGCCGACATGCTGCGCGACCGATGAGGGGACGTAAAGGCACCGATAACCAGCTAGGCGTAAACGAAACCCCAGGTCAACATCCTCGACGTAACAAAAAAAATCTTCGTCGAAACCACCGACCTCAAGTATTGCACTTCTCCTGTACAAAGCTGCCGCAGCACAAGGTGAGAATACCTCCTGATTATGTTCTGAGGAACATACATCGGGCTCTCCGTTTGCCATACGCCAAACCAGTCCACTGATATGGTAAGCGTCGCCTGCTCCATCAAGCACTTTTGGATTGGCCGCAACGACTAGTTTGCTGCCGAATATGTCGAAAGAGGGTTGTTCATAAGAGGCGGATAGTAAGGTTTCTAACCAGCGGGACTCTGGATAGGCATCTGGGTTGAGTAAGGCGATCCATTCAGATTCCTTATCCGCCAACTCAATCGCCAAGTTGTTGGCGCGCGCAAAGCCTAGATTCACACTCTGAGCCAGTAAACGAACGGAGGGGAAAGTTCTTACGATGTCGAGCGATGCGTCCGTGCTTGCATTATCTACGAGGATAATTTCGTATGGCGAGACTGTCTGTTTCATTAAGGCTGACAGGCAATTGTTAAGGAAACGTTCGCCATTCCAGTTGACGATGACTACCGTTAATTTAGGAGGTATCGTTTTGTTTAAGTTAGTCAATCTGTACTCTTTTTGATTTTTGTATATTCATACACTTTAAACAAAAGATCGCTTCAAGGATAAGCTGCAATATTTAGAAGATAATGAACAATGTCAATGTCAATGTTAAAATTACTTTTATAAATTTTTATCGTGAAGATAGCTTTTAAGAGATGCTCTCAAACCCCATCTCCGAAAATGGACGCCAAAGATAGATATCTTAACGTTTGGGCTGGCAAGTTTCGACTTTAGTTCTGAAAACTTGCAACTGGCTGGCAAAGTGGCGTCCGCTCCCATGCTTTTCTAAATTTTTGAAAAAAAAATGATCCAACGCAAAGGCATTATCCTCGCCGGTGGCTCCGGCACTCGGCTCTACCCGGTCACCAAAGTTGTCTCCAAGCAATTACTACCCATTTACGACAAGCCGATGATCTACTACCCGCTCAGCACGCTGATGCTGGCAGGTATACGAGATATCCTCATCATTTCTACGCCTCAAGACACGCCGCGCTTTGAACAATTGCTGGGCGACGGCAGCAATTGGGGCCTCAACCTGCAATATGCCGTGCAACCCAGTCCAGATGGCCTCGCTCAGGCCTTTATCATTGGCAAAGACTTCATAGACAACGCCCCCAGCGCTCTAGTGCTAGGCGACAATATTTTCTACGGACACGACCTCCACGCCCTGCTTGAAAAAGCCATGGTGCGCGATCAGGGTGCAACGGTTTTTGCTTATCATGTGCAAGACCCTGAGCGATATGGCGTTGTGGCTTTTGATGCCCAAGGTCGTGCCACAAGCCTAGAAGAAAAACCCGTCAGCCCCAAGAGTCAATATGCTGTTACGGGCTTGTATTTCTACGACAACCAGGTCGTTGATATCGCCGCCCAACTCAAGCCATCGGCCCGGGGCGAGCTGGAGATTACCGACCTGAACCGTATTTACCTTGAGCGCGACCAACTGAATGTGGAAATCATGAGCCGTGGCTATGCCTGGCTTGACACCGGCACCCACGAAAGCTTGATCGAAGCCAGTAATTTCATTCAGACCATCGAACACCGCCAGGCCTTGAAAGTATCTTGCCCAGAAGAAATTGCCTACCGCAAGGGTTTCATTAATGCCGAGCAACTAGAAAGGCTGGCGCAGCCGCTAGCCAAAAACGGTTATGGGCAATACCTGCAGCGCCTGCTAAAAGAAGGGATTCAGCCGTGAATGTGATTTCAACTGCTATTTCCGATGTCATGATCATCGAACCCAAAGTGTTTGGCGATGATCGCGGTTTCTTTTTTGAAAGCTTCAACAGCCGCCAATTCGCTGAACTGATCGGGCGCAACGTAGATTTTGTACAAGACAATCACAGCCGATCGGCTAAAAATGTTCTGCGCGGCTTGCATTATCAAATTCAGCAACCCCAAGGTAAGTTGGTGCGCGTGGTGCAAGGCATCGTGTTTGACGTGGCCGTGGACATCAGGCGTAGTTCGCCCACCTTCGGGCAACACATTGGCGTGGAGCTCTCTGCCGAAAACAAGCGCATGTTGTGGGTGCCCGAAGGCTTTGCACACGGCTTTGTAGTGTTGTCAGACACGGCTGAGTTTCTCTACAAAACCACTCATTACTGGGCGCCCGAATTCGAGCGCAGCATTGCCTGGAACGATCCCGCCCTCGGCATACAATGGCCTATTCAAGGCGAACCCACCTTGTCCGCAAAAGACCAACAAGCTAAAGCATTGGTAGAAGCGGAGCACTTCCCATGACTCACTCGTCAACAGCGATCAACCCCCACGCTGCCCAAACCCACATCCCTCGTGGCACTGGCCAGAAGCCTCTGGCGCAACCGCCAGCTCATCGTGCTGAGCCTGTTTAGCGAGGTACTCAATCGCGCTCCCGGGTTGATTGTTTCCAACGTCAATTACGTCAAAAAAGTGGTGTTCCCGATTATAATACTGCCAGTCATTGCCATGGGTACCGCGCTCTTCCACAGCTTCATCAGCCTGGGCTTACTGCTGCCGCTGGTCATCCTCACCATGGGTCTCGCCTGGATGCTGGCATCCCTGGGCGTATTTCTGCGCGATGTCGGGCAAACCATTGGCATCATTACCACCGTGTTGATGTTTCTTTCCCCCGTCTTTTATCCCGTGACCGCCGTGCCAGAAAGATTCCGCCCGTTCATCATGGCCAACCCGCTGACCTTCATCATTGAACAGGCGCGACAAGTGCTCATTTGGGGGCATCTGCCGAACTGGATCCGACTGGCAATTTACACCTTGGCCGCCGCCGCCATTGCTTGGGCAGGCTACGCCTGGTTCCAAAAAACCAGAAAGGGCTTCGCCGATGTCCTCTAACGATTTCGCCATTCGCGTTAGCAATCTGAGCAAACGCTTCGAGATCTACACCACTCCGCGGGACCGGCTCAAACAGTTCGTCCTGCCGCGTCTGCAAAGCCTGGCAGGGCAGCCTTCCAAGCAATACTTCCGCGAGTTCTGGGCGCTAAAAGACGTTTCGTTTGAAATCAAAAAAGGCGAAACAGTCGGCATCATCGGGCGCAATGGCAGCGGTAAATCTACCATGTTGCAAATGATCTGCGTCACGCTCACCCCTACAAGTGGCAGCATACAAACCAATGGCCGAATCGCGGCTCTTTTGGAGCTCGGCTTAAATAGCAAAGAAATCGACGCACGTTTTGATAACATTGCCGCTTTTGCAGATAGTGGACAGTTCATTGAGCAGCCTGTAAAGACCTATTCGAACGGCATGTATTTGCGCCTGGCCTTCGCTGTCATCGCGCATGTGGACGCGTACATCCTGGACGTCGACGAATCCTTGTCCGTTGGCGACGCCGTGTTCACCCAGAAATGCATACTCTTCATCCACGAGTTTCAGCGACACGGCACACTGCTCTTTGTGAGTCACGACTTGGGGTCCGTGCAGAACCTGTGTGAGACGGCCGTCTGGCTGGACCGCGGACAGGTTCGACTGCACGGATCGTCAAAAACGGTGGCTGAGGCGTATCTGCAACAGACATTGCAGGACGTCTACGGGAACTCCATCCATCTCAAATCGACCAGCGAGGACACCCAGACCACGACGGGCAAAGAACCGGATGAGCGATCCGGCTCGGTGATCGTCGACTATGCCGCGCGCATGTCCGTCATCGACAACCTGAGCGCGGCCACGGGATGGAAGAGCGACGCAGCCGAGGTTATCGGCGTGTTCCTGGAAAACCTCTCCGGACATCCTTCAGACGTATTCGAGGGCGGAGAACGTGTCTGCATGCGGATTCGCGCCAAGGCGCCTCAGAATCTTTCGAGTGCCATCCCGGGTTTCTTGGTCAGGGATCGGCTAGGCCAGGATCTGTTTAGTGAAAACACCTTGCCGCTAACAGCCTTGCACTCCCGTACTGTCGCCGCCAACCAAGAGTTCGAGGCCGAGTTCGTCTTCGTCTTCGTGCTGCCTATGGTGCCCAACGGCAGTTACGTGGTGATGGCATCGGCTGCGGACGGTGACCTGCACCACAAAACCAAGCATCACTATCTTCACTATGCCCTGGTGAGCCACGTATCGTCCAGCAAGGTGCGATGGGGCCTAGTTGGCCTAACGTTCGGCAATATTTTAATGGAAGTGCTTCAATGAGAAACAAAGATATCCAGCAGCTGTACTCCGAGCACACCGGAAAAGTCTCCGACAAATGGTCGATCTATCTGGCTGAATACGACCATCTGTTCGGACCCTATAGAGACCGCCCTGTCAACCTGCTCGAAATCGGCATCCAGAATGGCGGCTCGCTCGAGATTTGGTCGAAATTTTTCGCCAACGCCGCGTTGATCGTCGGCTGCGACATCAACCCCGATTGCCAGAAGCTCCAATACGCCGACGCCCGCATCCGCGTCGTGGTCGGTGACTCCAACACCGACGATATCGAGCGCGACATACGGCATCTCGCATCGGACTTCGACATCGTGATCGATGACGGATCCCATCGGTCCAGCGACATCATCAAGTCGTTTGCCCGCTATTTCCCGCGCGTGACCGATGGTGGCATCTTCGTTGCCGAGGACCTGCACTGCAGCTACTGGTCGGAATACGAAGGAGGCCTGTTCCACCCTCTGTCTTCTATCGCCTTTTTCAAACTCCTGACCGACGTGATCTCCCACGAGCACTGGGGCATTCCCAAAGCCAGGAGCGAAGTCCTCTGCGGGTTTTTTTCGGAATACGCCTGCTCGATGGACGAGCAGATACTCGCCGAAATCCACTCCATCGAGTTCATCAATTCGATCTGTGTGATCCGAAAGAAACCTGCGGAGCACAACCAGCTCGGACGCCGGATCGTCACCCGCGGCACCGCAGAAGTCTGGCCGGTGGTGCTGCAACTGAACGACACGCTGATGGCCGTCCCCAATCAGGCGGCCAATTACTGGAGCCAGTCAGAGATGTTGCCGGAAAAAGTCTTCATGGAGCAG
Organism: Zwartia lucis; assembly: GCF_965234455.1. Classification (GTDB taxonomy): domain Bacteria; phylum Pseudomonadota; class Gammaproteobacteria; order Burkholderiales; family Burkholderiaceae_B; genus Zwartia; species Zwartia lucis. The sequence continues at coordinate 153,472 of NZ_OZ248474.1, read as the reverse complement.
CGGCAAGAAATTGCCGCGCTCCATGCCGAAGGAAGGAGACAGCAGCAGGTGGCTGCCCTGAACGAGACGATCCGCCTCATGACCAACTCCCGGAGTTGGCGCTTCACGCGACCGTTGCGATGGCTGGTGCAGCAGCAGCGCCTGCGCGAACAGGGTGCGGCAGCCCGCTCCAAGGCTTTGGTCAGAAAGATATTCAAAAAGATAGCTCGAGCCGGCATCACCTATGTCAAGGCACATCCAGCCCTACGGAACCGACTGCAGGCTGTCGCCACCCGGTTGGGAATGACCCAGTCCCTGCGCCGGCTCTACCACCGGCTGCAACAAAGGCCGAACGACGAGGCTGAAGTGCTGAGGGAAACGGTGGTCGCGTCTTATCCAGCATGGGCCGCCCGCTTTGACTCGCCGTCCCCGGTGGCGCTGGAGCGACTGGCCCGCTCGGGGGAGGCACTGAAGCCCGTGGGCATCCTGGTGACTTTCGACTCGTCGTCGGCCCAACAGGCCCCTGAGCTGGCCCGGCGCCTGCAGGCGAGCATCGGCCAGCCATGGACTGCCGTTTTCCTTTTTGCGCAGGACGTCGATGCTAGGCAGGTGGTTCAGGACGTCAGGCAAGCGACAAAGAGCGACCTGCGGCTATCGTTCGAGCGCACCGCTGCACCTCCAGCGACCGATATTCTGATACTGATCGAAGGTGGGGCGCTGCCACGCCCGCATGCGCTGCGCCTCTTTGCAGATGCCTTGCGCAACGCCCCCTCATCCCTGCTGGCATATTCAGACGAGGATCGCCTCATCGAAGGATCCACCCCGGCAGATCCGTGGTTCAAGCCTGAATTTTCGCCCCTGCTGTCCCGTCAGGGCATGCTGCTCGGGCGGATGCTGGCAGTACGCGACAGCGATCAGGACCGTGTGTGGACCCAGCTCTGCACCGCGGCCTCGAATATGTCGGACTTTGGCCGTCGCTATGCTCAGGAAGCCGGAGCATCCCGTATCATCCACATCCCGCACGTGCTGTTTCACGATGCGCTCCCCCCGGCCCTGCCGACGGCACTGACGCTGGAACTGCCTGACGAACTTCCCGTGGTCAGCATTGTGATCCCGACCCGCGACCGCTGGGACCTATTGGGTGCCTGCCTGGAGAGCTTGCGCCAGACCAGTTGGCCCGCCGACCGGTTGGACATCGTCGTGGTCGACAACGGCTCCACCGATGCCAAGACGCTGAAGATGCTGGCTAAGGCCGAGGAAAATGGCCAGATCCAGGTGATCCGAGACGACCGCCAGTTCAACTGGTCGCGCCTGAACAACGTGGCAGCCAGAGGTGCCCGCGGCGAGCTGCTGGTGTTCCTGAACAATGACACCGAAGTGGCCGATCCGACATGGCTGAAAAAGCTCGCAGCCCACGCCCTCCGAGAGGAAACCGGAGCTGTCGGCTGCAAGCTGCTGTTCGAAGATCGTACGGTCCAGCACGGCGGAGTGATCGCGGGCATCCAGGGCGTGGCGGGGCATGCCCATCTATTCCTGCAGCCGGACGCAGGAGGCTATCGAAATCTGGCGATCACCACACACGAGGTGAGCGCTGTCACAGGAGCATGCTTGGTGGTGACCCGGCAGAACTTCGACGCCGTGGGTGGCTTCGACGAAAACTTCCGAGTGGCATTCAACGACACAGCGTTCTGCTTTGCGCTGCACAAGCTGGGCAAGCGCAACGTGTATGTCGCCGATCCGCTCTTCATCCACTATGAGAGCAAGTCCCGGGGCTATGACGACACTCCTGAGAAAAAAGCGCTTAACCTGTTTGAAGCACGCAAGGTTTGGGAACAGTATGCCGAGTTGATGAGGGCAGATCCGTTCTACTCACCCAACCTCTCTCTATGGACCCCGTATGAGTTGGCTTTTGCCCCGAGGCGGGGGCTGGCTTGGGACAAGCTCCGGTCCCGCCCCTTGAGGGTCATGATGTTGTCGGTCACCCACGCCATTGGCCACGGCGTCCCGGTCGTCATATCGATGCATGCCGCAGCACTGGTCCGCCAAGGCTATGAGGTTCTGATAGGTGGCCCAAAGACCCCCAATGACTTCCCCTATCCTGACTGTGAACGGGTAGAGGTACACGATGCGCTTTCGGCAGCCACGCTCGCTGCGGTCCATGGTGTGGATCTCATCATCGCGCACACCCCTCCGTTCTTCAGCGTCGCTCGTTGGACGGGCGGCCATCCTGCGGTCATTGCTTACGATTACGGCGAACCACCACCTGAGTGGTTCCCTGATACCGCCGAGCGACAGACCATCCTGGCGGAAAAAGATCAATCGCTGATGATGGCAACGGCGGTATACGCGATATCAAACGCCATCACATCGGAAAGCCGGACACCTGTCGATGGCGTCATTCCACTGGGAAATGCGCACTTGGGTCGGTGGACTGAAGACCTTGTCGCCAGGCGAGATGCGGTGCGTGCGCGTCGCGACTGGCAGGGCAAATTCGTCGTCCTCAACGTCTGCCGTTTCCACAGTGGCGAACGTCGTTACAAAGGCGTTGACCTCTATGCCAAGGTGAGTGCGGCAACGAAGCAAAAATCAGCCGCGGGATCTCAACAAGCTGTGTTTGTGCTTTGCGGCAAGGGCACGCCAGCAGACGTGGAAGCCATAACCGCGTTGGGCCTGACGGTGGCAGCCAACGTCACTGACGAAGAAATGACGGATCTGTATTGCGCAGCCGATGCGTATGCAAACTTCTCGCAATGGGAGGGTTACAATCTCGGTATTGGGCAAGCGCTCGCAATGGGCTTGCCGACGATTGCGTCCGACATTCCTGCGCACCGAGCCTTCGGCATTGACGTGACCAACGATGTCGAATTTGCTGCGGACTGGGTTCTTCAAAACGCAGCCGCACAACCACCGCGCGTTCCCAAGGTGTGGTCCTGGGAGGCTTCGTGCAAACGCCTGGTTGAAGTGATTGAGTCCATGGTTGAGGGCCTGGACGCAGATCGAGTCCCCACTGCACCAAGAAATTCTGCCTGATGCACAGCTACCTACCAATTCATTTTTGCAGACGAACAGCGGCCTGCGAATCCGGAATGTGCAGAATCATTTCTGAATTCGCCTTCGATAGCAAATGCCATCGAGCGACATGACTCAAGGATTGAATTGATGCCATCGATTGTCTCGGTCATCATCACTTACCAGTCCGATCTGGCCGTTTTGGCACAACTGATCGCAGCACTCCATCAACAGGGTATCTGTGTGCTCGTGGTGGACAACGGTTCCGCCGAGAATATTGCCAACTGGAACGAGCAGCTGACGCCCCGCGCGCGCAGGATATTCGCCTTGGGGGACCAACCACGGCATCGCCCGTGCACACAACAACGGGATCGACTGGGCCAACCACAGGGCGCCCGCTATGTGCTACTGGTGGACCAGGACAGTATCCCCGCGCCTGGTATGGTTGCGATGTTACTAGCGACTTACGTTTGGTGCGATGTACTTGCCCAACCGCGAGGACTGTCGTTCCGGTGGATTACCTGATTCCCTCTGGCTGCCTGATTCCGATGTCGGTACTGGATAAGATGGGCGGCATGCGGGATGATCTGTTCATCGATTACGTGGATATCGAATGGGGATTGCTCGCAAGCCATCATGGCTTTCAAAGCTATGGGGTTTGCGCTACCCACAAGCACCACCCATTGAAATATCCCCCGACATAAACACGAGGGCTAAGGGGTTCCTGCAAGGATGCGAAGGCGCGCAGGACTACGATTTGGCTTTGCGTTGTACAGAACATCTTGCACCCCATCAAAGTGTGCATATTCCGAGAGTTCTTTATCACTGGCGCAGCCATTCGAGTAGTGCTGCGTATGCAGGAAGTGCAAAAAATATGCACTGTTGGCTGGCGAACGTGTTTTAAATGACCATTTTGAACGCGCCAAAATTCTTGCACAAGCTGAATTGCTGGATTTTGGCATGTATCGCATGCGTTACCTTATTACAGCACCTGCACCATTGGTTAGTCTGATTATCCCCACGCGTAATGGTCTGGCTATGCAACCTGGTGTCGGTGCAGTGGGTGCCCGGCTTTGGTACCCTAACGATACTTCACTACATGGTGGCGTGATAATTGGACTAGGCGGTGTCGCAGGCCACTCACATAAATATTGACGTAAATACGAACGAGGATTTTTTTACCGCGCACAGCTGATTCAAACATTATCTGCAGTGACCGCGGCATGTTTAGTGATAAAGAAAAGTATCTACAAAGAGGTCGGCGGGTTGGATGAAACCGATCTCAAGGTGGCGTTCAATGATGTTGATTTTTGTTTACGTGTTCGTGAAGCAGGTTATCGTAATGTTTGGATACCCTACGCCGAACTGTACCATCACGAATCGGCAATACGCGGTTATGAGGACACTCCGGAAAAGCAAATACGTTTCAGGGACGAAGTGCTGTATATGAAAAAGTGCTGGGGAGATTCTCTTATGAATGACCCAGCTTACAGTCCCAACTTGACTTTAGATCATGAAGACTTTTCTTATGCATGGCCACCACGCATCGAGTTACTCTGACACTTTCTGCAACTGATGACATCGATGTGCATGGTTGGCGGTTCACGCCAACATCATTTCGCCTTGTATTCTTCGATTTTCTGAATCTTAATTTGATTGGATTGGAAATCAAGGCGGAGTTCGATTCAGTAGCAATGTTTGCTTACCTCAACCCCCATACTGCTTACCTAGCCACTTCCGGTATTCACCGCTCGTAACACCCGCTAACCATTTGGGATTATCCAGATACCACTGAACGGTTTTTTCTATGCCGGTCTCAAACGTTTCATATGGCTTCCAATCTAATTCGCGCTCAATCTTCCGAGCATCTATTGCATAGCGTCGGTCATGCCCAGGGCGGTCTTTGACATAGGTGATTTGCTCGGCATAGGGCTTGCCATCTACTCGAGGACGTAGTTGATCAAGTCGAGCACAAATCGTTTTGACAACATCAATATTGGCTTTTTCATTCCAGCCACCAATGTTGTAAGTTTCGCCTACACGTCCAGATTCGAGTACACGAGCGATTGCCGTGCAGTGGTCTTTGACAAACAACCAATCTCGCACTTGCTGTCCATCACCATAAATTGGCAGAGGTTTACCGTTTAGTGCATTCAGAATAACGAGTGGAATCAGTTTTTCCGGAAAATGAAATGGGCCGTAATTGTTGCTGCAATTCGTTGTGAGTACTGGTAAGCCATAGGTATGGTGCCAAGCACGGACAAGGTGATCAGAGGAGGCTTTGCTGGCAGCGTACGGACTATTGGGTTCGAAAGGATTGGTCTCTGCAAAAGGGGGATCTTCGGCAGACAATGTGCCATAGACCTCATCGGTGGAAACATGCAGAAAGCGAAAAGCTAGTTTTTCTGTGTCTGGGAGCGTAGACCAATGGGCACGAACAGACTCGAGCAGATTAAATGTTCCTACCACATTGGTCTGAATAAAATCGCCTGGTCCATGGATCGAACGATCAACGTGAGACTCGGCTGCAAAATTCAACACCGCTCGAGGCTTGTGTTGCGCCAATAGAGCATCGACTAAAGCACGATCACCAATATCGCCATGGACAAAAATATGACGTTTGTCTAGGGCAAGTGCGGATAAATTTTCTAAATTACCTGCGTAGGTGAGGTTGTCGAGATTAACAACAGGCTCATCATGACTTTCGAGCCATGTATGGACGAAATTACTACCAATAAAACCGGCACAGCCTGTGACTAAAATCATTTTTAATTCGCAAATAATAAAAAGATCATGATGGGCAGCTAGATCATACTTTTAAAGCAGACTCGGCTGTATTGGGCGCATAAATTAACCTGAGCTTGATTAAAGTCTCTCAAGATATTGTAAGATGTCCAACATCCTAAAACGTATCGAAAATCGCAACATAGATTGCCCCGGAGACCTGCATGACCACTCTGCCCCCAGGCCGTTTACCGCTCAGCCGTTTCACCGTGCTCGACCTGACGCGCGTTCGCTCAGGCCCCGCGGCGGTCCGCCAGCTAGGAGACTGGGGTGCCAATGTCATCAAAATTGAAGAGCCGGGCGATATGCCGGACGACAAGCCGGGCGGTTCGGCGCAATTTGCAGACTATCAAAACACCCATCGCAACAAGCGCAGCATCACCATCAACTTAAAGCACCCCAAGGGCAAGGCTTTGTTCATGGAGATGGTCAAGCAGGCGGATGTGGTGATTGAAAACTATCGCCCCAACGTGAAATTCAAGCTTGGGATCGATTACGAGTCACTGCGCAAGGTCAATCCACGCATCATCCTCGCAAGCGTCTCTGGTTTTGGGCAAGATGGTCCTTATAAGGATCGTCCAGGACTAGATCAGATCGCCCAGGGCATTGGCGGCATTATGTCGGTGACGGGGGAGCCTGGTCGCGGACCGATGCGCGCGGGCATTCCGGTGGCGGATCTGACCTCGGGTTTGTTTTGCGCAATCGGGACCTTGGTCGCCTTGCTTGAGCGCGAGGAGTCAGGCGAGGGCCAGTGGGTGCAGTCTTCGCTCTTGCAGGCGCAGGTCTGGATGATGGATTTCCAGATCATGCGTTGGCTGATGAACAAGGAAATCCCCGGTCAGAGCGGCAACGACCACCCAACCAGCTCGCCGACAGGTGTGTATTCAACATCGGATGGCTATATCAACATCGCCGCCATGGGTACAGAAATGTATGTTCGTTTGGCCACCGTGCTGGGCTTGCCAGAGCTGATCGAGGATCCACGGTTCAAGACACTCCAGCTGCGCGCCAAGAATCGACCTGAGCTCAATGCCGCCATCAACGTGCGGACGAAACAGGAGAGTACGGAATTTTGGATCGCTTTGCTGAACAAGGAAGGCGTGCCTTGCGGTCCGATCAAGAACGTTCAGCAAACGATGGAAGATCCGCAGGTCATGCACCTCGGTATGGCTAAAAAGCTCCAGCATCCTAAGCTTGGTGAAATCAGCGTGGTGGGTCAGCCTGTCATCATGAGTCGCTCCAAGCGGGATGTATTTGTCGCGGCGCCAGATCGTGGCGAGCACAACAAAGAAGTGTTTGCCGAGTTTGGCATCAGCGCGGCTCACATCGAAGAGCTCGCCCTTGAAGGTGCGATCTAAGTTGGATAAGCCAGGAATCACCACAACGGTCTATACGTCCAGACGGGAGGCCACGTCGGGGCGTCGTGGCTCGGCGGGTAAAACTGCGGTGACGGGCCTAGCAGGTAGTGCCTTTGGTTCGCTCAGCGCGTTCGGCCAGACTAAGCCTGCCTCCACGGCCTCTGCCTTTGACAGTCTCGGTCGCCCTGAAAATCTCCCGGATGAAATTGCTCAACAGTTGCGCGCACGCATCCTAAATGAAAGCCTCGCACCCGGTCAGCGTCTGCCCACTGAGCAAGAGCTTGGCGCGCAATTTGGTGTCAGTCGCAATGTGGTGCGCGAAGCCATCGCGCGACTCAAGCTGACGGGTTTGGTTGAGACGCGTCATGGGGTGGGCACCTTTGTCTGTGCGGATATTGCACTTCGTCCGTTTGAGGTGTCGCACGATGATTTGCTGGATTTATCTCAGCTCATCCATGTGCATCAGCTGCGGATTGAGATTGAATCGGGGGCGGCCGCGCTGGCGGCGACCCACCGCACGGCTGCTCAACTCGAATCACTTCGCCAGTCGCTCAAGCGTCTGGAACAACATGCAGATGATTGGGAGGCGGCCGCACACACATCGGTGGATTTTCATCTGGCGGTCGCGCATTGCGCCAACAATCCTTACTTTGTTCGCATCATGGGTCATTTGAGTCATGTGATCCATCATGCTGTTCGCACCTTTAGATTTAGAACGATTGGCACGACTCGTGTAGAAGAAATAGAGAGTGAGCATGAGAACATTGTCGATGCGATCGCACGGCGTGACTCAGCAGGTGCTCGCCTCGCAATGCGCACCCATTTAGAAACCGCTATGGCACGTTATCGAACTTTACTTGGAGACCTTTGAAAATGACGACTACCAGATTGTTGCAGGGCGAAATCACAGACAACTTGATCATTGAGAAAAGAGGCGCTGTGGGCTGGATCACGTTTAATGATCCTGCCAAACACAATGCGATGTCTTACGACATGTGGGCGGCCTTGCCCGGCATTATCAAAATGTTTGAAAACGATGTCGAGATTCGTGCGGTCGTCTTGACTGGCGCTGGCGGCAAGTCGTTTGTCAGTGGTGCCAATATCTCTCAGTTTGAAAAACTGCGTACCGCTGCAGATGCTGTCGCTGAGTACGAGCGCGTCGGCGAAGAAGCCCAGGGCTCAATCTATAACTGCACCAAGCCTGTGATTGGCCGTATCGACGGTTATTGCATCGGTGGAGGCTTGAACTTGTCATTGTGTTGCGATATCCGAATCGCTTCGGATGCCAGCAGCTTCGGTATTCCCGCAGGTCGTCTGGGTCTGGGCTATCGCCTGACCGCTATCCGCAACCTCGTCAGCACCATCGGTGCCCCCGAGGCGCTGGACATCATGTTGTCGGCATCGCGTTTTACTGCACAAGAAGCCAAGGCCAAAGGGCTGATTCAGCACCTGGTTCCCGTTGCTGAGTTGGACAAGACAGTGGATGACTATCTGGCTAAAGTTGTCGCAAATGCTCCGATCACGCTGCGTGCAGGTAAAAAAGCAATCCGCGAGTTTCAGAAAGTGCCTCCACATGTGGACGTTGAGGGCATCAAGCAGATGGTGTTGGCGTGTTTCGCGAGCGATGACTATCAGGAAGGCAAGCGTGCCTTTGCTGAGAAGCGTGCACCGGTGTTTCGCGGTAAGTAATAAAAAAAATGCATCAATTGCACTCTATATATTTAACACGTGATCTGAGCGATAAGGTTACGTGTTTACCTAGCAAAATAGTTAGAAATATTGATTCATTTAAAGACTGTCATCCTGAGTCAGAACATCAACTTTATAATCTTGACCTTGGTAGACAATTTATCAAACTCCACTTTGATACTGATATTTTGTCCGCCTTCGATTCTTTGAGGCCCATGGCTTACAAAGCGGATCTGTTGCGTTATTGTTTGCTATATGAGTTGGGTGGAATTTACGCTGATCTTTCGCTCTACTTTCATTCATCTGCTTTGGCTTTCGATAAAAATGCAAAAATATTCGTCTATCGGGATGGGTTCAGTAGGGCGCCGTGGATTGCCAGCAATTCGCTGATTGTCACGCAACCACAAATGCAGGTGTTTGAATCTTGCATAAAAAAAATAGTCGAACATGTTAATCATGATTACTACGGTACGAATGCATTGTGTCCGACAGGGCCAAATCTTTTTGGAGCGATGCTGGCTCAAACAACGCCTTTATTCGAAATCGCATCTGGTGAGGTTATAAAAATAAACCGTTCGTCAGGCCATGCATATGCTTTTTTAAACGCACCAGGTGATGTGGTGGCATTCTCGGTAAAAGCTGCACCAGGATTAAGTTCGTTGGGGGCACACTTAACGGATAACTACAACGATTATTACAATGATCGAGAAATTTACAGTCACAACTTAAATAAAAAAACCTGGACTTTTCAAGAGCTAATTTTTCGTGGACACACTGCTAAAAAAAATGATGAAGGCAAGTTTCCTGCAGGAATAGCAATTTATGGGCCATATGCCAAATTAACTGCGGGCACCTATCGCGCAAGATTTATTGTTTCACAACATGATCTAACATTATTGAAACAACATGGCCCCTATAGTATTGATGCATGTAAAAATTTTGGTAAAAATTTAATTGATTTTATTGAAGAGGAATCAGATGATCTTGATGATGGCTTAGTTGCGATAGGGGGAGTTTTTCATATAAAAGAGCCCGCCGATAATCTTGAAGTGAGGCTATTTATATATCAAGCGATCGAATTCAAAATTGAACGCTTGGAGATTGAACGAAAAAAATAAAAGATGGTGGTCTCAAGCTTAATAAAGTCCACGCAGGAATGAAAACCTGTTGTGTTGAGAACAAAATAATTTCAAACGCGTCTCAACGCCGTTCAAAATACTCATGACACACTTCTTGAGAAGCTCCGTCCATTTTAACTTTGCCATGCTCTAACCATATGGCTCGGTTACAAGTGTTCATTGCAAGTTCACGAGAATGAGTGGCAACCACAAGGATGCTACTGGACTGAATCACTTCTTTCATGCGAGCTTCAGCTTTATGTTTGAACCCCTCATCACCGACCGAGAGCCATTCGTCCATGAGCAGAATCTCTGGGCGCAGTGTCGTGGAAATGCTGAAGGCTAGGCGCATGTGCATACCAGTCGAATACGTTCTGACAGGCATTTCAATAAAGTCGCCAAGTTCAGAAAATTCGATGATTTCAGGCGTTTTTTTCTTGATTTCGGCAGCGCTTAGGCCAAGGAGTCTACCTCGGATGTAGATATTTTCAATGCCTGAGATTTCGGGGTCGATACCAAGCGAAATATCAATCAGTGAACCAAGCTTGCCCTGAATGTGAGCAGAGCCGAAGGTGGGTGAGTATACGCTGCTCATCACCCGTAGCAATGTGGACTTGCCCGCACCATTATGTCCAAGCAGTGCCACTCTTTCACCATCATTTATCTTAAAAGATAAGTTGTCTAGTGCACGGATAATGACAATCCCAAGGGCATCTGCAGAGAGCTGGCCACCTGTCGCAACACTCATCAGACGTTTTTTTAGCGACCTACCCGTCGAGTTATAAATGGGAAAGTCAACACACACATCTTGAAAGTCAATCAATGCCATACCTGGTTGCCCATTATTCATAGCCAATAACTAATTCGTTTTCTGTATTTTCCATAAACGGAAAGAGTAACGATCCAACCAACAATGACCAAGCCAATCGATACTAGCCAGCTCGTCATCGAGGGTGCGCTACCCAGCAACGGAGCACGGATGACTTCAATCATGTGATACAGCGGATTAATATCAAGGTAAAGATAACCATGTCGGTCTGCGAGCATGGCTGGCATCCAGATAATGGGAGTGACATAAAACGCGATTTGAAGTGCGCTATTGACGATTTGGGTGAGATCCCGATATCGAGCACAAAGTATGCCAATGAGTAGAGCAGCCCAAGTTAAATTCAAGAGGCTTAAGAAAAATCCAGGGATAGAGAGCAGCGAAACTATTTCAAGGGGTTTTAAAAAGACCAAAAACAATAGGGGAATAATCACTAAGTTGTGGGCAAGGATTAGAATATTGCGCCATATCACTCTCATGACATGCAAAAACAAGGGGAGCGGCAGCTGTTTTATCATCGGTTCAGCAGCGATAAAAGCAGTACATCCTTCGTTGATAACGGTCGAAATGAATGTCCACAGGACAAGGCCGATCGCCAGAAATGGTAAAAATTCATGCATTGGGGAGTTAAAAATCCCACCAAATACCAATCCCAACGCTCCAATCATGACTCCCATGCTGATGGTGAGCCAAAACGGTCCGAGCTTGGAACGACGATAGCGCTGCTTGACGTCCTGCCAACCTAATGTGCCTGCAAGATCTGCTTGGCGTGTGGCGAGCAACACGTCTTGGACGGCGATGTTTATTTGACTGCTCATATTTGGTCGTTTGTTTAATGTCATGCATTATTTCACATTCTCACTTTATGTGAGAATGTCGGAGCCATGTCTGAAGGAATGGCTTCTAAATATAATACGTTTAGTGTGCGTCTAAAGAGTTCTAATGCTTCTTGATCTGTGGCACCAGCTGTTCCCCTCTATTTCTGTATTTTTGTTGATGTGCGTGACGGTCTTGTTGGCCGGAACGATTCGCTCATTTACAGGGTTTGGCGGAGGGTTGGTACTTGCGCCTTTTTTCAGTTTCTTTATGTCACCAGCCGATTTGGTCGTGGTGGTGTTGCTGCTGAATTTTGTGACCTCAGTCCAGTCTCTTTCTGAGACATGGAAGATGACGCCTTGGCCTCTGGTTTGGGCCATGGTCATACCTTCGCTGATCGGTGTGCCGCTTGGGGTCTGGTTAATCGAGGTGCTCAACCCAATGATGATTCGTCGCGTGATTGGTTGCTCTGTAGCGATTTTGGCTGCAATCATGTTGATCGGCTGGACCTACAACGGACCGCGCGGTCGCCTTCAGGCTTGGATCGTGGGGGTGAGTTCGGGTGCATTGACTTCGCTTGCCGGGGTCGGCGGGCCGCCCTTGGTGGTGTATTTGCTCAGTGACAAGTCTCTCAGCCCACAGGTTATCCGTGCATTTTTTATGATGTTTTTTACGATTGCCCAGATCGCGACGATCACGCTCTTTATCTTTAAAAACTTGGTGAATGTTTCCCAGATTGTGTATACGGTCTCGTTTATCCCGGTTTATATCGTCTCAACATTACTGGGGACGTATTTGTTTCACAAAGCCTTAAAAGGCAACGCGTATTTGATCCGTCGGCTGTCGCTTTGGTTTTTGTTGGTAGTGGGGGTGGCGACGCTAGCGGTGTGAGGCAGAGGCGCACGAGGGCGGGGATCTTGCAAAAAAGAAAACGGAGTACAGCAAAGCCAAGCCAAGCGTGACGCTTGTGTAATTGTGCAAGGTGTTGGCATTGGTTAAAAACGTTGAGAATGTGGCAAAGCAGAAACTGGCAAGCGTCACAGTGAGTGGAACATTGACACGCCGCAACGTAAAGACTGCCAGCATCAAACCTAGTAGGAACGAGAGCAAGGCGGCTCCACCCAGTACCCCGTAATCCAATATGGCATTGAGGTACTCATTGTGCGTATGCGTCATGTCTGTGAATAATGGGTCAACGTCGACAGCCCACTGATTGACGAGCTGAGTGCGCTGCTCGATACCGTAGCCCAGCCAGGGTTTTTGCAAATAGGCCTCAATCCCTTTTTCAACAAAATGAAGACGTATGCCAACCGAGGAGTCGCGTTTGTCATCTTGAAATCCCCTGATCTCTGCTATTGCGATCGAGATGCGAGCCTGAGGTATCTCGTAGACTTGCGGTACGCTTTTGATCAATATACCGAGGCCTAAGGCAACGACAATAGATGACATCCATAGGTATTTGTTTTTGAAGAGACGCAGTGACAACGTATGTTTCAAGCTAAAAATAACGATGCAGGCTACCCACAGCGCTGCGAAATAAGCCCCCCTTACGCCTGATAAAAAGACAGCAATCAGAAACAACGCCGCAGCTGCAGAACTGAGCCAATGGATGGCGGTTGTGGCTTTGGTTTGTGTTGACTCGTGAATCAGGCGCACTGATGCCAGCACAATAGAAAACAGCACCATCCCATAGGCCCAGGGAATGATGGTGGTCGGAGAGGTGTTGATGCGTATGTATTCAAAGACCACATAAAGAGCGGTGATGCTCGCCAAAGCTAAAGCAAGCACAAGCTCATTGCGCCTTTTGGTTGTGAACGTGATGCGCCTGACAACGATGTGCATGGCAATCGCGGTAAACAGCATGCGGGCGTCGAAATGACGGTATTGCCAGTTGTCCCACCAATAAGCTTGACCGATCGTACGCAAAACAAAGGCCAATACAAAAAACCAGAGGATGAAATCAGTCGCACGATAAAGTGCCTGAGCACCCAGGGTGTCCGCGGGAAGTTTGGCCTGCGTGTGGGCAAGCCAAAAGCCCCAGACGATGGCAATGATCCAGGCGGCCCCAGCAACTTTGGCTGAGGCGGGCGAAAGGACCACCAAAAGTAGCCAAAGGTACCAGCCGAGCTGCTGTGCGCGGGTTGTGAACATGGAGTGATTGAGCGACTGCAAAATACAAGATTAACTTAGTTAAAGTTTAGCATAGACCTGTCGCTTTTTATTTGCGATGACTAATCAGCGCCCCACAAAAACCGCCGACCGTTTTTCTAGAAAGGCTCTCTGCGCTTCTTTTGCATCCTCGGTTTTGGCAATTGCCGCAGTCATGTCTTGTTCGTAGCGGTAACCATCACGTAGACTCATGTCTTCGATCGCATTGAGCGTCTGCTTGGCTAGACCGATTGACATTGGGCTCTTGTTCGCAATCGTTTGCGCAAGCTCCAGCGCGGCAGGCATGAGTCCCTCAGGGGTCGTGACTTGAAGTACGACGCCCAAGCGGTAAAGCTCGTCGGCTGGGACGCGGTAGCCCGTGAACATCATTTTACGCAACATGGTGTGGGGGAACAGGCGTGCCGCATGGCTGCCTCCACCGAGTAGGCCGACATCGATCTCAGGAAGTGCCAGACTGCCTTTCTCTGAGGTGATGATCAGATCGGCTGAGGCTGCAATGGCGAGTCCCGCGCCGAGGGCGGGGCCGTTGAGGGCCACGATAACGGGCTTGGTGCACTCTCGGATCGCATGAAAACATTCTCTCGTGCGACGTGAGTGCGCGGGGAGGTCGCCTGGTCCTTTGATGACGGAAGCACGGCCTTTGAGGTCAGCGCCAGCGCAAAATATTTTGCCTTCGCCCGTCAAGACGACTGAACGCACTTCGGCTGTCTCGGAGATGATGTCGAGCGCCACGGTGAGCTCGTCGCTGAGTGTCTTGGATAGCGCATTGACGGGAGCGTTGTTGAGGCTCAGCACGGCGACGTGGCCGACAAGGCTGCAGCTGAGTTGCGTCATCTGGGGCAGAAAGGTGTTGGGCATGGTTTGAGTGTCTCCGGATGTTATGGATTGATTTGTCTGGGTAACCTTAAGCATAACAACTTCGCTCCCTGATTATTAGATGTGTTTGATGATGCATAATTAACGGATGAAAACGAAAATCCTCTTGATTGGCGGCAACGGCCAAGTTGGTCATGCTCTGAAGTCCACTCTTCAGACGATGGGTGAGGTCGCTGTGTGTACACGTGCCGAGCTGGACTTGAGTGTGGTGGGTAGCAATATTGATGATGGCGCAGAATGCCCAATCTCGGCCCTAGTGTCGCGTATTAAACCAAGCATCATCGTGAATGCGACTGCCTACACCGCTGTTGATCGCGCTGAAACCGAAACTCAGCTTGCGCACACGATTAATGCCGTCGCCCCCGGTCTGCTGGCTAAGGCCGCGCAGGCAGTCGGTGCGTGCATGGTGCATTACTCTACGGACTATGTGTATGCGGGGACTAAAAAGTCCCCTTACGTTGAAACAGACGAGACGCAGCCGTTGTCGGCCTATGGTCGCAGCAAGCTTGCGGGTGAGCGAGCCGTAGCCGAGGCGTGCCCCAGGCATTTGATCTTTAGAACCAGTTGGGTCGTGGGGGCCCACGGCGGTAATTTTTTAAAAACGATGCTCAAACTCGCTCAAGAGCGCGAGGCACTGAGAGTGGTGGCTGATCAGATTGGCGCACCGACCTCGGCGGAGTTGATTGCAGAGACGACGGCGCAGATTTTGAGTCAGATGGCTGGACAGCCGGCAGACGATCCGCGCTGGGGTCTCTATCACCTGACCGCGGGTGGCGCGACGAACTGGCATGCCTATGCAAGCTATGTGATTGCCCAGGCCCGTGCTGCGGGCTGGCCGATCAAGGTTGCGGATGACGCGATTGCGGCGATACGGACCGAGGACTATCCCGTGACTGCGACGCGGCCGATGAATTCATGTCTGGATACAACTAAGGTACGTGCGGCGTTTGGCGTGAGTTTGCCGGACTGGCGGGTGGGTGTGGATGAGGTGTTGGAAGAGCTCAAGCAGGCTCGTTCATTGAGATGACCACCTGAGATGACCACTAAAATTCTCATCGTTCGCACGTCCTCGCTTGGCGATTTGATACACATGTTGCCAGCGATCTCTGACATCGCGCATCATGTGCCGGACGCGCAGATCGACTGGTTGGTGGAGGATAGTTTTGCGCAGATTCCAGCCTGGCATCCCGCTGTGCACGAAGTGATTCGTGTTTCGCATCGTCGTTGGCGCAAGGCCTGGTGGTCGGCTGAGGTGCGAGCTGAGCGTCATGCGCTTGAGCTCAATCTGCGCGCACGCCGCTACGATATTGTGCTGGACATGCAAGCGCTGTTGAAATCGGTTTGGCTCACGCGCATGGCGTCTGGCACCAAGCATGGCCTTGGCTTTACCTCCGCGCGTGAACCGCTGGCTGCGTTGTTTTATGACGTGCGTCATCGTGTGAAATTCTGGCAGCCGGCGGTGACCCGTCAGCGTGAGCTCGCGGCAGCGACGTTTGGTTACACCTACGAGGGCGCGCCTGATTTTGGTTTGCAGGCTTTTGAAGAAGAAGCGTGCGTATTACGTACGCACGAGGATGCTTATGCGGTGATCATGCCGTCGGCAAGTCGTGACGACAAGCTCTGGCCGGTCGAAGACTGGCACGCAGTGTTTGATCGTCTAAATGATGATGATTTACAGCTGAAGTTGTTGGCTGGGAATGATGCGGAAATGCAACGTGCCGAGGCCTTGGTGGCTGGGCACTCGAATGCATTGGTGCTGCCGCGTATGGATCTCACGGAGACGGCGCGTTGTTTGGCGGCGGCGAGAGTCATGGTTGGGTTAGATAGCGGATTGACGCATCTCAGTGCCGCTCTTGGGCGCCCAACGATTGGTATTTACAAAGCTTCGACACCAGTCAGAACCCCTTTGGTAGGCGCAGGCTTTACCGCCAGCCTCGGCGATCGGGGTAAATCTCCTGCTCGGGAGACAGTTTTAAGTGCATTGAACGACGCTCTGCGCTAGTATCTCGCCATGGCACAACAGGCGTATACCCTCCTTTTGAGATTGCTTTCTCCTCTGATCTGGGGGTGGATGTATTGGCGCGCCCGGCGCGCGGGCGGAGTTTGGCAGATTTTTTCGGCTGAGCGCTTTGGTTCCTACGCGCTGCCGTGGGACGGTGAGGCGCCACTCTGGGTGCATGCAGTGAGCTTGGGTGAGACGCGTGCGGCGCATTCTTTGATTGTGTCTTTGTTGTCGCGTGGTGATCGCGTATTGTTGACGCACACTACACCCACCGGTCGTGCCGAGGGCGCAAAATTGTTTGCTGCTGAAATCGCCACGGGTCAATTGCGGCAACAATGGCTGCCCTATGATTTTCCGGGTGCGACGCGTCGTTTTTTTAAGCACTACCACCCTAGGCTAGGTATTTTGATCGAGCGAGAGGTCTGGCCTAACCTGTTGAATCAAGCTCAAGAAGCCGATGTGCCGATGATCTTGGCGAGCGCGCGATTTTCTGAGCGTGCGCAGGGTCATGTGCGACGGATTGATCAGATTTTCTTAAGCCTCATGCGTGATGCGTATGCGAGTATTGATCTAGTGCTTGCCCAGTCTGAGGACGATGCGCGCAGATTGTTCGAGGTTGGCGCCACTAACGTCCAGATCGTCGGCAATTTAAAGTTTGATGTGGTGCTGCCCTTGGTGGCGGTCGATGCTGGACGCGCCTGGCGGCAACGCTTGACTAGACCTGTAATCTCGATTGCGAGTACGCGTGAGGGCGAGGATGCAATGTTTGTATCCGCGATCCAACATCAGTTAAAGCATCCCGAAGTGTTGCCTGAAGATTACTCGGCTCATGCCGTACATTTTGATCCGATTCTGACGCCCATCCCTGCAGTACCGCCACCGCTATTTTTCTTGATTCCCCGTCACCCTCAACGCTTTGATGAGGCGGCGACATTGCTGGAACAGTCGGGCTTAAGGTTTGTTCGGTGGTCGGATATTCGTCATAACACGCATACGGATCGTGCGTTGTCTGATGTACGGGTAGTGCTAGGCGATACGTTAGGTGAAATGCCGTTTTTTTACGCGGCGAGCGATGTCGCGATTGTGGCGGGTAGTTTTGCGCCACATGGTGGTCAAAATCTGATTGAGGCATGCGCGATGGGGACGCCCGTAATCGTGGGACCTTTTGCGCGTAATTTTGCGGATGCGGTGCAGGGGGCTGTGGCAGCAGGCGCTGCGATTCAGATCCAAAGCTCTGAGATCGTGGGTCCTGCTTTGCGTGCGGTGGCGACTGCACTCAATTGGCTGAAGGAACCTGAGGCGTTGAGTGAGCGCGGTCGCTTAGGTCGGGAGTGGGTCGCGCTGCATACGGGCGCCACAGCCCGTATTTTGCAGCATATCAACGATTTTGAAGTTGCGCGGGACCAAGTTTTACAGCGTCGGCATTAAGCGGCACGGGTAGTCGATTGTTCGCTGTACGACCGGCCTCGGCGCGGGGCGTGCCAAACCAGCCCTGACCGACGCCAAAAACACCAAGATTCATCAACATCAAAACAATAAAAACAGCGCGCATGCCTTGATACCTTATCGGGTGATGCCTCATCAAGAGCTCACTGTAATGGGTGCCTGGAGCTGAGTCAAACTATACGCTCTGCAATACCCGCGCCAAGCCATCAAGGACTGGGTGTGCAATGAACTTGATGTCGAGTGAGGCGAGCATGCGACGGATCTCGGGTTCGACTTCGGGCCAGCCACCGCCACTCACGCACAGGATCGGCGATACACCAAAGCGTTGACGGGTGATTTCGCATTGGCGCCAGACTGCGCCGGTTTGTGCGGCAACAACGCCCGTGGAAATGGCTTGCAGGGTGTGGGTTGGATAGTCTGAGCCCGCCCCGCTTGCGAGCGGTAGGTTTGCTGTGCCTTGAGCAAGCGACTGGCGCATCAAAGCGGGCCCGGGCAGGATGAGTCCGCCTTCGAAGCGCTTTTCTGGGGTGAGGGCATCGACAGTAGTCGCGGTACCGAAGGTGGCGAGCACCAGCGGAGGATGCGTTTTTGGAAAATGCCCGGCGAGCCCCAAGAGCGCAGCCCAACGATCGGCACCAAGCTGTTCGGGTTTGTCATAGCCATTGTGCACGTCGAGCTGGCGCATTGCGGACGCATTCCAGCTCAGCGGGCATCTGGCCTCTAGAAAAACCTTCGTCAGCATTTCAGCCACAACGCTTCCGGCGACATTGACGCCCATGGCCGCACGTGGCTGCACTGGCAGCGTGGCCAGCCATTTGCGCAGTCGCTCTGGGAGCTGCGCCATTGGGTTGAGTGCGATCGCATGAACGGCACTCTCGCGCCCTAGGCTCGGGTGAAACCAGCCTAGTTTGAGGCGACTGTTACCAACGTCGAGCAAGACGATCATGATGTCCCCTATGCTTTTAAAGCCGTCGTGGGTCGAATCGAAACATCGCCGACCACGACGGGCGTCATGCCAGTTTCCGTCAGTACACGCAAACGACCAAGGAGGTCGGTGCCCTGTGCCAAGCCTTGATAGAGGATATTGCCTTGATCCATGACGTGTACGGTTTGTCCTGCGAGTGCATCGACTATATCAAACGCAGGTTTAAAAGCCGCGTAACCGTGATCTACATACTCTTTGAGAGCCTGCTGCCAAGCTTGGGCGAGATGCGCCACGAGAGAGACGGGAGAAATAAGCACGGAAGAAGTAAGCACGGAAGAAATAAGCGCTTGAATCTGACTCAGGTCAGCGATTTCGCGGCCGAGTTGCGCACTCAGTACGTCGGCGCCTTTGAGGTTAAGCCCCATGCCAATCACGACCGTGGAGGAGGGGGCCGTTTCAATCAATAAGCCTGCAAGCTTGGCACCGTGCCACTGCAGGTCATTGGGCCACTTGAGTTTGAGGTGCTGGGTGAGGGGCTGGAGTTCTGCGTCTACGCTCTGTGCGTTTATCAATGACCTAAGCGCGAGACAGGTTGTCACCCCTAGGGCGGGCGCGATGCCGGGTAGCTGAGCCAGCGGGATCGGGGTTTCAAAAGCGCAGGAAAACATCAACGTTGATCCAGCCTCATTCGCCCAAGGACGACCGGCACGGCCTTTGCCTGCGGTCTGACGATGAGCACCTAAGAGCCATGGGCGAGGAGGGCGGAGCGTGGTGGTTGCAAGACTGCTCTGTACGTCACGCAGTTGCTGTCTCGCACGCTGAGTTAAGTCCGCATTGGTGGAGCCAGTGCTGCTGACCCATTGTACTGATCCAAAGCCTGGCAGGGCCTCGGTAAGCGTTGCGCTCAGCTCTTCTGGGCTTGGAAAGCTGGTGTTGAGGTCGGCGTGGACAGAAATGCGCATTCCTTGATTTTACGGGGTGAATTATGATGGAGGGTATCAGTTTGACTGAAAGTCGCATTTTTTGACGGATTCCAGTCCCTTATGGCGTTAGCTTCTCCACCTGCAGCACTCGTCACAATCGACGCCCCTCGTACCTCACTCGTGTCGGTGGAGGGTGGGCGTTGTGTGCTGATGGGCAACTGGAATGTCCAGGCTTTGGCGATCAAGGGCGAGGTAAGCCGGCGTCGCAAGGCTTTATCAGCGGCCGAGGGCGCGGATGCTTGGGATCTCTCCAGAGTAGGCTTACTTGATGCAGTCGGCGCTCAGTTGCTTTGGCAATATTGGGGGCAAAAGATCCCACCGGGGACGGACCTGTCTCCAGGTCAGCAGGCACTGTTTCAGATTTTGGCGGATCACCCGAGCGAACCCGTTCCTCAGAAAGTCCCGACTGATCGCTTGGCTTGGATCGTGGCGATCGGCGCAGGGGTGTTTGTATTGGCGGAGCATGGCCAAAAGCTTTTGCTCCTGCTTGGCGGGGTTTTGTTAGATTTTGCAAAGCTTGTGCGACACCCTTTGCGCGGCCCGTGGCGCGAAATTTCTGCTCAGGTGTATCGCGTGGGTACTCAGGCTTTGGGGATCACGGCGCTGGTGGGTTTTTTGATTGGCGTCGTGCTGTCTTATTTGTCGGCGCAACAGCTTGCGGTGTTTGGTGCGGGTCAATTTATCGTCAAGCTGCTGGGCATCGCGACCGTGCGAGAGCTGGGGCCTGTGTTGGCCGCGATTTTGGTGGCGGGACGCTCGGGTTCCTCGATTACGGCTCAAATCGGTGTGATGCGTGTCACCCAAGAGCTTGACGCGATGCAGGTAATGGGGATTTCTCATGGGCAACGCCTGATTTTGCCGCGTGTCATTGCGCTGGCGATTGCGATGCCTTTACTGGTCTTGTGGACCGATGCGCTAGCCTTGTTGGGTGGGATGATCGCAGCAAAATTTGAGCTGGACCTGTCGATGCAGTGGTTTTTTAGTGAGCTACCCGATGCGGTGGGGATCACCAACTACAAGATCAGCTTGATTAAGGGTGTGACTTTCGGTGTCTGGATCGCCTTGATTGCCTGTCATTTTGGGTTGCGGATTGAGCCCAACACCGAGAGTTTGGGTCGTGGTACGACGGCTTCGGTGGTGACGGCGATTACTGGGGTGATTTTGATCGATGCTTTGTATGGGATCTTGTTTGACGAGATGAGGATTTGATGGGGAGCCCCATTATCGTGGTGGACAATCTTACGACGGCGTTTGGGACGCACGTTGTACACAAGGATTTGAATTTAAAGATTTATCCCAAGGAAATCCTCTCCTTAGTAGGTGGCTCGGGCGCCGGCAAAACGACGTTATTACGGCAGATTTTGGGTTTGGATCGACCGCGTGCGGGTGTGGTGAGTGTTTTTGGCCGTCCTGTGCATGATTATGTGGGCGCTGAGCGCGTCGCGTTGACCCAACGGTGGGGGATGTTGTTTCAAGCGGGGGCGTTGTTTTCCGCCTTGCCGGTGTTTGACAACATCGCACTTCCTTTACGCGAGGTACACAATCTTCCGGAGGATTTGATCCGCGAGGTGGTGTTGATGCGTCTGAGCTGGATGGGGATGTCGGAGCGCGATGCGGCCCTGATGCCGTCTGATCTCTCGGGCGGCATGATCAAGCGAGTGGCCCTGGCCCGTGCGCTGGCGCTGGATCCTGAATTGTTGTTTCTGGACGAGCCCACTGCCGGCCTGGATCCGCAACGCTCGGACGAATTTGTGGAGTTAATCCATGCGCTGCATCGTGAACTGGGTTTTACAGTCGTGATGGTGACGCATGACCTCGATACGATCGCGGCTTTGTCGACGCGCGTGGCGGTGCTGGCGGAAAAGAAAGTATTAGTCGAAGGTACGCTCAAGGAGGTGATGCAGGTCAAGCATCCCTTCCTTGACGCGTTCTTCCATGGCGAACGCGCCGTGCGTGCGTTTGGCGTGAACAATCCTAAGGAACAGAATCATGGAAAATCGTAGTCATGCCCTCTTGGCGGGACTATTTGCGTTGTTGCTGACGATAGCGGCGGGGGTGACTGCAATTTGGGTTAGCAAGCAAAATCTGCCGCGCATTCCCTACGAGTTGATCGCGACCTCTCCCGTCACAGGCCTGTCTGTGCAATCCCAGGTCCGCTATCAAGGCGTGCCGGTGGGCAACGTCGAGTCTCTGCGTTTTGTCCCTGAACAGCCTGGCAAGGTCTTGATTTTGATTAGTATTGATCCGAGTACGCCTGTCACACGTGCGACCTGGGCTGAAATTGTGATTGCGGGCGTGACGGGAATCTCAAATGTGGAGTTGCGCGACGATGGGACGTCGATGACTCGACTCGAATCGAGTGCTACCGACATTCATCAGATTCCGATTCGGCCAAATTTTCTAGATCGTCTGATCGCTCAGGCGACAACGATGGCGCCTGCGGTAGAGGGTTTATTGGTCCATATTCAAAAAATCGCGACCGATGAAAATATCGAAGCGCTGAGCGCGACCCTGCGCAATGTGGCGTCTTTGTCTGATCAGCTCAAGCGGTCTGTCGTGTTGCTCGAACCTGGGTTGGCCAAGGTGCCAGCCTTTATCGATGGGCTGACGGTGACGGGCCAGCGTGTGGATGAGGCCATGGTCGATATCCGTAAGCTCTCGCTTTCAGCGCAAAAAACGCTGGATGGTTTGAATGCGCCGGGGGGGGCGATGATGCAGATGACGCAGAGTCTCAAAGAAATAAGACAGGCTGTCGCGCAATTGCAGGGATCGACCTTGCCGGATGTGTCGATGTTGATGCTGGGTGCCACCGACGCGTCGCGTGCGTTTACGCAAACGGCACGTCAGTTGGGTCAATCACCGCAGTCATTGATTTTTGGCCCTCCGCGGGCCGTGGCGGGACCGGGTGAGGCAGGTTTTGCAGGTTTTGGTGCCGCTGGGCGCTGAGGATATCAAGATGAAGATGTTGACGACGATGCGTTTGGGTGCCGTGTTGAGTGTGGTGAGTCTGCTGACCGCGTGCGCGTTGGGTGATAGTGCACCTACGCCCAAGCAGCTTGATTTAGGCGCGGGCGGGATGACGAGTGCTACTGTGGGCACCTCCGCAGGGGGCGCGACGGCGTTGGCGCCAATGCCACCGATCGCAGTGCCTCCTGCAAACGCTGCCTCGCTTTTGACCGAGACGATGGTGGTCTGGCGGGTGGGTGATCAGGGACAACCACAAGCCTACGCAACCTATCGGTGGGTCGCGCCGCCTGCACGATTGGTCACTCAGCGCATCGTCGATCGACTGTCCTTGCAGGGCGCGGTGCTGCAGCAAAGTATGGGTACGGAGGTCCCTCAACTGCGCCTCAATTTGCAGCGGTTCGAGCAAACATTTTCTGTTGATGGTACGTCGAGCCAGGCACAACTGACGTTGCAGGCTGTGCTCATGCGAGGCTTCGAGGTAGTGAGTCAGCGTTTGATAAACATCCAAGTGCCCGCTACAACCCAAGATGCTCCCGGGGGGGCGCTGGCGTTGCGCGTCGCAACCGATCAGGCTGCCGAACAAGTGGCACAATGGCTCACCAGTTTGCGGGCGACGGTCAAGCGTTAAGCACCACAATGACGCGCAATGACTGAATCAATGAATACATATCAATTGAACACATACTGACTTATGCCCGCTCACACTGAAAATACGAGTTTTGACGGATTGGCTGGCCTCATCGATTGCGCCATCGACTGGCCTGAAGGCGTGCCGACCGGCTGGGCGCTGATTTTGCACCCCAACCCTTCGCAAGGGGGTACGCGTGACAACAAGGTGGTCACCACACTTTCACGTGCATGCGTGCAGCAGGGGTTGGTCTCATTGCGCCCAAATTTTCGTGGCATTGGTGCCTCGGGGGGGCATTTTGATCATGGTAAGGGCGAACTGCTTGATATGGCAGCCTTGGTTGAGCAGCTTCGCGCGCGCTATCCCGAGATCGCGGCCAAGCCTTGGGTATTGGGAGGCTTTTCTTTTGGCACCTCAATCGGGGTGCAACTGTATGCGCAGTGGGATAAGCTTGGTAAAAATTTGCCCAATATCGTCATTTTGACAGGCTCGGCGGCTTTACGTTTTCGTCACAGCGAGGCCAAAGCGCCTGAGGATGCCTTGGTGATCCATGGTGAGCTTGACGAGGTGGTGCCATTGTCCGAGGTGATGGAGTGGGCGCGCCCGTTGGGGATGCCGGTTGTCGTGATCCCAGAGGCGGGACATTTTTTTCACGGTAAATTATTAGTATTACGCCAGCTCGTACAGACGCGTTTGAAAGCTTTGTAAAACCACCTTATTAATTTAGCTTCAGTCGCGGTCAGGGCGGGATGGTCATGCCTATAATAGGTTGTTTATGTCAGTGAGTACCTTCTATGCTTAACCACTCTCTTTGCGTCGCCCGTCGCATCATTAATCCGGTCGCGAATGCTGCAGTGGTGACGCTCGCCCTCTTGATCACGTCGAGCCTAATGCCGGTCTTGGCGCAAAAAGCGTCCTCAGAAAAGTCTCCAGCCCCTGCTGCCGCCCCCGCCGCTCCTTCGACTGCTGCAGTCGCCGCGACAGCGCCGTCGGTGTTCGCCCCTGTTCAGGTCGGCGAGTTGTCTCCCGTGCCTGCCCCTGCGATTGCTGCTAAGGCCTGGATTACCGTGGATGTGACGAGCGGTCAGATAGTGGCTTCGTCCAATCCCGACATGAAAATCGAACCCGCCTCGTTGACCAAGATTATGACGGCCTATGTGGCCTTTACCGCAATCAAGGAAAAGCGTCTTTCGCTGGAGCAGCAGGCCAATGTGTCTCAACTGGCCTGGAAAACCCGTGGTTCGCGCATGTTTATCGAGCCACGCAAGCCGGTGACGGTCGACGAGTTGCTCAAGGGCGTGATTATCCAGTCAGGCAATGACGCGTCCGTTGCCTTGGCCGAAGCCGTCTCGGGAAGCGAGTCGGCCTTTGTGTCAGTCATGAACGAAGAAGCACGTCGCATGGGCATGACGAATACGGTCTTCGTCAATACAACGGGCTTGCCTGACCCGCAGCATTTGACGACGGTGCGTGATCTGGCCACACTCGCGCGACAGATGATCAATGATCATCCGACTTATTTTCCTTATTATGCGATGCGTGAGTTTACGTACAACAAGATTAAGCAATCCAATCGCAATCGTTTATTGTGGGCGGATCCTTCGGTTGATGGCATGAAGACCGGGCATACGGATGCTGCGGGCTATTGTCTCGTGGCGACCGCAAAGCGTGGCGATCGACGCGTGATTACGGTGTTGGTCGGTTCTGACAGTATGGCCACACGTGCTGAGGAAAGCCTCAAGTTGTTGAATTGGACCTTCCAGAACTTTGAAACGGTCAAGCTATTTGATCAGACTCACGCCGCGGTCGAAGCCCAAGTCTGGCAGGGCAAGGTTGACTTTACTAAGCTTGGTGTATCGGAGCCGTTGTGGGTGACGGTACCGCGTGGCAAGGCAGGCGAGGTCAAGCCTATCGCCAAACGTCCGGACCCCTTATTCGCCCCGCTGGCCAAGGATGAACGTGTCGGCACGCTGACACTGATGCTAGATGACAAGATGCTGTTGACCCGTCCATTGTTGGTCCTCGACCCTGTTGAGCGCGCCGGCTTTGTGGGTCGGACGGTGGATTCCGTGAGATTGTGGTTCCGCAAAAAACCTGAGTAAAAAAACTGAGTGATTCTTTTAAAAGAGAGCATAGAAAAATGGTTCAGAATATGTTGATTCAAGGTGTATCGGGCGATCCGACTGTGTATTTGAATGGTGTTTTTGGACCCTTGTCCGAAGCCAAAATTTCGGTGCTCGATCGAGGTTTTATTTTTGGTGACGGGATCTACGAGGTTGTGCCGATCTATCACGGCAAGCCTTTCCGTATGGAGCAGCACCTAGCTCGCCTCGAGCGTAGTCTGGCCAAGCTTCATATTCAGCAGCCAATGACAAAGCCCCAGTGGGAAGGTTTAGTCAAGGATCTTGTGTCCAGGACAACTGAAGCCACAGGCATGGTCTATATCCAGATCTCGCGAGGTGTGGCCAAGCGCGATCATGCCTTTCCCGCGCCGGCGGTCAAGCCGACCGTGTTTGCCATGGTCGCACCGATGACACCACCGAGCGCCGGCGTACGTGAAAAAGGCGTGCGCCTGGTGAGCATTCCCGATGAGCGCTGGCTGCATTGCGATATCAAGTCAGTTTCTTTGCTTGGTAACGTCTTGGCTAAACAAGCTGCGGTCGATGCAGGCGTCGATGAGGTTGTGCAGTTCCGTAATGGCAACATGACTGAGGGTGCTTCCTGCAATATCTGGGTTGTTAAAGGCGGCAAGGTCATTGCGCCCTTAAAAGACAGTTTGGTGCTCGAAGGCATTCGCTACGGTTTGTTTGAAGAGTTATGCAAAGAATCTGGCATCCCGTTCGAACTGCGTGTCGTCCCCGAGCAAGAAGTTCGTCAAGCGGACGAAATGATGATGTCGTCTGCCACCCGCGAGATCTTGCCTGTGGTCGAGCTTGATGGCAAGGCGGTCGGCACGGGCAAGCCGGGACCGGTCTATCAAAAACTGCGTGCTGCTTACGATTCCCGCATCGCGGCGTTGGCTTGACGCATCTCCGTAATTTAGGTGGTAACCGAAGTGCCTATTCCTGAAAACGAATCATTGATTGAGTATCCAAGTGCCTTTCCCATCAAAGTGATGGGAAAGCAAAACCCCGAGCTTGCTCAGGTCTTGACTGCGCTTGTGCTCGAATTTGATCCTACGTTTGATCCGGCAACGGTCGAGATGCGTCCGAGCAAGGGAGGCAATTACATGGGGCTGACCTTTACCGTGACCGCGACCTCGCGTGAGCAACTCGATGGCTTGTACCGCGCCCTGCACGGACACCCGATGGTGTCGATCGTGCTGTGATGCGCCAAGCATGGCCACGCCCGTCGCCCTACGAACCCGTCTGGCGTGCCATGCAAGCTTTTACCGAAGCGCGTACCCCCGACACGCCAGATGAAATCTGGCTCGTCGAACACGCGCCTGTCTATACCCTTGGTCAAGCCAGCAAGCCCGAGCATCTGCTCAATCCCGGTAACATTCCTGTCGTACAAACGGACCGAGGCGGTCAGGTGACTTATCATGGGCCCGGCCAAGTGATGGCTTATATTCTCGCGGATCTCAGACGTTCCGGGCGGTTTATCAAGGCCATGGTGCATCAGATCGAGGAGGCCACGATCGAGACGCTGAAGCTTTATGGCATCGAGGCTGCTTGCCGCAAAGAAGGCGCACCCGGGGTATACGTCCCTATAGGTGCAGCAAAATCGGGTGCTGAGCTCGCCAAAATCGCCGCCTTGGGTATCAAGGTCCGCAAAGGCTGTACCTATCATGGCATGGCGCTCAATGTAGACATGGATTTGACCCCATTTAACGGCATCAACCCCTGTGGTTATGTGGGTTTGCAGACGGTGTCTATGGCTCAGTTGGGTGTCACCGCGGGCTGGGATGAGGTTGCACAAACATTGTCCCAACAAATTACAAGGTACTGTGGCTTGACACTTTCCAACAGGTAAAATGACTACTTACAGTCACTGAACGGCTGGACGCAAACGTCCACGTAGATTATGTCCACACAACCTGAACAAACCTCGGTCGCTGCGATCCCTGCAGCGCCTTACGACGCGACTCAAAAGCAGAAATCGCAGGCTAAGACCTCGCGGATTCCGATTAAGGTCGTCGCGGCCGAGCGCCTGAAAAAACCGGACTGGATTCGCGTCAAAGCAGCGCCCGCAGGCTCCAGGTTTTACGACATCAAGCGCATTTTGCGCGAGCACAATCTCCATACTGTGTGCGAAGAAGCCTCTTGCCCCAACATTGGCGAGTGCTTTGGCAAGGGCACGGCGACCTTTATGATCATGGGTGACAAATGCACCCGACGTTGTCCGTTTTGTGATGTGGGGCATGGCCGTCCCGATCCTCTGGATGTCAACGAGCCGGTCAATCTGGCGCGCACCATCGCCGCGCTCAAGCTGAAATATGTGGTGATCACCTCAGTCGATCGTGATGATCTACGCGATGGTGGTGCGGGGCATTTTGTAGAGTGCATTCAAAAGGTCCGCGAGCTGTCCCCCGAGACCCGCATTGAGGTTTTGGTGCCGGATTTCCGCGGTCGTCTCGATCGCGCGCTTGAGATTCTGGATGGTGGCCCACCCGATGTGATGAACCACAACCTCGAGACGGTGCCACGTTTGTACAAGCAAGCGCGTCCTGGCTCAGACTACATGCACTCGCTCAAGCTGCTACAGGAATTTAAAAAGCGTCACCCTAATACGCCAACCAAGTCAGGTTTGATGCTGGGCTTAGGCGAAACCGACGAAGAAATCCTCCAAGTCATGCGCGACATGCGCGCGCACGATGTTGAGATGCTCACCATTGGCCAATATCTGCAGCCTTCGGAGCATCACTTACCCGTATTGCGTTATGTGCATCCCGACACGTTCAAAATGTTCGAGCGTGAAGCGTATGCGATGGGTTTCCATCATGCGGCGGTAGGCGCGATGGTGCGGTCTTCGTATCACGCAGACGAGCAAGCGCATGCAGCGAGCTTGAGTGCAGCCGGTTAATTGCCACAGCGTACAATTGATTCTTTCTTGCTACAATTGTAGTAATTCATTGTAGTTTTAGGAGAAAGCGACATGGGAATGCCAGTCCGTATTGATGATTATCTTTATGAGCAAGCGAAAGCCCACGCACACGCTGAGCGACGCACTATTGCAGGCCAAGTTGAATTTTGGGCGTTAGTTGGCAAAGCTGCTCTAGACAATCCAGATTTACCAATTGATTTTGTTCGAGATTTGCTAATAGCAAGATCAGAGGGAAGATCCCTCGCTACACCTTTCATTCCAAAAGGAAGTGACTGATGCCGGGTTGGACAGTAGAAGTATTTCAATCCGCAATTTTTGCTAGAAGTTACAAAAAACCCCATAAAAATCAAAAGAATGATGTTGATGCTGGAATCGAAGAGATCATCAAAGATCCACACATCGGCATTCAAAAACGCGGTGACTTAATTGGTGTGTATGTATACAAATTCAAAAGTCAAAAACACGAGATACTTTTGGCGTATGAGTTTGATCCAAAGACAAGATATTTATTGTTGTTAGGTACTCATGAAAATTTTTATCGCGATCTAAAGCGGTAATGCTTTAAACGTTGACAAAGGCTTCACGCACACCATGCAGCTTCAAGGTATCCGGGTCGTAGACCTTACGCGGATTTTGTCTGGTCCGTTTTGCACGATGTTTCTGGCCGACATGGGTGCGGAGGTCATCAAGATCGAGGATCCCAAGGGGGGTGATCCTGTGCGCCAACAGGGCGAGGCGCCTAATGGCTACTCCTACTATTTTGCGTCTTTTAACCGTAACAAGCGCTCGATTACGCTTGATCTGCGCGCGCCTGAAGGCAAAGAGATTTTGCGTGAGTTACTCAAGACTGCGGATGTGGTGGTCAATAACTATCGTCCGGGCATTATGGACAAGATGGGTTTTGGACGCGAGGCGCTGTCGCAAATCAAACCTGATTTGGTGAGTTGCAATGTGACGGGTTTTGGTCTGGATGGTCCCTATGCGGATCGGCCATCGTTTGACTTCGTTGCGCAGGCGATGAGTGGCTTTATGAGTGTGAATGGCGCGGCCAATGCGCCGCCGATGCGGGCGGCACCGCCGATCTCGGATTTGATTGCGGGCTCGTATGCGGCGATGGGCATTTTGGCGGCATTGGTGAGGCGCGCGCGGACGGGTCAGGGCGAGGAGGTCACGACCTCGTTGACCGATGGTTTAACAAGCATGCTGGCGTTTTTGGCGACGAATTATTTTGCAACAGGCCAGTTGCCCTTGCGCACGGGTAATGATCATGCGCTGGCCTCACCCTATGGGTTGTTTGAGGCCTCGGATGGTCAGGTTGCGATCGCACCGAGTAATGATACGTTTTATTTCAAACTGCTGGCCGCGCTTGATCTCGAGCATTTGCGGGAGCGTCCTGAGTTTGCCAACAACGCGTTGCGCTTTGCCAATCGCGAGGCCATCAATGCAGAGTTGAATGAAAAGATCCGGCAACAGCCGATTGCGCATTGGATAGCAAAGCTCAACGAAGCAGGTGTGCCCTGTGGGCGTGTACTCAATATCGGCGAGGTCTTCGACGATCCCCAAACGCAACATCAGCAGATGCGGTTGACGATTGAGCATCCTGAGCATGGACGCCTGGATGTACTGGGCTTTCCGATCAAGTTTTCAGACGAGCCTTGTCAGATTCATCGTCCACCACCGACGTTGGGAATAGATAACGAGGCAGTATTGGGGCAGTTGGGACTCAGTGCAGAGGCGATCGCCTCTCTTAAAAGTCGCGGAATTGTGTAATAGATTGTGTAATATTGAACGCAATCATTAAACGTATTATTTGACTTCACTTACGAGAATCATCATGTCAGAGCAATCCAAAAAATTTGTGACGGTCACCGAGGTCGGGACCCGCGACGGTTTTCAAGCAGAGCCGGAGTTCATCGCGACGGCGAACAAGGTTGCAACCATCAACGGGTTGATTGATGCAGGTGTGCGTAGCATCGAGGCGACGTCTTTTGTGTCCCCCCGAGCGCTGCCGCAGTTGGCGGATGCAGCCGAGGTATTGGCCCAAGTGCATCGCAATCCAAATGTACGCTTGGCCGTACTCGTGCCTAACGCGCGAGGTGCTGAGCGCGCTGCGGCGGCTAAGGCCGACATGATGGTGGGTTTCATTTCTGCCAGCGAAAGCCATTGCAAAACAAACCTCAACAAATCGATTGATCAGGCGATTGCCGATTTTGCCGAGGTGGTGCCGATCGCGCGTCAGTGGGATATCCAGCTGCGCGGTGCAGTGGCGACAGCGTTTGGTTGTCCCTTTGAGGGCGAAGTGTCACTCGACAATATTTTGAAGATTGTCGGTTCTTACGATGCACACGGCATTCGCAACATCACGTTTGGCGATACGACCGGCATGGCCACACCTCCAGTCGTGACGCGCGTGGTCGATGCCGTGCGCAATAAATATCCAGACATGGAAATTGCTTTGCATTTCCACAATACACGCGGCGTGGGCCTAGCCAACGTCATGAACGGCTTGCAATTGGGCGTGCGCGAGTTTGAGTCGTCGATTGCAGGCCTGGGTGGCTGTCCGTTTGCGCCAGGTGCGACGGGCAACATTTGTACCGAGGATTTGGTCTATCTGCTCGAAGAGTGTGGGTACGAGACCGGAATCGATCTGGAGAAACTCATCGGCGTCGCCAAGCAGGTTGAACAGATGATGGGGCGTCAATTGCCCGGTCAGATGATGAAGGCCGGTCCACGCCTCAAGCTGATGTCGCTGGATTCGGTGCGACGCGCGGTAGGATGAGGCGCGAGAATGTGGACGAGTCACAGGGTTGTATTTTTAATCTTGTGCCGCACCCGATTTTTTCACTATATCAGCCCATTTCGTATTTTCGCGAGCGATAAAATCAGAAAATTCCTTTGGCGACATGATCATGGCATCAGCGCCAATTTTCTGAAGTCTTTCTTGCATCTCAGGACGACCTAGTACTACACGAACGGCACCTGATATTTTTTCTATCACTTCAGTTGGTATCCCGGCGGGGCCTAGTAATCCGTACCAGATCGTCACCTCATAACCAGGTACGCCTGCTTGAGCAATGGTTGGTATCCCAGGAAATAGTGATGAAGGCTTCTTGCCTGACACACCGAGTGGCCGTACTTTTCCAGCTTTTGCAAGCTCTACGTAACTCGGAATGTTGTCAATCATCAGGTCGATTCGGCCACTGACCAAATCTGTGATGGCAGGTGCGGAGCCTTTGTAGGGAACATGAGTGAGTTGCACGCCGGTGAGAGACTCTAGCAGCACGCCAGCAAGATGGCTCGAACTCCCTGCGCCTGAGGTGCCATAGGTTAATTTGCCGGGGTTCGCACGCGCCAACTGGATCAAGTCGTTCACTGAGTTTGCTTTGACATTCGGATTGACAACGAGGACATTAGCCGATTCCCCGACGGGTGCGATGGGGGTGAAGTCTTGAACCGAATAGCGTAATTTTTTGTAGAGATGCGGATTGATAACGAGTGCACCAGTGGTTGTAAAAAATAGTGTGTATCCGTCTGGTTTTGCATCGACAACTGATTGTGCACCGATTGATCCGGCGGCCCCAGCCCGGTTTACAACGACCACGTTTTGCCCGAGCAGCGGGCTAATTGCATCAGCAATCAGGCGTGCGGTGGCATCAGTCCCCCCTCCAGGTGGAAAAGGGACGACTAAATTAATGGGACGATCTGGGTAGGCCGCATGAGCAAGCGCACTTGTCGAGAGAGCAAGAATTGCTAGGAGGCGAGAAATCTGAAAAGCTTTCATTTGATATTTGCCTCTTATTGTTGGATATTTTTGAGTTGGTCGAGCAACTCTTTTGTGGGAAGGACATCAGCGTACTTCTGGCTCATGTCGAAAAGGTTCACCGCGTGTGAGGTCCTGCCTCTGTCATAGACGCATTCCTCGGGGATAGCGACTTTGAAATTGAGTGAAAAGGCATCAACGACAGTGCCTCGAACGCAGCCGCTGGTCGTGCAGCCAGTGACCACCAGGGTATCTACGTTTTTATCAATAAGGTGACTGCAAAGAGCCGTGCCAAAGAAGGCGCTTGGGTGTTTTTTGGGCAGTAGGATGTCGTGGGCGTTGGGTGCAAGCTCTTGGACAAATTCGTACCCCTTCGCTGAAATACCCATGATTGCGGGAACTTTCTCTGCAAGGCGTCCACCGTCATAGCTTTGCTTGGGAGCAACGTGTGGATAGATAACAGGCCAACCTCGCTCACGAAACAAAGCAAGCAGCGGAACGATTGAGTCCACAGCTTGCCAGCCGACTTCACCGCATGAGGTTGGAAACTCCTTGATCGCTTCCCAGAAGGGCTTGCGCTGCGTTCCAACAGTGCGATACTGAATATCAATGATCAGTAGGGCGGGGCGCTTTCCTAAACCGCTGGGGCGTCCAAATCCTGATGCATCATAGGCACGTAGCTCTTCATCACCGACAATTCCGCTCCAAGGTCTCATTTCTTCATCTCCAAAAAGTGTTCTTATTTTGCTGTGACTGAGCCAGCATTTGTTCGAAATAGATACTGCCCATCGCCAGGCTTACCCGTGAGTTGACCGTCTTTCATGATTGTCTTACCACGCAAAATAGTCTCTACAGCCCAGCCTTTGAAGGTCCAGCCATCGTAGATGCTGTAGTCAGAATAAGAAAGCAGATCAACATGGTTGACCGTTTTTTCTAGAGTTAGATCTACCAAGGTCAGGTCGGCATCAAGCCCTGGCGCGATATTTCCTTTACGGTGATCTAATCCGAATATTCGAGCTGGTGAGTGGCAAACAAGTTGCGCAATACGCTGTAAAGATAATCCCCGCTGGTGATAGCCCTCATGCAAGAGCACGGGCAGTATGGTGGCCGTTCCAGGAAACCCTTGAGAGGCGAGCCATAGGCTCTTATCTTTGGTGGCACGCTTGCGTGGGCAGTGATCTGAGGCCACTACATCGATTGTTCCATCGATTAAACCCTCCCAAAGCGCCTCGCGTTCATCGACGCCTCGAAAAGGTGGATTTGCTTTGCCCATGCCCCCTAGGTCCATATCACTGGTGTGCGTGAGGTAGTGAGGGCAGGTTTCTACAAACACCTTTGAGTATCGCTTACGCCAAAATCTGACTTCATCGAGGCCCATCTTTGAGCTCATGTGCGGAATGTAAATGGTCGCACCTGATTTTTCGGCAAAAAGCATCGCCCTGATTGCGGCCTCTGCCTCGGTGATGGGGGGTTTGACGGCCTCCCAATCTTTCAACGTGTGCATGCCCACGTTGAGTTGGGTGTTTCTAAGCCGATTCACGATCTCGATATTTTCAGTGTGACACACGACAGTGAGGCCACCGACCGAGACCGCTTTATTCATCAGCGCGTAGAAAAAACCGTCATCCGTACCATCTAAGCCTAAATAGCGCCCCTCTTCACCCTTAAAATTCATAAAGTATTTGAACGAAGTGACACCGCACTCCTCTACGTAGCGCCCCAGCTCTTCGAGGTGCTGTTCAGTGGCGGCGCTAAAGTGCAAAGCGTAGTCCGTATGAACGCGGGGCTTGGCAAAGGCTTGCTCGCTCTCGTAGACTTCACCGTAGGCTTCGCTACTGAGCAAGTAGGCAAGAATTGTGGTGAAACCACCGATTGCCGCGTGCGCAGTTTCAGTTTCGTACTCAGTGATTTTTTCGCCGAAACCGAAATGTACATGTGCATCAATGAGACCGGGAAATACATGTAGTCCGTCGATCCGTCGCTCACTAACCGTTTGGTCAATAGGTGTGTTTGGCAACATCAGTGCTTGAATGACACCGTTCTCAATCAAGATATCTAGCGCTTGCGGTGGGTGATCTGTACGCACAACGGTACCGCCTCGAAATATCACTTTGTCAGTCATTACATAGTCCTTCATTCATTTGTCAGCTGTTGATTTTGTCTAAAGAGTGTGAGGATGAGATAACAAGGTCTCTGAGCTCTGGGATCTCTGCCGTGATCGCGCGCAGACGCTCAGCGCTGAGCGTAGCGCCAATGCACACTAGAAATGAACTTTCATTCCAGACTTGATGTTCCGAAAGTCGAGTGGGTTTAGCAAAATAGCCTTGAACACCCTGAATGACCCATGGATGCTCACCTTGTAATCTAAGTAGACCCTTGCAACGAAGCATCATTCGGCCAAACTTGTGTGAAAGCGCCTGCGTTAGGGCCGCATAGCTAGGCCAACTCATCGGAGTGTTGCCGAAACGTAATGTATAAGTTTGCATGCTCTGAAATGCACTGCTATGTGTAAACGCAGACAAACGTTTTTTATTAAGGAGGTCATTGCCCCATAACGATGCAGGCTTGACATCTTTGGACGTTAGATGGCGTGACCCCATCAGGTTCTCAATCCATACTTCTGGTTTGGATATAACAGTGTTTTTGGTAGAGGAATCGGAAGCTAAGATATGTGCCGTATCCTGTCCGATTTTCCATTGGTGAATTGGCGCGTATGGATTCAATCCCGACAGCATTGTCGTGAGTTGCTGTATCTGTGCGAGATTCGCGGTGTCGGTTTTTCCGATCACCAAAGTGTCAGTCAGGGCAACTTGATCACGAGCCTCTTGGTAAGATGTAAGCGTTTGCGCGCCGTTGGCTGCATCGACGACCGTCAGAACTTGCGAAAGTTTATAACGCGACAGCAGGGCTGAATCGCCGATGAGTGTGGCTGTCAAAGGACCTGGGTGTGCCAGTCCACTGGTCTCAACCATGATGCGGTCAAATGGCGGAATAGCCCCCGAATTTCGACGTATGAAGAGATCAATCAAGGTATCTCGAAGGTTTCCGGAGGAAGCACAACATAAGCACCCGGAATCAAGCAAAAGAACTTGGTCTTTGGCGCTATCGACCAGTAGATGGTCAAGCCCCACATCTCCAAACTCATTGATAATGACCAACGTTCCCGCGAATGCAGGGTTACTCAGCACAGCATTCAGCTGAGTAGTCTTTCCGCTACCCAAAAAGCCAGTCATGAGGGTGACTGGAATTTGGTGAGTTTGGGAAGAGGGCATTATCAGCCTTCAAGTCATCTGTTTGGCAGACGTTGACTTGTTTAGATCCTCGCGCCCTTGAAACTTTCGGGCATGCTCAATCATGTCAGCGGGCGGTCGGGCGTGAACATAACCACGACGGGTCGTGCTGATGCCTAAGCTTTTTAAATCATGCATGATTTCTGCCATTTTCAAATTCGCACTGAGGCCGTCGATAATTGGGACGTCTTCAATACGAGTGATTTTGGCGTGAGCGATCGCTTCGCTCAGGTAAAGCTGACCTGGAATGATTGCTTCAGCGCCCTGTTCGATGGCACGTTGGGCGGCTTGGGTGAATAGATCCATCAACACGTTATCCTCAGTAAATCCTTGGCTAACTTGTTTAAAGTCAGCGTCGATAATCACCGTCGGTAATCCGCGCTCGCTTAAACCCAAGCGTTTGATGCGCAAATCAATCATTTGATCAAAGCCTTTCTCAAAGGCAATGACAACGAATTTTGAAGATAGGCAGCAAGCAAGATGCATGGCGGATTCGCCATACCCCACCACAGGGATGTCGACGAGTGCACGCGCCTGTTCAAGCGCTGGGTCTTGAATCGAGCCAATCGCGAACACGTCGTAGCCTTGGGCTTCTGCTCGCAGCGCATTGTCAAGAATGAACTGCTCAGTCATGGCCGCCATGTAGGGGTACTTTACGACCTGTGAGGGCGGGTACTGGCCATAGATGCCCTCAGGCATCCCCACGAAGTCCACAGTCACGCCTGGTCTGGCAATGGTTTTTACTCGGGCCTGCATCCCCGCAAAATAGGTAGGCGTGCGTCCCATTTCAATCAGGCTCTGGAACAAAATCTTCATGATCTTTCCTATGCCTTTTCGGGCTATCTGGATTGTTTGGGCTGCATGAGCGCCACGAGTTCATACCAGGGGCGCATCGTATAAGATTCATTGCCTGCGATCACCTCGACAGCGAGTGCTGCAAGCTCTGGGTATCCAGCGTGAGTCAGTTGTCGCACTTTCTCATGGCGTTCGATGCTGGTGAGTGGTTGATCAGAGCCGCCACGGGCCGATAAGCATTCAGTAACAACTTCGCTGCCATCATTGAGTTGGATATGTAAGCGCGCCGGTCGATCGTTAGGTGACGCAGGGATGGGACCTGGCCATGCCGCCATACTAATTTTCTCTCGTAACTTGTTAATTTGAGGGTGACTTAAGGTGCTTGTATTGAATGCCTCGGCACCCCCAGTGCCTGTGATGAGGACCGAGGCGAGCGCGTGCGACATTGAGAACTTAGCCGAAAGCGTATTTGTTGGTGTTGAGTTATCAAGCGGCAAGGCGAGTTCATGGGTGTAGACCTTGATACCTTCAATTTTCTCCAAACCTCTTTGTATAAGATCAGGCCTGCTTTCAAGTACTGCTTCGACTGCGGAATGAAGATGCTGGCAACAGGCATAAATCTTTGTGTATCCATGCTCAACAGCCCAAGAGGTGCCCAGGTCCTTTGTGAGCTCTTCGGGCTTGAAACCACCACGCAGTACAGTGACATAAACATCATACAAACTCGCAGGAGTTCCGGTGATGCCCGCATCAACCCATTCGCATGCCCTTAGGCCCGATTGAGCGCCAAGCCCTGCCCAGACGTTTCGTACCAGCGCACCTTCAGCAAGGTGGTTTCGCGGAGCTGGCGTAATGAGCGTACTGGCAGAATTGATCGCGTCAGCCATCTGGACAGGCCCGAGCCCTTTGTGTCGAGCCGTGGCAATGGCGGCACCAACCGCCGCAAATCGACCATGTGATTGCATGACCGACGGTTGTTGAGGAAATGTCCGAGCAATGCGCGTGATAACTTCATAGGAGACAACCAAGGTTGTGAGCATCTCTTGGGTGGTCGTGCCATCAGTTTCGGCCTGTGCTAATAAAGCGGGCAACACATACAAGCCAGCATGGCAGGGGGTCAAACGATAGCCTTCGTCAAGTTCAAGCCAGTTAGCCGACACCGCATTGACTAATGCTGCTGTGTAGATATCTGTCTGAGTCCCAGGTTTACAAAAAATGGATGCGCTCGCCAGCCCAGCTGATTTAAACAGCAAAGGGTATAGGCGTTGAAACTCGGGCTCATCCCATGCCCCAATCATGGCAGACAGGTCATCAAAAAGGATCTCTGCCGCTCGCTGAAAAATGTGAGCAGGAATGTCTTTCGCTTCAACATTGGTCGCCCACATCACTAACTCATGAAGAGAGGATTCCAAGAGGGCGCGCTCATTGCTAGCTGAGGTAGGCTGTGACATTTTGACCCTTTAGTGTTGAGTTGCCATGATTGTGGCTGCGGCGTGTTCGCCGGCGATGAGGCCCAGGCCATAGGCACTCAGTAGCCCATTACCTGAAAGATAACCTTCGGGCAGATCGCCTGATAAACCTGCAGCTGAGCCACCACCCGCATAGAGATTTGGAACGATGGAGCCATCGGGTCTGCAGACGCGCGCATGCACGTCCACAACAAGCCCGCCTTGGGTATGAACGAGGGCGCCGGTGATGACTGCGCCATAAAACGGACCTTGGCTAGGAATGGGCAATGCAGCTCGATTAAATGGATCGGGTAGTCGGCCACTGCATTGGTCAAAACTACGTTGCACTGCTTCTATTGGCAGTTTGAATAGGGCGGCCAAGGCATCGATTGAGGCTGCCGACTTCACAGCACCCGATGCCACGGTATCCTTCCAGTGATCGAGCCGAGCCACAATATCGACTGTGCGTTGATCAAAGAAGGCAATTCCGACTTGATCATGTTGAGCCAATACTTCACGCGCAAATTCTGAGTAACCTTGATCTTCGCGCGCAAACCGATTGCCTTGGCGATTCACAATGATCGCGCCAAGCTGAGGAATCTCAGGCACCAAGCGCGTTCCATATCCTGCACATACCAAGCCATGGGCTTGGTATCCACACATGTGAGCCACTGCGCCTCCTAGATCCATGCCCCACCGGATCGCGTCGCCCATGTTTCCTTGAACGCCGATCGAAGGTAAGCCGTGCATGTGGGGTATGTACTGGGCAATCATGTCTTGATTTGACCCAAAGCCGTCACACGCCAATATGACTTTCT
The DNA here is from genome assembly GCF_965234455.1 of Zwartia lucis. Lineage (GTDB taxonomy): Bacteria > Pseudomonadota > Gammaproteobacteria > Burkholderiales > Burkholderiaceae_B > Zwartia > Zwartia lucis. The sequence goes on along the minus strand of NZ_OZ248474.1, from coordinate 114,740 downwards.
TAGCGCCTAGATTCTGTGTTTGTCCATCAGCGCTTGCAATCACGCCTTGCACTTCACCGCTTTCGCTGACGAGGAGTCCCGTGCCAGGTGTTCGATCAACGTAAGTCACGTTGTCCATGCTTTGAACTGCTTTTCTGAGGCCGTTTATTAATGGCGCGCCTGTGCGTCCGGGGCCATTGTGAAGCCGCATGGCGGAAAATCCGTAGCGGCTTGCATCTGTATTGAGCTCCATAGGCACACCCAGTTGGTGCTCAAAAATATGGATGAGTTCCGGTGATCGCTGGCAAAGAACATCTACGATGGCTGGGTTTGCTTGGTTGCCGCTTTTTTGCAGAATATCTTTAGCCATTTGTTCTGCTGAGTCCTCAACGCCAGCGCGGCGTTGGTGCTCTGTGGGAGCCGCAGGGACAGACCCGCTGGCAATCTCTGCATTACAACCGAGCCGGGAGTCTCGATCCAGCAAAATAACATCTAGACCTGAAAGTCCGGCCCGATGGGCAGCCATCAGGCCGCAAGCGCCGCTACCTATTACGATAATATCGGCTTCATAGTCTACAGCAGGAGGGCGCATGTGTGTTGTTGCAGTCAAGGTTAAAGCGATAGGGCTCTCTGCAAGACCCAAGCCCTTATCGCGCTTTGGTCTGCAGAGCGATGGTTAGAGTGAGATATGTCTTTATTGCTCGATTTTAATGTTGGCCTGTTTCACAACCTTGCCAATACGATCGTAATCAGACTTCACGAATTTCGAGAACTCGCTAGACGACATGTTGGAGGCTGGATCCATCCCCTGCTCGATGAAGCGTGCACGCAGCGGCCCTTCGAGCGCCTTGTTGACGGCTTTATTCAGTGTTTCGATAATCGCTGGGGGTGTACCGACTGGCACAAATACGCCGTACCAAGTCCCTGACTCATAATCGGCAACACCTAGCTCCCTAACGGTCTTTACGTTCGGAATAGGCGCTGAGCGTTTGTCGCCAGTCACCGCTACTATTTTTACTCGGTCAGAGTTGACATGTGGGGCGGCAAAAGCAATGTCAGCAAACACGAAGTCAACTTCACCTCCCAAGACTGCAGTCAGAGCCGGACCCATCCCTTTATATGCGACAGGTAAGAATTTGACTCCAGTCACTGCACTGAGCATCTCACCGGCTAAGTGCGGAGCACCGCCCACGCCAGAAGTACCAAAGGTTAACTTGCCCGGATTGGCGCGTGCTAAATCTATCAGCTCTTTCAGAGAAGAGGCTTTGACAGAGTTGTTGATGATAATTGCGTAGGGTGTTTTAACAGCCAGTGCAACAGGGGTAAAGGCTTCGTTTGGCGCAATCCGAAGATCGTACAAATGGGGTGCTGCAGTCATAGGTCCAGCGGCAGCAAAAAGAAGGGTATATCCATCGGCTGGGGCTTTCGCAACAGCTTGGTTAGCGATGCCTCCATTTGCCCCGGGCCTGTTTTCGACAATAACAGGTTGACCAAGGATTTTTTCTAACTCGGGTTGGAGCGGACGTGCGACTGCGTCACTCCCTCCCCCGGTGGCAAACTGTTGAATCAGCCTGATGGGCTTATCGGGGAAGGTTTGGGCGGTAGCGCAAACAGTAAATAGCAAGGTGCTGATCACAACAGCTTTCTGAGCAATACGAAACATCATTGCGCCCTCCTATGGGAACATGAACTAAGAAGCCTGTGTTTTTTCCGCAGCGGGCAAGCTTTGCAGCATGGCGATGCGGGCAATCGACAGGTATTGGAGCATGGTGAGCGCGGCGTTATCAGCTTCGCCTGCTCGGAGATTGGTGGAAATTTTTTGCATATGTTCCAGAACGAGTGCTTGGCGTTCTTTATCGCCTAAGCTCAGTATCTGAAGTGAACGGACTAGGCCAGCGTAAAGCTCAACAGCGGCGACAAGTCGGCGATTGTTCACCTGCGCAAGCCAGCTCGAACGAAACTCGTGGTTCGCTCTGATGAAACCCTCTGAGTCCCCTTCGAGGGCAGCACGTTCAGCCTGTTTAATGGCTGCTTCTACGTTTTTGATGCGAGAAGGCTTTTGTTGGACAGCGATGGCCGCTATACGCACAGCGTCTGTCTCTAGCAGCACCCTGAGGTGATAAATCTCTTCGACGTCGTCTTCGGATAACAAGGGGACTGCAAAACTGCGACCACGGACCTCCAGAAAACCCTCAACAGCTAATCGAGTTAACGCTTCACGCACGGGCGTTCTTGACACACCGAGCCGTGTCGCTAAAACGCTTTCGCGCAGGGTTTCTCCCCAACGAACGTTGCCTGACCAAAGATGAGAGCGAAGTCGCCGATATACGCGCTCTCCTAGTAGATCAAGGGGTTGTATTTTTTCTAAAGAATCGCTCATAGTCTCGGTTAATTCACAACTCAGGATAAAAAAAGCTTAGTATGTAATGCAGAATACCGTATTTAAATACTGTATACAAAAAAAGGATTCGTGACAATGGGTATTACTGTGGTGGTCGCCTAGCGATTCTTTGATCACCTCCGTGCCGCGGTGTTGATAGGCAAACTATGAGAATATATTGACTTACGGTTGAATCAATATAGGGGTCAGTGATGTCGTCAGACACGAAGCCCACTCTCAAGGCCTTCGACAATCCAGACGAGCTCTGGAAAATGTATTTTTACGTCTCTTTTTTCAATATTGGGGCGTATTTTTTTACGAATTCTGCCTCTAATTTTTTGCAACAAAGCGGGGGTGTTTTAACACTACCCATAGGGATTTTTGCCATCTTTTTGTTTGTATACCTGGGCGTTGCCTATTGGTTGATTAAAAAGCAGGCAGTGGACAAGGGCCGCACGCTCTGGCTGTTGCCCTTTATCGCCTGGCATGTGTATGCCTATCTTGAGGGGTTGAATGATTTTGACCCAATGTTTGCGGAGTCGAGTTTTGATTACTACGATGCGTATCTCTCCGGGGTCCCGGAGACCTTGATCTTGATTAAATTGTTTGTGGCGTTGCGCGAACGTATAGGCACGCCTTAAATCAATAGTACCGGCACCATCGATAGAATCAGCAAAAGTGCCATGATGAGGTTAAAGATTTGGCGCTGTCGTGGTTGGGATAACACCCGCGGCGATCGCGAGCAACATCACGAGATGGCCAGAGGAAATCCCCAGCATGTGGGGGATCGTGCGCTTAAAGCCGTCATTGACGCCAGGCTTTACCCATGCGTGCGGCGATCTGAAAGGCTTGCCAGGTGGCTTCGACGCTCGCAAGACCTTTGCCAGCGATATCGTAGGCGGTCCCATGAGCGGGTGTGGTAATCGGGATCGGGAGCCCGCCTTGAACAGTCACGCCTCTTGAAAAGCCGAGAAGCTTGATGGCGATTTGCCCTTGGTCGTGATACATCGTGACGATCGCTTGATACTCGCCAGCCTGGGCTTTTAAGAAAATCGTATCCGCTGGGAAAGGTCCATGGAATGGCGTGTCGGTTGGCCAGGTTTTCGCTTGCAGTGCCGCGACTGCCGGCGCGATGATATCGATTTCTTCGCGGCCGCAGGAGCCGCCATCTCCACCATGTGGATTGAACGCAGCAATGGCGATTTTGGGTGTTTCAAAACCGCTTGCAAGTAGCGCTTTGTAGATGAGTTCTGACGCTTGCAGGATCCGTTCTTGACTCAGGTACTGCGCGACATCCTTGAGCGGAACGTGCGAGGAGATGCGTGAGGTCCAGAGGTTGCCTAGAGTATTGAACTCGCAAAAATATCCTGTGACACCCAAGTACTGCGCAAAGTGATGCAGCTCGTCCTCGTGTTTCATACCGCCCATCTTGAGCGCTTGTTTATTAAGTGGTGCAAAACAAATGGCATCGACATGGCCGGCCAAGGTCGCATCCATACAGGCATTGAGAATTTTTAATGTTGAAGATCCATTTTGTGCGCTGACTTGACCCGTCTGGACATCGTTGGGTTCGATGGAGTGAATCGCTAAAAACGCTGGCAGATCTTGGTTGGGACGCTCTCGTACCGCATCAAAAGACTCCACCGAGGCGGTCGGAACATGGACCTGCGCAATGTGTTGCCCTTGCTCCCATAGCCACGGATCGCCGATGAGTACGACGTTGGCAAGGTTGCATACAGGATGCTGGGCGAGTAGGCGTGCAATGAGCTCGGCGCCGATGCCTGCAGGATCGCCGAGGGTCAGTACGACGACGGGGCGGGCGTTTTGCATACGGTTCTCTTTTAATGTGGTTGCCATATTTTAGGGAGATAATCAATTCCAGTAAAATGAAACTTCATCATTGATTGATATCTAAAAGTTATCATAAAAAAATGAAAGCTATCGCATGAATCACTACGCCCACACCTTGCTCAATCGCTTGCGTATGCGACAAGTGTCGTTATTGCTGAATATCCAGGAACATCGGACCTTACGTGCAGCGGCCCAAGTCATGGGAATGACCCAGCCTGCCGCCACCAAAATGCTGCACGAACTCGAAGATGCGCTCGGGACAAAGATTTTTGATCGAACGGGCAGAACACTGACTCTGAATGCCGCAGGCAAAACGGTGCTGGGTTTTTTTCAAGGGATGCGAGGCAGCCTAGAATCTCTGGCTCGGGAACTGGATGCGATGCAAATGGGCATTCATGGGACGTTGTCGGTGGGAAGCATTATGGCAGCCTCACCCGCAATCTTGACGGATGCGTTAATTGCGATGCGTCGATCCTATCCAATGCTGTCGATCAACATTTCGACGGCGACCAGCGATGTGCTGATCGAGGCGCTCAATCAGGGTAACTTAGACTTGGTGATTGGACGGATTGTGAGCGTGAAACATGAGGATTATGTATTTCGACCGATTGCCAATGAAACCCTATCGATTGTGGGCGCCGTGAATCATCCCCTTGCCGACAAGGCTAAGGTGACCTTGGAGGCTTTGCACCAGTATCCCTGGATTCTTCAGGGGCCGGGCAGTCCGATGCGTGCGGTGATCGAGCGAGAGTTTCGTGACCAACATTTGGTGTTGCCTGAGACGCTCATCGAGACCTCCTCTATCTTGACTACGGCGGATATCGTCACCCGCACCGATATGATTGCAGTCATTCCCGAATCTGTCGCAGCGATTTTTGCCGATAGCGGTCGAATCAAAGTGTTGCGCTATCGGATTAAGAACAAGCTTGATCCCTATGGGAGTCTGCTCAAGCGGGATCGACCTGCTTCTGCAGCGACAAAAGCATTTTTAACGATGCTTCATCCGCCAGAACCCAGTCTCTGATTTAGAGCGATGGCTTATATCAGAGGCTTACTTGCCCCAGCGAAATACCAGAGGATCAAGTCGTTTGGCGGTTTCGATCAGACCACTGCGCACAGCCGGATTCATCGCAGGAAAAGGGTGTCGTGAAACCTCGGCGTCGATGATGCCGCCCGCTTTCATGAGTGCTTTGGCGGACAAAATGCCGCCTTGGCGGTTTTCGTAATTGATCAAAGGTAACCACCGAGTGTAGGCATTGATCGCTTGCTCGCGATTGCCCGCAAACCAGGGATCCATGATCTGACGAATACCGTCCGGGTAGCCGCCACCGGTCATGGCGCCGGTGCAGCCTGCTTCGAGATCGGGCAACAAAGTGATGGCCTCTTCGCCATCCCAAGGCCCTTCGATGGCATCACCACCGAGTTTGATGAGCTCACGCAGTTTGCTAGCCGCACCCGCAGTCTCGATTTTGAAATAGGAGACGTTGGCGATTTCTGTCGCCATCTTTGCCAGAAATGCGGCGGATAAGGGGGTGCCGCTGACAGGCGCATCCTGGATCATGATGGGGATGTTGATTGCATCCGAGACTTTTGTAAAAAACTCGTATATGTTTGGCTCTGGTACGCGAATGGTCGCGCCATGATAGGGGGGCATGATCATCACCATGGATGCGCCCAAGTCTTGCGCGCGTTTGCTGCGTTGTGCGCAAATCAGTGATCCGTAATGGGTCGTCGTGACGATGACAGGCACGCGTCCTGCCACATGCTCTAGGATCTCGCGGGTCAGGCGATCTCGCTCGTCATCAGAGATTGAAAACTGCTCTGAGAAGTTTGCCAGAATACACAAGCCGTGTGATCCCGCGTCGATCATGAAATCGACACAACGTTTTTGACTCGGCAGATCGAGTTCGCCGGACTCTTTAAAAATCGTTGGAACGACGGGAAATACGCCTTGATATCTGGGATATGCTGCCATGATCTTTACTCGATGATGTTGAAGTCTTTCAGAAACTCGGTCTTGAGTGTGAGGCCAAGTCCGGGCGTATTGTCGTCGAGCTGGATAAAACCATCTTTGGCCACAGGCTCACCATCAAAGATGTAGTAGAACAGTTCGTTACCGACTTCGACATCGAACATGGGAAAGTACTCGCTCATGGGTGAGGCGAGCGTGCTCATGGTCAGGTGATAGTTGTGCATCTGACCTGCATGAGGAATCACCGGCACGCTATAGGCTTCGCAGAGAGCATTGATTTTATGTGCGGCGGTAATGCCCCCAACGCGGTTGGTATCGTATTGCACAACAGAGACCGCTTTACGATCAAGTAGTTGCTTGAAACCGTAGAGAGAAAACTCGTGTTCCCCACCAGAAATCGGGATGCTGGTCAGCTGATTGAGCTCAGCATAGCCATCGATGTCGTCGGCAATGACGGGCTCCTCTAACCAACGGGGCGCATACTTTTCCAGCTTGGGTAGCATGCGTTTTGCGTACTCTAGGTTCCAACCCATGTAGCACTCGAGCATCAGATCCGTATCGTCGCCGATCACTTCGCGGACTGCGGCGACCGATTTGAGGTTTTCGACTACACCTTGTTGCAGATGCGCGGGACCATAGCCAAAGCGCATTTTAAAAGCCTTGAAACCTTGGTCGAGAAAGGTCTGCGCCTCTTTTTGCATTGCATTCAAGTCGGTGCGGTAGAGCTTGGAGTAGTAGCAAGGAATCTTTTCTTTGGTGCGACCGCCAAGCAATTTAAAGACCGGCTTATTGACGCTTTTACCCAGGATGTCCCAGATGGCTAAGTCGATGGCAGAGATCGCGGCCATGGTGACGCCTTTGCGCCCCCAGGCATGCGTGCCGCGATACATTTTTTGCCAAAGGTATTCGTAATCCCACGGGTCTTCGCCAATCACCATAGCCGCGAGATACTCATCAATGATGGCTTTAGCAATCTTGGGGGCGAGTGCAACGTTACCGAGACCGACAATACCGTTGTCAGTCTCGATTTCGACCACCGTCCACGAATGGAAACGGAAGGTACTCATGGTTTCATTTTTTGAGTACACCAAGTCCATGGCGTTTGAGCAAAAGTTACCCTGAGGGGGAACGGTTTTACCTTTCCATTCAAACACACGGGCGCGGACGGCTTTGATCTTCATAAATACACTTCCTGAGCAGCTTTTAAAAAATTAATTGACTTGAATGTTGTTCTTTTTAATGACGTCGGCATAACGCTTGTTCTCAGCATCGTGAAACGCTTTGAACTGGGCTTGTGACATAGGCTGAATCGTCGCACCAATGGTTTCCAAGCGTTTGGCGGTGTCGGGCATGTTGAGCACTTTGTTCACATCCGCATTGACTTTATTGATCACCACGGCAGGTGTATTGGCGGGCATATAGACGCCATACCAGGCACTCATCACCAAGGGGACACCCGCTTCTTTCATCGTGGGTGTGTCGGGCAGTTGTGGGTTGCGTGCGTCGCTTGCAACACCGAGAGCTTTAAGTTTGCCCCCACGGATCTGAGGCAATGCCGAGGACATGGTTTCGAAGGCGTATTGAACCTGTCCGGCGATCAGATCAATCATGGCGGGACTGCTGCCTTTGTAAGGAACGTGAACGGCATTGACGCCAGCCAGATCTTTAAAGAGTTCGGCCGCGATATGCTGTGTGCTGCCTGCACCGCTCGAAGCAAAGTTAAGTTGACCGGGCTTGCTCTTGAGCAGTTTGACGAGGTCTTGCACGCTATTGACGGGACTATTTGCTGCGACAACGAGTACGTTAGGCACGGAGCCGGTAAAAGCGACGGGAATGAGATCTTTTGCGTTGTCGTAGTTGAGCTTGAGCAGATGCGGTGCGATGGCTTGCGCAGTCGACACGCCCATCAGCATGGTTTGGCCATCTGTTGATTTAGCCGTCACGTCTGCCGCGAGGGTGTTTGAAGCGCCAGGTCTGTTTTCGACCACTACGGTTTGGCCCCACATCGGTGTGAGTTTGTCTGCGACGGCTCGGGCCATCTGATCTGTACCACCGCCGGGAGAGGCGCCGACGAGTAATTTAACGGGTTTAGTGGGCCACTCTTGTGCGAGTGCGGGGGCGCCGATCGACACGGCCAGGCCCAGCAGCAAGGTAATGATAAGTTTAATTTTCACGGGGGTCTCCTGATTCCGTTGTTGGACTTACCCCCACATACTAGAAGCTGAATTGATTCACGTAAAATGAAACTTAATGATTAATTGATAACTATTGGATATCAATTATTATGAGCCTTTTTCTCGCTTGACAGTGACAATGCATTTGCATTACCATTATGTTTGTTTAGTTTTCTCCTATGTCTGTTATGTCTCTTATGTCTATTAAGCTTGAAGTTGAGTCTACGCTCACGGATCGGTATCAAACCACAGTACCCGAAACTGTGCGCCGCGCTTTACGTCTTGGCAAACGTGACAAGATTCATTACACCATTCTCCCCGAAGGTGGGGTGATGCTCACGCGTGCAGATGTCGCCGAAAAGAGTGACCCGGTTCTTGACGCGTTTCTGAGTTTTCTTACCCGCGATGTCGCAACTCATCCTGAGAGGCTACAGGCAATAGATTCCGCTTTCGTTCAACGGATGCAATCTCTAGTCGAAGGTATCGACGTGGATTTGGATGCACCTTTATCGGCAGACGATGAGTGATCCGCGCGTCGAATGAAGGACTCGTGATAAATGGTTGGGCCGTCTTTGCTCACCCACTTTTTTTAACTCAGCTTGAGCAACTCACCAGTCAAGTAGAGCTTCTTAAAAAGAAAGATCCGATCGGGTATGCGAGGAAAAATGCAAGCAAGCGATTGGCGGCGATCATCAAGTTAGCATTTGAGGTCATACCGCAAGATCCAATGAGGATCGAATATCGTCAAGGCGCGACCTTGGGAAATGATCGCAAACACTGGTTTCGCGCTAAATTCTTTCAGCAGTATCGCTTATTCTTTCGTTACCACGCACAAGTCAAAATGATTGTGTACGTTTGGGTCAACGATCAGGAGACTAAGCGAGCATATGAGAGTTGCGATGATGCATATTTAGTGTTTCGCAACATGCTAGAAAGTGGCCATCCTCCGGATAATTGGGCGCTACTACTTAAAGAAGCTCAAGCAGAGTCGCCCCGCTTGAGAAAATACACATTACATGAAAAGTAATCAGTCCCGCCGCCACAGCGAATCGGGATGCTGCGCTGCTTTATTCAGGCATCGTGCCAGGATAAAGAGCAAGTCTGATAGTCGATTCAGATACTGTTGCGGCAGGGGACCCATCGGCGTCTCGTGATGCAGGGCCACCACCGAGCGTTCGGCACGGCGGCAAACGCTCCGGGCAATGTGGGCAAGCGAAGCGGTACGCGTACCACCAGGTAGGATAAATTCTTTGAGCGGTTCGAGCCGTGCATTGAAGGTACTGATCTGCTGATCCAGATAAGCGACCTGTTCGGGTTTCATCAAAAAATAACCCGGCACAGCGAGCTCGCTACCTAGGTCAAACAAAACGTGTTGCGCGGGGGCGATGGCCGCGGCAATGTCTACAGGCACGTCATCGGCCAGCAGTACGCCTAGGCAGCTATTGAGCTCGTCCACATCCCCCATGGCTTGTACGCGGGCGCTATCCTTGGGGACGCGTGTGCCGTCACCCAAGCCCGTTGAGCCATCGTCTCCGGTACGTGTCGCGATGATCGAGAGTCGAGTGCTCATATTTATCCTTAAAGTACGTAACGGGCCAGGTCTTGACTGGCTGCGGCTTCTGCGAGCTGAGCGTTGACATAGTGTGCATCAATCATGATCGTCTGACCGCTGCTGCTAGTGGCGTCAAAGGACAAGTCCTCTAACAGTTTTTCCATGACCGTATAGAGTCTGCGTGCACCAATGTTTTCAGTGCGTTCGTTGACGTCAAAGGCGAGCTCGGCCAAACGGGCGATTCCCTCCTCAGTAAAGTTCAGATGTACTTCTTCAGTGGCGAGCAAAGCCGTATATTGCTTGGTCAGCGAAGCATCGGTTTCGCACAAAATCTGTACGAAATCTTTGGCGGTCAATGAGTCGAGCTCGACACGGATCGGAAAGCGGCCTTGGAGTTCGGGAATCAAATCCGAAGGCCGTGAAAGGTGAAACGCACCTGAGGCTATAAATAAAATATGATCGGTGCGGATCATGCCGTACTTGGTGGTGACGGTTGTACCCTCGACCAAGGGCAGCAGATCGCGTTGCACACCTTGGCGCGACACCTCTGCGCCGCCGGACTCTTGGCGTGAGGCGATTTTGTCGATTTCATCGAGAAAAACGATGCCGTGCTGTTCAACTTTTTGGATCGCGACGGTGCGGATGTCTTCTTCGTTCACGCGTTTGGCGGCTTCTTCGTCTACCAAGAGCTTGAACGCTTCTTTGACGGTCATTTTGCGTGACTTGGTTTTTTCACGTGATAGACCGGCGAACATACCCTTGAGTTGTTCGGCCATCTCTTCCATGCCCGGGGGTGTCATGATGTCCATTTGCGGCGTGGCTTGCGCGACTTCGATATCGATTTCGGTGGCATCGAGGTGACCCTCGCGCAAACGCTTACGAAAAGTTTGCCGTGTCGCAGTTTCTTCGCGAATCGGTGAGCCATCTGCGGCACGCGGCGGCGTGAGCAACACATCAAGGATGCGATCCTCGGCGGAGTCTTCGGCAAGCGTACGCACGCGTTTCATTTCTTGTTCGCGGGTCTGCTTGACGGCGATCTCAGCGAGGTCACGAATGATCGTGTCGACATCGCGACCGACATAGCCGACTTCGGTAAATTTCGTGGCTTCTATTTTGATGAAAGGCGCATCAACCAGCTTGGCGAGCCTGCGAGCGATTTCGGTTTTGCCTACACCTGTGGGGCCGATCATCAATATATTTTTTGGATGGATTTCGTGACGCAGGGGCTCGGCGACCTGCTGGCGTCGCCAGCGATTGCGCAGCGCGACGGCAACAGAGCGCTTGGCACGATGTTGTCCGACGATATATTTGTCCAGTTCGGATACGATCTCGCTAGGTGTCATGGTGGAGGCTGACATGCTTATTCCAGTGTTTCAATCAAGTGCTGTTGATTGGTGTAGATACAAAGATCGCCGGCGATTTCGAGTGACTGTTTGACGATCACCTCGGGTGCGAGTTCGGTGTGGCGCAACAATGCCATCGCGGCGGATTGTGCGTAGGCACCGCCGGAACCAATCGCAGCTAAACCATTTTCGGGTTCGAGTACATCGCCGTTGCCAGTCAGTACCAGTGTGTGTTCGCGATCGGCCACGATTAGCATGGCTTCGAGACGGCGAAGCACGCGGTCGGTGCGCCAGTCGCGCGTGAGCTCGACAGCGGCGCGCATCAGATTGCCTTGATGTTTTTCGAGCTTGCCTTCGAACCGTTCCTGAAGCGTAAACGCGTCAGCGGTCGCACCGGCAAAGCCCGCGAGAATTTTGTCATGATAAAGACGACGGATTTTGCGTGCCGTACCTTTGATGATGATGTTGCCCAGTGTGACCTGGCCATCGCCACCGAGTGCGACGCGGTTGCCGCGCCGAACACAAACGATCGTGGTACCGTGAAATTGTTCCATATGTGTACTTTGATAGAGAGTAGAGCTTAAAGTCAACAAGGGCACACTCGTGATAACGCAAGTGTGCCCCGGTGTGTGTCAGTCCTGCAAGAGTTCTGCAGGGGATATTATTTAGTCACCAAACATTTTCTGTCGCATTTCCCGACGCTCTTGTGCTTCTAGAGAGAGTGTCGCTGTGGGACGTGCGAGCAGTCGACGTAAGCCAATCGGCTCGCCTGTTTCTTCGCACCAACCATATTCGCCGCCGTCGATACGCATGATGGATTGCTGAACTTTTTTCAGCAACTTGCGTTCGCGATCGCGGGTACGTAGTTCGAGTGCGTGCTCTTCTTCGATCGTCGCACGATCGGCTGGGTCAGGCACAAATTGCGTCTCACGCAAATGCTCTGTGGTGGCACCTGCATTGCTGAGAATTTCTTGTTCGAGCTGTCTGAGGCGGTCGCGGAAAAAGCCAAGCTGACGCTCGTTCATGTACTCGGACTCTGGCATCTTGAGCAATTCTGCCTCGGTGGGCAGATTGTTTTCAGATAAATCACCCCTATTAACAGGCTTTTTCGGCGCAGCTTTAGAGGCAACCGCGGGTGTTTTTGCCGGTACGGGAGCTGCTTTTTTAGCGGCCGCGACCTTGGTGGATACGGGGGCTTTTGCTGCAGTCGTCTTGCTTGCTGCGGGTTTTGCTACCTTGGTTACCATTAAAAACACTCCATTAAATAAATTCTGCACACGGGCGCAGAGGGACTACTTAGCCAGACACTGCTCGAGACCTTTGGTAAAGATCTCTTGGGGCAGCTTGCGTCCGATAAAGACCATTTTGGTGGTCTTTTTTTCGTTGGCCAGCCAGGGTTTGCCGGGTTCGGCGCCCATCAACATATGGACACCTTGAAAGAGCATCCGTTTGTTGATGCCTTTCATGTAAAGAATCCCCTTGTAACGCAGAAGATCGGGTCCGTAGACTTGAACAACGCCACCGAGAAACTCCTCGAGGCGCTCTGGATCAAAGGGCTTGTCCGATTTAAAAACAAACGCACCGATGTTGTCGTTGTGCGCAGGCTTGTGATGACCGTGATCATGGTCTGGATTGGTGCAGGTCGCGGGATTATGATCATGGCCGTGATCATGACCATGTGCGTGCGCGTGATCATGTCCATGGTCGTGATCGTGATCGTGATCGTGATCGTGATCGTGATCGTGATCGTGATCGTGGTCGTGCGCGGCATCGGGATGATCGTCAGCCAGAAACTGTGGATCGATATCCAAGATCGTGTTGAGATTAAAGCCGCTGATATCGATGATCTTTTTTAGATCGGTATCGCCAAAATTGACGGCTTCGATGGAGGCGCGCGGGTTCATGTGCACGATACGGCGACGCAAAGAGGCGTAATCAGCCTCAGTCACGAGATCTTTTTTGGAGATCAAAATACGATCCGCAAAACCGACTTGTTTTTGGGCTTCTTCTTGCTCGTCGAGGGTATCCATGCCGTGCTTGGCATCGACGATGGTGACAACCGCATCGAGGCGATAGTACTCGGCGATGTCATCGTCCATGAAAAACGTCTGACAAACGGGGCCCGGATTGGCCATCCCGGTGGTTTCAATGATCACGCGTTCGAATTTCAGCTCGCCACTTTCATGACGCTTGCGCAGGTCAAGCAAGGTGCGCATCAAATCGCCACGCACGGTGCAGCATATACAGCCGTTGGACAGCTCAATGATTTCCTCTTCCTGATCTTGGACGAGTAGTTCGTTGTCGATGCTCTCGGGTCCAAATTCGTTTTCGATGACCGCGATACGCTTACCGTGGTACTCCGTCAGGATGCGTTTTAAAAGCGTGGTCTTGCCTGCACCGAGAAAGCCGGTGAGAATCGTGACTGGGACCATTTGGTCTAGGCTGCGAGGGGAATTCATGGTCAGATTGACTTCAAAAACGGGTAAGAGTGCAGGGCTTCGGATCGGTGCTCAGAGCAAAGGCGAACGTCGGATTACAGCACAGCCGAAGCCTTCGGGCAAACATTAAAAAAACATTTTAGATGTTTAGACTGACACGAAAATGTCACTTTCATGTGCAGTACAAACTTTATGACGCCTGTATATATGGGGGTAAAACCATGAATTTCAAGTCTATTACTACCAAATTGAGCGTGAGTGGCGAGTAAGCCTATGTTTTTATTAGGTTTTTCTGCCGGCACGGGGGTGTGCAGAATCGTACGCTTTTGCTAAATGTTGAAAATCCAGCTTGGTATAAAGTTGAGTCGTGGAAATGTTGGCATGACCAAGCATTTCTTGAACTGCTCTCAGGTCTTGGGCAGATTGTAAAACGTGGCTGGCAAAGCTATGCCGCAAAACGTGAGGATGTACGTGCGTCGGCAAACCTGCCAGTTTGACGAGTTTGGTGAGTTGGCTCTGTACAACGCGGGGGCTGATGCGAGCGCCGCGCACGCCGATAAAAAGAGCGGCCGCATGATCCTCGGAAGCCTGAGGACGAACAAACTGAGGACGGGCTTCGAGCCAGCGCGCCAAGCATTCGAGCGCTTGGGTGCCGATCGGTACACTGCGACGTTTGCCGCCTTTGCCTAAGACATTGACCTCGCGATCGATCAAATTGATCCAGCCAGCGGAGGTGTACTTTTGAGTGTGTGTGTAGTCGACATCAAGACCCACAAGTTCGCTTAGGCGAAGGCCGCTTGAATAAAACAATTCAAACATGGCCCGGTCGCGCAGCGAAGCGGGGTCTGTTTGGGTCACGAGGGCGGGAGCCTCGAGCAGTGCTTGAGTCTGATCGACCGATAAGGCTTTGGGCAAACCGCGCGAGGCTTTGGGCGCTCGTACATCGGTCGCTGGGTTGGACGCCATGTGGCTCTGAGGCGCCCACCAGGTATAAAAGCCCCGCCAGGCAGCGAGCATGCGGGCCAGACTTCGCGCGCTGTGCCCTTGGCCATGGAGTCGGGCGAGAAAGTGCCGAATGTTGCCGTTGACGATTTGCTCAAGCGGTTTCCCATCTGCAAGTGTCACAAGCTGATTCAGATCGCGACGATAGGCCGAGAGGGTGTGCCCGGAGTAACGACGGTTGACTTCAAGATGTTTGAGCCAGGTCGTGACGGGATCGGACATAGGTGGCGGCGTTTTCAGGAGAATTCAGGCGTCGTCAGCGGCGCGCAGGTTTGTGCCGGCCGGTTTTAGGCGAAAGAGTGCGGAGCTCGCCAGGATACCGACGGTTTGCAAAAACGCGATACCCATCTCGGGTGCGAAGCGCTCCGGGTCATCCGAGCCCAGCACGAGCAGCCCGAAGGCCGGTTGACCTACGGCAGAACGCAAGGGCAAGATTGCAAGTGAGACCGGTTTGACATGGAGCCAACTCGCGGGAGTGAGCGCCGTATCATTGCCACAATAAGGATTAACAAGGTTATTCGCGTAAGTGAGTACTTTCTCATCAACGGGGGCACCTACCCCTTCGGAAGGCAGATCTAAGCCCCAGACGCGCAAAGCGACTTCTTGGAGGTTGAACTGTTCGGCCAAACCTAGGGCAACCTCGCCCGGCAAGCGCAGCGATGATTGTTCGCCCAACATTCGCACGCACCAGCGATTGAGCTTGTCGGTGGTGATTTCGTTGAGTGCGGCGTTGCGCACCAAGTCTGAGAGCCTAAACTCAAAGTCACGCAGACGCTCGCGCAAGGTCATGATTTGACGCTCGCCGAGTGAAATCGTCCGCGCCTGGTGTGGATGAGGGACCTCGAGCGTGGAGAATACCTCGGCGTATTGGACAAAAAACTCGGGATGTTCTTGGAGGAACTTGGCAACGGTATGAGGATGCAGTGAATCAGTCATGGCTTGGTACTAAAGGAAGTGGGAATGGAGGCGACCAGACGATCGATATCGATCGTGCTGGAAAAGACCGTCGTGGCCGGGCCGGTCATACGCATTTGATCGCCATGGGTGGCGATGGTGAGCCAACCACCGTGGGTGCGCACGCGCACCGGTGAATCAAGCAGGCCGCGTCGAATGCCGGCGGCGATGGCTGCGCAGACGCCTGAGCCGCAGGCGAGTGTCTCTCCCGCGCCACGCTCATAAACACGAAGATGAGCGGTATGACGATCGACGATTTGGAGAAAACCGGCGTTGACCCGGCGTGCGAAACGCGGGTGCGACTCAATCAAGGGGCCAACGATGGACACAGGTGCCGTATCTACGTCATCCACAAATTGAACAACGTGCGGATTGGAGATCGCAACAGCCGATAGCCAGATGGTGACTTCGCCGAGGTTGGTATGGGTATGGAGAGGGAGTGCGTACAGGGTGTCCTGACCCTCGGTGCGCGTCGCAAGACCGGTCACGTCAAACGGTAAGGCCTCGGGGACGAAACGGGTTTGGCCCATATCGACCACCACTTCGCCGTTGGGCATCGCTTCAAGCGTAATCAAACCTGTGGAAATCTCGGCCCGCAAGGGGTTGCGCGAAGAGAGCTTTTGTTCATGGACAAACTTAACGAAGCAGCGCGCGCCGTTGCCGCAGTGCTCGACTTCGCTACCGTCGGCATTGAAAATCCGGTAACGGAAGTGTGCCTCAGGATGAGAAGGGTGTTCGACCAGCAATATCTGATCGCAGCCAATGCCGAATTGGCGGTGGGCGAGGGCACGTGCGCGCTCGGCAGTCATTTCGATGGGTTGTCGCACCCCATCCAAGACCACAAAGTCGTTGCCGGCGCCGTGCATTTTTGTGAAGTTCCAGATCATGAAGGGATTATCGCCCATTTGTTCGTAGTTTTGCCTTAAAATAGAATTCGAGTCGCTGAGTTAACCGACAACTTGCGGGGCGACGGTGTTGGACAAAAGCTGAAATGCTGCGTCAACACAAAAATAAATCCGCTAAAGCGTCGCGCCCAATCCAGCGTCTATTTAGGTGTCGGTACGGGGTGCAACGCACCTCCTTAACCTCACCCTGGCTTTGCCAGAATTAGGACGTGATCATGGCTACAACTTCTTCTGACTATCTTTTTACCTCTGAGTCCGTTTCCGAAGGACATCCAGACAAGGTCGCTGACCAAGTCTCTGATGCCGTTTTGGATGCGATTTTTACTCAGGACCCTCATGCGCGTGTCGCAGCAGAAACGCTTTGCAATACAGGTTTGGTCGTATTGGCCGGTGAAATCACCACCACTGCCAACGTCGACTACATCCAGGTCGCCCGTGACACCATCAAGCGCATCGGCTACGACAATACCGATTACGGTATTGACTACAAAGGCTGCGCGGTGTTGGTCGCCTACGACAAACAGTCACCTGATATCGCTCAGGGCGTGGACCGTAGCTCAGAGGATTACCTCAATCAGGGCGCTGGCGACCAGGGTTTGATGTTTGGTTACGCATGTAACGAAACACCTGATCTGATGCCTGCTCCAATTTGGTACGCACACCGTCTGGTGCAGCGTCAGAGCGAGTTGCGCAAAGATGGCCGTCTGCCCTGGCTGCGTCCTGATGCAAAATCTCAGGTCACGTTCCGTTATGTCGATGGCAAGCCCGTCGAGGTCGACACGGTGGTGTTGTCGACACAGCACGCCCCTGAGATTTCACAGACTGCGATCCACGAGGCCGTGATCGAAGACATCATTCGTCCAAGTTTCCCCGCTGGTTTGTTGACAGCCAAGACCAAGTTCCTGATCAACCCAACCGGTCGCTTTGTGATCGGCGGACCCCAGGGTGATTGCGGTCTGACAGGTCGCAAGATCATCGTCGACACATACGGTGGCGCATGCCGTCACGGTGGTGGCGCGTTCTCCGGCAAGGACCCATCAAAGGTTGACCGTTCAGCTGCTTACGCTGCACGTTACGTGGCTAAAAATATCGTGGCCGCTGGTTTGGCGAGCAAGTGCGAAGTGCAGGTGAGCTACGCGATTGGTGTGGCAGAGCCGATCAACATCACGGTTGACACACATGGCACAGGCGTCGTGTCTGACGAGCAATTGTCCAAACTTGTGCGCGAACATTTTGACCTGCGTCCAAAAGGCATCGTCAACATGCTTGACCTGTTGCGTCCAATCTACAGCAAGACAGCCGCATATGGTCACTTTGGTCGTAACGAGCCCGAGTTCAGCTGGGAAGCCACTGACCGTGCTGCTGCACTGAAAAAGTCGGTCTAAGTTGACTACTCAGCCACCGTCATTAAATTGGGATGAGGCACCTGAGGGTGCTTCATCCCAGTCTTCCGGTCATACATCAGAAGATGTTTCAAAGGGAGCAGACTCGCCCTGTGTGGCGATCTGTTCTACCTTGTTTGATGATGTGTGTCGTGGCTGTGGCCGTACGGTCATGGAGGTTTCGAACTGGGTCTTCATGACCAAAGAGGAAAAGCACCCTGTCTGGGTGCGTATTCGTGCTGAAGGCTACCCCAAAAAGCCCGGGGAAACCTAGCTCTCTTTCTTTTCCGATAAGGTGTCGCCGGCTAAGGCTTCGGACAACTTGGCGATTGCCGTGTGATCCTGACCGGGTCCGAGCATTTGTGCGCATGAGGCCCACATTTCGCGGCACAAGGACGAAAAAGGTGTCGGTGTGTTGGTATCGCGACCAATGCCCAGCGCGATGCTCAGATCTTTGACCATCAGGTCCAGACCAAAGCCAGCGTTGTATTGACCCGACAAGACGAACTGTTTGAATTTCTTCTGTGTGGAGTTGTTCATTCCCGTCGAAGAATTCAGTACGTCCACCATGGCGGCAGGATCAAGACCAAAGCGCTTGCCGATCAGCAGTGCTTCGACGCCGATCAAAAAGCCGCCAGCAGACACCAGATTGTTCAGTGCTTTCATGGCGTGGGCAGAGCCGACGTCTCCGGTTGGCGTAATCGAGGTGCCCATACAAGACAATGCGGGACGGACGCGCTCGAGGATCTCGGCGCTGCCACCAAACATGATGGCGAGTTCGCCTGTCTTGGCGCGCGGCACACCGCCAGAAACAGGGGCGTCGACCAGATGGCCTTTGGCCACTTTGACTTGCTCAGCCAGCGTGCGTGTGATGGTCGGCACGCCTGATGTCATGTCAATGACGACTGCGCCCGGACGCAGTCCCGCCAGTAGGCCATCGGGCCCATTGAGGACGGCTTCAACAATGTTGCTGGTGGGTAAGATGGTGATGATGAACTCGGAGGCGGCGGCGAGTGCGCGGTTGGAGGCGGCAACCGAGCCCCCGATTTCCTTGGCGAAGGCTTGCGCACGCTCTTTCGAGGCATCGATGACCTGAAGTGGGTAGCCTGCTTTGTGCAGCAGGGAGGCCATCGGCCACCCCATGCTGCCCAAGCCTACAAAACCGATTGTGGGCAAGGCGCTCATTTCTTAACTGCCTTTTTTGCAGCAGCTTTTTTCGCAGGTGTTTTTTCTGCAGCAGCCTCAACGGCAGCAGGCTTAGCTGCAGCGACTTTTTTAGCCGTGGCTTTCTTGGCCGCTACCTTTTTCTTGGCGGCTTTGGCGGCTGCTTTTTCGTAGGCGCCTTCTTCTTCGAGCACTTGGTTGGCGGCTTTAAACGCGTCCAGACCAGCGGGGATGCCGCAGTAGACGGTAGCGTGCAGCAGGACTTCTTTGATTTCTTCGACGGTGACGCCGTTGGCGAGTGCACCTTTGACGTGCAGCTTGATTTCAGCGGAACGGTTCAGCGCAGTCAGCATGGCGAGGTTGAGCATGCTACGCGTCTTGCGGCTCAGACCGTCACGGGTCCAGGCATAGCCCCAGCACCACTCTGTGGTGATGTGTTGAAACGCCATGGTGAAGTCGTTGGCTTTGGCAATGGAGCCGTCTACGTAATCCGCGCCGAGTACGGCACGACGAACGGCCAGGCCGTCTTTAAACAATTGAGCGGTTTCGTTTTTAGCAGACATTTAATGCTCCAGAATCAGTATGATCAAAAGTAAATAAAGTAAATAAAGTAAACAGTGTAACTAACACCGCGAATGGTCTTGATTGTCTGCGCTTGTCTTTACCTATGTCAAGCTAGATTCATCATGGAGGCATTTAAAGGAGCGATCAATGAATGTGCCTAAATATGAAATTTACGCGTTGCGCTATGCGACGATTCAGCAACGGATGCGCCGCGAAAACTTTATCGCTCAGGACCCGCATGATGAGCCGATGCCAATGGATTATTTTGTCTGGCTGATTCGCGACGGACAACGCAATATTTTGGTTGATACGGGGTTTAATGCGCGCCAGGCTAAAGAGCGCGGGCGAACGCTTCTGCGCTGCCCGATTGGCGCACTGTCTTTGCTAGGACTCGCGCCAGAGGATATCAAGGACGTTGTGTTGACGCATTTGCATTACGACCATGCTGGCAATATCGATTTGCTCCCGAATGCGCGTTTTCATGTTCAAGAAGACGAGCTGGATTACGCCTGCGGTAAGCACATGTGTCATGGATTGTTTCGTCATGCGTACGATGTGGAGGATGTGGTGAGCTTGGTGCGACGTGTGTATGCCGAGCGGGTACATTTTCATCAAGGCAGACACGCGCTAGCGCCAGGCATTGAATTGATCAAAATAGGGGGTCATACGAAGGGTCTGCAGTCTTTGCGCGTGCACACAGCGCGGGGCTGGGTGGTACTGGCTTCGGATGCGAGCCATTTTTATGAAAATATGGAAAGGCCCTCGCCGTTTCCGATCGTGTTTCATGTGGGCGATATGGTGGCCGGCTATGCGACCTTGCGCGCGGCGGCTGCTTCGCCCGCACATATTATTCCTGGTCATGATCCTTTGGTGCGTGCGCGCTATCCGTTCCATGGCAAGCCAGAGAATGACATTGTGGCGTTGCACTTGCCACCACTGGCCACCTCAGACAACACATAAGACTTAAATATTAAGGGGTTGTCGGGTAAACCCTGTCGTAATTTCCAAAAACGGGCTACAATAACCGTGCTTTTGAGGAGCGTTGCGACGGGTCACATCCCGCCAGGCTCATAAGCTTTCCCGTTACCGTCGGCCCTTTTGTCGACCTTAACAGCGCTCACCCAATCCTGCCAAGCAGCGATTGCGGTGGTGCTCAAGACACAACCGTTCAATCGTTGTTCCGCGGGCTCAACGGAGCTTTTAGACATGAACGCTATCAAAGAAAAATTCGCTGATTACATCGTTGCCGATATCAATCAGGCTGATTTTGGTCGTCGCGAGATCGCCATTGCTGAAACAGAAATGCCTGGTCTGATGGCCACGCGCGAAGAGTTTGCTAAAACCAAGCCATTGAAAGGCGCCCGCATCACGGGTAGCTTGCACATGACGATTCAGACTGCTGTGCTGATCGAAACCTTGCAGGCACTCGGCGCTGAAGTGCGTTGGGCCTCTTGCAATATTTTCTCGACCCAAGACCACGCTGCCGCGGCCATCGCTGCAATGGGCACGCCTGTCTTCGCTAAAAAAGGCGAGTCACTGGTCGAATACTGGGAATACACACACAAGATTTTTGAATGGCCCGGCGAAAAGCAAGCCAACATGATTTTGGATGACGGCGGTGATGCCACACTCTTGTTGCACCTCGGTACAAAGGCTGAAAGCGATATTTCGGTCTTGAATAACCCAGGCTCCGAAGAAGAAGTCGTCCTGTTTGCCGCTATCAAAGCACAGATCAAAAAAGATCCTAAGTGGTACTCCACACGTTTGGCCCAGATCAAGGGCGTGACTGAGGAAACCACCACAGGCGTGCTGCGTCTGTATCAAATGTCGAAAAAAGGCGAGCTTGCTTTTGCTGCGATTAACGTCAACGACTCCGTCACTAAGTCAAAGTTTGACAACCTGTACGGCTGCCGCGAATCGTTGGTCGACGCCATTAAGCGTGCGACAGACGTCATGATCGCTGGCAAAGTTGCAGTGGTTGCAGGCTACGGCGATGTGGGTAAGGGTTCAGCTCAAGCCTTAGCCGCGTTGCGCGCCCAAGTTTGGGTCACTGAAGTCGATCCAATCTGCGCACTGCAGGCTGCGATGGAAGGCTTTAAGGTTGTTACCATGGAAGAAGCCGCAGACAAGGCAGACATTTTTGTGACGGCAACAGGTAACTACAACGTCATCACACGCGCCCACATGGACCGCATGAAGGACCAGGCCATTGTTTGTAACATCGGTCACTTCGACAACGAAATCGATGTCGTCGGTATTGAAGACTTGCAGTGGGAAGAAATCAAGCCACAAGTCGATCACGTGATTTTCCCTAACGGCAAGCGCATTATCTTGTTGGCTAAGGGCCGTCTCGTGAACCTCGGCTGTGGCACAGGTCACCCTTCGTTCGTGATGTCGTCATCGTTTACCAACCAGACGATTGCTCAGATCGAACTGTACTCGCGCAACGAAGAGTACAAGTCAGGTCAGGTCTATGTGTTGCCTAAGCATCTCGACGAAAAAGTCGCACGTCTGCACCTCAAGAAGATCGGTGCAAACTTGACAACGTTGACGCCTCAGCAAGCGGCTTACATTAGCGTCAAACAAGAAGGTCCTTTCAAGGGCGATGCTTACCGCTATTGATTGACTTTGAGTAGTGTTCACCGGAGATTGTCATGACTTTATTGTTAGTCTGGATATTAAATGCGGTGACACTACTCATTGTTGCCTATGTGCTGCCTGGGATTGTGGTGTCCAGCTTCTGGTCCGCCATGCTTGCTGCAGCCGTGCTTGGTTTAATCAACATGTTGGTTAAACCAATCTTCATTTTATTGACCTTGCCCATCACGATTGTGACGTTGGGTCTGTTTTTACTGGTGATTAACGCGCTGATGTTCTGGCTCGCCGGGTCGATCCTGAAAGGTTTTCAGGTCAATGGCTTTTGGTGGGCGGTCGGCGGTGCCCTCTTTTATAGCGTGATCTCCGGGTTTTTGACGAGTCTGATTAATCGATGAGCTCCCCTTTGACGCCTGCGTTTAGCCTAGAGTTCTTCCCACCACGCGATGCCGCCGCGCAGCAGCGCCTTGTCGATGGCGCCAAACAAATGTTGGTCATCGACCCGCACTACGTCAGCGTGACGTTTGGCGCGGGTGGCTCGACGCGAGACGGTACGCTTGACACCGTTCGCATGATGCGCGCGCTCGGCCGTGATGCCGCGCCGCACTTGTCGTGTATTGGATCTACGCGCGATGAGCTTAGTGTCTTGCTACAGCGCTATCGCGAAGAAGGCGTGCGTCGCATTGTCGCATTGCGCGGTGATATGCCTTCGGGCATGGGGGCGAGTGCTGCCGGTGCTCTTCAGTATGCAAGCGACTTGGTTGAATTTATTCGTCATGAAACAGGCGACTGGTTTCATATTGAGGTCGCTGCCTATCCCGAGATGCATCCACAAGCTGCGGGGCCTGAAAAAGATCTCGCTCACTTTATTAATAAGGTCCGTGCGGGCGCCAACAGTGCGATTACGCAGTATTTTTTTAATGCCGATGCGTATTTTGATTTTGTCGATCGTGTCCAAGCCAAGGGAATCAATATCCCCATTGTGCCTGGCATCATGCCCATCACCAATTACACGCAATTGATGCGGTTTTCAGAGATGTGTGGTGCAGAGGTGCCACGTTGGATCCGTCTGCGTTTGGCCGAGATGGGCGATGACAAAGACTCGATCCGGGCGTTTGGCACAGATGTCGTGACGAGTCTGTGTGAAACGTTGTTAGACAATGGCGTGCCAGGCTTGCATTTCTATACCCTGAATAATGCCGAAGCCACGCTGTCGATATGGCACGGCTTGGATCGCTAGCGTATCAGGCTGGCGGCGGAGCCTGCGTCCAACCGCTGGGTGTCAGGATGGCGTCGAGTGGATAATCGTGTGCTTGCGGTTGATGGCCGGCCTCTTCTTCGATGCGGGCTTGGTTCCAGGCGATACCAAGAGCTAAAAAATCTTTGCCTGCTGCGTTGAGATTGGCGAGGGTGCGATCGTAATAACCTCCTCCGTAGCCGAGACGTGCGCCCTGGTCTGTAAAACCAAGTGTCGGAATCAGCATCACGTTTGGGATCAGCTTTTCACCACGGACAGGCTCCAAGACGCCAAAGGCGCCTGGCTTCAAGGTGTCGGTGGGACGCCAAACGTGAAACTCAAGAGGCGACTGTTTTTTGACGACAATGGGTAACGCGACGGTCAAGCCTTGGGTGTGCAAATATTCGTAAACAGGCCTTAAGTCGGGCTCGTTTTCCAAAGGCCAAAATCCGGCAACTATTTCAGGCGTGGTGTGTCCAAAAGTGTGTCGAGACGCGCTGCGTGCGTCGAACCAAAGCCGTAGTTCAGCACAGAGTTGAGCACTGGCCTGTTGGCGTTCGGCAACAGGAATCGCCTCTCGCAGGCTGCGAAGCCGCATCCGAAGCTGGTCTGGGCTATTCTTTGACATATACCGTAGCAGTTACTGACTAATTGTAGTGAATGGTGTTCAAAGGCATTGTATGCACACAAGCGCAAAATATCAGAATATCCGAGTTCAAGTTGGCGTCTGGGTGACCGCTTTGGTATTTGGCAGTGCGTTTATGTTGGCGGCTCCAACAACGGCACAATCTCAGTCTGGGTTAACTGAAAGGTTTGTTTTGAAGGCGGATGGCAGCATCACGCCCGTCGCGGACGGCACTGCAGCTCCTTTAGCTAAGCCCTCTACTCCAACTACCAGCAATGCGGCACCCGCGAGTACGGCGAGTACTGCGCCTAGTACCGCGCAAAGCAATACACCACATGCGGGTCCGGCAGGGATGAGAGACTCGATCGCTGCATCGGAAAATACGGCAGCAGCCAAAGCGGTTGCCGCAGCGCGTCAAGCCGTCAATAGCAAGCAGTTTGGTCAGCTCGCCAGTTTCGTGCCGCAGGCCAAGGGTGATGTATTGGCAATTTACCCCGAGTATTGGTTTTTGCGAACCCAGTTAGGTCTTTATAGAACGCCAAGTGTGAATCAAAGTTTGGAGCAGTTTCTGGAAAAAAACAGTGGCGCCTATCTTGCGGATAGATTGCGCGGCGAATGGGTTTTAACCGCTGCGCGGAGCGGTGATTTTG
Organism: Zwartia lucis; assembly: GCF_965234455.1. Classification (GTDB taxonomy): domain Bacteria; phylum Pseudomonadota; class Gammaproteobacteria; order Burkholderiales; family Burkholderiaceae_B; genus Zwartia; species Zwartia lucis. The sequence goes on along the minus strand of NZ_OZ248474.1, from coordinate 89,973 downwards.
TCTCGGTACGCGCGTTGGGAACTGTCCTTAACCCAAGCAATCAGGTGTTGTGTGCTCAGCTTGAGGCCAAGCATATGGAGGGTCAGCGTGCGACAGCGGCGGAGTCGATGAAAATATTTGTGCCATTTGGCGCATGTTGGAAACTATTTGACCAACTCGTCGCAGACCGTGTTTTAACGCCTGCTGAGTTGATGCCGTACCTCAATGAAGCGATTGAAAACAATAAACTGCCGGATGCGCGCCGGTTTGCCGCGTATGTCTTTGACGCTAAAGAACTGGCGGCGTATGACGCCATGATCAAAGGGCCTGCGGCGTGGTTGGCCACGCAGAACGCGTTGGGCTCGCCTGAACGTAATGAGATCATTGCGCTGGGACTCGCTCGCGTGGCGCGGACAGATCTGGCGGCGGCAGATAACTTAGTCAAAAAGCAATGGAAAAACTTGCTTCCCAAGCAAAATATGCAATGGGTCTATGGCCAGATGGCTTTGGTCGCGAGTATGAATCTCGATCCACGTGCGCATACGTGGTATCGCGACTCTGGCGCCGTTCGCTTATCCGACAACAACGAAGCTTGGCGTGTTCGTATGGCGCTACGTCAACCCAAAATTGACTGGAAGTGGGTGATGCAAAGTATCGATACGATGCGTGAGCCACAACGTAGCGATCCGACGTGGGTGTACTGGAAAGCGCGTGGTCTGGCGGCGACAGGTAAAAAAGCGGATGCCGAGAAAGCCTATGCTTCGATCGTATCGGATTACAGCTTTTATGGTCAGCTCGCCGTCGAGGAGCTTGGTCGAACGATTACCGCACCAAAGCGCCCCGAGCCTGTTTCAGAGAAAGAGTTGGCGCAGGCCCGTGCTCATCCAGGCCTGCAGCGCGCCGTGACTTTATTCAAAAGAGGCTGGCGGCCAGAGGCTGTGCCGGAGTGGACGTTTGCGCTTCGTGGCATGACAGATCGTCAATTGTTGGCGGCTGCTGAGTTGGCGCGTCGCGAGAGTATCTATGATCGCGTCGTGGCGACCTCTGTCCGTACTAAAAATGAGGTGGATTTTACGCAGCGTTTTGTAGCGCCTTTTGAAGGGCGTGTCAGTGCTCAGGCCCGCGAGGTCAATGTCGAGCCAGCTTGGGTGTATGGGCTGATCCGTCAAGAGTCGTTGTTCATTATGGACGCGCGTTCACACGTGGGGGCCTCGGGCTTGATGCAGTTGATGCCTGCCACGGCAAAGTGGATGGCTCAGAAAATCGGATTGACGAACTTCACACCTGGTAGCGTGAACGATTTTGATACGAATACAAAGTTGGGAACGAGTTACTTGAGTATGGTGCAGTCTGATCTGGGTGGCTCACAGGTGTTGGCTAGCGCAGGATATAACGCGGGTCCGGGTCGTCCGATGCTGTGGCGCTCCAAACTCGATGCCCCGGTCGAAGGCGCGATTTTCGCTGAAACCATTCCTTTCAACGAAACGCGCGATTACGTTAAAAAAGTGATGTCTAACGCCACCTACTATGCGGCGATCTTTACCGGTAATCCCCAGTCGCTCAAGCAGCGTCTGGGACAAATTGAGCCCCGACCGTATGGTCGTTCGCCTCTGCCGTGAAGATGACTGAAGATCGCGCCTTGACGGGTTTGCAGGTTTTCATTGTGGGTGGCGCTGTGCGTGATGCGTTGTTAGGTCTGCCCGCTGGTGACCGTGATTGGGTCGTAGTGGGCGCGACACCCGAAGAGATGGTTGCGCGTGGGTTTATCCCTGTGGGTGGCGACTTTCCGGTTTTTTTACATCCGCTGACGAAAGAAGAATATGCGCTTGCACGCACGGAAAGAAAGTCGGGGCGTGGTTACAAAGGCTTTACGTTTTACACGGGTGCGGATGTCACCCTCGAAGAAGACTTAAAGCGTCGCGATCTGACGATCAATGCGATGGCGCAGTCGATGTCGGGCGAGCTGGTTGATCCACTCAATGGTGCTGCGGATTTGCAGGCAAGAATGTTTCGTCATGTGGGCCCCGCCTTCGAAGAAGATCCAGTGCGGATTTTGCGACTGGCGCGTTTTGCCGCAAGGTTTACGGATTTTTCTATTGCGCCAGAAACATTGGCGCTCTGCCGACGGATGGTTGCGAGTGGAGAGGTTGATGCGCTGGTGCCTGAGCGCGTCTGGCAGGAGTTATCGCGCGGACTAATGAGTGTAAAACCTTCGCGTATGTTGACCGTATTGGTGGATACGGGTGCGAGTGCACGCATCATGCCCGAGTGGCGAGAAAGTCTCCGCGTTGCGCAGTGGGTGGATGGAGCCGCAGGGACAACTCAATTTCATCTCCCATTGGGCGCACGTTACGCACTGCTCTGTCTGCAAACAGAGTCACTGGCGGAGTTAGGTAGGCGCCTGCGCGTACCGGGTGAGTGTGTTGATATGGCGCGTCTTTTACCTATGGTGATAAAAGCGATTGGCGTCACGCAGCCTGAAGAAATATTGTCGCTGTTTGAGGTTTGTGACGCGATACGAAAGCCGGATCGTATGAAAACTTTATTTGAGACAGCAAAAATGGTGACCGAGTTTGATCAAATAAATTGGCTTAATCGGTTAGATACTGTTTTAGGAGTGGATGCCGGCGCAGCTGCCCAAACCGCAAAAACACCGGCCGAGATCAAGCAAGTCGTACGCAGCGCTCGGTTGTTAGCGCTTATCTAAGCTGCGGTAGGCATTGTTTCCGTAGTATTTCCGTATCTCCTTAAGCTCATCAGACCCTGGCGGGGCGAAATGCAACGCTCTGCTTGTGAATCGACCTAACATGAGCCGATCCATTTTTACAGCCATTTCGGCGGTTTTTACGACTGCGGCGATGCCATTCAATATGGTTGCTCCGTCAAGCGTGAAATGTACTCCGGCTGCATTTAAGGCCGCCATCGCGACTCCGCCAGCGGGGATCACGACTTCAGCACCAGATTCTTGCGCTTTATTTGCAGCGGACATGAAGTCATCTATCACGCTGTTCATGACCTCTTTATCGACAAATGCACGCTCCAGAAAGACGGGGTTTTTTAACGACATCGTTTGGGACGGTGATAGTCGTGAGGAGAGTCCGTAAAGATGAGCGCGCTCCTCGATAAAGCCTAATGATTTACGATTTAAACCAATGAGTGAAAAATGACGTCCCATCATGCAGGCCATATGCATGCTGGACTCCCCAAGGCCGATGACTGGAATTCTTGAGATCTCTCTTGCTTCATAGAGACCAGAGTCAGTGAAGTGGCCGATAATGAATGCGTCATAGCCCTGCTCGTTTGCAGTTTCAATGTTTTGGAGCACCTCGGCTGTTTGAAGAAACTCCAAGTAATGATGTTGCTTTCCAAGTCCGCCAGTTTTGGTTATGCCAACAATATCCACAACTGTTGACTCATCTTTTGCTTCGGCAATGATTCTTTTAAGTTGCGTGAAATAGGTTTCAAATAGGGTTTGCTGTACAAAACTTTGATACCAAATTTTCATTCAGTCCTCACTTTAGCGAACGAAACATTAAGACCGAGAAAGCGCATAAAAGATGGCTTTCTCGGCATTGATAGTCGACAGCATGATGTAGAAATCAGTCTAGCCGAATCTTATTTTTTTCGATGACGGCTCGCCAACGTTTTGTTTCATCTGCTAAAAATTTTCTGAACTCATCTGAAGTGCTCGCGACCATCTCTATTCCGCTGGTATCGAAGTTTTTGTTTATACCTTCGGATTTGAGAGCCTTAGATGTTGCATTGGATAGGGCTGCGACAACTTTGTCAGGAGTTCCTCGTGGCGCAAGCAGTCCATACCAAGAGCCAACAACAAAATCGTTCAATCCTGCCTCTCTGGTCGTAGGAACATTTGGGATAAGTTTGGAGCGGTGGTCACTGGCTAATGCGAGGGGTTTGATTTTCCCTGAGTTAATTAAATTGATTGCTTCAGGCAGCGGAATAATCATTAAATCCAAACGTCCGCTCGCGAGATCTACCAACGCGGGTGTTCCTCCCTTGTAGGCCACATGCGTGAAATTCAATCCAGTTATTTCCTTGAGAAGCTCACCGGCCAGATGGGAGGAGCTGCCTGCTCCGGCAGAACCAAAACTTAAGCCTGCTGGTTTTTGAACGGCCTGCGCGATGAATTCTTTTAATGTTTTCGCTGTTGATGTCGCGGGAACCACGATAACATTTGGTGCGCTTGCAACAAGTGAAATGGGTATGAAATCTTTTTCAGGATCATAACCAAGCTTTTGATATAGCGCTGCGTTGGTGGTCAGTCCAGGAAATCCTGCAAGCAAGGTATAGCCATCCGCAACTGACTTCGCCACAAATGTCGCGCCCACATTACCGCCTGCGCCTGGTCGATTCAAAACAACAACCTCTGTTTTAAGCACGTCACTGAGGGATTGCCCGACTTGTCGAGCAACGACATCGCTTGTGCCGCCTGCACCAAATACGACAACGAGATTGATTGGTTTATCGGGATAAGCCGCTGCATTTGTGCTAATGCCGACAGCGATAAGTACTCCAGCCATCCTTTGTACGAAAGACTTCATTTTTATGTTCATTCGTTTATCTCCCTTTTTTAAAAGCACTAAAGGCCATTTATATGAATTGGGTAAGTGGCTTCCAGCATATCAGAGTTGCTTGGAAAGCTGCCCTGAGCGATCGCTGCGTGTAAAACCACTCAGTGGCGAATCAATGCCTCGGCCCAGTGCGATCACTTTAAATAACTCTCCCATCTCCGCCTCGGATATTAGTTTTTGCACAGCGGCGTAGGTTTGCACGCGTGCTTTTGAATCGGGCGTGTTGAGCTGTTGTTGCGCGTAGTCTTCCAGAAGCTGCGGTAAGCCGGCATTCAATAGGAAGCGTGCTTGAGAGGTATAGCCAAGAACGTCGAGGCCGCTTTTTTGAGCGGCCTCGGCGATTGCAGTGAAATCAACGTGCGCAGTGATGTCTTGGAGGCCGGGTGCGAGAAAAACATCATCATGAGTGCGATGCTGGATATGACACATCAGGGTGCCGCGTTGCCTCTGGGGATGGTAATACTCATGACGCGGAAAACCGTAATCGATCAGTAAGGCTGCGCCGCGGGTTAACCAACGACCGAGATCGCGGATCCAGGCTTCTGCTAGCAGATTGATTTCAGAGCTGTAGCCTGGCAGAGCGGGCATCCGTGTTTGGATAGTTTCGATGAGTATGGGTGAGGCGGGCCGGTCTTGAAAAGCGAATTCCTGAGCCAAGCTCATTGAGTCTGACGTCGGTACAGTATTGGACTTCAGTGAAACGACGCCACGTTCGAGGACCTGACCTTGCTCAGACCAGACAAAGAGCTCAACCGGCATGGCATCGAGCAACTCGTTCCCGACGACGCAGCCGGCAAAGTGTTTCGGAAGCGTCTCAAGCCAGGTGACACGTTCACCCCAGGTAGCCAAACGCGCTTGTTGACGCTGTCTGAGATCGGCTGACACCTCAAGGATGCTGTAGCGAACGCTGAGACCTAGCGCGTTGAGTGCGGTAAGAAGATCGTGCGCGAGTGCGCCACTGCCGGCGCCGAACTCGAGTACGTCGAGTGTGTCGGTTTGTCGCAGTACCTCGGCGACCTGTCGCGCAAGCGTATATCCGAACAAAGGTGTGAGCTGGGGTGCAGTAACAAAATCGCCATTCAGTGCTGTCGTATTGGGGTTTTGTGTGTCGGCGAGTTTAGTATTGCCCGCAGCGTAGTAGCCGAGTCCGGGTGCATACAGCACATGATGCATCCAGGCGCTAAAGGGAAGCCAACCGCCCGCCTGCTGGATCTGCATATGCAAAAAAGCGCGGACGCGCTGACTGTGAGCCAGTGCGTCCGCGCTAATGGAGATCGCTGGATTAGCGGCGACCACCATCAAAGTTAAAGCCACGACGTGCGCCTGCCGCAGCGCGAGGTGCGCCAGGACGTGCCGCACCTGGTGCGCGAGCAGGACCATCACCGCGTGGGGCGAAAGTCTTGCTGCCTGGCGCGGCTGATCGAGGCGCAAACTCACGCCCTGAGCGTGCTGCAGGCTTACCCGCATAGGCCGGACGATCTGAGGGTGCGCGATCGCCGCGGTGCTCGAAAGGACGGCCTTCGCCGCGTGTACTGGCGAAAGGATTGTCGCTGCGTGCACCTTGGGGACGATCGCCACGATCACCGCGCGGTGCATAAGAGGGCTTGTCACCACGTGGTGCAAACGTGCGCTCGCGATCACCAAAAGGCTTGTCACCACGAGGTGCGTAGGCGGGTTTGTCACCACGAGGTGCGAAAGATTTCTCGCCACGATCCGCATAGGGTCGGTCTCCGCGCGGTGCACCGCTAGGCGCATCGCCACGCGGGACAAAAGTACGGGGCTCGCTGCGGCCAGCGGAGTAACGGTCGTTGCTGCTACCGAAGCGATCACTACTGCGGTCATTGCTCCAGCGATTTGGCTTTTTACCACCCGCACCGCGCGACGCGCCTTCGGGGCGAGCACTTGGGGAGCGCTGTGGCTCGAGGCCTGCGATCACGTCTGGAGGAATGGTGTTGCCAATGAAATGTTCGATGCGGCGTATTTTGTGACGCTCGCTATGGACGGCCAAGGTAAAGGCTGCGCCATCGCGACCGGCACGACCGGTACGACCAATGCGGTGAACGTAGTCCTCGGGTTGCATCGGCAAGTCGTAGTTAATGGCGTGGCTGATGGCCTGAACGTCGATGCCGCGAGCAGCAACGTCGGTGGCAACCAAGACACGGACACGGCCGTCCTGAACTTCGGACAGGGTCCGTGAACGCTGTCGCTGGTTCATGTCGCCATGCAAGGCCATCGCTGAAAAGCCGCTGTCGGCGAGGTGTTCGGCCAGATCGTCCGCGCCGCGCTTGGTGGCGGTGAAGATAATGGCCTGATGCATCGAAACGTCGCGCAAGAGATGGTCAAGCAAGCGCAGTTTGTGACCAGCGTCATCGGCATACAGCAGCGTTTGTGTAATGTTGGCGTGGCGATCTGACTGAGAGGTCATTTCGATACGCTGTGGATCGCGCATCATGCGTGCTGCGAGCTTGGCAACGGTGCCGTCTAACGTCGCTGAGAACAGTAAGGTCTGGCGTGACTCGGGGCAACGATCAACGATGGTATTGATGTCGTCGATGAAACCCATGTCGAGCATGCGGTCAGCTTCGTCGAGTACCAAGGTGTGCACGGTCGACAAGTCGACACGACGGGCTTGCAGGTGATCCAGGAGACGGCCGGGTGTGGCCACCAGCACATCGACACGACGTGAGAGTGCTTTGAGCTGGGCGCCATAAGGCATACCGCCGACAACGGTCGCGACACGCAAATCGTCTAGGTTGCTACCGTACATTTCGGTGGCTTCGCTCACCTGCATGGCGAGTTCGCGTGTGGGAGTGAGTACCAGCACTTGGACGCCACGGCCTTTGTTACCGGGCTTGTGAGCGATTTTGTTCAGTGCGGGAAGCATAAAGGCTGCGGTCTTGCCGCTGCCTGTCTGGGCGGATACCATCAAGTCGGCACCGGCCAAGGCTGCAGGAATCGCAGACATCTGGACGGGTGTCGGGGTGGTAAAGCCGGTACGTTCAATGGAAGACAACAAAGCGGGGACGAGCCCCAACGAATCGAAGGACATGACTTTCCTTTAGGCCAGATAGTGGCCATGTGACGCAGCCCGGAGAGTTGGTAGACCGGCGGTCGTCGGTTGAATCGAGCATCGTGCCGACCGAATCAACCGAACGTCTGGGCTGTAGATCCATCTATCTGGATCACACTAGCTGCCCACGAAAGGAAAGGAGGTCAGGAATCGATGATGTGAAGCCGAAATCTAGGTTGTTTGCCTGTTTTCAGACTTATGCATTTTTTATGCAGAGCCAGATACTAACCTATTTTTTAATTCGGGTATACCCTTTAGGTAAAAAATTATGCTTTCCAGTCAATTACTTGGCGGTTGTGTTGTTTTAACCATTCATTTGCCAAGTGGAAATGATTGCAGCCGACAAACGGAACTGGAGGTCTCCTGACTGAGAGTGGCGAGGGATGATTAGCCATCAAAATCAGGTGATCGCCTTGATCGGTCAGGTGTGCACGCTTGGCTTGGGCGTGTGCCCCCCAGAGCATGAATACTTTTGGTGAGGGATCGCGGGCAACCTCAGAGATGAGCGCATCCGTCACGGTTTCCCAGCCCGCCCGGGCATGTGAGGCGGGTTGTCCATCCTCGACGGTCAGACAGGTATTGAGGAGAAGTACGCCTTGCTGTGTCCAACGTGACAAATCGTTTTTAAGAAGGTTGGAGACCAATATAAGTTCTGACTGATTGGTCGGATACTCGCGCTCAATTTCTTGCAAAATATTACGCAAGCTTGGTGGGCGTTTGAAACCATCTGGGACAGAAAAGGCGAGACCCTGCGCTTGTCCGGAGCCGTGATAGGGGTCTTGACCCAAAATCACGACCTTGACAGTGCTGGGTTGCAGGGTGTCAAGCGCTCGAAAAGGGCGCGAGGGATAAATGACTGCACCTTGCGCGAGGCGGGTCTGCAGCATGGCCGAGAGGCTCTCGAGCGCGGTGCGCACAGACGGAGATGTCAGACATGGTTGCCACGCGTTCGGAATGCGTTCGAAATGCGCCCAGAGTGAGGCCTCTTGGAGCTGATTGCTCTGAGGTGTCATGCGCAGGACAACGCGCTCAGACAAACAAACGCGCAAGCTCTGCGCCGGGATTGGGTGCGCGCATAAAGGCTTCGCCAACCAGGAAGGCATGGACATCATTGTCACGCATCAATTGCACATCCGCTGGCGCCAAAATACCGCTTTCGGTAATCACAAGTTTGCCAATGGGGATGCGTTGCAGCAAATCGAGCGTGTTCTGCAGCGAGGTTTCGAAGGTACGCAGATTACGATTATTGATGCCGAGCAGAGAGGTGTTCATGTCGAGCGCGATGTCGAGTTCCTCGGCATCATGGACCTCGACCAGCACATCCATACCAAGCTCGAAGGCGCACTCCTCAAACTCAGAAAGTTGAGTAGAACTCAAGGCGGAAACAATCAGCAAGACACAGTCCGCACCCATGGCCCGGGCAGCGATAATTTGATACGGATCGACGATAAAGTCTTTGCGTAATACGGGGAGTGTGCACGCTTCGCGCGCTTGACGCAGATAGTCATCGTCACCTAGAAAAAATTGTTTGTCTGTCAAGACGGATAAACACGCTGCACCATGCTCGGCATAAGACGCGGCGATTTCGGCAGGGATAAAAATCTCGCGCAGTACGCCTTTTGAGGGAGAGGCTTTTTTAATCTCGGCAATGACGCCGGGCTTGCCTGCGGCGACCTTTGTTTCGAGTGCTTTACCAAAACCGCGGACATCTTTGCGCGCTTTGGCTTCTTTGAGGAGCTCGGCTTCGCTGCGCACTTGGCGCTCTGCGGCGACTTCTTTGGCTTTGACGGCGAGGATTTTATTGAGGATATCGCTCATTCTGCATATTTCCGTGTGTGTGCACAAAAGGCTTCGAGTTTGTTGCGTGCGGCACCGCTCGCAATCGCTTCAAAGGCCATCTTAATCCCGTCTTGAATCGTGGTGGCATGATTGCCCACATAAATGGCAAGTCCTGCGTTAAACGCCACAATGTCGCGCGCGGTGCCGGGTATATTGCCCAGCGCTTCGAGGACGTAATCGCGTGATTCTTCTTTGCTCTGGACTCTAATGCTGCGATTGGAGGCCATGGTTAAACCAAAGTCCTCGGGATGAATTTCGTATTCGTGGATGACGCCGTCTTTGAGCTCGCCAACCAGTGTGCCTGCACCCAGCGAGGCCTCATCCATCCCGTCTTTACCATGCACAATCATGACATGACGTGAGCCGAGGGACTGCAACACGCGCACCTGTATGCCGACGAGATCGGGGTGAAAGACGCCCATCAGTTGATTGGCGGCACCAGCAGGATTCGTCAAAGGACCAAGGAGATTAAAAATTGTCCGCACGCCGAGTTCTTTACGCACGGGTGCGATATTTTTCATCGCGCCGTGGTGAGCGGGGGCGAACATAAAGCCGATGCCAGTTTCCTCAATGCATGCGCAGACTTGTTCGGGCGTCAGAGAAAGATTAGCGCCGAGCGCTTCGAGTACATCTGCGCTGCCTGATGATGAGGATGCGCTGCGTCCACCGTGTTTTGCGATGGGTACACCAGCCGCCGCAGTGACAAACATCGCGGTCGTGGAGATGTTAAAGGTGTTGCTGCCATCACCGCCCGTACCGCACATGTCCACCATGTCTTGGGGATTGGCGACATGCACAGGGGTGGCGAATTCGCGCATGACTTGTGCGGCAGCCGTAATTTCACCAATGGTTTCTTTTTTGACGCGCAGGCCCATAAGCAAGGCCGCGGCGATGGTGGGCGACATCTCGCCGCGCATCAACATACGCATAAGGTGGAGCATTTCATCATGAAAAATTTCACGATGTTCGATGCAGCGGTGGAGTGCTTCGCTCGGAGTAATCATGGGGCGCAGTCCTATTTGGTCGAAGCTGTTGTGGTGACAGGCAGTTCGAGAAAGTTACGTAGCATGGCGTGACCATGTTCACTCAAAATGGATTCGGGGTGAAACTGTACGCCATAGATGGGCAGTGTTTTGTGGCGCACGCCCATGATTTCACCATCCGCGGTTTGGGCGGTGATTTCCAGGCATTCCGGAAGCGTGGCGCGCTCGATGGCCAGTGAGTGATAGCGGATCACGGTAAAGGGTGAGGGCAGGTTTTTGAACACGTCCGAGTTGGTATGCGTGATTGCCGAAGTTTTGCCATGCATGATTTGCTGGGCACGTACAATCTTGCCACCGAAGGCAGCGCCGATGGCTTGATGTCCCAAGCACACGCCCAGAATCGGCACTTTACCTGCATAGCGCTTGATGACGTCGACGGAGACGCCGGCCTCGGCGGGTGAGCAGGGGCCCGGTGAAATGCAGATGTGATCTGGTTTGAGCGCGTCGATTTCTTCGAGCGTGATCTGGTCGTTGCGGTAGACGCGCACGTCTTCGCCGAGCTCGCCAAAATACTGCACCAGGTTGTAGGTAAACGAGTCGTAATTGTCGATCATCAATAACATGTCATCAGTCCTGTTTTTGGCGAGTTAGAACGGATCATCGAGACCGTTTTGTACTTGTTCTGCAGCACGTAAAACGGCGCGTGCTTTGGCTTCGGTCTCGAGCCATTCCATTTCGGGATCCGAGTCGGCTACGATGCCGGCGGCGGCCTGCACGTAGAGCATGCCGTCCTTGATGATACCGGTGCGAATCGCGATAGCAACATCCATTTCGCCACCGTAGCTCAAGTAGCCGGCGGCACCCCCGTAAATGCCTCGGCGCACGGGCTCGAGTTCATCGATCATTTGCATGGCGCGAACTTTGGGTGCGCCGGTCAATGTGCCGGCGGGGAACGAGGCGCGCAATACATCCATATTGCTCATGCCGGCCTCGAGAGTGCCGGTGACGTTAGAGACCAAATGCATCACGTGCGAATAGCGCTCGATCACCATGGTGTCGGTGACTTTAACGGAGCCAATTTTGGCCACACGACCGACGTCATTGCGCGCGAGGTCGATCAGCATGACGTGTTCAGCACGCTCCTTAGGATCGGCGAGCAGCTCTTCGGCGAGTGCCGCGTCTTCTTCGGGCGTCGCACCACGTTTGCGTGTACCCGCCAGCGGCCGAATGGTGATTTCTGTTTCGGCTTGTGTCCCTGCGGGGGCGTCTTGGGCAACAGGCAAGGCTTCTTGGCGCACCAAAATCTCGGGCGAGGCGCCAACGACTTGGAAATCACCAAAGTTCCAGAAGTACATGTAGGGCGAAGGGTTAAGCGAGCGCAGCGCGCGGTAAAGCGAAAGCGGCGAATCGCTAAAGGGTTTGGTGATGACCTGTCCGACTTGGACTTGCATCAGATCGCCCGCGGCGATGTATTCCTTGGCGCGTCGCACAGCAGCGAGGTAGTCCACTTTGGCAAAGCTGCGCTCTTCTTTGGTCACGACGCTTGCGTGGCTGTAAGGAATCTCAATAGGTTTGCGCAGCTTGATTCGTAGCTCTTTGAGGCGCTTTTGCGCACGACTAAAGGCTTCGGGTTCAGTGGGGTCGGCATACACCATCAGGTAAATCCGACCGGCCAGGTTGTCCACAATGACGAGTTCGTCGGTCTGTAGTAACAAGATATCTGGGGGGCCTTCGCCCATGCCAGCAGGGTAGGGTTTGAGGGCGGGACCGAGCTTGGGCTCGATATTGCGCACCGTGTCGTAGCCAAAATAGCCCGCCAAGCCACCTGCAAAGCGCGGCATGCCAGGGCGCAACGCGACCTTAAAGCGGCTTTGATACTCGGAGATAAAGCTCAGCGGGTCGCCTTCGTAGGTTTCGACAATATTGTCGTCACGTAATAGTGTGGTTTTGCTACCACGCGCTTGGATGACATTGCGCGCAGGCAGTCCGATAAAAGAATAGCGCCCAAAGCGCTCGCCGCCCACGACAGATTCGAGCAGGCAGGAGTTTTTGCCTCCCTGCGGTCCGGTGTGCGCTAGTTTGAGGTAAATCCCCAGAGGGGTATCCAGATCGGCATAGGTTTCTGCGATCAATGGAATGCGGTTGTAGCCTTGAGCCGCAAGGGCTTTAAATTCGATTTCAGTCATCTGTTCGGGCGGTTCTCGCAGTTAGCAGACCGGGTTTACTAAAAAAAAAGCCCGGCCATGGTTGGACGGGCTTGGTTTGTATTGTTGGCTTTGAGGTTTATAGCCTCGCGGCCGGAGTCAGACGAACCATCACCCGGAACACAAACGCCACCAGCGCCACGAGGCGCAAGGAAGGGTTTGGATGTGAGCGGGACTGTTCATCTAAAAAACTATACTCTTAAATAAGGGTCTAAATCCGTAGGGCGCTATGCTGATACTAGCGGGCCGCAACCCATAGGGCTGCCGCATCAATGGAGTCTACTATAGCATCGACATCCAGAGTATGCACGCTCTGACCTTCATTGTAGCCGTAGGGGACTGCCAGAACCGAGCAGCCTGCTGCGCGCGCTGAGAGTGCATCGTTGATCGAGTCGCCGACCGCGCAGGTGCGCGCGGGTTTGGATCCCAAGAGGGCGCAGGCATGGACCATCGGGGCAGGGTTTGGTTTACGTTCGAGCAGAGTGTCACCACAAACAACGCCTTGCATAAAGCGCAATAGACCGGTGCGCTCCAGCAGGGGCATGGTGAATTCAGTATTTTTGTTCGTCACGACAGCCATTTTCAGGCCCATGCTCTGTATGCGCTCAAGCCCTGGGATCACGCCATTGAAAATGATGGCGTGATCGCCGTTAATCTTGTGGTACTCAGCGTAATAGATGTCGCGACCACGTAAAAACAAGGCCTCTGAGGCGGGTTTGCCTCCTTGGGCGGTTGCCAGAATGCGGCGCATTAGGCTGTCAGAACCTTTGCCAATATAGGTCGAAATCTCCGACTGAGGCATGGTGGCGAAATCCAACTCTGTCAGCATGGCATTGACGGCGATCGCTAGGTCGGGGATCGTATCCATCAGTGTGCCGTCCAGATCCAGCAGGACGGCATCGTAAGACTTGGAGGAGAGCTTGGCAGAAGGGGCCGCTGTTGTTGGTGTTGTCATGGTTTAGTTCGATGCCTGTTTATCCGCAAGCGCGATTTGCTTGCGCATGTCTTGGATGACGCTTGTGTAGTCGGGCTGACCAAAAATAGCGGAGCCTGCGACAAATGTGTCAGCGCCTGCGGCACGGATCGCACCGATATTGTCTGTTTTGACACCTCCATCGACCTCGAGAGCGATGGGTTGTCCGCCAACTCGGGTGTGCGCATCAATCAAGGCGCGCGCCTGACGCAGCTTGGCTAAGGTGCCGGGGATGAAACTTTGGCCACCAAAGCCGGGGTTGACCGACATTAGCAAAATGATGTCGACCTTGTGCATCACGTGTGCGAGCCAGTCGAGTGGTGTGCCGGGGTTAAAGACGAGGCCTGCCTGACAGCCTTGGTCACGGATCAGAGAAAGACTGCGATCGACATGACGGGAGGCTTCGGGGTGAAACGTGATGACATTGGCGCCCGCTTTGGCAAACATCGGGATCAGGCTATCGACAGGCTCGACCATCAGATGAACATCGATGGGGACTTGTACGTGCGGGCGAATAGCCTCACAAACCATAGGGCCGATCGTCAGATTGGGAACGTAATGGTTGTCCATGACGTCAAAATGAATCCAGTCCGCGCCTGCTGCCACAACATTTTTAACTTCTTCGCCCAGTCGGGCGAAGTCCGCAGATAAAATACTGGGAGCGAGACGAGCTTTCGGTAAATTTTGTGTTTCTGGCATGATATGCGAGCACCGATTCTAGTTAACCTTCATTATTACAGTTTTCTTTGGATGTGCTTGTGAAACCTTTTGAGCTCTCAGTCGTAGTTGAGCCGCATTTTGTGCCGGAGCAGTCTGATCCGGGCAAACAGCAGTTCGTTTTTGCCTATAAGGTCCGGATTACTAATACGGGTGAGCGCCCAGCGCAGGTGATCAGTCGCCACTGGATTATTTCGGATGGAGAACGGGGCGAGCACGAGGTCCGCGGCCTGGGCGTGGTTGGTCAGCAGCCGCTGCTAGGACCAGGCGAGACCTTTGAGTACACCAGCGGCTGTCCGCTCAAGACACCCGTGGGCACAATGCGCGGCAGTTACCATTGCGTAGGTGAAAATGGGGTTCCATTCGAGGTGGATATCCCTGAGTTTGTTTTGGCAATGCCCCGTACTCTCCACTAACCTTACTTTACGACAGACCGAGATACGATCACGATGCAAAAAAGAACGCTTCGCCTGAGTTTGGCCACAATTGTGGTGCTGATCGCGGGTTGCTCGACCGTGTCTACACCCCCTGAGTCTGCGGCTCCCGGTGTCGCCGGCACTGCCTCGCCTGATGCACCGTTGACGGTCCCCCCTCTCAGTGCTTTGCCCGATAGTGCCGCCCGCAATTTGCAGGGCAAGTTTGTGGAAGCGACATGGTCTGATTTACCGGGATGGAATCAGGATGATTTACGCAATGTTTGGACGACTTTTGTGCGTAATTGTCGTGGTCTGATGCGACCTACGTCGACCAATTTGGCAGGCCCCACGCGCGCGACACCGCGCGCTTGGCAGCCCGTCTGTGCCGCTGCGTTGGATCCAAAGCGCGCTCCGGCGGCCAATGACACACAGGCTGTACGTCGCTTTATTCAAACATGGCTCTCGCCTTGGCGCTTACAAGCGCCGGATGGCAAAACGGCCGCCAACATCGTGACTGGCTATTACGAGCCCTTGGTCAAGGGTTCACGCACCAAGAGTGGCGCGTATCAATGGCCGCTCTATACGGTGCCCGCTGATTTATTGACAATTGACTTGGGTCGCGTGTATCCGGAGCTTGCGGGTAAACGCGTGCGGGGCAAGCTTGAGGGAAAGCGCGTCGTGCCCTATGACAGCCGAGCGGCGATTGAATCTTCGGGTCGTCGTCCACCGGCCATCGTGTATGTCGATGACCCGGTCGACAATTTCTTTTTACAAGTTCAGGGCTCGGGACGCGTCCAATTACCCGATGGAAAAACGATTCGCTTGGCGTATGCGGACCATAATGGACACCCGTATGTGTCAATTGGAAAATGGCTAGCCGACAAGGGTGAAATTCCTCTCGCGCAGACGTCGATGCAAAATATCCGCGCCTGGGCCAAGCGCAATCCCAATCGTACCCAGGAAATGCTCAATGCCAATCCAGCGCTGGTGTTTTTTCAGGAAGAGCCTGTGACCGATCCGGAAATCGGACCTAAGGGTGCGTACGGCATCCCCCTGATGGCACAGCGATCGATTGCGATCGATACTAATTTTGTGCCACTGGGTACGCCGGTGTTTTTATCCACAACGATGCCTTCTTCGAAAGAGTCGCTCAATCGACTGGTATTTGCTCAGGACACAGGTACAGCGATTAAAGGTCCCGCACGTGCGGACTTTTACTGGGGTTTTGGCGAGGCGGCAGGCAATATGGCGGGTCGTATGAAGCAGCAAGGACAGATGTGGGCGCTGTGGCCTAAACAAGCAGGTCAACCTTCGGCGCGATAGGTGCGCCGAGATCCTCAACTCAATGATAAAAAGCCCCTTATGAACACGCCTATTGTTATCTGCGGCACGGGCATTGTCGGTCTTGCGGCCGCATTGGGTTTCGCCCGCCGAGGCGAGCGCGTGACCATATTGGGCCCGAAACGCAGTTTCGATCCCGCGTTGGCGGAGGTGTTTGACGCGCGTGTCTATGCGATTTCGCCTGCAAGCCAGCGCTATCTCGCGGCGCTAGGTGTTTGGGACTTGCTGGATGCGCGACGAATAACACCGGTAGAGGCCATGGAGATTCATGGTGACGCCGATGGTTTGTTGCATTTAAATGCCTGGCAAACCGCGCAGACTGAACTAGCCTGGATAGTGGAGTCGCTTGAAATAGAGCGGGTGTTGAGACAAGCCGTGCAGATGTTTGGCGTGCCCTGGATCGCTGAGAAATTTGCAAGCTATACGCCGGGGCAAATCGCGACGGATCAAGGATTGATTATGCGGGCAGACTTATTTGTGGCTGCCGATGGTGCGCAGTCCGCACTTCGTGCGGCAGCCGGCGTGCCCGTCACGGTTCAGCCCTATGGTGCAACAGGTTTGGTGGCGCATTTCACGACGCGCCTCCCACACCAAGGTACGGCAATACAATGGTTTACACCGGAAGGCGTGCTGGCATTATTGCCGATGCCGACTACTTCGGACGGACCTCAAGTGTCGATGGTGTGGTCGGCGAAAGAGGCGTTGGCCAACGAGGTATTGTCCATGCCCGCTGTTGAGCAGGCGCAATACTTGAACGTCACACTCACTGAAATGACAGCATCTCGCTTGGGTCCGCTGACCATGAGAAGTCCGCTGCACGGGTTTCCCTTGAGTTTGAATCAATCGCCGATGATTGCCGATGGACTGGCGCTTGCGGGTGATGCGGCGCACCGACTCCATCCTCTGGCCGGGCAAGGCTTAAATCTCGGACTTGGGGATGTCGAAGCGCTTGTTGATACCATTGCCAATCGAGAGTCTTTTCGCAGTCCGGGTGATGCGATGTTGCTTAGACGATATCGCCGTGCTCGGGCGGAGCCCGTGTTGGCGATGCGTTTAGTGACGGATGGGTTGTTTCGGTTGTTTAATGCGCAACAAGCTCCCGTGGCTTGGTTGCGTAATGTGGGGATGAATGTGGTTGAAAAGCTTCCATTTATCAAACGCCATTTAATTGCAGGTGCCTCTCGTTAGGAGTTGTGATGTTTTTTAAGCATGTATTGCTTGGTTTGACCTTTATTTGCGTGTCTCTTTTTGGCCCGGTGAGTTTTGCCCAAGGCGCATCGAGTGCGTCGAGTGCGACCAACGAAGCCAAGTTGCAAGCGGTAAAAAAGTTGTTCTCGCAACGTTTCGACAACCCGTCCATCACGGCGGTACGTCTGACACCCTATGGTTTGTATGAGATCCAGATGGGTCCCGAGTTGGTTTATACCGATGAGAATGTCACATTTGTTTTCGACGGGACGTTGATCGATGCAAAAACGCGTCAGGATTACACCCGCGAGCGGATGGACGCCATTGCGCGCGTACCTTTCGACCAGTTGCCCGTCGAACTAGCGATGAAGCAGGTCAAAGGTGATGGGTCGCGCAAGCTCGCCATTTTCGAGGATCCCAACTGTGGCTATTGCAAAGTGCTGCGTAAAGCGTTGGGCGACATCGATAACCTGACGGTTTACACCTTCCCCTTCCCGATCTTGTCTCCTGACTCGACGCAAAAGGTTCGTAACGTCTGGTGTGCAAGCGATCGCGCCGCGACCTGGGATGCTTGGATGCTAAAGGGCAAGGTGCCGCCTAAGATCGACTGTGAGGTCCCGATCGATCAAATGGTTGCGTTAGGCAAAAAACTCTTGGTGCGTGGCACGCCTGCTATTTTCTTTGAAGATGGTAGTCGCGTAGGGGGCGCAATACCGAAAGACGAAATCGAAAAGCGGTTGAAAGCATCGACAACAATAAAGTAAATTAATTCAATAGAAAAACACAGGAGAGCACTATGCGTATTGCCGTACTAGACGATTATTTGAAAGTGGCAGAGGGTTTGGCCGATTGGGGTTCGCTCAAGTCCGAAGTCACTTTTTTTAATGCATTTATCCAGCCCGAAAAGCTTGCCGCCACACTCGCACCTTTTGATGTTGTCGTCGCGATGCGTGAGCGGTCGGCATTTCCCGCTTCGGTGATTGAGGCCTTGCCTAATCTGAAATTGTTGGTCACTACGGGATTGCGTAACAACTCGATCGATCTGGAGGCCTGTCGTAAAAAAGGTGTTGTGGTGTCGGGTTCGCCCGGAGACCCGATGAGTACGGGTGCGACGGCTGAGTTGTCTTGGGCATTGTTATTGGCCTTATTTAAAAAGATTCCGCAAGAAGACGCCAATATGAGAAAGGGTCTGTGGCAGACTTCGATGCCGCCGACGATCAAGGGTAAGCGACTCGGACTCTTGGGCGTAGGTAATTTGGGCCAACAAGTGGCGCGCGTCGGTTTGGCTTTTGGCATGGACGTGGTGGCCTGGAGTCCTAACTTAACGCCTGAGCGTGCCGCCGAAGCGGGTGTCAAGCTGGTCAGCAAAGAGGAGCTTTTTAAAACCTCGGACGCGATCAGTGTGCACCTCGTGTTGAGCGATCGCACGCGCGGGATTGTGGATACCGCGAGCCTTCAGTCGATGAAGCCCACTGCCTATTTGGTCAACACCTCGCGCGCAGGCTTGGTAGATTTGGATGCGCTCAAAAAAGCGCTCGAGCAAGGAAAAATTGGTGGCGCAGGCCTGGATGTGTATGAGTCAGAGCCAGTATTGGCAAACGATCCTTGGCGCCAAGTTCCACGGACGGTGCTGACACCGCATCTGGGTTATGCGACGCCTGAAAACTTTGCGATGTTTTACAAGAACGTGGTGGCCAATATCGCCGCCTTTGCTGCAGGCACACCCACAAGAGTGCTGACCTAATGCAACCCGTACTGCCGGTCCACATTGTTGCGCGCATTCTGCTGGTTTTATTACTGGCGGCAGGCGTCTATTTTTTTAGTGGCTTTGTGGTGCCGGTCCTCGCAGCACTGATCATTGGGTTTGCCAGTTGGCCGATCTACTCGCGGTGGGTCGATGTTTGCGGGGGGCGAACGACACTCGCCGCAAGTGGGGCGCTTATTTTTATCACTTTGGTCTTGATCGCGCCGATTTCTGCTGCGTTGTATTACGCCTTTACCGAAGCGAGTCATCTGCTGGCGTGGTTGATTGCCGCCAACAAGGACGGTGTAGGCGCGCCGATGTGGATCACGGCCTTGCCGCTGGTGGGTGAACGTTTGGGCGGTTATTGGGATGAGTACCTTGGGCAGCCCCACGCTTTGGGCAGTATGGTCGAAATGGTGAGTGGCCAGCATATCGGCAATATTTATCGCCTCATCTTGTCCGCGACAGGAAATGTATTTCATATTTTGTTGACGCTGCTGTTTATGCTGATCACGCTCTTGTTTGTCTACAAGGACGGACACCGGATGGCGGCTCAGCTCGATGTATTGGGTGAGCGCATCTTGCCCACCCGTTGGCAGCGCTTGTCACGCGTGATTCCCTCGACAACAAGTTCGACCGTGACGGGAATGGGCTTGATTGCGATCGGCGAAGGGGTGGTGCTTGGGTTAGCCTATTGGGTGGCGGGTGTGCCTTCGCCGGTGTTGCTGGGCGTGATCACCGCGGTGATGGCCATGATCCCGGGTGGCGCACCGTTGTCGTTCACCTTGGTGTCTCTTTATCTCGTGGGTTCTGGAGAGGCTTTGACAGGGCTCGCATTATTTGCTTGGGGTTCGATAGAATTGTTTATCGTGGATAAGACCTTGCGCCCTCGCTTGGTGGGAGGGCCTGTCAAACTCCCATTTTTACCCACATTCTTTGGTTTGGTGGGTGGTGTGACGACGATGGGTTTTGTGGGTCTTTTTATCGGACCCGTCTTAATGGCATTGATTGTTGCGTTGTGGCGAGAGTGGGTCTTAGAAGTCCAAGAAAGCGACCAACAACCACTTAGTTGACCGTTTTATTGGGTTCGGGCAGCAAGTTGGTTCCCTCAAACATGGCGATGAGGTCGCTTAAGGATTTGGCTTGCATTTTGCTGAGGACTCGAGCGCGATGTAGCTTGATCGTCGCAGCGGCTGAGCCGCTGATTTCAGCGATTTCTTTGTTGGACCGCCCAGATACGATCTCCGTGCACACTTCTTTTTCACGTGGCGTGAGTATATTGTAGCGTTGCTGGATGTTGAGCGAGCGCAGCAACAGGGAATGCTGTTCGGCATCTTTGGCTAAGCCGCTATCGACGGCGCGTAGCAAGGACTCCATCGAAAAAGGCTTGAGTAGAAAGTCGGTTGCACCTTGTTTCATCGCCCGCACGATCTGGGCGGGTAGACTTTCGCCACTGATAAAGATGATGGGTGTTTGCCATTTGTTGGCAATGAGTTCTGCTTGGACTTCGACGCCAGACTTACTAGGCATCCGCATATCAAGCAAGATGACTGCAGGCGAGACCGGCACAGCGCTTTTCAGAAAGTCATCGGGTGCTTCGTAGACGCTCATGGAATAGCCCAATCTTTCTAGGGTACCGGTGAGGGCCCGTCGAATGGAGGCATCGTCGTCGATTAAATAAATATGACCTGAGCTAGGGGTATCGCCAGAAGTATTCACGCTGCACCGAAATAATTATTGTGATGATGACCTTAAGTGGAGCGATGGAACCACACGATTGATGTGCGAGGCCAGTGATCCTTGCACTGATTAAGTGCATACGAACAGTACAAAACTTTTTAAGGCGTGGATATACGCCATTAGGCTTATTCTAGAGCTTTCGTATCTCTGAGCGGCCCGCGTCAACGCTGAATCTACTGAGTGTGAATACCTCAGAATCAGGGTCTCTGATATTTTTGACGGTACGCAAGCTTGTGGTCAAGGAGTGTTGCTGAACATCCACAACACCGTAGCCTCGATATTGGGCATTGGCAAAAACAAAATATGGGCTGTGTTGCAATATCTTCTCGATCTCGGCTTCTGTGGCGCTATTGCGAGAGGTAATACTTGTGCCACAAAACTCTACGGCGACAGCTTTACTGTCGGGGCGTGCATAATCCGAAAGAATGTGGCCGACCCAGTTTTGGTGTACGTCACCACCTAGAATCACGGGATTGTTTAAACCGGTTGTTTGTATGGCGTCAATCAGTCGTTGACGCGCGGCTGGATAGCCATCCCAGCCATCGTTCCAAACCCTGGACATGCCCGAGCCCATGCCGCGGGGTCCAATTAGACTTTGCTGACCGATGAGGTTCCATTGGGTTTGACTCCGTTCGAATTGACGCTTAAGCCAACCCTCTTGCTGCTGGCCCAAAAGCGTTCGGTACTCTTGACTAAGCAGTTCGCAATTCTGGGGATTAATCCTAGCTCCACCTGGGCGCTCGCCAGGCGTACATGCTTGACGGTGCCGATATTGGCGATTGTCGAGGTTGTACAGGGTGGCTAGTTGGCCAAATTTGGTACTGCCAAAAACCTGCACCTGATTGCTTTGTCGGTTGAGGAGTTGAGCGAAGTCCGCGTACCGTACGGGCATGTTTTCATAAAAAGCTTGATAGGCATCCCTTCTGCGTGCAGCAAAATCCTGAACGGGCGCGCCTGAGAAGCCCGCCGTTAGTTCGGCGTAATCATTTTGGACCTCATGGTCATCCCAGGTCACGATCCAAGGGCATGCAGCATGCATGGCTTGTAGGTGAGGATCGGACTTGTGGAGCGCGTAGCGATCGCGATATTCGTCCAGAGTCAAGACCCAACCCCCTGTTGTTGGTCTGACATCACGAAAAGCGGAAGGTGGATACTCGTAAATGTAGTCACCTAAGAACATCACCAGATCGAGATTTTGCTCTCGCATATCCCGATAAGCTGAGTAAAAACCATCTCCCCAGCGTTGGCAGGAGGCGTAGGCGAGTCGTAAGCGATTCGCGGGACGATGAGGAGCTGGAAAGCTACGCGTTCTACCGATAGGACTGCTGGCCTGACCTGATAAAAACCGATAAAAGTATTCGCGCGCTGGCGAGAGTCCCTCTACCTCGACATGCAGGGAATGCCCAAGTTCGGGTTTCGCCTTGAGTTGGCCAGATTGGACGATGTGGGTAAATTGCGGGTCGAGGGCGAGTTGCCAAGTCACCTCGACTGGGGTGTGGTTGCGACCAGCTTGCTCGAGTGCAGCGCGCCCAAGTCGTGTCCAAAGAACCATGGAGTCGCTTGTAGGAGAGCCACTCGCAACGCCAAGTGAAAAAGGGTAAGTTGACCACTTTGCTCCCCCCCAGCTCGTCTTGGGTAAGCCAACCAAGGCCGCTGAAGCGGCCGCCAAGCTGAGGAGTTGGCGGCGTTTCATGTGGAAGGCATTAGTGATTCGAGCGGAGCAACTTTTCGGTGTAAGCAATCGCGAGGGCGGACACCACAAAGGCTAGATGAATGACTGTTTGCCACAACATCGTTGAGTCATCCATGCTAGGCGCATTGATAAAGGTTTTCAGCAGATGGATTGACGAAATACCAATGATGGCAGTTGCGAGCTTAACCTTGAGCACGCCAGCGTTGACGTGAGAAAGCCATTCGGGCTGGTCGGGATGATTTTTGAGATCGAGCCTCGAGACAAAGGTTTCCCAGCCTCCGACGATGACCATGATCAAGAGGTTTGAAATCATCACAACGTCGATCAAACCCAACACAATCAGCATGAGTTCGGTTTCGGTGACTGATTTTTCAACAGCCATCATGCCGATCAGGTGAATCAGCTCTTTCCAGAACTGCCAAACATAAATGCCTTGAGCAACGACCAAGCCCAAATAAAGAGGGGCTTGGAGCCAGCGGCTCATGAAAATCCAGCGTGGCAGCGCACGCATATGGTTAATTCGTGAAGTGGTCATTGTTTAAAAAAATGAGAGAATCGACGACATGGATTAAATCACAGTTCAAAGAGATTAAAGACATTTATCAGGTCGGAAAAGTACCCGGCAGCAGGATGCTTTTATCCACGGTTTCAACGTCCGTATGTCCACAAAAGGCCATCGTTAGATCAAGCTCCTTGTGAATCATTTCAAGGACCTTGGTGACGCCTGGGCCACCCATAGCGCCCAAACCGTACAAAAAGGCACGGCCGATGTAACAACCTTGCGCGCCAAGCGCTCGGGCCTTTAGCACGTCTTGGCCACTGCGGATGCCGCCATCCATGTGGACTTCGATGTGTTTGCCGACTGCATCGACAATCGCGGGCAGACACTGGATACTGGACTCGGCACCGTCGAGTTGTCGTCCGCCGTGGTTGCTCACGATCAGAGCATCGGCGCCGCTGTTGAGTGCGAGGCGCGCATCTTCGGGATCCTGGATGCCTTTGAGGATCAATTTGCCGCCCCACAGTTTTTTGATCCATTCAACATCGTTCCAGTTTAACGCAGGATCGAACTGGGATGCGGTCCATTCACTCAACTTGCTCATGTCTGAGACACCTTTGACGTGTCCGACGATATTGCCAAACTGGCGACGCGGGGTGCCCAGCATGCCAAGGGCCCAGCGCGGCTTGGTCGCAATGTCGATCATGTTGGCGATCGTGAGTTTTGGGGGCGCGCTTAGGCCGTTTTTCAGGTCTTTGTGTCGCTGACCGAGTATTTGTAAATCAAGTGTGAGCACAAGCGCCGAACAATTCGCACGCTTGGCGCGCTCGATCAGGCGCTCGATAAAATCGCGGTCCTTCATCACATACAACTGAAACCAGAAGGGATGATGATCTGTACCTTTGGCCACGTCCTCGATCGAGCAAATGCTCATGGTCGAGAGAGTAAAAGGGACGCCAAATTCTTTGGCTGCTCTTGCAGCCAAAATTTCGCCATCAGCATGTTGCATACCCGTCAGGCCGGTAGGCGCAATAGCAACAGGCATGGCAACGCGTTGACCAATCATGGTCGTGACGGTCGAGCGATGCTCCATATTGACCAAGATGCGTTGACGCAGCTTGATTTTTTGAAAATCGCTTTCATTGGCACGATATGTGCTTTCAGTCCAGGAGCCAGAGTCCGCATAATCGTAAAACATGCGTGGAACACGTTTTTTAGCTAGAACGCGTAGGTCTTCGACATTGGTAATCACTGTCATGGTGCATGATCTCCGGACATAAGTGCATGAATCAACTAAAGTAGCGCATACGCTTTGTGACCTTGCGCAATTGTAAGTTTAACGGGCGTAAAGCCTTTATGCAGGTAATTCTTGAGGAGTGATCAATGGAATTAAAAAAATTAGCTGTTTTGGGTGGTTTGTTTGGGGTCAGTTATCAGGCGGCGGCTCACCCAGGACATGGCGACAGCCTGTGGGATGAGATTGTTCATACGTTGACGGCGGCGGATCATCTTCCGCTCATACTTGTCGTGGCTGTCGTTCTAGTGACCGGTGTGCTGCTTTGGAAGCGCCGTCGCTAGGTGCAAAGTTGTCCTAAGGGCTTCGTTTGAGCCACCGAGGCCACGAAGTCTGGTTGATAATCAATACGCCCAGCATGGTGATGAAAATGCCCATGAGTACAGTCGGTGTGAGGGGCTCATCAAAAAGTATCCAAGCCATGATTGCCGTGCAGGGTGGGACAAGATACATCATGCTGCTGACTTTGGTGGCATCGCCGCGACGTAACAAAATAAACCATAAACTCATCGCACCAATTGAGATGGCAAGAACGCCCCACAGCATCGCGCCAATCATGGGCGCAGTCCATTGAATCTCACGTGTTTCAAAAATTAACATCATGATCACGCACAGCAAGGTACTAATCGAAAACTGGATGACCGAGCCTGTACGCAGGTCAAATGTTGGGCAGAACCGTTTTTGATAAAGCGTGCCCGAGGTGATGGCGAACATTCCAGCAAAGGCAAGCAGGATGCTCGTCAGGGAGAGTCCTTCGAGGCGGATATTGGTGATGAGTACAAGTGCGACACCGGTTAAGCCCAAGATGAGGCCAAGCCATTGACGAGGCGTGACGCGCTCAGAGACGAAAGAAGCAAGCAGTCCTGTCAGGATGGGTTGCAAGCCAATAATCAGCGCGGCCAGACCGGCGGGCATGCCGAGTTTGACGGCCGCCCATACGCCACCCAAATACCCAAACTGAAACAAAGCGCCTGCGATGGCGATATGCCAAATCTGGCGTCCGCGCGGCCAAGGCGCTTTGAGCCAGAGCACGATCGGAATCATGCACAGCACGACCACGCCGAAACGAATCGCCAGAAAGGTCATCGGCTCGGAATAGGGCATTCCATAGCGGGCAATGATGAAGCCGGTGCTCCAGATCAGGATAAAAGCCGGGGTAAACCAAAAGGTGCTTTGCATGGGTAAGAGTGTACGTCCAGATGCTGGCTTACAAAGGGGGTTTGAGTCATGTTACGCTGCATGCACCTCGTAAATGCAATGTATGAACAACACTCCGGCTCCTGCTGATCTGATTGACTCGCGCTACGCCTTTTGGCGTCTAGTGATTGCCTTGTTGGCGATGCTGATGGGCAGCAGCTGTATGTTCGCTGTAGCGGTTGTTTTGCCCGAAGTGCAGGCCGAGTTCGGTGTTTCGCGTTCCGATGCCACATTGCCTTATACCTTGATGATGATTGGGTTCGGTATTGGCGGTGTCTACATGGGCAAGCTCGCCGATCGCTTCGGTGTCTCAATTTCCTTGTTGATTGGTTCGGCCGGGATTCTGATTGGTTTCATCTGGGCAGGCTTGAGTACCAGCATCATGGGCTTTGCCATGGCGCATGGTTTATTTCTGGGTTTGCTCGGGACTTCGTCGACGTTTGCGCCATTGGTGGCCGACACCTCTTTGTGGTGGAATAAGCGGCGGGGCATCGCCGTAGCGGTATGCGCCAGTGGTAACTATCTTGCAGGGGCGGTGTGGCCTTATTTGGCCCAATGGGGTGTCACCACAATAGGCTGGCGGGAGACCTATCTCTGGATGGGCGTGGTGTGTGGCGTCAGCATGGGCATTCTTGCTTTGTTCCTGAGGCGACGTCCCCCGCTGAATGTGGCTCCTACCGCTGCTAGTTCAACCGCCTTTGCCTCAACACGTCCTTTTGGCCTGAGTATGGGGCAGGCGCAGACGTTTCTGATCATTGCGGGACTCGCGTGTTGTGTGGCGATGTCGATGCCTCAGGTGCATATCGTGGCCTACTGTGTCGACTTGGGTTATGGCGCAGCGCGTGGCGCCGAGATGCTCTCCCTGATGCTAGCGTGTGGCGTGGTGAGCCGGCTGATTTCAGGGATGATTTGCGACAAAATTGGCGGGATCAGGACGCTATTGCTGGGCTCTTCCCTCCAGGGAATCGCGCTATTGATGTTTTTACCCTTTGATGGCTTGGTGTCGCTTTATCTCATTGCCGCGACGTTTGGTCTGTTTCAGGGCGGCATCGTACCGTCTTATGCCATCATTATTCGTGAGCATTTTCCTGCAGCGGAAACAGGTCGGCGTGTAGGGGCTGTCATCATGGCCACGATGCTTGGTATGGCCTTGGGTGGCTGGATGTCCGGCAAAATATTTGACGTGACGGGATCCTACAAGGTCGCAATGATCAATGGATTGATCTGGAATGGTCTGAACCTGACGATTGCTTTTTGGTTGTTCTGGCGCCTCAGACGCCAGAGCTTGGGCGTGTCAGGTAAAGCGTTTGGCTAGGACGAGTTGGTAACGTTGCTCGAGCTCGTCGGGCGAGGCCACGCTCACGCCTAGGTCGCGGGCAAGGCCATCCTCTACACCATATACCCAGCCATGAATCGTCACGGGTTGACCACGATGCCAGGCATCTTGCACGCTGGTAGTCTGACAAACGTTCACAACTTGTTCGATTACATTGAGTTCGCACAGGCGATTGAGGCGCTCGGTTTGGTTGGTGAGCCGACCGAGATAGGTGCCGTGTTTGTCATGGACATCTTTGACATGTCGGATCCAATTGTCGGCGAGACCGATACGTACATTTTCCATGGCAGCACGCACACCCCCACATCCATAATGTCCCACCACGATGACGTGTTTGACCTTAAGTTGATCAATGGCGAATTGAATGACGGAAAGTGCGTTGAGATCTGTATGAACGACAACGTTGGCGATATTTCTATGCACAAAGACTTCGCCAGGGGCCAAGCCTGTGATCTGGTTGGCAGGGACGCGCGAGTCTGAGCAACCAATCCAGAGGTATTCTGGGGTTTGCTGGTTGGCGAGGCGATTAAAAAAATCAGGATCGCTGTCGATGACAGAGGCGACCCACTCTCTATTTTTTTCGAAAAGATGAGTGAGTTCGTGGGGATTATTCGTTTTGGTCATCAGGGTTGACTCACGCCTGCTTGTTTGAGTAGGGTTTCGACCATGGAAAAGGAGACATCGTCCAGCAGGTTCACGCGCGTTGCTCTAACGCCCCCACTGATCCCCATACTCAGTGGGGAGGAAAATTGAACATAGGCATTGCCAATGACACGGACATCACGGCCTTCTGGCGTAATGACGAATTTGACGTTGTCAGTAATATTTTTGGCAAACTCATCATTGACAATGTTGACCAGCATTTGTTCGCGCGTTTCGTCCATGAGGTGACGAACGCATAGGACTTCGCTTTGGTCAGGCTGAATTCGCATGCGGCTTTGGGAGCATGCACTCATCAGGCTATTTTTAACCTGTACGCTATTGATATTTCTAAAGATCATTTCGGCAGGACGCTCAGGTAATGTAATGACTTGTTTTTTCTTATCTTTTTCAGAGCTACCGCAACCCACCATAATGGAAAGGAGTGCGGCGCCAAGTATTGAATGAAAAAGTACGCGCATAAGAGATTCCATCAACTAAAGTGTTTGGCCGCCGTCAACGACGATGGTTTGCCCCGTGACCCAAGAGCCAAGATCGCTCACGAGAAAGGCTACGACTTGTCCGATTTCTTCGGGTTTGCCATAGCGTCCAAAAGGGATTTTGGCCAAGGTTGCTTCGTACAGTTTTGGGTTGTCGCGTTTGACCTTGTCCCAATTCCCGCCCTCAAAAAAGACAGAGCCCGGCGCAATGCAGTTGACACGGATGTTTTTCTTGGCGTAGGAGAGGGCCTGGGTCTGTGTGTATTCCATCATGGCAGCTTTGATCGCGCCATAGGGAACGGAGCGAACAGTCGCTTTTAAGCCTGAGATGGATGAGATATGGATGATATTGCCACCTTGTTTTTCTAGAAAAGGCATCGCGGCAGCACTTGCGCGGACAGCCGCCATCAGATCGATTTGTACGCTCGCTGCCCAATCTTCTTCGTTGTCCTGGCGACCAAAGGCAGAAGCATTGTTGACTAAGATGTCGATGCCCCCCAAGTCAGCGGCGGAGTGAGTGACCCATGCTTGGATCGCACTCGCATCGCCCAGATCACAAGCCGTTGTCAACACGCGACCACCATGCTGAGAGAGGGTTTTTTGCGCCTCGTCCAAGGAGCTCTGCGTACGTGCGCAAATCGAGACATCTGCACCGGCCTTTGCAAAACACTGTGCGATGCCTAGTCCGATACCGCGACTGCCGCCTGCGATGAGGGCTCGTTTACCTTTTAAATTGATCTGCATGGCGCTGTTCCTGATGAGAAGATGCAGACGAGTGTATAGCAAAAAAATTGGCCCCTTAAGGTATTTAAGGGGCCAATTTTAAGTGCAGCAGTTGTAAGACCTGCCAGACAGGGATTGCTGTTTATGAATCTGCTGCGTTGGCGCTTGCTGCGGTAGCTTTAGCTTTTCTGGCTTTCTGGTTACCAAAGTAAAGAACGCCGGCAATCACAATAGCGGTTAAGCCCCAGCTCAACATCACTGAGGTGTTGGTGCCTGCTTTGAAAATGTCGCTGAGAAGCTTCTCGTTGACGACCATTTTAGCGGCGGTAAAGGCCAAGACAGCGGCACCCAGGCTGATAATAATCGGGAAACGTTCGACCAGTTTTAGGATGACCGTGCTTCCAAGCACCACGATTGGGATACTAATTAACAAACCGATGACGACTAAATCAAAGGCGCCTTGAGCAGCGCCCGCGACGCCCAAGACGTTGTCGATGCCCATGACGGCGTCAGCGATGATGATGGTTTTCATCGCACCCCAGAAACCGTTGACCTGCACGCTGTCGTGATCGTCTTCGCTACCTGTATCGACGAGTAACTTATAAGCAATCCAGATTAGAGCCAAGCCGCCAATCAACATCAGGCCAGGGATTTTGAGGAGCCAGACAA
Organism: Zwartia lucis; assembly: GCF_965234455.1. GTDB lineage: Bacteria > Pseudomonadota > Gammaproteobacteria > Burkholderiales > Burkholderiaceae_B > Zwartia > Zwartia lucis. Next base: position 60,637 of record NZ_OZ248474.1, on the reverse strand, counting down.
CGACAAGCGTCATGGCCGAGCGTACGACAATCGCACCTACGGTGCCCCAAACAATAGCTTTTCTTTGAAGTTTGGGAGGAAGCTTGCGTGCAGCAAGAGCGATCACGATGGCATTGTCGCCAGCGAGGACGAGGTCAATAATGATGATAGCCAAAAGAGCTGACCACCAGGGAGCGGAGAAGAGTTCCATAATTTTAAGAGGCCTTTAGTGTGATTAAGGAACGACGGTCTTGCTCAGCGAGTCACACAGTGTCTCTCTGCCCGACAAACCGGAAGCTTCGCAAATGCTTGAGCTTCGTGCATGACGACTTGTCGAAGGTCTTTTAAGCAGGCTTTAGAACACCTGTTTTGCTGGACCAGAGCTACTCCCCATCGAGTACGCAATGTACCAAAATTTGCCTAAGAGCGCTCTTCTGGGGGGCAGAGTGTGGTGTTATGAGTGTTTACCCTTATAACTTAAACCACATCCGCTGAAAGACACCATCTTTTTTGACGATTAAATGATGCAGCCCAGCCGCCATGTGTCCCAGGGCGAGGATTGCCAGTACGAGGGCGAGGTTGCCGTGGATTTCAAAGAGTTGCTTGGCTAAGGCCTGATCCTTGGGGATGCCGGGCATGGCGGGAAGATGGTATCCGCCCAGTGTGATGAGCGCGGGAAAGGCGGTGACGCCTGCCCAGCCTAGTAACGGTACGACTAATAAGAGCAAATAAAGGGCACGATGCCCGGCAGCGGCAAGTTTGACGGTGGCGGGTGACACGCTGGCAGGATAGGCAGGTGGGCTCGAACGCCGCTTGACCACGATTCTGACCGCCGTCAGAAACAGCACCAGAAAGCCGATGAGTTTATGCCAGCCGTAAAGTGTGTTTGTTAGCGCGTCCCAGAGGTTGGCGGCTGCCCGCTCCGTCATCCAGACACCGAGAGCGATCAAAATGATGAGGAAAAGCGCAGTGAGCCAGTGCAGCACTCTCAACGTCAAAGGGTGGGTATGTGTCATGGCTCTCTCAAGTGCGTGAACAGGCACGCGTCGCTTTGCAGGAAATGGATGAAATTATGCACTGCTTGTCTATAATTCGGAAAAATAATTTTCCTTAAGACTGCGTGCCTGATAGGAACTCTGGATATGTTGCTTTGGCTTGTCATTGCTTATCTCGCACTTTCTGTCGCTATTGGCCTCTATGGGGCATCCAAGGTGCACAACGCGAGAGACTATGTGACCGCAGGTCGAAACTTGCCGATGGCGATGGTGCTCGCCATGGTGTTTGCGACGTGGTTTGGCGCGGAAACCGTTTTGGGGATCTCGGCGACTTTTTTGAAAGAAGGTTTTAGAGGCTTGATTTCGGATCCCTTGGGCGCTTCGCTTTGCTTGGTCTTATTTGGTCTGATCTTTGCCCGTCCGCTCTATCGGATGAATCTCCTGACACTTGGCGATTACTTTCGAATTCGATACAACCGACAAACTGAACTGTTACTGTCAATCTGTATCGTCGTGTCCTATTTGGGTTGGGTGTCTGCGCAAATCACAGCGCTAGGCTTGGTGTTCAACGTCTTGTCTGTCGATGCCATTTCTGTCACCCAAGGTATGTTGATCGGCGCGGGTGTTGTGGTGTTGTATACAATTTTCGGCGGTCTATGGTCAGTCGCGCTGACAACATTCGTGCAAATGATTGTGATCATCATTGGTTTGTTGTTGGTCACGAATTTTGCGACCGATCAGGCGGGCGGTTTGACGAACGTATTGGCCAAGGCTTCCGCCGAGGGCAAATTTGATTTCTTACCGTCCTTTGAGATCTGGGATATGTTGGGATGGATGGCTGCGCTGGTCACGATGGGGCTCGGCTCGATTCCTCAACAAGATGTCTTTCAGCGCGTGAACTCTTCGCGTAACGAAACGATTGCCGTGTGGGCGACTACCTTGGGTGGTATCTAGTATTTCTTTTTCGCAGCCGTACCCTTGTTACTGGCTTACACAGCCAATATTATCGATCCACAAATGGTTGCTAGCCTGATCGATACAGATTCTCAATTGATCTTGCCTACCTTGATCATGAATCACATGCCGTTTTATATGCAGGTGATTTTCTTTGGTGCATTGATTTCCGTGATCATGAGTACAGCTTCTGGAACCTTGCTTGCACCATCCATCACTTTTACTGAAAATATTTTGAAAGGTTTTGCGCCGCACATGACGGATCGTCAGTTGCTCTTATCAACGAGACTCACGGTGTTGGTATTTAGCGCAATGGTCACGTTTTATGCGATCGCGACGGACGCCACGATTCATACGATGGTCGAGAATGCTTACCGTATCACGCTGGCAGGCGCCTTCGTGCCCTTGGCTGCGGGTCTTTTTTGGAAACGCGCCAGCAATCTAGGTGCGGCGTTTGCGATTTTATTTGGTCTATCGACATGGATTATTTTAGAGATCACAGGGGTCGATGAGCCGGTGCCGCCGCAAGTTTTTGGCTTGATTGCGAGTTTGATTGGCATGATTTTGGGTTCTTACATCACGCCCAATAAAAGAAACGTGCAGGCATAGCAAAGGCAGGTTTCGACAGACTTCCTGGCATTTATCTGCGCCTAAACCAAACGCGTGGTGTGGTCGTCGCCAAGATCACGATGCCGTAGAGCGCCATGGCAAGGCCCGAGGCGGCAAAGAACCATGTCAATGAACCGGTGAAGTGCAAAATGGCCCAGCCGCCAAGGACTGCAACAATCAGACGCAGTACACCAGAGGTCAGGGGCCAAAAAAGCGTTCTTGCGCCCTGGGCCGCAAAATAAAGCGTGAAGCCTAAGCCAAAAAAACCAAAGAAGGGTCCAACCACCCGGAGGTAGCTAACGCCTGCTTCGATCATGTCGGGATCATCACTAAACAGTCTCATCCAGCTGTGAGGCCAAATGGCGGCAGCCAGTCCAATGGCCTCGGCGACGACAAAGGCCATAGCGCCACCCGTCAAGGCGATTTTTAAAGCGCGCTCTGGTTGATTGGCGCCCAGGTTGGAGGCCACCATTGCAACGAGTGGCGCTCCAATGCCGAAGGCGACGGGAAAAATGAGGTACTCGAGTCTGGCCGCTGTGCCATAGCCTGCTAAGGCAGCGGTGCCAAGATAGGCGCCCACAAGCGCGGTGGTGGATGCAATGAGTCCGTTCGTGAGAAGTGGGTTGAGGGTTGCAAAACCGCCGACGGCGAGAATGTTGCGCATAGGAGGCCAGGTAAGAACGCCTGCTTTTAGACGGGCGAGATTGCGACCGGACATGACATACCAAAGCAAAACCACTGTGCCAGACCCGTAGTACGCAACCAGTGCCCAGCCTGCGCCTGCGATACCAAGTGCGGGAAAAGGTCCCCAACCGAAAATCAATAAGGGGGAAAGGGGAACAAGCAAAACGGCTCCGCCAGACATAACAATGCCGGGTGTGAACATGTTCCCTGAACCACGGATCACACTGGCTAGCGCATTCATGATCCACATCAGAATCAAGCCGGGAAAGGCAATCTGCGAGTAGGCGAGAGCGGCCTCAAGTGTGCCATCTTGGGCTCCCATCAGTTGGAAGAGTGGCGCGCTAAATATGATCAGCAGCGTCGAACAAATGATACCTAATAAGGTATTGAGCACAACGGCATGTAACGCGAGGCTATTGGCTAGTGAGGCGTTGCCAGCCCCGAGCGCGCGTGCGACGGCAGAGGAGATGCCCCCACCCATTGCGCCTTGTGACATGCTTTGCATCAGCATCAGGATAGGCAACACGAGTGCCGCACCTGCGAGGGCATCGAGCCCAAGCTTTGATAAGAACCATGCCTCGATAAAGCCCGTGCTCGACTGGGCCAGCATCATGACGAGATTAGGCCACGCTAGGCTAAGGAGCGTCAGGAAGATTGGACCTTTTAGCATGGCCTCAAGCCTGGCATTGGCAGGCTTGAGGGGAGGAGATGTTTTGAGCATCATTAAGAGTATCAAAAAATAAGGTGATCAACCGATCGATTGATCACCTTTCATCCATCTTCCGGTAAGAAGAATCGGCTTTGACGCGCGCATTTCCATGAAGGGAGTGCCTGTTGACGGTAATCAACAGCTGCGCGTGAACAACCTGTAGGGCTATTACAGTCTATTTATTACTATCTGCATAATATTGATTTAATCTAGATGTATCTTGAAAACAGATGGATTTGTTCATGGAGCTCAGGCAGCTGCGTTATTTTGTCGCCATCGCAGAGCATGGAAGCTTTTCAAAAGCCGCCAGCAAGGTGCACATCGCCCAATCGGCGCTCAGTCATCAGCTTGCCTTATTAGAGGAGGAATTGGGAGCTATGCTCTTTTTGCGCTCACGACGGGGGGTCACGCTGACCGAGGCAGGTGAGCTTTTCCGTACGCATGCACTTTCTATTCTGCGGCAAGTCGCCGACGCCCAAACGAGTGTGTCAAGCTTACTCAAGGCGCCATCGGGACGCGTGATTTTTGGTCTGCCACACAGCATTTCGCATGCCTTGGCGTTGCCGCTGATCGCTGCCGTGAGGCAGGAGTTGCCTCTGGTTAATTTAGAATTAACGGAAGAGTTGACAGGCAATCTTGCGCAACAGCTCCAGGCGGGATCGTTACATTTATCAATTCTGTTTGATGATGGTCAGCTCGGTGATTTTTTGTATGAGTCGCTTGTATCGGAGCGTATGTCATTGATCTTTCAACCCGAGAGTCCAAAGGCGCATAACAAAACTTCCGTGACTTTCCGTGAGGCGCTGAGTCGACCGTTGATTTTGCCGGCTCAGCCTCATGGCGTGCGTCCTCTTATCGAGGCGGCAGCCTTAAAAGCAGGTCTTCCTCCCCCTAATGTCGCAGCGGACATAAGCTCGATCAGCATTTTGCGTAACTCGCTGCTGGCCGGGATGGGTCAAACGATCTTGCCCGTGATGCCGCTAAAGGCCGAGCTTGAAAATGGGTTATTAAGAAGCTTGCCGATTCGGGCGCCAACGATCACGCGGACAGTCGCTCTGTGTCGTGCTCAGCATATTCCCTTGTCGACGGCCGCACAGGCCGTGAGTGAGGTGACCAAGCGTGTCATGCGGGAGCTTTGTCTCAGCAAGGTATGGATGGATGCGACGTTTATTGGGTGAAATACGCCCAGGGTCTTTTAGTGCGATCTGTTTGTCTAAAGCCATCGATGTGAGAAGACTGCGAAAGTGTCAGCGCAATTTCATCCATACCGTGTAACAGCATCTCTCTAAGAGCGGGTGGTGCGCGAAAGGAAAAGTGTTTGCCACTGGGTGAAGTGACCGTTAGTGACTCTAAATCGACCGTGATGAGGCCTTGACCCTTTGTATGGGCCACTTCGTCAACCAACACGCGAATATCCTCAATCGGAAGCTCGACTGGGACCACGCCATTACGATAGCAATTATTAAAAAAAATGCCACCAAAGGAGGGTGCGATCACCGCCCTGAAGCCAAATTCGCGCAAGGCCTTGGGGGCGCGTTCTCTCGAAGAGCCACAGCCAAAATTTCGATCAGCTAAAAGCACCTGTGACCGATCGTAGGGAGCTTGATTCAAAATGAAGTCGGGATTCGGGCTCCCGTCAGAAAGAAAACGCCAACCATGAAACAAGTGGGCACCATAGCCTTTTGCGTCGGTTCCACCTAAAAAAAGCGCAGGTATGATCTGATCGGTATCAATATTGATGCGCATAAAGGGTGCTGCGATACCTGATACTTTCTTGAGTGCTTCCATTAGATGAGTTCCCGAGCGTCGGCAATGCAGCCTTTGATGGCGGAGGCTGCGACAGTAGCGGGGCTTGCCAGGTGCGTCCTTGTTTGCGGACCTTGCCGAGATTCAAAGTTTCGATTGGTTGTGCTGATGACACGCAGATTGGCAAAGCGGTTGTCTCCGATATGACCACAGAAACCGCAGGCTGATTCGTGCCACTCAAAACCGGCTTGAATAAAAATTTGATCAAGACCTTCCGCTTCGGCCGCCCGTTTGACAGCAGTCGAACCTGGCACGCAAATGGCCTGAATGCCTGGTTTAATTTTCCTGCCTTTTAGTACTGCGGCGGCGGAACGTAAATCGGACAGTCGCGCGTTGGTGCAGGAGCCGATATAGGCGACATCAATAGGCACGCCCAAGAGAGGGGTTTGAGCTTCGAGTCGCATGTAGTTCAAGGCACGCTCACCCAAAGCTTGTGCTTCGTGATCTGATGCGGTCGTCGGTGCGGGAATGTTTATTCCTATAGCCCCCACTTGTTGTGGACTGATGCCCCAAGTCACTTGAGGCTCAAGCGTATTGCAATCGATCGTCACCTCTTTGTCGAACTGAGCACCAGGGTCGCTGGCTAGCGTTGACCAGTAGGCAACTGCCTGATCCCATGCCGCACCTTTAGGAGAAAATTCCGCATCCTTGAGATATTGAAAGGTCTTTTCATCGGGTGGCACGAAACCATATTTGCAAGAAAACTCGATCGACATGTTGCACAGAGTCAGACGGCCTTCGACGGAAAGATCTTGAACCGCTTGTCCGGCGTATTCCGTTGCAAAGCCAATGCCACCTTGGGCACCAATTGTTCCAATTAAAGACAGAATCATGTCTTTGGCGAACACACCAGGTTTAAGCTGACCGTTGAACGTCACGCGCATGGTCTTGGGTTTGGCTTGCGCCAAGGTTTGCGTCGCGAGTACATGCTCAGCTTCAGACGCACCAATGCCCCAGGCCAGTGCGCCCACACCACCGATGGTGCTGGTGTGGCTATCACAACAGACTAGCGTAGCACCTGGAAACGCGATGCCGAGCTCAGGCGCTACAACGTGTGCGATGCCCTGTCGAGGGTCATCGTAATCAATAAAGTGCACACCCCATTTTTTTGATGCTTCACGCGTGGTTTGAATCATGGAAGGCCCGCTTGTCGAGACGGAGTCGCAGGGGCCTCGTCCGGGTTGCGTTGAAATCAAGTGCTCGATCACGGTGAATACTTGCTGTCGGCTAACAGGCTGCCGGCCGGCTTCTTCGAGGGCCCGAAGCGCTTGGCTTCCCGAGAGTTCATGAAGTACCAGCCGATCTACTTGCAGAAGGTCGGACTCTTGGTCAAGACTTTTGATGACGTGATCTTGCCAAACTTTCTCGAAAAAAGTGCGTGGCTTTTGAGCGGTCATGTATAACGTTTCTCGAGTTCTTTGAAATGATTGGCGTCGAGCGCTTCTTGTCTTTCAGCAAACATCATGAGCTTAGCCTCGAAACCTTTGATTGAGCCGTGTTCGGCGAGATGTTGCATCGCCTGTTGCATCGCAAGCATGGAAGCTTGCAGGGCTGCGTTGGCGTAGCAAACAACCGCATAACCTGCTTGAGCGAGTTCTTCGCGCGGCAGCAAAGGTGTTTTACCACCAATAACCATATTGCATAGATGAATGCCGGGCACCGCAGCGGGAATCGCGAGCAATTCCTCCTTGGTGAGGGGCGCTTCAATAAACAGAAAATCAGCACCTGCTTCCTGATAGGCGCGCGCGCGATCAAGTGCCGCTTCAAAGCCTTCGACGGCTCTTGCGTCTGTTCGGGCGAGAATCATGAGATCTGGATCTTTTCGCGCATCGACAGCCGCCTTGAGTTTCGACACCATCTCTTGCGTCGAGATGATGTCTTTTCCTTCAAAATGACCACAACGTTTTGGATAGGTTTGGTCTTCGAGCATGATGGCATTGGCTCCCGCTCGCTCAAGTAGTTGAACCGTGCGGCGTGCATTGATTGCGTTGCCAAAACCAGTGTCCCCGTCCGCGAGAATGGGAATATTCACGACATCGCGAATCGCTGCTACGTGATCCGCTAGCTCCGTGACGGATACAAGTCCTAAATCCGGAACGCCGAGATAGTTGTTGGCCACAGCAGCACCGCTCACCAGCATCATTTTGTGTCCTGCGGCTTCGATAAATCTGGCTGCTAACGCGTTGCCGGCTCCGGGCATCATGTGCCCAGCTCCGGCGACAAGCGCTTGGCGCAGTACTTTATTCAGACTTTGAGTGCTCATTAAAACTTCACCTGAGCGACTTCGATCACGCGTTTCCAGCGCTCGATATCCGAAAGGATGGTTCGCATCAAATCGTCTGGTGTCCCGCCAACAGCGGTCGTTCCTTCAGCGTCAAAGCGTTCAGTCACGGACTTATGCTTAAGCACATTGTTGAGTTCTCTGTTGAGGAAAGTCACGGCTTCGGCGGGCATACCCTTCGGGCCGGCGACAGCCTTCCAATCAACGACGTTGTAGCCTTTGACGCCTTGTTCTTCAAAGGTTTTGACATCTGCAAGACTATCGAGACGTCTGGTACCAGCGATACCGATCGCTTTAAGACGACCACCTTTAATCTGCGGTGCCGCAAACGTCGAACTCGTCAACATCATATCGACGTTTCCACCTAATAAGTCGTTATATGCTTGAGACGAGCCTTTGTATGGGATGTGAACTAAGCTCACGCCCATGAGGTGAGCGAGTTCTTCCGTACCTAAATGGGCCAGTGATCCAATCCCTGCAGAGCCGTGAGTGAGTTTGCCTGGATTTTTAAGCGCCGCAGCTTTCAGGTCCTCGACATTATTCAACGGCGAGTTTGCTCGCACCACTAAGATCGCAGGGTCTCGCGAAACCATAATGATCGGTTGCATGTCATTGACCGGATCAAAATTTAGATTTTTTCCGATCGCAGCCTGGATAGCATAGGTGCTGGACATATTGAGGACGGTATAGCCATCCGGAGGAGACTTTAGAACAAAGGATGAACCAATGATGCCGCCAGCACCTGCTTTGTTTTCGACGGCAACTACATCATTGATTTGTTCGCTTAACCTCTGGGCCAGCATGCGGGCAATCGCATCGCCACCACCACCGGCTGCAAAGGGCACGACGAAACGAATTTGTTTATTTGGGTATGCTTTTTGGGCAAATAACGATTGGGAACTAAAGGCAAAGCCTGCAGCGATGGCCGAACCCATAAAGTGACGGCGTTTCATATTGTCTCCGGTTTGTATCTTCTTGTGCTGTGAATATACACCGGACGTTTTTTCCGGACAATGTCACCGGTACGCACTCATTTAAAATGCGAGGGCATAACGCAAAATCATGCGTCGTGTTTCGTTAAAGCCGAATTGAGTATCTAGATTGGTGCCGTACTGCAGCATAAAACGCCCTTTGCTTGTGGTTGCAACCGCGCTGAGCAAATAGCGATGAGTTTGTAGAGCGTTGTTGTTGGCCAACCCATTGATGCTCGTTTCGGCACCCCACACGTAGAGATATGTCGCTGCGACGGAGAAGATTTGGTTGATGTTATAAATAGGACCAATCTGAGCCGTATAGAGAGGCTTTTGCGTGAGTTGCGCATTGCTTACGCCTAGATGGTTGTTCGGTCCATACCACATCGTATCGAAGCCGATCATACCGTCTAACTGTTTAGTCAGCGCTGTTTGATAGGCGAGTTGAATATCGCCCGCAACCCGTTTGCCACCAAGATTGAAGAGTTGCTGATTGGAGTAACTCCCAGTAGGTAGAGTCAAATAGCCCGCGATAGCGAAATAGGTGCGTGTCTGCCGATTTTCATAAGGCCAAAGCGCGGTCACGAGCGTCAGGTCACCTATTCCATAATCGGTTGGGTAACTAGAAGCCGCACCACCGGGACTTAACATGCCAACGGGAAGCTGAACGAAGGAAAGGCCGGTTAAACCAGCCACTCGATATGACCGACCAAGTCTGAATTGGATTTGATTGACTGAATGAGTCAGTGTCGCTGCAGACTTGATGCCGTTCGTGTAGGTACCTGTTGCTTCTGTACTAAGCAGGGTCGCGGAGAAAAGATTTTTGTCGGGTTGAGGTGCCACGGCATCGAACGGGTTCAGATCGAGCGCATGACTGACAAAGGAAGCAGATAGCAGCCCCGAAAGAAGTAGGCAGTAGATGATCCGAGGGATCGTGTTTGGTTGTGTATGCAACAAAATTCCACGTGTCTTTAATGACCACCGACCTTATGCGTTGTGCGCTTTTGCTGGTGAGTGGGTATACATTTTAGCGTACTTAGTCCGCTTTAAGATTTGCTTTCTTGATCACATCGCCCCACTTGATGACCTCTGAGTCAACAAAGGCGCTCCATTCTTTTGCGCCACGAGGATCGGGAATGGCGCCGCGATCGATAATTCTTTGTTGAAACTCAGGATCACGGAGTAACTTTTGAACATCGGTGCTGATCTTGGCGACGACCGCAGGAGGTGTTCCGGCTGGCACGACCAGCCCGCCCCAGCCGCTTCCGTCAAAGCCAGGGAATCCGGCTTCTGCGACGGTCGGGACATCGGGTAGTTGGGGTACGCGTTGGGCGCTCGTCATTGCAAGCGCTTTAATTTTGCCTGCTTTGACTTGAGGTAGCGCCGAGGCAAGACTGTCGACCAGCAAGGGAATCTGACCGCCCAATAAGTCCGTCATCGCTGGACCGCTACCTTTGTAATTTACGCCAGTCATTTCTACTTTAGCACTGGATTTAAAAAGTTCGCCCGTCAAGTGTTGGGAGGTGCCCGTCCCAGCATAGCCAATATTGAATTTATTAGGTTCTTTTTTAGCTGCAGCGATCAGCTCTGAGACATTGTTGTACGGAAACGATGGATGTGCCACGATCATGAGTGGCACGATGAACACACCGTTGACCATTTCAAAGTCTTTGGGTCCATATTGGAGTTTTGAGTACAAGCTTGGATTGACGCCCAAGGTGCCGCTCGTACCAAAGGTAATGGTGTAACCATCCGACGGCGCTTTTTTACCATCTAGCATGCCAACAATTGTGTTGCCCTTGTTTTCAACGATAACGGGTTGACCCCACTCCTTGGTGAGTCCATCAGCGAGCAAACGACCCACAATGTCCGTGGCTTGGCCAGGAGGGAAAGGAACAATGAGCTTGACGGGTTTGTTGGGGTAAGCGCCTTGCGCAACACTTTGAAAGCTCGTCGAGGCCGCGATCATGGCGATCGCGATAGTCAGCAGTTTTTTGATAAACATACATACTCGCAAAAAATAGTGGAAACTGGGAGAGTCTTTTTTAATCGACCGCAGATCTTAGAGTAAGTTGTTGTAGACGAAATTGAATTAGGGAAGTCCCTTGGATAGACCGATTTTGTTGGGCAAGATCATAGGCTTTTCATTCAAACAGCTAGGAAACGGTTTTCGGCACTACGTCTGAAACGCCGATCGTCAGCCGAAGTGTCCCCCCAATCGAGTCGGCGATCTTTGAGTAGATCAAAGCGAAGGCTCTTTCCCGGGGAGTTGTATCAAGAATCTTGTGCCGCCTATAGGGACATCTTGATGCGATATCGTGCCTCCATTTCTAGTCACGATTTGCTTGCAGAGCCAAAGACCGAGTCCCATGCCGCTGCGTTTTCCGCTCGCGGTGAGTTCAAAGATTTGCGATTGGCGCTCTTGAGAAATACCCGGCCCATTATCGGCAATGACAAGCATGACCTTTGCTGGCTGGCATGAGGTTTCGATCGTGATTTCTTTATGAGTTTGTTCTGATGTCGACAACGCTTGAATCGAATTATTTAATACATTTAGAATGACCTGCTGAATTTCAGGTGCATTCACATGTGCGATCGATTCCGAGGCTAAGTCAAGTTTGACGTTGATGCGGCGTCTGGATAGTTCGGGCGTAGTGATTTGAAGAACGGACTGAACGACATCTTTAAGATCTATAAGATTTGCAGTTGGATTTTCTTCGTTAAAGATTGAGCGAAGAGACTGAATAATGCTGCCAGCGCGCAGATTATCAGAAACGATTTTTTCAGCGAGATCTTTAAGAAGGACTTCATCCAAACGACCGTTGGAGAGCTGTAACTTCATAAACTCGCTATTGATTTGAACTGCACCCAGGGGTTGATTGAGTTCGTGCGCGATGGAGGCAGAAAGTGCACCCGTTGCGGCTGTTTTATTAGCCCAAACGAGACTATCGATCAGGAGTTTCTCCTTTTCATTTTCAGCGATCTTAAGAAGAAAAATCGGGAAAATCATATAGCGAAAAATTGCTAAGAGAAAAATCGAGATAAAGATGATGGTGTTAAAGAGATTTGCATCAAACGCGACGGTCGCGATATCAAGCAAGACGAGAACAATGCGCCCACCCCACAACGCGGCAGTAAAGAAAAAGAGGATGCCGTACACCTTGATCAGATCTATTCTATTTTTTTGATAAACCTTGAGTGATAGTAGTCCTCCCTCGGCCGTGATATACACAACGGCGAGGCACACAAAGATGGTTTGGTATCCCGGATTGAGTAAAAGACCGATTGAATAAAGCGCTGCACTGTAAACCGCGAAGACGGTCAGGTTACGAAGAAAAGACGGCTTAAGATCGGGCTCATCGCCGATAAGGTTGATCAGTGAGTAATTAAAGTATCGATAGGCGAGAAAGGCGAGGGCATTGGCGCCGACATAGGAAATGAGAGTGTGAATTTCGACGCGAAAGATGGTCAGTATCGCTGCCGAACCAAGAAGGAACGCACCAATTGCGCAATTTTCGATCGCGCGATTTTTCTGTTTAGAAAAGTAGAATAACAACGTAGCGGAATACGCGATTGACAGTATTCCGTAGAACATGAAAATCGCGGGGATGAGACTGAGTTTCATTGTTAATTACTTTTCGGTCGCATTCGTTCCAAGAAACTTCGGGCTTGCGCAATGGCCTCAGGTATACGCTCTTTCGGCTCTTTCCAGGGATAGATGCTGACCTCTGCATTGGGTGCAAGGTCGACGACTTCTTTGGCGACGGCATAGGGGTGAGGCGCCGTGTCGTCAGGCATGACAAAAATGGGTGTCTGACATTGTCGAACAAAATCTCTAGAAACTGTAAAGACAAAGTCAGGATTTGCGCGATACATTTTTTCTAAAAATGCATGGACAATATCCATATTTAAATCTGGACGGTGTGCACAAAGCGCCGGTCCCCAGTCATTAATATTATTTGCATAAAACTGATCAGGTAATTCAGGTCTAAAGCCGCTGGGTTGCACCATGACGGCTGCTATGACGCGCTTAGGTGCTCTTTTAAGCATATTCCAGATAAAAGGACCACCAATACAAAAGCCCATGACTAGAAACTTGTCGATACCCAAATGATCCATCAAGCCTAGTTGATCGTCTGTGTATGCGTCCCAGGGGCGATTGACTTCAAGCGGTCCAGAGGATTCGCCACCATTCGCATTGCGCGCGTCCATGGTGATGCAGCGATATTCATTTTTAAACTCTTCTACGGCATCAAAAGGTGAGCGCGATTTGAAAAAAGACATCGTTGCGTTGAGACCGCCACCCGGCAAAATCAGTAGGGGCAAGCCAGTGCCGGTATCTTGATAGTGAATACGGACAGATCCCTTTTCGTACATTGGCATGACGTCTCTCTTTCAATTATTTTTATTGGTGATGAAAATCTTAGAAAATAAGTTTACAGCTTTGTAAATATGGGCGTGAATCGATTTGATGTTTAAATCTCAGTTAATCAATTCACTCTTTGTTTAGAGACATGAGATGCTTAACGGTGCAGACGAGTATGAGATCGACATCTCCGAGGGCGTTGTGCTGATTAAAAATCAAAACACAACGATCGGGTACAGCCGTTTTAATGAGACTGGAGAGGTGGAGTACATCTACGTGAATCCTCTCTACAGAAGAAGGGGTTTTGGTACGCTGTTAATTAATGAGATCAGAAGGTTGAAGGGGCCCATCGACAAAGTGCATGAGCCGATTTCACCCTTGGGCACGCAGTTTTTTAAAGGTATTGGTTTGGGTGAGGCGCTCAGCGACAAAAATTAGGACGCATACAAAAAAACATCGAAATCATACGCAAAGTGCATATAATTAGTCATTCTGGCAAACTTTTGTGTATAGGTGAGACATGGCAATCGCGACACAGGCACTTCTCCGCGACGCAATGCGTCGTTTAAATATGACCCGTGATGCGTTTGCAGAGCGAATTGGCTGTCGACGCCGGACGCTTGATAGTTGGTTGTTGCCCGATGAGTCCAGCGAATATCGAGCGATGCCTGAGGTGGCGCGCCGCTATGTGACTGAAATTTTGGCTAACTTACCTGACAACACACCGAGTGGCTCGACCGCCTCTGGGTTATCTGCCAATCATTTACTCTCTGTCGATCAATTGAGCCGAGAGTCGGTTGAGGAGTTGTTTTGGCTCGCCGATGTGATGCAACCAGTTGCACGCCGTCACAAAGTGACGCGAGTACTCGAGGGTGCTGTCCTCGCGAATTTATTTTTCGAAGCCAGTACTCGCACGCGCATCAGCTTTGGGGCTGCATTTTGTCGGCTCGGAGGTTCTGTTTGCGACACGACCGGTTTTACCTTTTCTTCGATGGCCAAGGGTGAGTCGATTTATGACACCAGTCGTGTGGTGAGTGGCTACGTCGACGCCATGGTCATTCGTCACCCTGAAAAAGGTGCTGTCGCCGAATTCGCGCGTGCTACCAATATTCCGGTGGTCAATGGAGGTGATGGTCCGGGGGAACATCCAAGTCAGGCGTTGCTGGATCTTTATACGATCCAGCGAGAGTTTTCACGTCTTGGAAAGCTCATCGATGGCGCGCATATCGCAATGGTGGGTGATCTGAAATATGGTCGCACTGTGCACTCGCTGATTAAGTTGTTGTCACTGTATCGCGGCTTAACATTTACCTTAATCTCACCGCAGTCTTTAGAGATGCCAGCTGAGATTGTTGATGTAGTGAGTCGACGTGGACATGTGATTGAGTTCAGTGACTCGCCGGCAAGTGGCTTGGCTAAAGCTGATATTTTGTATGCGACGCGTATTCAAAAAGAACGTTTTGGCGAAGAGGCCATTGACGGTTATGGCGCGGAGTTTGAAATTAATCAAAAACTGGTGAATCAAGCGTGCAAGAGTGATGTGGTGATCATGCACCCGTTGCCGCGCGATGGTCGACCCGGTTCTTATGATTTGAGTGTCGATTTAAACGCAGATCCGCGGTTGGCGATTTTCCGTCAAACGGACAATGGCATTCCAATTCGCATGGCGATTTTTGCAAAGTTGCTAGGCGTGGATCGATTGGTACAGCGATCTATGCGGGATGTCACTTGGACGACACCCGCACATATCGGACCTGACGATGCGTTGCCAGATTTTGAGTAGCGTGCACAGCTGTTTTTAGATCTGCACGTTTCCTTCGATCAAAATATGTACTTCACCGCCGATCCACACTGTCTTGTGGTCTCCAGGTGTCACCGTGACACGGCCGGTACGTCCGATCTGGGTGCCTTGTGCAACAAGATAAGGCTTTTGCAGACGACCGGATGAGAGTAGCCATTTTGCGATCGCTGCATTCAGTGATCCTGTAATGGGATCTTCACTCATGCCACTTGAGGGCGCCAACATGCGAACCTCGTAGTCACACTCGTTGCCAGGTGGGTGCGGAGCGATGAGTCCGATCGACTTATAGGTCGGCCAGCGCACACGCGAGGAGTCAAGCGCTAGAACTTGGGCGGCATGCTTGAGTTCAAACAGTTGCCATATCGGACCGTTACATAGTTCTGCAGTGTGGACAACAGCATCTGCAGGGATGTCCAGCACTCGCATGATTTCTGCGCGATGCGCAGGATCCATTTCTTTGATGGTGGTCGCGGGTGCACCAAAAGACAAGGTTGGGCGATTTGATACATCTACCTCAACAATCCCGACACCACATTCTTGGCGAACTATCCCTGCAGTTTTGGGAATGCCTCCGCAATGGAGCCAGGACGCACAGGTGCCGAGTGTGGGATGACCTGCGAAAGGCATTTCACGACTTGGGGTAAATATTCGCACGCGATAGTCGGCGGTTGGATCAGTAGGCGTCAATAAAAATGTCGTCTCAGCGAGGTTTGTCCATGCGGCGAAGCGTTGCATTTGTTCATCTGTTAGACCGTCTGCATCGATGACGACTGCTAAGCCATTACCTTGATAAGGCGTGGGACTAAAGACGTCACATTGAATGAAGCGGCGCAGTTTTGGCATCGTATGAATCCATATGACTTTGTATAGGGAGAGGGCACATCCCTAAAGATAATTGGGCGACTATTATGAATAAGCGTTATTGACTCAATGCGATCTTTGCACTGGCCGTTCTTAATGATACATTCAAAGACATAAAGACGGCGTCGCAACATACGGAGACAAACGATGAATAAAAAAATTTCAACCTTAATCGCGAGCGGTTTAACTGGCCTTGCCTTGATGTTTAGTCCTGGCGTATACGCTAGCTATCCAGACAAGCCAATCCGCATGATTGTGACTTTCGTCCCTGGTGGCGGTGCTGATGTATTGGCACGGTATATGGCCAAAGAGATGGCGGATGTTTTAGGGCAACCCGTTGTGGTGGAAAATCGAACAGGTGCAGGAGGCTTGATTGGTGTCGAAGCAGGTCTCGCTGCCGCACCAGATGGCTATACGTTGACCTTGATTTCCTCAAGTTATACCGTCAATCCTAGTCTCTATAAACTCAAATTCGATCCTGTTAAAGATATCTCGCCCATTATTAAAATGAGCGCAGGCCCGATGCTCGCTGTGACATCCAATAAGAGCGGGATTAAAACAGTTGCGGAGTTAGTGGCTACTGGAAAAAAATCTCCTGGCGCTATTAATTTTGCCTCCTCAGGACAAGAGAGTGTGATCCATCTCGCGAATGAGCTCTTTAATCAGCGCGCGGATATCAAGATGACTCATATTCCTTATAAAGGAGGCGGCAACGCATTGATTGATTTGCTTGCCAATCAGGTTGATCTTTATTTTGCTGCGACGGCGAGTGCCTTGCCGCACGTGCGTTCTGGAAAAATTAATGCTGTAGCGGTCACAACACCGAATCGTATTCCAGCCTTACCGGATGTACCAACAATCGCTGAAAGCGGTTTTCCAAATTATGAAGCGACCCTTTGGTACGGCCTCATTGGTCCTAAAGGAATGCCTGTCGCAGTCGTAGACAAGTTAAACACTGTCATCAATCAAATTCTATTAAAACCCTCTGCGAGAGAAAAGATTCAGGCTGATGGCGCCGAGCCTGCAGGTGGAACAGCGGCTGAGTTTCGAGAGTCGATTGCAAATGAAATCCAAATCTGGGGCAAGGTCGTCAAAGATATTGGCATCACACCTCAGTAAGACTTTGCATGGAGTAGCTAAACTTGAAATAGCCTCAATTGCACCTCAGACCGACATGAGCTTTCTTTAGGCTGTCATGAGTAATCATCGCTTGCGTTTGTTAGATGCAGTAGAGCACTATTAGTGGATACTGAAAATAATAGGGAGCCAACATGAGCATATTATTGAAGACCACTAAGCTTTTGAAACGATCTACGCTCAACAAGATGTTTGCGATAGCGGCAATCAGTGCGATTTCTACCTTTGGGGTTTCAGGCGTAGCTCAGGCACAAGCCTATCCTAATAAACCAATTCGGGTTCTCGTACCCTTCGCACCTGGTGGCGTAGTGGATATCACTGCACGGCTATTAACGCAGAAAATGACAGAACGTCTGGGCTGGAATTTTGTTGTGGAAAATCGCCCAGGTGGTAATGGCTTTATTGCTGTGGGGGCCGCGGCTAAAAGCGCACCCGATGGTTATACGCTGCTGATGGCACATACTGGTGAGTTTGCCGGCAATCCTGCACTCTTTGCAAATATACCTT
Source organism: Zwartia lucis (assembly GCF_965234455.1). Classification (GTDB taxonomy): domain Bacteria; phylum Pseudomonadota; class Gammaproteobacteria; order Burkholderiales; family Burkholderiaceae_B; genus Zwartia; species Zwartia lucis. Next base: position 42,977 of record NZ_OZ248474.1, on the reverse strand, counting down.
ACGAGCTCGAGCGCGACTTCACGCCCATTACGATGGTCAGTGATACGCCTATGCTGCTCGTTGCAAACAGCAGTACTCCCTACAATTCAATCAAAGAAGTGATAGCTTACGCCAAGCAAAATCCTGGCAAATTATCTTTTTCATCTCCAGGGAATGGCAGTGTGAATCACTTGGCAGGTGAGTGGCTTTGGGTGGACGGAGGCGTCAATGTCGTTCATATTCCCTACAAGGGGGGATCTCCAGCGGTAGCAGCTGTGGCGAGTGGTGAAGTACCTCTGGGTGTTGTAGCGATCCCCGCTGTTATGCCACATGTTAAGTCGGGGCGCGTTAAAGTTTTGGGTTTAACGACGTCCAGCCCCTCTGAATATGATAAGACCTGGCCTACGACAAAGCAGTCTGGATTGCCAGGTGTTAATGCATCGAATTGGGTAGGATTGTTCGCGCCCAAGGGCCTGCCTGCAGATGTCCTGGCAACATTGCAAAAAGCTGTGGTTGAAACCTTGCAATCTCCCGACGTGCAAAAACGCTTTGCTGATAATGGTGCAACCATTGGCGGGATGTCTTCTGCTGATTTCACTCGACGTATTCAGGCAGATGCAAAAAAATATAAAGAAGTCGTAGAAAAAGCTAAGGTCACTGTTCAGTAAGCAGGGTAATTTGGCTTATCAGGCAGATTCAATCAGCATGGTGGGCCAAATTTTGACAATACCCATTCTCTAAAGATTTTAACTTTAGTAATTTCAGTTTTCTCTTTTCTACAAGAGATGTGGTATCCAGTATCGAGAGGTAAACGGATATCAAAAGGTTCGATCAACCTTCCGGCATCGAGTTCTTTTTGTACAAGTTGGGCACGACCCAAGCAAACACCTAGCCCATTAATGGCTGCCTCAAGCGAAAGCAATAACCCATCGAAAAAAATCTCTTTTTTGAAAGGTATTGGATGGATGCTGGCATGTTGAAGCCAACTAGGCCAGTCATCCTCAATCAGTGGGGAAAGAGAACGCAAGATGGTTTGTTCGCTTAGATTCCTGGGATCATTCAGGGATTGACTGTTCCAGTAATGTGGACTGCAAACAGGGAATACAACATCGCTGGCAAACTCAAATACATCAAGTTCCGGAGTGGTGTTGATACCATACCAGATGCCTATATCAAAATCGTAATGAATGGCTTTTTCTGCGGCGTTTACGGGTGTGATCCGGATATCTATTTCTGGATAGGTCGCGCAAAACTCCGGTAAGGCGGGTAGAAGGCACTGAACCGCAAACGCAGTTAGGCAATTGATGTGCAAGGTATTCGTGCCTATATTCGAAACACGGTCAGATGCTCTCGCGATTAAACCTAAGGCAGGTCGAATGGTTTCGAGGTAGTCCGAACCGACAGACGTCATAGAAATGGTGTTTTGGCGGCGTTCGAAAAGCTGGACGCCGAGTAGACGTTCAAGCTCCTTAATCTGATGGCTAATGGCAGTTTGAGTCAGATGCAACTCATGGGCTGCGCGCGTAAAGCTCAGATGCCTTGCTGTTGATTCAAAAGCGCGAAGTGCGTTCAATGTTGGAAAGTGCTTGGGCATTGATGGTTGTGTCTCAAGAAAGGAAGCAGTCAAAATAAACTGGAATGAAATTTACTCATGACAGACTCAAAGATTGTCGTTTGCGAGGCACAGGCGCTTGTAGGAATATAGTCAAACAAAGTTGAATTTAATCCATTTACATAAAAAATGTTGATAAAAAATGGTCAAGCCTACGATCAATACCTTCCAAATCGCTCAAGATAATTTTATAAGTTATCAGAGTTTTATACAGGACCAACAGTCGCATACTTGCATCCTGCTCATACACTCTCTCGCAATGGACCATCGGTTTTGGAATCGAGTAGCACCTTTACTTGCTGAGCAAACAAACGTTGTCGTAGTTGATGTTCGAGGGCATGGATCTTCTTCAGTGACGAAAGGTCCCTACTCAATCAATTTGTTTGCCCAAGACTTGAGAAAATTGATGGATAGTCTTGGATATACAAAAGTGATTGTCGCTGGGGCATCGATGGGTGGCTGTATTGCATTGCAATTCGCCGCGGATAATCCAGACATCACAGCAGGCCTTGGTTTAATCGACACGACGGCATGGTATGGGTCGAATGCACCAAAGGACTGGGCCGAGCGCGCGGAAAAAGCACGTACGCAAGGTTTGCCGAGTCTGGTTGATTTTCAAAAAACAAGATGGTTTAGCGAAATGTTCAGACAGGAGCATGGAGATATCGTAGACGAATGCATACGTATATTTTTGGAAAATGATATCGAAGGTTACGCAGCAACATGTCAGGCGATGGGCGCATTTGACGGTCGTGAGGCTATGGGGGGTATTCGCGTCCCTACTGAGATTATTGTGGGTGAAGAGGATTATGCGGCGCCTGTTGCCATGGCACAAGCTTTGCATGAAGGAATAAAAGAATCATTTTTAACCATTATCCCTGCATCGCGTCACCTGACGCCTTTGGAAAATCCGCAAGTCATTTTTTCAAAAATAGAAAAACTGCTTGAACTCACACGTTAGAGGAAAGGTTGAGATGGCTCCTTTTGAATACGTAGTACCGCAGACGTTCGAGCAGGCGATTGAGTTCCTTGATCCTGATGATCCGAATGTACGTCCTGTAGGCGGTGGAACTGCAATCATGTTAATGATGAAAGCCGGTGTGATGAGACCTACGAGGCTCATCAGTTTGCATAGAATCGGAGGGAAACATCGTGAGATCAGCACAAATCGTCATGGCGAGTTAGTCATAGGCGCGCTGGCTCGATTAACAGATCTCGAGCATTCCGAAATAGTTGCAAAGGGTTGGCCAGTGCTGACGCGTGCCTTTAGGGCGCTCTCTAATCCACGTGTTCGCAATGTGGCGACAATTGGTGGAAATTTAGCGCATGGCGATCCGCATATGGATCTTCCGCCAGTATTAAGTGTGTTGAATGCTCGGCTGATCGCAACGAGCCCCAGAGGGTCACGGGAAATCTCGGTCGACGTTTTGTGTACAGGTTATTACGAAACAGTTCTGCTTGCAGATGAGTTGATCTCTGAGATCATCGTGCCGCCGATGGGACAGCAGCTTGCGGCTTATATGAAAGTGACGACACGCGTGTCACATGACTGGCCCGCACTAGGTATAGGTGTGAGTCTTCAATCTAGTGGCGATACGATTGAAAATATTCGTTTGATCGTTGGTGCCGCAACAGACCGACCCACACGGCTGACAATCGCTGAGCAGTTGCTGACAGGTCAAACAGTCACTGAAAAAATATTGCAAACAGCAGGGATTGAGTCCGCACAAGCTTTAGAAATTGCTGATGACACACATGGATCCGCTGCGTATAAAAAACATTTAATCAGTATTTATGTAGGACGAGTGATCAATGCTGCAATGAAAAAAAATGGAGCAGGAGTCGATCATGCAGAACACTGAATTGATTAAAAAAGATCTCAAATTCATCACAAAAGGCGAACATCGGCTTGAAGGTATATCCAAAGTCACGGGACGTACAGAATATATCCATAATCTGACATTACCTAATATGCTGCAAGTCAAGCTACTTCGTAGCAGCGTCGCGCACGCCAAGATCATATCGATTGATACGTCAGCCGCAAAGCGATTGCCGGGAGTGCATTCTGTCATCACTGCAAAAGAGATTTGTGAGATTATTCCCAGTCCTTTTTATGGGCCTGCTTTTCATGACCAACCCATTCTCGCGATTGGTAAGGTTCACTTCGTCGGAGAGCCTGTTGCTGCAGTACTTGCCGAGGATCTACATATCGCAGAAGAGGCATTACATCTGATTGAAGTGGAGTATGAGGAGTTGCCTGCAGTTTTTGATGAGATTGAAGCCGCACGATCAGAAATCGTCGTTCATGAAGAACTCAAACCTGCAGGAACATTTCCAGATCTTAAGCACATTGCGGGAAAGCGTAATACAAATATTGCACTCGATTTTCAACTGCGCTGCGGAGATGTTGAAGCGGCGTTTGCAAAGGCTGACCATGTATTTGAGCACACGTTCAAAACACAACAACTCATGCACACCCCACTTGAGCCAATGGTTTCTGTGGGTGAGTTGACTGATGCAGGCTTGACCATTCATTCTGCTACACAGAGTCCTTCCTTTGTTCGTATTGAAATCGCACGTTTGCTTGGCTGGGAAGAAAATCGTGTTAGGGTTAAAACTGCATTCCTAGGTGGCGGTTTCGGTGCAAAACTCTATATCAAGCTTGAGGCATTGGCGGCGGCACTGACCTTGATCGTTAAGCGGCCTGTGCGTGTCGCGATCAGTATGGAAGAGCAGTTCTATACGATTACAAAGCATGCGACATCATTCATTATTAAATCGGCCGTATCAAAAGAAGGGCGTATTCTCGGACGGAAATGTGAGGTGTGGTGGAATGGCGGCGCTTTCGCAGACATTGGTCCACGTGTGTCACAAAAATCAGGGTTCACGTCTTCGGGACCCTATGACATCAAAAATGTGTCAATTGATTCTTATCAGGTCTATACAAACTTACCTCCTGCCGGAGCATTTAGAGGGTTCGGTATTCCTCAGTTAGTTTGGGCATATGAAAGTCAAGCCGACATCATCGCGCGTTCATTGAAGATCGATCCGGTGGAGTTTCGAAGAATGAACATACTACGTGAGGGCGACGCGCACCCGACGGGTACGATCATGAAGGATGCGGCGTTGCTCCAGGTGCTTGATGAGACTGCGACGAGGATGAAATGGGACCAGCCTTTTAATAGAGGTTGTGAAAAATTCAAGAGAGGGAGAGGAATTAGCATTGGGTTTAAGGCGCTGGTGGCTCCGACAACTTCAATGGCGATGGTGACCTTGGCAGCAGATGGTAGTTGTTTTGTTTACTCAAGTACTGTTGATATGGGCCAGGGCTCAGACACACTTTTGGCGATGATTGCGGCAGAGGAGTTGGGGCTTGAACCTCAAAAAGTACGAGTCATTCATCCTGATACGGATGTCACACCATACGATATGGCCACGTTAGGATCTCGTTCAACGTTTCATATGGGGCATGCTGTCAAGCTTGCTGCACAAGATGCGTTGGCTAAATTGCGAGGGCTTGCTGATTCTCTGGGTGTTCCATCGACTGAAACACTTAATACTAGACAGCTATTGTTAAAAAAATACGGCATGCAGGCTGGCAACATAGTGGGCGTTGGTTCCTATGTCCCTGATTACATCTCTCCTGATAAAGCGACGGGACAGTCCACCAATATCACCCCTAATTGGATGATTGGTGCGACAGGCGTTGAAGTAGAAGTTGACGTTGAAACTGGAAAGTTCAAAATTCTGCATATGGAAAACGTTGTTGACTGTGGCACGCCTCTCAACCCAACAATTGTGACTTCTCAACTGACCGGTGCTGCCATTATGCAGTTGGGTGCGGTTTTATATGAGGAGATGGTGTTTGATGAGATTGGTCAACTTCGCAACGCATCATTTTCTGAATACAAAATTCCAGGCATACATGATGTACCTGATGTGATGACGTCACATGCGGTTGACTCCATCCAGCATAACGGACCATACGGTGCAAAAGGTGTCGGGGAGAGTAGTGCCTTCGGCGTCGCTTCTGCGATCGCAGAGGCAATCGAAGATGCAGTAGGTGTCAGACTGACAACGCTACCGATGAAGTACGAGCAGATATGCCGTGAAATGCACCGCAATGCTGAGACTAACTTCTTTAAAGTTGAAAAGTAAAGATCATGCAGACAATGACTATCAGCTTTACCCTTAACGGACAAAAAGTTCAAGCGTCCACGCAGAATCATCTAAGCGCACTAGAGTTACTTCGCTCCAATTTCTTTTTATACGGTGCCCGAGAAAGTTGTGCACAAGGACTTTGCGGTTGTTGCACCATCGTTGTAGATGGTAAGACCGTGAGTGGTTGTTTAACGCTCGCAGTTTCTCTTGATGGTTGCGATGTGATGACCATTGAGGGCTTGGATGCGCATGGGCAGCTTGATCCGGTGCAACAGGCTTTTATAGAGTGTGGAGCCTTTCAATGCGGCTTCTGTACGCCAGGTTTTATTTTGATGAGCAAGGAGTTGCTTGCGCATAATCCCAATCCCTCAGACGCTGAAATACGTAACTATCTGTCGGGGAATTTGTGCCGCTGTGCAGCCTATCCGGAAATCATTCAGGCTGTGCGCGTAGCCGCTCAACGGATCAGAGATCCTCAACAGCAGAATCAAGGGAGTTGAAACGTGGAGTTAATAGGTGAACAAATAATCGTTCTACCCCGGGATATCGTTTGGAAAGCGCTCAATGACCCGAGCGTACTCAGTCAGTGTGTGCCCGGGTGCGAATCATTTGACCTGACGGGTGAGAGTCAGTACAAGGTAGTCATGCAGGTTGCGGTCGGTCCGATCCGTTCAAGATTTACTGGCAAGCTTTTACTCTCGGATATCATCGCACCTCACTCTTACAAAATTAGTTTTGACGGTTCTGGTGGCGTGGCAGGCTCCGGTAAAGGGCATGCTGTCGTTAAGCTTGAAGAGGTGGGTGAACACACGAAACTTACTTACTCTGTGCATGCACAAGTTGGTGGAAGACTTGCTCAAGTAGGTGCAAGATTAATTGATGGCGTGGCAAAGCGAATGGCAGATTTATTCTTTGAAAAATTTAAAGAGAAAATTACCATGAGTGAAAGTAATGACAACTCAATTTCGAATCCTTCATCTGTTGCTTTACCCAAGCACAATCAAGGTAGATGGCTTTTATTAGTAGCAGTCATTGCGGCAGCATTTGTTATCTTTTACACAACACGCTAGTTTAAAGATTTAGTCAAATTTAAAACGGAATAATCAAATGAAGCTCATTCAATCTCCTCATACTCCTGCTCCCGCAGGCCATTACAGTCATGCTGTTCAGTCTGGAAATTTGATCTTTGTGTCAGGTGTATTGCCCGGCAAACCCGCCGAAGGGGAGGTCGATAATTTTGAGCGTCAGGTGCGCGTATCTTTTAAACACTGTGCAAACATTCTCAAAGCATCAGACTGTACGCTCAACGATGTGGTGCAATGCACTGCATATATTGTCGGTGTATCGAACTGGCCAGAATTTAACGCGATCTACGCGGATATCTTTGGTGATCATAAACCCGCTCGAGCCGTGGTACCTGTTCCCGAACTCCATTATGGTTTTATGGTTGAAATACAACTGGTTGTTGAGAAAAGTAATTAAAGATAGCTGTACTTCGTTAGAAAATAATTTGCATGCTGTATTTGACCAATACAACAACTATTCATCGTCAACACAGCATGCAATTTTATATATTGATAAGATCACATCAAATCTAAATATTTGATTTACTTGTCTATACGTCCGTGTTATAAAAATTTACAAAAATTTAATGCACCCGATTGAACCGTTCAATCGGGTGTTATTCAATATTCACAGAGACAATATCGCATGAGCATTCGCGGCAAAGCCTACATTGGGGGCATTTATGAGCACCCTGCACGAAAAATTGAAAATAAATCACTTGCTCAGTTGCACGCAGAATGTGCAAAAGGAGCACTAGAAGATGCGGGATTGACCATCCATGACGTCGATGGTTACTTTTGTTCAACCGACGCCCCAGGCGGGCTCGGTGGGATCAATATGATCGACTACATGGGCTTAACCGTCAGGCATTCTGACTCGACGAATACGGGTGGGTCTTCTTACTTGTACCTTGTAGCGCATGCAGCCGAGGCCATTGCTGCGGGTAAATGCAGCGTGGCGCTGATCACCTGTGCGGGCTTTGGTCGCCCAGGGACGATCGTGCGCGAGTTAGATTCCAACATCCCAGATACGCCCTTTGAAATGCCCTATGGGCCTGTAACCGTTAATTTATATGCGCTTTCAGCGATGCGCCATATGCATGAGTTCGGGACAACGAGTGAGCAGCTCGCCTGGGTAAAAGTCTCCGCTTCCCACCACGCGCAGCACAACCCAAATGCATATCTTAAAAAGGTAGTGACCGTTGAGGATGTCCTGAAGTCACCCATGATCTCCGATCCTCTGCACCGCCTGGATTGCTGCGTGGTGACAGATGGTGGCGGTGCGGTCATTGTGGTGAGCCCAGATGTCGCCAAGCGCCTCAAACGTCCGATGGTCAAGCTCATTGGTGCAGGCGAATCACCGAAAGGCCAGATGGGTGGCAAGGTCGATATCACCTACACGGGCGCGGTACGCTCAGGCCCAATCGCTTTTGCTGAAGCGGGTGTCACCCCTCAGGATATCAAGTACGCCTCGATTTACGATAGCTTTACGATCACGGTCATCATGACGCTAGAGGATCTTGGCTTTTGCAAAAAGGGCGAAGGCGGCAAGTTTGTGATGGATGGCAATCTCATCTCTGGTGTGGGTAAATTACCGTTCAATACAGACGGTGGAGGCTTGTGTAACAACCATCCCGTCAATCGTGGTGGTATCACTAAAATTATCGAGGCGGTGCGTCAATTGCGTGGCGAAGCGCATCCGCTCGTTCAAGTCAAAAATTGCGATATCGCGCTTGCTCACGGTACCGGTGGTGCGCTCAGTACGCGCCACGGCAGTGCCACACTCATCATGGAAAGAGAATAATTCGATGGCTACCCCATATCAAGATAGAAAAATATCCGATCCTAAATTCAACTATGGCGATGAGCCATTTTTTGAAGCGGCGACAAAGGGAAAGTTGTTGGTGAAGTTTTGCAATGACTGCGGCCAGTATCATCACTATCCGCGCGCGCTCTGCCCCTTTTGTTTTAGTGACAAGACGGAATGGAAAGAAGCAACCGGCGCGGGCACGATTTACAGTTACAGCGTTACGCGTGTGTCAGGGCCTACCCCTTATGTGATTGCCTATGTCACCTTGGCGGAGGGCCCTACGATGCTGACGAACATTGTTGATTGTGATTTGGATACGATCCGTTGCGGTCAAAAAGTACAAGTGTCGTTCAAGAGCAGCGAGAATGGCACCGGTATACCCATGTTTAAGCCAACCTAAACAAAAGGATTATGCAATGAGTGATGCACTCTTTACCTATTGGGTGGGAATGGATATTCCCGCTGATACAAGTGCTGCAGATGTTGCAGACTTCAATCGTTTTTATAGCAATACGCATCGACCAGAGGTTTTGGGTAGTAATCCGGGATTTCTCCGCGGACGTCGATATGAGCTTGCGCAAGACGACCCTCGTGGACCGCGTGGCCCAAGATTTCTGGCTGCATATGACATTGAAAGCGAAGAGGCTGCATTACTCTATATTTCCTGCAATGATGGTCCTGCCAGTGGACGACCTGTATATAGTGATGGACCAAGCGCCTGGCAAATGCGTCAGACAAAATGGCGTCTCATGTGGCGTCATTTATTGAATAATCCCGCGACAGCACAAGTGACTGACTCACCTTATATGTACCTCGTCGGGATGAGTGAGGCGGTGGGTTCAAGTGCAGCAGAGATTACCCAATTCAACGAGTTTTATAACCGTACGCATGTGCCTGAAGTATTGAATGGGTATGGCTTTGTGAGTGGTGCACGCTATAGCTGCATGCGCGAGTTTATGCATCCTGCGCCAGGCGTGCCAAATTACGTTGCGATGTATGGGATTGCAGATGAGGCGCGTGCACAGGCGTTCATGCAAGGGAGGTTAGCAGCTGACCCAGCGGGCAATTCATTTTCATCTGGCCCACCCTCATGGGAAAATCGCGATACCAAGTGGCGCTTGACCTATCGACAAGTAGAATAAAAAAGTATCACGGAGAAAAGAAAAATGATCTATTCACGCAACGTCGGTCGCGCAAAAATTTATAACGTTCTTGAGTACAGTGGTCCAACCCACGCAGCAGATTTTGTATTTCCTGAGCTCGACGTCAAAGAAATCAAGCCACACCTTTCGTGGCTTGCTCCACATCATTACAACATCCGTCTAGAGCGGTTTATTGTCGCAATGCAGTTGTGGGTGATGCATATCGATGACAAAGTGATTGTGATTGACTTAGGTGTGGGTAATCATAAAAAACGCGCCTCTGAGCGCATGAACAATCTCAATACCTTGACACCGTTATGGTTGGCTGCAGCGGGAGCTGATCCAAAGTCTGTGACTCATGTGATCGTGACACACTTTCATCCAGACCATGTAGGCTGGGGAACACGGATGGACAATGGACAATGGGTGCCGATGTTTCCAAACGCACGTCACTTGATGCCAAAGGTCGATTTCGAAAACGCCCATGCGGCATATTTGAACGGTGACAAAGGTGTCATTAGCGGATCATTCGAGGATAGTGTGCTGCCCTTGTATGAGGCTGGTTTGATTGATCTGATTGGTGATGGGGATATCGTGGCTGGCTGTTTGGAAGCCGAGGCGATGCCAGGGCACACGCCAGGTTCCCTACATTTCCGATTCCAGTCGGAGGGTAAAGAGGTAATCTTCGCAGGCGATGTGATGCATAGCCCCTTACAAATTGCCATGCCTCACATCAATACTTGGATCGATGCCCACGCAGAACAAGCGCGCGCATCACGAGCATTATTTTTAAAACGCGCTTCTGAACGTAATGCACTGATCATGCCTGTTCATTTTGGTTGGCCACATTGTGGTTATGTACGGGGGGATAGTGTTACGGGTTATCGTTTTGAGCCTGCTGATCCTGATGCACGTGGTGAGTAACGTTACCTTTTTAGTTAACTCTAACGGATATATAAAAATGAAAAAATTCCTTGGTTTTCTATTTCTTTTAGTCACATTCTTTTCGACCAGCGCATTTTCTCAATCTTATCCAAACAAGCCTGTCAAAATTATCATTACATATCCAGTAGGCGGACCTGCTGATCAAATTGCACGCGATTTAGCTGTGGGACTCACACAAAATCTTGGTCAATCTTTTGTGGTTGAGGCCAAGCCAGGTGCGAGCGGTTCGATTGGAACGGCGTTTGTTGCAAAGGCTGCGCCTGATGGCTATACACTCTTGGTGGGTGCCGGCGCACCCCATACGGCAGTGCCTGTTTTTAGTGCTAAGCCTCCTTATGATGGGGTCAATGAATTCACTCCGATTTTATTGATTATTGATGTGCCCAATGTGATGGTTGTTGCACCGCATATCAAAGTCAATAACGTTAAAGAATTTATCGAGCTTGCCAAAACAAAACCGATGACGTTTGCATCAACTGGCACGGGAAGTTCTACCCACATTGCGGGTGAGATTTTTCAAATTGAAACCAAAACAAAAATGACGCATGTGCCATACAAGGGTGCTGCACCAGTTATTACAGACATGTTGGGGGGGCATGTTGATGTATCTTTTTTAAATCTGTCTGCAATGCTGCCACACATCCAATCTGGTCGGTTACGCGCAATTGGCGTGACAGCTCCCACACGATCGAAAGCCATTCCTAATGTTCCTACCTTGCTAGAGCAAGGTGTAAAAGACAACACGGGTTCGTGGTATGGCTTGCTTGCTCCTGCCGGCATACCTGAAGATATTGTTAAAACACTACAAAACGCTGCGGTGAAATACTTTTCCCAGCCGGAGGTTCGCGCCAGAATTGAAGCTGGCGGTTCTGAACTGAAACTTTTGGATTCTAAGCAATTTCGTGCAGCGATGATTCAAGAAAAAACTGAACTGAGCGACCTCAATAAGATCTTGAATCTAAAGATCGAGTAATGACATTCGATCGCTTTGTAAACGATTAAAAATTATCTAAGAAAAATATGAATAAAGTTGTCGAAAGTACCAGCGAGGCTATTAAAGATATTTCTGATGGTGCTAGTGTTGCTATTTCCGGGTTTGGTTTGGCACATCGCTTTCCCAACACCTTGATTTTTGCGTTGCGTGATAAAGGTGTCCGTGATTTAACTGTGGTCTGTAATTCGCTTGGCGCACCGGGTGAAAAGGGTCAACTACTCGTCGAAAATGATCAAGTTAAAAAAATCATTACCTCTTTTTCGATACGTGCGGGTATGGAAACAGAGGCAGAAAAAAGAATCGCCGCGGGAACTCTCGAGGTTGAATTAGTCCCTCAGGGAACTCTCGTTGAGCGTTGTCGTGCCGGTGGCTCTGGAATTCCTGCTTTTTATACGCCGACTGGAATAGGGACAGATTTGGTTGAAGGCAAAGATGTTCGATATTTCAACGGCAAACCATATTTACTTGAGCATGCTATTGAGGTTGACTTTGCTTTCTTGAGTGCTTATCGAGCAGATCGCGCGGGTAATATTCAATTTCGTGGCGGAAGCGCTAACTTTAATTCGAGCTTTGCGAAGGCTGCGAAAGTAGCGATTGTTGAGGTTGAGGAAATTGTTGAGGTAGGCGAATTGGCTCCAGAACTCATTGGCCTACCTGGAATTTTTGTTGATCGCATTATCAAAATTACCGACTCCATCGATATCAATTCCTTATCGCGATCGGGTAAAAGAGCCGCAGATAGCGCACGGATGTATAACGGCAAACCCGCTTTGACTCGGAGCGATATCGCCAAAAATGCCGCACTCATCGTTCGAAACAATTCCTATGTGAATTTGGGTGTTGGTATTCCAACACTCGTCTCTAATTTCCTAGAGGGACGCGGTGTATGGTTACATGCAGAAAATGGGGTGTTGGGTTATGGCGGAATCGTAACAGGGGACGCCGTCGATCCTGATGTTTTCAATGCGGGTGGTCAGTTTGTCGAGGCCATTCCTGGAACATCCTATTTTGAAAGTGTGACCTCGTTTGAAATGGCCCGTGGTGGTCATATCGATACCGTTATTCTTGGTGCGTATGAGGTTGATGCTGAAGCGAGCGTATCCAACTGGAGTGTCACAGATGCCAAGCGTGGAGGGATCGGTGGAGCGATGGATCTCATCTCCGGCGACGTTGAGCTTATTATTGTGATGGAACATACGGACAGTAAAGGTCGAACAAAGCTTCCGCGTCGGTGTAAGTATCCACTGACAGGAAAACATTGTGTGGACTGGCTAGTCACAGATCTTGCCGTTTTGCACTGGGTTAATGGGCGTTTTGTTTTAGAGGCTGTGGCACCTGGATTTACGCCAGAGGAGATCAAAGCATTTGGAGAGATTGATTTCGTCGTTGCTGAGCATTTAAAAGTTATGCAATAGAAAATTGTATTTTTAAACACGCCTATTGAAAATTGAATACGACGGAGATCATTGAAATGAATAAACTGACAGCAAGCTTGAACAAGCTTGTCGCCTTGGTCTTGCTTGTGCCACTCTTTGGTGCTCCCTCGTTGGTATTGGCACAAAGCAATTCTGCGGAGCGTCCCATTCGCATCATCGTTCCATTTTCACCTGGTGGTGGCACGGATACGATCGCCCGCACTCTGGGTGCTGCAATGTCCCAAGATCTTGGCCAGACTGTGATTGTTGAAAATAAACCTGGTGCTGGAACGGTCATCGGCACGGATACAGTCGCTAAAAGTGCGCCGGATGGAACGACGATACTGATCGCAACCTTTGCACATGCTGTGAATCCAAGTTTGCGCAGCAAAATGCCGTTTGATACAGAAAAGGCTTTTGATCCTGTCGTTCTTATTGGTCGTTCACCTAATATTTTGGTCGTTCCTGCCAGCAGTCCTTACAAAAATATCAAGGAGCTTGTCGCTGCTGCCAAGGCCGACCCGGGCAAACTGACTTTTGCCTCTCAAGGGGTTGGGACCTCTGCGCATTTAGCAGGCGAGTTATTCAATAACTTGGCGGGTGTCAATATGACGCATGTCCCATACAAAGGTGCGGGTCCAGCACTCAATGACTTGTTGGGTGGTCAAGTTAATATGATGTTTGCGACAGCGACAGCTGCAGCGCCCTTGATTGAGAGTGGTAAAGTGCGCGCCTTGGGTGTCACCACGCCAGAGCGCTCACCTGTTCGTCCGGAGGTTCCTTCAATCGCAGAGGCGGGGGTGCCAGGCTATGCGGCAGAAAGTTGGTATGGATTTTTCGTCCCCGCTGGGACGCCGGCTGATATCGTCAATAAATTAAATGCTGCGACAGCCAAGGCAGCGCAATCCGAGACGTTTCGTAAGCGTGTCGAAGGTGAGGGTCTCGTGATTACGACAGGGACTCCCAAGGAGCTTGCTGATTATGTCAACGCAGAGCAAAAGCGTTGGGCTGCCGTTGTTAAAGCCGCGAAAATCGAACCCAATTAATTGCTAAAGAGAGCATCATGAGTGAATTCATTGAATTGAATGTGACAGATGGTATTGCAACCGTTTATCTGAATCGACCAGAAAAACGTAATGCGATGAGCGATACGATGCGTAGCGAATTTATCGAGGTGTTAGAAGGTATTGCAACAGATCGAAGCATTCGTGCCATGGTTTTGACGGGACGCGGAAAGGGATTCTGCGCGGGAGGTGATGTCGCGGGTATGGAAAAGCGCATGAAAGCGCCACCCGGTGAAGTCGCGTTTAATGGTTGGGCGCGTCAACAACGCGTTCATCATACGCAGTCACTTCTTTTTACGATGCCCAAACCTACCATTGCTGCAGTAAACGGCTCAGCATCGGGTTTAGGTGCGGATACAGCTTTGGCATGTGACTTTGTGATGGTGAGTCCGAATGCTAGTTTTACTTGGTCATATATCAATCGCGGTCTGATCCCTGATGGTGGAGGCATGTATTTTTTGCCCCGTCGAGTGGGTTTACCTAAGGCCAAGGCGTTAATCTTCAGTGGTAGAAAAGTCGACGCGCAAGAGGCGCTCACAATTGGTATCGCGGATCAAATGAGTACAGACGAAGGACTTGTCGCGGATGCTCAAGCTTGGGCGAAGTCGCTCAGCCAAGGTTCTGCGACAGCACTTGCCTTGGGTAAGACGATCCTGAATCAAACGTTTGAACTGAGTGCAACGCAAGTGTTTGCCCAGGGGAGTCAGGCACAAGGTATCTGCTACACGAGTGGTGAGCACCGTGAGGCTGTCATGGCATTCCTCGAACGCACTGCTGCCGCTAAAAAAGCATGACGTCAAACATGAAGTCGATTGCACGGTTGATGCAGCCTCGCAGTGTTGCGGTCATTGGCGCCTCAGCGGACTCACGCAAAACCACGGGACGTCCAATCACATATCTCATGAAGCATGGATATGCCGGCAAGGTATATCCCGTCAATCCGAAGGCTGAGCGGATTGGTGACTTGCCTTGTTATGCAAGCATCGCTGATCTGCCTGAAGCGCCCGATGTCGCAATTGTGCTTCTTGGTGCGGCCAGAGCGCATGAGGCAGTGCGTGAGCTTGCAGAGCGAGGTACGACGGCTGCGATTGTATTGGCGAGTGGTTTCGGAGAAACCGGTGAGGAAGGCGTTTCGCGTCAGTTGGCGCTCATGCAGGCAAAAGGCCAAATGAGGATTCTAGGTCCGAATACGATTGGGCTTGTCAATCTCACTGATCGCATCATTTTGTCGGCAAGTGCTGCGCTTGAAATGAGTGGTTTTGAAGCAGGTGCGGTTGCTCTGGTTTCTCAAAGTGGCGGTATCCTCGGTTCGATTTTATCGCGCGGAGCGGCACGTGGCATTAACTTTTCAAAACTGATTTCAACCAGTAATGAAGTCGATCTCGAGTTATCAGATTTTGTAGAGTATTTAGCCAACGATCCTACAACGCAGGTGATTGCTTTGTATGTAGAGACCATTCGCCAGCCAGAGCGTTTTCGACAGGCGGTGGAAATAGCGCGTGCCGCAGGTAAGTCAGTCGTGGCCTACAAGGTAGGACGCTCGGAAGCAGGCGCACGTGCAGCCATCTCACATACCGGTGCGATGGCTGGTTCGGATAGGATGTACGATGCTTTTTTCAAACAGATTGGGGTGATTCGTGCCGAACAGTTTAATGATCTGTTAGATATCTGCTCTGCGTTAACGACGAACCGTGTATTAAAAGGTAAGTGTATCGCGGTGCTAACGTCGACGGGTGGTGCCGGTACCTTGGTTGCTGATAGTTTAGGAGTGACTGGTTTTGAGACGCCTTCACCTGATGCAATGACGGCAAAGACATTGCGCGATTTACAAAAGGGCGATGAAGCGGCTTTAGATAGAAATCCAATCGATGTCACGCTTGCTGGACTGGATCCTGTGTTGTTGCGCGGGATTATCCGAGCAGTGCTTGCGAGTCCTCTTTATGATGCCTTGGTGGTCGTAGTGGGCTCATCTAGTTTGGCGATGCCTGACTTGGTGGCAGATGCGATTCGAGATTGTTTAGGTGACTCAAACAAGCCTATTTTGACTTATGTCAGTCCTCATGCACCACATGTTGTCAAGGTTCTGGAGGGCCGTGGAATACCTGCCTTTTTAAACCCTGAGTCTTGTGCCGTCGCGTTCAAGTCAATGGAGACTGTTTCTCTATCGTTACCTACTTTTACGCCATTGCTAAAGGCGCAAGACCCCCCAATACTGACGGGTCGCGCAGGCGCGCTCAATGAATTTGAGGCAAGCCAGCTTTTTGGTCAATATGGTATTCATTGTGCTCAGACACAAGTCGTCAACACTGCACAAGAGGCTGTCGCTGCCGCTCAAAAATTAACAGGTCCTGTCGTTTTAAAAGTCCTATCCTCTGAGATTCTTCATAAGTCAGAGGTCGGTGGTGTTCGGTTAGGGTTGACGATTGAATCGTTACCACAAGCCTTTGATCAAATGGTCAGGGATGTACGAACACATACAGGACTTGAGGCAACGTCTTTTATCGTCCAGCCGATGTTGCGTGCCCCGGCAGAACTGATTGTCGGCATGCACAAGGATCCGCTTGGCACTGCTCTGATGGTTGGTATGGGCGGCATTACTGCAGAGTTGATGAACGATAGTGTCTTGTGTCTGATGCCTCCCGGCAAGGTGATCTCTGAGGAACAAGCATTGAGTCTCCTTAAGCAATTGAAATCTTGGCCATTACTTGATGGTTATCGAGGCAAACCAAAACTTGATGTAGGTGCCGCTGTTCAAGCGATCATTGGATTCTCGGAGATGGTCGCCTCATTGGGTGATCGATTGCTCGAGGCAGAGATGAACCCATTGTTGGTGATGGAAGCAGGGCAGTCTGCCATCGCTGCAGATGCTGTTGTGATTTTGGCACCTAAGGCAACTTGATTTGCCCGTTGTTTCGAGGTATCCCATGACCGTCGAGCTTGACTTCAAAGATTTTCCATGAAATCGTTGTATCAGGTTGGATGGTCATCTCTACTGCCCACCCGGTATTTGTCTCTTCGGTATCAAAGCTATCAAAAACAAAATTACCTAGGCTATAAAAAATTGTTTTACCTTTATAAATTTCAATATTTTGCGTGACATGAGGATGCCCACCAATAACCGCATCCGCACCACTATCGATCATTAAGTGTGCCAGTGCAACTTGATTTGCTGAGGCGATCTTTTCATTTTCCCATCCCCAATGCGGGTAGATGATGACAATATCAGCATTATGTATATTGCGAGCTTGCCTAATACCTTCGCGTACATAATCATCCTCACCCCAAGCGCTTCCGGCGCGATCCTCAAGGGCCTCAAAACTGCGGGGGAAAAATAAGTTGTAGGCCAACAATGCGATACGTTTGCCTTTCAGATCAAAAATGATAGGCGCATAGGCTTCCTGAAGATTTCTACCACCACCAAAATATTTGATCCCAGATGTGTTCAGTAAATCAAGCATGGCTGAAAAAGCCGTTGGACCGAAATCACCGCTATGGTTATTGGCAAGTGACAGCGCACTGAAATATTTTTTAAGTATTGGAAGTACTCGGGGATGTGCGCGCAATACAAACGGTTTTTTTTCTGCGATGCCGGTTGTTCCCACCACGCATTCAAGATTGCCAATCGTTATGTCTGCAGCTTTAAAAAGAGAAGAGAAAGCAGCAAAAGGGTCATTACCGTCTTTTATATATTTACCTGGCAGATCATCGAGCATGATGTCACCAACAAAAACAATCTTGATGGGTTGATTTTCTGCATGCGCCAAATTTGCGCATAAGATTAGTATCAGAAGCGTGTAATGTAGAAATTTATTCAGCATCGTCATTTGGAGCATGTTTTTATGCAATGGAAATAAAGTTCGCGTTCATCTTCGCTATCATAGACACGGTGTTGACCAAAATCTTGAGGGCAGGATGCTTGTGTGATGGCAAATGATTGAAGCGACAGCAATACGTAGCGCTCTTTTGGTGTGTGATAAAGGTATGCCTTAAATGTTTTTAGTTCAGATAAATATTGACCTGCGAAGCGAAAGCCACCTGGTAAATCGATTTTGGTTGAGGTGTATATATCCTTAGTAGGGTAAGTGATGAGCGTCTTTCGGGTGTCATTGACATCGAAGACGCATTCTATTTGGTCTGCGTACGTGATCGTATTTCCAAATACGATCAGCAGTAGCAACCATAATTTTTTCATGATACTGCCACAATCTGGCCAAACTTATCGTTGTTGTAGTCCTGCATCGCTTGCATGATCTCTGCGCGGGTATTCATGACAAATGGACCGTGGCCGACAATCGCTTCATTGAGAGGTTCTCCAGAGAGCACCAATACAACAGCGTCTTCAGTGATTTCCGCTAAGAGCGCAGTTCCTTCTCGTTCCATCACCGCCATTTCAGCTCTCACAATGCTTTGCTCACCCATTTTAAGTGCACCGCTCAACACATAAAGGGCTGCTGTGTGTCCTGAGGGGAGATCTAGAGAGAGCGTTTTCCCTGCGTTTAAACGCAGATCCCAAACGTTCATCAGCGTAAATGTATGGGCAGGACCTTTCGCATGTTCAAGTGCGCCCGCAATGATGCGTGCGATACCTGCATTGTTTGCAAGAGTAACGTTGGGAATTTCTTCTGCCGTAATTCCTTGATAGCCAGGCTTTGACATCTTGTCTTTTGCAGGCAAGTTCACCCAAAGCTGAATCATTTCAAAAGGCCCGCCTTGGCGAGCAAAAGCTTCGCTGTGATACTCCTCGTGTATGAGGCCAGATGCTGCCGTCATCCATTGCACATCACCCGGACCAATCGTGCCACCGCCACCCGATGAGTCTCGATGCGACACCCCCCCTTGATACACGATGGTGACTGTCTCAAAGCCACGATGAGGATGTTGGCCGACACCCAGTTTTTTTTGAGTGGGAGGAAAGACCGTTGGACCAGCATGGTCCATCATTAAAAAGGGTGAGATTTTCTCAGCGATATCGTTATATGAAAAAATACTTTGCACTGGAAAGCCATCGCCAACCCAGTGGCTACCATTACTACGCTTGATGAATGAAAGTTGTTTCATCTTGAAATTTACTCTAGTTGTAGCTTAGCAGCCTCAACGATTTTTCTCCAGCTTTCGCGCTCTTTATCCATAAACGCGCCAAACTCTGCTGGTGTGTTACCACCAGGAACACCACCCATTTCAGCAAAGCGCTTTTGAATGTCAGGCATCGCTAAAACTTTTTTCGTGGCTTGCTGAATTTTGTTAATGATCGCAGGGGGTGTACCTGCAGGCGCTACAAAACCAAACCAAGCGGTCACAACCATGTCTTTAATGCCTGCTTCTGCCATCGTTGGAACATCAGGCAATTGTGGTGATCGTTCTGCACCCGTTACGGCTAATGCACGAAACTGACCAGAGCGAATAAATCCAATTGAGCTGGGCAAGTTGTCGATGGCAAACGTCACCTGCCCACCTAAAAGTGCTGCGACAGCTGGACCCATACCCTTGAAAGGTACGTGCGTTAAATTCAGTCCAGTGCGTTGAGCGAACATTTCCGCCGACATGTGAGGTGACTGACCTGTGCCAGAAGATGCGAAAGAGTAATTGCCTTTCGGATCATTTTTAATGGCGTCGACGAGCTCTTTGACTGTCTTGTAAGGCGATTTGCTATTAACGACCAATACATTCGGGACAGAAATCACCAAGGTGATGGGACTGAAGTCAGTGTGCTTATAGGGTAGTTTTTTGTATAGGCTGTAATTGATACCATTGGGGCCAATATTGCCAAAGCCAATGGTGTATCCATCAGGCGGAGCTTGAACAAGAGCTTGTGTCCCGATGATGCCAGCCGCGCCTGCACGATTCTCTACGACGACCGTTGTACCAAGTTCGGCGCCAATTTTTTCACTCAATAAGCGAGCGGTAATGTCAGTCGTTCCACCAGGGGCGGCTGGAACGATGAGTTTGATGGGTTTGTCTGGCCAGGCAGCATGTGCCGCTGGCAAAAGTGCCAAGGCAAATAAGCTGACAATACTGGCTTTGATGACTGATTTCATAGACGGTCTCCTTAAGAAAATTCTTGTCAGAAGATCTTAATCTAAAGTTGTCAACATTGCTCATTTAAGGCGAAAATTTGTAAAATGGAAGCGTAATAATAGTCTAATCTAGTATGATGAAAGCCTATTTTTAGCGCGTCCTACATCTATGAGGGGTTCCACATGAAGAGTCGCTTTGCTGCATTACTTTGCGGTTTACTGTTTGCTCCTTTGGTGGGCGCGCAACCTACTCCATCGTCTGCTACTTCTGCAGCACCGACACTGTCAGAGCAGTGGCGCTACAGTGTGACGCCCTATGCCTGGGGTATGGGGATAAGAGGATCGGTCTCTCATAATGGGACAAGCTTAGGCCATGTCAAACTCACGACAGGTGATGTTTTGTCCGATCTTAAAATGGCGGCGATGTTAGTGGCAGAAGCCCGGCATGGTCGCTTTGGACTTTATCTTGATGGCGTGTACGGCGATTTGGGTAAATCGGCTTCTCGTGTGGTTGATCGTGAAGATTTAACTGCCAGCACTAGCCTGACGATGACGATGTTGACGCTCGCCCCCAGTTACAACATGGTAAATACGCCCGCTCTGCAATTAGATGGTTTAGTTGGTGCCAGAGTGATGTGGCAAAGCGCAAGCACGAATATTTCATTGCCTCAATTCGGCATGTCCGTCTCAGAGAGCAGTAACTTGCAACTTGCAGCAGGTATTGTCGGAGTAAAAGGTCGATACAATTTTGATAATTCGAAGTACTTTGTGCCCTTTTATGTTGATGTAGGTGCGGGCCAATCGTCGAGTGTTACAAGCCAAGCTTATTTAGGTGTTGGTCGTGCGTTTGATTGGGGTGACGTATCCCTTGTTGCTAAAAATGTTTATTACCAGTTCAAGCAAAATCAAACCAATATTGACTTGAATATGTTTGGTGCAGCTATCGCAGCTACGTTTAGATTTTGATCTGATCTTTGCTTTCAACAGCAAGTGTGATGCGTTTAATAACCTCTAACCTAGCATGTCGTTTGTCATTTGCTGACAATATATGCCAAGGCGCCTCGAGCGTGTCCGTTTTCGCAAACATTTCCTCGGCAGCTTTGGCGTAAACCGGCCATTGACGTCGATTGCGCCAATCCTCGGGTGTGATCTTGAAATTTTTAAATGGTGAGTGCTCACGGGACTTGAAACGCAGCAATTGTTCCTCTGGCGTGACCGCCAACCAGAATTTCAATACGAGAGTGCCATGATGGACAAGTTTCTGTTCGAACTCATTGATTTCATGAAAGGCCCGCTGCCAAGCTGAGCGCTTTGCATAGCCTTCTACGCGTTCGACTAGGACGCGCCCATACCAAGAGCGATCGAAAATCGTGATTCTTCCGCGGCTGGGTACATTTCGCCAAAAGCGCCAAAGATAGGGCCGATCCATTTCAAAAGGGCGAGGCGCAGAAATGGATACGTTTCGGTATTGCCGGGCATCTAGGGCATGGGTGACGCGTCGAATCGCACCACCTTTACCTGCGGCATCTTGTCCTTCAAACACTAAAACAAGCGATTTTTTATTAAAACTTTTATCACGCACAGCATTCGCAAGACGATTTTGCCATTGCAGCAATTCATGCTCATAGTCCTCTTTGTTGACACTGACTTCAAAGTCTAGCTGATCAATGCGATGACGCACTCGCGTATGTTGAGGTCTAGCGGCCGGGTCATGAGAGGCTGGCACTTTAATACTGCGTTGAGTAAATGCATTCAAGACCGCTTGTGCGGTTCTGACGATTCGCATATTGTCGTCAGCGCTTGGGATAATGATCCAGGGTGAGTGCGCAGAATCTGTCGACTCAATGACGCGCTGACCAGCTTGTCTGACCCGGTCAAAATGCTTGAAAACCTTAGGGTCATTTTTCCCCACTTGCCATGCGGTAGAGGCATTCGCTAAGAGTTGTTCGGTGCGAATGCGTTGGGCATCTCTGGAAAGGTGAAACCATAATTTGATGATTTGCACATCATTTGCAATGAGGGTGTCCTCAAACTTTCGGATCTCCCTGGTCATGGACTCGATTTTGTCTGGATTCGCTTTATTTCGACTAATTTCCTTCAAAAGAGGCATGTAAGCAGCCCCAAACACGATGCCCACGGAGCCTTTGGGTGGGAGACCTAACCACAATCTTCTTTGTGGGGGATAGGCTTTTTCTTCTCTAGAGGGCTTGCTAAAGGCGAGCGTTCGAACATGCCTTGGATCTAGCCACTCATTGAGCAGATTGATCGTAGCGCCTTTGCCTGCACCATCGATGCCAGCGACTACAATCACAAGTGAGCGATCTTTGAGTTTGAGATGTCTATACTGCTCATTCAGCAGTCTAATTCGAAGAGGCTCTTCGAGATGCGCAAACTCCTCAACCGAGAGCTTCGGATCTTGCTCGGCTTCGTCGAACATGCTGCTCATCGGGCTTCCTTGTTTTGCATCACAATAAGCTATCTTATGCGATCTATACAGAAATCATGAATGAAATAAACAGACTGATCGAGACTCTTGAATTGCAGCCGCATCCAGAGGGGGGCTTTTACAGAGAAATGCATCGATCAAATAAAAAGATTAAGGACTTTGACACTCTCGAGGATAAAAGCGCCTACACCACGATTTACTACCTTTTATCTGGCCATGATTTTTCAGCATGGCATCGTATCCAGTCAGATGAAAGTTGGTTTTATCATTTAGGTTGCGATCTGCTTGTTTATTATTTTGATGAGCACAACACATTACAAACGATTCAGATTGGCATGGAGTCCATGAACCTTCAGGCGACTATTCCAGCAAACACTTGGTTTGCAGCAAAACCTCTCAATGAAAACGGGTTTTGTTTGGTGAGTTGTGCTGTGGCACCTGGCTTTTTATTTAGTGAATTTGAAATCGCTCAAGCGCAAAAGCTCATTAAGCAATATGGGCACTCAGAAAGTGGGATGCAGGCAATCCATGCACTCACACGAAGTTAATCATGACAATATTTTATTGAATGTGCTTACATTTACTGATCGATAAAAACTTCATTTGCCCTTTGAGGAACGGATCCAATCTTTGCTATTTCCTCATTGAGTTGGAGCATCAGCGGATCGAGCATTTCATCAAATAAATCATACTGCTCCATCCAAGTCTCGCGACCTTGATCATCCAAGGTCGGTCGCTTTGTTAATCGATATTTCAATCCGGGAAAATGAGTTGAAATATTCAACTGAAGTTGAGTGATTGCAGCATGTAGGTGAGGAAAGTTTTGAGGTACGAATTTGTAGTATACAAATAACTGCATGCTATTTCCCTATGCCGTTCCATCGCTTGACTAGATCATTATCTAAATCAAACAGGTCAAGAACACGCCCAACAGTATGGTTGATAATATCGTCAATACTTTTTGGGTTTGTATAAAGCGCTGGCACAGGAGGCATCACAATCGCACCATTCTCCGTGACTTGCGCCATCGTTTTGATATGCCCGGCATGAAGCGGTGTTTCTCTAAAAAGGAGTATCAGTCTGCGACGCTCTTTTAAAGCAACATCCGCAGCTCTGGTGATCAAATTGGATGTGGATCCCCAGGCAATATCTGACATTGTATGAACAGAGCAAGGCGCAACAACCATCCCCAAGGTTCGAAAGGATCCTGAGGCAATAGAGGCTCCAACATTTTTGGCTGAGTGAACTTCGGTGGCCAAGGACTCAACATAACTGGGCGTAAAGTTTGTCTCCATAGCCATGGTGATCTTTGCGGAGTCACTCAGGATGAGATGCGTTTCTACACCAATATTAGAGAGTGCTTCCAGTAATCGAATGCCATAGATTGTGCCAGATGCACCTGTAATGGCAACGATCATTTTTTGTGGTGTTGGCTCAGTCATTTGAAATCACATTTTAAGAATCGATTCATACAATAGCATTTACCTGCACTGAGCGTGGCGGGTGAGCGTCCCCCCTTTTTTGATTTCTTGGTTAAGACGTTATCGCTTTGTTACGCGCCACATGCAATTTCCTATAGCTATCCATCAAACGATGATGCCTGTCAAGCCCTTCTAGTTTTAGGCTAGTCGGCGTGAGTCCATAGAATCTCACACTACCGTCCATGGAACCCATTACGGCATTCATTCGCACATCGCCAAACATACGACGTAAATTCACGATGTAGTCTTCAACTGCGAGTTCGTCAGAAATTTCGATCTCTAGTACGGCATCGAGTGCTTGATAAAACAATCTACGTTCGACGGTGTTGTCGTTATATTGCAGAAAGGCACCCACTAATTCTTGCGCTTGTTCAAAGTTCTGTAAGGCGAGTTGAATTAAGAGCTTCAACTCAAGCACAGTGAGTTGACCCCAAGGTGTATTTTCATCAAACTCAATGCCAATCAGCGTCGCGATATCGCTGTATTCATCTAAGTCGTTATTCTCAAGACGCACAAGTAGTGAACGGAGACTCTTTTCACTGAGTTTGTGTAGATTCAAAATATCCGCACGGAATAACAACGCCTTGTTGGTGTTATCCCAAACAAGATCCTCAATTGGATACACCTCTGAATAACCCGGCACCAAAATCCGGCAGGCAATAGCGCCCAGCTGATCGTAGGATGCCGTATAGACTTCTTTGCCCATTGCCTCGAGGATGCTAAAAAGAGCGGATGCTTCCTCGGTATTGGAGTACTCACCCTGTCCAGAGAAATCCCATTCGACAAATTCGTATGTTGACTTTGCACTAAAAAAACGCCAAGACACAATGCCACTAGAGTCGATAAAGTGCTCAACAAAATTATTGGGTTCAGTGACGACGTCGCTGGCAAAAGTGGGCGGAGGTAAATCGTTCAAGCCCTCTAGGCTGCGACCTTGTAGCAACTCT
The DNA here is from genome assembly GCF_965234455.1 of Zwartia lucis. Lineage (GTDB taxonomy): Bacteria > Pseudomonadota > Gammaproteobacteria > Burkholderiales > Burkholderiaceae_B > Zwartia > Zwartia lucis. The sequence continues at coordinate 17,903 of NZ_OZ248474.1, read as the reverse complement.
GTCAAGCTCCGCTCCAGAGCGATCTCCAAGCTTGGATGCGCGCCAAAGGATGCAAACACACCACCTGTGCGGGGGTTCATCAAGGTCACGCACATCACAGGATAGATCCCACCTAGTGAGGCGTCCTTGATCAATACCGGATAGCCTTGCTCTTCAAGTGCCCGAATACCCTCCATGATGCCCGGATATTTTGCAAGCACCTCTAGAGGAACGTCTGGCAAGGCAATCTCGCTTTCTAGTATTTCACGCTTGACTGCGCGTTCGAAAATTTCCGAGAGGCATTGGACTTGGGCTTCGGCCAACGTATTGCCTGCACTCATGCCATTGCTGACAAAGAGGTTTTCAATCAAGTTGGATGGAAAAAAAACGGTCTGTCCATCCGATTGACGTACATAGGGCAGCGAACAGATACCGCGCTGCACGTTGCCGGAATTAGTGTCAATTAAATGCGAGCCACGTAATTCTCCATCGGAATTATAAATTTCCAAGCAGTATGCATCAAGAATTTCAGCGGGCAGCGCATCAGTCTTTCCGGGTTTAAACCAGCGCTCATTCGGGTAATGAACAAACGATGCGTTGGCAAGGTCTTCACCCCAAAAGGCTCCAGCATAAAAGTGGTTGTTACTGAGACGCTCAATATACTCACCCAGGGCTGAGGCCAGCGCGCTTTCTTTTGTTGCACCTTTTCCATTAGTAAAACACATGGGGGAGTGCGCATCGCGGATATGCAAGGACCAGACGTTTGGAATGAGATTGCGCCAAGAAGCAATTTCAATTTTGATACCCAGGTTAGCAAGCAAGCCTGACATGTTGGCAATCGTTTGTTCCAGCGGAAGGTCTTTGCCTGCGATCAAGGTGCTTGAAGTGTCGTCTGACTTGAGTGTCAGCAAAGACTGCGCATCAGCGTCGAGATTGTTGACGAGTTCGATCACAAACTCTGGCCCAGCCTGTACTACTTTTTTAACCGTGCAGCGTTCAATCGAACGAATGATGCCTTGACGGTCATGGGCAGAGATTTCTTCAGGCAACTCCACTTGAATTTTGAAAATTTGTTGATAACGATTTTCTGGATCAACAATATTATTTTGTGAGAGACGAATATTTTCTGTAGAGATCTTGCGAGTATCGCAATACAGTTTTACAAAATAAGCGGCGCATAAGGCCGATGAGGCAAGAAAGTAATCGAAGGGCCCCGGAGCCGACCCATCCCCCTTGTAGCGGATGGGTTGGTCGGCAATCACCGTAAATTCATCAAACTTGGCTTCAATACGTAGCTTATCGAGAAAGTTGACCTTAATTTCCATAAAAAACATTCCGAAAACTACATCAAAATAAAAATGCCAAAGGATTGAATCATCTAGGCTTTACTGAGTCATGATTTATTTGAGCAGAGGTATTGACCGCAGACTTTTGCTGTTCATGTCGGTATCTGTAAAACCAACAGTCAATACACCAGGACTTTCAAAGGAGCGGATGTTATACATTTTTGTCTTGAGATTCACAACGACGGTCCATTCGGTGTATTCGTATGAATTCACCCCACCGCCATAGCCACTCGAACTATCCAGATGAATCGCGCCATAGGGGATATCAAAGTTGTTCATGATATGCCAAGCTCTGCGCTCTTGCATGTCAGTGATTGCAGGCGGAGTATTCATCACCAACATGGAGGCGCGAATAAAACGGTCAGGACTTAAAAAACTTCCGGGCAAACCATGCAGACCGTTTCCTGAGCTTGCCGCCATAAAATTTTTCCCATTGAACGCCATCGGCTTTTTGTCTGTGCCGCTGAGGTTTGCATAATTGCCGATGTTTTGTAAGTGCCAGGAGAATGCGGGGTCATTGGTCATCGTGCCAATCACGTTATCTGTCATGACGAGTTTGCCATCCAGATATTCAACCACCAGACTTCCCCCCGTGCTGTCATGCAAGGTCATGCGTGCCTTTGCAACGCCCCCCCATTCTTTGAGTGGCGAGCTATTCACAAACATTTTCGGTAGGGCGTCTTTGACTTCGGCGACATTCGCAAAATTCGTCAACGCATAAATCAGTAACTGTTGCGAAGCGATGCTATTGGCGGATTGGTCTTGAGTAGGATTTTGATATTGAGCGGTATTGGGTGCGTTAAGCAGTCCGCCAGCGAGACCCATCTCATTGAGACCGTCTACATAAAGAGGTAGACCAAAAGCATTTGCACCAATGACAGCGTATTTAGAGGTCCAGTTTTTCCCTGATCCTGGCGCACCATCAATACCGACACCTTTAAAAGCATAACCCCTTGGTGTAATGAGCACTGCCGACTTTAAGGGAATGCCGAACTCCATAGTCCGCGCATAGACACGGCCACTGTCGGTGCTGTTCAACACGATTGACGTGCAGGCTTGCGCCACAGTAGTGCCAAGAAAAGACAGGATGACAAACCAGATTTTGAATCGCATGCGTGAACTCCTAAATTGAATGGCATTGTTGCAGTGCAGCGCTTAGTGTAATCAGGCTAGATACTTAAATCCATCAATAAAAAAGCTTGCCTTGATATTTATTTGATTTTGCTGTCGTACACGCGTTTTCCATGCTTAATAGTTTGTAGAACTTGAATGTTTTTAATATCGTCTGGAATGACTTTTAAAGGATTGCGATCCAAAATCACTAAATCCGCCAGCATCCCTTTAGCGAGAGCGCCTTTATTGCGTTCTTCTTTATATTGATACGCGGCATTGACGGTGAAGCCCTGAAGTGCTTGATATGCACTGATTTTTTGTTCTTCGCCGAGAGTTTTGCCAGCAAAGGTTTTGCGATTAACAGCACTCCAAACAGAAAATAAAACATTTGGACCCGAAGAGGGCGTGTCATTGTGAATCCCAGTTTTGACTCCAAGCTTTTCAGCAGAACGTAAAGGGCTCAGGTTATTGGCTCTTTCTTCGCCAAGAATTTTTAGATACACATCGCCATACAGCCAGATATGATTGGGCAACGTGATGGCAATAATATTTTGATCTCGATATTGTGTAAGTTGATTCTCGCGTGCAAAGAATGAGTGTGAAATGACTGTCCTTCTATTTTCAGTGATGCCAGTTTCCTTGATTGCTTTGCTGATGGCAGCCAGCGTCATATCAATGCCTGCATCACCATTGCTGTACCCAAAGTACTGGATATTTTTTTCATAAGCCAGTTTTGCATAGCGATCCACGAGATCTTGAGTATTGTATGGAAACCCACGCCAATCTTTGCCAAAGCTGCCTGCATCCAAATAGGGTTGGGTGAAGTACGCTAGACGTAATTGAGGAGCACCATCAGTCGGGACCATGATTCCGGCGACCTTAAAGCCTCTATCCTGAGCACTATAAGTTCCGAACTCATAATTAGGGTTCGTTTTAAGTAAGGTATCAACCACGTCATAAGTTGGTAGCGCGATCAGATCAAGAGAAATGACCTTTTCCTGTACCGCTTTGCGCATCGTATTGATGTCGTCAGCGGTCGCCTCATAACTCTGTGCAGTCGTAAAACCATTAGAAAGGTAAATGCGCTCAGCTTTGCGGTATGTCTCAAAGGTAATGTTTTGAGAGTACTGGCCAACAGCACGAACCACTGCATCCATAAAGGGCATACCAATCAGCTCGCCAGTGAGCTTTCCCGTTTTGGGGTCTATAGGTATAAAGCCTGAGACGACTTTTGTTGAAGGGGTGATCCCCAGTTTCTTTAGCCCAGCAGTATTGACTTGGCCGGTGAGGGTAGAAATATTTTGAATGAGAAGAGGTTTCTCTGGAAAGGCTTTATCTAAGTCCGCTAAAGAGAGACCTCCGTCAGAAAGCATAGCCTCAGAATATCCAGAACTTAAAATCCACCCATTAAAGGGCTTTCCCTCGGAAAGTAATTTCTGAATGGCTTGGTCTTTAGTTTGAGGAGGATTATCAGCAAAGTAGCCTAGGTTTACTCCCAAGGTATTTTGCGCAATGAGCGCAAAATGTCCCCAGCTATCTATAAAGCCTGGCATTAAAGTCTGCCCATGTAGATCGTGCACCGTCGGCTGAGGACCCGCCTCTATCAGTGCTTGGCTTTTATTTCCGGCATACATGATCTTGTCATCTTGAATGACAAGAGCCTCGACATATTCAGGGCGATCTCCTTGCATAGTGAGGATATCGCCATTGAAATAAACGATAGAGCTATTTGCAAAGCTTGCAGCTGAGTACAGAGCGATAAGTATAGAAAAAATTTTTTGAATCATACTCATGATGAATCTCAAGAATTAGAGGTTGAAGGTTTTAAGCATTAACAAGTGCGTGCTCATCTGCTAACGGATGTGAATACTTGTATGACATTCTCTCATTTAAACGTGTAAATAAAAAACTCGCCTCAGCGGGTTTAAAAATTTATAGGAACACTGAGATGGTAGGGTTGCTGCATTACACAGACTCCCTTTTTTAACGATCTCAATGTGGTCGAAAGAGAGTCTTATGCAGCCGCTCGAGCGAGCGTGACATGATGGCCGATGGCGCTACCGCCGAATTGATGCGACGGCTTGGCCACCTTGGCAATCAACCGGATTCACTTGTAAACCAAATCCCTCAAGGTAAGTGATATGGAGGGCACATAAGTGACCACCATCAGACAACAAAATATCACGACAATAAACGGAAGCAGTCGGCTCACGATTTGATCGAGAGAAATACGTGCGATGGTACATGCTGCGAATAAGTTGACTCCGAAAGGAGGAGTGATCATGCCCATGGCTAGGTTGATGACCATGATCAGACCAAAGTGGACAGGGTCGATACCAAAGTGAATCGCGACTGGTACCAAGATGGGTGCCAAAACAAGGATCGCCGCGCTTGTTTCAATAAACATGCCGATCACAAACAAGGCGAGATTGACGCCTAGTAAAAACATGGCGGGCGACTCAAGTACCTTATTGAGCCAGTTGCCAATTTCAGTCGGGACACCTGCGCGTGTTAATAAAAATGCGAATAAGCCTGCGTTTGCGATGATGAACATGATCACTGCACTCGACACGACAGACTTCTTAAGAATTGGGAATAAATGACGTGGTTTGATTTCGCCATACACCAACATGCCTACGAATAACGCATAAAAGACAGCGACCGCAGCTGCTTCAGTGGGTGTAAATACACCACCATATATGCCACCCAAGATGATGACCGGCATGAATAAGGCCCAGGCAGCTTGAACAGTCGCACGTCCCACACTGAGTCGACCTTCACCGTCGTTCTTTCCCCAGCCCTTCCATCTACAGTAAAGGTGGACAAAGAGCATCAGTGATGCACCGATAAAGATGCCAGGCCCAAACCCTGCGATAAACAACTCACCGATCGATACCTCTGCTGCCACACCGTACAAAATCAATGGGATAGAAGGAGGAATAATGACACCTAACTCTGCGCTGGTGGCTTGCAGAGCCGCCGCGTAGTTTGTCGGATAACCATGTTTGATCAAAGCGGGAATCAAAATGGCTCCGATCGCAAAGGTTGTGGCTACGCTCGAACCCGACACAGCGGCAAAAATCATGCAGGTCAGCACGCAGGTCATCGGCAAGCCGCCTTGTACGCCCCCGACAATGCTTTTGGCGAACTCTACGAGCCGTCTCGAGATGCCCCCGGTCTCCATAAGATTACCGGCCAAAATAAAAAATGGAATCGCTGCCAAAGGAAACTTGTTCAAAGAGTTAAACATCTCTTTGACTGAAATCAACATATTGATATTGGCGATTTGAATACCTAAAATTGCAGCGAGTCCGATCGATACCGCGACCGAAATAGTGAGCGTAAAGCACAGCATCATCGTAATCAGCATGGTGATGCTCATTGTGCAGCCTCCAGTTCACTATTTTGAGGATCAAAAAACTGCGCCACAATCGCGGGGATACAGAAGAGTCCACCAACGGGGAGGGCTAAATAAGCCCAAAACATAGTGACCCCCTCGAGACCAATCACGCTTTGCATGCGTCCACGTGTCGCATAGTCCCAGCCCCACCAAATGATGGTGACCACCAATATGAGTGCCGCGACGCAAGTACAAAATGAAAGAATGCGCTTACCGAGTGGGCCGACCCAGTGTGCCAGTACATCAACGCTGACCATCGCCCCGGCTCTAAAGGCATAGGGAATCCCCATAAAGACCATCCAGATCAGACTGAAGCGAATGAGAACCTCTGTCCATTCAGCAGGTATTTCCAGCACAAACCGCATGATGACTTGAAACATACCAAGCGTAGCGGCGAGCGCCATCATTAAACAGGCCACTAGGGTTGAGAAACGGGTGGTCAGATTTTCTAACGTAAACAAAAACTGTTTCATTCTGAATCCAGAAAGAATGGGCGTAGCACTTGCGCGCTACGCCCATGTCAGATCACTCTCAATTACTTGTAATTACGGATGGCGTCGATCTTATCTTTGCCAAATTCTTTTTCAAACTGAGCATTCACCGGTTTAAGTTTTGCGACAAAGGGAGCTTTGTCGACATTTTCGACGACTAACATGCCTTTCTTGCGTAGCTCAGCTACACCATTGGCATCATCTTGATCAACGCGGGCGCGTTGAGCTTGTGACGCAACCTTGGCCGCATCTAAGAATACTTTTTGATCAGCGGGTGACAACTTGTCAAAGGCTGCTTTGTTCATTAGAAAAATGGCGGGACTGTAGACGTGACCTGTCAAGGTCATGTGCTTTTGTACTTGGTCAAACTTTGCCGCCATAATGACTGAAAGTGGGTTCTCTTGACCATCCACAACACCTTGTTGCAAGGCGGTAAAAACCTCAGGGAAAGCCATTGGAGTTGTGATGATCCCAAAACCCTTGTATGCCGCCACATGGACGGGGTTTTCCATGGTACGCATCTTTAGACCTTTTAAGTCATCGGGTCCGTTCACGGGTCTCTTGCTATTGGTCATGTGTCGCACACCATTTTCAGACCATGCCAGTGCTTTGAAGCCTTTACTATCAAACTCTTTGAGCATTGCCTGACCAATGGGGCCGTCTAGGACAGCGCGTGCATGGGCTTTGTCACGGAATAAAAATGGGATATCTAAAATACGAACGGCAGGCACAAAATTTGGCACTGGTCCAGTGCTTGTGCCCGTGAGTTCCTGCGTGCCTAACTGCACAGACTCAATGCTTTCCCTTTCACCACCTAGGCTACCTGAATAAAAGTTTTTAATAATGATGCGGCCTTTTGTGCCTTTTTCTACTTCTTGGGCGAGCACATCAATCCCCACACCCTGATGCGAGTTTTGTGCGACAGAGATACTGTTGCGCATCACGGTTTGTGAATATGCAGTAGTGGCTAGACCAAGGGTCAGAACACCGGCCATGACGAGCGTTGCGCGTTGTATAAGTTTCATAAACTTCTCCAGATCTGGGTGACTGAGCGTCTGAGCAGAAATAGCGTCAATCATTGGGCTAAGTATTGTTATATTTAATACGTTAAGATTATTTTGCTTCTGCCGCTGATGCTAAAAGAAAAGATCAATCTCGGGGCTAGGTAGAATCCCTTGGGTGACGATTAAAATTTGGCGAAATCAGCCATTGATTATGGGTTTTAATATCGTCTGTAAAAGACGTCTCGTCATTCTTAAACTTTAGGCACTCTGATGAACTTGATCCAGCGAAACTATCATTCGATTAAGGCAGTTTGCTCTGTAACATTTTTGTCTGCGTTATTGACTGGTTGCGGTATGACGGGATCAACTTCCTTTCAGGCGATGTCGTCGTCTTATCGCGAAGTGTTAGAGGGCTATGCCAACGATAATATTCTGATCAATGTCATCAGGGCATCCGAACAGTTACCAATGACGTTTTTAGACATGCCTACGGTCGTTGGTTCGGGTACGATTGCTTCATCGGTAGGGGTTTCGAGCAACATAATGAGTGCTAATCCAGCGAGCATAGGTGGATTTTTTTCGTCTGCTGCCGCGAATGCCGGATCATACTACGCTCCGAGTGTTGGTTTTGGAGTCAACAACAGCTTTAATTTCACGCAATCATCTCTCGATAATCAGTCTTTCATGCAGTCATTTTTGACTGATCTAAAGCCAGAGGACATCAACAGTCTGACTAATAACAGCGCAGGTCCAAAGTCTGTTCTGTATTCCTTGGTAATCGAAAACGTGCAGATCCGTGATGGTGACGATAATGTGATCCATCATTGGGAGAATGATCCAGCGAGTCCAAAATATGCTGAGTTTCAGCGCATTCTTTATCGTTTGATCGATAGCGGTCTCAAAACTGAAGTGGTGACACAGAGAGAGGTCTTGTCCGGGCCAATAAATCTTAATTTTGTTTCGCAAAATCTAGATAAAGTGACACCTTTTTATACCATCCCGAATGTCAGACTGGTGCCTGTGAATGACAAACGCAATAAGACACGTTTGTATGAGTTCGTTCGTATCACGCCCGTCACAAGAATGTGTTTAATTAAAAATAAAAGAGAGGTAGCGCTAGAAAATCAGTTTAATGACTCTGCGTTTTGTAATCCACATTACAAAAATTCAGATATTCCACACAATTTAATTGGTGATCTCTCTAAGCCTGGGGCGACGAACAGCGAGAAACACACCCTTGTCATCAAGCTGCGTTCACCAAGAAATATTTACGCTTTTTTAGGCAGCATTGTTTCATTACAGCTTCAACCCAACCCTAAAATAATCAAAGTTAAAAATTCTGATTTTTTTGTGACCAAGCCAGGCATGGTCAATGATTTAAACGACGATGAGTCGTCGTTACCATTATTTGATGTGGTTAAAAACAATCCCTGGATACTCCCAGTCGCTAAGGTTTTCTATCGTGGCAACACATACTCAATTCCGGCCGAGCGAACAAGTAGATCACGCGAAGTGCTCGTCTTGCTTTCTGAGATTCTCACGCTAAGCAAAGTGCCGGGTTCTATCCCGCCTTCGCCCTCAGTGCTGATTAATTAACAGTTCCCGCATTATTTTCATCCGGACTAAATTCAATCGAGACGCAACCTTTCACCATGCTCCCATATCCTGAGTCTCTTTGGCAAATCCTCTTAGTTGCAGTGCTATTGATCGCTGCTGTCATCAATGCGGTCCATCAGGCCGAAGTGATTGCGCATAAAACAGGCGAACCTTTTGGTACGCTTGTCTTAGCGTTATGCGTCACAATTATTGAGGTCGCTTTAATTGTTTCAATTATGTTGTCGGCAGGTGAAGACGGTGCATTAATCGCACGCGATGCTGTTTTTGCCACGATCATGATTGTCATGAACGGGATTATTGGGATATCGATATTTTTAGGTGGCTTACGGCACCGCGTTTTATCGTTTCGCATTGAAGGCAGCAATTCGAGCTTGACTGTCTTGATTGCACTGGCAGTTATGACCCTAGTGATGCCTAACTTTACAACAACGACATTAGGTCCTACCTTTTCAGACAGTCAATTGATATTTGCCGGTGCGATGTCTTTAGTACTGTATAGTATCTTTGTCTTCGTACAAACGATTCGACATCGCGATTATTTTCTACAACAAAGCGAAGCCGGATCTGCAAATCCCATCAGTCATATCCCAACACCCTCGAATGCAAAAACACTCGTCAGCGGCATTCTATTGCTGATTTCGCTCATCTTAGTGGTTCTCCTTGCCAAAGCCTTAAGCCCGTCTATTGAGTTCGCAATCGAGGAAATGGGTGCGCCACGCGCAGTCGTGGGAATTGCAATCGCTTTGCTGGTCTTGCTTCCCGAGGGCGTCGCCGCAACACGCGCTGGATTTAATAATCGCCTACAAACCAGCTTAAACCTCTCTATCGGCTCGGCGCTAGCAAGTATTGGGCTCACGATTCCAGCCGTTGCCTTCGTTTCGGTCGTGTTCGATTTGCCCATAAGCTTAGGTATCGATGCATTAGGTATGACCTTTTTAGGACTGACTTTTTTACTTAGCATCCTAACGATCGCGGTAGGTCGTGCAACGATACTTCAAGGTGCAGTGCATTTAGTGGTATTCGCAGCGTATCTCTTTTTGAGCCTGATTCCCTAAAAGTTGCTCTGCGTTATTAAAATCAGGCACAAATGCAGCAGTCATTTTGATAAAAGGCATGAAGGAATTAGCGCCGTGTGGCTTACATTCTTTACCTTTTTGTCATCAAGACGGGTAAGCATTTTTTACGTCTTGGATTATCAGCCTCATTCCAGGCGAAAGCGTCTGGTTGAAGTTGCAAATTTTTATATCGGTCAAGAAGAGCTTCCAGTGCAACGGATGACATGAGCCTGGCCAAGGGAGCGCCTAGACACAAGTGAATTCCTTTCCCGAAGGCCATGTGATGATTTTTCTGTCTTGTAATGTCAAAATCCGTATGCTTAAAAACTTCAGGGTCATGACCGGACGCGTAGATGCTGAGTTGCAATCGATCAAATTTTTTAATCTGCTGCCCACCGATTTCTACATTTTCATGGGCAATGCGAATGAGGTTTGAAACGGGTCCGTCAAACCTCATAAATTCCTCTACTGCGACAGGTATAAGTTTTTTGTTTTGTTCCAACAACGCAAGCTGCTCTGGATTTCGAAGCAGTGCATAAATGCCATTGGCAAGCGTGATGGCAGTCGTCTCGTGACCTGCAATTAATATCAAAACCAACGTTGCAATAATTTCATCATCTGTAAAAGGGTCAGCACTTTTGCCGCCCTTTATCATCACGGAGGTTATGTTTGAACCAGGGTTTACTCTCTGTTCATGTACAAGCTGACGAAAAAACTCCACACAGTCGGCGAGCTCTTTCTGTGACTTTTCTTTTTGCCCTTCGAGCACTGCTTTGGGTAGCTCAACGGCCCAGCGTAATATTTTGTGTGCATGCTCACGTTTAGCTCCGCACAAGTCGCTAATCACCGTCGCCGGAACCGGTACTGCAAACTCCTCAATCAGATCAACGGCACTGCGCGTACCAATCTTGTCCAAAGCTTCATTTGCAATCGCCAGAATACTAGGTCGCATCATTTCAATCGGTCGCGACATAAAAGCGCCTTGTAGAACCTGACGCAATCTTGTGTGCTCTGGAGGATTTTTAAAAACAAGCCATCCCTGAAGTATCTCTGCCATGAGCCCACCGGCAGCATCCTGACCCGCATTGTTACCAAAGGGGGCTTCTACAGCAAAACGAGAGTCTCTCAGTACGAGGCCAATATCAGTGTGGCGGGTCAAAATCCAGGCGTTTTTTGAAGCATCCCAATAAACAGGTTTTGTTTCTCGCACCCAGTCATCAGGCGACTCAACCCGAATGTTTTCTACAACGGTGTTGCGTGAGCTACCCTCAACGTTTTCTACTTTGTCTTTATCGGTAGTCATATTTTGATCTTACAAAGTTAGGTAGAAAAATTAAGTTTATTTTGAAATGTATTTATTATAAAAATTACAGAGCAATAAACAATGACAAAGAAATTCTTATGTGTTTTGTGGCTCAAAAATGGAAATCTATACATCCGGCTTAGATTGATAGTACGATTAAATCGTCAGCCATAATTATGAGCCTATTTATATGAAAACTTCAAAATATTTTTTTACGTATTTAGTTTGTTTGCTGCCGAGCGTTACTTTTATAACCATAGCCCACGCTAATCCTGATCCCAGCAAAATGGTTGATCAGTTTGAGGCAACCAGCGGAAAGTTTGAGGGTTTTCGTCGCTCTGGGGCTAAGGGAGTTTGTGCGATGGGGGAGTTTGTCGGCAGCGCTGCGGGTCGACAAATTTCAAGTTCATCAGCATTTAGTGGTAGCTCCATCCCCGTCATCGTGCGTTTTTCTGTGGGTGGCGCAAACCCAAAGGCTGGCGATAACACCAAAACACAACGCAATTTAGCGCTGCAATTCAATTTGCCTAACAACGAGGTTTGGCAAATGGGTAATATTTCAGCGCCCGTATTTGGGTCCTCCACTCCAGAACAGTTGTTTGGTCGGTTGCAGTCCTTGCAGCCCGATCCGCATACGAAAGTTGTAGATCAAGCAAAAGTTAAGGCTTTTGTGGAGGCAAATCCTGAAGTACTGCTTCAAGGGAAATATTATGCTTCCCAACCTGTTCCTGCCAGCTACGTGTCAACAAATTATTGGGGCGTGCATGGATTTGGCTTCTCTAATGAAAAAAAAGAAAAGGTGTGGGGTAAATGGATTTTCGAGCCTGTCGGTGGAGTACGAACTTTGACCGAAGAAGAAGCAAAAACAAAAGGCCCTAATTTTCTGTTTGATGATTTACGTCAGCGTGTCCTGAGTGGTAATGCGGCTTTTAATTTCAATCTTGAGCTAGCTGAACCTGGCGATATCCTCACTAACGCGACCATCCCTCTTCCTGAGGGACGCAAAAAACTGACATTAGGCGTCCTTAAAATTGTTTCGGTTTCAGCCGACGCTGGTGGCCCCTGTTTAAATGTTACCTTCGATCCAAACAGAATGCCCCCAGGGATTGAGGGAGCGGCTGACCCGATGTTGCCTGCTAGAACAGCCCCCTATGCTGTTTCACTAGGACGTCGACTTACTGAGGGTTCAAAGCAGTAGATTAGAAGTATGCGTAGATATAATTTTCCAGCAGGAGGTTTTAAAAAGCTTATATTCAGTGGTGGCCCGAGGCGGAAACGTCCAGGGCCTAGGATGTCTGACTCTATTTCTAGCCTTTAGGGCAACCGTTTAGTACGGGCTTGCCAGCAATACGATCCTTTACCCATTTAAGGTACATCGGAGCAGAAACCCCAGGAGTTGAGAAATGCGTTTGCTCCCCAGGCAATTGAATGCGCTCGATATTGCCACCCATGCCACACATTTGTTTTTGATAAAGTTCGTGCATGATTGGAGGCACCGCGGTATCTTTCGTGCCCCAATAGATCACTACCGGCGCAACCGGCTTAACGGGTAAGACGCTGCCATCAATGAGGGCTTTTACCCAAGCCATCGTATTGGTTGGCTTATCACTTATAAGTGTTTTGAACTGATTGCCGTAGGTGTAATTGAGGGTATCTGAAACCACATGCATACATTTGTTCGAGAACACTTGATCAATAACATTGGAACCTTGATCTGTGAATAGATCACTGAGCTTCAGATTGGGATAGGCCGCTTGAGTCCCCCACATAGTCATTGCAAAATGGGAGAAATTAAATACATTGTCGGAAAATAACTGAATAAGTCCATTAATGGCTTTATCGGCAGACGCCTGATCCTTGGTGCCATTCTGGATCATCACCGCGGCATCTTCAGGGGCCATGGCAACAAATCCTAGCACCTGTAAATCATCGGTCACAGTACCCTTCTTATTTAAGTAGTCCCCTGAGCTGGCAGCGGCAATTGTTGCTCCGCCACCTTGCGACCAACCATAGAAAATAGTGCGCTTACTGGCCCCAGTATCTTTTATGGAAATTGCCGCACGCGCTGAGTTAATTAAATCGCGACCGTTGGTTCCAGCTACTGCATATTGATGCTTACCGCCGCCGCCCAACCCTTGGTAGTCAGTTGCTACAACAACATAGCCCTCTTTAATAAACTCCTCTAAGTTTGGAATGCCATAATCCGTCCACGAATTACCCCCTACTAAGAAGTACTGATTCAATGGAACAGCAGGATTGGTCACTTGGGACGGTCCACAATTTTGCGCTGTGCCTGTTGTGCCATGCGCCCATGCTAGTACAGGACGTCCCTCTATGGGGGCTGGACCCACCGGCGCTACAAGCAAACCTGTTGAAATCGTTGGGCGCTCTGCAATATCGGACGAAATATAGGCAATACGCCATGCTTGCGCACCTTTAATTGGTGTGCTGATCTTTTCTTGCTTGATGACTTGCCCTAGCTTGCCATTAGGAATGATTTTTCCAACCGCCTCATAGAATGGCTGCATAGAAGGCTCTGCATAAGAAGCCCCAAAATATAAGGCAGTGAGGGTCCCCAATAAAAAAGATCTAAATAGCTTATTCATATATAAGTCAAAAAGAAAATAGGAACATTAACTATACCTAATTTTGTTGGCATGTAAACAATGTGCTCGGTATGCATTGATAACGGTCGTATGTGCATTGTTAGACTGATTGGTTATAAAGAAATTGTAAAAATATAGTTTTGGTTTTAATGCGTTTTTATTAAGCTGTTGAATTGTCCGGATATGCCGTTCCGGACAGCATTTGTATAGCCGGCATCGTAAAGATGAGATATGTCGAAAATTTATGTCATTCATGAGAACTCCGCTTGGGTGGAGCCTTTGCAAGCAGCTTTTCGGGAGCTGGAGTTACCTTTCGAGGAGTGGTTTCTGGACGAAGGCAAACTAGATTTGTCTGTGCCTCCACCTGAGGGCGTTTTCTACAACCGGATGAGTGCTTCATCGCACACGCGCGATCACCGCTTCGCGCCCGAATACACGGCAGCAGTGCTCTCCTGGCTTGAGGCACACGGTCGGCGCGTTGTGAACAACAGTCGCGCCCTGCAGCTTGAAATTAGCAAGGTCGCACAGTATGTTGCTTTGCAGAATGACGGGGTCAAGACCCCTCGCACTATCGCTGCCGTCGGCAAGCAGCACATCATCGAAGCCGCCCGCCAGATGACAGGCTCATTCATCACCAAACATAATCGCGCAGGCAAAGGGCTGGGCGTAAAACTTTTCCATCATATCGATGCCCTCCAAGAGTATGTAAACAGCGTGCAGTTCGAGCCCTCCGTCGACGGCATCACGTTGATCCAGCAATACATTCGCGCACCGCAGCCTTTCATTACGCGCGTCGAGTTCGTAGGCGGCAAGTTCCTTTATGCCGTGAGAGTAGATACCTCGCTAGGGTTTGAACTCTGTCCAGCGGATGTCTGCCAGATCGGTGATGCTTTTTGTCCGGTGGGCGAAACAGCTCCCGAAGCGCCTGCACCGCGCTTTCAGATCATCGAGGGTTTTGACCACCCCATCATCCAGCGTTATCAGCGTTTCATCTCCGAAAACGGGATAGGGATCGCCGGCATTGAGTTTATTGTTGATGAGGCAGGTGAGGTCTACACCTACGATGTCAATACTAATACCAACTACAACAGCGACGCTGAAGCTGCAGCTGGGTTGTACGGTATGCGTGCGATTGCCCGATATCTTGGGCAGCAGTTGCTTGATTTGAGTGCCCGAACGGTCAAGGGCGGATGCCCTGACGTTGTCACTCACTTATTGTGTTCAGCTGCGATATAGCGGGTCTCGCCACTTTCTGTCAATGTCCGCGTTGCCATCGGTGAAGCGTAGGTCCAGAGTATTTTCATACCCAGGGTGGTCGACTTATTGCGAAACCTGTGAGAGACATTCGGGGGTATCCATGTGGTGTCATGGGCTTTGACCTCATGGACCTCGCCCGCGATATCCAGAAAGGCCTCACCTTCAAGCAAAATGACACTCTCTTCACAGTTATGGCTGTGAAATGGAATTTCAGCACCCGGTCCGAACTCTGTAATTCCATTTATAAAAGCTTTTGCGCCGGTAGCTGCGGTCACCAAAGGAATAGTCTTGGCGCCACCACCCCGATCATGACTTTTGATTTGATCGGGGCGAAGCACTGCGTGTTTTAAAGTTTCGGCCATTTCTTTACACCCTTATTTACTCAGCTTTGATGTTGTTGTCTTTAATGACTTTACCGTATAGCTCATACTGCTTCTTTAAAGCTTCTTCAAACTCTGCTGGCGTTGTGCCACGAATGGTGATGCCGAGCTTCGCAAAACGATCTCGCGTGTCGGCATTATCCATCGCCTTGCGGGCTTCGGCGGAGAGCTTTTCAATGATTGCCTTAGGCGTTTTTGCGGGAGCGACCATGGCAGCCCAAGAGTTAAAGAAAAATCCTGGAAATGCTGACTGATCCATTGTTGGAACACCCGCAAACTGAGTCAGAGGCTTAGGGGTCGATAACGCTAACAGCCGTAACTTGCCGCCATTAATCAACGCGGCAACTGTACCCAAACCCTGAAAGGATACATCGACCTCTCCGGCTGCGGCGCCGACTGCAGCCTGGGTCGCACCCTTATAGGGAATGTGAACAAGCTTGACGCCCGCGCGCTGCATCAACAGGGCCATTGCGAGGTGCTGGGGACTCCCGACTCCGCCCGACCCAAACGTTAACTTCTCGGGATTTTCTTTAGCAAACTTGACTAAGTCTTCAAGGGTTTTGAATTGCGAGTCCGCCTTAACAACCACGCCCCATTCGATCGTCCCGATCAAAGAAATCGGGGCAAAATCCTTTAATGTGTTGAAGGTCGTGTTGGGATTGATATGAGGAACCATAGTCAGTACGCTGTCATTGACTCCGCCAATCGTATAGCCGTCAGCGGGCATTTTTAGCATGCGATCTGCACCGATCAAACCCGAGGAACCCGTAACGTTTTCAATCACAATCGGCTGCCCCATGCTAGTTGCCATATTTTGCGCAACCAAACGCAAAGCGTTATCCACGGCACTGCCCGTCGCCAACGGGATAATCATGCGGATAGGCTTATCAGGATAATTTGCTTGCGCCATCACGCCCCAGGAAGCCACTGTTAACAAAGCGGCTTGTGCAAACAATGCAATCTTTTTTAATACCCTCATTGCCTTCTCCAGATAACGTTGAAATCAATTAATCAATCAAACCAGGTATTCCCAGGTCGCGCGATAGCAAGCCAAGTTCCTTTACCACACCAGCTGCAATCGGAATGCCATGCTCTGCGTAATCCATCCGTCGAGCGTGGCTCTGTTCACCAGGCAACCAGATTCGATCAACATCTGGCAGTCTCTGTGAGCCCTTGATGTCACGAATCAGGGTATCGATCGCCCCTTTAAATAGGTCTACACCGCCAAAGGCGGCAAGATTCAACACCAAAATACTCTGACCGGTATTCGTTGGCGTGACATGGTCTTTGTTGAAGTCAATTACGTCCTTACCCATTGCGGCACCTTGCAAGGTGCCCGCCAGAATACCGACTATCAAGGCCAATCCGTAGCCCTTGTAACCACCAATTGGTAATAAAAAACCTTCTTCAGAGCGGGCTGGATCGAGCAAAGGCTTGCCTTGCCGGTCTATCATCCAGCCCTCCGGCATCATTTGTCCGGCTTTGGCTTTTGCTTTGACTTTGCCATAGGCGGCCACTGTCGTAGCCATATCCAGCACAATGGGGTTTTCTTTGCCAGCAGGGATGCCAGCTGAAATGGGATTCGTTGACAACAGCATATCCATACCACCCCATGGGGGTAGGTGGTTTGCATTGCCTACCGCAAAATACAGGCCAATCATGTCGTGTTTAACTGGCATGGTGGCATAGAGAGACGCTGGACCCGCATGATTACTGCGCCGTGTGCCAACCCAAGCAACGCCCTGGGTACGTGCTTTTTCAATCGCCAACTCAACGGCATACGAGACAACTAAGTGCCCCATGCCATTGTCTCCGTCGACCACCGCAACAGCCGGCGCCATGGAATGGGCTTCAATCTTAGGATGCTTATTAATGCCACCTGCCAATATCCGCTTGACGTACTGCGGCAAACGAATCACGCCGTGACCATCAGATCCCTGCAGATCGGCGCTTGCCATTAAACGCGCGATTTTTTTGGAATCTTGCTCAGGTAAGCCCACTGAGACAAAAGCACGCGAGATAAAGTCACACAGTACGTCAAAACGAACTGATACTGAATTGTTATGTATTGTCATATATCCAAAATCAGTAGTGTCCGGTTAATTTCCGAATAAATTCAATTGGTTAGCGGAGTCGAGTAAATCAGATGTGAGTGCATCGCCCTGAAAGGCGCTTGAAAGCTCAGTTTTCTCAAATACCGACACCGATAATATCTGTAGCAATGTGTATAACGAGGCATTAATTTGAAGTTCCTTCTTGACGATGGCAATCAGCACGTAAGTCGACACGGCGCACCAAATTTGCGTCTTGACGGCATTCTCGCTGTTGCCCAGGAACTTCTTGATTCTCAGG